>NZ_WNKX01000038.1 GCF_009720745.1 Massilia eburnea | reverse complement strand
TATCTAACGCCAGGTCGGCCACCAGCTTCTTGAGCTTCGCGTTCTCCTCCTCCAGCTGCTTGAGCCGTCGTACCTCCGATGGCCCCAGACCGCCGAATTTTTTCTTCCAGTTGTAAAACGTGGCATCCGAGATGCCCATCTTCCTGCAGACCTCGTCCACCGGGGTGCCCAGTTCTGCCTGCTTCAGGGCGTACGCGATCTGCTGTTCAGTAAACTTGCTTCTCTTCACGGCATGCCTCCCTTCTTGAGGTGAAAATCATGCCGGAATTTCTAACTTTAAACGGTACTATTTAATGGGGTAGGGTCAGCAGGGTGGTCAATCCGTATCGGCCACTGAGAGCAGCCACCACAATCCTCTTGCGCCTTGCCACACAAAATATGAGTGCGAGACCATTGCAATGTCCGTAAATTGACACCAACTCGGGTCGTCCAATCGGAAGACTAACAGGTCATCAAAAGGCTTCGGAAAGGCCGCATCTAAAGCATCTCCAGCTAGCCTTCTCGCCTCATCCTCCGGAATCGAGTTTCGAAAACATCCGCCTTCTACGAGGACGCTAACTAGCGAGCCCTCAAATTCCAATCGGTTCAGTGTGGAATATTGAATAGACTTGAAGTCGATCTCCCCCAACTCACTAGCGCATTCGACGAATTCTGGGTGGCGCAGAAGGTCAAGCAATGGCGCCGGCGACGCAAACTCTTGAGACGGGATGACGGTCGGCGAAAATTTCATGAAATTTGAAACCACTTCTCCGCAGCGTTCCAACGCCCCGAGGAATCTCACTATCTCTGGCTTCTCAATATCGAATTTCATAGTACTCGTTTTCTAGTGCTGGCCGCGAGAGTCAGCTTTTGGCTGCAGCCATACATCATCTTCAGAAGTCATGATCGTAAACTACGGTGCTCACGGATTTCGCATGCCCGTCATTGGCCGATTGTACTCGGTCAACTGACTGGAGCATTCGCCCCGAATCGGACCGCCATCATTTCTCTGATATTGAGATGCCCAAGCGGCTCTTTGCGCCCCAAACATAATATGAAGGTAGGCCGCGTTGAATACCCGAACGATAGATTCCAACGCCCTCAATAATCTTCTCTACTCGAAGATGTTGAAATTGAAGCCGAGCGGCATGCCAAAGCATCTCTTCGACAGTGAAGCCCTTCCCATTTTTCGCAGCAACTAATGCGTTCGGTTTGGGCCTACCTTTCGGCCCGAACGGCTCCAAGTAAATTCTTGGCGCATCAAGTACCAACTGTTCCGCATTGGCGGCTTGCGAAAGCAATTTCGGGAAGTCAAGCGTCGATGCAGGACAAGTCATTGGCCATTCAAGGCCATCGATTCTTGCGAAAGAAAATGGCAAATCGGGTCGATGAACTGCACGTTCTTGTTCAGTGTATATCTCTGTCCGGAGGTACGAGGCCTTATTCAATAAGAACGAGGTCCGAATCCGATAATACGAGATGCGCCGACTTAACGAGTCTATTCTCCACTTGGACGCATGCGGTAGCCAGGAATCATACATAACCTGTTCACTATCGAAAGCGAGCACGCGAATTGGGCGAGCATCCCATTCCGGTTGAAAAACAGCGCCCAACTCCAAGTCTTCTATTTCCATGTCTTCAGATGCTGTTCGATGTCCGCTGTTGGCCGTACCCGGCCTGCACAACGCAGCCTAGCATGTTGCTCGGCTGAAAGTTTCACCCTTTGTTGCGCAAGTGATGTCGTCCAATAGGCCTTTGCAAATAGCATATGCTCCGAGAGTGCAGATGAACATTAATGCACCGAGTCCGATAGCTTGATGCCCTGGCACGATAAGGTTACATTTCTCAATCCTTGCAGAATAACCGAAAGTCCGATCGCAAATGAATAATCTATCCAAGAAATTAAGCGTTATCGCCATCTCATTCAAGATTCTTTGCTTCATCGGGTTGTCGATTTCGGCCTGGATGCTAGCTACGCACGGCTTCGACTGGACCATGCTGTTTCTCCTGCTGAGCACGGCCGGTATTATTTCGGAATCGAACGCACGAATCGCGTCGATGCTCGGCAGTGACGCAAGGATGGCGCTGCCAAATAATAGGCAAGGAAAGGTCGAGGAGAGAAGCACGGAATCCAAGATTCTGGGAGCGATGACCACGGTGGCTCTCCTCTGTCTCATCGCATCGACGATCTATTCTCTACTTTAGGGCCAACCTACCTTTGCTGTAAATTTAAATATTCGGCTTGCTCAGAGTTACGTCGTGCGGTAAGAGAATCATACTGCCGTATCCGATTGCGACTGTTTGGCCATCGTCAGAAACGAAGATCCAACGTCGGAGCATAAAGCCTATATTTCGGCATACTGGCAACTTTACCGCATCTATCTACACCATTGCTTCTCGCATGGAATGCCGTCGTTATTGCCATCCATCTTGACGTTAGGGCAGTGCTGTAGAAAATACGTAGCCTCTTCGCAAGATGTCATTTGGCTGCAATAGGTCCGTCCATCACATACAAACGATGCTCTACGGCCTATCTGAATCTTAGGTGCTGGAGCAGTTACCGGCTCCTCACCAGCAGTCAATATCACAGGCTCAGTCACTACCTGTGTACTTAAGGTATATTTTTCATAGCCCTTCCAGGCCAATGCTGCGAGAACAAATAGTAGAATGATTTTACGCATCAAAACTCATCGATAGATTGGAAAGGCCAGCTTTTAGCCGATTGTACTCGTCGTCCAGTACGACTTTGCCGCCTGCAAATTGGCGGTCTCACATCGCCACTACGCGAGGTGATGGCAAGCTACGACAAACGTCAGCGTGCTGCCACCGCCTGCCAACTAGGTCGCGCGCAAGATAGCGCGCAAAGCCTGCCACCGAACTGCCTTTTCTGCGTAGCCAAGGGTGTAGGCCGGGCTGCTCGAAGGCAGTTCCACGATTTGGAAGTTGGCAGCATGCGAACCGAGCACCTTAATCCCTAACTTCGCGGCTGTCCCGCCATTAAAGGCGATTGCCTTGATGTTTGGATGGCGCGCAAGCAAAGCGCACAAGTCGTTGTCATTGCGCGCCCTGATCCTGCTGTCCAGGCTTCCAGGGCGATGGGCTTCAGCCACGACATCCCACAGTCCGACTCCGTGTTCCAGCAACGCTTTCAGCCTGGATGAATAGTCGAGCGGGACAAGCTCCGTGCCAATCACCTCGGACATGAGAAGCCAGAACTTGTTCTGTCGGTTGCCGTAGTACTCCTGCGCGGCCAGCGACTTGTCGCCCGGCAGGCTGCCCAGCACCAGAAGGCGTGTGTGCTGGTCGACCACGGGGTCAAAACATCGTTTCAATTCCATTCGTGCATTTTAGCGGTAGTTCGGGTGTAGAATCGAACGGTAGTGCTAAATAAAACATCACAACGGAGACCGGCGCCATGTCCGAGCAGCGAGCCATTGTTACCCTGCTGTTGAAGTACAGCGAAAGCCACCTGAACCCTACCAACGAAGCGATCCATTGCGTGTGCGTGCCGCTCATCGTGTTCAGCCTGCTGGGGATGATCTGGGCCATCCATCCGCTGTTGGCGGTGGCTGGCGTGCTGGCGTCGCTTGTCTACTATTTCAAGCTGTCGCGCAATTTCGGACTGGGAATGCTGGTGATGGCGGCCTTCTTCCTGGCTGTGCTGGGCGCCCTGCCGCCGGCTGCTGTGTTGCCGCTGAGTGTTTTGATCTTCGTGCTGGCCTGGATCGGCCAGTTCATCGGCCACAAGATCGAGGGCAAGAAGCCATCCTTCTTCGACGACTTGCGCTTCCTGCTGATTGGGCCTTTGTTTGTGCTGGGCGTGCTGTATCGCCGCCTGAACCTGGCTTACTAGAACAAGACGACGTTGATCGGGTCGGGGGCCAGCGCTTCCCCGGCCAGCAGGATCACGACCGTCGCGGCCACATAGCCGAGCACCGACGCGACCCAGATGCGTGTTTGCGTATTCATGCTTGCCTCCTGACTTTAACTAGTTGAATCTTACCGATTTTTAAGGCGCGAATTGTCACGCATTGTCGCTCTGCGCTGCATTAAAGAAACACTTATACTGGCGGGATGCCTTCTTCAATACTCTTCGTTCTCGCCTGCCTGATCTGGGGTTCGACCTTCTTTGCGATCACCCTGCAATTAGGGGATATCGCGCCGGCTGTTTCCATCGTCTACCGCTTTGCGCTGGCCTCCGCGGTCCTGTTCGGCTGGTGCCTGCTGCGCGGGGACAAGCTCAAGCTGTCGTGGAAGGCGCAGCGCTGGACCATTCTGCAGGGCTGCTGCACGTTTGGCCTGAGCTATATCGGCACCTATAACGCTGAGCAGTACGTGGTGTCGGCCCTGGTGGCGGTGCTGTTTGCGCTGATGGTGTTCTGGAATCCGATCCTGAACAAGATCGCCTTCGGCACGCCGATTACCTGGCGCACCTGGGCGGCCGGCGGTGTGGCGGTGGGCGGCGTGGTGCTGCTGTTCTACCATGCGATCGCCGAATCGCTGCGTGACGTCATGGCGGGCGGCCAAGGGCATTTCATCCTCGGCCTGGCCCTGGCGCTGGGTGCGACCATTGCCAGCTCGGTAGGCAATACCCTGGTGGTCAAGGTGCGCCAGAATGAACCGAATGTGCTGCTGACCATGGCCTGGGGCATGTTGTGGGGTACTGTGCTGGTAGCGCTGTGGGCGCTGGTGCGCGGCGACTCCTTCGTCATGCCGGCCACGGCGTCGTACTGGGGCGGCCTGCTCTACCTGTCGCTGGCTGGTTCGGTGATCGCATTTGCCTGCTACTTCACGCTGATCGACCGTATCGGCACACAAAAGGCGGTGTATATCGGCGTCGTGACGCCGGTGATTTCCGTGCTGCTGAGCATTCGGCTTGAACATTACCGTCCGGGCTGGATGGAGATCGTCGGCATGGTGGTGAGTATCGCCAGCGTGGCCTGGGCGCTCAAGGCGCCGTCGATGCCTGCCAGCCGCACACCTGTTGACCTTAAACCTCTCAAGAAAGCTGTATGAGCAATTTGACTATCCGCCCTGCCCGTCCCGATGACGTGACCGCCATCATGGCCATGATCCGTGAACTGGCTGTATTCGAAAAACTGGAACATCTGGTCGTGGCCGATGAAGCCATGCTGCACGAGGAATTGTTCGGCGTGAAGCCGGGCGTTGAGGGCATTGTCGGCGAGGCCGCCGGCGAAGTTGTTTCGTATGCGCTGTTCTTCCATAACTTCTCCACCTTCCTGTGCAAAAAGGGCCTTTACCTGGAAGACTTGTACGTCAAGCAGGACCGCCGCGGCGGGGGCCATGGCAAGCAGATGCTGGCGGCGCTGGCGAAGATTGCTGTCGAACGCCAATGCGGCCGTTTCGAATGGTCGGTGCTGGACTGGAACGTGAATGCCATCAAATTTTATGAACAGATGGGCGCTGACGTGCTGCCGGACTGGCGCGTTTGCCGCGTGACCGGCCCGGCTTTGCAGGCGCTGGCGAGAGCATAAAAAAATCCCTCGCGGCTCGTGTGTGGTCGGGCGAGGGATACTAAACCCAGGTGTCAGTTGGGAGGGGAGATGAATCGACGGTTTCAATATAGTCGCCCTTACCCGGCCTTGCCTTGTCACTTACAAATTATTACCTGACCGCTATTCTTGCTTACATTTGATTTTGCGCAATACATTCCATCAGGAAATTCGCACAATAGACAGTCCCGCCCCTCCGCCGGAGACTGAAAATGTTAAAAGCCTTATATCGGGCGTATTGGCGCTTCCGGCTTAACCGCTGCTTGCGCGATTTGCAGGTACTGGCTGCGCAGCGCGCGCATGACGCCTTGGTGGAGGAAGTCCTCAGGCGCGAAGCTGAGCAGGTGCGCGCGCGGCTGCAGACGCTTTGAATCCCTTTTCCATCCACTCAAACAGCCCTTGCGTGAGCAGGGCGAGAACGGCTGCCGGCAGCGCGCCGGCCAGCATCAGGTTGTTGTCGTTCAGGGCCAGGCCGGTGGTGATGCGTTCGCCGTAGCCGCCGGCGCCGATGAAGGCGGCAATCGTGGCGGTGCCGACGCTCATTACTGCTGCCGTCTTCACACCGGCCAGGATGACCGGTGCGGCCAGCGGCAATTCGATTTCCATCAGGCGCTGCATGGGGCGCAAGCCCAATGCTTGTGCGGCTTGCTTCAGTCCTTGCGGGATGCCGCTGATGCCAGTGCACGTATTACGGATGATCGGCAGCAGCGCGTAGACGAACAGCGCGCACAGGGCGGGCAAGGTGCCGATGGTACCCAACAGGGGGATCAGCATCGCCAATAGCGCCAGCGAGGGGATGGTTTGCAGGATGCCTGCTGCCGCCATCACGGGCTCGCGCAGTTTCGGGCGGTAGGCGGCGAGGATGCCGAGCGGGATGCCAAGGGCGCTTGCCAGTGCGACCGAGAGCGCGACCAGGAGGACGTGCTGGCGGGTCAGTTGCCAGAAATCGCCGGCAAACAGGCGCTGCCAAAGGGTAGCGCTGCCAGGCGGTGACGCCGTGCCAGCCTGGGGCCGCGGCGCGACAGCGTTTGCGGCACTGGCAGCAGGCGCCGATGCGCCAGGCTCGGTGCGCGCTGCTGCGCCGCTGGAAGCGGCAGCGGCGATATCCTCAGCGGAGGCGCTGGCGGGAGGTGCGGTTGCCCCAGCGAGGGCAGCGGGATGGCGGGCCAGCCAGTTGTGGGCGATGGCGGGGAAGGTTTGGCCGTGCAGTTCGGCGGCCGCATTCATGGCAATCATGTCGCCGGCGCTGATGCGCCCTTGCAGCGTGCGCAAGGCTTGCCAGGCGGCGGGGAAGCGCTGCGCAGCGTCCAGGCGGTACAGCAGCACCGCGTCGTAGCGGGGGAAATACGCTTGGTCGTCTTCCAGCACGCGCAGGCCGTATTGGCCGATCTTGGCGTCGGTGGAGTAGATGTCGATCACGTCGACCTGCTTCTGCGCCAGCGCTTCGTAGGCGATGCCATGGTCTAGCCCGCGCGGCGTCGCATTGATGCCGTAGCGTTGCGCCAGGCCTGGCCAGCCGTCGGCGCGGCCGATGAATTCATGCGACAGGCCGTAACGCAAGCCGCCCTGCGCAGACAAGTCGCCCAGCTTGCGCGGGGCGCCGGACTCGCCACGCACAGCCAACGCATAGGTGTTGTTGAAACCCAGCGGGACGGCGATGCCGAGGCCTTGCGACGCCAGCTCGCGCTGCATCTGTTCCAGCGTGACAGGCTGCGCGTGCTTGAGGATCTCGAGGCCGATGGTTCCGGTGTATTCGGGGTAGACGTCGATACTGCCCGATTTCAGCGCAGCCAGCACGATGGCGGTGTTGCCGAGGCCTTGCTTATGTTCCACGCGCGCGTGGGGCGCGGCAGTTTGCGTCAGCAGCTCGCCAAGGATATACGACTCGGTGAAGCGTTTGGAGCCGACGCGCAGCACGCCGTCCGGCGCGGCGCCATGGGCCAGGCCGGCCGCCAGCAGCAGGAGGACAGTGGCAGCGCGGCGCAGCAACTCAGGCGCTCGCAGGGATGCCGACGATCGGGTCGCGCCAGACGCCGCGATTGACGACGGCGACGCAGGGGTTGAAGCCGAAGGCGTAGGACAGGTCGGCCGGGCGGGCGATGTGCCATAGCGCGAAGTCGGCGCGCTTGCCCACTTCCAGCGTGCCCACTTCGCCGTCCAGGCCCAGGGCGCGGGCGGCATTGATGGTGCAGCCGGCCAGCGCTTCCAGCGGCGTCAGGCGCCACAGCGTGCACACCATATTCATCGCCAGCAGCAGTGACGTCATCGGCGACGTGCCGGGATTGTTGTCGGTGGCGACGGCCATTGGCACGCCGGCTGCGCGCAGGGCGGCTACCGGCGGCGGCGTGGTGTCACGCAGGAAGTAGTAGGCGCCGGGCAGAAGCACGGCCACCGTTCCCGCTTTCTCCATGGCGGCGATGCCTTCGGCGGACAAGTGCTCCAGGTGGTCGGCCGACAGCCCGCCAAAGCGCGCCACCAGCGCGGCGCCGCCCTGGTCCGACAATTGTTCGGCGTGCAGCTTGACCGGCAAGCCGTGCTCACGGGCGGCGGCGAAAATGCGCTCCGTTTGCGCGGCCGAGAAGCCTATGCGTTCGCAGAAGGCATCCACCGCATCGGCCAGGCCATCGGCCTTCAGCGCCGGCAGCATGGCGATCACGGCGTCGACATAATCGTCGGCCCGGTCCTTGAATTCGGGCGGCAAAGCATGGGCACCGAGGAAGGTGGTGGCCACCGAGACCGGCATGACGTCGGCCACGCGGCGCGCCACACGCAGCATCTTGGTTTCCGAAGGGAGGTCCAGGCCGTAGCCGGACTTGATTTCCAGCGTGGTCACGCCTTCGGCCAGCAGCGCGGCGATGCGCGGCAGCGACTGGCGCAGCAGCTCTTCGTCGGAAGCGGCGCGGGTGGCGCGCACGGTGGACATGATGCCGCCGCCGGCGCGGGCGATGTCTTCGTAGGTGGCGCCGTTCAGGCGCGCCTCGAATTCGTCGCTGCGGTTGCCGGCGTGGACGATGTGGGTGTGGCAGTCGATCAGGCCCGGCGTCAGCCAGCAGCCGCCGCCGTCGTGTTCCAGCGCCGCGCTGCCCGCCGCGGCGGCATCGTCGCGGCGGCCAAGCCAGGCGATGCGGCCGTTATCGACCGCAATGGCCGCATCGCGGATTTCGCCGTAGCCCTCGCCCGCCATGGTGGCCAGGTGCACATTCGTGATCAGCAGGTCCCACTCTACGGCCATATCTTTTACTCTTCGTTGGGGAAAATATCGACGATGAACACGGTGGCATGGCCGGCCTCCAGCGTCCACACGTCGTCCTTGTCCAGCACTGCCGCATCATAGCGCACCAGCGAGATGCGCTCGCTTGCGCTGGACAAGTTGAGGCTTTCGCCTTCGGCCAGGAATACCACGGTGGTGGGGCTGCGCCGCTCCAGCTTGGAAAAATCGCGGATGGTGCGCCGTTCCAGCTGGTGGTTGCAGATGGCGCGGCGCGTCATGACGTTGAAGTCCGTGGTTGGCGCGCCTTCCACGGTGGCCGTCACGGCGTTCTCGCCGGGGAAGGCGATCACCGGCTCGCGCTCGGACAGCGCCACGCGCCGCTCGTTGCCCACGTCCAGCACCACCCCGCCGCCCTCGACCAGGGTCAGGGTGCGGTCAATGCCGGGAAAGACGGAGAAGGGGCCGCTGTGCGCGATGGTCGCCAGCGACAGGCGCCATTCGAACTCGTCGAAGCCGGCGCCCGGCGGCATCACGCACAGTTCCGTGGTGCTGCCGCCGCCGTTTTTCCAGGGCGTGGCGTGCAGGCTTGCATACTGAATGATGGTAGTCATGCTCGTAGCTCGCGCAATTCGGCCAGCGTCTTTTTGAAGCGCGTGGTGATGGCCGGTTGCGCCACGTGCTTCTGGCCGCGCACCACCCATTGGCCGCCAACCATCACATCCCTGACTAGATTATCATTTCCGCTGAAGACGAAGCATCCTAAAACGTCGGCGGCATCGATTCCATCCAGATTGGGGTGGTCGTCATCCAACACCAGCAGGTCGGCGCGCTTGCCGGCGGCCAGCGCCCCCACCGGGCGTCCCGCCGCCTGCGCACCGCCCTGCAGGGCGGCTTGCCACAGGAAGTCGCCCACGCGGCGCTCTTCGCCGGAAACGGCAATATTGCGGCGCTGCTGCAGCAGGCGCTGGCCGTACTCCAGCCAGCGCAATTCTTCCACCGCGCTTTGCGAGACGTGGCTGTCGCTGCCCACGCCAATGCGGCCGCCCTGCTCCAGGAAGCTTTCAAGCGGAAACAGGCCATCGCCCAGGTTGGCTTCGGTGGTTGGGCACAAGCCCGCCACGGCGCCGCTGCAGGCGATCGCCGTGACTTCGTCTTGCGTCAGGTGAGTGGCGTGCACCAGGCACCAGCGCGCATCGACCGGCAGCTGTTCAAACAGGTACTGCACCGGGCGCTTGCCGGAAAAGTCCAGCGACTGCTGCACCTCGCCCTGCTGCTCGGCGATGTGGATGTGCACCGGGCGTGCTTTCGGCAGGTGTTCCAGCACTTCGCGGATCTGCGCCACCGAGGCGGCGCGCAGCGAGTGCGGCGCCACGCCGATTTCCACCTGCGCGTCGCGCAGCGGCTCCAGCTCGCCGATGATTTTCAGGACGTCGCGCGCATCCGTGCGGAAGCGCGCCTGCTCCGGCTTCAACGGCAGTTCGCCAAAGCCGGCATAGGAGTACAGCACCGGCAGCATGGTCATGCCGATACCGGCGTGGCGCGCCGCGGCGATCACGCGCTGCGCCGTTTCCGACGCTTGCGGATACATGGCGCCGTCGGGCGCGCGCTGCACGTAGTGGAATTCGCAGATCGAGGTGTAGCCGTGGCGCAGGCACTCCGAATACAGCTGGGCCGCGATGGCTTCCATCTGCTCTGGCGTGATGTTGCGCGCAAAGCGGTACATCAGGTCGCGCCAGGTCCAGAAACTATCCTTCGTGTCGCCGGCGACTTCGGTCAGCCCGCCCAGCGCGCGCTGGAAGGCGTGCGAGTGCAGGTTGACCATGCCCGGCATGACCAGGCGCGCGGACGGGATGCCCGGCGCCGCCACGGCATCGGCCTGCACGGCGGTGAAGTTGCCGCGGTCATCCCACTGCAAGAGGACGTTCTTGCGCCAGCCGTCCGGCAGCAAGGCGTGGTGGGCGAACAGGGCCTTCATTTGCGCACCCAGTCGGCTGCTGCCTGCACCAGTTGGCGCAATAAGGGCTGGACTTCGGCGGCACGGTCTTCGCGGTAGCCGAAGGGCGCCGTTTCGTCCATATAGGTCGACTGGCACATCTCCAGCTGGATGGCATGCACTCCCTGCTCCGGCTTGCCGTAGAAACGGGTGATGTGGCCGCCCTTGAAGCGGCCGTTGACCGCCACCGTGAAGCGTTCGCCGGCGCGCGCCACGCCGGCGATGGCATCGGTCATGGACTTGTCGCAGCTGGCGCCGTCGGCGGTGCCGAAATTCAGGTCGGGCAGCTTGCCTTCGAAGAAACGCGGCACGACGGAAGCGATCGAGTGCGCGTCCCACAGCACCACCTTGCCGTGCAGCGCGAGCAGGCGATCGAGCTCCGCGCGCAGCTGCGTATGGTAAGGCTGCCAGTAGGCGGCCAGGCGGCGCTCCACCTCCGCCTGCGACGGCTGCCGGCCTTCCAGGTACAGGGGTTCGCGGTGGAAGGTGTCGACCGGGCACAGGCCGGTGGTGTCCTGGCCGGGATACAGGTTGGTGTTTTCCGGCGGGCGATTCAAGTCGATCACATAGCGCGACCAGCGCGCCGACAGCGTGGACGCGCCGAGCGCGCCCAGGAAGTCGTACAGCTTGACCAGGTGCCAGTCGGTATCGGCCTTCTCGGTCGCCGCCGGCGTCATGCCGGCGGCGATATCGTCCGGGACGTCGGTGCCCACATGGGGCATCGACACCAGCAGGGGAATACTGCCTGCGTGGAAGCGGTAATCCATAAAGCTCTCCTTACGGATGCAGGGCGCTGAACAGGCTCTTGCAAGTTGCGCTCAAATCTCCATTGACCACCATCTGCTTGGCTGCCTCGATATCCGGCGCGAAGAAGCGGTCGGTATCGAAGAATGCTACCTTCGAACGCAGCTGTGCGTGTACATGCTCCAGTTGCGCCGACGTTTTTAGTGGACGATGGAAGTCGATGCCCTGCGCCGCCGCCAGCAGCTCGATGCCGAGGATGGTCGCGGTATTGTGCGCCATATCGTGCAGGCGGCGCGCGCCGTAGGTCGCCATCGATACGTGGTCTTCCTGGTTGGCGGAAGTCGGGATGGTGTCGACGGAAGCCGGATGCGCGATCGACTTGTTTTCCGATGCCAGGGCGGCGGCGGTGACATGGGCGATCATGAAGCCGGAGTTCACGCCCGGATCGCGCACCAGGAACGGCGGCAGGCCGGACAGGGTGGCGTCGATCAGCAGCGAGACGCGGCGTTCGGAGATCGAACCGATTTCCGCGATCGCCAGTGCCAGGGTGTCGGCGGCGAATGCCACCGGCTCGGCGTGGAAATTGCCGCCCGAAACCACCACCGGGCCGTCGTCGTTCTGGAAGATCAGCGGATTATCGGTCACGGCATTGGCTTCGATCAGCAGGGTGCGGCCGGCGTTGGCGATCAGGTCCCAGCAGGCGCCCATCACTTGCGGCTGGCAGCGCAGGCAGTATGGGTCCTGCACGCGCTCGTCGCCCACCAGGTGCGAGGCGCGGATCGCGCTGCCTGTCACCAGTTCGCGGTAGATGCCGGCGGCGGCGATCTGCCCCGGCTGGCCGCGCACTTCGTGGATGCGGGCGTCGAACGGGGAGTCGGAACCCTTGGCTGCGTCCAGCGACATGGAACCGGTCACCATGCCCGCTTCCAGCAGGCGCTCGGCCATGAACAGGCCGTGCAGGCACAGGGCGGTGGAAGCCTGGGTGCCATTGATCAGGGCCAAGCCTTCCTTCGCGGCCAGCACCACGGGGGCGATGCCGGCGGCTTTCAGCGCATCGGCCGCCTGTACCAGCTCGCCCTTCACGCGCACTTCGCCCACGCCCAGGATGGCCAAGGTCATGTGCGACAGCGGGGCCAGGTCGCCGGAGGCGCCGACCGAACCCTTGGCCGGGATGGCGGGCATGATGCCCTTGTTGTACAGGGCAATCAGGGTGTCGATCACGATTGGACGGATGCCGGAGAAGCCGCGCGACAGGCTGCTGATCTTGGTCAGCATCAGCAGGCGCACAACTTCGTCCGACATCAGCTCACCGGTGCCCACGGAATGTGACAGGATCAGGTTGCGCTGCAGCTGTTCCAGCTTGTCGTCCGGGATGCGGGTCTTGGCCAGCAGGCCGAAGCCAGTGTTGATGCCGTAAGCGGCGTCGCCTTTTGCGACGATGTCCTGCACGGCTTTGCAGGAGGCTTCGATGGCGGAATAGGCTTCCTTGGCCAGCGCAATCGGGGTGTGGGCGGTCCACACGGCGCGCAGGTCGGTCAGGGACAGTTTGCCGGGGGTGAGGGTCAGTTGTGTCATGTTTAATTTCTCGTATTCGTTTGCCGGTTTTATTTGATCATCGGCAGGTTCAGTTTATTACGCTTGGCGCATGCAATGGCGGACTCGTAGCCGGCATCCGCATGGCGCATCACGCCCGAGCCGCAGTCGTTGACCAGCACGCGCGCCAGGCGCTTGGCGGCAGCCTCGGAACCGTCAGCCACGATCACCACGCCCGAGTGCTGCGAATAGCCCATGCCCACCCCGCCGCCGTGGTGCAGCGACACCCAGGTCGCGCCGCCGGCGGTATTCAGCATGGCGTTCAGGAGCGGCCAGTCCGACACCGCATCGGTACCGTCGCGCATGCCTTCGGTCTCGCGGTTGGGCGAAGCAACCGAACCGGTATCCAGGTGGTCGCGGCCGATCACGATCGGCGCTTTCAGCTCGCCCTTGCGCACCATTTCATTGAACGCCAGGCCGGCAATATGGCGCTCGCCCAGGCCCAGCCAGCAGATACGCGCCGGCAGGCCCTGGAAGGCGATGCGCTCACGCGCCATGTCCAGCCAGCGGTGCACGTTGGCGTGGTGCGGGAACAGTTCCTTGATCTTGGCATCGGTCTTGTAGATATCTTCCGGATCGCCGGACAGCGCCACCCAGCGGAAGGGGCCGCGGCCTTCGCAGAACTGCGGGCGGATATACGCCGGCACGAAACCAGGGAAGTCGAAGGCATTCTTCACGCCCTTGTCGAAGGCCACCTGGCGGATGTTGTTGCCGTAGTCGACCACCTTGGCGCCCAGCGCCTGGAAGTCCAGCATGGCTTGCACGTGCACCGCGCAGGAAGCAGCGGCAGCATCGGTCAGTTTGGCGTGCTGCGCAGCGTCGGCCTGCGCGGCCTTCCACTGTTCCACGGTCCAGCCCTGCGGCAGGTAGCCGTTCACCAGGTCGTGCGCCGACGTCTGGTCGGTCACCACGTCCGGCACGATGCCGCCGGCCTTGGCGCGCTTGACCAGCTCCGGCAGGATGTCGGCAGCGTTGCCCAGCAGGCCGATGGAGATGGCGTCGCCATTGGCCTTGTGCAGCTTGATCATTTCCAGCGCTTCGTCGATGTTGGCAGCCTGCTTGTCCAGGTAGCGGGTGCGCAGGCGGAAGTCGATCGAGGACTGCTGGCACTCGATATTCAGCGACACGGCGCCGGCGAAGGTCGCGGCCAGCGGCTGCGCGCCGCCCATGCCGCCCAGGCCTGCGGTCAGCACCCAGCGGCCTTTCAGGTCGCCGCCGAAGTGCTGGCGGCCCGCTTCGGCAAAGGTTTCATAAGTACCCTGCACGATGCCCTGGGTGCCGATATAGATCCAGGAACCGGCCGTCATCTGGCCGTACATGAACAGGCCCTGGCGGTCCAGTTCATTGAAGTGCTCCCAGTTGGCCCATTTCGGCACCAGGTTGGAGTTCGCCAGCAGCACGCGCGGCGCATCTTCGTGGGTCTGGAACACGCCGACCGGCTTGCCGGACTGGATCAGCAGGGTTTCATTGGCTTCCAGCTTTTTCAGGGAAGCGAGGATCTGGTCGAAGCACTCCCAGTTGCGGGCCGCGCGGCCGATACCACCGTACACCACCAGGTGTTTCGGGTTCTCCGCCACTTCCTTGTCCAGGTTGTTCTGGATCATGCGGTAAGCCGCCTCGGCGCCCCAGGTCTTGCAGACCATTTCCGGGCCGCGCGGGGCGCGGATATCGCGGGTGGCGTCGTAGCGGGGATCGTTGTCCAGGTGCTGGGTGCTCATGTCATCTCCTCAAGTTGGTGAGAACGGGCCTGCCCGGCCCGCGCATATTTACAGCTTAAGTTGTATAGACAAGTAAGTCAAACGCTTTTTCGGCGGTCTATTATGAGTAAAGCGATTTTCAGGATGAGACCGCCATGAAGCCGAGCGAGCTCCTGCAAGACGACAGCAGCG
The DNA here is from genome assembly GCF_009720745.1 of Massilia eburnea. GTDB lineage: Bacteria > Pseudomonadota > Gammaproteobacteria > Burkholderiales > Burkholderiaceae_D > Rugamonas > Rugamonas eburnea. The sequence goes on along the minus strand of NZ_WNKX01000038.1, from coordinate 20,158 downwards.
CCGTGATTGAGGCGCTGCGCAGCGGCGCCCTGACCGGCGCGCCCATCCCAGATCTCGCACGGCGCCTGGGAGTGAGCACTGACTTCCTTGTGTCCAGCTTGCGCCTTCCCAAGAGCACAATCGCCAAACGAATTGCCGGCAAATCAAAGCTCGCCCCGCTGGAGCAGGACAGGATCTGCCGCACCGAACGGGCGTTTTCGCGCGCACGCGAAGTGTTCGAAAATGAGAATGCCCAATTATGGATGACGGGACGAGTGCGCACCTTGGGCGGCGTCTCGCCACTCTCATTCCACCTCACAGCGCAAATCGCGCGGCCATTCGAGTTCGACCTAAGGCTGGGCAGTGCCAGGTGAGCGCAGCCGGGTCAACCCACACCGTTGAACTGCGGCTCCTCAAACTGCTTACTTTTGGGCCTATAGACTATGCCCCAGAAATAGCGGCCGCCATCACAGACATTGACTGGCCGCTCCAGCAAACTCCATTCGCGCCATGGTTCGTCTTCAGGCCACGCCGAGAAATTGCCGTAAATAAGCCGCTCTCCATTCCTGGTAAACCCAATGTACTGGCGTCGAAACTGCTGGAACCTTGGCGGGACCGGCTGTCCAAGCTTGTCGCGCTGCTCCAGCGTCGGCCATAGCTCCAACTCCAGTTCAACGATTTCCGTTGCAGTCGGCAACCAATATCCCCCATCGGAGTGTGGCACATCGCGCGAACACTGATGGAACGCTTCGGCTGCCCGCCACAGGCCAATGGTAGAGGTGCCGCTAGGCAGCCAGATATAGGGCAAGGCCAGCCAGACCAAACCTGCGCCGGTGGCCAACAGCAACATCGATCCAGCAATGACGCGTCGCATGCACACTCCTATTTGAAAGTTGGGGTCAGCTCTGGCAACCGGACATTTGTGTCGCAGTGCGTCGCACTGCAACACAAATGTCCGATTGCCAGAGCTGACCCCGACTTCTAGTTTGCTATTTGTGGAAGACTTGCTTGCCGCCGACCCAGGTTTCCAGGACGCCGATCTTGCCGATTTCCTCGGCGGGGACTTTGAACAGGTCGCGGTCGGTGATGATGAAGTCGGCCCACTTGCCCTTTTCCAAAGAGCCGATGGATTGCTCCTGGTGCGCGGCCCAGGCGGCGTCCAGGGTGAAGCAGCGGAAAGCTTCGGTCAGGGTCATGGCTTGTTCCTTGTACCAGCCGCCTGTTGGCACGTCCTGCATGTCCTGGCGCGTGACGGCGGCGTGGATGCCTTGCAGCGGGTTGGGCGATTCGATCGGGAAGTCGGAACCGCAGGCGATGCGGCTGCCCTGCTTCAGGAACGTGCGCCAGGCGTATGCGCCCTTGATGCGCTCAGGGCCAACGCGCTGCACGGCCATATTCTGGTCGGAGGTGGCATGGGTCGGCTGCATCGACGGCACAATGGACAGGTGCTTGAAACGGGGGATGTCGCTCAGCTGCACCACCTGGGCATGCTCGATGCGGTTGCGCCTGGGCGCCAGCGGGTACTGCTTGCCCAGTTGCTCAAAGCTGTCGAGGATCTGCTTGTTGCCGGCGTCGCCGATGGCGTGCACATTGACCTGGTAGCCCGCCTTCATGGCTTTCTCCATCTTTTCATGGATGGCGAGGTCGGTGTTGAACAGCAGGCCGCGCGTGTGCGGCGCATCGCTGTATGGCTCGATCAGCGCGGCCCCGCGGCTGCCCAGCGCGCCGTCGGAGTACAGCTTGACGGCGGCCAGCGCGTAGTGGCCGTCAGCGTACGACTGCAGCGGGCCGTTTTTCGATAGATGCTCGAAGTCCGGACCGACGTCGCCGATCATGGCATAGACGCGGGTGGTGAGTTTGCCGTGGTCGGCGTAATCGCGGAACAGGCGGTCTGCATTGGCATCGATGCCGGCATCGTGCACGCTGGTCAGGCCGACGCTGGAGAGCATGCCCAAGGCCCCATCGAGCATGGCGCGTGCTTCGGACTCGGTCGGCTTCGGCAGTACCTTGTAGACGAACTCCATCGCATTGTCGACCAGGATGCCGGTCGCCTCGCCGTTGGCGTCGCGCTCGATCTTGCCGCCGGCGGGATCCTTGGTGTCCTTCGTGATGCCGGCCGCCTGCAGCGCCCTGGTGTTGACCCACATGGCATGGCCGTCGATACGTTCCATGGCGGCCGGGCGGTCGCTCACGACAGCGTCAAGTTCGGCGACGTTGGGGAAGCGGCCGAGCTTCCAGATTTCCTGGTTCCACCCTTTGCCGATCACCCATTTGCGCTGCGGGTTGGCCTGTGCATACCTGGCCACCGAAGCTTGCGCTGCCGCCAGCGAGGGCGGGCTGTACAAATCGGCGCTGGTGGCCACCTCGCCGAGACCGAACACGTGGCCGTGGGCGTCGATCAGGCCAGGCAGCACGGTCTTGCCCTGCACGTCGATGCGCTTGAAGCCCTTGGCTTTGGCGGCGACTTCCTTCGCACTGCCGACAGCCAGCAGCTTGCCGCTGTCGTCAAAAGCCAGCGCCTGGAACTGCACCAGCCGGCCTTTGCCGTTGAGGGTGTAGCCGTTGGCGTTGTCGATCATGGTGCCGGCATTGGCGGCGGTGGCGGCGGCCAGCGCGGCGGCGAGCAGGGTGCGGCGGAAATGCATGGAGTCGGTCCTTTCGAATTTGAAAGCAAGATCCAGAGTGTAGCGCGCTTCACACACTGGTCCAATGATGCTTTGCACAATGGAGAACCAACATGCTGACGCTATTCGATTACCTGCCTTCGCAAAACGCCTATAAAGTGCGGCTGCTGCTGTCGCACCTCGGCCTGCCCTACCGAACAGAGTTGGTCAGCATCTTCGAGGGCGAGGGACAGCAGGCGGAATACCTCGCGATCAATCCCACCGGGGCGGTGCCGGCGCTGCGGCTGGATGATGGACGGGTACTGGCGGAATCGAATGCCATCCTCACTTTCCTCGCCAGCGGCACACAGTACTTGCCTGATGACGCCTTTGCGGCGGCCAAGGTGCAGCAGTGGATGTCGTTCGAGCAGGACTGCATCCTGAACATCGCCTCGCTGCGGCACTGGACCATGACCGGCAAGCTGGCGCGCCGGCCGGCAGCGCTGGTGGCAATGCGCCGCGCGGGCGGCCTGCGCGCACTGCAAATCCTCGAGCGCGAGCTGGCGCAGCGGCCCTTCATCTGCGGCGACCAATACACGATTGCCGATATCGCGCTGTTCGCCTACACCCACCGCGCCGACGAGGCGGGCCTGCCGCTGCGCGAGTTTGCGCAGGTATGCGCGTGGATCGAGCGCGTGCGCGCGCAACCGGGCTTCCTCGACGAACATCATCCCTATTCCATCGACTCGCACTCTTCGCGCGAACTGCCCTGAGCACAGCCTTGACATGATCGATTACAAATGTAACCATGCATCACCGATTACACGCGTAAATGATTATGACCATCCAGATCAGCGAAGCCGAAGCCGTCGTCATGGACGTGCTGTGGCAGCAGCATCCGCTGGGCGCCGACGAGATATGCACGGCGCTGGCGGCGCAGCAATGGCAGGACGCCACCGTCAAGACCCTGCTCAACCGCTTGCTCAACAAAGGCGCCATCAGCGCCGAGAAAGACGGACGGCGCTACCTGTATGCGCCCCTGCTCAAGCGCGAACAATGGCTGGCCAGCGAAAGCAAGGGCTTCCTTGACCGCATGTTCGACGGCCGCGTGGCGCCGCTGGTGGCCCACTTCAGCCGCCACCGCAAGCTGAGCAAGGCCGATATCGCCGACTTGAAGCGCCTGATCGAGGAGCTCGACGATGGCAAGTGAGCCGCTGCTGCGCGTCCTGCTGGCCAGCCTGTTAGCCAGCGCCCTGCTGCTGCTGGTGCGCCGCCCGCTGCGCCAGTGGTGCGGCGCCGGCGCCGCCTACGCTGCCTGGGCCGTCGTCCCGGCCAGCATGATCGGCGCGCTGCTGCCGCATGGCGCCGGACCGCTGCCACTGGAGCTCACCTTGCCGGCGGCGCCAACCCTGCTGCAGACGGCCGGCGCCAGCGCTGTTGCCGCCGCGCGTCCCTGGCAATCCTGGCTGGGTGCGGCCTGGCTGGCCGGCGCCGCCGCCACGGCCGCCTGGCTGGCCTGGCAGCAGTGGTGCTACCTGCACCGCCTGCGGCGTTCCACCCCGTCCGGCAGCGCGCGCGTCATGCGCAGCGGCGCGGCCAACAGCGGTCCGGTGCTGCTGGGTATATGGCGGCCATGGCTGGTGCTTCCGGCCGACTTCCGCCGCCGCTATGGCCGGGACGAGCGGCGCCTGGTGCTGGCGCATGAACGCATCCATGCCAAACGCGGCGACCTGTGGGCCAACGCCGCCTGCGCGCTGCTGCAATGCCTGGCCTGGTGCAATCCCTTGATCCATGTTGCCGCAGTCCGCTTCCGCCTGGACCAGGAACTGGCCTGCGACGCGACGGTGCTGCGCCGCCACGGGCAGGCCGCCACCTATGCCCGCGCCCTGCTCAAGACGCAGCTGTCGGCGCAAGGCATTCCCCTGGCTTGCCAATGGCAGGCCGCCCATCCACTGAAGGAGAGAATCGTGAATTTGAAGTCGACCGTCACACCGGCACAGCGTCTGGCCGGCCGTTTTGCGGCAGGTATGCTGTTGGCCGCCTGCAGCCTGGCCAGCTGGGCGGCGCAACCTGCTGCCACGACTGACAAGCACTATCTGGTGACGCTCAGTATGCAGGGCCAGAACCCGACCGTTCTAGTGAAGGCCGGCGCGCCAGCCGAGATCGCGATGGGCAAAGGCGCCGAGGAATGGCGCACCCGCCTGGTCGTCACCCCGCACGAAGGCCAGGTCCAATTGCGCGCCCTGGTCACTCACGGCGGCAAGCAGGTCGACGACTACATGATTGAAGGCCCGCTTGAGCAGGACTTCTTCATCGGCTCCAAAGAACTCGAAGAGTTCAAGGCCAAGCTGCGCGTGCGCGAGGCAAGCGGCGGTTAAGCGTTCGCCTCAGGGCTGGCTGCGCCGGACCGCTTCCTGGGCCAGCCGCTCCAGCCACAAGGCATGGCCCTGGTGCATGGCTTGCGGCTGCTCGCGGCGCAGCGCCACGGCCGCAGGACCACGCACCACTTCTTCAGTCACCACCAGGCAACCCTGCCCTTGCGGCTGCAGTAGCCAGGTATGGTAGGCGTCCAGCTCCTTCGCATGCCCGAACCACCCGAGGCGCTGCTGCGGCTCGAATTCATGCACATGGCTTGGTACTTCCAGGGCGAAGGTGCGCCACCGGAAGCCGCGCCCGGCCGCCAGTTCACTGCCTTGGCTCAGCCTGACGTTTTCCGAATTCGGATACCAGGCCGGCCAGTGCGGGGCATCGACCAGGCTTTGCCAGACTGCGGTGCAGGGCGCGGCGATTGCCAGTTCGCTGTGGTCGAACAGGTCGGCCTGCTGCGGCGCAAAGCCGTCCGGCCAATGGATGTCAGGTTCAGGGCTGGCGGCTGCCGCCAGCGAGCAGGCCAGCATTGCGGCAGCCAGCAGTTTGAGTTTCATCATCGAGGTTTTCCTTTGCGCAGGCGGCACCATGCCGCCACCGGGACTATTTTCATGCGCTGCACAACATTCCGCGATAGCATGTATGTCATGACATTCATGACTTGTATGCACCAATGGAAATTCTTGATGAAACGACGTTCAGCGGCCTGCGCGTACTGATGGCGGTGGTGGATGCAGGGAGCTTCGCACGGGCCGCGGACTTGCTCGATATCTCGCCGTCCGCAGTCAGCCGCGCCGTCAGCCGGTTGGAGGCACGGCTCGGCGTGCGGCTGTTCGAGCGCACTACGCGCAGCCTTGCGCTCAGCGAGGAAGGCTTGCGCTTCCAGCGCCAGGTGGCGCCCTTGCTGGAAGGCTTGCAGCAGGCGACGGCGGATGCGGCTTCCGGCGCCGGTACCGTGCGCGGGCGCCTGCGGGTCGACGCCGATCCTTTGTTCGCGGCGCTGGTGCTGGGCTCAGGGCTGGCGCGCTTCCTCGCGGCGCACCCGGCGCTGCAGGTAGAGCTATTACGGCGCGAACAGCCGGGCGACCTGGCGGCCGACGGCTGCGACTTGTCACTGCGTTTCGGCCAGCCGCGCTCCTCTTCGATGGTAGCGCGCAAACTGATGGAAACGCGCATCTTGACTGTGGCCGCACCGGCCTACTTGCGGCGCCAAGGCAGGCCGGCGGCGCCGCAGGAGCTGGCGCGGCACCAGTGCATCCAGTTCCGCAATCCCCATGACGGCTTGCCGTTTCCTTGGGAGTTCCACCGTGGCCGCAAGAAGCTGACGGTTGCCACCAGCGGGCAATTGATGGTGAACGATGCGGCGACCCTGCACAGCACTTGCCTCGGCGGCGCGGGCATCGCGCAAATCATTGAACTGGGTGCGGAGCGCTGGCTGGCCGACGGCAAGCTGGTCGAACTTTTTCCGGAATGGGCCGACGAACGTTTTCCCTTGTACGCCCTCTACCCTTCACGCCGCCTGCTACCACCGAAGACGCAGGCATTGCTGCAATTCGTCACCGACGAAATCAATCGGCATCGTGGAAAATGATGCCCAGGGTATGCCGATGGCCGCCGCGCAGGCGGCTGACGCCGTGCCGCATATTCACGCGGTAAGTGCCGCGCGTGCCCGGAACCGGGCGATGGAAGACCGGGAAAATCACGCAATCGCCCTGCCGCAAGGGCACCACCTCCACGCGCGATTGCATGCGCGGGCGCTGCTCGGTCAGCACGAACTCGCCGCCCTCGAAATCCTGTCCCGGCTGCGACAGCAGGAAAGCCGCCTGCAGCGGGAACACATGCTCGCCGTACAAGTCCTGGTGAAGGCAATTGAAATCCCCAACGCCATACTGCAGCAAGAGCGGCGTTGGCCGGGTCTGGCCCGCAGCGTGGCAGCGCGCGATGAAATCTTCATGCAAAGCGGGAAAGCGCGGCTCCAGCCCCATCGCCGCATACCAACGGTTGGCGATGGGCGCCAGGTGTGGGTACAGCGCACTGCGCAGTTCCGCCACCAGGTCCGGCAAGGGATAGCGGAAGTACTGGTACTCCCCCTTGCCAAAGCCGTAGCGCTGCATGATGACCCGGCTGCGAAACTGCTCCAGCCGCGAATATCCTGCCGCCAGCTGCGTACATTCCTCCGGCGACAGCACACCGCGCACCAGCGCACAGCCATATTCATCGAGATCCGCCGCGATACGCCGCCAATCGAAGGCCGCCAGGCGCGGCGAGCTCACCGCCGCAGGCTGCGGCGCGAACAAATCACCCGTCATGCGGCCGCCTCGTCCACCACAGAGGCTTCACGCTCAAGCAAAGCCGCCTTGCGCTCAACGCCCCAGCGGTAACCGGAGATCGAGCCGTCGTTGCGCACCACGCGATGGCAAGGAATCGCCACCGCGATCGCATTGGCCGCGCAAGCACCAGCCACCGCGCGCGCGCCGTTGGGCGCCCCGACCCGCTCCGCCAGTTCGGCATAGCTGACCGTCTCGCCGGCCGGAATCTCGCGCAAGGCTTGCCAGACGCGCTGCTGGAAGGCCGTCCCGCGCACGTCGAGCGGCAAATCCAGCCCGATCTGCGGCGCCTCCACGAAGGCAATCACACGCGCCACCACTTGCTCGTATTCCCCCTCCGCCCCGCGCAGTTCGGCCTGCGGGAAGCGGTCCTGCAAATCGTGCGCCAGCGCTTGCGGATCGTCGCCCAGCAAGATGCAGCAAATCCCGCGCTCGGTGCTGGCCACCAGGATCGCACCCAGCGAGCACTGGGCAATGGCGAAGCGGATCACCGCACCGCGTCCGCCCGCTCGCCAGGCCGACGGCGTCATGCCCAGCGCGCCCGGCGTGGTGGCGTAAAAGCGCCCGCTGGAATTGAAGCCGGCCGCGTAGATCGCATCCGTGACGGAAGCCTCCTCGGCCAGCCCCTGCTGCATGCGCCGCGCGCGCGCCGCCGCAGCGTAGGCCTTGGGTGTCAGCCCGGTCTGGGCCTTGAACACACGGTGGAAATGGAAGCGGCTCATGCCGCCAGCCGCGGCCAGGGCATCCAGGTCGGGGGTCGTTTCGGCAGCATCGATCAGGCGGCACACGTGCGCCACCATGGCCGCATGGCGCTCAGCCAGCGGCGGCTGGTCCGGCTTGCAGCGCTTGCAGGCGCGGAAGCCGGCCGCCTCGGCGTCGGCGATGCTGGCGTGGAAGGCCACGTTCTCGCGCAAGGCCGGGCGCGCGCCGCAGGATGGACGGCAAAACACGCCGGTACTGCGCACGGAATAGTAGAACAGGCCATCGGCCGCGCTGTCACGCGCCTGCACGGCGGCCCAGCGCTCGTTGTCGGTCAGGTAAGGATTCTTCGGCTTCATTCCAGGCTCCATTCGCTAGTATGCCACCATGCTAGCCAGCCTGCCGGGAGTGGGCACTCCGCCGCTTGCTATTGAATTCCCGGATGCTACAATCGCCGCACTTACCCGGAGAATGGTTTGGAAGAACAACTACAACACGACACGCCCATCTTTCAACGCATCAAAGACTTCCTGCTGGCGCAAATTGGCGCCGGCGCCTGGAAAGAAGGCGATGTCATCCCTTCCGAGCAAGCCCTGGTCAAGCAATTCGGGGTCTCGCGCATGACCGTCAACCGCGCCGTGCGCGAGCTGACCGCCGAAGGGGTGCTGACACGGCGCCAGGGCGCCGGCACTTATGTCGCGCCGCAAAAATACCAGGCCACCCTGCTGGAAATCAAAAGCATCGCCGACGAGGTGCGAGCCCGCGGCCACGCCCACCGCAGCACCCTGCAGTTGCTCGAGCGCGCCAAAGCCAACGACCTGCTGGGCAAGGCTTTCGACTTGCCAGCCGGCCACGAGCTTTACCATTCCGTCATCGTGCATTATGAAAACGGGGTGCCGATCCAGGTGGAGGACCGCTGGGTCAACCCGCTGTGCGCCCCCGACTACATGGTGCAGGACTTCAGCCAGGTCACGCCGAATGAATACCTGGTGCGTGCAGCCCCCTTGCAGGCTGCCAGCTACAGTATCGAGGCCCAGGTGCCGCCGCGCGAGATCGCCGAAATGCTGGCCATGGATGCGCGCCAGCCCTGCCTGGTGCTCAAGCGCCAGACACAATCGGCCGGGCGGGTCGCCTCGCTGGCCACCATGTGGCACCCTGGACATCGCTACCAATTTGGCGGCAGCGTCCCGGCTTGAGCAATGCTATAGTTGACTGCACGCCAGCGGCTGCTGGCCAGAAAGGGAAGCCTTGACGCCACCGAGCCTGAATGCCGCCCCGCCTGTCTTTGCCCGCGCCGCCTGCGCGCCTGCGGGCCTGCTGGTGCGCGTCCGGCCACGCCTGCGCACCCTGGCCCTGGCGGCCGCGTTTTTAGCCGCATCGTTCGGCGCCGTCCCTTTCGCCAGCGCCGCCGACGCCGTCACGGTCCAACTCAAATGGCAGCACCAGTTCCAGTTTGCCGGCTTTTACGCAGCCCAGGCGCAAGGCTATTACCGCGAAGCCGGCCTGGACGTGACGCTGCGCGAAGCCACGCCGGGCGCCGACACGCTGCAAGCCGTACTCGATGGCCAGGCCCAGTACGGCATCGGCAGCAATTCCCTGCTGCTGCGCCGCGCGCAAGGGGCGCCGGTGGTGGTGCTCGCTTCGCTGTTCCAGCATTCCTCGACCGCCCTCGCAGTGCGCCTCGATGCCGACGGCGCACGCCCGCCCTGGCCCGGTGCGCGCGTGGCGCTGGCGCCGGACGAAGCGGAACTGCGCCTGATGCTGATGCGCGCACACGTGCCGCTGTCCAAGCTCACCTTCTTGCCGCGCACCAGCCTGGACGACCTGGTGGCCGGTCGCCTCGATGCGATGTCCGTGTACAGCAGCGGCGCCCCTTACGAACTGCAGCGCGCCAATCTGCGCTATGAATTGCTGCTGCCGCGCAGCGCCGGCATCGATTTCTACGGCGACGTGCTGTACACCACCGAGGCCGAGCTGCGCGACCACCCGGCGCGCGCAGCCGCCATGCGCGCCGCCACCCTGCGCGGCTGGCGCTATGCGCTGGCGCACCCGCAGGAAATCGTCGACCTGCTGCGCGCGCGCTATCCCGAGCGCCGCTCGCGCGAAGCGCTGCTGTGGGAAGCGCAGCAAGTGCTGCCGCTCCTGGAACAGCATTTGATCGAACTCGGTTACAGCAACCCGCTGCGCTGGCAAGCCATCGCCGACCAGTACGCCGCCGGCGGCATGCTGCCCAAGGGTTACAAGGTGGACGGCTTCCTCTACCACGACACTGCCGCCACCCCGACCTGGCACCTGGCCCTGGGTGTGGCGCTGGCCCTCTTGGCCGGAGCCGCCCTGTGGCGCTTGCTGCGCGTTTCGCGCGCCCTGCGCGGGGCCGAGCTGCGGGTGGGCGACGCCGAACGCCTGGCCAGCTTTGCGCTGGAAGGCGCCGGTGAAGGATCCTGGGACTGGCAGCCGCAGGAGCCCGCCCTGCACCTGTCGGCGCGCTACTGCGAAATCCTCGGCTACGCGCCGGGCGAGCTGCATCCGGCCACCCTGGAACAGTGGCTGGAACTGGTGCATCCGGACGACCGCTCCCGCATCGCCAGCGAGATCGGGGCGCTGGACGACCCGGCCGTTGGCCGCACACCCTTCACCATGGAATTCCGCATGGCTTGCCGCGACGGCAACTGGCGCTGGGTGCTCGGGCGCGGCATGGTGCTGGCACGCGACGGCGCCGGGCGGCCGCTGCGCATGTCCGGCACCCTGGGCGATATTTCCGACCGCAGCGCGGCCGAACTGGCGCGCATGGCCGCCATGCTGGACGCCCTGCCCGGCGCCCTGCTGCTGGCCGAGCGCGGCGGGCGGGTGCGCCAGGCCAATGCCGCCGCCGAAAGCGTGTTCGCCGCCGAAACGGGCAAGCTGGCCGGCGCCTCGATGGAGCAGCTGGTCCCGGACGCCATGCGCGACACCCCGGGCCGTCCGCGCGAGCTGTTCGCGCGCCCGAAAATGCCGGGCCGCGTGCTGACCGCCCGCCGCAGCGACGGCGAATATTTCCCCGCCATGGTGCAGCTGGCGCCGCTGCAGCTGGGCGGGCAGGCCATGGTGCTGGTCTCGCTGCGCGACATGACCCAGCGCCAGCGCGCGGAAGAAGCACTGCAGGCATCGTCCGAACGCTACCGCCTGATCGTGCAGACGGCGGCCGAAGGCATCTGGATGTGCGACGCCAACGAGCAGACCAGCTTCGTCAACCCCACCATGGCCCACATGCTGGGCTACCAGGTCGAGCACATGATGGGCCGCCCCATGGCCGACTTCATGGACCCCGACTGCGAGGCCATGCGCCTGCGCCGCCAGCCCGGCGCGGCAGCGGCCAGCGAACCGGCCGAAGGCCGCTTCTACCGCCAGGATGGCTCCTCGCTCTGGGCCTTGCTCGCCACCAGCACCGTCAACGCCGACAACGGCAGCTATGCCGGCACCCTGACCATGGTCACCGACATCACCGACCGCCGCCTGGCCGAAGTAGCGCTGCGCCATTCCAACCAGCGCCTGGCCTCGGTGTTCAATGCCGTCACCAACGGCCTGGTGGTGTTCGACGCGGCCGGCAATATCGTCGAATGCAATGCCGCCGCCGGGCGCATGCTGGGGCGCGCGGCCGCGCGCGGCGCCGGCCAGTGGGACGGTGTGCACGAAGACGGCCGCCGCTACAGCGCGCCCGAGCATCCGGTGGCGCAGGCGCTGGCTTCCGGCCAGCCCGTGCGCGACGTGGTGATGGGGGTGGCCGGTGCCGGCGGCGACACGTGCTGGCTGTCGGTCAACGTCGAACCGCTGCGCGAGGAGAGCGGCCCGGGCAGCATGCTGGTGGCCAGCCTGACCGACATCACCTACCGCAAGCGCAGCGAAGACGCCCTGCGCCAGGGCGAGCAGCGCCTGCAGGAAATCATCCAGATGATGCCGATCGGCCTGTTCATCAAGGACAAGGACAGCCGCATGCTGCTGATGAACCGGGCCTGCGAGCAGCAGTTCGGCTACAGCTTCGATGAATTGAACAATGGCGACTACACCGCCTTCCACGCGCCGGAGGAGGCGGCTGCCTTCCGCGCCAAGGACCTGGAGGCCTTCGCCGGACACGCCCTGATCGATTACGAAGAAACCATCTGGAACCCGGCCCTGAACACCCAGCGCCAGCTGCGCACCTTCAAGAAGCCGGTGTATGACGCGCAAGGCGCGCCGGCCTACCTGATCTGCATGGCGATCGATATCTCCGACAGCAAGGCCAACGAACGCGCCCTGCGCGAGCTGAATGAGCACCTGGAAGAACGCGTGGCGCAGCGCACCGCCCAGCTGGAAGAAGCGCGCCAGCTGGCGGAGGAAGCCAGCGCCGCCAAAGGCCAGTTCCTGGCCAAGATGAGCCACGAGATCCGCACCCCGATGAATGGCGTGATCGGCATGGCCTACCTGGCGCTGAAGACGGAACTGGAACCGCGCCAGCGCGACTACCTGGAAAAGATCCGCTTCGCCGGCGAACACCTGCTGCGCATCATCGACGACATCCTCGACATCTCCAAGATCGAAGCGGGCAAGCTGGAGATCGAAGACGTCGACTTCTCGCTCGACCACGTGATCCAGACCCTGACCACGGTGGTGGCGCCGAAAGCGGCCAGCCGCGGCCTGCGCCTGTCGTTCGAGATCGACCCGGCGCTGCCGCCGGTCTTGCGCGGCGACCCGCTGCGCCTGGGCCAGGTCCTGATCAACTACGTCAACAACGCGATCAAGTTTTCCGAGCAGGGCAGCATCGAAGTGAGCGTGCGCCAGCTGCTGGCCGACGACATCGCCTGCCTCTTGCGCTTTGAAGTGCGCGACCACGGCATCGGCTTGTCGGAAGCGGAGCAGGGCAAATTGTTCCAGGCCTTCCAGCAAGCCGACACCACCATCACGCGCGAATACGGCGGCACCGGCCTCGGCCTGGCCATCTGCAAACAGCTGGCCCAGCTGATGGGCGGCGAAGTCGGCGTGCACAGCAAGCCGGGCGAAGGCAGCACCTTCTGGTTCACGGCGCGCCTGGGCGTATCGCCGCGCGGCCTGCCGGACGTGATCAACGAAGTCAACGCCGCCGCCGCAGCCCTGCTCGACAGCGCGCGCAGCACGGCCGCCATGTCGGCGCTGAAGGACGCCCGCATCTTGTTAGTCGAGGACAACACCTTCAACCAGCAGATCGCGCTGGAAATGCTGGAAGAAGCCGGCTCCTCGGTATGCCTGGCCAATAACGGCGCCGAAGCGCTCGACCTGCTGCACCAGGCCGATTTCGACTGCGTGCTGATGGACGTGCAGATGCCCCTGATGGACGGCCTGGAAGCGACGCGCCGCATCCGCGCCGACCCGGCCCTGGCCGCCACCCGCGTGCTGGCCATGACCGCCACCGCGACCAAGGACGACCGCGAACGCTGCCTGCAGGCCGGCATGGACGACTTCATCGCCAAGCCGATCCAGCCCGCCCTGATGTACCAGAAGATCGCCAGCTGGCTGCCCGAGCGCGAAGCCGGCGCCGCCAACGATGCCGCCGCCGCTGCGCCCCGTCCGAGCGGCCGCGCCGCCTTCCGCCCGACCTTGGCCGGCGACCCGGCCATCATCGACCTGTCGGTGCTGGCCCAGCTTTTGGGCTACCACCCGCACAAGATCCGCAAATTCGCCTTCAAATTCCTGCAGACGACGGAAGCGGGCTTCAACGAAATGGAAGCGGCGCTGGGCGCCGGCGAGCTGCAGAAAGTGCGCGAGCTGGGCCACCGCATCAAGAGCAGCGCACGCGCCGTGGGCGCCCTCGGCATGGCCGAACTGTGCCTGCAGCTGGAACAATTGGATCCGCAGGCCGGCGCCGCCAACGCGCGCAGCCTGCTCGACCGGCTATGGCCGCTCCTTAGCGCGATAAGCGAGCACATCATGACCAACACCACCTTTGCCGACGATGACTGAGACTCCTGCCACTCCCAGCACGCCCTTGCGCATCCTGCTGGTCGACGACGACCCCTTCATGCTGAGCATGCTCTCCGACATGCTGGAAGACCTGGGCCAGCTCAATGTACGCAGCGAAAGCGATGCCCGCCAAGCCCTGCTCGCGCTGCCGCAATACCGGCCCGACCTGCTGGTTTGCGACCTGTCGATGCCTGAAATGGACGGCATCGAATTCCTGCGCGAGGCCGCCAACAGCCGCTTCGGCGGCGCCGTGGCCCTGCTCTCCGGCATGGACGCCGGCATCCGCCAGGCCGCCGACACCCTGGCCCGCGCCCACGGCCTGGCCCTGCTGGGCACCCTGGCCAAGCCCGCCACCCCCGCCGCCCTGTCCGAACTGCTGACCCAAGCCGCCGCCCGCCGTGGCGAAAAAGGGGACAAAAAAGGGGACGTACCCCTTTAAAGGGGGCGTTATCCCCTTAAAGGGGTACGTCCCCTTTTTCGCGTTCCCCTTTTCGTCCCCTTTTTCGCCACGTACACACGCTGGAAAAATCGGTTATTATTTGGGCCATTCCCGCCCTGATTCCCTGTTGACTTCCCAGTATTGAATTAGCGCAGTTCGTCGCCAGATGGGCGATAACAGCAAGGGGTTTTCCCGGGCGACCACTACACAAGGAACAAAAATGAGCGACCTGATCAAACATATTACCGACGCATCCTTCGACACCGACGTGCTGAAGTCCGACCGCCCTGTGCTGGTGGACTTCTGGGCCGAGTGGTGCGGCCCTTGCAAGAGCATCGCCCCGATCCTGGAAGAAGTGGCCAAGGAATACGACGGCAAGCTGACCATCGCCAAGCTGGACGTGGACAGCAACCAGGCCGTGCCGGGCAAGTTCGGCATCCGCGGCATTCCGACCCTGATCCTGTTCAAGAATGGCGTGCCAGCCGCACAAAAAGTCGGCGCAATGGCAAAAGGTCAACTGACCTCTTTCATCGACAGCAATATTTGATGTAAGATAGGCGGTGCTGCGCCCGCAGCCCGCCTGAATGGCGGGGAAAGTGCCCAAAAACCTTTCCCCTTAATTAATTAGACCCACGTAGTTCCCTCCCCTACCCTTACTTTCCCGTCACGGGACACTCAAACAGCTATGCACCTTTCTGAACTTAAGGCTATGCACGTTTCAGCTTTGCTGGAAATGGCAATCAGCCTCGATATCGATAATGCGGCCCGCCTGCGCAAGCAGGAACTGATGTTCGCGATCCTGAAAAAACGCGCCAAGGCCGGCGAACAGATTTTCGGCGACGGCGCCCTGGAAGTCCTGCCTGACGGCTTTGGCTTCCTGCGCTCGCCAGACGCCTCCTATATGGCGTCGACCGACGATATTTATATTTCCCCGTCCCAGATCCGCCGCTTCAACCTGCACACCGGCGATTCGATCGAGGGCGAGGTGCGTACCCCGAAGGATGGCGAGCGCTATTTCGCCCTGGTGAAGGTGGACAAGGTCAACGGCGAATCGCCGGAGGCGTCCAAGCACCGCATCCTGTTTGAGAACCTGACACCGCTGCACCCGAACGTGCCGCTGCGCCTCGAGCGCGACATGACCGGCACCGAGAACATCACCGGCCGTATCATCGACCTGGTGGCGCCGATCGGCAAAGGCCAGCGTGGCCTCTTGGTGGCGTCGCCGAAGTCCGGTAAGTCCGTGATGCTGCAGCATATCGCGCACGCCATCACCACCAACCACCCGGACGTGACCCTGATCGTGCTGCTGATCGACGAACGTCCAGAGGAGGTGACCGAGATGCAGCGCTCCGTGCGCGGCGAAGTCGTGGCCTCGACCTTCGACGAACCGGCCACCCGCCACGTACAGGTTGCCGAGATGGTGCTGGAAAAAGCCAAGCGCCTGGTCGAAATGAAGAAGGACGTGGTGATCCTGCTGGACTCGATCACCCGCCTGGCGCGCGCCTACAACACCGTGATCCCGGCTTCGGGCAAGGTGCTGACCGGTGGTGTGGACGCCAACGCGCTGCAGCGTCCGAAGCGTTTCTTCGGTGCGGCCCGTAATGTGGAAGAAGGCGGCTCGCTGACCATCGTCGCTACCGCGCTGATCGAAACCGGATCGCGCATGGACGATGTGATTTACGAAGAGTTCAAGGGTACCGGCAATATGGAGGTGCACCTGGAGCGCCGCCTGGCCGAGAAGCGTGTCTACCCTGCGATCAACCTGAACAAGTCGGGCACCCGCCGCGAGGAACTGCTGATCAAGGCCGACCAGCTGCAGAAGATCTGGATCCTGCGCAAGCTGCTGTACTCGATGGACGAGATCGAGGCGATGGAGTTCATCCTCGACAAGATGCGCGCAACGAAGAACAATGGCGAGTTCTTCGAGATGATGCGCCGCGGCGGTTAATTCCGCCTGAAAAAGGGGACGTAACACATTATTCGCGACGCGAATAATGTGTTACGTCCCCTTTTTACGTTATAATCGCGAGTTCATTTAAACCCTGGCAAGTGATCAGCAATCGGGTCGAGAGGCAGTAAGGACCGACGAAGTGCTGTTTGGCTACCAATATTGAGAGAAAAGCATGAAAGCTGATACCCATCCAGATTACCGCGAAGTCCTGTTCCACGACGTGTCCTGCGACTTCAAGTTCATCACCCGCTCGACCATCCAGACCCGCGACACCGCGACCCACGAAGGTAAAGAGTACCCACTGGTGAAGATCGAGGTTTCCTCCGAATCGCACCCATTCTTCACCGGCCAGCACAAGATCGTCGACACCGCCGGTCGCGTGGAAAAATTCCGCCAGAAGTTCGGCAAAGTCGGTTCCAAGACCGCAGTTGCAAACGGCTAATCCCCGTCGCAGCGAAAAAAAGGCAGCCGCGGCTGCCTTTTTTCTTTTTACCCGTCATACTCCAGCTTTCCAAAGAATAAGCCCTGACCGATGAAGCCAGTCCGTCTTCCCGCCGCCGCCACCCGCACCCTGCCCCGCTGGGCGTTTTTCGCCCTGGGCTTGCTGTACATCCTGCCGGGCCTGATCGGGCGTGAACCGTGGAAGAACGATGACGCCGCCAGCTTCGGCGTGATGTGGACCATGGCCCACGGCAGCTGGCAGGACTGGCTGTGGCCGAATGTGGCCGGCATGTCGATGACCGACGAGGGTCCGCTGGCCTTCTGGCTCGGCGCGCTGGGCATCAAGCTGACCGGCTGGGCGCTGGGCGACGTGATGGGCGCGCGCGTCGCCACCCTGGGCATATTCCTGCTGGGCTCGATGTCGCTGTGGTACGCCACCTTCAACCTGGGCCGCCGTCCGGAAGCGCAGCCGTTGCGCCTGGCCTTCGGCGGCCAGCCGGAACCGGACGATTTCGGCCGTACCCTGGCCGATGCCGCCGTACTGATCTACCTTGGCTGCCTGGGCCTGCTGGTGCACAGCCATGAGACCACCGCCGAACCGCTTCAAACTTCCCTGCTGGCATTCTCGCTCTACCGCAGCGTACGCTATATGGAACTGCCGTCGCTGCGCAACGCCGCCCTCGCCGGCCTGTCCCTTGGCCTGCTGACCCTGGCGCGCGGCTGGGTCGTGCCGGTGGCGCTGGTGGTGGCCCTGTTCGCCTGCACCCGCTTCCTGGCCCTGCCGGCCGGCCGTTCGCTGCGCGACATGGCCTTTGCCGTGGCGCTGGCGGCAGGCGTGACGGCCCTGTGGGCGGTGCCGGTCCTGCTGGCTCGTCCTTACGGCCAGGTGCCGCTGGCGGCCTGGATGGCCTGGAACGAATCGCAGATCGGCCTGGGCAGCCTGGAAGGCGTGCGCGCCTTCTTCCGCGTCGGCGTCTGGTTCTTCTGGCCGGCCTGGCCGTTTGCCGCCTGGGCCGTGTATGCCTGGCGCCGCCAGAGCAACCTGCTGCATATCGTGGTGCCGACCACCTTCGTGACGGTTGCCACCCTGCTCGTACTGCTGAACCCGGCGCCGGAACAGGGCCAGTTGTTGATGCTGCTGCCGCCGCTGGCCATCATGGCCGCTTTCGGCCTGCTGACCATGAAGCGCGGCGCCATCAACGCCATCGACTGGTTCAGCGTGATGGTGCTGACCCTGTGCGCCGCCGTGATCTGGATCTTCTATTACGCCCAGCTGACCGGCTGGCCGGCCAAGCCGGCGCACAATGTGCTGAAGCTGCTGCCCGGCTTCACCCCGGAAATGAACTGGCTATCGCTGCTGGTGGGCCTGTGCGCGACCGCCGGCTGGTTCGTGCTGGTGCACTGGCGCCTGTCGCGCCGCCCGGCCGTGCTGTGGCGTGCCGTGGTGCTGTCGTCTGGCGGCCTGATCCTGATCTGGATCCTCCTGATGACCCTGTTCCTGCCGAATGTGAACTACAGCAAGAGCTACGCCACGGTGGCCCGCCAGGCTGCGGCGGCCTTGCCAGCCGGTACAGATTGCGTGCAAAGCAATGTCACGCCGGCCCAGCGCGCGTCCTTTGCTTTCTTTGGCAAGATTCCATTCAACGGGGTCGAGAATCGTGCCTGCAAGGTCATGCTGTTGCAAGATAGCATCAAAGATCGTGCCCGCAAGCAACAGCCAGGATCCCAGTGGCGCCTCCTCTGGGAAGGGCAGCGCGCCTCTGACCGCAGCGAGCGCTTCCGCATTTTCCAGCGCCGCACGGACCAAACAGACTGATTGTCCGCAGACCCGCCTCCCTGCTATCCTGTAACCGACGATAGCAAAGAGGTAGGCATGGCAGTAGGGGTAATGTATCTGGCAATGTTGCTGGCCGCCGGCACACCGGCGCTGGCCGCTCCGCCCTTGGTCATCACTGCGGAGCATTCGCCGCCGGCCAGCATGAAGGTCGACGGCCAGGTAGTGGGACGCGAGGGCGAGAAGATCCGCGAAATGCTGGCGCGCGCCGGCTATGCCTACAGCATCGACGTGCTGCCCTGGAAGCGCGCCTTCACCATGGCGCAGCGCGATCCCTATACCTGCGTCTATTCCACCTCGCGCACGCCGGAGCGTGAACTGCAGTTCAAATGGGTCGGCCCGACAGATGAAGCGGAATGGGTGCTGATGGGACGCGCCAACCGCAAATACAATGTGCATACCCTGGATGATGCGCGCACGCTGCGCATCGGCACCTATAACGGCGATGCACGCGATGAATTCCTGCGCGCGCGCGGCTTTGACGTCGATGGCGCTTCCGACAATGCCGCCAATCCGAAAAAGCTGCTGCTCGACCGCATCGACTTGTGGGCGGTCGGCATGCGCAATAATGACCGCAGCGCGCTTGCGCTCAATTTCGACGTCGGCCAGATCGTGCCGGTGCTGACTTTCCACCACGTCAAAGTCTATCTGGCCTGCAATCCATCGGTGCCGGACGCCATGGTCGAGCGCATGAATGCCGCCCTCGACAGCATGCGCAAGGATGGCACGTTCAGCAGGCTGGATAAGAAATACGAGCAGTGGCAAGCCCACAAATAAGCTCGCTCGCAATCTCCCCTTTATCCGGTTTGATTTCCATCAAACGA
Organism: Massilia eburnea; assembly: GCF_009720745.1. Classification (GTDB taxonomy): domain Bacteria; phylum Pseudomonadota; class Gammaproteobacteria; order Burkholderiales; family Burkholderiaceae_D; genus Rugamonas; species Rugamonas eburnea. Next base: position 745 of record NZ_WNKX01000038.1, on the reverse strand, counting down.
AGGCTTGAAAGACCTGCTCACGAGCTTGCCTGAGGACGGCGGGTTGCCGCACACTGCAGTGGTGACCAATTAATCAACCACGCTGCGGCAGAAGGAGGTCTTCGCATGCCCCCCATCTTTCAAAAGACGTTTGCCGGCCTGGCTCCGCAATACTACTTTCGCCAAATGTTCTTCGGCTTGTTGATCCTGGCATTGATTGTCTTCGCGGTGACCAGAAGTCCCCGGACAGTGCCCATGGCGACCTGGCTCTACCTCACCGCCAGCTGTCTTCTCTACCCCTACTCACGCTTCGTCTACGAGAGCATCGTTTCCTTCATCGTGGGCGAGAACGTTTTTTTTGGCAGTGCAGTCTTGATGCTTAGCGTAAAGCTCGTGACCATGCTGATGTGCTGGACGCTTTCAATTTTCATCGCGCCAGTCGGTCTTTTGTACCTCTACTTCCACCATAGCAGAGCGCAACGCTAAGCTGGATTTCGCATTCGAAGCCCCCGGGATAATACTCCCGGGGGAAGACCACGCAGCGTTTATGGCGTCAGGGAGAAGTTGACGTTCTGCTGGCCGCCGGCGCTGACATCGACCGCTGCGATCGACTTGGCGGTGTAGCCGGTGGCGGAAGCATCCACCTTGTACTGGCCTGCGCCCGGCACGGCCGTGGCAACAGCGAAGGACAGCGGCAGGGTCGCGCTATAAGCTGCGTAGCGTGGCGCCAGCGAAGGCAGTCCCACCATGGTGTAGGCGCCGCCGC
>NZ_WNKX01000037.1 GCF_009720745.1 Massilia eburnea | reverse complement strand
TCCGCTTTGAGCTGGGTGTTGTTGTTGATCGTGGAGTCGCTGTTGTTGTGGCCATTGCCCACGTTGGCGGCGGCGTAGACGTACACGCCGGTCTGCGCGCCAACCTGGAAGCCAACGCCCACTTCCGCACCGGCACTGTGGTTCTTACCGTCGTTGTGTGCCGTGCTTTGGCTGGCGTCCAGCATGATGTTCTGCGCCGAATCCAGCTTCATGGTCTTGCCGGTATTGAGCGTGGCGCCCGTGGCGTGGATATCGCCGTCGGTGGACGTCAGGTTGACGTTGCCTTTGGCGTTGATGGAGCTGCCTTCGGCGGTGCTGCCGTTACCATTGCTGGAGTTGTTGCTACTGGCGAAGCCGAGGCCCGCTTCCCCTTTGACCAGAATGCCGCTGCTCATCGACTTGGCAAGCTGGTAGCCGTCGGCGGCCGCAGCAATGCCTTGCATCGCTTGTACACGTCCGTCGGACTTGCGGGCTGCATTGACGTTGTTCACCAGGTCGATCAGCGGTGAGCTGATGCGGGCGAAGGCGCCGATCTTCAGGTCGCTGTTGGCGGTTCGGTTGCTGCCGGTGTTATCCAGGGCTGTGATGTCGATCGACTTGGCGGTGATATTGACGTCATTACCAGCCGTGACGTTGCTGGAGGCCTGGGTGTACTTCTGGCCTGCGGTCAGCACGACATCGCCATTCAGGCTGCCGACATTCGAGGCCACCTGGGTCACCTGGTTGCTGTTGTCCAGGTGCTTTTCGTTGTGGTAGCCGGCGAAGCGTTCGGTGTCGGAGATAACTACCTTGCCAACCGCCTTGTTGTCGCTCTGGTTGGCATTGTGCACGGTGTCCTGCGCGCTGGTGATGGTCAGATCGCGCGCGGGTAGAAGACGAAGTTCGTCAGGGGCCAGTTCAGCGTGACGTCTGCATTGACGATGCGCGGACGCCCCGTGCCTTCGCCAAACTGCTCCTCAGGCGCAGGCAGGCTGCCATAGGCGCTGGTGCCGAATTTCCAGGCAAGGTTGCCGTCCACCGTGGCCTGGCCGATGAATTCCTTGTACCCAATACCGGCCACGAATCCCGCCGTGCGACGGCGTTGGACTTCCACCTCCATATCGTCGATGTAATTGCGGCTGCCGCGCTGGTAGGTGCGCAAGGAGAGCGTGGTTTTGCGCGTGGCGTCGCGGTACACCAGGCGGGACAGCTTCAATTCAGCGGTATTGCTGGTGCCCCGATAGATGTAGTCGTGGAAGGCGCCGGCCACCGTCTGGCGATAGCGGTAATCGTTCAGCTGCAGCGTAAGCAGCCAGTACTCGTATGGCACCGAATAATGCAAGGCATGACCACTGGTGCCGTAGTCGCCGTCAAGACTGTTGCCCGGCACATTGCGATTCAAGGTCAGATAGAACAGGTCCTGTAGGCCGAAGGGATTGTCGACCGACAGCGTAAGCCCGCCCTGGTAGGTGCCGGTGGAGCGGCTGCCGCTATCGTCCACCGACAAGCTGGCGCGATAGGCGCGGCCGCCGCGCCATTTCACCAGCAGGTCGCTGTCGCCGGGCTGGTCTCCAGGAAGGATCTCAAAATCCGCCTCCGCGCCAGGCACGCGCTTGAGGTTTTCCAGGCCCTGCTCGATATCGCGCAAGTTGAGTAAGTCGCCGGGCGTCAATGGCAGCGCATTGCCGAATGCCGGCTGCTGTTCGGGAAAACGAAGTGCGCGAATGCGGCCCGGCACCAGGCGAAGGTGCAACTCACCACCGAGCAAATCCTGCGGCGCTGCCAGCACGCGCGCAGTAATGTAGCCGCGGGCCACGAGTCCATTCTGCACTTCGCCGACCAGCACATTGATGCCTGCGCCGCCAAGGCAACGTCCGAGCGCATCATCGGCAGCCGTCAACGCCCACTGGAACTCGTCGGACAGTTCGCCATCAAGAAATACCCGGCGAATGGGGAAGCAGGGTGATTCATTTTGTGGCAAAACCGCTTTGGTAGAATTGACTTCCTTCTGCAGGCGCACGTCGGGTTTGGCCTCATCCTGGCGCGCCCGTTCGCGTTCGCGTTGCTCCTGCCGCTGAAGCTCTTGATCTGCCAGCGCAGGGTTAACTTGCGCGAGCGCCGGCAAAGCGGCGCCCAAGGCAAGCATCGCCGGCGCAGCCAACAAAGTTCTACATGTCAACATTCTTTTCTTTCAAGCATTATTTTATTGCAGCGCAGTATATCGATGAATGCAATTTGAGGAAATATAAATTTAGATATATTTCCTCAGGCCTCTGGAATGGTGACAATTGGATAGAATTAATCCAGTTAAAATCTATCCACCTACAGATGAATAATCACAAGTCGAATGGAATCAATAGCTTAGTTTCAATAAATAAAAAAGCGCCGCCCGCAGGAATTACCAGGCGACGCGTGCAGACTTGCGAATTAATTAATAGATCGCGACTTCATGCGCCTGCTGGCGCGCGGGCGATCAGCGCGCTCGCCCGCTCGCAGGAAAGCCGATACAACATCGGCAGCAAAAGCAAGGTAAGCGCAGTGGACGACAGCACGCCGCCGATGACGACCGTCGCCAGCGGGCGCTGGACTTCGGCGCCGGTGCCGCTGGCGATGGCCATCGGCACGAAGCCAAGCGATGCGACCAGGGCCGTCATTAATACCGGGCGCAGCCGCATCACGGCGCCGTTGCGCACCGCCGCCGCCAGTGGCTGCCCCTGCTCGCGCAGGCCGCGGATGAAAGCGATCATCACCAGGCCGTTCAGCACCGCGACGCCGGACAGGGCGATGAAGCCGACGGCAGCCGAAATCGACAGCGGAATGCCCCGCATCCACAATGCGAAGATGCCCCCTGTCAGCGCAAACGGAATGCCGGTGAACACCAGCGCCCCATCGCGGGCGTTGTTGAACATCAGGAACAGCAAAGCAAACACCAGGGCCAGCGATGCCGGCACCACCAGCTTCAGGCGCTGCGCGGCATTCTGCAGGTTCTCGAACTGGCCGCCCCAGGCCAGCCAGTAACCGGCAGGCAGCTGCACGCCGTCCAGCACCGCCTGCTGCGCCTCCCCGACGAAGGACCCGATATCGCGGTCCTGCAGGTTGACCGTCACCACCACGCGGCGCTTGCCCTGCTCCCGGCTTAGCTGGTTGGGGCCGGGCGCGGTATTGAAAGTGGCGATCTCGGCCAGGGTGACATACGCTGGCCGCGCGCCATCGCGTTTTGGCAAAGGCACCGGCAGGCGCTTGAGCAGTTCGACGTCCGAACGCAATGCTTCCGGCAGGCGCACCACGATGTCGAAACGGCGGTCGCCTTCGAACATCGCGCCGGCTTCGCGGCCAGCGGTGGCGGTGGCGATCAGCTCCTGCACCTCGGCGATATTCAGCCCAAGGCGCGCGGCGCGTTCGCGGTCGACCTGGACCTGCAGCATTGGCAGGCCGGTCGTCTGCTCCACCTTGACGCCGCTGGCGCCGGGGATTTTTTCCAGGATCTCGCCGATGGCGGCAGCCTTTGCATTCAGCACCTCAAGGTCGTCGCCGAACACTTTCACTGCGACGTCGCCGCGCACACCGGATATGAGCTCGTTCACGCGCAGCTGGATGGGCTGGCTGAATTCATAACTATTCCCGGGCAACCGCTCCAGCGTGCTGCGGATCGCCGCCAGAAGCTCGCTGCGGCTGCGCTTGGGCTTGGGCCATTGGCTTTCCGGCTTGAGCATGATGTAGCCATCCGAAATACTGGGCGGCATTGGGTCGGAGGCGATTTCCGCCGTACCGGTGCGGGCAAACACGTTGGCGATTTCGGGGAACGTGGCCACCAGCGTCTTTTCGATCTGCTGCTGCATCTGCACCGATTGGGCCAGGCCGGTGCCTGGAATGCGCACCGTCAGCACGGCAAAATCGCCCTCATCCAGGTTGGGAACGAACTCGGTTCCCAGTCGGGTGGCCAGCAGCGCGGAGAGCGACAGCAGCAGGCCGGCTGCCGTGAATACCACCGGACGGTTGGCCATCACGTAGTCGAGGCATTTGCCGTAAATGCGCGTTGCGGCCAGCATCAGGCGCCCTTCTTCCTCGCGCACCGGCTGGTTCATGAACAGCGCCACGGCTGCCGGCACAAAAGTAATCGACAGCAGCATCGCCCCCAGCAGGGCTATCACGACCGTGAACGCCATCGGATGGAACATCTTGCCCTCAATTCCGGACAGGACGAAGATCGGCAGGTAGACGACCATGATGATCAACTGCCCGAATAGCAATGGCCTGCGCGCTTCATGCGCGGCGGCGAAGACTTCGGCAAAGCGTTCTTCACGCGTCAATGCGCGTCCGGCCTGGTGCTGCGCATGCGCCAGCCTCCGCACGCAATTTTCGACGATCACCACGGCGCCGTCGACGATGATGCCGAAATCCAGCGCGCCAAGGCTAAGCAGGTTGGCGCTGACATTGTTGGCCAGCATGCCGGTAAAGGTGAACAGCATGGACAATGGAATCACCAGCGCGGTGATCAGCGCCGCGCGCAAGTTGCCGAGGAAGAGGAACAGCACGGCAATCACCAGCACCGCCCCTTCCAGCAGGTTGCGCTTGACGGTGGCAATGGCCTTTTCGACCAGCACGGTGCGGTTATACACCGGCGTGGCGGAAACGCCAGCCGGCAGGCTGCGGTTGATCTCCACCATTTTCCTGTCCACCGCCGCCGCCACGGCGCGGCTGTTCTCGCCGATCAGCATGAACACCGTGCCCAATACCACCTCGCGCCCGTTGCGGGTGGCGGCGCCGGTGCGCAGCTCTGCGCCGACGCCAACCGTGGCCACGTCGGCGACGCGCACCGCCACGCCGTCGATGGTGGAGACCACGATGTTGCCGATGTCGGCCACCGACTTGAGCTGGCCGGGCGCGCGCAGCAGGTATTGCTCGCCTTCCTTTTCGATATAGCCGGCGCCGACATTGCCGTTGTTGCGTTCCAGCGCCGTCACCACGTCCGCCAGGTTCAGGCCATAGGAAGCCAGCTTGGCCGGCGTCGGTGCGACCAGGTACTCCTTGTCGTAGCCGCCGATCGAGTTGATCTCGGTTACGCCGGGAACGTTGCGCAGCTGCGGCTTGATGATCCAGTCCTGGATCTCGCGCAGGTCGGTCGGCGTGTAGGCCGCGCCATCGGGCTTGCGCGCACCGGGCGCCGCATCCACCGTCCACAGGTAGATTTCGGACAGCCCGGTGGCAATGGGACTCATGGCCGGCGTCAGGCCGCCCGGCAGCTGGGCGCGCGCCTCCTGGATGCGCTGGCTCACGAGCTGCCGCGCGAAATGGATGTCGGTACCGTCCTTGAAGACCACGCTGACCTGCGACAGGCCATAGCGCGACAGGGAGCGTGTCTGCTCCAGGCGCGGCAAGCCGGCCATCAGCGACTCGATCGGGAAGGTAATGCGCTGCTCCACTTCCAGCGGAGAAAAGCCGGGGGCGGCGGTATTGACCTGTACCTGGACGTTGGTGATGTCCGGCACGGCGTCAATCGGCAGCTTCTGGTAACTCGCCAGGCCCAGTGCGGCCATGGCCAGTACGGCGAACATGGCCAGCCAGCGGTGGCTGATGCAGGCCTGGATGATTCTGCTTAACATGGCGGCTCCTTAATCGTCATGGCCGGCAGCACCCTTGCCCTGCTCCGCCTTGATGGTGAAGCTGTGGGCTGCGGCGTACCGGGATTGCGCGCGCAGGCCGGAGATGATTTCCACCAGCTTGCCGTCCGCACGGCCGACGGTGACCGGTACGGGCTTGAATGCCTGTCCATCGCGCTGGAACACTACCTGCACGCCATTCAGCGTTTGCAGCGCTTCCTTTTCGACGGCGACCGGCACCTCCGCTGCGCCCGTGACCACGTCAACGTCCACGAACAGTCCTGGACGCCAGGCCAGCTTGGGGTTGTCCAGCACCACGCGGGCGCGTGCTGCGCGGGTCTGCTCTCCGATCATGGCGCTGACGAAGCTCACCTTGCCTTTCACTGCCGCGTCGGAAGCAGCCGAATGCAGCACGGCTTCCGTGCCGACCTTCACAATTTCGAGGTCCTTCGCAGGCACCACGACTTCCGCCCATACCCGGCGCAGGTCGGAGACGGTGAATACCTTGGCATCCGCACCGACTGCTTCGCCCACGGCGATGTGCTTGTCGACGATGAGGCCATCGAAAGGCGCGCGGATTTCAAGGCGGTTGAACGGCCCCTTGCCGGAGGCGCCGGCGCCGATCGCCACCAGTTTCTGGCGGGCGTTCTGCACGGCGATGCCGGCTTCCTGCCATTCCTGCTCGGCTTTCAGATAGTCCTGGCGGGCCGAGACCCGCTCTTCCCACAGTCTTTTCTCGGCCTGGTACACCGCCTGCGCCAGGGCCGCGCGCTTTTCGGCGGCGGCCAGGGTGCTGCGCTGTTCGGAGACGTCGGCACTGGCGACAACCGCCAGCAACTGCCCCTTGCGCACCTGCTGGCCAAGGCTGGCCTGGACTTCCTGCACGATGCCATCAACACGCGGCGTGACGTGGGCGGTGCGGTCTTCATTCAGTTTGACTTCGCCAGGCAGGCGGACGAATGTTTCCAGCCTGGCTGCGGCGGCGGTGCGCACCTGGATGTCCGCTGCCGCAACCTGTGCGTCTGTAAATGGAATCGCCTCCGAATGCGGCGCCGCCTCGGCGCGCGGGTGTTGCGCCGCCTGGGCGTCTATTGCCTTTGCAGCGCCTGCAGCGCGCTCCCAGCCTAGAACGCCGCCCGCCAACAGCGCGGCAACGGCCAGCATGGCAGCAATGGTGGTTTTCTGATGCCTGTTCATTTCAAATCCTTGATATCCGTGACGCCGACCAGCTTTGCCAGGTCGGCCTTGGCCCGATAGAAGTCGGAGATGGCGCGCAGATGCTGGCCCTGCGCCTGGGCCCAGGTCCGCTGTGCGTCCAGCACCTCGACGTAATTGAATTTGCCTGCTTCGAAGCCTTTCATCGCCGCCTCGGCTGCGTACCGGGCTCCGGGCAGGACTTCTTCGCGCACCAGCCGCTCCTGCTGCAGCGCCGCCTGCAGGCGCGCGTGCGCCTGCATGGCCTCAAGCCGTACGCGCTGGCGTGTCGCTTCCAGTTCCGCACGCGCCTTGTCGGCGCGGCGTTCGGCCGCAAGGATCGCGCCCTGGTTGCGGTTGAACAGCGGCAGCGGCAACGACAGGCCGATGATGTTCTGCCGTACCCGCTCGCGCCCCGGCCCTTCCCGCTTGACGCCAACGATCAGCGCAATGTCGGGAATGCGCTGCGCGCGCTCCAGCCGCACGGAGGCCTCGCCCGCCTCGACTTCCGCAACGGCCTTCTCGACTGCCGGCGCGGCGGAGGCCAGCTGCTCGACCTGGGCTGCCGGCAGCGCCGCCTCCTCCGGCGATGCGGGCGCCGCGAGCATTCCCAGCTCGCCGTCTGCCTTGCCCAGCAAGCCGGCAAGCCTGATACGCGCCTCATCCAGTTCGCGCTGGGCGGTGACGCCCTCGATACGCCAGTTGGCTTCCGCCACGCGCGCCCGCGCCTCTTCGACGGGAGAAACCTTCCCCGTCAGCACGCGGCGTGCCGCGGCATCACTGGAATGGCGCCCTGTTTCACTGACCTGCGCAGCCAACGCCACCTGCTGCTGCGCGAGCCATGCCTGATGATAGGCCGCGGCGACGTCGGCCTCGAGCCGCGCGCGCCCTATCGCCAGCTCCAGCGCGGCGGTGCGGCTTGCGGCGCGCGCCACCGCCATACGGGCAGCGCGCTTGCCGCCAGGTTCAAGCGGAATCGAAAGCTGGATAGCCGAAGATCCGCCCTCGCTGGCCCGTCCTTCTTTCAGGTACTCCAGCGAAGGATTAGGCAGCAGCGCCGCCTGTTCTCCGGCAGCGTCGACGGCCGCCGCTTCCAGCGCCAGCGCCCGCAGTTCGGGATTGCTTTGCCGGGCGCGTTCCAGCGCATCGGCAAGCGTCAATGATGGTTGCGCCCACGCCGGCGCCATGCAAATGGCCGCCAGCAAGGGCACGCAAATGGTTTTCACGATGTTGCTCCTTGATGATTGATGGGGAACGGCTGCATGACGCAGCCGGATCAATCAGCGGAGCCTGTCGGGACGCGGAGGGATGTCCGGGATAAAGGAATGAATGGGCGGCTCCGGCGCCTGCACTGGAGCGATCGATTCGGCATACTGTGGCGCGCCGGCCGGCGCCGCGACAAACGGCGCGTGGAAATGATGGCAGAAGTCGCACTGCGTGCAGCAGCCGCCATCCGAGCCGGGCAAGTCCGGCAAGGAAGCGCCTTGCTCGCCGGCTTGCAGCACCTTGGCGCCCAGGCAGCAGCCATCCGCCGCGGCCAGGGTCGCCTGGAGCGGGAGCAGGAACAGCAGCAGGATGACGAGGGCGCGCCGGATATTCATGGTCGCGAATTATACCAACCGGCGCTGCGGCTCGCTCGCGTGCAGGAATTTTGTCAGGATATCGCGCGGCGGGTTGATGGCGATATTCTTCAGCACCTGCCCCACATTGCCCCGATGGTAGCCGCCGTGGGTAATCACGTGCATCAGTATTTCTTCGCGTGACATCAGACCCGAGTCGCCGTCCGTGAACCGGAAGCGGATCCCGGCCGCCAGCGCATCTTCATCCAGGCTGCTGACATATTGCTGGTACCAGGCGTCCGTCTCCTGCACTGCGGCGCGCAACTCCTCGAGGGTGGGCGTCGTCCGGGTGTTGCTTGCCTCGTAGCCATGCGCTTCGCCCAGCAAGTGGGCACGGAAAATGCGGTCGACAACGTAAATGTGATTCATCGTCCTGATCGCAGTGTGCAAATCAGTTTCAGAAGTGACGGTGGAGAGTACGTCGAACAGTTCGACATTGGCCCATGCCTTGTAGTCGAACAGCGTGTTGAGGAGGGAGCGGGACATTTGCGAATCCTTTCGGCCGAAAGGAAGAACATTATAGCCGATAGCGCCGCATCATTCGCTCGACACTGCCATCGGCGACAAGACCGTCGATGGCGCGCTGGACGTCGCTGAAAGGAATCGCGGACTTCGGCGAAAATGCGCATTGGGCCATGAACGGATCGAATTCAAAGTCGATGCGCAACTTGTGCTGGGGGTAGGCGTGCATCAGGTATTCCGCATTCATGCGTCCCATGATCGCGTACTGCATGCGCCCGTGCAGGATCTTGGAAATGTTCAGCTCCATGCTCGGCGCATCCTCGCGCACAAAAGCCCGGCCCAGTTCCGACTGGATCATGGAATACGAATAGCCAAGCACGGTGCCGACAGGTTTGTTCGCCAGGTCCGACAGCACCCGCACCGGCGGCGCCTCCACCCGCGACACCAGCACGCCGGCGTCGGGAATCAGGGGCTGGCTCCAGTTGAACACCCCTGGCAGCCAGCGCGGAAGGACGAAGCAGACGCCGTCCGCCCGGCCGCTGCTAACGATTTCGGCGACCCGTTTGGCGGGCGCGCTGACATAACGCGCGTGCAAACCCATGCGCATGGCAATGCTATCGCCCAAGTCCTTCAATATCCCATCTGCCAACTCTCCATCGTGGAAGCGGGACAAGGGCATGTTGTGATTGGTCGCGGCGACAAATACGAGCTCGCCCGGCCCGGCCATTGCGGCAGGGCTCAGCGCCAGCAGCAGGCAAATGCCCGCAATTCGGAAAGGAGCCATGAACCGATGATAGCAGAGCGGCTTGACCCAGGTCATGGATCGCGCACCGCAAGCCGGCGCAAACTTGCGTCATGATCAACACAGGAGGACACCATGTCTTACCGCACCATCGTAGTCCATGCAGACCGAGCCTCCAACACCGAAGCCCGCATCGCGCTGGCGGCGGCGCTGGCCATTCGGGAAGACGCCCACCTGGTTGGCGCGGCAATGACCGGCATGCCGCGCTCCATGCTGGCTGGCCGCAGCTATGAGGGCAGCGGCGTGTACCTCGCCGATTACTTGCGGCGCGCCCAGGAGCGCGTGCAGCAGGCGCTGGGGCATTTCAACAGCATTGCCGAGCGTCTTGGCGTCCCTTCGCACGAGGCGCGCAGCAGCAATGACGACGAATACGCAGGCTTGTGCCTGCAGGCGCGCTACGCCGACCTGGTGGTACTGGGCCAGGCGCCGGCCGCGGATCAGGAAGAACCGAGCCTGCTGCCCGACTTGCCGGACTATGTGATATTGAATTGCGGCCGTCCGGTATTGCTGGTACCGCGCAACGGCCGCTTCGCCACCGTCGGCAAACGCGTGCTGGTGGCCTGGAACGGCAGCCCACAGGCCGCCAGGGCCGTCACCGCCGCCCTGCCCCTGCTGCGCGGCGCGGAACAGGTCACGCTGGCCGTGCTGGGAAACAGCAGCGGCATATTGGGCGAATCCCCCGGCGCCGACATCGCCCTTTACCTGGCGCGGCACGGCGTGAACGTCGAGGTGCTGCGCAGGCCCGAACCGACGGATCCCGGCAAGGCAATCCTGTCGCTTGCGGCCGACTTCAACGTCGACCTGCTGGTGATGGGCGCCTACGGCCATAGCCGCTTCCGCGAACTGATGCTGGGCGGCGCCACGCGCACAGTACTGGCAACGGCAACGCTGCCAGTACTGATGGCGCACTAGGCTGTCAGCACGCCGCGGCGCATCTGGTCCAGCTCAATGGACTCGAACAGGGCTTTGAAATTGCCTTCACCAAAGCCCTGGTTGCCCTTGCGCTGGATGAACTCGAAGAACACAGGACCCAGCTGGTTCTGCGAGAAGATCTGCAGCAGCAGGTCGCCCGGCTTGCCGTCGATCAGGATCTTGCGCTCGCGCAGGGCTTGCAGCTGTTCGCCATGGCCGGGGATGCGGCGGTCGACCAGTTCGTAGTAGGTGTCGATCGTGTCGAGCAGCTTCACGCCCGAGGCGCGCAGCTTGTCGACCGATTCGTACAGGTTGTCGCTGCCCATGGCGATATGCTGGATGCCTTCGCCGCGGTAGGCGTCCAGGTATTCCTGGATCTGGCCTGGGCGGTCGGTGCCTTCCTCGTTGATCGGGATGCGCAGCTTGCCGCAAGGGCTGGTCATGGCCTTCGACTTGACGCCGGTGACCTGGCCCTCGATGTCGAAGTAGCGCACTTCGCGGAAGTTGAACAGGCGCTCGTAGAACTCGGCCCACTCACCCATGCGGCCGCGGTGCACATTGTGGGTCAGGTGGTCGATATAGGTCAGGCCATGGCCTTTCGGGTTCTGGTCGACGCCGGGGATCGGCTCAAAGTCGACGTCGTAAATGCTGATATTGCCGTTGCCAGGCCAGCGGTCGACCAGGTAGATCAGCGAATCGCCGATGCCTTTGATGGCAGGCAAGTTCAGTTCCATCGGGCCGGCCTTGCTCTCGAAACCCCAGGCGCCCAGGCGCAGCGCGCGCTTGTAGGCATAGCTTGCATCTTTCACTCGGAAGCCGATGGCGCATACGGAGGGGCCGTGCAGTTCTGCGAAGCGCTGTGCGAACGAGTCTTTTTCGGCGTTCAGCAGGAAATTCACGTCGCCCTGGCGGTACAGGGTCACGTCCTTGCTGCGGTGGCGCGCCACGGCGGTAAAGCCCATGGCTTCAAAAGTTTTGCCCATTGCGACTGGGTCTGGGGCGGCGTATTCGATGAATTCGAAGCCGTCGGTGCCCATCGGGTTGTCCCACAAGGAATCGGTCATTTGCTGTCTCCGGAAAGGTGTTCAGATATTGGATATACTACGCACCGATACTGGATTTTTTGCGCATAATTCACAGTCAAAACCGCAAAATATGAGCGTTTTGCGCACAAACCAAGGAAACCATGATGATCACCGTCGACCGCCATGACTTATCGCTGTTAAATGAACTGCAACGCAATGGCGAGGCCACCAACGCCGCACTGGCAGAGGTGCTGCATTTATCGGTGTCGCAGGTGGGCCGGCGCGTGCAGCGCTTGCGCGAAGCGGGCATCATCGACCACTACGCGGCGGTATTGGAACCGACCACGGTGGGCCTGGACGTGATGGCCTTCGTCCATATCACGCTGGACCGCCATGGAGAAAAGCGCGGCGACGCCTTCGAGCAGGCGATCCGTGACGTGCCGGAGGTCATGGAATGCTTTTCGGTGACCGGCGAGGCGGATTATGTGGCGCGCGTGGTGTCGCACGACCTGGCCTCGTTTGCCGATCTGATGATGAAGGAAATCCTGCTGCTGCCCGGCGTGGTCAACGTCAAATCGAACATCGCGCTGAAAAAGATCAAGCAATCGACCGTGCTGCCGCTGGAACACATCGTGCGGCCGAACCCGCGCAAGCAGCGCATCGAATTCACCCGCACCTGAATTTTCGCTTTATTGCACGACCTCGAGGGTCGTGACGGTCAGCGCGCCGTTCACGTTCTCCGCGGTGAAGCGGATCTTGTCGCCGGCTTTGACTTGGTCCAGCATGGCGGTGTCCTTGGCGCGGAACACCATGGTCATGGCGCCCATGCCCAGGTTTTTCAGCTCGCCGTGCTTGATGGTCAGCTTGCCCGAAGCCTTGTCGACCTTCTTGACCTCCCCCTCGGTGGTCTCGGCGCTGGCTGCGGCGGCGCCGTGCTGCGCGTGCTCGGCGCCGGCGTGTTGCGCCATTGCCGGCGCGCCGGCCAGGCAAGCTGCCGCCAGTGCCGCGGCCTGCAGGGTGATGCTGAATGCTTTCATGTGATTTCTCCTTTGATTTCGCGCCGCCTCAGCAGCAGGAACGCCGCCGGTACTACAAACAACGACAACAGGGGGGCGGACAGCATTCCCCCTGCCATCGGCGCAGCGATACGCTGCATGATCTCGGATCCCGTACCCGAACCGAACATGATCGGCACCAGGCCGGCCACGATCACGGTGACGGTCATCGCTTTCGGCCGCACGCGCAGCACGGCGCCTTCGCGGATCGCGTCCAGAAGATCGGCCTGGCCGCTGCGTCCAGCCGCAGTGCGGGCTTCCCAGGCGTGCTTCAGGTACAGCAGCATGATGACGCCGAATTCCGCTGCAACGCCGGCCAGTGCAATGAAGCCGATGCCGGTCGCCACCGACAGGTTATGCCCCAGGGCCCACAGCAGCCACACGCCGCCGGCCAGCGCGAACGGCAGCGTGGCCATGATCAGCGCCGCCTCGTCGGCGCGGCGGAAAGTCAGGTACAGCAGCACGAAAATAATCAGCAGCGTAGCCGGGACCACTACCTTCAGGCGCGCCGTTGCACGCTCCAGGTATTCGAACTGGCCCGACCATGATACCGAATATCCCGGCGGCAGTTTGACGCTGGCGGCAACTGCACGCTGCATGTCCTGCACCGTGGAACGCAAGTCGCGCCCGTGGATATCGACATACACCCAGCCCGACAGCCGCGCGTTCTCGCTGCGCAGCATCGGCGGGCCGTCGCTGATGCGCACCGCCGCCACATCTGCCAGGCGCAGTTGGGCGCCGCGTTCGGTCAGCAGAGGCAGGTTGCGCAAGTTCTCCAGCGAATCGCGCAGCTCGCGCGGATAGCGCACGTTGATCGGGAAGCGCTGCAAGCCTTCCACGGTTTCGCCGACGTTGTCGCCGCCCACGGCGCTGGCGACGACGCCCTGCACTTCATCGATATTCAGGCCGTAGCGCCCTGCTGCCGCACGGTCAATGTCGACGTCGATGTAGCGGCCGCCGTTGAGCCGTTCCGCCAGCGCCGACGACACGCCCGCCAGCGGCCGCACGGCGCGTTCGATTTCGCCTGCAATGCGGTCGATTTCCTGCAGGCTGGGGCCGGAAACCTTGATGCCCACCGGGCTCTTGATGCCGGTTGCCAGCATGTCGAGCCGGTTGCGGATAGGCGGCACCCAGACGTTGGCCAGGCCCGGCACCTTCACCACCCGATCCAGTTCCGCCACCAGCTTGTCCGGCGTCATGCCTGGCCGCCATTGCTCGCGCGGCTTGAACTGGATGGTGGTCTCGAACATTTCCAGCGGCGCCGGATCGGTGGCCGATTCCGCCCGGCCGGCCTTGCCGAAGACGCTTTCTACCTCGGGCACGGATTTGATCAGGCGGTCGGTCTGCTGCAGCAATTGCTGCACCTTGCCCGCGCCCAGGCCCGGCAAGGCGGACGGCATGTACAGCAGATCGCCTTCGTCGAGCGGCGGCATGAATTCACCACCCATGCGCGCCAGCGGCAACAGCGACAGCAGCGCCACGCCTGCCGCAACCGCCAGCGTGGCTTTCGGCCAGCGCAGCACCCGCTCGAGCAAGGGACGGTAGGCGGCGACCAGCCAGCGATTGAGCGGATTGGCGCGCTCGTCCGGGATGCGGCCGCGAATCAGGTAGCCCATGAGGACAGGGACCAGCGTCACTGCCAGCGCCGCCGCAGCAGCCATCGCATAGGTCTTGGTGAACGCCAGTGGCGCGAACAGGCGGCCTTCCTGCGCCTCCAGCGTGAACACGGGGATGAAGGACAGGACGATCACCAGCAGCGAGAAGAACAGGGCCGGTCCCACTTCCGCCGCCGCTGCGCCGACCACCTGCCAGTGCTCTTCTCCCTCGAGCGCGCGGCCGGGATGTTCGCGGCGCCAGGCTTCGATATGCTTGTGGGCGTTCTCGATCATCACGACCGCCGCATCGACCATGGCGCCAATGGCTATCGCAATGCCGCCCAGCGACATGATGTTGGCGTTGACGCCCTGGTAGCGCATGACCAGGTAGGCCGCCAGCACGCCCAGCGGCAGCGATACAATCGCCACCAGCGCGGAGCGCAGGTGCAGCAGGAACAGCGCGCACACCAGCGCGACGGCCACGAATTCTTCGGCCAGCTTGCTTTCCAGGTTGCCGACCGCGCGCCGGATCAGGTTGGCGCGGTCGTAGACCGGCACGATTTCCACGCCCGGCGGCAGGCTGGCCTTCAGGTCCGCCAGCCGGGCCTTGACCGCGTCGATGGTCTGCAACGCGTTCTTCCCCGAGCGCATGACGATCACCCCGCCCGCCACTTCGCCTTCGCCGTTCAATTCTGCGATCCCGCGCCGCATTTCCGGCCCGAGCTGGATGGCCGCCACGTCTCCCAGGCGTACGGCCACGCCGCCCGCGCCCAGCGCCAATGGGATCTGGCGAAAATCTTCCAGCGAGCGCAGGTAGCCCGAGGCACGCACCATGTACTCCGCTTCCGCCAGCTCCAGCACGGATCCGCCGGCTTCCTGGTTGGCGCGGCGGATCGCCTCAATCACCTTGCCGTGCGTGATATTGAAGGCGCGCAGGCGCGCCGGGTCAAGGACGACCTGGTACTGCCTGACCATGCCGCCCAGGCTGGCCACTTCCGCCACGTTGGGCACCGCCTTCAGCTCGTATTTGAGGAACCAGTCCTGCAAGGCGCGCAGCTCCGCCAGGTCATGCTTGCCGCTGCGGTCGACCAGCGCGTATTCGAAGACCCAGCCAACGCCGGTGGCATCGGGTCCCAGCGAGGCGCGAGCCTGCGGAGGCAGGCGCGACTGCACCTGGTTCAGGTATTCGAGCACGCGCGAGCGCGCCCAGTACGGATCAGTGCCGTCCTCGAACAACACATAGACAAAGGAGTCGCCGAAGAAGGAGTAACCGCGCACCGTGCGCGCGCCTGGCACCGACAGCATCTGCGTCGTCAGCGGATAGGTGGCCTGGTTCTCCACAATCTGCGGCGCCTGGCCAGGGAAGCTGGTGCGGATGATCACCTGCACATCGGACAGGTCCGGCAGCGCATCCAGCGGCGTGCGCTGCAGGGACCAGGCGCCCCAGCCGGCCAGCAGCACGGACGCCAGCAACACCAGGAAGCGGTTACGGATCGACCACAGGATCAGTTTCGCGATCATTTGCCGTCCCCGTGCTGGTGGGCAGGCGCCGCGGCCGCCGGGGCCATGGCCGTCACCTGGAAACTGCCGTCCCCCTGCTGCGTGAAATCAAACGTCACCCGCTCGCCCGGCGCAACACGCAGCGGCAGGCCGCCCGGCGGCAGTTTGAACGTCATCGTCATGGCCGGCCATTTCATCGTTGCGATCGGCCCATGCGACAGGGTGATGCCATCCTGCCCAAGCGCCTCCACCGTCGCTTCGCCGTGATGCGTGGACGGAGCGGCGCCCCCCATTCTTGTGCCGCTGCTTTTCAGGCTCGCTTCGGAGTCAAGCAGGAATTGCCCGGAGACGGCCACCTGCTGGCCCTCCCGCAGGCCGGAGCGGATTTCTACCTGGCCGCCTGCCTCCGCGCCCAGTTCCACCTGCACGGGGACGAACTTGCCTGCCGCCTCCTGCAGCATCACCACATTGCGCGCGCCGGTGCGGATGACCGCCTCCGACGGCAGCAGCAGCGCGGCACGCCCCTGGCGCGGCGTAAACGACAGCGTCACGAACATGCCAGGCGCCAGCCGTGCACCGGGATTTTCCAGCGTGATCCGCGCACGAACGGTGCGCGTCACCGGATCGACTTGCGGCAGGATGGCGTCCACCTTGCCGCGCAAATCGGCATCCGGCATAGCCGCTGCACGCGCGGTGACCGCGGCGCCGGCCGGCACTTGCGCCAGGACGCTCTCCGGCAGCTCCGCATTGATCCAGACGGTATCCAGTCCATTGATGCGGTAGAGCGTTGTTCCCGCCGCCAGCGACATGCCTTCACGTGCAGCCAATTCGGTCACCACGCCGCTGCGCGGGGCCACCAGGAGCTGGCGCGCCTGGACGCGGCCGCCCAATTCCACCTGCTGCACTTGCTGCTCGCTCATGCCGGCCAGCCGCATGCGCTCGCGCGCCGCTGCCAGCAAAGCGGGCGATGCGCCAGCCTGCATGCGCCGCACAGCAAGAAACTCCTCCTGCGCGGCGACCCACTCCGGCATGGTCACTTCCACCAGCGGCTGGCCGCGCCGCACCGTTTCCAATGGCGTGCGCACCAGCACGCGTTCCACGAAGCCATTGGTGCGCGCCTGCACCTCGGCGACGGTGCGCTCGTCGAAGGCGGCGCTGCCTACAGCCGACAGCATCAAGGGCAGCGTACCGCTGGTCACCGGCGCCGTACGCACGCCAAGGTTCTGCTCCACGCGAGGGCTGATGGCCACGGCGCCGTCCTGCGCACCCTCATCGGCGTAGACGGGGACCAGCTGCATCTCCATGTACGGAGATTTGCCCGGCTTGTCGAACTTCTGCCCCGGCACCATGGGGTCGTGCCAGTACAAAGGCTTGCGCCCATCCGGCGCGGATGCCGGCGCCAGGGCGGCCTGGCGCTTGCCAAGCTGGTAGCCGCCCAACACGCCGATGGCGCCAACCGCGCCGGCCGCCACGATGGCGGCAACCATTGCATTCTTTTTCATGGGTGGCGCCCCTTCACCGGCTGGATATAGCGCAATTGCGCCCAGGTGCGCGCGTTGTCGCGCTGGATCTGCAGCAGTTGCAGGCGTTGTTCGCTTTCCGCGCGCCGCGCCGCCACCACCTCGGCCAGGCTGGCCTTGCCGCCACGGTATGCGGCGAGAACTGCTTCAATGCGGTCGTTGGCCAGCGGCAGTACTTCCTTCTCGAAACGCGCCATGCGTTCCCGGCCCGCCTGCCATTCGGCGAGCTGGCTGCGCACTTGCGCCACGTGCTCGCGCAGCAATTCATCGCGTTCGGCCTGGGCCTGGCTGGCTGCGGCCAGGCGCGCCGCAAGCTCGCGGTCCTGGCGCTGCGCGCGGTCCCATTGCAGCGGTACCGACACGCCAAAGGACACCATATTCGGATAGCCGGGGCCGCGCTGCTGCAAGGATACTTCCACGCTCCAGTCGGCAGAGCGGCTGGCGCGCGCCAGGCCGGCTTCCGCCTGCGCCAGTTCGGCCTGGCGCGTCAGCACCGCCACCTGCGGGTGATGCTCGAGCGTCGCCTCCAGGTCGGCAGGATTGATGGCGATGCTGCCGGTATCGGGTTCGCCCGCCAGCGCCACGTCCTGCGGCGCGCCGGTCCAGCGCGCCAGCGAGATGGCCGCGTTGCGCGTTTGCTGCCCAAGTTCGGTGGCGCGGTCTTCCAGCGCCAGCAAGGCGGCGCGGGCATCGAGCAAGCCGGCCTGGTTGCCGCGTCCACCGCGATATGCCGCCTCCGCAGCTGCAATCTCATCGCGCGCAAGGGCGATCTGGCGCGCCAGTTCGGCGCCCATGTGCTCCAGGTGGTAGCGATCGAGCCAGGCGATGGCCGTGTCGCGCTCAATGGCGGCGGCCAGCGCTTCCCCTGCCGCCTGGCTGCGCCCAGCCTCGCTTTCGTAGCGTGCGGCGCGCCAACGGCGCTTTTCGCTGCTGGTCAGCTCCTGCGCGATGCCGATACGGCGCATGGTCATGGAATCGGCGCCAATACGGTAGCGGTCAGCGCCGCTGACAGGCAGGTTGTCGACCCCCGCTTTCAGCACCGGATCGGGCAATTGGGCCGCTGCGGCAGCCATCTCGCGCGCTGCATCGGCGGCAAAGCCCTGTGCTGCAAGCTGCTGCGAATGTTCGACCGCGCGCTGCTGCGCCTGCGGCAATGTCAGCGGCGCCGCCGCCAGGCTCGCGCCAGCGGCGAAGGCCAAGGCGCAGCCGGTCGCAAGGCGGCGCCAGATATGAGGGGAAAACATGAAACCTCCAGAATGCAAAGGAAACCACGCGCTTGCCATGCAGGCATGCGCGAGACGGCATCAGGCAATCTGGAAAGTCAATTCAGGAAACAACAATGCTCTATGGAGTGCGGCGGGGATAAACTTCGCGCCAGGCTTGGCGGGGACACGGCCAGTTCCATCGTTTCCGGCGTCCAGGCATCGGCAACCACGGTCCCGGCCAGGTCGGCTGCCACGAAAGGCAGGATGGGCGGCAGGTCCGGCTTGTCAAGCGACTGCTTGGCGGCCAGGTTGACCGCCTTGGCTTTGCACAGGCTTGGCTGGGCCGGGTCCATGCCGGCGCACGGTGAGCCGTTGGCGGCGGGCTTTCCGGCCGATGGGCATGCGTACGACGCCACCGCAAGCTGCATGAACAGCATGCTGAATAGCGCCACCATTGCGGCCACGATCCTGGAAGTCCGGCGGAGTTTCATGCGGGGATCATATCGCGGTTCAATCGTCGAAACAAGCGCACATGGCTTAAGGACGGCTTAGCGCCAGATCCGGTAGAGCCAGAAACTTTCGTCGCCGCGCGCCAGCATGGCCGGTGTCGCGCCGGTGATGGCCCGCACTTCACGGCACAGGTGCGCCTGGTCGGAATAGCCGGCTTCGGCGGCGATGTCGGACCACGCCAGTTCGCCGTGCGCTGCGGCGACATGCACGTCGGCCAGGGTGCGTTCGGCGCGGTCAAGGCGGCGCAAGGTGCGCAGCGGCTGCCCGCCGATCGCCTTGAAGCGGCGTTCGATGCTGCGGGCGCTGGCGCCGGCGCCTGCGTGCGCAGCTTCTTTCAGCCGTTCCAGCCACGATGCGGCAGGCTGCGTCGCGGCAGGTGTCCAGCGCGGCTTGAAGAACGCGGCCAGCAATGCGACACGCGCACCGTCATCGGGCGCTTGCAGCACCGCCTGCGCCATTTCCATCCAGCCTGGGCCAAGGCGTGACGGCTCGATGAAGCAGTCCACGATATCGCCCGGGTCCAGGCCGCACATCTGGTGCCAGGCGGAGGGATAAAAGACGGCCATGAATGCGCGCACCGGTCCGGGATTGAAGGTGACCACCGGGCGTGTCAACGGACCGCTGGCGACGATGCGGCCAAGCAGTACCCCCTCCTCTGGTTCGACCGTAATCGCCTTGCCTGACAAGAACCAGGTGAGGGTGCACAGCGGCGTCGACGGAAAGCGGTTCAGGCGCTCCGCCATCGAGAGCGCCGAACCGGTCGTGTCGCGCGAAATGAAAGCACGTACGCAACCCTGCAATTCAGGGGGCGGCAGCAGCAAGGTGGTTGACGGATTCATTCAATACTTCGGCGCAAGCGCCGCATAAAGTGGTGACCATTCAAACAACGGACACACTATCATGGATTCCATTCGCTTTCGCCGTCTCCACCGCGTATCAGGCGCCATTCTCGGCAGCTTCGTGCTGGCCCATATGGTCAACAACCTGATGGCGCTGGCCGGAGCGGCCGCGCACAGGCAATTGCTCGACGCATTGCGCATCGTGTACCGCTTTCCGCCGATGGAAGCGCTGCTGATCGCTTGCGTGCTGGTGCAGGTGGTTTCCGGCATGCGCATGCTGCGCCAGGGCTGGGGCAATTGGCGCGATCGCAAGCGCCGCGCGCAACTCCTGTCGGGAGCCGGCCTGGCTTACTTCCTGCTGGCGCACGTCAGCGCCGTCATGATTGCGCGCGGCGTGATGGGCATCGACACCGATCTCAAATTCGCCATCGGTGGATACTATCCGGACTCAGTCTTCCGCATGCTCCTGGTCCCACACTACCTGGTGGGGCTGGTGAGTCTTGTGGTCCATGTCAATTGCGCCTTGCGGCGCGAGCGCTGCCTCAGTCCAGCAGCGATTTGACCATCACCTTGCCGTCCGGCGCAGTTGCCTCCTGCCGTACCAGCAGTTGCGTGGCTTTCGCCATCCAGAACCTGGCGACGGTGCCGGGCCGGTTGTAGTCGGTTGTCAGCAGCCAGCAATCGACTGCGCCTTGCGGGCCCTGGATGATTTCGCTGCCCACCACTTTCCAGGTGTAGCGCGCCGGCGCCGGGCCGCCCGGGTGATAGAACATGATGCTCGCTTCGTAGCCTTCGGCCAGCGGCAAGGCCTGCAGGAATTCGATATCGGTCTCGAAGTTGAAGGTCGGCTCATAGGCGCTGAAATCGAAATTCTCTTCTGTGCGCTTGCCGTCCTTTTCGCGAATCCGGTGATGGGTGCGCGGCTTGAAGGTGTCCTTGTCGAACCAGGAGTCAAGCAGCACCAGGGTATTGACGCCGTCCCAGCGCTGGCGGATCTGCATGCCCGCCGGCGTATAGCGCACTTCACGTGTCCAGATGTCGACCGGCGTATTGACTTCGCCATTGCGCCAGTAGCGCAGCCAGTGGTGGGCGCCTTCCTTGACCAGCGACATGCGCGGCAAGGGTGCGCCGACCTTGATGTCGGTGGCGCCTACGGGTGCGCAGCAAAGCGCGAGCAGAAATAACAAGCTTCGAGGCATCAGCGTGCTCCTTAAATTTTCAACAATTATGCCCGAATGCCACAAATTTGCGCAGTGAATTTTTCCGCATTGAAATCAACAACTTAAATTAGCGGCCTAAGCCTTGTTAACAGACTTTTCCACAGAAACCGTTAACAACTCATCGCAGGTATTTTTAGCCGGAAACGTTGTCAGCGAAAATGCTGGCGCCGCCCATGAGTTAACGTTATCATTGCAAGGCAAACTACAGCGATTGAGGGAGAGCCACATGGAAGCACAAAAGAAACCGTTTCGTCGCATTCTACTGACCGGCGCTGCCGGCGGCCTTGGCAAGCAGCTGCGTGAACGCATTGGCGCCTGGGCTGACGTGGTACGCCTGTCGGATCGCGCCAACCTCGGCGAAGCACGTGCCGGCGAAGAAGTCGTCCACTGCGACCTGGCCGATCGCGACGGCATGCTTGCCCTGCTCGAAGGCGTGGACGCCGTGCTGCACTTCGGCGGCATATCCGTGGAGGACCGCTGGGACCCGATCCTGCAGGCCAACATCATCGGCTTGAAGAACCTGTACGAAGCGGCGCACAAGGCCGGCGTGAAACGCATCGTGTTTGCCAGCTCCAACCATGCGATCGGCTTCCACCCGACCACCGTGCACCTCGACGCCGACAGCCCTACCCGCCCGGACGGCTACTACGGCCTGTCCAAAGTCTTCGGCGAGCAGATGTCGCGCTATTACTGGGACCGTTTCGGCATCGAGACCGTCTGCATCCGCATCGGCTCGGTGATGGAAGTGCCGAAGACGCACCGCATCTTGCGCACCTATATGCACCCGGACGACCTGGTCGAACTGCTGCGCTGTTCGCTGGTGACGCCGCGCGTCGGCCATACCATCGTGTACGGCATGTCCGACAACGACGCCAACTGGTGGGACAACAGCAAGGCCGGCCACCTGGGCTTCCGTCCAAAGCACAGCTCTCGCGAGCATGAGCACCTGTTCCCGTTCGCCGGCTACCCCGCCGATGACGACGAACCCAGCAAATACCAGGGCGGCCCATTTGTAATCCAAGGGCCAATGTACGAATAGTCACTGCAATGCCGCCTTTGACCCGGTGTCTGCAGGTGCCTTATGGCGGACAGTCGTTCGGCAAACGCGGCGTGCGCACCGAGCAATACACCATGGTCATCGAACGCAAGGACAACCAGGCCTTGCGCTATACCCTGTTCGACAACCTGGCCGATCCATGGCAACTGCAAAACATCGCTGCCGACAAGACGGCGCTCGTGTCACACCTGGTTGAAAAGGAGCTGGTGCCCTGGCTGGAGAAAACAGGGGCCCCGTGGCGTGGCGCCCGGCGGCCGCCAGCACCTTTCGCGAGCCTGCTCAGAAACTCCGCGTCGTCGTTTGTTTTTTCTTCATTCGGCGCAGCTTGCAATAACGTTATCTCAAGGTGCAGCAAAAAGAACCGGCCGCGTTAATGCGCGCGGCCGGTTTTCGCGCCGGCATCAGCGTTTAGCGCGACACGCTGACCTTGAGAGGAGAAGCGTAGCGCGCTGCGGTGTCGGCGACATAGGCCTCCCACGCCGGTGCATCGGCGAAGTCGCCGCTCTTGCTCCAGCCGGCGCCGAGGTAGTAGACAAAAGGCTTCTTCGGCTGCGCTGGCGCCAGGGCCAGGTAGTGGCCGGCCTCCTCCGTCTTCGGCGCGGCGAAAGGCACGCTCAGGTACTTGGTGGCGCCTGGCACGATCACGGCGCAGGCATTGCTGCCCTTGTCGCCCATCGCGGGTTCCCAGTAGCTCATGCTGCCGCTGCCCTGCTGGTAATGGCTGCCCTGCCCCTGGCGCTGCACGATGCCGACGCCGACCGTCAGCGGCGCCGCGGACAGGCTGGTGAAAGTGCTTTCGACGCGGCTGAAGTTACTGCCGGCGTCCAGGCTGACGCGGCGCGTTTCGGCGACCTGGCGGCCGCCGGCGTCCCAGGCGTCGTATGTCAATTCGAACACGGTACGCAGCGGGCCGTCGGCCAGGATCTTCCAGGTGGTGTAATTGCTGGAGGTCTGCAGCTGCTTGCCGTCGTAAATGCCAAGGCCGCCGCAGCCACGCGTTTTGCCAACGTGGTAGAAGTCGAGGCCTTCGCCCGAATCCAGATGGTAATGGCCGGCCTTGTACCAGCTGTCCTGCACCAGTTTGTGCGCGGATTTCGACCAGACGTCGACACCGCTCGAAATCAGGTGCTCGGTCGGGTCCTTGATGATGGCCGGGCCGTACACGCGGTGCGCCACGCGATCGTTCTCCCAGGCGAAATCGTCCAGGCGCTCCGGCACGAAACGGGCATGGGCGCGCGACACCACTTGCGGCACAGCGGGCAAGCGCTTGCGTGGCACCAGAAGGTAGCGGCGGGTCTCGTTCGGCGCCAGGTCGGTCTGGAACAGCAAGCCCTTGCCCAGCGACTGGCTAGGCAGGATGCGCGAAGTCAGCGCATCCATTACCGCTACGCCGTCGCCGGCGTCGGCCACTTCCACCGATTCTTCGGGACGGAACAGCTTCGTCTCATTGCTCACAGTGACCACGCGTATTGCACCGGCTTCCTGCAAGGCCATGCGGTACATTTCGCTGCCGGCCATCAGGAAACCGCCGACCGCGAATACGTCGCTGGAGTTGGGGTCGAAGAAGCGCGGGTCTTCGCCGATCGGCTGCACGTGTACCAGCTTGCCGTCCGCCTGCACATGGGTCGACAGCGCTTGCCAGGCGCGCTTGACCGCCGGTTCGAACTTGGCGCGCGGCAGGATACCCTGGTTCACGCCCCAGGCCAGCGCATAGGTATAGAGCGCGGTGCCGCTGGTCTCCGGCTTGTTGTAGCTGACCGGGTCGAGCAGGCTGGAACGCCACAGGCCATCGGACTGCTGCAGGCCAAGCAGGCGCTCCGCCATTTCCTGGTACTGCTGGATGAAGCGGCCGCGCTGCGGGTGGTTCTCCGGGATGTACTGCAGCATGCGCACCAGCCCTCCCATCACCCAGCCATTGCCGCGGCCCCAGAACACTTTCTTGCCATTGGCTTCGCGCTTGTCGAAGAAGCGGCTGTCGCGGAAATACAGGTGTTCTTCCTTGTCGTACAGGTAGTCGGAGGTTTTCCACCATTCGCTGATGGCAAATTCCAGGTAGCGCTGGTCGCCTGTGGCGGCAGTCAGCCGCGCCCAGGCCGATGGGCCCATGAACAGCGCATCGCACCAGGCCCAGCGCTGCGTCACGCCTGGGGTCTTCCAGTCGAGTGAACCGGGGCGCGGATTGGCCAGCATATAGTCGAACTGGGCGCGCATCGGCGCGATCATATACGGCTGGCGGGTGTGCAGGTAGAGTTCAGCATACATCTGGCCGACAGCGTAATCGTCCGCGTGGAACATGCTCGGCCCGAGCTTCCAGTGGTTCTTGTCACCGGCCGCGCGCATCGCTTCGCGGTATTTGTCGCTGCCGGAAATGCCAGCCAGCGCCATGTAGCCGGCGTCGCCCACCGCCTCCGTCCAGTCATCGAGCGGATATTTGGTCGGATTGGCCAACTGCCAGTCCGCCACCTTTTCCATCGAGGCCAGTACTGCGGCCGGCGCCAGGGCCTGCACTTCGGCGCCCGCCGCTTGCACTGCACACACACTGGCAACCAGGACGGCCAGCGAATGACGGGTAAATGCGTGTTGTGACATCGTGTGCTCCATCCTTCTTCTAATTGACTGCGTTAACGATACCACAGATTTTTCAAAAAACGTGCTTTTACTTGAGAATGGTATTATTGCGTGGTATCGTTACCCCATGAATGCGAGACCCCAACCCTGTCCGCCCGCCCTGCAACGTGCCCTGTACCAGCTGGACGGCATGCTGCACACCCTCGGCACCCAGTACCCGGACGACACCAGCCAGCACCTGCACTACCAGTTGCGCCGCCATGGCACGCATGCTGCTGGCGCCAATGTCGGCTGGACCACCGGCTTCTGGCCCGGCATGTTGTGGCTCGGCTATGAATTGACAGGCTGGCAGCGCTTCCGCGATGCCGCCACCGTGCAGGCTGCCGATTTCGCGCGCCGCCTGCAGGAACAGGCCGACCTTGACCACCATGATCTCGGCTTCCTTTATTTGCTCAGCAATGTTGCCGCCGACCGCATCGCGGCCCTGCCCGGCGCGCGCGCGACAGCGCTGGCAGCTGCCGACCGCCTGCTGGCGCGTTTCCTGCCCGGCGCCGGCGTGATCCAGGCTTGGGGAAAGCTGGACGACCCGAAAGAACGCGGCCGCGTCATCGTTGACTGCGTGATGAACCTGCCCTTGCTGCATTGGGCTAGCGCTGTCACCGGCGAGCCCGGATACCGCGAAGCTGCACGCAGCCACCTGGTGAATACGCGTCACCACCTGGTGCGTCCGGACGGCTCCACCTGCCACACCTTTTTCTTCAATGCCGACACCGGCGAGCCGCTGCGCGAAGTCACGCACCAGGGCCTGGCCGATTCTTCCTGCTGGTCGCGCGGCCAGGCCTGGGCACTGTATGGCTTTGCACTGAACCACCGTCACTTGCCGGAATTGGGCCTGCTCGACGCAGCGATGCAGGTTGCCGACTATTTCCTCGGCCACCTGCCGCCGGACCTGGTAGCGCTATGGGACTTGGGATTGGCGCACGACAGCGGCGAGCCGCGCGACAGTTCGGCCAACGCGATCGCGGCCTGCGGCCTGCTTGACCTGGCGAGCCAGTTGCCACCGGGCCCGCAGCGCGAGCATTACCACGCCGCCGGCGAACGCCTGCTCGACGCGCTGGCGCGCCATTGCGCCGCGGAGCTGCCGGCAGCCGGGGGTTTGCTGACGCACGGCACCTACCACCGCCTGGCCAACCTGGGCGTGGAAGAATGCACACTGTGGGGCGACTACTACTATCTCGAAGCCCTGGCGCGGTTGCACCATGGCTGGACCAGCTACGACCGCTGATCCGCCGGCGCCTGGCGGCGCCTGTGCAATACCAGCACGACGAACCAGAATGCCGAGCCTAAGGACGCCAGCAGCCCGGCAACCAGGAAAATCACGTGGAAGTCGCGTCCATTGGCGTCCAGCAGTGCGCCCAGTTCGATCGTGAAGAAGACCGTCAACAGCCCGGTGATCGATGCCGACAGCGCTGCCAGCGACGAAAAGCGCGTTCTCGGCAGGAGCCTTGGCAGCAAGGCCGCAGTCCCGGTCAGGAAAGTGCCCGCCAACACCGCATGCACCACGAACCAGACCAGGAAGGACATACGCCCCGCCACGAACTCCCATGCGCCCAGCATGCTCAAGGCGTACAGGACAAGCGTCACGAAGCCCACCCGCAGCGGATGGAAGCGGTCCGCCAGCCAGCCCACCGGCATCGCCAGGACAATGGAGATGCTGTAGGCAGCCGCCACCGCGCGCCCATAGTCCGTTCTGTCGACGCCGAATTGGCTGATGGCGTTATAGCTGTTGATGTTCACGGGCAGAACGCAAATCGTTGCTATGGCCAGGGTCACGAACAGCAGGACATAAAACCAGGGCGAAGTGCCATCGTCGCCGCGCAAGACTTGCAGGCTGGCCCGCTGGGCCGGAGTCGGCGGCGGGTACTGCGGCTCCCGCACGCCTTTGCACAAGGCGAGGAAGCCCGCCAGGTATGCCGCTGCAATGGCCAGCATGACCGGGCGCGCCACGGCTGGCAGCTCGTTGCCGAAGACAAAATAGAAAAACGCCACGCCAACGCCTAGGCTGATGATGCGGAACATGCCGAAGAAGCGTCCCATGATCCGCTGCGGCACCGTGTCGTTGACCAGGGCGATGAACAGCGCGTTGGCCAGCACAGTAAAAATTTCGTAGAAGGTCCAGAAAAAGCACATGCAGGCGACGATGTAGCGTCCGCGCATGCCCGCGCTGGCGCCAGCCCATTGCCAGAGCGCGTCGCCCAAAGGTTCGCTGAAAGCCAGGCCGACCATGCTGGCCGAAACCAGCGGCGCGCAGGCGAGGAGAAAAGGAATACGGCGGCCGAAACGGGTGCGTGTGCGGTCGCTCCAGGCGCCGACCACCGGACCGATGAACATGGCAATGGCGGAAGGCAGCGCGCCGAACAGCACATTCAACAGCGTCGCATCCTGGCTGAATTCGCGCAGCTGGAACTTGAACAGGTCCGGCAAGGCGCGCTCTTTCAGCGACCAGGCCAGGTCCCCCAGCAGGAGGAAGAAAAACAGGGCGGGCAGGCCGAGCGAGACAGCAGCAACTGCAATTGCCGGCGCACCCCGGGCTTCAGTGCAATCCCGGCGCATGACGCTGTGCTGGCCCAATTCCCCTCCCTCGCTCACTGCAATGATCGACGCGCTTATGTTAGCGCATCCGCGCGCCAGAAACTTCGCTGTTTGCCGGCAGCGTACGGCAGGGCGCCGAGAAAGTCGTAATCGGCCCACAATGGAGCTTCCTGCGCGCCTTCGCGTGCGGCCGCCGCGTGGGCCGGTAAATGCCAGAAGCTGGACCAGCCATGGTTACAGCGGGCCAGCGCTTCCAGGTAATGGTAGTCGCCCCACAGGTTGGATTCATCGACACCGCGCCCTTCCGGCAGGCTGTACACGCCATGCGCGAGCAAACCCTTGCCGCTGCCGCTCTGTGCGGCGCAGTTGCGCACGAGGCTTTCGAGCATGTCCAGCCCCGCTTCGCGATAGCGCGCGCCGCAGTCGCCCAGCTGCTCCGCCAGCTCCAGCAAGCCGCAGACGGCGATCGACGTGGCCGAACTGTCGCGCTGCTGTCCGCTGCGCCAATCGAGCGCCAGGTCCCAATGCAGGACACCGTCGGCCGGCATGCGCGACAACAGGTAGTCCGCCATGTCGCGCGCCGTCTCCAGCGCGCCCAATCCCGGCGCCATGCGGTGGTTCAGGGCAAAGCCGTAAAGGGCCCAGGCCTGGCCGCGCGCCCAGCAGGTCTCTTCGCCCTGTGCCTGCCATGTCTGGTATGTGTGGGATTGCGCGCCACGCGGGCCGAGCCGGCAGCTTTGCCTGATCGAGCCGTCGCTTCGCACCAGCAGTTCACGGCTGCGCGCCAGGTGGCGGGCGGCCGCCTGCGTATAAACAGGATTGCCGGTCTGCGCGCTGGCCCAGTGCAGCAAAGGCATGTTCATCACGGTTTCGATAATGATGCGGCCCTGCTCGCGCGCGTCGTCGAGCCGGCCCCAGGCCTGCACCACGCCCGGCTCCGGCAGGAAACGCGCCTGCAGCAGCTTGGCCGCTTCCAGCACCTGGCTGCGGTACCAGGAATTTCCGGTAACGCGGTAGGCGGCGACGAACGATGGGCCATACAGCATGCCCAGTTCGTGCCGGTTCAAGTCGATGCGCCGCACCAGGCGTTGCGCAAAGCTGGCGTTCTGCTGCTGCGCGAAGGCGCGAAAGGCGTGGCGCCCGCTCATTTCATAACCGAGCCAGCACATGCCATTCCAGAAGCCGGTGCTCCAGCCGACGTTCGAGCCTTCCCAATGCCCGTCCTGCTGGCGCGGGCGGTACACCTGTCCCTGGCTGGTATCGCCCGGGAAGCGGCTGCCGAAGCTGGCCGCGTTGTTTTCCAGCTGCGCCAGCGCGGCACGTTGCGCTGCGCGGAACAGCCCCGCCCTGTCGACAGCTGTCATGATCGTCTCCTACTGTGGTGAGATAACGTTATCACTACAACTCCGGATTAGCAAGGAACTTCTACGGGGATGTCTTTCGCCAGCCACAGCGAAAGAAAAATTCGAAAGCAGGGTAGCAAAAACGACAGGGTAACGTTACCATTCAAAAATCGAAAGAAAGGATTCACATGACCCACCTTCATCATCGCTCCCTGCCACAATGGGACGCCCTCGGCGGCGGCCACACCGCCCGTGAAATCGCCCAGCAGCCTGCCGTCTGGCGCCAGCTGCCGCAATGCTGGGACGCCGTGCCAGCGCAGGAGCGCCAGCGCATCAGCGCCCTCCTCGCCAATCCGCAGGCGAGCGTGATCCTGACCGGCGCCGGCACTTCGGCCTATGCCGGCGAACTGGCCGCCGACACCCTGAACGCCGCTTGCGCAGCCCAGGTGCGCGCGGTGGCCACCACGACCCTGCTGAGCAATCCTGCCTTGTTCCTAACGGCTCAAACTCCGCTGCTTGTGGTATCGTTCGCACGCAGTGGTAACAGCCCGGAAAGCCAGGCCATCGTCGACCTGGTGCGCCAGTTGGCGCCCGCAACCCTGTTCCTGAACATCACCTGCAACGCCGAAGGCTTGCTGGCGCGCTCCGGCGCTGGCCGCAACGACACCATCAATGTGGTGCTGCCGCCCGCCAGCTGCGACCAGGGTTTTGCCATGACCAGCAGCTTCACCAGCATGCTGCTGACTGCCCTGGCCCTGCTCAGCCCCGAACCGCTCGCCGCATCGGCCGCGCGTATCGAACAACTGGCCGGCCTGGCCGAGCGCTGGACCGTGGAACAGGCCGAAGCCTGGCACTGCCATGGCCAGGCAAAGATCAGCCGCATCGTCTACCTGGGCGGCGGCCCGCTGGAAGCGCTGGCGCGCGAAGCCGCATTGAAAGTGCTGGAACTGAGCGGCGGCCGCATCCTCGCGATTTCAAATTCCCCGCTCGGCTTCCGCCACGGCCCGAAATCGGTCGTCGACCCGCAGACCATGGTGGCGGTGTTCCGCAGCCAGGACCAGCATGTGCGCCAATACGACCAGGATTTGCTCAACGAACTGCAGCGCGACAAGATCGCCGGCTCCCTGCTGTCCATCGACGGACGCGAGCTGGGCGCTCCGGCCGGCCTGCCGGACGCCTGGCTGGCCGCCGCCTACGTGGTGTTCGCGCAGGTCCTGGCCCTGCACCAGTCCGTGCGTCTTGGCCTGACTCCCGACAATCCTTTCCCTGACGGCACGGTCAACCGTGTCGTGCAGGGCGTGATCATCCACCCTTATGCGAGCGCCTGAAATGTTCTACGGCATCGACATCGGCGGCACCAAGATGGAACTGGTGGCTTGCGATGCCAGCCTGCAGGTAGTCCATCGCCAGCGCGTGCCGACACCGACCGATGATTACGAGCGCTTCGTCAACGCCCTGGCCGGGCTGGTGCTGCAGGCCGACGCCACGCTCGGCGTGCGCGCGCCAGTTGGCCTTGGCGTACCGGGCATCATCGACTCCGCCGGCGGCAGGCACCTGAGCGCCAACGTGCCTTGCCTGACCGGGCGCCTGCTGCTGCCGGTGCTGCGGCAGCGCCTGGACCGCAGCATCGTCCTCGGCAACGACTGCCAGTGCTTCGCCCTGTCCGAAGCGCACGGCGGCGCCGCCGACGGCGCGCCCAGCATGTTCGGCCTGATCATCGGTACCGGCGCCGGCGCCGGCTATGTGGTCGACGGCCGCCTGGTGCGCGGCCGCAATGGCGTGGCCGGCGAATGGGGCCACCTGCCGGTTTCGCCGTCGCTGCTGCAACGCTACGACTTGCCGGTACTGCCTTGCGCCTGCGGCCGCCAGGCATGCCTGGAACGCTATGTCTCGGGCACCGGACTGCGCCAGCTGCATGCCCAGCTAAGCGGCAGCGCCGGCATCAACGCCGACCTGCTGGCGCAGGCCTACCGGGAAGGCGCACCGATGGCGATGCGCGTGTTCGACCTGCACCTCGACCTGCTTGGCTCCGCGCTGGCCCAGATCGTCCTGGCCTACGACCCGCATGTGGTGGTGCTGGGCGGCGGCCTGTCGCAATTGCCGCACCTGTACCACTGCCTGCCGGCGGCCACCGCCGCCCACCTGATTCCGGGCATGTCCGTGCCGCCCATCCTCCCGCCGGCATTTGGCGACGCAGGCGGCGCACGCGGCGCTGCCCTGCTGGCCGCCCAGGCCGTCCAAAACCAGAACAAGGAAGCATGATGTCCCCACTCCAAACCCTGATCCGAGACCATCACGAAGGCCGCGCCATCGGTATGCCGAGCGTCTGCTGCAGTAACCCGCAAGTGCTGCTGGCCGCGATGGAAACAGCACTGGCGCACAACGCACCACTGCTGGTGGAGGCCACCTCCAACCAGGTCGACCAGTTCGGCGGCTACACCGGCATGCGGCCTGCCGATTTCGTCGCCTACGTGCACGATCTGGCCAACAAGACCGGCTTTCCGCTGGAGCGCCTGGTCCTGGGCGGCGACCACTTGGGCCCGAACACCTGGCAGAACCTTCCGCCCGACCAGGCGCGTGAAAACGCCCGCGTGCTGATCGCCGACTACGTCAGCGCCGGCTTCCACAAGATCCACCTCGATTGCAGCATGTCCTGCGCCGGTGACCCGAAGCCGCTGCCCGATGCGGTGGTGGCGGCGCGCTCCGCCGACCTGGCACTGGTGGCGGAACGCGCCGCGCTGCGGGCCGGCTTTCCGCCGCCGGTCTACATCGTCGGCACCGAAGTGCCGGTTCCCGGCGGCGAAGCCTCGCTGGGCGGCGGCGTCCAGGTCACCAGCCCACAGGCGGCGGAGGCCACGCTGGAAGCGCATCGCGAGGCCTTCATGGCGCTGGGCCTGAACAGCGCCTGGGAACGCGTGATCGCCCTGGTGGTGCAGCCCGGCGTCGATTTCGACCATAGCAGCGTGCAGCAATATGCGCCGCAGGCGGCAAGCACACTGTCCTCCTTCATCACCGGCTATCCCGGCCTGGTATTCGAAGCGCATTCCACCGACTACCAGACCGAGCGCGCCCTGCACTGCCTGGTGCGCGACCATTTCGCCATCCTCAAGGTGGGCCCGGCCGCCACCTTTGCGCTGCGCGAAGCCTGCTTTGCGCTGGCCGCCATCGAAGACGAACTGCTGCCGATGGAGCGCCGTTCCGGCCTGGTGGAAGTGCTGGACCAGTGCATGCAGATCGCACCGCACCACTGGAAGAAGCACTACGCCGGCGCGCCGGCCGAACTGCGCGTGCTGCGCCGCTATGCCCTGTCCGACCGCAGCCGCTATTACTGGGGCGATGCCCCAGTCCAGCAGGCGCTGGAGACCCTGTACGCCAACCTGGAAGAAACCGGCATTCCGCTGTCCCTGCTGAGCCAGTACCTGCCCGAGGCGGTGGAAGCGGTGCAGCTTGGCCAGCTGGCGCCGCGCGCCGCCGACCTGGCGCGCCACAAAGTACGCCTGGTGCTGGCGAAGTACATGCGTGCCTGCCACGCCAACCAGGCGGAGGCTCTATGCTAAGCACCGGCGCACGACGCGAGCAAATCCTGCAAGCCGTGCAGGACCAGCACCGGGTGCGCGTATCGCGCCTGGCGCAGCTGTTCGGCGTATCCACCGTCACCATCCGCACCGACTTGCGCGCCATGACCGCCGCCGGCCTGCTGGCGCGCCAGCACGGCGGCGCACGCCTGGCGACGCAGGCGCTGCCTGAAGCGCCGCTGGCCGAAAAGCGCATCCGCCACCGCGAGCGTAAGCTGCGCATCGCCAACCGCGCGGCAGCCCTGGTGTCTCCGGGCGATAAGCTGATCCTCGACGCCGGCAGCACCACGCTGATGCTGGCCCAGCGCCTGTCGGCAAGTTCGCCCTTGACCGTGTTCACCAATAGCCTGCCGATCGCCAACGAAGTGGGACAAGTGGCCGGCTTGCGCCTGATCGTCTCCGGCGGCACGCTGCGCCAGACATCGCAGTCGCTGCAGGGTCCGCAGGCCGAAGCCTCGCTGCAGTCCTTCTTCTTCGACAAGCTGTTCCTTGGCGCGGACGGCTGCGACCCGGATTTCGGCCTGTCCACCCACGACGTGGAAGACGCGCGCCTGAACGCCTGCATGGTGGAACATGCGCGCCAGGTGATCGTGCTGGCCGACGGCTCCAAATTCGGCCAGCTCTGCCTGCACCGCATCTGTGCCCTGGACCGCGTGCACACGGTGGTCAGCGACGCCAGCATGCCGCACTCAATCCGTGCGGCCCTCGTGGCCAACGGCATCGAAGTAATCATCGCGGAGGAAAACTGATGTCTTCGGAAATCCTGGGCCAGATCCTCACGACATCAGGCTGGGTGCGCGGACGCCTGCGCCATGGCGAACGCATTACCGCCATCGAGGCCGATCCTTTGGCGCCGGAAGACGTGCTGGTGCTGCCCGGTTTCATCGACCTGCATGTGCACGGCGCCGGCGGCGTCGACGTGATGGAAGGCGGCGACGCTGCGCTGCGCATGGCCCGCCTGCATGCCCGCCACGGCACCACCAGCCTGCTGGCCACCACCATGACAGCGCCGCCGGAGCACATCGAGCGCGCCTTGCGCGGCGTACGCGAATCCATGGCCGCGGCAGCGACAGGCGCCGCGGATATCATGGGTGTGCACCTGGAGGGTCCCTTCCTGAACAGTTCCAAGCTGGGCGCCCAGCCGCCGCTGGCCAGTACCGGCACCATCGAACAAGTGCAGCGCTGGCACGATATCGCCCCGATCCGGGTGCTGACGCTGGCGCCTGAAATTCCCGGCCACATCGAACTGATTCCGCAGCTGGCGGCCATGGGTATCCGCGCCCAGGCCGGCCATAGCGCCGGCAGTTACGATGACGGTGCGGCCGCCATCAAGGCCGGACTGGCGGGCTTCACGCATCTGTACAACGGCATGTCTGGCCTGAACCAGTACGCGCCCGGCATGCTGGCCGCCGCGCTGGCGCACGGCGAATTCGCCGAAATCATCCCCGACCTGCAGCACGTTGCTCCAGGCGCCATACGGGCCGCAATGCGCGCCATCCCTCGCCTGTACGCAGTGACCGACGCCACGCCAGCCACCGGCATGCCGGACGGCGAATACATGCTGGGCAGCCAGCGCGTGATGAAGTGCCTGTCCTGCGTGCGCCTGGTACTGGGCGATTCGCTGGCCGGCAGCGCACTGACCATGGACCTGGCCCTGCGCAACCTGGTCAGCCTGGGCCTGTCGACCGCCGCCGCCTCCGACCGCGTGTCGCGCTACCCGGCCGAATATCTTGGCCTGCGCGACCGCGGCACCCTCTCGCGCGGTTTGCGCGCCGATTTCGTCGTATTGGATCCATCGCTGCACATCCGCAGCGTGGTGCTGGCCGGACGCCAGCTGACTCACACCGAAGGAGCACGCCATGAAACTGTCCACGCCTGAAGCCCAGACCCGCTACCTGCTGCTTGTCGCCGGTCTGGGAGGCCTGTTGTACGGGATCGACGTCGGCATTATCGCCGGCGCCCTGCCCTATCTGGAGGCCAGCGCCGCCCAAATCTGGAAACTGTCGACCCAGCAACTGAGTTTCGTGGTGGCCGCCGTGCTGCTCGGCTCCGTGCTGTCCTCGCTGGCGGCCGGCTCGCTGGCCGACTTCATCGGCCGCAAGCGCCTGATGTTCGTCTCCGGACTGTTGTTCAGCCTGAGCATCCCCATCATCGCACTGGCCGACGGCTATCTGCCGCTGCTGCTCGGGCGCCTGCTGCAAGGCGTGAGCGGCGGCCTGATTGGCGTGGTAGTGCCTCTTTACCTGGCCGAATCGCTGCCTGCCGCCGTGCGCGGGCGCGGCACCGGCATTTTCCAGCTGCTGCTGACAATTGGGCTGGTACTGGCTGCGGCGATCGGCCTGCTGGTAGCGCGCGAAGTGGAAGCGGTGGCCAGCAGCGCACCGGCCACCTTGCAAACCGTGCAGGACGGCGCCTGGCGCCGCATCTTCTGGCTTAGCCTCCCACCGGGCCTGCTGTTTACGGCCGGCGTGCTGCTGCTGGCGGAATCGCCGCGCTGGCTGCTGAAACGCGGCCAGCGTGCGGAAGCCCTGCAAGCACTGCAACGCACACGCACAGCCGACGTCGCGCAAGCCGAACTCGCAGCCATTGGCGCCGACCATGGTCCCGCCGCCACGGCGGAAACGGGCAGCCTGCTGCAACGCCGCTACGTGCTGCCCTTCCTGCTTGCCTGCCTGATCCTGGCGTGCAACCAGGCGACCGGGATGAACTCCGTGCTGGCCTATGCCGTGAACATCTTCGATGCCGGCGGCCTGACCGGCTCCATGGCCAACGTCGGCGACTTCGCCCTCAAACTGGTCAACTGCCTGATGACGGTGCTGGCAGTGCTGCTGGTCGACCGCAAGGGCCGCAAATTCCTGCTGATGCTGGGGACCGGCGGCATCATTGTCAGCCTGAGCGCGGCTGGCCTGCTCTTCCTGTCTGCCGAGCGCGCGCAGATCGACGTCATCGAGCCCCTCAACCACCGCGTGGTCAGCAACGGACTGACGCTTGACGCCAACGACGTGCGCCAACTGGCTGGCCGGGATGACTATGTATTGGAGCTCGCCTTCAGCTATGGTCCGCTGACGCAGGTACGTACCGTGCGTCCTGGCCAGGAACTGCGCGTCGCGCCGCCACAGGCCATCGATGGCGACAGCGTGATCGGCGCCGCATTCCGCACCGCCCACTTGAATCCCTTTCCCGACATGCAGCAAGCCCTCAATGCTCCGCTGGTGGTTGAAAGGGCCCATGTCGGTCCACCGCCACTGGCCACGCACGGCTGGCTGGTTCTGGCTTGCCTGCTTGGTTTTGTTGCCAGCTTTGCTGTTGGTCCGGGCGTGTGTGTATGGCTGGCGCTTTCAGAGCTGATGCCGACCCAGATCCGCTCCAACGGCATGAGCGTCGCCCTTCTGCTCAACCAGTTCGTCTCCACGGTGATTGCCGCCATCTTCCTGCCAACCGTCGGCCAGCATGGCTACGCTCCAATGTTCTTTGCGTGGGCCGGCTGCACCGTGGTGTACTTCCTGGCTGCCACTTTCCTGCTGCCGGAAACGCGCGGCAAAACGCTGGAAGAAATCGGTCGCCACTTCGCTGGCGCGGCTGATTAACAGCGGCTCGCTAATAGCCGCGGTGCTTGCCCGCGCTGCGGCTCTTCAACGTCCGAGGAATGACTAGGCACCAGGGCGCTCACGCAGAAACTCCATGGCCACCTGCGACCTTGTGAAGCCCAGCTTTTCGTAGAAATCTGAGACGCCCTCTCGTCCCGCCCGCAGCACCCAGGTGATTTGCCTGTTTTCGCC
The DNA here is from genome assembly GCF_009720745.1 of Massilia eburnea. GTDB lineage: Bacteria > Pseudomonadota > Gammaproteobacteria > Burkholderiales > Burkholderiaceae_D > Rugamonas > Rugamonas eburnea. Next base: position 1,464 of record NZ_WNKX01000037.1, on the reverse strand, counting down.
GACCGCCGCGCGCACCAGCGCTCTACCCACACCCTTGCACCGGCACTGCTCGGCCACCACGACCATGGAAATGTAGCCGTTGTACATGCCATCGGTGAGCGCTCGCAAGAAGCCAACGACTTCCGTTCCCTGGACCGCAATCAACGCCACCTGTGATCGCGAGACGAGCCGCTCAAATTCTTCAACTGTAGAAACGCCGCGGTTCCAGCCATTTGAAATGAGCAGCTGCCGCGCGGCTTCGATCTCCGATGGGGAAATTGGTCGCACCTGCATTAGACACCTGATGTGTAAGGGTTAGCCGGAGCATCGCAGTGCATCCGTGATAAATGAAGGATCGGCATCGTCCCAAGGCAAAGACTGGTATCAAATTTATCGAACCGCCTCATACCGCCAGAAAAAACGGAAAGCGACCCCACCCAACGCAATGAAAATCGCCAAAGCAGCTATGCCATCGTCAAACGTTGACGACGCAATTGCACCTCTGTTCTCAAGGACATTCAGCAAAACCAGGGCGCCAAGAGCCAGAAAAAGAACTACAAATAAGACGACCCAAGCAGTGATTGGAATTGTCGCTTTGACTTCTGAACGACATGATGCGCAGAAGTTTCGAACGGGCGTAAGCTGGTACCAATGAGTTGTGCGCCCCGAACCAAAGTCTGTTTCGATGTTCAGGCGATTCCCGCAGGCCGGGCAGTTTTTTCTAAGCCCCATAACGCTACCGGTCAGCGGCGCCGCCAAGCGCCCGTTGGATCAAAGTGTTGGGCGCCACAGCACTGCCCGGACATAAATCCCACTCCACGACATCTATCTCATTAGGAGAAAAGGTAACGAAAACTCCAGTAGAAACAGAGCGAATTATTGAAACTTTGACCTTACCTCTTCTAAATATGTTCTGCTCACCATCTGGTCCAATCTCACGGGACCTTTTCATTTTCGCTGGGTCGGCCCCAGCGCCGTCAGTATCTTTGCATCGGGCAAGGAAGCTGACAACTCTACTTTAAATTGGGCTCCCTGGATCGTTCTTCCGATACTTGCTGAAGCGCAGGCGTTCGCCTCAGCTACGACCGCAAGGGCAAGTACGCAAGCCAAGCCAAGGCGAAAAGAAGTTTTCAAGATGGTGATTTCCAACGCATGGTTAGCGCTTTTGACGTCAATTTGGCTGTCGCAAGTCATCGAATTCAAAACCCTTCTGATTGGATCGGACCTTCCAACGATTTCTCTCGAAATGCCCACCAATGCATACCTGACTTTATATAACTCGCAATTTACGCAGTTTTTTGGAAAGTCCCTGAACGGAATCAGCGCCATCGATCGCGGAAAGAATTTTCTCCTTTGAGCAGAACCAATGGGATGGACTCCTCCTCTTCATCCGGCATCGAAGTGCCTAAACTGGAATCTCTACAGACCAGTTTGAAGGAAGGAGTCCACCGTGAAGATTATCCGCGTCGGCGTCGATCTAGCCAA
>NZ_WNKX01000036.1 GCF_009720745.1 Massilia eburnea | reverse complement strand
CGCCGCCGGCGCGCCGCCGGCCAACGCGTTCGACCCGCTAGCCGCCGACATTCGCGAGCTGCGCACCACGCTGGGCAAGGCCGTTGCCGAGCCGGCCGCCGAGCGCGCGCCGAGCCTGCCGTTCGGCGCCGACAAATGGGGCCACGACATCATCAAGAAAACCATCAAGGGCGGCGAAACCTCGATCGTGGTCGGCCTGGCTGCCGCCACGCTGGCGGTCGGCCTGGGCACGCTGTTTGGCGCCGTCTCCGGCTTTTATGGCGGCGTCGTCGACGATTTCTTCAACTGGTTCTATAACGTATTTACCTCGATCCCTTCGATCCTGATGATCCTGACGGTGGCCGCAGTGCTGCAGCAGAAAGGCGTGCTGACCATCGTCCTGATCCTGGGCCTGACCGGCTGGACCGGGCCCTATCGCCTGATCCGCGCCGAATACATCAAGCACAAGGCGCGCGAATACGTATTGGCGGCCGACGCGATTGGCGCATCGGCCTGGAGCAAGATGTTCAGCCACATCTTCCCCAATGTCAGCCACGTGGCCCTGGTGCAGGTGTCGATCCTGGTGGTTGGCTTCATCAAGGCCGAAGTGATCCTGTCCTTCCTCGGCTTCGGCGTGCCGGTCGGGGTGGTGAGCTGGGGCTCGATGCTGAACGAGGCCCAGAATGAACTGATCCTCGGCAAATGGTGGCAGCTGACCGCCGCCGCCAGCGCCATGGCCTTGCTGGTCACCGCCTTCTCCCTGTTCGCCGATGCACTGCGCGACGCCCTCGATCCCAAGGTGAAATGACATGCTGCTCCAGGTCCGCAATTTGCGCATCAGCTTCCGTACCGACAAGAAGAACACTGTCGAAGCGGTAAAGGGCATTTCCTTCGACATTCCGCAGCACCGCACGGTGGCCCTGGTGGGCGAATCGGGCAGCGGCAAATCGGTCAGCTCGCTGGCGGTCATGGGCCTGCTGCCGCCGCAGACCACGGTCATCGACCCGCAAAGCAGCGTGCTGTTCGAGGGCCGCGAAGTGCTGCGCCAATCGGCCGCCGAGCGGCGCGCCATGTGCGGCAAGGAGATAGCGATGATTTTCCAGGAGCCGATGTCTTCGCTGAACCCGGTGTTCACGGTGGGCTTCCAGATCGGCGAAGTGCTGCGCCTGCACATGGGCATGGATGCGCGCAGCGCGCGCGAGCGTACGCTCGAATTGCTGGAGGAAGTGGGCATTCCCGAGCCGGCAAGCAAGATCGACGCCTACCCAAGCCAGATGTCGGGCGGCCAGCAGCAGCGCGTGATGATCGCCATGGCCATCGCCTGCAAGCCCAAACTGCTGATCGCCGACGAGCCGACTACCGCGCTCGACGTCACGATCCAGAAACAGATCATGGAGCTGATTGCCAGCCTGCAGAAAAAGCACCGGATGTCGGTCCTCTTCATCACCCACGACCTGGGCCTGGTGGCGGAAATCGCCGACGAAGTGATCGTCATGCGCCACGGCGAAGTGCGCGAAAGCGGCGACGCGCGCAGCGTGTTCTCCGAACCCAAGGACCAGTACACCCGAGCGTTGCTGCACTGCCGGCCCCGGCTCGGTGCGCGCCCGGTGCGCCTGCCGGTGATCAAGGATTATATGGAAGGGCGCTTTGACGGCAGCGAGCAGCTGCCGCAGCGCAGCCGGGGCTCGTCGCCGGACGACGAGATCGTGCTTGACGTGCGGGGCTTGAAAAAGAGCTTCTGGCTGCGCGAAGGCCTGTTCGGCAAGCGTGAATTCCAGGCAGTCAAAGGCGTCTCTTTCATGCTTGCACGCGGCAAGACGCTGGGCGTGGTGGGCGAGTCGGGCAGCGGCAAGTCCACCGTTGGCCTGACTTTGCTGCGCCTGCACCAGGCCAGCGGCGGCAGCGCCATGTTCGCAGGGCGCGACCTGCTGGCGATGAGCGCCAGGGAATTCCAGCCCTTCAAGCGCCGCATCCAGATCATTTTCCAGAACCCGTATGCTTCGCTCAACCCACGCTTTACTGTCGGCCAGATCCTGCTCGAACCCATGCGCCTGCATCGCATCGGCGCCGACGACGCCGAGCGCACGCGCCTGGCGCTGGCGCTGCTGGAGAGGGTAGGGCTGCCGCAGCAAGCCTATCACCGCTACCCGCACGAATTTTCCGGCGGCCAGCGGCAGCGCATCGCCATCGCCCGCTGCCTGACCATGAAGCCGGAAATCCTGGTCTGCGACGAATCGGTGTCGGCGCTGGACGTGTCGGTGCAGGCGCAGGTGCTCAACCTGCTGCAGGACCTGCAGGACGAATTCGGCCTGTCCTACATCTTCATTTCGCACGACTTGTCGGTGGTGAAGTACATTTCCGACCAGGTGATGGTGATGCACAAGGGGGAAGTGGTGGAAATGGCTGACTCGGATGAGCTGTACCGCAATCCGCAACACCCTTACACCCGCTCGCTGCTGGCAGCCATTCCCAAGGCTGCGTGATCGTGGCAAACTGATCTCCCGTACGCCGCACACCGCGGCGCCCTGACCGGAGCAGGTCTTTGCGTTCGAACAAAGTTGCCTCCATCGCATTACTGGTAAGCGTGGCGCTGACGGCCATCGTCAGCGCCGTGTTGCTGGTGTTCGCCGCTTATTCTTATTCAAACGAGAGCGAAAAGCGCTGGCAGGAGCTGCAGCGCGTGCTGAACGTCAGCGCCGACCAGCTGGCGCTGGGCGTCGCGCTGCCGGCCTGGAACCTGGACGAAAACCAAGTGCTGTCCATCATGCGCGCCAGCATGAACCAGCGCGACCTGCACGCCATCGTCATGTACGCCAGCGGCAGCAAGCGCGCCTTCGTGGTGCAGCGCGGCGCCGGCGACCAGCTGGAGATCGGCCAGCCGCTGCAGACCACGCCCGAGATGCTGGTGGCCCAGCGCCCGATCGTGGTCGACGGAACGACGATCGGCACCATCAAGGTATTCGTCACGCCCACCTACCTGCAGCAGGACTTGCGCGAGCAGCGCCACGACGACATGCTGGCCATCCTCCTGCTGGCCGCGGTGCTGGTGATCAGCGTGTACGGCTTGCTGTGGTTCCTGATCCTGCGCCCGCTGAAGGCGGTCGGCCAGTACGTGACTGGCGACACGCCGCAGAAAGCCTGGTTCTTCGGCGAATTGCGCACCCTCAAGGAATCGATCCACAAGATGTGGGAGCTGCTCGATAGCCGCTACCGTGCCATGCGGGAAAGCGAGGAGCGCCTCAGCGTGGCCACCCGCGCCGCCCGCATCGGCATCTGGGATTGGGATGTGCAGCACGACGAACTGGCGCAAGACGACGAAATCATGCGCCAGTACGGCCTGAAAACAAGGCTGGGCGGCGGCAATTACAAAGCCTGGCTTGAACTGGTGGTGCCGGAAGACCGCGAGCGTGCGCGGACCGAAGTTGCGGCCGCGCTGAAAGGCGAGCGCGACTTCTCGCTGCAATTCCGCATCCGCCGTCCGGACGGCGCGCTGCGCTACCTGCGTTCGATGGCGCGCTCTTTCCGCGACGAGTCGGGCAAGGTGGTGCGCATGGTCGGCGTCAGCATCGACGTCACCGAAGCCACCGAGAGCGAGCAGGAGCTGCGGCGCCACCGCAGCCACCTGGAAGAACTGGTGGCCGAACGCACCGAAGCGCTGTCGGTGGCGGTGGCAGAGGCGAAATCGGCCAGCCGCGCCAAGAGCGTGTTCCTGTCGGCCATGAGCCACGAGTTGCACGCGCCGCTCAATTCGGTGATCGGCTTTTCACGGCTGATGGCGCATTCCGCCACCATGTCGGCGGAAGAGCGGCGCAATATGGCGATCATCCACAGCTCCGGCCAGCAGCTGCTCACTTTAATCAACGACATCCTCGAGCTGTCGCGGATCGAGGCGGGCGAAGTCGGCTTGCACCGCGAGGCGGTGGACGTGGCCCAGTTGCTGCGCGACGTCAGCGATATGGTCGGCGAGCGCGCTGCCAGTGCCGGCGTTGCCCTCAAGCTCGAATGCCTGGCGCCGGCGCGCGCCATGATGCTGGACGGCGCCAAGCTGCGCCATGTCCTGCTCAACCTGACGGCGAATGCCCTGAAGGTTGAACGTGCAGGCAGTGTCACCTTGGCCCTGCGCAGCACGGCGCTACCGGGGGGACGCCACGGACTGTCCTTCTCGGTGCGCCTGGCGCCGGAAGTGATGGCGGAAACCGGCGGCCTGGGGCTGGCGATATCGCGCCAGTACGTGCACCTCATGGGCGGCGAACTGGAAGTCAATGCCAGCCCCGGCCAGGGCACGCAATTTCACTTCACGATCGAGACATCGGAAGCGGTGGCCGGCGAGGTGCCGGCCCACTTGCCGCGCCTCGCGCCGCGCGACCAGGGGCGTCGATTGCTGGTGGTGGACGCCGGCGCCGACAGCCGCCACCTGCTGCGCAGCCTGCTGGCCCCGGCTGGGTTCGACGTGCACGAGGCCTCCGACGGCGCGGAAGCGCTCGACGCCGTTGCCAAGCTACAGCCCGAGCTGGTACTGCTGGACTGGCGCCTGTCCGGACTCGACGGGCTGGAGCTCACGCGCCGCTTGCGGGCCGACCAAAGCCTGGCTCAGCCGCGCGTGGTATTGATGGCTTCCCCAGCCGTCAGCGACGGACGCCAGCAAGGCCTGGCCGCCGGCGCCGACGAGGTGCTGGCCAAGCCCGTGGAGCAGGGCAAGCTGTTCCGGCTGCTGCAACAGCAAATGGGACTGCAATACGTCGAGGGGGTCCTGCCTTAGGCGCGGTTTTGCGCTACCATAGACGAACTATGGCTAACCTAATTACCTTGTTGCAGGAGTATGGTGTCCTGATCGTCTTTGCCGTGGTGCTGGTCGAACAGATGGGGTTGCCAATTCCTGCCTATCCGATCCTGATCGTGGCCGGCGCACTGGCCGTCGACGGCGGCACGCCGTTCCCGGTGGTGCTGGGCATTTCCATGCTGGCCTGCCTGATCAGCGACTATTTCTGGTTCCGCGCCGGACGCCATTTCGGCAAGCGCATCCTCAAATTGCTGTGCAAGATTTCGCTCTCGCCGGATTACTGCGTCAGCCAGACGGAAGACAATTTCCGCAAATGGGGGCCGAAATCGATGGTGGTGGCCAAGTTCATCCCCGGCTTCAACACGATCGCCCCGCCAATGGCCGGTGCGCTCGGAACCACGGTGCCGACCTTCCTCGGCTTCAGCCTGGCGGGCGGTCTGCTGTGGAGCGCAACCGGACTGACGATCGGCGCCTATTTCCACGCCGATGTCGACAAGGTGCTGGACGTACTGTCCACCATGGGCTCGACTGCGCTGTCGGTACTGGTGATCCTCCTGGCCCTGTTCGTGCTGGCCAAATTCATCGAACGCCGCCGCTTCCAGAAAGCGATGCAGACTGAGCGCATCAGCGTCGAAGAGCTGAAAGAGCTGCTCGACGGCGGCCATGACCCGGTAATGATCGACGCCCGCAGCGCCACCGCCCAGATGCTCGACCCACCGGTGCCGGGCGCCCTGCTGGTTGGCTCCAGCGACCCGCTGTCGGTCATCAAATCGCTGCCGAAAGACCGCCACATCATCGTCTACTGCAGCTGCCCGAACGACGTCACCGCCGCCAAGGTAGCCAAACAGCTGCACTCCCACGGCTACAAGCGCGCCAAGCCCCTGCACGGCGGCCTGGACGCCTGGAACACCGCCTTCCGCAGCGAAAGCGAATCCGCCGTCATCGCCGAAACCACCCCTGACAGCCTCACTCCCGCCGACTCCCGTCATTAAAGTCGGGGTCAGCTCTGGCAATCGGACATTTGTGTCGGGCGTGCGCGCGCGCCCGACACAAATGTCCGATTGCCAGAGCTGACCCCGACTTTTTTTTGCGCAAGCATGAGTAGTCATACTACCGTCAAGATATCCCGCAATGTAGTATTTGAAGCAGCTTTTAGCTGTTCTTGTACCCAAACTACAAAGAAATCCTTGCGTGCCGGCTAACATATCCCTTAGCATTAGGGCTCAACTTAACCGCTTGTGCCCATGACTGCCCAGACCCACTCCGCATCGATCGCCGCCTATCCAAGCCCGCGCCTGCTGGCCGATGTGGGTGGTACTAATGCGCGGTTTGCGCTGGAATTGGCGCCGGGGAAAATTGAGTGCATCCATGTCCTGGCGGGTGCGGCCTATGCGACCCTGGCGGATGCGCTGAAGGCTTACCTGGTGTTGCCGGATGTGGCGGCTGCTGCCGGCCTGGGCGTTCGCCACGGTGCGATCGCGATTGCAAATCCGGTCAATGGCGATTACGTCAAGATGACCAACCATCATTGGGAATTTTCGATCGAGGCGCTGCGCCTGGAAGTCGGCTTCGAGGTGCTGGTGGTGGCAAATGATTTCACTGCGCTGGCGCGCTCGCTGCCTTTGCTCGCCGAAGGCCAGAAGCGCCAGGTTGGCGGCGGTACCGCGCAAGAGGGGGCTCCGCTGGGCTTAATCGGCGCCGGCACTGGCCTCGGTGTGTCGGGACTGATTCCGTCGGCTTCGGGCTGGACTGCGCTGCTGAGTGAAGGCGGTCACGTGACCTTCCCGCCAATGAATCCGGAAGAAGTGGCGATCCTGCAGTATGCCTGGACCGAATTCCCGCACGTGTCGGCGGAGCGGCTGCTGTCCGGCGTGGGCATCGAACTGATTTACCGCGCCCTGGTAGCCCAGTGCGGCCATGCGGAGCCGGTACTCACTGCGCCGGAAATCGCGCGCCGTGCGCTGACCGGCGAGTGTCCGCTGTGCGACGATGTCATCGAGCATTTCTGCACCATGCTTGGCACGATCGCCGGCAACCTGGGCGTGACGCTGGGGGCAACGGGCGGTATCTATATTGGCGGCGGCATCGTGCCGCGCCTGGGCGAGCGCTTTGACCGGTCGGGCTTCCGTGCCCGTTTCGAGGAGAAGGGCCGCTTCCATCATTACCTGGCTGCGATCCCGACTTACGTGATCACGGCCGAGTACCCGGCCTTTGTTGGCGTTTCGGCAATCCTGGCCGAGCGGCTGGCTGCTTGAGCTAAAAAACACTTCTCGCCAGCTTTATCAGGTACAATTGTCTTAGTTGGATGAAGCGGCGCCTGTCGCCCGCCTTGTTTTCGCCCTGAAAACGCTCTCCACCTGAGACTCTCGCCCCGGCGCGTAGCGGTCCGGCGCCTTCTTACATAGTTTCACAACCAAATGTAGTGTATGGATAATGCAGAGGCTAAGAAAGTCCTCGAAGCTGCGCTGCTATGCGCCCGTGAACCTTTATCGATCCACAGCCTGAAAAAGCTGTACGTCGAAACCGACGACCAAGGTAATCCGCTCGGCGTCGGCGTTGGCGCTGATACGATCAAGGAATTGTTGGAAGAATTGCGCCAGGATTGGCAAGGGCGCGGCATTGAGGTGGTCAGCCTGTCGAGCGGCTGGCGCTTCCAGAGCCGGCCTGAAATGAAGATGTACCTGGATCGCCTGAATCCGGAAAAACCGCAGAAGTATTCGCGCGCCACGCTGGAAACGCTGGCGATCATCGCGTACCGCCAACCGGTAACCCGGGGCGATATCGAGGAAATCCGCGGCGTCGCGGTGAACTCGCAGACGATCAAGATGCTGGAAGACCGCGGCTGGGTCGACACTGTCGGCTACCGTGATGTACTGGGCCGCCCGGCCTTGCTGGGCACCACCAAGCAGTTCCTGGACGACCTGGGGCTGGAATCGCTGTCGCAACTGCCGCCGCTGCAGGAGATCAGTGATACGCAAAATGAAAATCCGCTGGAAGTGCTGGAAGCCCGTCTGACGGAGAACTTCGAGAAGGCGGCACAGGAAGCACACGCAGCAGAAGAAGAGAAAGAGGCGACGCCGGACGAGGCGCCGTCGGTAACAGACGACCCGGCGCCCGAAAACGTCGAGCCCTTAGCAGAAACGAATAATGAACAAGCCTGATAACACCACCGAGACCGGCGCTCTCGTAGTCGACGCAGCTCCTGCGAAGCCAAAACGCCGTACCAAAGCCCAGATTGAGGCTGATAATGCTGCGGCAATCGCGGCTGGCGAAACGCCTAAGCCCAAGCGGCGTACCAAGCCTGCAGCTGCTGCCGAAGCCGGCGAGCAGCCTGCGGCAAGCGCCGAAGCCGCTCCAGTGAAGAAGCCGCGCGCCAAGAAGGCGGTAGCGGCGCAAGCTGCTCCGGCTGCGGAGGCTGCACCGGTTGCGGCCGCAGCGCCTGCAGATTCGGCGCACGCTGGCGAGGGTGGCGACGAAGGCCAGGGTAAGGATCGCGGCCGTGCGCCGCGCGGCCCGCGCCAGATGCGCGAACAGCGCGCATTGCGCCAGGCTGAAAAGGCGGCTGTCGCTGCAGCCGTTGCCGCAGATTCGTCCGGTGCGCCGGCCGAGGGTGCGGCTGCGGGCGCGGCGCCGGCTGGTGCTGACGGTGATGAGGGCGCGAGCCCGTGGCCATCGGCCGTACCGGCTGAAAAGCGCCACGACAAGCACGGCAAGCACAAAGGCAAGAAGGGCAAGCACGGCAAGCAGGCGCATGGTGAAGGCCAGGGCGCGCAAGCCGGTGAGGGCAGCCAAGGCCAGGGCCAGGGCGGCAAAGGCGGCCAGGGCAAGCAGCGCGTGCACGGCGCCTTCGGCAACAAGATGAAGGCCAAGGACAAGTCGTCCGAAGCTGATGCAGTGTTCTCCTTCGTGACCTCGGACGCGTTCGACCGCGACGAGGGTGGTTCCGGCAAGCCGGCCAAGGCGCGCCGCGACCTGACAGCGGAAGACGATGCACCGAAGCTGCACAAGGTGCTGGCGGAAGCGGGCATGGGCTCGCGCCGCGACATGGAAGAACTGATCATCGCCGGCCGCGTGTCGGTGAATGGCGAGCCGGCCCACATCGGCCAGCGCATCCTGCCGACCGATGCCGTGCGTATCAACGGCAAGCTGGTTCAGCGCAAAGTGTCCAAGAAGCCGCCGCGCGTGCTGGTCTACCACAAGCCGGCTGGTGAAATCGTGTCGCACGACGACCCGGATGGCCGGCCATCGGTATTCGACCGCCTGCCGGTCATGAAGACCGGCAAATGGCTGGCCGTGGGCCGCCTGGACTTCAATACCGAAGGCCTGCTGCTGTTCACCACTTCCGGCGACCTGGCCAACCGCCTGATGCACCCGCGTTACAACATCGACCGCGAATATGCGGTGCGTACGCTGGGTGAGCTGGAGGAAGGCATGCGCCAGAAACTGCTGGCCGGCGTTGAGCTGGAAGACGGCATGGCGCAGTTCACCAAGATCGCCGATGGCGGCGGTGAAGGCGTCAACAAGTGGTACCGCGTGGTAATCGGCGAGGGCCGTAACCGTGAGGTGCGCCGCATGTTCGAAGCGATCGGCCTGACCGTGTCGCGCCTGATCCGTACCCGTTACGGTGCGCTGACCCTGCCTTCGAACCTGAAGCGCGGCCGTTGGGAAGAGATGGAAGAGAACACCGTGCGCGACCTGCTGTCGGCGGTGGGCTTCAAGAAAGAGGCTGGTGCTGGTGCCGGCGAGGGTAAGAAGCCGCAGGGCGGCCAAGGGCAGGGCCAGGGCAAGCGTGAGCGCGAGCCGAATGGCAACCGTATGGATGTGAGCAACAAGAATGCTGATCCGTTCCCGCAGGCGCCGCGCGGCGGCGGCCGGAACCAGGGGCAGGGAGCGTTCTTTGGTGCGCCGCGTCATGGCGGCGGCGGTGGCGGTTTTACCGGTTTCGGTGACCAGCAGCCGGGTGGCCACGGACGTGGCGCCGGCGGCGGTGCGGGTGCCGGTGGCAAAGGCAAGGGTAAAGGCAAGGGGCAGGGTGGCGGTCCACGCCAGCCGGATCCGCTGATGACGACCTTTGGCTTCGCTGGCCAGGGGCATGGTCATGGCCAGGGCCAGCAGCGCCGTGGTGGTCACCAGCCGCGCGGCGGCGCGTCCGATCACGGCATGCCGCGCCGCCGTAAAGGCTAAACCCGGTAAACCTGGGTCCGACCCAAGGGTCAGACCCTGTCAGTGCTGTCTGTAGTGGTGGGGTCTGACCCTTGGGTCTGACCCGGATTTGCCGGGTTAAGGTGTTGGTTTTTGAGCACCTTGCTATTGTTACACCCCAGTCCGATGTGGTATGTGGCATTGCAGCGAAGTCAATAAGGCGCTATAATGAGCAGCCTAGTTAAAGTTCTTCGCAGTTTATTTTGCTGAGAGTGCTTTCATCTGGCTGCAGTAACGAAAGATGGGCAGTTGCCCATTTTTTTTTGGTTGAATCGTTTTAAGTATCTGGAGATTTTCTTTGCAACTGCCTGAATTGATTGAAAAAACCGTCGCTGGCCTCGGCTACGACCTGGTCGATTTCGAACGGGCCGAACGCGGACTGCTGCGTGTTTATATCGACTTCACGGCGGAAGATGCAGAAGAGAAAGGCCCGATCACGGTTGAAGACTGCGCCACGGTGAGCCATCAGCTGTCGCACGTGCTGACGGTCGAGAACGTTCCTTACGAACGCCTCGAAATTTCGTCGCCCGGCCTGGACCGTCCGCTGCGCAAGTTCAGCGACTTCGTCCGCTTTGCCGGCAGCGAAGCCATCGTCAAGCTGCGCATGGCCATTCCAGGCACTGCGAACCGCAAGTCCTACCAGGGCATCCTGACGGAGCCTGAGGGCGATCAACTGGGTATTGAATTTGAAGGTAAAGAAGGTCCGGCGGTGCTGAATTTCACGCTCGCGGACATTGATAAGGCACGCTTGGTGCCGCAGGTGAATTTTGGGAGCCGCAAAGCATGAGTCGCGAAGTATTGTTATTGGTTGATGCGCTGGCGCGCGAAAAGAACGTCGACAAGGAAGTCGTGTTCGGCGCGCTTGAATTCGCACTGGCGCAAGCCACGAAGAAGCGCTATGAAGGCGAAGTGGATATTCGCGTTTCGATCGACCGTGAAAGCGGCGAGTTCGAGTCCTTCCGCCGTTGGCACGTGGTGCCTGACGAGGCGGGCCTGCAGCTGCCTGACCAGGAAGTGCTGCTGTTCGAAGCGAAAGAACAGATCCCAGACATCGAAGTCGATGAATACATCGAAGAGCCGATCGAATCCGTGGAATTCGGCCGCCGCTTCGCCCAGGACACCAAGCAAGTGGTCCTGCAGCGCGTGCGCGATGCTGAACGCGAGCAGATCCTGCAAGACTTCCTGGAGCGCGGCGACGCGCTGGTGACCGGCACCATCAAGCGTATGGAACGCGGCGACGCGATCGTCGAATCCGGCAAGATCGAAGCCCGCCTGCCGCGCGACCAGATGATCCCGAAAGAGAATCTGCGTATCGGCGACCGTGTACGTGCTTACATCCTGCGCGTTGACCGCAATATGCGCGGCCCGCAAGTGATCCTGTCGCGCACCGCGCCAGAGTTCATCATGAAGCTGTTCGAACTGGAAGTGCCAGAGATCGAACAAGGCATGCTGGAGATCAAATCCGCTGCACGCGACGCTGGTGTTCGCGCCAAGATCGCGGTGCACACCAACGACAAGCGCATCGACCCGATCGGTACCTGCGTCGGCATGCGCGGTTCGCGCGTGCAGGCCGTGACCGGTGAGCTGGGCGGCGAGCGCGTGGACATCGTGCTGTGGTCGGAAGATCCGGCGCAATTCGTGATCGGCGCGCTGGCACCTGCCAACGTGTCCTCGATCATGGTTGACGAAGACAAGCATGCGATGGACGTGGTGGTTGACGAAGAAAACCTGGCAATCGCCATCGGCCGCTCCGGCCAGAACGTGCGCCTGGCTTCCGAGCTGACCGGCTGGAAGATCAACATCATGACCGCGGAAGAATCGGCCGACAAGCTGGCCGCCGAGACCGCAGCCGTGCGCGCACTGTTCATGGAAAAACTGGATGTGGACCAGGAAGTGGCCGACATCCTCGTGGACGAAGGCTTCAGCAGCCTGGAAGAAATCGCTTACGTGCCGATCTCCGAGATGCTGGACATCGAAGCGTTCGACGAAGACACCGTCAACGAGCTGCGCACCCGTGCCCGCGACGCCCTGGTGACCGAGGCGATCGCTTCGGAAGAGGGCCTGGAAGGCATGGAAGAAGCGCTGGTTGGCCTGGAAGGCATGGACCGCGTCACCGCGGGCAAGCTGGGCCTCGCTGGCATCAAGACCCTGGCGCAATTCGCCGGTCTGGCCTACGACGAGTTCGGCGCAATCCTGGCCCTGTCGAGCGACCGCGCACGTGAACTGATTTCGAATGAGTTTGAGAATGTGACCGACGATGAAATGAAGCTGGTCGACGGTAAGTACGATGATCGCGCCAAGGCCCTGCAAGCCAAGGCCTGGGCATCGTCCGAAGCCGCAAAGGCCTAAGAAGTAGCAGCAGCTTTAATTATCATCGAGACACATAGAAAAGAGGACTGAATGGCGAGTAACAACGTAGCCCAATTTGCCACCGAACTGAAGATGCCTGCAGATTTGCTGCTGTCGCAGCTGCGTTCTGCTGGCGTCGACAAGAGTTCGGCGTCAGATCCATTGTCAAAAGATGATAAGGACAAGCTGCTTGAACACCTGCGCCGTACCCACGGCGCAGGCGCCGAGCCGGGCGAAAAGAAAAAGATCACCCTGACTCGTAAAGAGACCACGGAGATCAAGCAGGCTGACGCCTCCGGCAAAGCCCGCACCATCCAGGTCGAAGTGCGCAAGAAGCGCACCTTCGTCCAGCGCGACGACGTGGTGACCACCACCGCCGCCGCCAAGCCGGCTGCGCCGGTGATCGACGCTGCCGAACAGGCGCGCCGTGAAGAAGAAGCACGCCGCCAGGCTGAGCTGATTGCTCGCCAGGAAGCGGAGCTGAAAGAGAAACAGGAACGCCTGGCCAAGCTGGACGAGGAAAAGGCTGCCCAAGCCAAAGCCGCCGAAGAGGAAGCCAAGCGCGTAGCGGAAGAACAGGCCAAGAAAGCCGCCGCCGATAAGGCCGCCGCTGAAAAGGCTGCTGCCGCTGCAGCTGCCGGCGCCGCGCAGAAAGCTGCTGCCGAAGAAGAAGAGAAGAAGCGCCTGGCCGATGCCGAAGAATCCAAGCGCAAGCACGAAATCGCCGCCAAGGAAGCCGCCGAGCGCGCCGAAGCGACCGAACGTGCCCGTAAAGCCGTGGCAGATGAAGTGGCCCAGATCAAGCTGATGATGAGCCAGCCGCGCCGCGTGATGAAGGCGCCTGAGCCGGCGCCTGCCGCCGCTGCCGCCAAGCCGAAAGTCGCAGAAGGCACCCTGCACAAGCCAGCCGACAAGAAGCCTGCGACCACCGCAGCCGCTCCTGCCGGCGACAAGAAAGACGCCAAGCCAGGCGACAAGAAATCCATCAAGTCGGCCAATGTGGCTTCGACCTGGCAGGATGAAAAGCGCCGTGGCGCCCCAGGTGGCGGCGCAGGCAAGGGCCGTGGTGGCGCCGGCGCCAACGCTGGCGGCGGCCGTGACGGCTGGCGCGCGGGCGGCAAAGGCGGCCGCCGTGGTGGCCATAACGAAGAACGTGAATCGAACTTCCAGCAGCCGACCGAAGCGATCATCCATGACGTGCACGTGCCGGAAACCATCACCGTGGCCGAACTGGCGCACAAGATGGCCGTCAAGGCATCCGAGGTCATCAAGCAGCTGATGAAGCTGGGCCAGATGTGCACCATCAACCAGGTGCTGGACCAGGAAACCGCGATGATCGTGGTGGAAGAGATGGGCCACAAGGCCTTCGCCGCCGCCGTCGACGATCCGGAAGCGCTGCTGGCCGACCAGGGCGAACACGCCGAGTACGAAGCAACCCCGCGTGCACCTGTGGTGACCGTGATGGGCCACGTCGACCACGGTAAAACTTCCCTGCTGGACTACATCCGCCGCGCGAAAGTCGCGTCGGGCGAAGCCGGCGGCATTACCCAGCACATTGGTGCCTACCACGTGGAAACCCCGCGCGGCATCATCACCTTCCTGGATACTCCAGGTCACGAGGCCTTCACGGCCATGCGTGCCCGCGGTGCGAAAGCAACCGACATCGTCATCCTGGTGGTGGCGGCCGACGACGGCGTGATGCCGCAGACGAAGGAAGCTATCGCCCACGCGAAAGCTGCCGGCGTGCCGCTGGTGGTGGCGATCAACAAGATCGACAAACCGGGTGGCAACGTTGACCGCGTGACCCAGGAACTGGTGGCCGAGCAAGTGGTGCCGGAAGAATACGGTGGCGATTCGCCGTTCGTGCCGGTATCCGCGAAGACCGGCCAGGGCATCGACGACCTGCTGGAGCAAGTGCTGCTGCAAGCCGAAGTGCTGGAACTGAAAGCGCCGGTCGAAGCGCCTGCGCGCGGCCTGGTGGTGGAAGCCCGCCTGGACAAGGGTCGTGGTCCTGTGGCCACCATCCTGGTGCAGTCCGGTACCCTGCGCCGCGGCGACGTGGTGCTGGCTGGTTCGTCCTTCGGCCGCGTTCGTGCGATGCTGGACGAAAACGGCAAATCGATCGCCGAAGCCGGTCCTTCGATCCCGGTGGAGATCCAGGGCCTGACCGAAGTGCCTGCTGCCGGTGAAGAAGCCATGGTCATGGCGGACGAGCGTAAAGCGCGTGAGATCGGCCTGTTCCGTCAAGGTAAGTTCCGCGACGTGAAACTGGCGAAGCAGCAAGCCGCGAAGCTGGAAAACATGTTCGACCAGATGGCCGAAGGCGAAGTGAAGAACCTGCCTCTGATCATCAAGACCGACGTGCAGGGTTCGCAGGAAGCGCTGGTTGGCTCGCTGCAGAAGCTGTCGACCTCCGAAGTGCGCGTACAGATCGTGCACGCAGCGGTGGGCGGCATCTCGGAATCGGACGTCAACCTGGCGACCGCTTCCAAGGCAGTCATCATCGGCTTCAACGCCCGTGCCGACGCACAGGCGCGCAAGCTGGCCGAGACCAACGGCGTCGACATCCGCTACTACAACATCATTTACGATGCGATCGAAGAGGTCAAAGCGGCGCTGTCGGGCATGCTGGCGCCGGAGAAGCGCGAACACGTTACCGGCCAGGTCGAGATTCGCCAGGTCATCCACGTTTCCAAGGTCGGCGCGATTGCGGGCTGCCTGGTTACCGATGGTGTGGTCAAGCGTTCGTCGTCCGTCCGCCTGCTGCGCAACAACATCGTGGTGTGGACTGGCGAGATCGACTCGCTCAAGCGCTTCAAGGACGATGCGAAGGAAGTTCGCGCCGGCCTGGAGTGCGGTCTGAACCTGAAGGGCTACAACGACATCGAAGTGGGCGACCAGCTCGAAGTGTTCGAAGTGCAGGAGATCGCCCGTACCCTGTAACAGCAGGACGGCGCGATACACGGCGGGTGCTTCCCGCCTCGCGAGAGCGGGGCAGGGCACCCGCTTAGTTTTTATTGTCGGCGCGCAGCGCGCCGACGCATGAAAGTTGACCATCATGGCAAAACACAGCAAATCCATCCCCCAGCGCGGCCTGCGCGTGGCGGATCAAATCCAGAAAGACCTGTCCGAGCTGATCGCCTTTGAAGTGAAGGACCCGCGCGTCGGCATGATCACCCTGTCCGAAGTGCAGCTCACTCCCGACTACGCCCACGCCAAAGTGTTCTTCACCACCCTGAAGGACGACCCGGAGTCGATCAAGAATACCCTGGCCGGCCTGGCCGCCGCCGCCGGCTACCTGCGCAACCAGCTGGGCAAGCGCCTGCACATCCACACGCTGCCGCAGCTGCACTTCCTGCACGACATGTCCGCCTCGCGCGGCATGGCGATGTCGGCGCTGATCGACAAGGCCAACGCCACCCGCGCCGCCGACTTCGACGAAAACAGCGAAGAAGAATGACCGAAGCACGTGTAAAGCGCGTGCGCGATGCCGTTGACGGCGTGCTCTTGCTCGACAAGCCGGTTGGCCTGTCCAGCAACGACGCCCTGATCAAGGCCAAGCGCTTCATGAACGCGAAAAAAGCCGGCCATACCGGCACGCTCGACCCGTTCGCCACCGGCCTGCTGCCGCTGTGCTTCGGCGAAGCGACCAAGTTCTCGCAAGACCTGCTGGAAGCCGACAAGACCTACCTGGCCACCGTGCACCTGGGCGTGCGCACCGACACCGGCGACACCGAAGGCCAGGTGCTGGAAACGCGCGACGTCACCTGCACCCAGGCCGAAATCGAAGCCGTGATGGCCCGCTTCCGCGGCCCGATCAAGCAAGTGCCGCCGATGTATTCGGCCCTCAAGCGCGACGGCAAGCCGCTGTACGAGTACGCCCGCGAAGGCATCACGCTGGAACGCGAAGCGCGCGACGTGGTGATCCACAAGCTGGAACTGGTCTCGTGGGAAGCGCCATTCCTCAAGATCGAGGTCACCTGCAGCAAAGGCACTTACATCCGCGTGCTGGGCGAAGACATCGGCGCAGCGCTCGGCTGCGGCGCCCACCTGAAGGCCCTGCGCCGCACGCAAGTCGGCGCACTGACGACCGACAGGATGGTCACGCTGGAAGAGCTGGCCGCCCACGCCGCCCCGCGCGAGCTGCTGGCGCCAGTGGATGCGCTGCTGTCGTCGTTCCCGCGCATCGTGCTGAACGCCGACCTGGCAAAACGCTTCCTGCACGGCCAGCGCCTGCCGCTGGGCAAAGAGCCGTCGATTGCAGTGCCAACGCCATATGAAGGCCGCGTTCGCATCTACGCCGACGACGGCCGCCTGCTCGGCACCGGCATCTTTGGCGAATACGCCATCCTTGCGCCTGAAAGACTGATCGCTGCACCCCAAAATTAATAAAAACCGGAGACGCCATGGCCATTGCCCGCAACGGCATCCTGCCCCTGATTCTCACTTTCTGCTGCGCTCCGGCCATGGCGCAGCTGGCGCCGGAAACGGCGCTGCAAGTCGATGCAATAGCCAACAAGGTCTTGGCCGATACCGGCGAAGCCAGCCTTTCGATCGCCATCGTCAAGGACGGCAAGCTGGCCTATGCACAGGCTTACGGCGCGGCGCGGCTTGAGCCGCGCATTGCCGCCACGCCGTCCATGCGCTACAAGATCGGATCCAACAGCAAGCAATTCCTGGCCGTTGCGGCGCTCAAGCTGGCCGAAGAAGGAAAGCTGTCGCTGGACGACAAGGTGGCGCGCTTCTTCCCGCAACTGACGCAAGCGCGCGACATCACGCTGCGCCAGCTGCTGTCGCACACTGCCGGCTACAGCGACTATTACGCGATCGACTACATCTCGCCAACCTTGGCCAAGCCCACCACGCCGGACGCCATCATCGCCCATTGGGGCCGGCAGCCGCTGGACTTTGCACCCGGCCAGCGCTGGGAATACAGCAACACGAACTACGTGATCGCCGGCCGCATGCTGGAAAAAGCGTCCGGAGAAACCCTGGAAGCGCTGATCCGCAGCCGCATCACGGACAAGCTGGGCATGCGCACCGCGATCGACCTGAACACGAGCGGCTGGGGCGCGACTGAAGTGACAGGCTATGGGCGTCATGCGCTGGGCCCCCTGCGGCCAGCGCCAGCGGAAGGGCGCAACTGGGTCTGGGGCGCGGGTCACCTGGCCATGTCTGCGAGCGACCTGGCGCGCTGGGACATCGCCCTGATGGATGGCGCCCTGCTCAAGCCTGCATCGCGCACGGCGCTGGTGACGGAAGCACGCCTGCCAAATGGCCAGGGCACCGGTTATGCGCTGGGCCTGCAGGTCGACCGTACGCCAGACGGGCGCGAACGCTGGCAGCACAGCGGCGGCATGTCCGGTTTCATTTCACATAACGCCATGTATCCGGCGGACGGCATGGCGCTCGTCGTGCTTAGCAACGGCCCCGGACCGGCGACCGCTGCGGCGACGGCGCAGCTGGAAAAGCTGATGCTCGAGTTGCCCAAGCGTTCTACTGCGCCAGCCGCACAGGATGCCGCGGCTGACGCCAGCCTGGCCAGGGTGCGCACGCTGTTCGCCCAGCTACAGGCTGGCCATCCGGACCGCAGTGTGATGACGGCCGGACTGCAGGCCTATTTCACGGACGCTGTCGTGGCGGATTTCGCGGCCTCGCTGGCGCCGCTGGGCGATGTTTCCGACATCCAGGCCGCCTTCACCGAGGAGCGTGGCGGGATGGTGTACCGGGGCTACCGTGTCGTGGCAGCCGGCCGCAAGCTGAGAATCTCCACCTATTTCACGAAGGACGGGCTGCTCGACCAGTACCTCGTTTTTGCACGTTGATGGCCGCTGCATGAGCGCGTACGTTTACTTTGAGCTCGGCGCGCCCGACGGCCTGCGCTCCAGGTTTCTCGATGATGCCGCAGAGTTCGAGCGCTGGACTCGCGAACTGGCCGCAGAATTCCCGGGCGAGTACCCACCCGCCAAATTGACCAAGCTTGCGGACATTTCGCGGCGTGGCGCGGCTGCGTTGAAAACGACTGATCCTGGCGAGGCGCAACTGATCGACCACCTGACGCATGATTACTGGAACTTCTGCACCATCACCGGTATTCATGGCGACAAGGACGTGACGCCTTCCGCCCACAAATGGCACCGGTATGCCATGGAGCTCTCCGAGGTGCTGCCGACGGCAAGCGATGAAGCTTGCCACTACTATCGCAGGCTGTTCGCGGGCGATTCGCTGGTGGAGTGCTGCGGCCATACCTATCGTTCAATCGATGGCGTTTTCCGCTGGTCCTGGCTGCTGCCGCACGAGGCCTCGGATTTTTGCCGCAAACTGCAGGGCCATGCGGACTCGCTCAATCTTGAGGACGACGGCCTGGCAGGGGTGTCCTGGGTTCTCAAGGCACTCCAGTGGGCAAAAGAAGAGGGCAGCAGCCTGCTCGTTTCCGTTGCCTGACCGGCGCGCGGCTTACAGCGGTGCCGTTGCGCTGCCGGTGGCAGCGCGCAGTGACGCCGCTACGCGCAATGGACGGGCCATGAACGCGCCGGAAAATGCGCCGAACAAGGCGCAGGCCGGCAGTGCGAAGGCCAGGCTGGCGCGCAGCCCGGGTTGCGCAGCCAAAGCGACAGCCATCGCAAACTTCCCGACGAAGATCGTCATCATCAGCGCCATCGGCAGCCAGCTGCCGCGCAGCTGCACGGTGCCGGCGGCCCGGTCGAGTACTGCGCCTTGGCCAGCGCCCTTCCACATCATTGCCACGCCAGCCGCCAGGCCAAGCAGCCAGGCCGCGCCGGCCGGCGATGCCAGGCCAAAGCCGTTCACCGTGCTTTGCAGGCCCAGGGCCAGCATGACCAGCGGCAGGATGAATACCTGGCGCACCGGCAGGATGCGGTCACGCGAAGCGGCAACGCCGCGATATACCAGGAAGCCCAGGATGGCCCAGACGTAGGCCGGAGTGTGGCTGACGATTTGTTGCAGCATGTTGAGTTCCTCGCAAAATGGGTTTCGATGGACGCACTTTGCGCCTGTCAGAGATGTGGCGCGACCACTTTGCGACGAAACCGGCGCGGGCCGGCGCGAAACCGGCCGGAGCGGGATTAAAGCCCGATGGCTGATCAAATTGATCAAAATCCCAAGTCGTCGCCCCGACGAGTGGTTGGTTGCGGCGCAACATGCTATACTAGTGGGTTCAGTGCTCCCGCACTTGCAGAATTCCTGTCCATACACAAATCATGTCTAATACTAAACGCGCAATTCGCAACATCGCCATCATCGCCCACGTTGACCATGGCAAGACCACCCTGGTGGACCAGCTGCTGAAGCAGTCCGGCACCTTCCGTGAGAACCAGCAGGTTGACACCCGCGTCATGGACTCCAACGACCTGGAGAAAGAACGCGGCATTACCATCCTGTCGAAGAACTGCGCCGTTGAGTACGAAGGCACCCACATCAACATCGTCGACACCCCAGGCCACGCCGACTTCGGCGGTGAAGTGGAACGTGTGCTGTCGATGGTCGACTCCGTGCTGCTGCTGGTGGACGCGCAAGAAGGCCCAATGCCGCAGACCCGTTTCGTGACCCGCAAGGCGCTGGCCCTGGGCCTGAAGCCGATCGTGGTGCTGAACAAGATCGACCGTCCTGGCGCGCGCGCTGACTGGGCGATCAACCAGACTTTCGAACTGTTCGACAAGCTGGGCGCAACCGACGAACAGCTGGACTTCCCGATCGTGTACGCATCGGGCCTGAACGGCTACGCCGGCCTGACCGAAGACGTGCGCGGCGGCGACATGAAGCCCCTGTTCGAAGCGATCCTGAAGTACGTGCCGGTACGTGACGACAATCCTGACGGCCCGCTGCAGATGCAAATCACCTCGCTGGACTACTCGTCCTACGTGGGCAAGATCGGTATCGGCCGCATCAACCGTGGCCGCGCGAAGGCAGGCCAGGACGTGGTCGTGGTCGACGGTCCAGGCGCCACCCCGATCAAGGGCCGCATCAACCAGGTGCTGAACTTCAAGGGCCTGGAGCGCGTGCTGGTTGACGAAGCCGTCGCCGGCGACATCGTCCTGATCAACGGTATCGAAGAAATCGGCATCGGCTCCACCGTGTGCGCGGCCGACACCCCTGACGCGCTGCCAATGCTGACCGTTGACGAACCAACCCTGACCATGAACTTCATGGTCAACACCTCGCCGCTGGCTGGCCGCGAAGGCAAGTTCGTGACCTCGCGCCAGCTGCGCGACCGTCTGGACAAAGAACTGAAATCCAACGTGGCCCTGCGCGTTGCTCCAACCGACGACGACACCATCTTCGAAGTGTCCGGCCGCGGCGAACTGCACCTGACCATCCTGATCGAAAACATGCGCCGCGAAGGCTTCGAAATGGCCGTATCGCGTCCACGCGTTGTGTTCAAGATGGTGGACGGCGTGCGTCACGAGCCATACGAAATGCTGTCGGTTGACGTGGAAGAAGCCAACCAGGGCGGCGTGATGGAAGAGCTGGGCCGCCGCCGTGGCGACCTGCAGAACATGGAATCGGACGGCAAGGGCCGCGTGCGCCTGGAATACCGTATTCCTGCCCGCGGCCTGATCGGCTTCCAGGGCGAATTCATGACCCTGACCCGTGGCACCGGCCTGATGTCGCACGTGTTCGACGCCTACGCCCCGGTTGACACCTCCAAAGGTGAACTGGCCGGCCGCCGCAACGGCGTGATGATCTCCCAGGACGACGGCCAGGCCGTTGCCTACGCACTGTGGAAGCTGCAGGACCGCGGCCGCATGTTCGTGGTGCACAACGACCCAGTGTACGAAGGCATGATCATCGGCATCCACTCGCGCGACAACGACCTGGTCGTGAACCCGATCAAGGGCAAGCAGCTGACCAACGTGCGCGCTTCCGGCACCGACGAAGCAGTGCGCTTGGTACCGCCAGTCCAGCTGTCGCTGGAATACGCAGTGGAATTCATTGAAGACGACGAACTGGTGGAAATCACTCCTAAGTCGATCCGCCTGCGCAAGCGTTACCTGAAAGAGCACGAGCGCAAGCGTGCCAACAAAGAAAACGCGTAATTCACGCAGAACCCGCCGCGAGGCGGGTTTTTTTTATCCGGAGCTTTGATGATCAAACAGATTCTCTTCGCAGCGGCTTGCATTGCATCGGCCGGCGGCGCATTGGCAGGCGAAATGCTTAAAGACTTGAGCGGCTGGGAGCTGCGTACCGAACCGGCTGCGGCTCTCGCCAGCACGATCGTTGTGCGGCCGGACGGCGTGATCGCGGTGGCCGGCGTGCCGTCAGGCTTCCTGGCGACCACACGCCGCTATCGCAACTACCGGCTGCACGTCGAATGGCGCTGGCCGGGCAAAACGGGCAATGGCGGGGTGCTGCTGCATATCAGCGACGGCCCGATGGACCGCGTCTGGCCCCTGAGCGTGCAAGTGCAGACCAAATTTGGCAGCGTGGGTGATTTGCTGCCGATGGCTGGGGCGAAGTTCGCCGAGCCGCTGACGGGCGACAAGCCGCCCGTGAAGGCCCGCGTGGCCGCCAATTCGGAGCGCGCGGCAGGGGAGTGGAACAGCGCCGATATCGTGGCCCAGGATGGCGTGATTGAAGTGAGCGTGAACGGCGTGCCGCAAAACCGTGTCACCGAGGCGGCGCCACGCGAAGGGCGTATCGGCTTCCAGCTGGAAGGCACGCCCTACGAGCTGCGGCACGTGGAGCTGACGCCTCTGGAGTGACGGCTGCGCGCGCGGCAGGGCCGTGGTAACCTGTACAACCCAAGCCGGCACCGATCAGGAGAACCCGCATGGCCGAAACTAGCAACATTGCCACCCAGGCATTCGAATACTGGACCGATGCCTGGCAGCGCTCCATCCTTTTCATGGACGTGCTGTACCGCCGCGGCACCGAGCGCAATGCGCGCGAACGCGAAACCGCGCCCCACGTCCTCAATTTCGAATTCGAGACCATCATCGACGGCCGCACGCTTGAGCGGCCGGTGAATTATTCGCTGATGCGCATTATCCCTCCCGATGGCGTGGAGATCGACGAAACCAAGCGCCCCTTCATCGTGGTCGACCCGCGCGCCGGCCATGGCCCCGGCATCGGCGGCATGAAGCAGGACAGCGAAATCGGGGTCGTCCTGAAGGCAGGCAATCCCTGCTACTTCATCGGCTTCCTGCCGGCGCCGGTGCCGGGACAGACCATCGAAGACGTATGCCACGCCGAAGCCCAATTCATCGAGCAGGTGGCCTACCTGCACCCCCATGCGGAAGGCAAGCCGGCCCTGATCGGCAACTGCCAGGCCGGCTGGCAGATCATGATGACGGCCGCCCTGCATCCCGAACTGGCCGGCCCGCTGGTGCTGGCCGGAGCGCCGCTGTCGTATTGGGCCGGCGTGCGCGGCAAGAATCCTCTGCGCTACCTTGGAGGCCTGGCCGGCGGCACCTGGATGACGTCCCTGGCGGGCGACCTTGGCAACGGCAAGTTCGACGGCGCCCACCTGGTCAGCAATTTCGAGAACATGAACCCTTCCAACACCTATTGGAAGAAGGGCTACCACGTGTACGCCAACGTCGACACCGAGGAAAAACGCTTCCTCGAATTTGAACGCTGGTGGGGTAACCCGGTGCTGCTGAACGCCGAGGAAATCCAATTCATCACCGACAACCTGTTCGTCGGCAACCGCCTGAGCAACGGCACCATCCACGACTCGGACGGCCGCCGCATCGACTTGCGCAATATCCGCTCGCCGATCGTGGTGTTCTGCTCCTGGGGCGACGACATCACGCCCCCGCAGCAGGCGCTGGGCTGGCTGCTCGACCTGTACGAGGACGACGCTGCGCTGGTGGCGGGCGGGCAGACCGTGGTGTACACCTTGCACGAGTCGATCGGACACCTGGGCATTTTCGTCTCCGCCTCCGTCGCCAACAAAGAGCACGAAGAATTCACACGCTCAATGGACTTGATCGACGTCCTGCCGCCTGGCCTGTACGAAGCCGTCTTTATCGACAAGGCAGGGGAGGGCGTGCACAGCCCCGAGTTCGCGGACGGTAATTACGTGGTGCGCTTCGAACGGCGCGATTTGAACGAACTGCGCGCGCTGGGCGGCAATGACGACGAAGACGAACGCCGTTTCGCCACCGTGGCGCGGCTGTCGGAAATCAACCAGGGCCTGTACCGTACTTTTGTCAGCCCCCTGGTGCGGGCGATGACTACCGAACAGTCGGCTGAATGGATGCGGAATATGCACCCCTACCGCATGCGCTATGAGATGTTCTCCGATATGAACCCCTTCCTGAAAGGGATCAGCGTGCTGGCCGACCAGGTGCGGGAGCAGCGCAAGCCGGCGTCGCCGGATAATCCCTTCCTGAAGATGCAGGAAGCGGCTTCCGATCGTATCGTCGCTGCGCTGGACCAATACCAGCTGTTCCGCGACCAGGCGGTTGAGCAGTTCTTCCTCTCCACGTACGGACAGCCATTGTTGCAGACGCTGGTGGGCCTGCGCGCCGATTCAGCCAACATCCGCCGCCGCATCGGCCGCGACATCGCTCGCGAGTCGGTGGTGGCCGCGCGCCGCACGGAAGCGGCCAAGCGCCTGGCCAGCGGCGGCGAGCGCGAAGCAGTGATCCGCTCGATCCTCTACATCGCTCGCAGTCCTGAAATGCGGGTAGCGGACGAGCGCGCGTTCGGCGTCCTGCGCGAGCTGCGCACGCATTTGCCGGCCAAGGAGCGCGTATCGCTGGCCCGCTTCAAAGAAGTGGTGCAGGAGCAGAACATGATCCTCCAGCTCGACGAAGAACGCGCCATGACGGCCCTGCCCAAGCTGCTGACCGAGGTCGACGACCGCCAGCGCGCACTGGAAGGCATCCGCCAGATCATGACCGCCTCCGGCGAGCTGTCCGGCGAAGCCGCCCGCCGCATGTCCCGCGTCGCAGAACTCTTCGAATAAAAGTCGGGGTCAGGTCTGGCAATCGGACATTTGTGTCGGAGGCGTGAAGCGCCCCGACACAAATGTCCGATTGCCAGACCTGACCCCGACTTTCGCTATAATATGCGGCCCTAGTTTCATAGTTGATGTTTGCCATAATGACCACCTCGATCGCCCCCAAGCCTTCCCGCCGCCTGTCCGTGGCGCCGATGATGGATTGGACCGACCGCCATTGCCGCCATTTCCATCGCCTGATCTCGCAGTACACCTGGCTGTACACGGAGATGGTGACGACCGGTGCGCTGGTGTACGGCGACGTGGAGCGCCACCTGCGCTTCAATGAGGAGGAGCATCCGGTCGCGCTGCAGCTGGGCGGCTCCGATCCGAAGGACCTGGCCATCGCGGCCAAGCTGGGCGAGAAGTGGGGCTACGATGAAATCAACCTCAATTGCGGCTGCCCGTCGCCACGCGTGCAGAAGGGCGCTTTCGGCGCCTGCCTGATGACCGAGCCGGAGCTGGTGCGCGATTGCGTGAAGGCGATGAAGGATGCGGTGCAGGTCGAGGTCACGGTCAAGCACCGGATCGGCATCGACCAGGAGGAGAGCTACGACTTCGTGCGCGATTTCGTCGGCACCGTGGCGGAAGCGGGCTGCACGACCTTCGTGGTGCACGCGCGCAATGCGATCCTGAAGGGCCTTTCGCCCAAGGAGAACCGGGAAATCCCGCCGCTCAAATACGAGTACGCCTACCAGCTGAAAAAAGACTTCCCGCAGTACGAGATCCTGATCAACGGCGGCATCAAGACGCTGGAGGAAATCGACCTGCACCTGCAGCATGTGGACGGCGTCATGCTGGGCCGCGAGGCCTACCACAACCCTTACCTGATGGCCGCCTTCGACCAGCGCTACTACGGCGCCAGCGGGCAGCCGCGCTCCCGCGAGCAAGTGCTGGAGGCGATGATGCCTTATATCGAGGAGCAGCTGGCGAAAGAGGGCGGTCGTGGCCTGAAGATCAATACCATCACCCGCCACATGCTGGGCCTGGCCCAGGGCCTGAAAGGCGCCCGCCAATTCCGCCAGACCTTATCCGATGCCAAAAAGCTGGCGGCCGGCGATCCACGCGTTTTGCTGGAAGCATACAGTCATACCGCGTAAACAAAACTTATCCTGCGCATTCACTTCTGTTTCCCGCTGTAGCTGAGCTCTTTCCCCATAGAAAGTTCGTTTGCCCACATTTTGGGCAAAATTTGCTTGCTGTGTGGAAACTACAGGGCTATAATTTTCCGGATACACACATGCAATGCGTAGTTTCCACATGTGTTTGGGGATGAAATACGACAGGTTTCATCCCGCGGCGATAGCGGTCTTTGCATTCGCAGTCATTGTTTGCTACTGTCGATACTTGCGTAGCAGCAAGGGTCAGTGGATGCGGTAAATGTTTTTTCAAGGCATCCACCAGGTAGTCATAACTCGTGTCACTTCTATAAAAAAGAGTCGAAATGAATTTGAGCAAAATGAAGGTAGGGGCCCGTCTCGGTCTCGGTTTCGCACTGGTATTGGCGTTTCTCGTCATTATCACCATCGTCGGCATCTGGCGCATGGCTCAGATTCAGGACCGACTGGATCACGTTGTCAGTGTGAATGCTGTCGCCACCCGCCTGGTGGTCGACATGCGCAACAACGTTGAAAACGTCAGCGGCCTGAAGATCCTGACCCTGATGTCGGAACCTTCGGACATGGAGCCGGAACTGGCGCGCATCAACAAGCAGCTGAAAGACTATGAGACTGCGGACGCCAAGCTGAGCGCCCTGTACGTCAACGACGCTACCGCCGAAGAAAAATCCTTGCTGCAGCAAGTGAAGGCGCAGGAAGCCGTGGTGCTGCCGGCCGTGAAGAAAGCTTCGGAACTGTGGCTGGCCAACGATGCCTTGGCCGCAACCAAGATCTACCTGAAAGAAATCCGCCCTGCCCAGAAGAAGTGGGTGGAAGCGCTGGGCCAGCTGGCCGCGCTGGAAGACAAGCTGAATGATTCCATGAAAGTGGAAGCTGCCGAAGGTTTCGCCTCTGCCCGCATGTTCATGATCATTGCCGGCCTGGCCGCAGTGGTGGTGTCGATCTTCGCGGCATGGGTGATCACCCGCGGCCTGCTGAAGCAACTGGGTGGCGAGCCTGACTACACCGCGTCGATCGCTGGCGCCATCGCCAACGGCGACCTGTCGGTGAACATTGATACCGCGTCCAGCGACAAGGATTCGCTGCTGGTCGAAATCAAGGAAATGCGCAACAGCCTGGTGGAAATCGTGGGCCAGGTGCGCCAGGGTACCGAGACCATCGGCACCGCTTCGCGCGAAATCGCAGCAGGCAATATCGACCTGTCTTCGCGTACCGAAATGCAGGCTTCCTCGCTGGAGAAGACCGCTTCCGCCATGGAAGAACTGACCTCCACCGTGAAGCAGAACGCCGACAACGCCCGTGAAGCCAACCAGCTGGCTGCCTCCGCATCCGACGTGGCGCTGAAGGGCGGCCAGGTGGTTTCGCAAGTGGTCGACACCATGAGCTCGATCAACGAATCGGCCAACAAGATTGTGGACATCATCGGCGTGATCGACGGCATCGCCTTCCAGACCAACATCCTGGCGCTGAACGCCGCCGTTGAAGCAGCGCGTGCCGGTGAGCAGGGCCGCGGCTTCGCCGTGGTGGCATCCGAAGTGCGTAACCTGGCGCAGCGTTCTGCTGGCGCAGCGAAAGAGATCAAGTCCCTGATCGGCGACTCCGTCGAGAAAGTGGAACGCGGTTCGAAGCTGGTGGGCCAGGCTGGCGTGACCATGGATGAAGTGGTTGCATCCGTGCGCCGCGTGACCGACATCATGAGCGAAATCGCCAGCGCCTCGCAGGAACAGAGCGCCGGCATCGAGCAGGTGAACCAGTCCATCATCGAAATGGATGCCATGACCCAGCAGAATGCTGCGCTGGTTGAAGAAGCTGCCGCCGCTGCGCAGTCGCTGCAAGACCAGGCTGGCGAGCTGTCGCGCGTGGTGTCGATCTTCAAGCTGGATGCCGAAACCGAATATGCACTGAACGCTGCCAAGCCGGCCGTGACCCAGACTGCAGTGGCGGTGGTGCCTAAGGCGCCAGCCAAGCGCCCGGCTGCCGCCAAGGCTGCCAAGCCTGCGCCTGCCGCCGCACCTAAGAAAGTGGTCGCCGCCACCGCCGGCAGCGACGAATGGGAAGAATTCTAATAAAACGGGGACAAACCCGAAGTTTTTAATAATTTTGATTGGGATAGAAATGAACAAGCGTCTGATTGGTTTTATCGCAGCATCCATCGTGTCCGCATCGGCTTTCGCGGGCGAAACCCCAGCAGTATTCGATGCCAAGAACTGCAAGGCTGAATACCCTAAGGCTTCCCTGATGAACGAAGAGCAGGGCCAGGTAACCATGTCCTTCCTGGTGTCCGCCACCGGCGAAGTGATGGATTCCAAAGTGGACAAGTCCAGCGGCTTCAAGAACCTGGACAAAGCTGCAGTCAAAGCCATCAGCGCTTGCAAGTTCAAGCCAGGCACCAAAGACGGCGCCGTAGCCCAGACCTGGACCAAGGTCGACTACGTCTGGTCCCTCTAAACCATTTCATTCTCATCCATTAGGGGAAGATCATGATGACCAAGTTGAGTGTTCTGGCAGTAGCCCTGACCATGGGCGCATCGGCATTTGCTGCCGAAGTACCAGCATCGTTCGATGCGAAGAATTGCAAAGCTGAGTATCCAAAAGCTTCCCTGATGAATGAGGAACAGGGCACGGTCAGTATGTCCTTCCTGGTTGCCGCCAATGGCGACGTGAAGGATTCCAAGCTGGACAAGTCGTCCGGGTTCAAGAACCTGGACAAGGCTGCAATGAAGGCGCTGAGCGCCTGCAAGTTCAAGCCCGGTACCAAGGACGGCGCCCCCGCCGAAACCTGGACCAAGGTGGATTACGCCTGGAAACTGGACTAAACCTGTGTTCCAATAGAAAAAACGGCCCCTCGCGGGCCGTTTTTTGTTAATCTGCGGGTATCGTAGTCTGGATAGCCTGTATGAAATATCTGTTTCTCTTACCACTCGTCGGTCTGTTGCTATCCGGTTGTGCCATGTGGCGCAATCCGAACGATCCGGCCCGCAATGAGCAGTATGTCGTTGTCGTTAATTCAATGACCTGGCCCAACGCGGGCAGCGGCAAACTGGATGGCACGCGTACGGCCTGGCCGCTGCAGGAACTCAATAATAACGAGGAAATCTTCCCGCTGGCCCAGGTCAAGCACTGCCCGGATGCCTTGCCTTGCGCCTGGGGCGTGCTGCTGGCCAAGCGCAATATCACCCGCTTCAGCTATGCGCCGGGCGGCGTCACGCTGGACCTGGGCATGAAGGTGGACGTGCACCGCCGCCAGCAGGACAGCCGCCGCAACTTCCATACCTCGATCGCGGTGCCGGCCGATGTGCCGGCCATCAGCTACCAGCGCGTGCTGCAGGAATCGGTTTCCCTGCCTTACGGGAAGGTGTACCGTGTCGATATGGACTACGGGATCACCTACCAGATTTGCGCGCAGCGCGTGAATGCGGCGGGCAGGGCGGTCGACAAATGTGATATCCCGTATATTTGAGTTGCCGGCAGTAAGCATTTGTAAAAGCTGCGGCATGCGCCCGATTTTTCCCTATAGTTGAATCCTGGGAAGGAGAATGCCATGAAAACTTTGTTGATCTTGCCGATGCTGGCCCTGGGCCTCGTCGGTTGTGCCGAGCAGCCGGTGCGCTATGCCTCGAGCAATCCTTATGAATGGCGCACTGTGTCGGTGACGCCGGTGCCGAACGGTACTGCGCAGCGTGCCGGTTCTACGGTGACTTATTCGGAAGAGCCTGTTTACGTTCAGCAGCCGCAGCCGGTCTACGTCCAGCCGCAGCCAGTGTATGTGGCGCCTGCGCCTTACTACTATGCGCCAGCGCCTGCGTACGCTTATCCGCCTGTGACGATCGGCTTTGATTTCCTGTGGACCAGCAATCACTGGCGCGGCCGCGGTGGCCGCCGCTGGTAATCAGTGGACTAGCAGAGGAACCTGGCTCAGCACGTCAGCCGAGCAGAGCAGCCAGGTTGCGCTGGCCACCAGGCTGAGCAGCGCCGCGCCGCTGGTGTAGGGATGGTGGGACATGGGATGCTCCTGCCTTAAGATTTGATCCCATCTTAATCAAGAGCAAACAAAAAAGGCATCGGAGAGGCGCCGATGCCTTTGTAGGATTATTGCTCGTCTGTTATTTTTTTCCCCACAGAACCACGGCAGCTTCCGGTGCGGTATCCAGGGCGTTGGAGAGCGTCAGCCAGTTGGTCAGGCGGTCCGGTTCTTTCAGCGTGATGCCGGCGCCATCAATATAGCCGACCATTTCCAGGAATTTGGCGTCGAGCTTGGCCTTCGACACGGTGGGCGCGACCATGACCATGCGGTCGTATGCCTTGCGCGTCTTGTTTTCCCATTTGTGCAGGCTGGAGTCGTCGAAGCGGTTGGCTTCGAAATAGACGGTCAGCGAGCCATCCGGATTGCCGAAGCCGACGATGCCGGCGCCTTTCTTGATTGTGGTGGAGTTCGCGAGGTCGAACTGTTCGGTGGGTACGAACACACCGGCGCGGCCGCCAACGACGGGCAGGCCGACTGGGGTGTCTTTGCTGTAGGTGGATAATTCTTTCAACTCAGACATGACTTCTTCCGGTAGCGCAACGTTTCTCTGAGTCGTTATTTTATCCTCAAACTAATGCCGTGGCACAACGAGAGTTTTATTTTGTCCACCTTAGGCGCGAGCGTGGCGTCGGGCGCAACAGGATCGTTTCCGGCGGTTTGCACAACAGGTCGCGGGCCGCATCGCTGAGCATCTCCCAGGCCGGCGAAGCACTGCCAGGGGCCGCGATGGCGAGCCAGAGCAGGTGAGGGCCGTCGCCGCGCACCGGCAGTTGCGGGAAGTTGTTTGGCATGTCCAGCGTGACCAGAGTGCCTGCCTCACGCCAGCCAGCTTCGCGCCAGGCCGCGAATGCCGGTGCGGCCAGCTCGGCGAAGCGCTCTACCTGGCCGGGCTGCACAGCGCACAACAGCGCGGCCGCCTCGCCTTGCGCGCCTTCTGGCTCCAAAACCGGATCGACCACAGGCTGGACCGGCACGCCGCTGCCAGGGTGCAGTGGACGAAGCAGCAGTACGTTGTCGCTGTCGGTCATCAGGCCGTTCAGCGTGGCTTTATGCTCCTTCCACACGGGGCCGTAGTAGAACGCGGCATTAGCCACGGCGCGCTGCTCCCATGACGAAAACCCGCGCAGCCACAGGAAGCTGTTCGGGTTGCCATTCTCCGTGAATTGGCCTAGCGCCAATGCGCCCAACTGCTGGAACGCTTCCGGGAAAAGAGTTTCAAAATAGCGTGTGAACGCTGCCTGGCCGCCCTCGATGGTGGTGTAGCGGCGGAATTCAATAACGGGAAATTTGTCCATGCCGCCAGCATAGGTGGCAATGCGGACGGATCAGGCCCTATTTTCCGGGCAAGGTGGGAAGCAGATCGCTTTCGTTTTTTTTCTACTAGAGAAATCAGCGCTTCGAATCGATCACCTTCAGCAGTTCCGGGCTCAGGTGGATTGTCGAACATAGCCGAAAGCTCGCGTAGAGCGAGCTGGTACTGCGCATCGAATAGATGCTGCTCGTGGAGGTTGGGCGAAGTCTTGAGCAAAGTCAGTACCAAAACAAAAAAGGCTTATTGACGGATCAATAAGCCTTCTATGTGAATTCGGTGGGGTGGCTGATGGGGCTCGAACCCACGACAACAGGAATCACAATCCTGGACTCTACCAACTGAGCTACAGCCACCACTGAAAACTGCTTTTCTACCGCACCGTAGCGCGACAGAGCCGAGATTATATAGGCTTGTTCCCGAACTGGCAAATAAATTTCAAACTGCGACCGATTCGACTTGCGGATGCAGGCCGAGCAGGCTGGCGAACCAGTGCTGCAGTTCTGCCGCGTTGCCACTGGTGTAGCCGCGCAGGTGGGCCGGCGTGCCGCCTGGCCGCAGCAAGCCGGCGCCTTCCAGCAGGCGTGACAGCTGGCGCGCCACGGCATCGCCAGTTTCGATCAGCTTCACGTCGCGGTCACCTACGATGCCTTCAATGGCGGAACGCACGAAGGGGTAGTGGGTGCAGCCAAGCACCAGGGTATCCGCGCCCTGAGCCAGCACCGGTTCGATAAAGCCGCGCAGCAGGGCCACCGTTTCGGGCGTTTCCAGCTCGCCGCGGTTCACCGCGTCGGCCAGGCCGGGGCAGCCTTGCAGCACGAACTGCGTTCCGTTGGCTTGCGAGAGCTGGTCGCGCAGCGCCAGGAATTTTTCGCTGGTGAGCGCCGCTTCCGTTGCCATGACGCCGACCTTGCCGCTGCGCGTTGCGGCGCCGCCAGGCTTGAGGCCTGGCTCCACGCCGACAATCGGCAGCTCGGGATAGTGCTTGCGCAGTTCCTTGATCGCAGCGCCGGTGGCGGTATTGCAGGCCACCACCAGCGCCTTGACGCCCTGCGCCAGCAGGAATTCCGCAATCGTCACGGAGCGCTGTACCAGCCACTGGTCCGTCTTTTCACCGTAAGGCGAATAGGCGGCGTCGGCAAAGTACAGCAGGTGCTCGTGCGGCAGCTGCGCGTGGATATGGCGCAGCACGGAGAGCCCTCCGACGCCGGAATCAAAGACGCCGATTGGCGCATCGGCGGAGGAGGGGACGAGATGGGTCATTTATGCTGGCTGGGCCGCTTTCAGGGACTCGATCTTCACCTGCCACTCTTTCGGGCCGGTGTTGTGGACGGAAGTGCCGGTGGAATCGACGGCCACGGTGACAGGCATGTCGACCACATCGAATTCATAGATCGCTTCCATGCCCAAGTCTTCGAAGCCGACGACCTTGGCGCCCTTGATCGCTTTCGACACCAGGTAAGCCGCGCCGCCGACAGCCATCAGGTAGGCGGACTTGTGCTTCTGGATCGATTCGATCGCGGTCGGGCCGCGTTCAGCTTTACCGACCATGGAGATCAGGCCGGTCTTTTCCAGCATCATGTCGGTGAACTTGTCCATGCGGGTAGCGGTGGTCGGGCCGGCTGGGCCAACGACTTCTTCGCGCACTGGATCAACCGGGCCGACGTAGTAGATGACGCGGTTGGTGAAGTCCACTGGCAACTGCTCGCCCTTGGCCAGCATGTCCTGGATGCGCTTGTGGGCGGCATCGCGGCCGGTCAGCATCTTGCCGTTCAGGAGCAGGGTCTGGCCCGGCTTCCAGGAAGCCACTTCTTCCTTGGTCAGGGTGTTCAGGTCGACGCGCTTGGACTTTTCGGTGTCGGCAGCCCAGGTGACATCAGGCCAGTCGGACAGCTTCGGCGGTTCGATGTAGGCCGGGCCGGAACCATCCAGAACGAAGTGGGCGTGGCGAGTCGCCGCGCAGTTCGGGATCATGGCGACCGGCTTGGATGCAGCGTGGGTCGGGTACATATTGATCTTCACGTCCAGCACGGTGGTCAAGCCGCCGAGGCCTTGTGCGCCGATGCCCAGGGCATTGATCTTGTCGCACAGTTCAATACGCAGTTCTTCCAGCTTGTTCTGCGGGCCGCGCTTTTTCAGCTCGAACATGTCGATGTCTTCCATTAGCGACTCTTTTGCCAGCAGCATGGCTTTCTCGGCGGAGCCGCCGATACCGATACCCAGCATACCAGGCGGGCACCAGCCGGCGCCCATCAGCGGCACGGTCTTCAGCACCCAGTCAACCAGCGAGTCGGATGGATTCAGCATGACGAACTTGGTCTTGTTTTCGGAACCGCCGCCTTTGGCTGCAACGGCTACTTCCACGGTATTGCCTTCCACCAGTTCCATGTGAACCACGGCAGGGGTGTTGTCCTTGGTGTTCTTGCGCTCGAAGTGCGGGTCGGCCACGATGGAGGCGCGCAGCTTGTTGTCGGCGAAGTTGTACGCGCGGCGTACGCCTTCGTTGACGGCGTCGGTCACGGTGCCTTTGAAGCCTTCAAAGCGCACGCCCATGCCGATCTTCAGGAAGACGTTTACCATGCCGGTGTCCTGGCAGATCGGACGCTTGCCTTCCGCGCACATGCGGGAGTTGGTCAGGATCTGTGCGATCGCATCTTTCGCGGCCGGGCTTTGCTCGGCTTCGTACGCGCGCGCCAGGTGCTGGATGTAGTCGGCTGGGTGGTAGTAGCTGATGTACTGCAGCGCGGCGGCGACAGATTCGATCAGGTCGTCTTGCTTGATGATGGTCATGATTGGCTCGTTGGCTAATTAATGGTGCTTGGATTCGTTGTGCGTCAGGGTGGTGATGCGATCGGTGTACGCAATCGCCATTGCGGACAGCAGGAATACGACGTGGATGACGGTTTGCGCGATCAGGACTTGCGGCTCATGGTCCTTGGCGTTGATGAAGGTCTTCAGCAGGTGGATCGAGGAGATGCCGATGATCGCCATCGCCAGCTTGGTCTTCAGCACGGAAGCGTTCACGTGCGACAGCCATTCCGGCTGGTCCGGATGGCCTTCAAGGTGCATGCGCGAGACGAAGGTTTCATAGCCGCCCACGATCACCATGATCAGCAGGTTGGAAATCATGACGACGTCGATCAGGCCCAGGACAACCAGCATGATGACGGTTTCGGTCAACTTGTTTGGTGCGTCTTTGGAGCCATGGAAAGTGACGCTGATGATGTGCTCGAGCGAGGTGGCGTCGCCAAAGACTGCGCCGATCAGGTCCTTCAGCTCAACCCAGAAATGGAACACGTAGACGCACTGCGCCAAGATCAGACCCAAGTACAGCGGCAGCTGCAGCCAGCGGGACATGAAGATAAAGGCGGGAATGGGGCTGAGGCGCTTGCCGGGGGTGTTCTGGGGCTCGGTCATTGTCGATAAGCGTTCGATTAAGCGATTGAAAAACAGCCGATATTCTACACGCGCGGGACGAGCTCGGCAGCGGTGGGGCTGGCGCGTCCAGAGGATATAGTTCCCCTGGTGCAATCTTTTGCTTCCCGCCGCCCGGAGAAATATGAAAACGGTGCCGCCCCAGAAGCAGTCGTTGTGATTAAAATGCAAATAGTGGCTTCCTCAGCAATGTAAGGGGGCAGTAAGCGACAAGCTCTATTGTTGCTAGCAAACCAATCACTAACCGGAGACAAGCATGACCAACCAGGGCGCCGACCAACAGGGACCAGCGGAATCGCGTATTTTCGCGCCACCAGCGGGATTCACAGCACAAGCGAACGTATCGGGCATGGAAGCCTACAAGGCACTGTGCGACGAAGCGGAGCGCGACTATGAAGGCTTTTGGGCGCGCCTGGCGCGCGAACACGTGGAATGGCAAACGCCGTTCACCCGCACGCTGAACGAAGACAATGCACCGTTCTACAAGTGGTTTGAAGACGGCAAGCTGAACGTGTCCTACAACTGCCTGGACCGCAATATCAAGAATGGCCTGGGCGACAAGACCGCCATCATCTTCGAAGCCGACGACGGCGAAGTGACCCGCGTCAGCTACCAGCAATTGCACGACAAGGTCTGCAAGATCGCCAACGGCCTGAAGGCGCGCGGCATCAAGAAGGGCGATCGCGTCGTCATCTACATGTCGATGTCCGTGGAAGGCGTGGCCGCGATGCAGGCCTGCGCCCGTATCGGCGCCACCCACTCGGTGGTGTTCGGCGGCTTCTCCGCCAAGTCGCTGCAAGAGCGCATTATCGACGCCGGCGCCGTAGCCGTTCTGACTTGCGACGAGCAACTGCGTGGCGGTAAACAGCTGCCGCTGAAAGCCATCGTCGACGAAGCCCTGGCCATGGGCGGCTGCGACACCATCAAGAACGTGGTGGTCTACAAGCGCACCGGCGGCAATATCGCCTGGACCGAAGGCCGCGACATCTGGCTGCACGACCTGGTGGAAGGCCAGGCAGCGACCTGCGAACCTGAATGGGTGGACGCGGAGCACCCGCTGTTCATCCTCTATACTTCCGGCTCCACCGGCACTCCGAAAGGCGTGCAGCACTCCACCGGCGGCTACCTGCTGTGGGCAGCGCTGACCATGAAGTGGTCCTTCGACATCAAGCCGCAAGACGTGTACTGGTGTACCGCCGATATCGGCTGGGTCACCGGCCACACCTATATCGCGTACGGCCCGACCGCCGTCGGCGCAACCCAAGTGGTATTCGAAGGCATCCCGACCTTCCCGCACGCCGGCCGCTTCTGGGAAACCATCGCCAAGCACAAGGTCAACATCTTCTACACCGCGCCGACTGCGATCCGTTCGCTGATCAAGGCTTCCGACGTTGACCCGAAAGTGCATCCGAAGAACTTCGACATCTCCTCGCTGCGCCTGCTGGGCACCGTGGGTGAGCCGATCAATCCGGAAGCCTGGATGTGGTACTACAAGAACGTGGGCGGCGAGAAGTGCCCGATCGTCGACACCTTCTGGCAGACCGAAACCGGCGGCCATATGATCACTCCTCTGCCAGGCGCCACGCCGATGGTTCCAGGTTCCTGCACGCTGCCGCTGCCAGGCATCATGGCCGCGATCGTGGACGAAGCAGGGCACGACGTGCCGAATGGCAGCGGCGGCATCCTGGTCGTCAAGCGCCCATGGCCGTCGATGATCCGCACCATCTGGGGCAATCCGGACCGCTTCAAGGCAGGTTACTTCCCTGAAGAACTGGGCGGCAAATACTACCTGGCTGGCGACGGCGCGATCCGCAATTCCGAAACCGGCTACTTCACCATCACCGGCCGCATCGACGACGTGCTGAACGTGTCCGGCCACCGCATGGGTACGATGGAAATCGAATCCGCACTGGTCGCCAACCCGCTGGTGGCGGAAGCCGCCGTGGTCGGCAAGCCGGACGAAACCACCGGCGAATCGATCTGCGCCTTCGTGGTGCTGAAGCGCGCCCGCCCAACCGGCGACGAAGCCAAGCAGATCGCCACCGAACTGCGTAACTGGGTAGGCAAAGAGATCGGCCCGATCGCCAAGCCCAAAGAGATCCGCTTCGGCGACAACCTGCCGAAGACCCGCAGCGGCAAGATCATGCGCCGCCTGCTGCGCGTCCTGGCCAAAGGCGAAACGATCACCCAAGACGTCAGCACCCTGGAAAATCCAGCAATCCTCGAGCAGCTGAAAGAAACCTCCTAAGCTAGAGCAGGCAGGGTCTGACCCTTGGGTCAGACCCAGGTTTACCGGGTTTGCAACAGAAACCCTTTGCACTCTGCCGTAACCCTGCTATAATTCGGGCCTCTCGCGATAAGCGTGAGAATGCAGGAGAGATGGATGAGTGGTTTAAGTCGCACGCCTGGAAAGCGTGTATAGGTTCATAGCCTATCGGGGGTTCGAATCCCCCTCTCTCCGCCAGAATGCAAAAAAAGACCCTGTAAGTTCAATGACTTACGGGGTTTTTTGTTTTATAGCCCATCACATAGCCCATCACTGGGTAATTCGTTGTCTACCCACACACGTTTGTTGTTCAGTATCATTCGAGTCACCTAGCGCTTGTTGGTTTTTTGAACTGAGCGATAGTTACTTGATAACCTGACTCGGAGTGAATGATGGTAGAGGCAATGAAATCCCCGCGCCCAGTACGGGATGTAAAACAAATGTGCGACTTGGCAATTTTGAACCTAGCCGCTTGCCATGCTGAGCTTAAACCTGGAGCGACCGTCCATGACTTCCTGCGGGAAGTCATGGAGATGGTCGCGAAATATGATTGCCCATCAGTTGTTAATCCGATTGAAATCGTCATGCAGTTCTTGACGCCCGATCTGCAAGAGAAAGGCGTAGATTGGGTTACGGCACAACCATTTGGACCGATACTGATTTCTGCTGCGCATTGCAACAGGGCGCTGGCGAGTCTTAAGAGCGGCCTTCGGGATTTAGCTTGGGCAAACACGGCAGATGCGATGTACTGGTCCGGCGTTGCGAATACGGGCAAGGGAGTTGACGCGCTCATCTATAAGTCAATGGCAGTTGTGCGTGCGGAGGGCGAAGCACAAGCGATGAGCGAAAACGCAAAATCAGGTGCAACTGTTGAATTGCACCGAAAACTGACCCACCATCCCCACAAATTTGCATCTGAATCTGACCCACGTTGGTAGCACAATCCCACCTGTCTTATCGGCAGGAGATCGGAGTGATCGACGTGGCATTGCTAG
>NZ_WNKX01000035.1 GCF_009720745.1 Massilia eburnea | reverse complement strand
ATTATTATCTTGCATGAAAGCGGTGGGTAAAGTTGAGTTTTGTTGGTCGCACAACAAGTCTAACTTTTCTTCACCGCTTTCCTGTTTTTAGGACTACATCACAGCAATCCGTGATGAACCTTTTTTTAGCGGCCCCGACTTTCGTTATTCCAGGTTCTGGACTTGTTCGCGCATTTGCTCGATCAGGAGCTTGAGCTCCATCGAGGCGTCGGCCAGTTCTTTGACCGAGGCTTTGGCGCCCAGGGTGTTCGCTTCGCGGTTCAGTTCCTGCATCATGAAGTCCAGGCGCTTGCCGACCTGGCCGCCTTTTTTCAGGATGTGGCGGGTTTCCGTCAGGTGCGCCGACAGGCGGCCCAGCTCTTCGGCCACATCGATGCGGATGCCGTACAGGATCACTTCCTGGCGAATACGCTCCATCGCGTCCTGGCGCGACATCGAAGTATTCGACCCCTGGCAGGCCAAACCGAGCGCCTCTTGCATACGTTCCACGGCTTTTTGTTGGAATTGTGCAACTACCTGAGGAATCAGTGGGGTAATTCTTTTGACAATGCCTTCCATCGCTTCGATGCGGGAAACCAGCATCGCTTCCAGCGCCGCGCCTTCGCGCTGGCGGCTCTGGACGAAGGCGGCCAGGGTGGTTCCCATCAGGGCGGCAACGTCGGCCTGCAGTGATTCCTGGCCAATTTGTGCCTCCTCAACAACACCCGGCCAGCGAAGTAGTTCAGCAACACTCATCGGTGCCGCAGCCGGGAAATGCTGGCTGACCTCGCCTTGCAGGCGCGCCAGCTCATTGAGCAGGGTTACATTCAGGGCCTGGGTGCCGGCGGCGGCGGCCTTGCGGCCGAAGCTCAGTCGCAGTTCGACCTTGCCGCGGGTGATGGCGGCCATGATGGCGGTACGTAAATCGGGTTCGAGGGCGCGCAGGTCGTCGTTGATGCGGAATTGCAGGTCAAGGAAGCGCGAATTGACGCTCTTGATCTCAATTGTCAGCGTGCCCGCCGCGCTTTCGCTGGTGGCTACAGCGTAGCCAGTCATGCTGGAAATGCTCAAAGGATATCCCCGATTTTGTCTTTGTCTTTACAATATATTGCTTTGTCCCACACAATCCGGTTTAGTTGAAGCGAGGAAACTTATGGCAGCTCAGAACAACGCTCCATTACCGGATGGTCTGGAAATTGCTGGATACCGCATTGTAAAGAAAATTGCGTCAGGTGGGTTCAGTATTGTGTACCTGGCCTACGACGCAGAAGGTAATGCGGTAGCAATAAAAGAATATTTACCAAGCAGCCTTGCATTGCGTCAAGAGGGCGAGATGGTGCCTGTCGTTACGAAATCGAACCTTCCGGTCTTTCGTATCGGGCTGAAGTGCTTTTTCGAAGAAGGCCGTGCACTTGCGAAAATTTCACACCCGAATGTTGTAAGGGTGCTGAATTTCTTCCGGGCGAACGAAACGGTCTACATGGTCATGGCCTATGAATCGGGCCATTCGCTGCAGGACCACATCCAGCGCCAACGCAGCAAGGGGCGCAATTGCAGTGAGGCTTTTGTGCGACAGATTTTCACGCAAGTACTGAAAGGCTTGCGCGAAGTGCATACCAATAAGCTGCTGCACCTGGACCTGAAACCGGCCAACATCTACTTGCGCACGGACGGCACGCCCATGCTGCTGGACTTCGGTGCGGCGCGCCAGACCGTCAATTCGGACAGCCCGAAGCTGATGCCGATGTATACGCCAGGCTTCGCGCCGCCGGAGCTGTACTCCAAGACCGAGGCGCTGGGCCCTTGGACCGACGTGTATTCGATCGGCGCCTCGATGTTCGCCTGCATGCTGGGCCAGCCGCCGCAGCCGGCCGACCAGCGCCGCAAGGAAGACAAGATGGAGGCCCACTTCCAGCGGCTGGACGGCCTGTATTCGCCGGAACTGGTCAAGCTGGTGCGCTGGACGCTGGAAATCGATCCGCTGGCGCGCCCGCAAAGCCTGTTCGAACTGCAGAAAATGCTTCAGACGCCGCCTGCGAAGGCGGAGCCACCCGCTCCCACCGGAGCCATTGAAAAGCTGGGCAAGCTGGCAGGCAAGCTCGGATTCGGCCGCAAAAAAGATGCGGCACCGCGCACACAAAAATAAGGAGGGCCTGCCATGCAATTCGCTGTTTACCAAGAGACGCACATTGGCGGCCGCAAGGTCAACCAGGACCGCATGGGCTACAGCTTCACGCGCGACGCGCTGCTGCTGGTGCTGGCCGACGGCATGGGTGGCCACGCCCGCGGCGAGATCGCCGCGTCCATCGCCACCCGTACCATTTCGCAGATGTTCCAGCAGCAGGCCACGCCTTACGTGAAGGGGGCGGAGCGCTTCCTGGAAGAGGCGATCCTGGCCGCGCACCATGAAATCCACAAATACACGGCGGCCCACAATATGCCGGAATCGCCGCGGACTACCCTGGTCGCCTGCCTGGTGCAGCACAACACGGCCGTTTGGGCGCACTGCGGCGACTCGCGCCTGTACTGGGTGCGCAATGGCCAGATTCACGGCCGTACACGCGACCACTCGCACGTGGAAAACATGATCGAGAAGGGCCTGATCCCTGCATCGGCGCGCAATACGCACCCGGACCGCAACAAGCTGTATGCCTGCGTTGGCGCGGGCAGCACGCCGCGCGTCGAGATTTCCGGCCGCGCCAACCTGCTGCCGGGCGATACGCTGATGCTGTGCTCGGACGGCCTGTGGTCGATGTGCACCGACGAAGAACTGGTGCAGATGCTGACCACGCAAACTGTCGTGCGTGCGGTGCCGGATATGCTGGCGACCGCGCTGCGCCGCGCCGGCGACACGAGCGACAACATCACCGCGCTGGCCATCATGTGGCAGGGCGCGCTGGTGTCCGATGCCGTGCCGACCACGCACGGCGGCTCCACCGTGATCTCGACCGAGCAGCTGCCGGACGACGTGGTGAGCACCACCATCCACGGCGCCAAGACCGAAGTCGACGTGTTCGACGACGACGAAATTGAAAAGGCGATCGAGGAAATCCGCGGCGCCATCGAAAAATCTTCCCAATTACTCAAGGATTGAAATGAGCACTGTTACCCGCCCGAGTGGCCGCGCCGTCGATGCGCTGCGCAATATCCGCATCACCCGCGACTACACCAAGCACGCGGAAGGCTCTGTGCTGATCGAGTGCGGCGACACCAAGGTGATTTGCACCGCCAGCATCGAAGAGCGCGTGCCAGGTTTCCTGAAGGGCAAAGGCCAGGGCTGGATGACGGCGGAATACGGCATGCTGCCGCGCTCCACGCATTCGCGCATGGACCGCGAAGCGGCCAAGGGCAAGCAAAGCGGCCGCACACAAGAGATCCAGCGCCTGATTGGCCGCTCGCTGCGCGCAGCGTTCGACCTGGAAGCGTTCGGCGAACGCACCTTGCAGCTGGACTGCGACGTGATCCAGGCGGATGGCGGCACCCGCACCGCGTCGATCACCGGCGCCATGGTGGCGGCCTACGATGCGTTCTCCAAGCTGAAGGCGCGCGGCATGATCGAAGCGATTCCGGTCAAGCATTTCGTGGCCGCGATCTCGGTTGGCGTGTACAAGGGCGTACCGGTCCTCGACCTGGATTACCTGGAGGATTCGGACTGCGACACCGACATGAACGTGATCATGACCGACGCCGGCGCATTCGTTGAAGTGCAGGGCACCGCAGAAGGCGCCGCCTTCGACCGCGCCGCCATGAACCGCCTGCTGGACCTGGCCGAAGGCGGCATCCGCGACCTGGTCAAGCTGCAGAAGCAGGCTCTCGGCCTTTAATTCAAACCCGGCAAACCAGGGTCAGACCCTTGGGTCTGACCCTGGTTTGCCGGGTTTAGACATCCGCGCAACAAGAAACTCAACAAACGCCCCCGTCTTCAACGGCAAAAACTCCCGCGCCGGATACACCGCATAAGTCGCCGCCCCCGCCGGCAGTACCACATCCCCCAAAATCCGCACCAACTGCCCATTGGCCAGTTCGTCCGCCACAATCGGCAACGGCACTTTGATCACTCCCGCCCCACCCACAGCCGCCGTAACGAGCGCCCCCCCATCATTCATCTGCAACGGCCCATCAACCCGCACAATGCCCGCCTCGCCAAAATTCCACTCATCGTAGACACGCGCCCCCACCGCATACAGCAAACAAGCATGCTGCTGCAGTTCCTGCGGCGTACGCGGCGTCCCGCAACGCGCCAGGTAAGACGGCGCCGCGCACACCACGCTCGGATTCTCAGCCAGCTTCCGCGCCACCAGTGTCGAATCGACCAGCGCCGAAGTACGTATCGCCACATCAATCTGCTGCGCAATCAAATCCACCATCGCATCATCCAGCTGCAGCGACACCTTCACCTGTGTATACAGCGCCGTGAATTCGGCCAGCAGCGGCACCAGCACCCGCCGTCCCGCCATCGAGCACGAAACGCGCAGCAGCCCGCGCACCTGCTGCTGGTAGCTGTCGGTGAGATGCGCGATCTTGTCCAGCGAACGCTCGATCTGGCGCGCCTCCTCCAGCACCATCTGCCCAACCTCCGTCAGCGCAAGCTGGCGCGTGGAACGCTGGATCAAGCGCGCACCCAGGCCCTTTTCGAGTTGCGCCAGCTGGCGCGAAACGACCGACTTCCCGCAGCCCAGCTTGAGCGCAGCGGCACTGATACTGCCGGCCTGGATGATGGTAGCGAAAATAGCAAGGCGTTGCGGGTTCATTGTTCCTCCATAGTCAACAATGTAATGCCT
Source organism: Massilia eburnea (assembly GCF_009720745.1). GTDB lineage: Bacteria > Pseudomonadota > Gammaproteobacteria > Burkholderiales > Burkholderiaceae_D > Rugamonas > Rugamonas eburnea. The sequence continues at coordinate 40,267 of NZ_WNKX01000035.1, read as the reverse complement.
ATTTGTTGACTTATCAAGCATCGAAAGCCCCCGTACACTGGCGTCATTCAATCATCCAAGGAGTAACGCATCATGACCAGCAACCGCCAGTTCCTGCTTGCCCACCGTCCAGAAGGCGCCGTCCAGCGCACCGATTTCGAATTCGCTACCGTGCCGCTGCGCGCGCTGCAAGACGGCGAAATCCTGATCCAGATTTCCCACATCTCCCTCGACCCGGCCATGCGCGGCTGGATGAATGCCTCCACTGAGTCGTACATGCCTCCGGTAGCGCTGGGCGAAGTGATGCGCGCCATCGCCGTGGGCCGCGTGAGCGAATCGCGCAACCCCGGCTTTGCTGTTGGCGATCACGTCACCGGCCTGCTGGGCGTACAGGAATTCGCTATCCATAACGGCGCGGGATTAAACAAGGTCGACCCGAAACTGGCACCGCTGCCGCTGTTCCTCGGCGCACTCGGGATGCCCGGCCTGACAGCCTATTTCGGGCTGCTGGACGTGGGCCAGCCGAAAGAGGGCGACACGGTGGTGGTCTCCGGCGCGGCCGGTGCGGTGGGCGCCCTCGTGGGCCAGATCGCCAAACTCAAAGGCGCACGCGTGGTCGGTATCGCCGGCGGTGCGGACAAGGTGCGCTACCTGGTCGAGGAACTGGGCTTTGATGCCGCCATCGACTACAAATCCGAAGACGTGGCGGCCGCATTGCGCCAGCATGCGCCAAAAGGCATCGATGTCTTCTTTGATAACGTCGGCGGAACGACCCTCGATGCAGCACTGGCCAACCTGGCGCACGGCGCCCGGGTCGTCATTTGCGGCGCGATCTCGCAGTACAACAACACGCAAGCAGTGGCCGGCCCGGCGAACTACCTGCAACTGCTGGTCAAGCGCGCCACCATGCGCGGCGTGATGGTAAGCGACTACTATCACCGCGCCATGGAAGCCATCGGCACCATGGGCGGCTGGATCCAGTCCGGCAAGCTGAAAACCCGCGAGCACGTGGTGCAAGGCCTGGACACCTTCCCCGAGACTTTTGGCAAGCTGTTCACAGGCGCCAACCAGGGCAAGCTGGTGCTGCAAGTGGTTTAAAATGTCGGCTCTCTCATATGAGCCGACATTCATGACACAGCGTATCGTTCTCGCATCGAACAACAAGGGCAAGCTCAAGGAATTCAACGAGCTGCTCGCGACCATTGGCTTCTCCGTCCATCCGCAGGGCGAATTCGACGTACCGGAGGCGGAAGAGCCTTTTCACACTTTTGTCGAAAATGCACTAACGAAGGCACGCCATGCGTCGCGCCTGACCGGCCTGCCGGCGCTGGCCGACGACTCGGGTGTATGCGTGAACGCGCTGGGCGGCGCGCCGGGCGTGTACTCGGCTCGCTACGCCGGCGAGCCGAAGTCGGACGCGCGCAACAATGAAAAGGTCATTGCCGACCTGGCTGCGCATGCAGACAAATCGGCCTACTATTACTGCGTGCTGGTGTTCGTGCGCCACGCGGACGATCCGCAGCCGGTGATCGCCGACGGGCGCTGGGAAGGCGTGATCTCGCCGGAGGCGCGCGGCGAGGGGGGCTTCGGCTATGACCCGCACTTCCTGATTCCATCACTGGGCAAGCACGTGGCCGAGCTGGCGCCTGAAGAGAAGAACCGCCTGTCCCATCGCGGCCAGGCCCTGCGTGCGCTGGTAGAGAAGCTGAAGAAATGATCCCGATTAAGCCGGTCGGCAATGCCGTACCAAGCCGCACCATCGACAGCGCCGCCGGCGTCGCTGCTACCTACTTGCGTCCTGGCGCGCTGAACCTGCAAGCCTTGCCGCCGCTGTCGCTGTACATCCATTGGCCGTGGTGCGTGCGCAAGTGCCCGTATTGCGACTTCAATTCGCATGAAGCCAAGGGCGAAGTGCCCGAGAAGGAATACCTCGACGCGCTGCGCCGCGACCTGGAAATGTCGCTGCCCCTGATCTGGGGCCGCAAGATTTACACCGTCTTCATCGGCGGCGGCACGCCTAGCCTCATGTCGGCAGCGGGCATGGATCGCCTGATGTCGGACCTGCGCAGCCTGCTGCCGCTGGACGGCGCCTGCGAGATCACGATGGAGGCCAACCCAGGCACCTTCGAAGCCGAGAAATTCCGCTCCTACCGCGACAGCGGCGTTAACCGCCTGTCGATTGGCATCCAGAGCTTCAACAGCGAGCACCTGAAAGCACTGGGGCGCATCCACGATGACGGTGAAGCGAAACGCGCGGTGGAGATCGCGCTGGCGAACTTCGACAACTTCAACCTGGACCTGATGTACGCACTGCCGAACCAGACGCTCGAGCAGGCGCGCCAGGATATCCAGACCGCGATTGATTTCAAGCCGCCGCACCTGTCGCTGTACCACCTGACGATGGAACCGAACACCCTGTTCGCCAAATATCCGCCGCAGCTGCCGGACGACGACCTGAGCGCGGATATGCAGGACATGATCGCCGAGATGACTGCCGCCAACGGCTACGGCCACTACGAAGTCTCTGCCTACGCCCAGCCCGGCCACCAGGCGCGCCATAACCTGAATTACTGGCAGTTCGGCGACTACCTCGGCATCGGCGCCGGCGCGCACTCCAAGCTGTCCTTCCCGCACCGCGTGCTGCGCCAGGCGCGCTACAAGCAGCCCAAGTCGTATATGGATGCAGTGGCCGCCGGCAATCCGGTGCAGGAAGAGCGCGAATTGTCGCGCGACGAAATGGGCTTCGAGTTCATGCTGAACGCTTTGCGCTTGCAAGGCGGCTTCGAGCCGAACCTGTTCGCCGAGCGCACCGGTGTCGCGCTCAACACCATCGAGAAGCAACTGAACGCGGCCGAAGCCAAGGGCCTGCTGTACCGCGACCACATGCTGATCAAACCCACAGAACTAGGCCAGCGCTTCCTCAACGACCTGCAGCAGATGTTCCTCGGCGAGTAGGGCTGGCCCGGTATGGCTCAAACCGGCCTTCCAGGAACCGTTGACCGGGCGTAGTCTCAGAACTCTTCCCATTCATCATTGGCCGGCGCCGGGGCGCGACGTTCGCTCTTTGTGCGACGTTCCGTCGGGCGCTCGGAATCGTTTGCCGACGAGCGAGGTGCTGGGCGCGGCTTGGCACGCGGATCGGGCGCGGTCAAGCGCTTTGCTGGCTTGGCCTCGACGGCTGTGGAAGCATCGTCGGCAACTGCGCGCGCTGCTGGGCGGGGCTGGGCGCTCCAGCGGGCCACGGCTTCCGTGCCAAGGCGGAACGAAGCGGCGACTTGCGCCAGTTGTGCCGCCTGCTCCTGCATGCTCGCCGCAGCGGCCGCAGCTTCTTCCACCAGCGCCGCATTCTGCTGCGTCACCTGGTCCATCTGGCCGATGGCCTGGTTCACTTCATCGATGCCAACGCTTTGTTCGCGGCTGGCCGAGGTGATCTCGCCCATGATGTCGGTCACGCGGCGCACGCTGGTCACCACCTCGCCCATCGTGGTGCCGGCCTGCTGCACCAGCGAAGTGCCGGCGTTCACCTGCGAGACGGAATTGTCGATCAGCTCCTTGATCTCTTTCGCCGCTGCGGCCGAACGCTGCGCCAGGTTGCGCACCTCGGAGGCGACCACGGCGAAGCCGCGTCCCTGTTCGCCGGCACGCGCCGCTTCCACCGCTGCATTCAGCGCGAGGATATTGGTCTGGAATGCGATGCCGTCGATGGTGCCGATAATGTCCACAATCTTGCGCGAGGAGGCGTCGATGGAGCCCATGGTCTCGACCACCTGGCCGACGATCTCGCCGCCGCGTGCCGCCACGTCGGACGCTGCCTGCGCGAGCTGGTTGGCCTGGTTGGCGTTGTCGGCATTCTGGCGCACGGTGGAGGTCAGTTCCTCCATCGAGGAAGCGGTTTCTTCAAGTGAGCTGGCTTGCTGCTCGGTGCGCGAGGACAGGTCCAGGTTGCCCTCCGCAATTTCGCTGGAAGCCGTGGCGATGGCCGTGGTGCCGGTCTGCACCTGGCTCACCACGCGCCGCAGCGCGTCGTTCATGCCGCGCAAGGCCTTCATCAGGTCGCCGATTTCGTCGCGCGCGGTTTCTTCGTCGAAGCGGGTAGTCAAGTCCCCCTCGGCCACGGTGTTGGCGATGCTCAGCGCGGAATTCAGCGGCACGGTGATGCTGCGCGAAATCACCCACGCGGCCCAGGCGCCGAACGCCAGCAGGATCACGCCCAGGGCCAGCATCAGCCGGTTGCTGCGCGCGTTGGCTTCATTGATGCCCGCCGCCGTGGCGTCGATCGCCTTGCGCTGCTGCGCCAGCAAGTCCTTGACCTTCTCCTGGTAGGCTTTGGCCGCCGGCTCGAACGCCTCGCGGTAAAGACGCTCGCCTTCGGCCGCGTCGCCGGCTTTTTTGGCGTTCATCACCTGGTTCTTCGCGTCCTGGTATTTGGCGCGGATCGCTACCGCATCCTGGTAAATCTTGCGTTCTTCGTCCGATTCCAGCAGGCCTTCGATGGACTTCAGCAGCTCCGCGCCACGCTTGGCGCTGTCCGCAATGGCGGTGGCAAAGGTATTCGACAGTTCGTTATCGCTGCTGCGGGCGATCATCTGGGTGCGGGCAACGGCGGAGTAAATCAGCACATACCAGTCCGACACGATGCGTTCTTTGGCCAGCGGGCGGTCCATCATGGCGCGCGTGGCGTTGGCGGTGTCATTAGAATGGTAAAGGGCGTAGCTGGTGCCGATTGCCGACAGCAGCAGGACGATGCCGAAGCCCGCGGCCAGGCGGGAACCGATGCGGAGCTGGGACAGGAATTGCATACGGGCCTCCAGAGGTTGGAGTTCTAGTATGCACCCGAATAATTGGACGGAAGATATCCCGTTGCAAGGCTGCAACAGGGATATCACGTAGCTTAGAAAGATTGCGTCGCGTGCAAGTCAGGCTTTTCCGCCCATTGCGCCAGGGCGTCGGCCATCCGCTCGCTTTCGACGATGGCGTAGGTCCAGTCGCGGATGCGAGCGGCGTGGTCCTGGCCGTAGTGTTTGAAGTCCGTGCGGTCGGGCAGCTTACGGTTCGGCAGGCGCGCCACGAAGGACGGCGAGGGCGAAACCAGGATCACGTTTTCCAGGGCGCTGTCGCGGGCGCGCCGCCATGGCATTGACTTATCGAGCCAGCCCGGCACGATATGGTCGGTGAAGTGCGGGTACAGCACCAGGCCTTCGTCGCGCTGGTAGGGCAGGTGCAGGTGGTAGTCGATCAAGCCGCCGTCCCAGTAGTCGCCGGGTGGTGCGCCGTGGATATCGCTCACCGCCTGCAGTACCAGCGGGATGGAGCCGGATGCCAGCAGTGCCGAATGCAGGTTCTCTTCCGACAGGTCGACGTAATGCGAGGCGAAGGCATCAAAGCTGGTGCGCAGCCAGGCCGCGTCATCGCGGCTGTCGTGGAAGACCACCCGTTCCATGGCGCCGGCCAGGCGGCTGCGCGAGACGGCATTGCCGGCGGCGGCGCGCAGGAAGCCCGCCATTTCGCGCCAGCGGCTGCCGCCCGTGTTGGCCAGCGGGCCGATGCCGCGCACCGTGATGACCGACAGCAGGTAATCGGGGTTGGCCAGCATTTCTTCGCCGCGGCCATCGAGCACGCTGTCCAGCAGGCCGCGAATCACGCGGCTGACATAGGCCGCATCCACCTTGTCGGGGTAGGTCTGGTGGGCGTAGTGGTGCGCCAGGCGCTTGTGCGCCGCCACCGGGTCGTGGAAAGCCCCAGCCGCCATGCGCCAGGCGCCGATCGACGCACCGATCAGGCGGCGCTGGCGCGGCGCCTGTTTCAGCCATTCGCCGAACATCCACTGGTCGATGCCGTTCAGGATCAGGCCTTTGGGGCCGCCCGCCGCAGCGGGGATGATGGCGATGTCGGCGGCCTGCAAGCCTTCGCGCTCGATGCGCTGGCGGGCGCGCGCGCCGAGCCGGATACTGATCGGTGAATCCACTACTTCAAGCCTCCTCCAAGCGCCCGGTACAAATCGATGGCGCTGGTTGTGCGCAGCAGGCGCGCCTGCACGAGGGCCTGCTCCGCGGTGAACAATTCGCGTTGGGCGTCGAGCACGTCGAGCGAGCTGGCGACCCCATTTTCAAAGCGTAATTGTAATAGACGCAGGCGTTCGGCCTGGGCCTCCTGCACCGCGCGCTGGGCGGCGACCTGCTCGCCGAGGTAGCTGCGCGCCGCCAGCGCGTCTGCCACTTCGCGGAAGGCGGACTGGATGGTCTTTTCGTAGTCCGCGACAGCGATGCTCTTGCGCGCGTGGCTTACGTCCAGGTTGGCCATATTGCGGCCGGTGTCGAAGATGGGCAGCACCAGTTGCGGTGCGAAGCTCCAGGTGCCGCTGCCGCTTTCGAACAGGCCGCTGAAATCGCGGCTGGCGCTGCCGACCGAGGTAGTCAGCGTAATGCGCGGGAAGAAGGCGGCGCGGGCGGCGCCGATGTTGGCGTTGGCGGCCTTCAGGCGCTGCTCGGCGGCGCGGATGTCGGGGCGGTTGGCCAGCAGGTCCGACGGCAGCCCTGCTGTCAGCGCGGACATGGCATCGGCTTGCGCGTCGTCCAACGCCGGCGGCGCTCCAGGCGCAGCGGGCCGTGCCTGGCCGACCAGCAAAGTGAGGGCGTTCGCGGCTTGCGCGCGCTGGCGTGCCAGCGCCAGGGCGGCGGCACGGGCAGTCTCCATCTGCTGCTCGTTGGAACGCAGGTCGAGGCGCGACGAGGCGCCCGCTTCAACGCGCTGCCTGGTCAGGTCGAAGGTGCGCTTGCGGGCATCGTAGGTGCTTTCAGCCAGGGCTTGCTGTTCGGCGAAGGCGCGTTCCGTGTAGTAGGCCTTGGCCACTTCGGCGACCAGGCTGATTTGCGCGGCCTGTTTCGCTTCTTCCGTGGCGAGGTAGCTGGCCAGGGCCGAGTCGCTCAGGCTTTTCACGCGGCCGAAGAAATCCAGCTCGAAGGCGGAGATGCCAAGGCTTGCATCAAAGCGCTCCCCGGTCTGTGGCTGGCCAGTAGGAGTCGCGAAGCCCGGCGTACGGCCACGCGATTCGCTCAGGCTGGCGTTCAGCGTTGGCAAGCGGTCGGCGCGCTGGATGCGGTAGGCGCCGCGCGCTTCTTCAATGCGCAGGGCGGCGATACGCAGGTCGCGGTTGTTTTCAAGCGCGGCTTCAATCAGCTGCTGCAGACGGCCGTCGGGGAAGAAGGCGCGCCAGCCGGTGTCCGTTGCGGACCGCTGCGTACCGCCGGCAGCGGCGCTGTCCGCCGTGGCGCCCACAGCTGGCGGCAGGGCTGGGAAATTGTCCGCCACCGGCGCCGCGGGGCGCTGGTAAGCCGGAGCCATCGAGCAGCCGGACATGGCGCCAGCCAGCAGCATCGCAATTGCCAGTGCGCGGACGCGCGGCGCTGCGGCGCACGCAGCGGCACGAGCTGAAGCGGCGACGCTCATGGCTGGCGATGCGAGGGAATCATGTTTCGTCATTGCTTTTTCTCCGGCATATCCAGTTCATGTGCGGCCAGTCGGCGTTGGCGCTCGCTGCCTTTGAAAATGCGGCGCACCACCACAAAGAACACCGGTACCAGGAACACCGCGAGCACGGTGGCGGTAATCATCCCGCCCATCACGCCGGTACCGATCGCGCGCTGCGAGGCCGAACCTGCACCCGACGCGATCACCAGCGGCAGCACGCCGAGGATGAAGGCCAACGAGGTCATGATGATCGGGCGGAAACGCAGGTGCACTGCCTCCAGTGTCGCCTCAATCAGTCCCTTGCCTTGCGCCTGCAAGTCTTTTGCAAACTCGATAATCAGGATCGCGTTCTTGGCTGACAAGCCGATAATCGCAATCAGGCCCACCTTGAAGTAAACGTCATTCGGCAAACTGCGGATATGCGCGCCAAGCAATGCCCCCAGCACGCCCAGCGGCACCACCAGCAGCACGGCAACCGGAATCGATTCCGACTCATACAGCGCAGCCAGCACGAGGAAAGCCGCCAGCATGGACAAGGCAAACAGCGCTGGCGCCTGCGAGCCCGACAAGCGTTCCTCGGAAGACTGGCCAGTCCATTCGATGCTGAAGCCCGGTGGAAGCTGGTTGGCCAGGCTGAGCAGCTCTTCCATTGCCTCGCCAGTGGAATGCCCCGGCGCCGCATTGGCGGTGAGGCGGTAAGCCGGATAGCCGTTATAGCGCACCAGCTGGATCGGCCCCGTCACCCAGCGCGTCGTCGCGAAGGACGCAAACGGCACCATGGCGCCGGTGCTGCTCTTCACGTTCAGCCGCAGGATGTCTTCCGGCTGCATGCGCCGCGTCTGGTCGGCCTGCACGATCACGCGCTGTTGCCGGCCGCTGGCTGCAAAGTCGTTCACATAGGAGGAACCGAAAGCCGTACCCAGCGTGCCCGCAATATCGGTAAAGGCCACGCCCAGCGCATTGGCTTTTTCGCGGTCGATATCGACTTGCAGCTGCGGCGCATCTTCCAGGCCTTCCGGGCGCATGCCGGTCAGGATCTTGCTCTTGCCCGCCAACTCCAGCAACTGGTTACGCGCCGCCAGCAAAGCTTCGTGGCCAAGGCCGCCGCGGTCCTGCAGGCGTGCCGTAATGCCGGTGGCGTTGCCCAGCTCACGGATCGGCGGCGGGCTCAGCGCAAACACTTGCGCATCCTGGATGTGGGCCAGGCCGCCGAAGGAACGCATGGCAATGGCATCGGCTGACTGGTCGGGGCCGCGCTCCTTCCAGTCCTTCAGCGGAACGAACACCAGGCCGGCATTCTGGCCGCTGCCCGAGAAGCTGAAGCCGGCCACCGCAATCGTGCGCGCCACGCCCGGCTGGGCGCGGAAATAGGAATCCACTTCCGCCAGCACCGCCTCGGCACGGCTGCGCGATGCGCCCGGCGGCAGCTGCACGTTGGCGATGATATAGCCCTGGTCCTCGTTCGGCAGGAAGGAGGAGGGCAGGCGTACGTACAGCAGCGCCACCGCGCCCAGCAAGGCCGCGTAGATGATCAGGAAGCGCCCGGTGCGCGTCAGGATCTTGCCAATCCAGCCTTGGTAATGCGAGGCGGTGGAAGCGAAGCCGCGGTTGAACCAGCCGAAAATGCCGGTCTTGGCATGGTGGTGGCCCGCTTCGACCGGCTTGAGCATGGTCGCGCACAGCGCAGGCGTCAGCGACAGCGCCATCAGTGCCGAGAACACCATGGCCGACACCATCGACAGCGAGAACTGGCGGTAAATCGCACCCACCGCGCCGCCGAAGAAGGCCATCGGGATGAACACCGCAATCAGCACCAGCGTAATGCCGATGATCGCGCCCGTGATCTGCGACATGGCCTTGCGCGTCGCATCGCGCGGCGACAGGCCTTCCTCGCTCATGATGCGCTCAACGTTTTCCACCACCACGATCGCATCGTCGACCAGGATGCCGATCGCCAGCACCATGCCGAACATGGTCAGCACGTTGATCGAGAAGCCGAATACCTGCATCGCCGCGAAAGTACCCATCAGCGCGACCGGCACGACGATGGTCGGGATCAATGTGTAGCGGAAGTTCTGCAGGAAGATATACATCACCAGGAACACCAGCGCCACTGCTTCCAGCAGGGTCTTGACCACTTCCTCGATGGAGATTTTGACGAACAGCGAAGTGTCATACGGCACCGTGTACTTCAGGCCTGGCGGGAAGTATTTCGACAGCTCGTCCATCTTCTCGCGCACGATGGTGGCGGTAGCCAGCGCATTGCCGGTCAACGATTGCTGTACCGCGATGGCCACGAATGGCTGACCGTTCAGGCGCGCGCTGATGCCGTAGCTGGCGCCGCCCAATTCCATGCGCGCCACGTCGCGCAGGCGCACCAGGGAGCCGTCGCGGTTGGCGCGCAGCACCACCTTGCCGAATTCCTCGACGGACGAGAGCTGGCCCGTCACCACTACCGGTGCAAACCAGGCCTGCGAGCGCGGATTGGGCAGGTCGCCCACCGTGCCGCCCGCCACCTGGGCATTCTGCTGGCGGATGGCGGTGGTCACATCGCTCATATTGAGCTTGTAGCCGGTCAGCTTGTCGGGATCGACCCAGATGCGCATGGAGCGCTCGGTACCGAACAGCTGGGCCTGGCCCACGCCCGGCAGGCGCTTCACTTCATTGAGCACATTGCGCGCCAGGTAGTCGCCAATGGCGGTCGGGTCCATGCTGCCGTCGCTCGAATACGCGCCGACAAACATCAGGATATTGGAGCGCGCCTTGTTCACCTGCACGCCCTGCTGGATCACCGCCTGCGGCAGGCGCGATTCAACGCGCTTGATGCGGTTCTGCACGTCCACCGCCGCCAGGTCCGGATTGGTGCCCGGCTGGAAGGTGACGGTGATGCTGACGGAACCGTTGGAATCGCTTTGCGACTCCACATATTGCAGGCCGTCCGCGCCATTCATCTCCTGCTCGATGACAGAGGTGACGGCATCGTCCAGCACCTGCGCGGTGGCGCCGGGATAAGCGGCGCTGACCACGATGGATGGCGGTGCGATGGTCGGGTACTGCGCCACCGGCAGCATGGTGATCGACAGCGCTCCACCCAGCAGGATGAAGAGTGCGATCACCCACGCGAATACGGGGCGGTCGATAAAGAACTTTGCCATGTGGCGGCCCCTTTACTTGGCCGCCGGGGCGGATGCGGCAGGCGCAGCGCCCGCCGGTGCCGGCCCATTTGCTGGACCTTTCCATGGAACCGGATTCACGGTGCCGCCTGGCTTGGTTTTCTGGAAGCCCTCGACGACGATGCGCTCGCCGCCTTTCAGCCCCGAGCTGACCACCCATTTTCCGCCCACCGAGGCGTCGGCCTTGACGGGTACCGAGCTGACCTTGTTGTCGGCGCCGACCACCCAAACCGAGGCGCCTTCGGCGCCGCGTACCACGGCCTGCTGCGGCACGGTGATGGCGGCTTCGTTCACGCCTTGCTCCAGGCGGGCGCGCACGTACATGCCCGGCAGCAGGGTGCGGTCTGGATTCGGGAATTCAGCGCGCATCGAAACGGAGCCGGACGATTCATCCACTGCCACATCGGAGAACAGCAGCTTGCCGGGGCGCGAGTATTCCTGTCCGTCTTCAGTCAGCAGCGTGACGCGCGCCTGGTCCTTGCCGGCGCTTTTCAGCGTGCCGCTGGCCAGGGCCTGCTTCAGGCGCAGCAGCTCGGCGGACGATTGGGTGATGGTGACGTAGATCGGATCGAGCTGCTGCACGGTCGCCATCGGCGTTGCTTCGTTCTGCCCGACCAGTGCACCCTCGGTCACCAGGGCGCGGCCCACGCGTCCCGCGATCGGTGCGGTCACCGTGGCGTAACCCAGCGTCAGCCCGGCATTCTTGCGCGCGGCGCGCGCCGACTGCAGCTCGGCTGCCGCCTGCTTTTGCGCGGTCACGGCGTCATCGTATTCCTGCTGGCTCACCGCCTGCGCCGCCAGCAGCGGCTTGTAGCGCTTGGCCTTCAGGTCGGCCTGGGCCAGGTTGGCTTCGGCGCGGGCGATGGCAGCGTCGGCGCTTTCCACGTTGGCCTGGAATTGCGCGGGATCGATGCGGAACAGGACTTCACCTGCCTTGACGTCGCCGCCTTCCTTGAACACCCGCTGCAGCACGATCCCCGGCGTCCGCGCCCGCACCTGCGCGATGCGCGAAGCTTCAACGCGGCCAGGTAGCTCATTGGTAATGGTGACAGCGCCGGATGTGACGGTGATGACGGAAATGGCGGGAGGGGGCGGGGCGGCTTTGTTGGCGTCTTTCTTATCGCCGCAGGCCGCGAGGGTAAGCGACAGGGCGATTGCCAGCGGCAAGGTGCGCAATACAGGTTTCATGGCGTCTCTTTTTGTGAGTGGGACTGCGCCGGAAATTGTATAACACTGTCAATTGTAACGTTTTGTATAGCAAAAGGGCGCCGAGGCGCCCTTTTTGCATGCGGATACGGGAGTTGCTTAGCGCATGGCCGAGATCATCTGCTTCAGCTTATTCGAGTCCGCCACGAAGGCGCGGATGCCTTCGGCCAGCTTCTCGGTCGCCATGGCGTCTTCATTGAGCATGAAGCGGAAAGTCTTCTCGTCCATCGCGATCTTGACCGCGGTGCCGGTATCGGCAGCGGACATCTTGCGCGCGACCGCACCCTGGGTAGCGGACAGCTTCTGCAGCAGTTCCGGCGAGATGGTCAGCAGGTCGCAGCCCGCCAGTTCCAGGATCTGGCTGGTATTGCGGAAGGACGCGCCCATCACCTCGGTCTTGTAGCCGAACTTGCGGTAGTAATTGTAGATGCGCTTGACCGACTGCACGCCCGGATCTTCTGCGCCCTGGTAGTCGATGCCGGTCGACTTCTTGTACCAATCGTAGATGCGGCCCACGAAAGGCGAAATCAGCTGCGACCCCGCTTCCGCGCAGGCGATAGCCTGGCACAGCGAGAACAGCAGGGTCATATTGGTGCGGATGCCTTCTTTCTCCAGCTGCTCGGAGGCGCGGATGCCTTCCCAGGTCGAGGCAATCTTGATCAGCACACGCTCGCGTGGAATGCCGGCCTTCTCATACAGGGAAATCAGCTCGCGGCCCTTGGCCACATTGCCCGCCACGTCGAAAGACAGTGCCGCGTCGATCTCGGTCGAAACACGGCCAGGAACAAACTTCAGGATCTCGGTACCGAAGGCGATCAGCAGCTTGTCGATGATGTCGCCGGTCGAGGCGGTCGGGTTGTCGCGCACGGCCTTTTCCAGCAGCGGCTTGTACTCGTCCTTCTGCACGGCCTTCAGGATCAGCGACGGATTGGTTGTCGCGTCTTGCGGAGCATAAGCCTTGATCGACTGGAAATCGCCGGTATCGGCAACCACGGTGGTGTATTGCTTGAGCTGTTCGAGCTGGTTCATTGCGGTCCTGGAAACGTTGGGGACGAAAAAACCTATTGTACTAAATCAGTGGCCGCCGCCATGTTGCGTTTACAATGGGGATTATTAGTAGATTCTTATTTTGGTATTTTGGTACTCAAGGAGCAAAACCATGATCCTAGCCATTGTTGGAGCACTGCTTTTGGCGCTAGGCCTTTTTTCAGGAGCCGCATTGGTCATGGCCCAATTGGGCGTGGGCGGTTTGGCCGCCGGCGCCTCGCTGTGGCTGATGTTCCCGCTGTTTAGCGTGGCCGGATACCTGCTGTTCGCCACCGGCGCACGCGTGGCCAATTTCCGCGCACTGTCGTTTGGCGTATCGATCGCCTTGCTGGTGCTGGCCCTTGCCTGCGCGATAGCGCTGGTGGCCGACGCCACCGCCATGCTGGCGCTGCACGGCGGCACTGGCGCCCTGTGGTACGTACTGCTGATCGCCGGCGCACTGGGTACGACCGGCGCCGCCTCGCATGGAAGGATGGCGGCGCAGTAGGATGAGATCAATCGCAGTCATAGGCGGAGGCGTGACCGGCGTCACCACCGCCTACGCCCTGGCCCGCCGCGGCCTGGCAGTTACCCTGTTTGAGCGCCACCGCTATCCTGCCATGGAAACGTCGTTTGCCAATGGCGGCCAGCTATCGGCCTGCCACGCCGAAGTGTGGAACAGCTGGGGCACCGTGCGCAAAGGCCTGCAATGGATGCTGCGCGGCGATGCTCCCCTGCTGGTCAACCCCAGGCCGAGCTGGCACAAGCTGTCCTGGTTTGCCGAATTCCTGTCCGCCATACCCCATTACGAAGCCAACACCGTCGCCTGCGCGCGGCTGGCCATCGCCGCCCGCGAACACTTGTTTGGCTGGGCGCGAGAAGAGGGCATCGACTTCGACGCGCGGCAGGAAGGCATCCTGCACGTCTGCCGCGACAAGGCCGGCTTTGACCACGCGGCCCAGGTAAGCGCCCTGCTGGCACAAGGCGGCCTGGAGCGGCGCGCCGTCACGCCGGAGGAAATGCGCGCCATTGAGCCAACGCTGGAAGGCCGGTTCTACGGCGGCTTCTTCACCGAGAGCGACAGCACGGGCGATATCCATAAGTTCACCGTCGGCCTGGCGCAGGCGGCGCAAGCGCGCGGCGTCAAGACGGTGTATGGCGCCGAGGTGCGCCGCCTGCAGGCTGGCGATAAGGGCGCCCATGTGGCCTATATGCGCGAAGGCGCCGAACATCAGCAAGGTTTCGATGCAATGGTGGTCTGCGCCGGCACTGCCAGCCGCGTCATGGCGGCCATGCTGGGCGATCGCGTCAACGTCTATCCGGTAAAGGGCTATTCGATCACGGTCATGCTGGACGACGCCGACAGCCGCGCCGCCGCACCAACGGCCAGCCTGGTCGACGACGCCACGAAACTGGTCAGCAGCCGCCTGGGCGACAACCGCTTCCGCGTGGCGGGAACGGCGGAATTCAATGGCTTTGACCGCGACATCCGCGCCGACCGCATTGCGCCCCTGGTGAAATGGGTGCAGCAATGCTTCCCCGGCGTGAGCACGCGCCAGGTGGTGCCTTGGGCCGGCCTGCGCCCGATGATGCCCGACCTGATGCCGCGTGTCGGTCGCGGCAAGCGTCCGGGCGTGTTCTACAACACCGGCCACGGCCACCTGGGCTGGACCATGTCGGCCGCCACTGCAGAGCTAGTGGCTCATCAGGTCTGGACAGCGCGGTAAGATGGTCTATGGTGAAGATTGGCGGCGCGGCCGCCGATCCCAAGGAGACCATCATGCCCCGCTATATTGTTGAGCGTACTTTCCCGGAAGGCTTGCACATCCCCGTCAATGCCGAAGGCGCCAAGGCCTGCGACCTTGTCATCGGCACCAATGCCGGCAGCGGTGTCACCTGGATCCATTCCTATGTGAGTGACGACCTGCACAAGACTTACTGCCTGTATGAAGCGCCATCGCCCGAAGCGATCCGCAAGACAGCCGAAATGAACAATCTGCCGGTCGACAAAATCACGCAGGTAACTGCGCTCGACCCGTATTTCTACAAGGGTTAGTCCGGCTCCCCGACGACCACCCGGTTGCGGCCCTCGCGCTTGGCGATATAGAGCGCGCGGTCGGCCGCTTCCAGCAGCGACTTGGCGTCGTGCAGCCGCTCCTTGTCGAAACTGGCGACGCCGATGCTCAGGGTGACGTGGGGATGCACGGCCTTGGGTGCGTGCGCCATTTTCAGGGATTCCACATATGCACGGATTACTTCCGCATGCTGTGATGCCTGTTCGGGCGTGGTATCGGGCAGCACGGCGGCAAACTCTTCGCCGCCGTACCGCGCCGCCAGGTCGGCCGGGCGTTGCAGGCGCGACGCGAAGGCCTCTGCCACCAAGGTCAGGCAGGCATCGCCTTGCTGGTGGCCGAAATGGTCGTTGTAAGCCTTGAAGGAATCGATATCCATCAATAGAAGCGATAGCGGTGCGTCCTGGCGCTGCGCGCGGCGCAGTTCGCGGTCGAGCGCCACATCGAAATGGCGGCGGTTGGCGATGCCGGTCAGGCCATCCACATAGGATTGGGCGCGCAGGGCTTCCGCCTGGCCGCGCAACTGGCGCTCGCGGCCTACCGTATTGCTCACGTCCACCACCTCGACCAGGCAAAAGCGCTCCTTGCCCTCGGTGAAAGGCGTCATGGAGACGGCCTGCTCGATGCGCTCGCCGCCCCAGGTGCCGGCGGCAAAAAGAGGGAAGGGCGCGCGGTTCTGGTTTTGCGGCAGCACGGCAGGCAGGTTGCTGGACAACGCCGTGTGGACCGACTGCTCGATACGCTGCCCCTCCAGTTCGGGAAAGGCCTCCAGCAAGGTGAGCCCTTGCACGCGGGACGCCGCCATGCCGGAGCGGCTGGCCAGCCATTGATTCCAGAAAACGATGCGCTGGCCGGTGTCCAGCACCATCAAGCCAAGGTTGGCGAGGCCGAGCACGCGGCCATACAGTGTCGATTCTTGCATGAAAGGCATTATATGGAATTTAGAGCCTTGCGTCGGATTTTTGCGTTGAGTGATTGCTCTACAGAAAAATATAATACCGGTATGAAAAATATTCTCGCCTTGGCCGCGCTCTGCGCCGCCTTTACCGCACACGTTGCGGAATCGACCCCGCAAGCCGCACTCGACCAATTCCTGAAATTCGAGCTGGATGGCGGCCGCCTGCACAACGACACCGAAGGCTATTACGAACAGGTTCACCTGGTCGACGCTTCGAAAACCGAAGCACTGACCTGCGACGGTGCACGCTGCAAGGCGATCGTCACCTACACCTACGCCCCGACTGCGGGGCTGGATATGGAGCAGGCCGTGCCCCATCCAAAGGGCGGCAGCGCCCAGGTCGAATACATCGTCCAGCAGAAGGGCGGCCAATGGCAGGTGGAAACCGGCAAGGACACCCCGCACGTGTCCCGCTTAGCAATGGAAAAGATGCTGCGCGAAGGGCTCTGATACGCCAATCGTGCGACGTGGAAGTTTCTCCTGGGATAGTCTTCGCCTATTTATCTCGGGAGACATAATATGAAAAAATTCTTCGTCCACTTCCTGCTGTCCGCCTTCACCGTGATGGGCTTCCAGCAAAGCGCCCAGGCCGCGATGGTCAGCACCGCCCAGGTGGCAGCCGCCGACGCAGCCGCGCAAGTCCGCGTACGCCTGGCCGCCGCGCTGGAACGCGCAGACGTTCAAGCCGCACTGGAACGCAATGGTATCGCCGCAACGGACGCGAAGGCCCGCGTCGCCGCCCTGAGCGACGAGGAAGCCGCCGCCCTGGCGCAGCAGGTCGATTCCCTGCCAGCCGGCGGTGACGGCCTGGTCGGCGCCCTGGTCTTCATCTTCGTCGTGCTGCTGGTGACCGACATCCTCGGCCTGACCAAGGTATTCCCGTTCACCCGTTCCGTACGCTAAACGTGCGGCGCCTGCTCGCCACTGCGGCTGTAGTCCTGCTGCTGGCGGGCTGTGCGACCCAGACCCGCGCGCTGCTCGCCGGGCCGCGCGCCGGCCCACACCAGCTGGAATTGAGTGCGACTCCCTTCCACGCGCAGGAGCGCTACCAGTGCGGCCCCGCAGCACTGGCGATGGCACTCGGCGCGGCAGGAATCGATGCCTCTCCCGATGCCCTGGTGCCCGAGGTCTATCTCCCCGGCCGTGAAGGCAGCCTGCAAATCGAACTGCTGGCCGCTGGCCGCCGCCACGGCGCCCTGACTGCCCGCATCGAACCGCGTCTCGACGCACTTTTGGCCGAACTCGACGCCGGCCACCCTGTGCTGGTACTGCAGAACTTAAGCCTGCCGATCGTCCCGAAATGGCACTATGCCGTCGCCATCGGCTATGACGTCGACAGCGGCGACATCATCCTGCGTTCCGGCACCACGCGCCGCATGACGATGCCGCTTTCCACCTTCGAACACACCTGGTCGCGCAGCGGCTTCTGGGGCATGGTTGCGCTCGCGCCAGGCCAACTTCCAGCCACCACCAGACTGGAAGAGCTCCAGCCCGCCCTGATCGCCTACGAAAAATCGGCGCCACCGAAGTCAGCGCAGCTCGCCTACCACGCCGCCTTGCAGCGCTGGCCGAACACGCTGCCCTTGCAGCTTGGCCTCGGCAACACAGCCTATGCCGGAGGCGATCGCGCAGCAGCAGCCGACGCCTTCCGCAGCGCCACCATCGGGCACCCCGACAATGGCGCGGCCTTCAACAACCTCGCCGTCGTACTCGGCGAACTTGGCCAACTGGACGAAGCGCGTGCCGCCGCGCAAACCGCCATCAAGCTGGGCGGCCCATGGCGTGATGAAGCGCAAGCGACTTTACGTTCGCTGCAGGGACAGTGAAGGCCACGGGCGCTAGAGTCTAAAGCGCTTTACGTTCCAGTTCGATGCGCCAATTTGCAGATCCTATCGACGGCGACTACGGAAGTATGACTGGCTGAAAATCCCGAGGGCAAAGGAAACGTGTATCGAGCAAGGGCTCCCAAATAGCCCAACGGCCGAATTTTCGCCCGACGAGCCAGTCGGTACCGCCATTGCAGGCATAGGGAACGATCAATGAAATGGATACCGCATGCTCATTTCCAGTAATTGAAACTCGCCACGGCTGATTGTATTTGGCTGCGGCGTCGGCAAGCTTCACGAGTCGCAGTAGTTCAGTCACTTGCGCCTCAGCGAAATCGCCGCAGACATCTGCGTGTGCCTTAAACCTTGCTTTGGACCCGATAGCATCCATGCGAAATGGCACATCGACACGCTTTGCGCACTTGACCGACCTTGCCTGCCAATAGACCCATTGGGTGTTTGGGATGATTGAGACCGGCACCAATATCTCGTCGGCTCGGGCGCCTGGGAGCAGCAGCAACAATATTGAGGCTGTAATCAGTTTCACTGTTAGCGAGATATCGGAAATAGGAAGCCAGCTACGGCGGTTTCATTTAACGAAATTATCCGAGCTTCTTCAACTGTTCTCGCGCATAGCCTGCGCTCGGGTGGTTCGGCGCCAGTTCCAGGAAGCTGGCGTAGGCCTTCTTCGCCTTCTCCTGGTCGCCTTGCCGCTGGCGCGCGTCGCCCAGGTTCAGGTAGGCAATGGCGCGAGATGCGTCCATCTGGATTGTGTTTTCGAACCAGCGCGCGGCCTCCGCGTACTTGTCCTGCTTGAAGTAGACGAAGCCCAGGTTATTGGCAGCAAGGCCGAAGTCCGGACGGTATTTCAGCGCTTCGGTGAAGGCTGCCTCCGCCTGCGCGTACTGCTTCTCTTTGTACAGTTGCAGGCCGCGGTCATTGGCGCGTTGTGCCAGCTGTCGGCTGGAAGCATCAACCGGCTTGGGCGCGGCGATCTTCTGTTCTTCGCCCTGCAGGTTCTTCACGACCACGGCGTTGCCTTCGGCCTGGCTACTGCGGCCGGTATCGAGCTTCTTGTTCAGGGCGATCGCTTCCTGCGACAGCTGCGCGCTGTTCTCGCTCAGGAATTCCGCTTCGGCAGGCAGTTGGAACACGAACTCGCCGCCTTCGGAACCTGGCAGGCTGCCGAAGGCCGGCGTCTGCTGCGATACGCTGGACACGGCAGGCGCCACGTATGCAGCCAGCTCGGTCGCGGTGATCATGCCGTCGCCATTCAGGTCGGCCTTGCCGCCCAACGCCTGCAGCAGGGTCCAGGTGAAGACAGAGTGGCCATTGGGGCCGCCGTCCGCCACCATCTGGTCGGCGCCGCCGGCGGTCAGCATCTGGCGGCCGATGCGGCGGGCGTTATCGCGCAGGAAGGCCGTCGTGCCGCCGCCGCGCGTCAGGCCCAGGCCACTATAGCAAGCGTCCATCACGAACAGCAGGTGCTTGGCGTCCAGACTCTCGGCGATGTTCTGCAAGTCCGTCATCGGGATTGCATCAACGCTCACTTGCTGCGGATCGGAGTCGACCGGGATGATGTAACCCAGGCTGCGGCCGGAACTCAATTGGCGCGTCGCGCCATGGCCGGCAAAGAAGACGAAGATGCGGTCATCCTTTTTCAGCTTGGCCTCCGCCAGCTTGTCGTGGAAGAGGGCGAGGATATTGTTGCGGGTCGCATCGCCGTTGGTCAGGGTGAACACGCGCGAGTTGTCGAAGCCGAAGCGGTTGACCAGCGTATCGCGGATCGCCTTGGCATCTTGCACGGCGTATTGCAGCTTGGGCCACTTCTGATAATCATTGATGCCGATGACCACCGCGTAACTGTTGGCATAGCCGGTGCTGATGGCTACCTTGTCCGGTTCCGGCTTGCCCGGCTTGGTGATGGTGAAGTCATTGCCATCCCAGGTGGCGAAGCTGTAGCCGTCAGCAACCAGCTTGTCCAGCACCAGCGGCAGCGTCTTTATAGTGCGCTCGTGAATGTCGTGGAACAGGATGATGCCGCGCTTCTCCTTTTCCAGCGAACCAAGCACGCGGTTGGCGATCGAGGTCGGCACCGGATCAGCCCAATCCAGCGAATCGATATTCCACATCACCGAGCGCAGGCCCAGTTTGTTCAGGATTTCCAGGCCTTCCGCATTATGCGCGCCATACGGGAAGCGGAATAACGCCGAGCGGCGCGTATCGACAGCCTTCAGCAACTGGTCGGCCTGCGCAATCTCGCCATACAGCTGGTCGCCCTTTTCTTTCGAGAGCAGGGCGTGGCTGTAGCTATGGTTGGCCAGCACATTGCCGCCTTCGAGCAAGCGGCGGCTGGCGGCAGCCTGCTTCTTGCTTAGCGCCTCCTTGCCTTGGGCATCGACTTCGCCCAGGTTTTTGCCGACCTGGAAGAACACGCCCGTTACGCCGTACTGCTTGAGGATGGCCGCCACTTCATCGGTATAAGTGGCATGCGGACCATCGTCGAAGGTCAGTACGACGGTTTTCGGCGGCAGCGATTTGCCGAAGATTTCCTTTGCCGCGTCATCCGGACCTGGCTTGTTCGGATACGGCACGATGACGCCATAATCCTTCATGATCTGGTCGCGGGTGAACAGCTTTTTCAGGTGATCGACGTAGTCTTCCCAGCGTTCGCGCTTCGGCACGATGGCGCGCTGGTCGAAACGGGCAAAGATGCCGCTCAATTCCTTGTCGTACTGGCGCTCGATATCTTCCAGTGCAGCCAGGTCCTCGCTCACGCGCTTGTGCAGCTTGATGCCGGGCAGGGTCTGGTTGGCGGCGGCCTGCTGCTTCATCTCGACCAGCACTTCGCGGAAAGCCAGGCGGTCAGCGTCAAACAGGTCGGGAGCTGATTCGATGTACGTAAGCAGGATGTCGTAGGCAGCATCGCGCTGGGCCGCAGGCGCTTCCTGAAGCTTCGCCAGCAGCTGGCGCGCTTTTCCAATGCGCTCCACATTTTCATGGAACAGCACCTGGCCGACCTGCCCTGCGGCCTTGCGGTCAAGCTCCGACAGCGACTGTTCGTCGGCCAGCAGCACAATGATCTTGCGGTAGTTGGCCAGCATGCTTCGCATCTCGGCCTGCAGCGGTGCATGCGCATTGCCGGCATCGGCAGGGTTCGCAGCGACGGCGGCAACGGGAGCCGGCGTGCCATGCGGCTTGGCGCCGGTTTTCAAATAGGCGGCGCCTGCCGCGGCAGCGGCGACGATGGCCACGCCGATGACGAGGGGTTTGGAAAGCTTCATTTTTAATCAATTGATTGCAATCTTGCAATTCTAGCGCAGCCGCGCCCGCAATCAATGAATCTTCAGTCCAAACCCCTGGCGCAGGATGTTTATTTCTTCATCGCGTCCTTGGACATATCATCCTTTTTCATATCATCCTTTTTCATTTCATCCTTGGCCATTCCGTCTTTCTTCATGCCTTCCTTGGCCATCGCGTCCTTGTGCGTGGCTTTTTTCTTGGTGTGCTTGGCCATGCCATCCTTTTTCGCTCCATCCTTGGCCATGGCGTCCTTGGACATTTCGTCCTTTTTCATGGCATCCTGGGCGTAAGTGGCGCCGGAAACCAGCATGCAGGCAGTGATCAGTGCGACAGCAGAAATCTTTTTCATGTTCGTCCTCGGTAACGTTAAGTTGAACTGCACGGGTGCTGCGTGGAACTCTGTACGACAGGTCTTCAACTGCCGCCAAACCAGTTATACCCCTGGTCTTCCCAATATCCACCGGGGTAGGTGTTGGTAACGAAAATGGCCTGGATGTGCTTCGGATTCTTGTAGCCCAATTTGGTCGGCATGCGCAGCTTCATGGGGAAGCCATAGCGCGGCGGCAGGGGCTCGCCGTTGTAGGTGAGCGCCATCAGCGTTTGCGGATGCAGGGCAGTCGCCATGTCAATGCTGGTGAAGTAATCGTCGCCGCATTTGAAGCCGATATATTTCGCAGTCAGGTCGGCGCCCACAAGCCGCAGGAAGTGCGAGAACTGCACGCCGCCCCATTTGCCGATCGCGCTCCATCCTTCCACGCAGATATGCCGCGTGATTTGCGACTGCTGCGGCAGGGCGCGCAACTGTTCCAGCGTCCACGGCTTGCGGTCGGCCAGCATGCCGCTCAGTTCGAGCTTCCAGGTGTCGCCGTCGATTTCACGCACCTCGTCTTCGCTGTAGTAGGCGTTGAACGGGAACGGATCGGTAATCATCGATTCCGGATAGGTCGGCGCCAGCAGCGCAGGATCGAACAGCAGGCCCTGGATAGTGTCGTTGAAGCGCGAAATGCGGGCCAGGGCTGCTTCGATGCTGTCCTGGTCGTCGGTGGCGCAACCTGTGAGCAAGGTCAGTCCGCCCAGTGTGAGGCTGCGCTTGAGGAAAGCGCGGCGCGATGGCTGCGCAATGCGGCCAATAGCGTCGGCCAGCATGGCGGCGCCCTCGCCAGGCACTAACACGCTGCGCTGTTTTGGACCGTTCATCATGGTCAGTCCTTAGCGGCCGCGCAGCATGGCGATCAATGTGCGCGGGACCAGGGCCACCATCGCCACATGCACGACAAAGAAGGCAACGAGGGCCGCCATGGCGAAGAAGTGAATCCTCCGCGCCCCTTCATAACCGCCCAGCAATTCCCGCAGGTGCGGGAATTGCACAGACTTCCAAAGCACAAGTCCCGACAGAACGAGGAGAATGCTATCAACCATGACGAACACGTAGGCCAGGCGCTGCACACTATTGTAGTGGCGCAGGTCTTCGTGGGACAGCTTTCCCTTCAGGGCTGCGCGCAGTTCCTGCAGCACCCCGCGCGGCGAAATCGGGAAGAATTGCCGCCACAGGCGGCCGCTGAATACATTGATCAGCAAGTACAGGAGACCGTTGGCAACCAGCAGCCACATTGCAGCGAAATGCCACTGCAGGGCGCCGGCAAGCCAGCCTCCCAATGTCAAACCGCGCGGAATGCCGAAACCCAGGAATTCGGTGGAGTCATAGATCCGCCAGCCGCTTGTCACGAGAAGCAGCACGGCGATGGCGTTGAGCCAGTGCGTAATGCGTAGCCAGACCGGGTGGATAAGGCGTTCATCAGCGGGCATTTCGGACTCCGTGCGGGACCAATGCACGGGATAGGTTACAACCTTTGCTAACCAACTAGCATTATTTTTGGTGCAAAAATTGCATCCTGAGGCGGGAACGCAACGAACGCCGCGTCAGCCGATGAAGGAGTCGAACTGCATGTCGAATTCCTGCAGGGCCTTTTGGGCGTTCTGCATCTTCTTGCGGAATTCGGGGCCGCGTTTCAGGGCCAGGCCGACGGCGAGGACGTCGATGACCACCAGGTAGGCCAGGCGGGCTGAGATCGGCGTGTACGGGTCGGTATTGAAAATCAGGTCGATCGGAATCAGCACCGTCGCCGTTTCAGCCAGCGGTGTGCCGGAGGGGGCCAGCACGATGACGTCCGCGCCGCCTTCCTTCGCCAGCTTGGCCGAGCGCACCAGCGCAGGGCTGTTGCCGCGCTGGGAAATTGCCACCACCGCGTCGCCTTCATGCAGCAGGGCCGCGGAAATGCTGTGGATTGCCGGGTCGGCGTAAGCCACGGTCGGTACACCGGAGCGGAAGAACTTGTGCTGCGCATCCGCCGCCACAATGCCGGAAGTGCCATGGCCGTAGAACTCGATCTTGCGCGCGCGCGACAGGATGTCGAGCGCTTTCTGCACCGGTTCCGCGTGCAGGTTGTTGCGCAGGTCCAGCAGCGTGTTGATGGAGCGGCTGCAGATCTTGTTCACCAGGTCGGACGCCAGGTCATCCTGCGCCGGCTGGTCGTTCAGGCCGGGCAGGGCGAGGGCCAGGCCCTGCGCCAGCTTCAGCTTGAACTCATGCCAGCCGTCGTAGCCGAGCGTACGGCAGAAACGCACCACGGTCGGTTCGGACACTTGCGCAGTCTTGGCCAGCGCCGTGATGTTGGCGCCCACCGTGCGGGTCGGATTGTCTAGCACCGCCAGCGCGACTTTACGCTCCGATTTGGAGAGTGAGTCGATCTGGGTGCGGATGGAGTCGAGCAGCATTAGTCTTCTGGTAAGGCTTCTTCACGCCATTGTAGCCCGTCGCGCCCGATCAGTGCGCTGGCGGCGGCCGGGCCCCAGGTGCCGGAGGCGTATGGCAGGGGGGCGGAATCGTCCTGCTCCCAGTTGTTCAGGATCGGTTCGACCCATTCCCATGCGGCTTCCAGCTCGTCGCCGCGCATGAACAGGGTCAGTTGGCCGCGCAGCACGTCCAGCAGCAGGCGCTCGTAGGCATCCATGCGCGGCATCTTGAACGTTTCGCGGAAGTCCAGTTCCAGTTCCGCGGGCTTCAGGCGCATGCCTTCACCCGGGGTCTTGGCCATCAGGTTCATGCGCAGGCCTTCGTCCGGCTGCAGCCGGATCACCAGCGAATTCGGCTGGAAGCTGGAAGTCGGCTGGTTGAAGATCGAGTGCGGGATCTGCTTGAAGCGCACCACGATTTCGGCCAGCGAATCGGCCATGCGTTTTCCGGTGCGCAGGTAGAACGGCACGCCGGCCCAGCGCCAGGTGTCGATTTCCACTTTCATGGCGACGAAGGTTTCGGTCTTCGAATTCTGCGGCGCTTCCGGCTCGTCGCGGTAGCTTGGCACAGCTTGGCCTTCCACGTGGCCGGCCCGGTACTGGCCGCGCACGATGTTCTGCGCCAGCGTAGTCGGGGTAAAGCGCTTCAGGGAACGCAGCACCTGCAGCTTGGAGTCGCGCACTGCGTCCGGTGCGATCGAGGTTGGCGGCTCCATGGCAACGATACAAAGCAGCTGCAGCAGGTGGTTCTGCAGCATGTCGCGCAGGGCGCCGGACGTGTCGTAGTAGCCGATGCGGTTGCCCACGCCCAGTTTCTCGGCGATGGTGATCTGCACGTCGGAGATCCACTCGCGGCGCCACAGCGGTTCGAACAGGATGTTACCGAAGCGCAGGGCCAGCAGGTTCTGCACGGTTTCTTTACCGAGGTAGTGGTCGATACGGTAGATCTGCTGTTCTTCGAAGACCTTGCCCACTTCCTTGTTGATCTGCTTGGCCGAAGCCAGGTCGCGGCCGAGCGGCTTCTCCAGCACCACGCGTGAATTCGGGGTCGCCAGGCCGTTATCCTTCAGGTTGTCGCAAATGCGCGAGAACAGGGCAGGCGGGGTGGCCAGGTAGTAGACGCGGGTGATCGCCGGATTCTTGCGCAGTGCTTCCACCAGGCCCTTGTAGGTCTTCGAGTCGGTGGCGTCCAGCGCGACGTAGACGATGCGCGCGATGAAGCGGTTCCAGTTTTCGTCGGTGGCGCTGCTTGACTTGATATGGGGACGCGAAGTCGTCGTCACCATATTGATGAACTCTTCCTGTGTGCTTTCCTGGCGGCCGACGCAAACGATGCGCGCGGTCGGGGGCAGGTCGCCGCAAACATCGCGGCTGAACATAGCAGGCAGCAATTTGCGCATTGCGAGGTCGCCGCTGCCGCCAAACAGAACCAGGTCGAAATCAGAGAGAGCCATAATCGTCTTCAGGTAAGTTAATACAGGGTTTACTTCAGTCTATGTAAGCGGGTTCAATGCGGCCGGCCACCGGCACGCGCACCGACAAAATCTTGCCGGTGAGCGGGAAGGCCGCCAGCTCTTCCGCCGGACGCTTGCCGGCGGTGGTGATGTACAGGGTTTGCAGATCGTCGCCGCCGAAAGCCACCATGGTCGGGCAGCGCACCGGCAGGCGGATCTCGTCCAGCTGGTCGCCCTGCGGCGACAGCTTGAGAATGCGGCCGCCCTCGAACATCGCGACCCAGTAATTGCCTTCGCTGTCCACCGCGGCGCCGTCCGGGCGGCCGCCGTAATCGGCCGCCGACTTGTCGGTGCTGAAGCGGCGTACCTCGCGTTCATCGCTGACGGTGCCCGACAGCAGGTCGAAAGCGAACCGGGTCACGCGGTGGCTGGCCGTCTCGGCATGGAACATGGTCTTGCCGTCCGGGCTGAAGCCCAGGCCATTCGAATTCACCATGCCGCCGGACCAGACCTTGCGCACCTGGCCGCGTTCCAGCACGAACATCTCGGCCGCCGGCTTGTCGCGCGGCTCGTAAATCGTGCCGCACCAGAAACGGCCCGCCGCGTCGCACTTGCCGTCGTTGAAGCGGGTGGTGGACTGGTCGTAAGGCGCTTCCGCCACCAGCTCCATTTCGCCGGTCTCGGGATTGAAGTGCGAAAAACCGCGGCGCTGGGCGACCATCAGGCCGCCGCTTGCCGCGCGTGCCAGCGAAGAAGATTCGCTGTCGACTTTCCATTGCGTATGTTCGCCGCTGGCGGTGCGCAGCCGATGGATGGCGAAGCCTTCGATATCGACCCAGTACAGGGCCTTCTCGTCCGGCACCCACAGCGGGCTTTCGCCCACCGTCATGGTGGCGTTGCAGGCGACGTCGATCTTGTATTGGCTCATTGGATTTGCGCCGCTTTGGCCATCACGATCAGGCCGTTGGTCGAGCTGTCATGGGCTTCCGGATCGGCCTTGCCGGTCAATTCGGCCTGGATCTTCTTGGCCAGCACCTTGCCCAGTTCCACTCCCCACTGGTCGAAACTGGCGATGTTCCAGATCACCCCCTGCACAAAAGTCTTGTGTTCGTACAGGGCGATCAGGGCGCCCAGTGCCGATGGCGTCAGCTGGTCCATCAGGATGGTGTTGGAAGGGCGGTTGCCTGGGAAAGTCTTGTGCGGCACCAGCTCTTCCAATTCGGCTGGCGGCACATTGGCGCCTTTCAGTTCGGCGCGCACTTCATCTTCGGTCTTGCCTTTCATGAAGGCTTCCGACTGGGCGAAGCAGTTTGCCAGCAGGGCGTCGTGGTGGCCCGGCAGGTCGTGCGTGGCGCGCAGGGCGGCGATGAAATCGATCGGCGTGATGTCGCTGCCCTGGTGCAGCAGCTGGAAATAGGCATGCTGCGCGTTGGTCCCGCACTCGCCCCAGACCACAGGGCAGGTTGGCGTATCGACAGGCTGGCCGTTCTTGGTCACGCGCTTGCCGTTGCTCTCCATGTCGAGTTGCTGCAGGTAGGCAGGGAAACGGTTCAGGTCCTGGTGGTAGGGCGCGATCGACAGCGAGCTGGCGCCCAGGAACTGGCGGTTCCAGAAGCCGATCAGTGCCAGCAGCACCGGCATATTCGCTTCCAGCGGCGCTTCGCGGAAATGTTCATCCATGGCGTGCGCGCCTTCCAGGAAGGCCTGGAAGTAGCCGAAGCCGATCGCAACCGCCACCGACAGGCCGATTGCCGACCACACGGAATAGCGGCCGCCAACCCAGTCCCAGAACGGGAACATGTTTTCGGGATCGATGCCGAAGGTGCGCACGGCGTCGGTGTTGGTGGACACCGCGACAAAGTGGCGCGGCAGGTCGGTTTCCTTGGCCTTGGCCAGGAACCAGCTGCGCGCAGTCTGCGCATTCAGCATGGTTTCCGCCGTGGTGAAAGTCTTGGAGGCGACGATGAACAGCGTGGTCTCGGGATTCACTTGCGCCAGCACGGCATCCATATCGTGGCCGTCCACATTGGAGACGAAGTGCATCTTCAGGCGCGGGTGGCAGTAGGAACGCAGGGCCAGAACCGCCATCTTCGGCCCCAGGTCGGAGCCGCCGATGCCGATATTGACCACGTCCGTGATCGGTTTGCCGGTATGACCCAGCCAGCCGCCATTGCGCACTTTGTCGGTGAAGACCTTGATGCGGTCCAGGACTGCGTGCACGTCGGCGTTCACGTCCTGGCCATCGACCTTCAGGGCCTTGCCGCGCGGCATACGCAGGGCGGTGTGCAGCACGCTGCGGCGTTCGGTAATATTGATTTTCTCGCCAGCGAACATGGCATCGCGCTGCTCGGCTACGCCACGTGTGCGCGCCAGGTGCACCAGCAATTGCATGGTTTCGTCGTTGGCGCGGTTCTTGGAATAGTCCAGGAACAGGCCTGCGGCATCCACCGTCATGCGCGGAAAGCGGCCCGGGTCCTTCTGGAACAACTGGCGCATATGCCAGTCGCGGGCATCGTGGGCGTGGTTTTCGAGGGCCTGGTAGGCGGCGGTGGAGGTCAGGGCGGGTAAGCGCATAATGTCCGGTGCGTATGGTTTTATGAATTGTGCTTAACTATACAGGAAAAATCGGTAAATTCACTACAAATCTTTCGCTATATTGGTTGATTCCGGGACTTGAAAGCGTGTTCTAACGCATTTGAGACGCTCGCGGTTGGAAATTTTGTAGTAAAATTTCCGGAAATTCATTGAAAAGGAACGATCATGCCGTTGCATCCAGTCCTGGAAAAAGTCACCGCGCGCGTCATCCAGCGCAGCCGCGTCTCCCGCGGCGCCTACCTGGCGCACCTCGAAGCGGCCCGTGTCAAAGGCCGCCCTCAGCGCGGCACGCTGGCCTGCACTAACCTGGCGCACGGTTTTGCCGCTTTCCCGGCGAACGACAAACTGATCCTGAAGGAAGTGAAGAAGCCTTCCGTGGCGATCATCTCGGCTTATAACGACATGCTGTCGGCCCACCAGCCCTTCGAAGTCTTCCCGGCCATCATCAAGGACGCGGTGCGCAAGGTTGGCGCGGTAGCGCAGTTCGCAGGCGCAACGCCGGCCATGTGCGATGGCGTAACCCAGGGCCAGCCGGGCATGGAGTTGTCGCTGTTCTCGCGCGATGCGATCGCCATGTCGACTGCCATCGGCCTGTCCCACAATATGTTCGACTCCGTGCTGTACCTGGGCGTGTGCGACAAGATCGTGCCCGGCCTGCTGATCGGCGCACTGCACTTCGGCCACCTGCCTGCGGTATTCGTGCCGGCCGGCCCGATGACTTCCGGCCTGTCGAACAAAGAGAAAGCCGCCATCCGCCAGCGCTACGCGCAAGGCAAGGCCACTCGCGAAGAACTGCTGGAAGGGGAGGCCCAGTCCTATCATGGCGCCGGCACTTGCACTTTCTACGGTACCGCCAACTCCAACCAGCTGCTGATGGAAATCATGGGCCTGCACCTGCCGGGCGCCGCTTTCATCAATCCGAACACCCCGCTGCGCGATGCGCTGACCGCTGCCGCCGCCCAGCACGCGGCCCGCATCACCGAGATGGGCAATGAATACATGCCGGTCGGTCATATCGTCGACGAAAAAGCCATCATCAACGCCGTGGTGGGCCTGCTGGCTACCGGCGGTTCGACCAACCACACCCTGCACCTGGTGGCGATTGCCAAGGCGGCCGGCGTCGTGATCGACTGGGACGATTTCAACGAACTGTCCTCCGTCGTGCCGCTGTTGTGCCGCATCTACCCGAACGGCGACGCTGACGTGAACCATTTCCACGCCGCCGGCGGTACCGGCTTCGTCATCCGTGAATTGCTGGATGCCGGCCTGCTGCACGAAGACGTCAATACCATCCTGGGCAAGGGGCTGCGCGCGCACTGCGCCGAGCCGTTCCTGAACGACGACGCGACCGGCGTCATTTTCAAGGATGCCCCGCTCAAGAGCGCCGACGAGAAGGTGCTGCGCGGCGCTGCCGACCCGTTCTCGAAAGACGGCGGCATGGTGCTGGTGCAGGGCAACCTGGGCCGCGCCATCATGAAAGTCTCCGCAGTGAAGGAAGAACACCGTACGGTGGAAGCGCCTGCGCTGGTCTTCGATTCGCAGGAAGCCTTCATGGACGCTTACAAGGCCGGCGAACTGGATCGCGACTTCGTGGCCGTGATCCGCTTCCAGGGCCCGCGCGCCAACGGCATGCCTGAACTGCACTCCCTGACCCCGGCACTGGCCAACCTGCAGGACGCCGGCCGCAAGGTCGCCCTGGTGACCGACGGCCGCATGTCGGGCGCTTCGGGCAAGGTGCCGGCCGCGATTCACGTGTCGCCGGAAATCCTGGCTGGCGGGCCACTGGGCCTGGTGCGCGACGGCGACATCATCCGCGTCTGTGCTTCGACCGGCACGCTGGAAGCACTGGTGTCGTCCGAAGTGTGGCATGGCCGCTCGATGGCGCAAGCGGACCTGTCGCCAAACCAGATCGGCATGGGCCGCGAACTGTTCTCCATGTTCCGCAGCACCGTGAGCGAAGCGGAGCAGGGCGCAACCACCTTCCCGCTGCCGTCGCCGATCCCGACCACCGTGCTGCTGCATGGTAAAGAAGACGTGGGCATGACCGTGCCCGGTTCCGATGAAGATTTCCTCGCAAAGAAAGCCTGACATGACCCTGCTCGACATTATGCGTACTTCCGCCGTGATCCCTGTGATTGCGATTGACGACCCTGACCACGCCGTGCCGCTGGCAAAAGCGCTGGTGGCAGGCGGCATCCGCGTGCTGGAAGTGACCCTGCGCACCCAGCACGGCCTGGGCGCGATCCGCGCCATGAGCCAGGTGGAAGGCGCCATCGTCGGCGTCGGCACGCTGACCCAGCCTGAAGAATTCGCTGCCGCACGCGACGCTGGCGCCGTGTTCGGCGTCTCGCCGGGCCTGACCGATGCGCTGATCGGCGCCGCCAAGTCCAGTGGCTTGCCGCTGCTGCCGGGCGTGATGACTCCGTCCGAGGTGATGAAAGCGCGTGAACAAGGCTTCAAGCAATTGAAACTGTTCCCGGCCGTTCCAGCCGGCGGCGTCGGCATGTTGAACGCGATTGCCGGCCCACTGTCGGACGTCGTGTTCTGCCCGACCGGCGGCATTTCGCAAGACACCGCGCCTGCCTTCCTGTCCCGGAAGAACGTGGCCTGCGTCGGCGGCTCCTGGCTGACCCCGAAAGACGCCATGCAAGCCGGCGACTGGGACCGCATCACCGCCATCGCCAAGGCGGCCAGCGCCCTGCGCCACTGATGGAAGTCATCGCCCGACCTTTGACGTCGGGTGAGATCGCGCTGGCCCGGCTGGTGTTCGGCAGCGCGATCGACTACCGGCGGGTGCGCATCCACAACACCCGCTTCATCCCTTTCCTGCAGCGAAAAGACGTCTGCATCACGCCCAACGGCGAACTGTATTTCCACATTTCCCGCTACCGCCCGGACTTCTCGCTCGCCACGCCGCCCGAGCAGCAATGGTTCATGCACGAGATGGCGCACGTATGGCAGTACCAGCTTGGCTACCCCGTCATGTGGCGCGGCGCCATCCGGCTTGGCTTGCGCTATGACTACGAAGTGTCGCCCCAGCTGCGCCTGTGCGACTTCAATATGGAAGCGCAGGCCGAAGTCCTGGCCGATTACTTTGCACTCGTCTACCAGCGCGAGAGCGATCCCGGCGTTTATGCCGACATGCTGTGCGACTTCCTGCGCGACCCGTCCTCGCCGTCCAACCTGCCGCGCATGCTTTTCTCGCGGCCGCCTGAGCGGCCCGGGGGCTGTTAATTTACTAATGATGTGATATCTTTAATGCCCCGAAGATTTCATATCATTTTCAATGCAGAAGACTGCACTGATCATCATCGACATGCAGGTGGGCATGACATGGTCCGGCGCCGCAAAGCGCAACAACCATCAGGCGGAGCATGCCATTGCCAGCCTGCTGGCGCAGTGGCGCGCGCAGGGCGCGCCGGTAATCCATGTCCGGCACATGTCCCGCACGCCGGGATCACCATTCTGGCCGGGCCAGCCCGGCGCTGAATTCCAGCCGGCGCTTTCGCCTTTGGCCAGTGAACATGTAGTGGAGAAAAATGTGCCCGATGCTTTCATCAGCACGGGCCTGGAGCGCTGGCTGCACACGCGCGGGATCGCGGAAGTACTGATCGTTGGCGTCAGCACCAATCATTCAGTTGAGGCGACTGCCCGCACCGCCGGTAACCTGGGCTTCAAGACCTTCGTCGCGGAAGATGGCTGTTATGCCTATGCACAAACCGATTTCGACGGAGTGCATCGTAGCCCGCAAGAGGTTCACGCCATGGCACTGTCGAATTTGCACGGCGAGTACGCCACCGTCATCAAGTCGCAAGACGCTGTTTCGCAATTACTATTCAAATAAGTTAGTGGGGGATGTTCAATGGGACTCGAGATTGAAGCAGCAGGCGATTTGTTGACGGCCAGCCTGGTGGCGTCGGAAGTTGAGGGCGACGCTGGCAAGACCGGCGAACATGCCCACGGCGCGCCTTGCGCCAATTGCGGCACTCCGGTGCATGGCAATTACTGCGGCCAATGCGGCCAGAAGGGCCACTTGCACAAATCGGTGCTGCACTTGGGCGAAGAGTTGATCCACGGCCTGTTCCACTTCGACACCAAAGGATGGCGCACCTTGCCGCTGCTGGTCGCGCGCCCAGGCCAGCTGACGCGCCGCTACATCGACGGCCAGCGCACCCGCTTCGTATCGCCGCTGGCGCTGTTCCTGTTCATGATGTTCTTCATGTTCTTCATTTTCTCGCTGACGATGGGCACCAGTTCAGAGCCTGCCACCGTCTCCGAAGGCAAGGACGGCAAGGCCCGCTTCGAACAGAAAATGACGAAGAAGATCGAAGCCCAGAAGGAAGCGATCGCCGAGGCTGAGAGCGAGCTGAAAGAAGCGGAACCTGGCAGCGCCGATGCGGAGTCCGCCAAACGCCATCTGGAAGCGGCGCAGAAAAAGCTCGATGGCCTGAATGCCGGTTTGGCTGCCGGCAAGGTCGCCATGAGCAGCACCAGCAAATTCACCGAGACTGCACCGGCGCCTGAAGGGGCGGACAAGGCAGTGAAGAGCCCTGGCGTGCTGCAGGAAATCGCAAAAGAAATCGATATCACGCCGAAAGCAGACAAGCCGGGCGAGAAGGAAAACACATATTCCGACATCAAGTGGATCAATAAGGGCATCAAGCACGCAGTCGACAACCCTGAGTTGGCCAAGTACAAGCTGAAAAACGCGGCATATAAATATTCGTTCATGCTGGTGCCGATTTCGATGCCCTTCCTGTGGCTGATGTTCTTCTGGCGCCGCGGCATCACGATGTACGACCACGCAGTGTTCTCGCTGTATTCGCTGTCGTTCATGTCGCTGTTGTTCACGGTCGTCGCCACTCTGGGCTACTTCAACTTCGGCGGCTGGGCGGCCAGCCTGTTCGCCTTCGTCCCCCCGGTGCACATGTTCATGCAGCTGCGCGGCACTTACGGCATTTCGCGCTTCGGCGCCTTCTGGCGCACCTGCGTCATGCTGGTCGTAGCGTTCATCGTGCTGACCATGTACGCGCTGGTCGTACTGGCGCTGACTGCCGCGTAATCCTGGCGCGGCGCCGCGCAGGCGAGGACCTCCGGGTAAAATGCCGCCTATGAAAGTTGATATCGACCGAATCCGCGCAGGCGCGGCGGGCGCGGAAGCTGCAAGCTTCCTGCTGCCTGGCCAGCAGGCGCTGATCCATGAACAAGGCTGGCTGAAGATGCTTGCGCCGCGCGCTGCAGGCGGCGCGGAGTTGCCGCTGCCGCAGGTAGTGCGCCTGGAAGAAGCCATCGCGGAGGCGGATGGCAGTATGGGCTGGGTGGTTACGCTGTGCGCGGGTGCAGGGTGGTTCGCGGGCTTCCTGCCGCCAGAAACTGCGCGTGAAATGATCGAGACCCCGAATGTCTGCCTGGCTGGAAGCGGTGCGCCGACCGGTTTCGCGGACAAGGAGGGCGATGGCTACCGCATCACCGGCCGTTGGGACATTGCCAGCGGCGCGCCGATAGCGACGCATTTCACCCTCAATGCCGTCGTGCGCGGGGAGGGCGAGGAGCGCATCCGCGCCTTTGTCGTGCCGGCCGCGCAAGTGGTGGTGGAGCCGACCTGGCGCAGCTTCGGCATGCGCGGCACGGCCTCGCACAGCTATCGCATTGACGGGGCATGGGTGCCCGCCAGTCATGGTTTTACCATCGATCCTGCCTGCGCGACGTCGCCTGGCACGCTATACCGCTTCCCCTTCATGCTGCTGGCGTGGGTGACGCTGTCGGCCAACCTGTCCGGCATGGCGCGACATTTTCTGCAACTGGCGCAGGAAGTCGTCGCGGCGCGCCGCCAGCCGCCTGCCAGCGCTCACGAGGTTCTGGCGCAAGCTGCGGTGGCGCTGGAAGGGGCGCGGGAGCGCATGCTGGCGCTGCTCGATCAAGCCTGGGCGCAAGCGGAGGATGCTACCAGCGTGGCTGGAGGCGCGAGCGGCATCAGCTCCGCGCTGGACACCCAATTGCGCGAAGCATCGATGGCGCTGGTCATCGCTGCGCGGCGGGCGGTGGGAGATATCTACCCTTACTGCGGCCTTCGTGCGGCACAGGAAGACTCTGACATCAACCGCGTCTGGCGCGATTTCCACACCGCCAGCCAGCACGCCCTGTTCTGCCCATGATTGAATTCCTGTTCGAGCTTTTTGGCGAAATCCTGATCCAGTTCATCGTGGAGGTACTGGCGGAAGCCGGCATGCAATCGCTGTTCGAGCGGCGCGAATACAGGCCCAACCCCTGGGTGGCAGGCGTGGGCTACGCCGTGTCAGGAGCGATTGCCGGCGGCGTTACCGTCTGGCTGCTGCCGAACCACATGGTCCACAACGAAATCCTGCGCAAGGTGAATTTGCTGGTGACGCCGCTGGCGGCGGGCGGCATGATGGTCCTCGTGGGCACCTGGCGCGCCAAGCGCGGCGACCCGGTGCTGCGCATCGACCGTTTCGCTTATGGCTATGTGTTCGCCCTGGCGCTGGCGCTGGTCCGTTTTGTTTTTGCACAGTAGGAGAGGGCTGATGGCCTGGCTGATTTTCAAATACCTGGTAACGGCGGGCGTCGTCGTGGCGGTGTCGGAATTTGCGAAACGCAGCGACCGTCTCGGCGCCCTGCTTGCCGCCCTGCCGATGGTGACTGTGCTGGCGCTGATCTGGCTGTACGTCGAACATCAGCCGCAAGAAAAGATCGCGAACCACGCCTGGTACACTTTCTGGTATGTGGTGCCGACGCTGCCGATGTTCCTGGTCTTCCCGTGGCTGCTGCCAAGACTGGGCTTCTGGCCGACGCTGGGCGTCAGCGTGCTGCTGACGATCGGCTGTTTCGCGCTGTTCGCGCTATGCGTGCGGCGCTTCGGGATCGACCTGCTCTGAGCCGATCAGGCGCGTGCTGTAGACATCTTGCACCAGGCCGCCCGGCAGTCGGCGCGTACCGAGGTGGCGCAATGGGATGTCGTGCCCGGTGTGGCCGAATAACGGGATGCCGCGGCCCAGGAGGATGGGGATGGTCGTGATCGTCAGTTCATCCACCAGTGCCTCGCGCAGGAAGCTTTGCACGGTCTGGCCGCCGTCGACATACAGGCCCTTGCAGCCCCTGGCCGCCAGCGCATCGTACAGCAGTCGCACCGGCCCTGGATGCACCTCCACTTTACCTTGCAGCGAAGCCGGAACGTCGTCCAGCATGCGGCTCAGCACCACCACGCGCTTGCCCTCATAAGGCCACTCATCAAAGCCCAGCACGGTTTCGAAGGTGTAGCGGCCCATGACGATTGCATCGATTCCTGTCATGAAGGCATCGTAGCCATGTTCGTCGTTGACCGGCGTGGCAGCCATCAGCCAATCGAGGTTGCCATCCTCGCGGGCGATGTAGCCATCCAGGCTGCTGGCGATAAAGACCGAAGTTTTCATACCGAATGGACTCGGTTGCGGCCGCATGCCTTGGCCTGGTACAGGGCGCGGTCGGCCGCGTTGATCAGTTCATAGACTTCGCCGGCTTGGCCGCTCTCGCTGCTGGCCACGCCGATGCTGATGGTGACGATACGCTCGTCCATGCGCGCCGCCTGGTGCGGAATGCGCAAGTCGCGCACCTTGCGGCACATGGCGTTGGCCATCATGACCGCCGCGTCGCCCGGCGTGTCGGGCAGGATCACCGCGAATTCTTCGCCGCCGTAGCGCGCGAACAGGTCGGCAGGGCGCTGCTGCATGGTGGACAGCGTAGAGGCCACCGCCTCCAGGCAGGCGTCGCCTTGCTGGTGGCCGTAATGGTCGTTGTAGGCCTTGAAGAAGTCGATGTCGAGCATCATCAGCGACAGCGGAGTGCCCATGCGCCGCGCGCGCCGCGTTTCGCGGTCGATCGCCATGTCGAAGTGGCGGCGGTTGGCGACGCCAGTCAGGTCGTCCAGCAGGGTTTGCGAACGCAGTGCAACGGCCTGTTCGCGCAGCAGGTTTTCGCGCTGTACGGCGGCTGATACGTCGGCGACCTGGATCAGGCAATAGCGCTCGTTGTTGCCCAGGTTGAGCGGCGTGACCGTGATCTGCTGCTGCATGCGCTCGCCCTTTTCGGCGGCGGCCTTGCTGCTGTATAGGGGCAACGGCCAGCGGTTCAGGGTTTGCGACAGCAGCGATGGCAGGTTGCTGCGCAATGCCTGACCGATGGCCGCTTCCAGCCGTTTGCCGCGCTGTTCCGGGAACAGGTCGAAGAAGTTGCGTTCCACCGTTTCGGCATCGAGCACGCCAGAGTGCTGGCCCATCCAGCGGTTCCACAGCACCACGCGTTCGCCGGCATCAAGCACCAGCGTGCCGACGTCGATGCAATCGATGACGCCCTGCAGCAGCGGCAGGGACTCGACCGAGCATTTCATGGGCGCTCTCCGCCGACTGAACGGTCAAGGAAGCTGGCCACATGTGCTTTCAGGTCGTGCAGCGCAGTCATGTCCATGATGAAGGCCACGTCGCCGGCGATCTGCTGGCGCTCGATCACGAATTCGATATGCAGCATCAGTACCGCGGTGTCGCCGCTGCCCGCTTGCGCCAGGATCTCTTCGCTGTAGCCGACGTGGTAGTCGGGCAGGGAGCCATTCAATTCATGCCCCAGCAGGTTGGCCAGCGAACCCACGCAGCTATTCAGCAGGATGTTGCCGATCTCGCTCATCGCCTCCTGTTCCATGGCGGTCAGTTCGGCCAGCGGCATGGCCTCGCCCACCATCAGGCGCACGATTTCCTGGCTTTTCTCTTCCGGGAACATGAGGATCGCTTCGGTCTCGAAGGCGCCGCTGTAGTGCTGGCTGATGCCGCACAGGCGCCCATTGCCGCCGCTGCGGCTGGCCAGCAGCTTGGCCGCCGCGCCGCGGGTCAGGAAGCTGATGGCCGGCACCGACATGGTGACGGTTTCGTTGACGATCTCGCTCATGGCGGAGGCAGCCTGGCCCACGCCGATATTGAACAGCTCGACGAGGGCGTCGTGTTCCAGTTCGGTGAGCCGGACCATGGTCAGGCTTCCAGCGGCGCGATCAGCTGCGCGATGCGTTCAGCGGTAATCGGTTTCTCCATGAAGCCGACGCCGATTTCCTGGGCGCGCTGGCGGGTTGCGGCTTGCACATTGGCAGTCAACAGGGATATATGCGCATGGGGCAACATGACACGCAATGCGGCGGCGGCGTCGACCCCGTTCATGCCCGGCATATTCACGTCCAGCAGCACCAGGTCGGGCTGCAGGCCCTTGGCCTTGGCGATGGCCTCGTCGCCGTTGGCGGCTTCCTCCACCACCCAGTCGGCATGGCGCACCTGGATGTGCTGGCGCGTCAGCATGCGCGAAACGCGGCTGTCATCCACAATCAGTACGGTACTAGGCTTCATGGCAGTTTTCCCGGGGCAGGTGTGACAGTTCGGATAAAATAGGCCAACTTTGCTAACCGCTTTATTAATCCATTGTAACTATGACGCAAGACAAATTGAAACATGCTGTTGCTATTTCCGCGATTGAATATGTGATCGACGGTGAAATCATTGGCGTGGGCACCGGTTCCACCGCGAATTTCTTCATCGATGAACTGGGCAAGATCAAGCACCGCATCAAGGGTGCTGTTGCTTCGTCGGAAGCGACCGCTGCGCGCCTGGCTGGCCACGGCATTCCTGTCTATGATCTTAACGAGGTTTCGGAAATCGCGGTGTACATTGACGGCGCCGACGAGATCAACGCTGCCGGCCACATGATCAAGGGCGGCGGCGCGGCCCTGACCCGCGAGAAGATCGTGGCTTCGGTGTCGAAGCAGTTTGTCTGCATCGCAGACGGTTCCAAGTTGGTAGAGACCCTGGGCAAGTTCCCGCTGCCGGTCGAGGTGCTGCCGATGGCCCGCAATGCCGTGATGCGCCAACTGGCAGCCCTGGGCGGCCAGCCTAAAGTGCGCACCAAGGCCGGCTCCGACGAGATTTTCGTGACCGACAATGGCGGCAATATCATCGACGTGTCCGGCCTGTCGATTACCGATCCGGTAGCGCTGGAAACCACCATCAACCAGATCGTCGGCGTGGTTGCCGTCGGCCTGTTCGCCGCTCGCGGCGCCAATGTGTGCCTGCTGGGTACTGCAGAAGGCGTACGTACCCTGAAGTACTAATTTCCTCGCTTAGAAAGAGCCCATGAAACGACTGACCCTGCTGTTGCTTGTTGCCGGTGTGTTGAGCGCTTGTTCCCACAATAAGGAAGTGGCCCAGGCGCCTGTGAAGCGTAAATCTGTGCTGGAAGCGGAAGCTGCTGTGAAGCGGCAGATGATTGACGGCGTGCCGGTTCAAACGGTTGGTTTCCGTGCCGGCGTTTCTTCCGCGACGGTGGAGCGGCTGGCGCGGGCTGAGCAATGCACCGGCGGGCAGGGGGCGGGGCTGGTGACGGAGCCGGGGCCGGTGGAGGTTTACCGGATGGCTTGTGCCAATGGGAAGGTGTTTATGGCGCGCTGCGAATTCAGGCAGTGTGCGCCGATGAAGCAGGATATGGCGAGCCGCTAAACCCGGCAATTCTGGGTCAGACGGGACGGCCATCCGGCAAGGGTCAGACCCAGGTACGCGGCGACCGCTGGCCGAGGGTCTGCCCCAGGTTTACCGGGTTTCAGGCGCTAGGCGGCACGTAACCAGCCGCCTGGTCCGCCCCCTCACCAAAGAAATGCTTCTCCATCTGCGCCGCCAAATACTTGCGCGCGCGCACATCCGCCAGGTTCAGGCGGTTTTCGTTCACCAGCATGGTCTGGTGCTTGATCCAGGCAGCCCAGGCTTCCTTGGACACGGATTCGTAAATACGCTTGCCCAGCTCGCCCGGATATGGCGGGAAGTCCAGGCCTTCGGCTTCCTTGTTCAGTTTGATGCAGTGGACGGTACGGGCCATCTTCGGTACTCCTAAACCAAAAAATACAATTATAAGGTCTTGATCAAGACTTGCGACTTGCGCTGCCAGTTGTAGAGGCGCTGGCGGTCCTTCGGCAGCGCGTCCACCGTGGCAGGGGCAAAGCCGCGCTTGATGAACCAGTGCGCGGTGCGGGTCGTCAGCACGAACAGCTTGCTGATGCCCTGCGCCCGGGCGCGGTTTTCCATGTGCTTGAGGATGCGCTCGCCGTCGCCCTGGGCTTGCACGTCAGGGTTGACAGTAAGGCATGCCATTTCGGCCATTTTTTCTTCCGGGAAGACGTACAGCGCGGCGCAGCCGAAGATCACGCCGTCGTGCTCGATGACCGAGAACATCTCGATTTCGCGTTCGATCAGCTCGCGGCCGCGCTTGACCAGGGTGCCGTCGGCTTCCAGCGGTTCGATCAGCTTGATGATGCCGCCCACGTCTTCGATGGTGGCAGGGCGCAGCGATTCCAGGTTCTCGTGCGAGATCATGGTGCCCACGCCGTCGTGGGTGAACAGCTCAAGCAGGGCCGAGCCGTCCATCGCAAACGGTACGATATGCGCACGCTCGACGCCGTTGTTGCAGGCCTTGACGCAGTGCTTCAGGTAGTAGGCGGTGGCGTCGGGCAGGAAGCCCGCTTGCAGCACGGCTTCCGCCTGGTGCGAGGACAGTTCGCGGATTTCGGTGCCGCCGGCGTCGGTCATCATCTCGGTTTCGGTGATGAAGACCAGCTTGTCGGCGTGCAGGGCGATGGCGGCGGTGCAGGCCACGTCTTCCATCGTCAGGTTGAAAGTCTCGCCGGTCGGGGAGAAGCCCAGCGGCGACAGCAGCACCACGCCGTCCGACCCCATGATCGAGTGGATGGTCTCGGCGTCCACCTTTCGTGTCAGGCCGGTCAGCTCGAAGTCCACGCCGTCGATCACCCCCAGCGGACGGGCGGTGATGAAGTTGCCGGAAATGATACGGATCGCGGCATGCGACATCGGCGTATTCGGCAAGCCCTGGCTGAAGGCAGCCTCGATATCCAGGCGCAGTTCGCCGGCGGCTTCCTTGGCGCATTCCATGGCGGCCGTGTCGGTGATGCGCACGCCGTTGTGGAAGCGGCCTTCCACGTTGCGCAGCGCGAGCTGCTCGGCGACCTGCGGGCGCGAGCCGTAGACCACGGTGACGTTGATGTCCAGCGCGTGCAGCAGCGACAGGTCGTGCGCCAGCACCGACAAGGCGCCGGAGGCAACCAGTTCACCGGGGAAGGCGACTACGAAGGTCTTGCCGCGGAAGGCGTGGACGTAAGGCGCTACGGAGCGCAGCCAGGAGACGAATTGGATAGGGTTTTCCATTATCCGCGCATTATAATGCGCTGCGCGGTTTTCGCGCCCAAACTATGTAAAAAACGATGTCTGAAGCAAGCAAGAAGAATCCTCCCCAGCAACCATCCGTCCCGCGGCAGCCGGGCGAACGGCGCCGCGCCGCCGGCCAGCCAGGCCAGCAGCCCCGCCGCGCGCCTGCAGGTGATGCGCCACGC
>NZ_WNKX01000034.1 GCF_009720745.1 Massilia eburnea | reverse complement strand
GGCGCCGCTCGACGTAGGCCAGTTGCGCCGGCATCTGCAGGCGCACTACGGTGCCGCCGCCGGCTGGAGCGCCGAACGTGCAGGTGGCGCCGA
Organism: Massilia eburnea; assembly: GCF_009720745.1. Classification (GTDB taxonomy): domain Bacteria; phylum Pseudomonadota; class Gammaproteobacteria; order Burkholderiales; family Burkholderiaceae_D; genus Rugamonas; species Rugamonas eburnea. Next base: position 46,723 of record NZ_WNKX01000034.1, on the reverse strand, counting down.
TGGCGGCCGCGCGCTCGCGCATGCCGACCAGGCCGAAGTGGCCGGGACGGGCCGGCAGGCCGGCCGCTGCTCCGGCTGCGCAGTCGGCCGGCAGCCCGCGGCCATTGTCGCTCACTTCCAGCTGGAAGGTGCGGGCGTCGTAGTCGAGCAGCAGGCGCACACACGAGGCCTCGGCGTGGCGCGCCGCGTTGAGCAGCGCTTCGCGCGCGATCGACTGCACTTCGCCATGCACGTGGGAGGGCATGGCGCGCGGGCTGTGCTGCAGTTCGAGCTGGAAGCGCCCCGGCAGCAGCACGGTGCCGTACTGGCGCAAGGCCTGCGCCAGTTCTTCCGGCGCCCCCGTGGCGCGCAGGTCCATGATGTAGTTGCGGCCCTCGACCATCAACTGGTCGGCCAGTTCCAGCGTCTGCTCCACCCTGGCCTTTTCCTCGCTGCCGGGCGCCATGCGGGCCGACTGGCGGTCAAAGAACATGATCAGGCCCTGCACGCTTTGCAGCAGGGTGTCGTGCAGGCCGCGCGCGATGCGGGCCCGCTCGGCCAGGCGCTCGTGCAGCAGGTCCTGCATGCGCGCCGTCAGCTGGCGCACCCGCAGCGCGTACAGCGCGGCCAGCGCCAGGCCGCCGGCCGCCGCCAGCAGGGCGATGAACCACGGCGTTTGGGTGAAGGTGGGCGGGATCTCCAGCTGCAGCTCGGCGCCGTCGCCGTTCCATACCCCGTCCTCGTTCGACGCCACCACGCGGAAGCGGTAGCGGCCCGGCTGCAGGTTGGTGTAGAAGGCTTCGCGCCGGCCCTGCACGTCCTGCCAGCCGCCGTCGACCCCTTCCAGCATGTAGCTGAAGCGCACCCGTTCCGGCATCGACAGGCTGAGTGCAGTAAAGGCGATCTCGACGTCCTTGCTGCCTTGCGGCAGGCGCACATGCGGCAGCGGAAGGTAGGATGCGCCGCCCGAACGCAAGGCGCGGATTTGCACCGACGGCGCCAGCAGGTTGCGCGCAATGCGCGCCGGGTCGATGCTGGCGATGTCGCTGGCGGTGGAAAACCACAGCTGGCCGTCGCTGCCCTGCACCAGCGATGGCAGCGGGCGGAATTGTTCGGCGCCGCCCGGCAGGCCATCCTGAGCGTCGAAACGTTCGAAGCGCAGCGGAGCGCCGTCGGCGCCGGTGCCGTCCAGCAGGCGCTGCACTTCCGGGCCGGCGATGCGCGTGATGCCTTCCGTGCCGTGTAGCCACAGTTCGCCTTGCGGCGTGCGTGCCATGCCGGATATCCCGCGCAGCACGGCATTCACGCCGTGGTAGCCGGTGCGGTCGAACCAGCCCAGGCCGAATTCGCCGCCGGCCCATACGCGCGGGCCGTCGACCAGCAGCGACAGCACGTTGCCAAGCCGCATGCCTTCCGTTTCGCCGAATACGCGCGCCTTGCCGTGATCGATGACGGCGACGCGGCTGCCGACGTAGGCGACCCAGATGCGGCCTTGCGCATCGGTGGACACGGCGGGCGCCATCGCCTGCGGCAAGCCGGGCACGCCGCCGTCCTTGGTCCAGCGCCCGCCCTCGGCGCTGAACAGGCCTTCGCGCGAGATGGAGAGCCACATGCGGCCGTCGCGGTCGAGCGTCATGGCTTGCACGTCGTGCTGGGCGTAGCGCGCCGGGTGCGGGTAGCGCGACACCTGCCCGGAAGGCGCGCGCCGCCAGCGTTCATTGCTGTCGCCGAACCACAACGCGCCGTCCGGCGCCCGGTAACCTGCCGACATCTGGTTTGCCTCGCGCCGCAGCGGCTCGCCCTGCGCGCTGTAGCTGAATGCCGCGCCGGCCAGGCTGCTGACGATCACGCGGCCGTCGCTGTCGGCCAGCAGCCCCGGATGGTCCAGCGGCTCGCTGGTGGACAGCAGGCGCAGACGGTTGCGGCGCAGCCGGTCCAGGCCGGCCGTGGTGCCGATCCAGATATTTCCTTCCCGGTCTTCGAACCAGGTTTGCGGCAGCGCGCCGCTGATGCCGTTTTCGCGCGTCAGCTTCTGGCCTGGCCCCGGCTGGACGCGCTCCAGCGCATTGCCGTTCAAGAGCCACATGGTGCCGCTGCGGTCGAAGTGGATGCCGTTGGCCGCCAACTCGGGCCGCGGCACGGCTTGTCCGGGTGGCGGCCCCGCCAGCACGCGGTAGCCGCGCTGGACGCCGTCCGTGGCCCAGATGGTGCCATCCGGGCCTTCCGCCATCGCCATCAGGTCCAGGTGGGGCCAGGCGCGACGGAAGCGCTGATCCGGCGTGTCGCGCCAGTAGATGCCGCCCTGCACCGAGACCCATTGTCGTCCGCTGCGGCTGAACAGGACCTGGCGCGCCGCGCCGGCCGGTAGCCCGCTGTCCGGGGTGATGGGCGTGAAGCGCGCGGCGCCCGGCGCCAGTTGCGCCAAGCCACCGCTGACGCAGGCCCAGATGCTGCCGTCCGGCCCCTCGGTCAGGCTCATGACGCCGGACGGCGGCAGCCCTTCGGCTTGGCCGAACTCGCGCACTTTGCCGCCTACCAGGGCCGTGATGCCGCCATAGCGGTGGCCGACCCACAGGCCGCCGTTGCGCGTGGCAAGCAAGCCCATGGTGCTGGCCGACTGCAGCCGATGTCCGGCCAGCGACTCGACCCGCTCGAAATGGGCGCCGTCAAAGCGCATCAGGCCGCCCGGCGAGGAAATCCATAGCCAGCCGTCCGGCGTCTGGGCGAACTTGACAACGTCGCTTGGCGCGCCTTGCAGGCGGGTCCAGGCGGTGTGGGTGTAATCTGCGAGCAGGCGGGAAGGCGCTGCTTGCGCGGCCACACCTGCTGCAAACAGGAGGGCAGCAATCAGCGTACGGGAAGACATCCCGTCAGTGTAAGTGATTTCCGGTTAAACCATCAGCGCGCCATGCAGAGCCCTTTTTCCGGGCCCGGCATGGACGGATGCTTATTTAGTGGTGCAGCGGTTTGCCGGCGGACTGGCCGGTGCCGGCGGCCTGATGCAGCGCATGTTCCAGCTTGCTGGTATCGAAATACGCGCGCAGCGATCCGACTTTACCGTCGCGCATCTTGAAGACGTGGACGAAGGGGTTGTCGTAGGCGATGCCGGTGCTGCGGGCCACCCAGCTGGAGTCGCCCGTCACCACCAGGGTATCGCCTTCCTGCACCATGGTTTTGGTTTCCAGATGCGTGCACTGCGTGATTTCGGCCAGCTTCATGAAGTATTCGGCAATCTCCTGCTTGCCGCGATAGCTGCCGCCTATGGGCAGGTAGTCCGATTCGGGATTGATCATTTCCGCATCGTCGTTGAAGCGTTCCAGCAGGCTTTTCAAGTCGCCTGCCGCAAACAGCTTATAGCCTTCGCTGATGAATTTCTTGGTGTCCATGGCATCCCCCAATCACCGGCACCTGCGGCGGCATGCCGCAGGGCTGCCGATCAGATAAGCCTAGTACCTGGGGGGCGGAAGTCAAGCTCAGCGCGGGGTGCCGAACACCTGGGTCCAGTAGGCAGTAGGGTGCCTGGCCTGGTGGATGGCGAGGCCCGCGCCCATCTCGGTGAAACGGGGATTCATCAGGTTATGGCAATGGCCGGGACTGTTGATCCAGCCGTTGACCGCTTCCTGGGCGCTGTTCTGTCCGCGCGAAATGTTTTCCGCGACGTTGCGCCAGCTGTAGCCTTGCGCTTCGACGCGCTGCGGCGCTTCCTGGCGGCGCCGGTCGACGTGGGAGAAGTAGGATTGCTGCGCCATGTCTTCGCTGTGCGCCAGCGCAGCGGCGGCCAGGCGCGCGTTCCAGGCCACGGGCGGCGCGGCGGCCATCCAGGTATCGCCGCATTGCCTGCCCACCGCACGGGCGGCATTGGTGGCGTCCAGCACTTCCTGTGCGGCGCTGGCGGCATCCGGCAGCAGCAGCACAGGATTCGGCGCCGGCGCCGCCAGCACGATGGTCCATTCATTGCCGGCCTTGTGCGCGCCGATGTCGCGGTAGCGCGTGCTGCCCAGCGTGGCGCAATAGGTTTCGCGCAGGGCGTCGAAGGCGGCGCGTGCTTCGCCCGGCCCCTCCACGCTCACCGCATCGGCGACTTCGGGATCGTAGCCAGCCTGGTCGAGCGCGGCCAGCAGGATGGTGCCGGGGCGCAGCGCAAGCTGCGACAGCAGGCGGTGCGGCGCCAGCACCGGCACGGCGGGGCGCTGCCGTCCCTGGCATGTGGCAGGCGCGGCGCGCCAGGCGTTGACCATGGCCGCCAGCTGCTCCGCATCGCTGGCGCGGGCGGGAAGGATGTGCGACGCACATGCGATGGCAAGAATGGCAAGCCTTTTCATGGGCCCACTATACGCGCTCTGGTAAACTGCGCGCAACAGAGGAGTGTATATGGTTTCGTTGCAAGAACAATTGATGAAGGCCGGCCTGGTCGACAAGAAGAAGGTCAACAAGGCGCTGCAGGACAAGTCCAAACAGCACAAGGAAGAGCTGCGCACCGGCACCAAGGCGGTTGACCAGTCGCGCGAAGCGGCGCAGGAGCAGCAGCGCAAGAACGCCGAACGCGCGCGCGAGCTGAACGCGCAGCGCGACGCCGCCGCCAGCCAGAAGGCGGTCATGGCCCAGGTGGTGCAGATGGTGCAGCAGCACCGCCAGCCAAAGGGCAATGGCGACGTGGCCTACAACTTTACCCTGGGCAGCAAGATCGACCGCATCTATGTTTCAGACAAAGTGCAGCAGCACCTGGTCAACGGCCGCCTGATGATCGTGGTACTGGACGGCGTGGCCGAACTGGTGCCGAAAGTGGTGGGCGAGAAGATCGCCGAGCGCGCGCCGGAAGTGGTGGTCGCGCTCAAGAAGCCCGCCGTCGAGCAGCCGGCGGAAGACGATCCTTACGCCGACTACAAGATCCCCGACGACTTTACTTGGTAACCAGCACGCCCTGCACGGCGGACACGGTGTAGTTGACCGTCGACCCGCCGTAGCCGGCCCAGTTGCCCAGGTCGAAAGTCCCGCCGCCGGACAGGCGCTGCGCTTGCAGGTTCTGGTAAGTCAGCGGCTGCTTGGGCAGGCACACCTGCGGCACGCCCACCGTTTGCAGGAAGGTCACCGAACCGGCGCCGATGCGCGATCCTTTGCCGTCCTCCACCAGCAGCGCCGTTTCCACGTCAACTCCGATGCCGCGCGCCATGGTTGCCCAGCCATCGTTGACGATGCGCGCCATGAAGGTCACCAGCCTGCCCAGCCGGTCGCGCGTGTCGAAGTGCGCATCGGTGATCACGCTGCCCATGGCCTGCATGGCGAGGTAGTCGCGTTCCAGCGTGATGCGCTTGTCGAAGGGATTGGCCAGCGCTTCACTGGAGGTGATGCTGCCATTCAGCGCGCTAAAGCCGAAGCGGCCCAGGAGCATCATGCCGGCGCTGGTGCCGCCGATCGGTGTCTTGCGGTTGGCCAGCTCCTGGATCGCAGCCTGCACCGGCGTGCCTTCCCAGAAGTTGATGTAGTCGGACTGGTCGCCGCCGGCGATGAACAATTCTTCCGCGTTGCGTATGCGCTCGATCACGAAAGGATCGTTGGCCGCGTCGCGGCTGGGGATCACCAGCGTTTCGACTGATTGCACGCCGCCCATGGCGAAGATATAGGGGTTGTAGGCATCGGTGCCGCGGCTGCGGATCACCACGAAGTTGCCGCCGCCGCCTTTCTGGATCATCCAGCTGAAGGCGGCGTCGACGTCCGGGCCGCCGCCCATGAGCACCATGGCGGACTTGGTGCGCGGCGCCACCACGACATTGGTGGGATCGCCCACCGCGTAATACTGGTAAGGCTTGCCTGCCTGGGCAGGCGCTGCCAGCGCGGCGGCCAGCAGCAGGAAGACAGCGAAGAATCGGTGAAGACGTACCATGGCGATGCTCCCGGGCTGAAGTGGATCCTGCCCGGCCATTGTACGCCCAACAACTAGCAGGATTTAAGCGCGCGCGGGAATTTTCAGGCCGCGCGCCACAGCCGGGCGGTCCAGGAAGGCGGCCAGCACGCGGCGCACGTTGGCGAACTTCTCGAAGCCCACCAGTTCACCGGCGCCATAGTATTCCACCAGATTGCGCACCCAGGGGAAGACCGCGATATCGGCGATGGTCATATTGCCGCCCATGATCCACTTGCGGCCTTCCAGGCGCTGCTCCAGCACCGCCAGCAGGCGCGCCGCTTCGGCGATGTAGCGGTCGCGCGGACGCTTGTCCTCGTATTCCCGGCCGGCAAATTTGTGGAAGAAGCCGACCTGGCCGAACATCGGGCCGATGCCGCCCATCTGGAACATCAGCCACTGGATGGTTTCGTAGCGCGCCGCCGGATCCTGCGGCAGCAGCTTGCCGGTTTTCTCGGCCAGGTAAAGCAGGATCGCACCCGATTCGAACAGCGGCAGCGGTTTTCCGCTCGGGCCGTCCGGGTCGATGATGGCCGGGATCTTGTTGTTCGGGTTCAGCGACAGGAATTCCGGCGACATCTGGTCGTTGGTCTCGAAGTCGACCAGGTGCGGCTCATAAGCGAGGCCGGTTTCTTCCAGCATGATCGATACCTTGACGCCGTTCGGCGTGGGCAGGGAATAAAGCTGCAGTCGTTCAGGGTGTTGGGCCGGCCATTTGGCGTTGATGGGGAAATCGGTGATGCCAGTCATGCGCAAACTCTCTCGGTTGGACAATGAACCGCGATTATGCGGCAATCCGGTTTTTCGCGCAGTGCACCCTGGTCATCCAGCCGCGCGGCGGGCGGCGCGGCAGGCTTCGAGCTGGGCGCGCAGCTCGCCGGCCTCGGCCAGGTAGTTGTCGCGCGCGGTGGCGGCGCCGACCAGCTCCATCTCGGCGGCCAGCTTGGCATCGGACAGCGTGGCAGCGATGGCGACGCTGCGCTCAAGCTGGCTGCGCAAGTCGGCGATCTGTGCGTCCTTGCCTTCGATCGCCAGCTGGTCTTTCGCCTTGCCGACCAGGGCATCGGCGGCGATGTTGCGCGCGTTGCGCAATTCGCCGTTCAGGCGCGTGATCTGGTCTTCGTTCTCTTCCAGCGTGGCCTGGGCGGCCGCGAGCTGGGCGCGCAATGTTTCGATTTCGGCATGCAAGGGCGTGCCGGTTTCGCGCGCCGCTTGCTGCACCCAGTCGCCCAGCGCTGCCGCCACCGCGGCGGGAATTTCAAATCTGGAAATATCTTGCTCTGCCATGTACGGCTCCGTTGAGTGAGGAGGGAAGCCAGTCACGATAGCGCACCGGATTGCCGCGTGGCAATGACCGCCTTGCCAACTCCGCGCATATTTTTTCGGTCTTTTTTCATTTTCCGGGAACGTGGAACAATCTTTGTGCATCCAATGTCAGGAAAACAGCCAAACACGGGGAAAGCAATGAACGACCTAGCCGCATTCGAACAGCTGATGCGCCGCCACAACCGGGCTTTGTACCGTACGGCGCGCAGCATCGTGAAGGACGATGCCGAAGCGGAGGACGTGTTGCAGGAGGCCTACATCCTGGCCTTCCGCGGCATGGAAAACTTCCGCGGCGAATCGAGCCTGTCGACCTGGTTGACCCGGATCGTCATCAACGAAGCCATCGCCCGTTCGCGCAAGAAGATCCGCATGGCCGACATCATCCAGCTTGACGGGGAGGCAGCAATGGACGAACACAATGAACAGCCGGAACAGGCGCTGTTGCGCCGCGAGGCGCGGCGCCTGATCGAGCAGAAGATCGACGGTTTGCCCGATGCCTTCCGCACGGTGTTCGTCCTGCGCGCGCTGGAAGAGATGTCAGTGGAGGAGACTGCCGCCTGCCTCGACATTCCCGAAGCGACCGTGCGCACGCGCTACTTCCGCGCCCGCGGCCTGCTGCGCGAAGCCTTGTCGCGCGAGCTCGATATCGCGCTGGAAGACGCCTTCGCCTTCGATGGCGCGCGCTGCGACCGCATCGTCGCCAACGTGCTGAAACGGCTGCACGACTGACCACCCACCAAAAGGAGAAACACCATGTCCTTCCTGATTTCCCTCGACGACGCGGCACCGGGCACGCGCCGTTCTTTCCTCTCCAAATCGGGCCTGCTGCTGTCCGGCGCCGCCGTGGCGCTGCTGGCGGGCGAAGATGCGCTGGCGGCGAAGACCGGCAAGGACGGCGAAGAAGACGTCCGCATCCTGAATACGGCGCTGGGCGCCGAACTGGAAGCCATCGCCGCCTACCAGCTGGGCGCGGAAAGCGGCCTGCTGAAAAAACCGGTGCTGGACCTGGCCGTGACCTTCCAGGGCCACCACAAGGAGCATGCCGACATCCTGGCCAAGACCATCGCCAAGCTGGGCGGCAAGGCCGTCGGCGCCAAGGAAAAATACGCTTTCCCGACCGAGAAGCTGAAGTCGCAGGCGGACGTGCTGCGCTTCGCAGCCGCGCTGGAGCAGGGCGCCGTCAGCGCCTACCTCGGCGCCGTACCGCTGTTTGGCAACCGCGACCTGGCCAAGGCCGCCGCCAGCATCCTGGGCGACGAGGCCATGCACTGGGCCGTGCTGCGCCAGGCCCTGGGCGAGGCGCCGGTGCCGTCGGCCTTCATGGTATGAAAAGCGCGCCCGTCCTCATGCTGCTGGCGCTGGCGGCAGGCTGCGCGCCAGCGCTGGCCGCGCCGCCCGGCGTGGTGGGCCGGGCGCAGGCCGGGCAGGCCGTGTATGAGCGCTGCCTGGCCTGCCATGCGCTGGAATATGACCGCACCGGGCCGCGCCATTGCGGCCTGTTCGGCCGCCGCGCCGGCAGCGTGCCGGGCTTTGCCTATTCTGCTGCGATGCGACGTTCGCGCATCGTGTGGGACCAAAAAACGCTCGACCTTTTCCTGGCCGACCCCATGAAGACGGTGCCCGGCACCAGCATGGGCTACGCCGGGGTCAAGGACCGCCAAGAGCGGGCCGACCTGATTGCCTTTCTGAAAATGAAGGGCCATCGCTGTCGCTGAAGTGTCGAAATTCTTTACATCTGGCGCGGGCGTAATTCACAGTTTCTTTTAGAATCATATGCTTGCGATCGCTGGAACAAATATTGCTTAAGAGACCCGCATTGTTCTTATAAACAATTTTAATTGATAATGAATAAACTTCTCTCCGCCGCCGTTGCTACCGCCCTGCTGTCGATGGCATCTACGTCCCAAGCCGCCCCGATCACCCTGACCGGCTCGATCGCCGACGGCAGCTGGATGGGGGCCGGCCAGCACGCCGGCATGTTCGACGGCAGTTCCATCCTGCCGCAGCATTTCAAAATCAACAGCGCATCGTTCACCTTCAACTTCTCGGACGACCAGGATTTGCTTAGCCGTGGCCAGGCGCAAACGACGGGCTTCTCCGCCGGCAACTATGTGCTCAGCAACAGCTATTACGATGGGTGGAATTACAGCTATACCTACGTCCGCAATAAGAACTACCAGCAGTCGGTGGCGCAAAGCGGCGAAACCGAAGGTGCGAGCCTGTCGCTGGCGGGCATCGGCGCAGGTAGCGGCGCGACTGCCCTGACCCAGTCCAGTGCGCAGAACACCACTCACGACGGGATGTCTTGGGAAGGCTATAGCAGCCAGCCGGGCTACTACCAATATTACAGCTGTGGCAACCGCTGTTCCGGCAGCTACTGGGTTTCGGGGTCTTATTCGAACTACTATGGCGACCAGTACACCCAGACCACCACCACCACCAAGGACTGGAATGGCAGTTTTTCCATTGCCGGGGAAATTTCCAATCAGGACATGCTGGACCAGCTGCTCTCAAGCCATAAGCTGGACTGGAACTTGCTGGTGAATGGTGACCTGAATTTGAGCAATGCGCGCCTGCAGCTCGATGTTGAAGAACTGGCGCCGCCTGCCAGCGTTCCAGAACCCTCGAGCATGCTGCTGACTGGGCTGGGCCTGCTTGGTCTGGCCGGCATGAAGCGCCGCAGCCGATCGCGGCCCTAAGCCTGGATGCCGGGTCAGCGCATCGAATTCCTCCACCCAGCGCGCCGCATTTCGGGCAAGGAGGAGTTCCACAGATACCTGTTTGAAGCAATGCTGGGGGGGCAATGGCGGCGCCAGGCCGTCGCCTTGCCGCCGGAAGACGAAGCAGCCTTGCTTGAATTGCTGGGCCGCTGGGTACGCGAAGCTGGCGTAAAGGATGAATTGGGAGTGCTGCGCCTGCTTGCCGTGCGCGGCGTGCTGCGCGACCTGGTCGGCGCGGCCGGTGCCCGGGTCAAACCTTTTTTGATGGATGTGCTCGCAATGCGCGAGGAGGATTTGCTTCACCCGCAGCAAATGCCGGGCTGGAAGCAATTGAAGCTGGCGGCCCTGGGAGATGCTTCGCTGCTGTCGGCGGAAGCGCTGGCCGAGTGGAGCGGGCACGATCCGATACATGCGCGGCTGGCCGCCATCGCCTGCCTCGACACCTGTCCGCTTGATGCCGGCGCGGCACGCGCGACGGCTGCCGCGGGCCGCTGGCTGATGTCGGTCGCGCCCGTGAAAATGCCGCTGCGCTATCTCGAGCAATGCCATGTATCTGCTTTCCACGTCAGCTACCTGGCCGACCCCGGGCGCCACGATTTCAAACGAGCCATCGTGCGCCACGCTGGCGCCCAGCTGCCTGCCGTGCCGCCAGCTTCTGCGCGTGCGCCGGTGGCCGGCAAGCCGCGCCTGACGATCGTCGGCGAGCTGCTGTTCCCGGGGCACGCCATGTTCCGCTGCTATGCGGGCCAGCTGGCGGGTTTGAAAGAGCATTTTCACGTGACCCTGCTTACAGACCAGCCGACGCGCTGCGCCGAGCATGCGCGCTTCAGCGACGAGCAACTGTATTTCCCGCCGCAGGAGCGGGACGTGGCGCGGCTGGCGCAGATGGTGGCCTCCACTGCACCTGACCTGCTGTTTTACCCGAGTATCGGCATGTGCTACTGGACTTTTGTCCTGTCCATGCTGCGCCTGGCGCCGCTCCAGCTGATGTCGGTGGGCCATCCTGCGCCTTCGTGCAGCGGGCAGATTGACGGCACCCTGGTTTTCCATGAACTGGCCACGGCGCCGATGCCGGAATACGGCAAGATGGCCTGCTTCGACGCGCAGGCGCTGCCGTCGCCGCCGCCCGGCGGCTGGCATGCACGGCCAAGACCGGCGGGTGAAGTCCGCACTGTCGCCGTCAACGCCGCCCGCATGAAGCTGACGCCCGATTTTCTTGACGTCGTGGCGCAGGTGCTGGCGTCGGCACCGCCTGCCACGCAATTGCACTTTTTCCCGAACGCCAGCGGCGCGGAGCTGCTGGCCCTGCGCCGCGAACTGCAAGGCCGCTTCCCGCAAGCCTGCGTCCATCCGACCATGGGCTACGCCGGCTATATGGACAAGCTGGCGCAAGCCGACGTGATCCTGCAAAGCTTCCCGTTTGGCGGCACCAATACAGCCATGGATGCGCTGGCGCTGGGTATTCCCCTGGTCTGCCTCGAGGGCGGCGACCTGGCGTCGAAAGTCGATCCTTTGCTGCTGGCCCGTGCCGGCTTGGGCGAGCTGTGCGCAAAGGACCGGGATACTTATCTTGCGCTGGCCAGCCAGCTGCTGAACTCCGAAGCCGAGCGCGCGCGCATCGGGACCCTGGCCAGGTCGGGCCTGGCGCAGCTCGCGGGACAGGACGCGCAAGGGCAGACGACGCTGGCCGCGGCCATCCTGCGCGCATGGCAGGAGCAGGCGTGAACCCCGCGCCCTTCCATGATCCGGCGCGATTCCCGTTTGTCGCCGAACTGGAGCGCCACTGGCAGGAGATCTACGCCGAATTCCTCGCCGTGCAGGACGCGCTGGGCGACTATGTCGAGGCGCAGCTGTATGACCACGGCTGGCAGGTATTCGGCCTGTGGAACCTGCCCCATCGCGAACCGCTCACGGAAGGCGTGCTGCGTTGCCCGCGCACTGCCGCCCTGGTCGAACACCTGCTGCCCGGGCATGGCGCGGTGGCGTTTTCGGTGCTGCAGCCGGGGGCCAGGATCAAGCCCCACCAGGGCAAGGCGGGCCCTTACCTGCGCTGCCACCTGGCGCTTGAAGTGCCGCCCGGCGATTGTGCAATCCGCGTCGCGGCTGAAACCAGGGGCTGGCAAGAAGGGCGCGCGCTGGTGCTCGACGATCGCCTCGAACACGAGGCATGGAACCTGGCTGCCGCGCGCCGCGTGGTTCTGCTGCTCGACTTTATTGCGTGAGCCTGATTTGCAGTCCACGCGTGCAGCGGCGATAAAAGGGCGTCGAAACCAGCGCATCGAGCCTGGTGCGGAAGCACTGCTCGCCCGGCTTGTCGGATCGTGCGGCCAGTTGCAGGCCGGCGCCGCCGTTCAGGCGCAAGGCATGGCCGTGCCGAGGATTGACGTAGCTGACCAGGGTATCGGCGCCGAACAACTGGGCAGCCAGCGCAATCAGGGCGCAGCCAAGCCGCGGCGGCAGCATGCTGCGCTGCCAGTGGCCGGCGACGATGACGCCGATTTCCAGCGTCCCCGCTGCGGCGGTCGGTTTGAGGATGCCGAAGCCGGCAACCCGGCCTGCTGCCCGGCCCAGCATGAGCAGCGGTGTCGCTCCGCTGGTGTGCAGCAGCGTGGCGTTGACCCAGTCGAGGTGGCGCGCCCGGTCGATGGCCTGGGCGCCCGGCATGAAGGGCAGCACGCTCGGATCGTTGCGGATCTCGAGCAGCGCATCGGCATCGGCGGCATCGAATTGCGTAAAGCAGACATCGCCGGCGGCAAAGCTGATACGGCCGCCGGCGCGGTGCCATGATTCCAGGCCGACTGGAAAATCTATAGCGAAGTTGGGACTGAGTATGAGTGGAACTGCGGCAACTGCATCAAGCAATTTGGACTCCTTCAGCATCGTCGATGCGCAGGGCGACGTGCTGCATACCGCCGATGGCCGAACCCTGATTGATTTGTTTACCGCGCATGGCACTGTGTGGCTGGGGCATCGCCATCCGGACGTGCGCGACGCGCTCCAGCGACAGCTCGACAAGGTATGGATCACCGGCGGCTACGCTACGCCCATGGTACAGGAAATGCGCGCGGCCATGAATGGCTTCCTGCCGGAAGGCTACCTCCTGGCCAGCCTGGCCTCGACCGGCATGGAAGCGAACGAACAGGCCTTGCGCATCGCGCGCACCCTGACGGCGCGGAACGGGGCCGTGGGGTTTGCCGGGGCCATGCACGGCAAATCCTTTTTCACCGCTGCCCTGGGCTGGGATAATGGCGATGGCCTGGCCATTCCGCAGGTGCACCGGGTACCCTGCGGCCGCGGCGTCGATGAGGCGCAGACGCTTGCCGAGGCTGGGGTGCGCCTGCGCCGCGGCGGGATCGCGGCAATTTTCGTGGAACCGGTCCATGCCACTTCCTTTGGCTGGGAGGGCGGGCCCGTCTTTTACCAGGCGCTAAGTGCTTTGGCCGCACAGCATGGAGCGTTGCTGGTGTACGACGAAGTGTTAACTGGTTTCCACCGGACCGGCCCCAGTTTCTGTTTCCTGCAGCACGGCGTGCGGCCGGACATTATTGTGTTCGGCAAGGCTTGCGGCAACGGTTTTCCGGTGGCCGGCGTGGCGGTACGGGACGGTATCGCGATTGCGCCGCGCATGCTGTTGGGCAGCACCTTCTCCAACAATGCCTTGGCAGCGGCAGCGGTCAAGGCGACCTTGTCCTGCCTGAGGGCGCTTGAGCCGGAGGCCCGGGTGCGGGCGATCGAAAGCACGGTGCAGCAGCAGCTGTTGCCGGCGCTGGCCGAAGGCCCCATTGTCCTGAGCGGCAAGGGCGCAATGTGGATTCTGACTTTCCCGACAGCTGAACAGGCGGCGGCCTGCGCCAGGGCTGTACTGGGGGCGGGGGTGTGTATTGGCTTTCATAACCGCCAGCTGCGGCTGCTGCCGCCTGTCACAATCGCGCCGGCGAACCTGCGGCTGGCATGCCAAAAGATAGCCGAGTGCTGTATGCTCGTCTCATGACTAGCGCACTGGAACGCCTGCCCGAGCTTTTGCTGGATGCCGTCTTCATGGTGGAAGAGGGCGGGCGTATTGCTTTTGTCAATCCTGCCTGCCGGGCAATTTTCGGCTATGCGCCGGAAGAAATGATCGGCCGCGTCATCCTCGACTTCATCCACCCGGACGACAAGGAGCGCACCATTGCCGAAATGGGCCATGTGCTGAATGGCCGCCCCGGCCTGGGCTTCGAGAACCGCTACCTGCGCAAGGATGGCAGCGTGGCCCACATCATGTGGACCGCGCGCTGGTCGCCGCAGGATCGCCTGCGCATCGGGGTGGCGCGCGATGTCAGTGAGCGCAAAATGGCGGAGCTGCGCCAGGCCGGCATGCTGTCCCTGGCGACGGCAGCCCACCGCGCCGAGGCGCTGCCGGAACTGTTTCGCGCCTTCGACGAGATCCTGCGCGACCTGCTGCCCTTGCGCGGCATGGTGGTTGTGCTGCAGCCGGGCGAGCGCGTTGCCTATGCCAGCGCGCACGAGGACGCAGCGCCGCACGAGGCGGCCGGCTGGCGCCACGTTACCCTGCCGGCCTCCGGCATCGCCTTCGGCGAGATGCGGCTGGACCTGCAGCGCCCGGGCGCCCTGTCGGCGCAGGAAATCGACTTGCTGGAATTTGCCGCCGGCCAGGCCGGCGCCGTGATCGAAAGGCTGGCGCTGCACGCTGACCTGTCGCACGCGGCGCGCTACGACGAGCTGACCGGCCTGCCCAACCGCCGTCTGTTCCAGGACCGCATCCTGTCGGCCATCGCGCGCTGCCGGCGCGGCCAGTCGCGTGGTGCCTTGCTGTTCATCGACCTGGACGATTTCAAGCAGGTCAACGATGAGCACGGCCATCTGGTGGGCGACCAACTGCTGCATGCGATAGCGCGCCGCATCACCTCCTGCGTGCGCGAGGCTGACACCGTGGCGCGCATCGGCGGCGACGAGTTCGTGGCCCTGCTGGAGAACGTGGCCGACCTGGCCCAGGCCGAGGCGGTGGCTGGCAAGATCCGGCAGGTGATCGCCACCCCGCTGGCGCTGTCCGGCCGCACCTTGCAGCCGCACGCCAGCATCGGCATCGCTCTGTATCCCGAACACGGCGAAGTGATCGACCAGCTGATGCGGCATGCCGACCAGGCCATGTACGCCGCCAAGGCCCTGCGGAAAGCCACGGCGGCCTGATACCGCATCCCTGACTCGACACCATGCACAATGCCGCGCCGGAAGGCACGGAAAGCCCGACTTCAGCGGCATGCGCACCGCCATGCAGGAAATGCCGCCGCAACTCATCGGCACGCTGCGCCCTGCGCGCTGCAGACGCTGAAGTGCTTGATTGCCGCTAGGCAAAAAAACGACCCTGGTTCCCAGGCTGGGTTATCATTGCTGACTTATGTGGCGGCGCAGCAAGTTTGTCATGTGACAATATGTCATTAATGTTCATTTGAATATGCTGCGGCGCGAATATTTTGTAGTAGATTGATAATTTGCAGGCTTGATATACTGCGCCGATTTAACTGTTTGGGAGGGTTGGTGGACCAACTAAATGCAAAAAATGTTGGTGGACCAGCCAAGGTCGCGATTCTGCTTGGAACCTACAACGGGCAGCAGTACCTCGCTGAACAACTTGACTCGTTCGCGATTCAGACGCACGACAACTGGGCGGTCTGGGCTTCGGACGACGGCTCAAGTGACGCCACCAGGACGATTCTTGAAGGCTACCAGTCCAAATGGCCCGCCGGGCGTCTGTCGCTCCTTTCCGGCCCAAAAGCGGGCTTTGAAGCCAATTTCCTGGCGCTGATTTGCAATAAAAATATCGAGGCTGATTATTATGCCTACTCGGACCAGGACGATATTTGGGAAGCGGAGAAACTGGAACGTGCGGTGCACTGGCTAAAAAGCGTTCCGTCCGATATGCCGGCATTATATTGCGGACGCACCAGGCTGGTGGATGGCGATAATAAGGAAATCGGTTTATCCCCATTATTCAGCAGGCCCCCATGTTTTGCCAACGCCTTAATCCAGAGCATTGCGGGCGGTAATACCATGGTGTTCAATCAAGCCGCGCGGGCTTTAATGCAGGTGGCAGGTCAGCAATGTTCGATTATTACCCACGACTGGTGGACATATATGGTGGTAACCGGTTGTGGCGGAAAGGTCTTTTATGACGAGGTACCGACCCTTCGCTATCGGCAGCATGGAGCGAATGTCATCGGTATGAATGATGGGTGGCGGGCGCGGTTCAAGCGCCTGGGAATGCAATGGCAGGGCCGCTTCCGGATTTGGAACAACGTCCATATCGAGGCTTTGGGCCGATTGGATAGCAGGCTGACAGCGGAAAACCGCGAAATACTCAGGCAGTTTGTCGCGGCGCGTAAGATGTCCTTACTGCCGCGCTTGTTCAATTTGAATCGCAGCGGCGTGCATCGCCAGACCCGGCTCGGCAATATCGGCCTGCTGGCGGCTGCCATCTTTAATAAAGTCTGAGCACATTACATGAAGATCCTGGTTACTGGCGGAGCAGGCTATATTGGTTCCCACACCTGTGTGGAACTGATTGAGGCCGGGCACGAGATCGTGGTGTTCGATAATTTCAGTAACAGCCACCCGGAAGCATTGGCGCGAATCGAGCGCATCACCGGCCGTCGGCCCACGCTGGTGGAGGGCGATATCCGTGACCAGGCTGCCGTTGCAGCGGCCTTGCGTCGCTACCAGTGCGAGGCGGTGGTGCACTTTGCCGGCCTGAAAGCAGTTGGCGAGTCGGTTGAACAGCCTCTGGCCTACTATGACTGCAATGTGATTGGCACCCATCGTTTGCTGATGGCGATGCGTGACTGCGGCGTGCGCACCCTCGTTTTCAGTTCTTCGGCGACCGTATATGGCGAACCGCAGCGCCTGCCCCTGACCGAGGATCATCCGCTTTCGGCAACCAATCCATATGGCCGCAGCAAGCTTTTCATTGAAGACATGCTGCGCGACGTTTATCGCGCCGACCCAAGCTGGCGCATTGCGATCCTGCGCTATTTCAACCCTGTAGGCGCGCATGAAAGCGGCCTGATCGGCGAAAATCCGCAGGGCGTGCCGAACAACCTGATGCCTTTTGTGGCGCAGGTGGCGGTTGGCAGGCGTGAATTCCTGAACGTTTGGGGCAACGATTACCCGACCAGCGACGGAACGGGCGTGCGCGACTATATACATGTGGTGGACCTGGCAGCGGGGCACCTGAAGGCCTTGCAGCGGCTCGACGCGCCGCAATGCACTGCAATCAATCTCGGCACCGGCAACGGTTACAGCGTTCTGGAGGTGGTCAAGGCTTTCGAAAGCGCCAGCGGGCAGGCAATTCCGTATCGCATCTCCCCAAGGCGCCCCGGCGATGTGGCGGTTTGCTATGCCAACCCGGACAGGGCCGAGCGCGACCTGGGCTGGAAGGCGGAGCGGGGCCTGGAGGTCATGTGCCGCGATCATTGGAATTGGCAGAAGCAAAATCCGAAGGGGTACGACTGAGATGGCCAGGTGGTTTACTTGAGGCGGGCGAAAGCCTAAATTGCAATGTGCATGCCAGTTTGGACTGGTTTGCCGGCACTTGTGTCAAGATGTTAGAATATTGGCCAAATTTTCAATGGCTTGCAGAATGTTCGTGCTGGGTTTTGGTGGTCGGTAGGTCCCATTCCAGCGAAAGAAATAAGTTTGGTGGGCTAATGTGCCTCCAAGCGAAGAGGTCTCTTTATTATGGATGTTAACGACGCTCTGCCAAAAGTGGCAATTTTGCTTTGTACGTATCATGGACAACATTATTTGTCAGAGCAACTGGACTCCATTGAAGGGCAAACGCACAGAAATTGGGAAGTGTGGGTATCCGATGATGGCTCGCACGACAATACGCACACGATCCTGGAGCGTTACCAGGAGAAGTGGGGGAATGGGCGTATTTCCATTAATTATGGCCCTGCGGAAGGATTCGTTTCGAATTTCCTTTCCTTGGCGTGCAGGAACGATATTCAGGCTGAATTTTATGCATTTTCGGATCAGGATGACATTTGGGAGGCTGATAAATTGCAGCGGGCGGTAGCATGGCTGCGCAGTGTTCCCGAGGGTGTTCCGGCGCTGTATTGTTCGCGCACCCGCCTGGTCGATGCAGGGAACCGCGACATGGGCCTGTCGCCTCTGTTTTCCAAGCCGCCCAGCTTTGCCAATGCTTTGATCCAGAGTATTGCCGGCGCCAACACCATGGTGTTCAACGACGCTGCGCGCCGCCTGCTGTGTAAGGCAGGGGAAAATGTGGAAGTGGTCTCGCATGACAGCTGGGCCTATATGGTGGTGACAGGCTGCGGAGGCGTGGTGAATTACGATGCCTATCCCTCGCTGCGTTATCGCCAGCATGACAATAATGCTGTCGGTACGAATTCGACCTGGGCCGCACGTCTGGTGCGCATTCGTATGTTGTGGCGGGGGCACTTGCGCACCTGGAATGACCGTCATTTGGTAGCATTGCAACATTTGCATCCCCACCTCACGCCGGAAAGCCGCCACACGCTGGATTTATTGGCCCAGGCCAGAAAGCGGTCGTTGGTGCCACGGCTGATTGGTTTGAAGAAATCCGGTATTTACCGCCAAACACTATTGGGCAATCTCGGCCTACTAGCGGCGGCAATTTTTAAGAAGATCTGACAATATGACTATTTTGGTAACCGGCGGCGCCGGCTTCATCGGTAGCAACTTCGTCCTCGACTGGCTGGCGCAATCTGACGAGAAAGTCGTTAATATCGACGCCCTGACCTACGCGGGCAACCTGGACAACCTGCGCAGCCTGGAAGGCAATGCGAACCATGTATTCGTACGCGCCGACATCGGCGACAAGCAGCGTGTTGCGGCCCTGCTGGCTGAACACCAGCCGCGTGCGATCCTGAATTTTGCTGCGGAAAGCCACGTTGACCGTTCGATTCTCGGCCCTGGCGAATTCATCCAGACTAACATCGTCGGCACCTTCAACCTGCTGGAAGCTGCGCGCGCCTACTGGGGCGCCCTGGAAGGCGAGGCCAAAGCCGCCTTCCGTTTCCTGCACGTGTCGACTGACGAAGTGTACGGGTCTCTGGAGCCGGATGCGCCGGCCTTCACCGAGCAGCACCGTTATGAACCGAACAGCCCTTACTCTGCCAGCAAGGCGGCCAGCGACCACCTGGTGCGCGCCTACCACCATACCTATGGCATGCCGGTGCTGACCACCAATTGCTCGAACAATTACGGTCCTTACCATTTCCCGGAAAAGCTGATTCCCCTGGTGATCCACAACGCGCTGTCGGGCAAGGCCTTGCCAATCTATGGCGACGGCCAGCAGATCCGCGACTGGCTGTACGTCAAGGACCATTGCAGCGCCATCCGCCGCGTGCTGGAAGCGGGCGTGCTGGGCGAAACTTATAATGTCGGCGGCTGGAACGAGAAGGCCAACCTCGATGTCGTGCACACCCTGTGCGCCATCCTCGACGAACTGCAGCCCCGCAGCGACGCGCAGTCGTACAAGACCCAGATCACCTTCGTCAAGGACCGTCCGGGCCACGACAAGCGCTACGCCATCGACGCGAGCAAGCTGGAACGTGAACTGGGCTGGAAGCCGGCCGAGACCTTCGAGACCGGCATCCGCAAGACCGTGCAGTGGTATCTGGCCAATGCGGACTGGGTGCAGAATGTCACCAGCGGCAATTATCGCAACTGGGTCGAGAAGCAATACGCATGAAGATCCTCCTGATCGGCAAGAATGGCCAGGTTGGCCAGGAGTTGCAGCGTACCCTGCTGCCCTTGGGAGAGCTGGTGGCGCTGGGCCGCGATGGGCTGGACCTGGGCGACCTGGCTGCGGTGAAGCAGGTGCTTGCGCAGCAAGGCGCCGACGTCATCGTCAATGCCTCGGCCTATACGGCGGTTGACCGCGCCGAGGCCGACGAGACCGGCGCGCTGGCGGTCAACGCCGCCGCCGTGGCCGCCATGGCCGAGTACGCCAGCGCCCATGGCGCCTTGCTGGTTCATTACTCGACCGATTACGTCTTTGACGGCGACAAGGATTCGCCGTATGTGGAAGACGACGCTACCGCGCCGCAAAGCGCCTATGGGCGCAGCAAGCGCGCCGGCGAAGAAGCCATCCTGGCCAGCGGCTGCCGGGCCCTGGTGTTCCGTACCAGCTGGGTGTTCTCTGCCCACGGCGGTAATTTCATCAAGACCATGCTGCGCCTGGCTGGTGAGCGCGACAGCCTGAACGTGGTTGCCGACCAGATTGGCGCGCCGACCTCGGCCGAGCTGATCGCCGATGTCACGGCGCTGGCGCTGGCGGCTTACCGCCGCGGTGCCTTGGCCGGCGGTATCTACCACCTGACTGCGTCGGGCGCCACCAGCTGGCACGGCCTGGCCAGCTATGCGATCGAACGCGCCAGGGCGCGCGGCGCGGCCATCAAGGTTGATCCGGCGCAGATCAAGCCGATCCCGACCGAAGCATACCCGCTGCCGGCCAAGCGGCCAAAGAATTCCCGGCTTGACACCAGCAAGCTGAGCGGCGCCCTCGACCTGCAGCTTCCAGACTGGAAGATCCACGTCGATCGCCTCATTGAACAACTTTCCTGAACGGACAAAGAATGAAACGCAAAGGCATCATCCTCGCCGGCGGCTCCGGCACACGCCTCCATCCTGCCACCCTGGCGATCAGCAAGCAGTTGCTGCCGGTGTTCGACAAGCCGATGATCTATTACCCGCTCAGCACCCTGATGCTGGCCGGTATCCGCGACATCCTGATCATCTCCACGCCGCAGGATACGCCACGCTTCCAGCAATTGCTGGGCAACGGCGAGCAATGGGGCCTTAAGTTGGAATACGCCGTGCAGGAATCGCCCGATGGCCTGGCCCAGGCTTTCATCATTGGCGAACGTTTCCTGGATGGCGCGCCGTCGGCACTGGTGTTGGGCGATAACATTTTCTACGGCCACGAATTTCAGGACTTGCTGGGCAATGCCATGGGCCGCACCGAGGGTGCCAGCGTGTTCGCCTACCACGTGCATGATCCTGAGCGTTACGGCGTGGCGGAATTCGACGAGCAGCGCCGCGTGCTGTCGCTGGAAGAAAAACCGTCCAAGCCGAAGTCGAATTATGCAGTGACCGGCTTGTACTTCTACGACAACCAGGTTGCGGAACTGGCCAAAAGCCTGAAGCCATCGCCGCGCGGTGAACTGGAAATCACCGACCTGAACCGCTTGTACCTTGAGCAGGGCAAGCTCAATGTCGAGATCATGGGGCGCGGCTATGCCTGGCTCGACACTGGTACCCATGAATCGCTGCTCGAAGCGGGCCAGTTCATCGCCACCCTGGAAAACCGCCAGGGCCTGAAGGTCGCCTGCCCAGAGGAGATTGCCTTCCGTCAGGAATGGATCGGCGTTGAACAGCTCGAAAAGCTTGCCCGTCCGCTGGCCAAGAATGGCTATGGCCAGTACTTGCTGCGCATCCTGGAAGAGAGGGTGTACTGATGAACGCGACCCGTTTGCGCATTCCTGATGTCGTTCTGTTCGAACCGAAAGTATTCGGCGACGAGCGCGGTTTTTTCCTGGAGAGCTTCAACCAGGCCCGCTTTGATGAAGCCGTTGGCCGCAGTGTTACCTTCGTCCAGGATAACCACTCGCGCTCGCTGAAAGGTGTGCTGCGCGGCCTGCACTACCAGATCCAGCAACCACAAGGCAAGCTGGTGCGTGTGGTGTCCGGCACCGTGTTCGACGTGGCAGTCGACTTGCGTAAGAGCTCGCCAACATTCGGCCAATGGGTCGGTGAAATCCTGAGCGCCGACAATAAGCGCCAGTTGTGGGTGCCGGAAGGCTTCGGCCATGGCTTTGTCGTACTCAGCGACAGCGCCGAATTCCTGTACAAAACGACCGACTATTACGCGCCGCAGTATGAGCGCAGCATTGCATGGAACGACCCCGAGTTGGCCATCGACTGGCAGCTCGACGGCGCCGCTCCAGTCTTGTCGGTCAAGGATGCGCAGGGCAAGGCCTTGCGCGAGGCCGAGGTATTCGACTGATGCAAGTGTTCTCAATCTCACCGCGCGTCATGCTGGGGAGCCTGTGGCAGCACCGTGCCCTGACGCGCGCCTTGGTCCAGCGCGAAGTGGTGGGGCGCTACCGCGGCTCCATTATGGGGCTGGTCTGGTCCTTCCTCAACCCGGTGCTGATGCTGTTGATCTACACCTTTGTGTTCAGCGTGGTGTTCAAGGCGCGCTGGAGTGCCGGCAGCGATTCCAAGACCGAGTTCGCGCTGGTGCTATTTTCCGGCTTGCTCGTGTTCAATTTCTTTGCCGAATGTTTTAACCGGGCGCCGGCCTTGGTCCTGCAGAACGTCAACTACGTCAAGAAGGTGGTGTTTCCCCTGGAAATACTACCTTGGGTGTCGCTCGGTGCGGCCCTGTTCCACGCGCTGATCAGCACCCTGGTCTGGTTGCTGGCGTACTGCCTGCTGAACGGCGTGCCGCACCCGACGGTGCTGCTGTTTCCGCTGGTGTTGCTACCGCTGATGCTGTTTACGCTGGGCGTCAGCTGGGCCCTGGCTTCGCTGGGTGTGTACCTGCGCGACGTGGCGCAGTTCATTGGCGTGCTGACCACGATACTGATGTTCCTTTCACCGATTTTTTACTCCGGCAGTACGCTGCCGGAGGAGTACCGGGGGCTATTGATGTTCAACCCGCTCACGCCGGCCGTCGAGCAGGCGCGTGAAGTGCTGTACTGGGGGCGCGTACCGGACCTGGTTGAGTGGGGCTATTATCTGCTGGGTTCGGCAGTGATGGCCTGGCTCGGTTTTGCCTGGTTCCAGAAGACCCGTAAAGGATTTGCCGATGTCCTCTGAAATCGCAATCCGTGTCCAGAACCTGAGCAAGTGCTTCCAGGTATATGCCCAGCCGCATGACCGGCTCAAGCAATCAATCCTGCCGCGCCTGCAGCGCGCGGTAGGAGCCAGTCCGAAGAAATACCATCGCGACTTCTGGGCTTTGAAGGATATCTCCTTTGACGTCAAAAAGGGCGAAACGGTCGGTATCATCGGGCGCAACGGCAGCGGCAAGTCGACTCTGCTGCAGCTCATCTGCGGCACCCTGAACCCGACTGGCGGCAGCATGGAAACCCATGGCCGCATCGCGGCCCTGCTGGAGCTGGGCTCCGGCTTCAATCCGGAATTTACCGGCCGCGAGAACGTCTACCTGAATGCAGCCGTGCTCGGCCTGAGTCGCCAGGAGACGGACGCGCGCTTTGCCGACATCGCGGCCTTTGCCGATATCGGTGACTTTATCGAGCAGCCGGTGAAGACCTATTCCAGCGGCATGATGGTGCGGCTGGCATTTGCCGTGGCCATCAATGTTGACCCGGAAATCCTGATCGTCGACGAAGCCTTGTCGGTTGGCGACGAGCTCTTCCAGCGCAAGTGCTTCTCGCGCATCGAAGCGATCCGCGCAAATGGCGCCACGATCCTGTTCGTTTCGCATTCGGGCTCCCAGATCGTCGAACTGTGCGACCGCGCCGTTTTGCTCGACAGTGGCGAGAAAATCGCCGAGGGCATGCCGAAGCAGATCGTCGGCCAATATCAGAAACTGCTGTATGCGCCGGCCGACAAGCGCAGCGCCCTGCGTGAACAGATTCGCTTAGGGGGGCTGCGGAGCAACGTGGGCGAGGCGGACGGCAGCACGTCCGTCGCGCCGGAAGACGTGGCGCAGGAAGATACCAGACTGAGCGAGTCTTATGACCCGAGCCTGGTGCCGAGCAGCACCATCGAGTATGAATCTCATGGTGCTTACATTGAAAATGCGCACATCGTCGACCAGCGTGGGCGGCAGGTCAATTCTCTGATCGCCGGCAAGCGTTATCGCTATCGGTATGAGGTGCGTTTCGACCGTAGCGCCAATAATGTGCGCTTCGGCATGCTGATCAAGACGGTGTCGGGGCTTGAACTGGGCGGCGCGCAGTCGGCCATTGCGCTCAAGGACTGCCTGGCCACAGTGGCCGCCGGGACCGTTTATCGTGTCGAGTTTGCCTTTGTCGCGGCCTTGAACACGGGTACCTATTTCCTGAACGCAGGAGTAATGGGCAGCACTCATGGGGATGATGGATACCTGCACCGGCTGATCGACGTGGCGATGTTCCGCGTGATGCCTGACAGTTCGAGATTGTTAACTGGAATTATGGACTTTTCCTGCGTGCCGGGGATTGAAGAGGTGGTTGTAAATGAAGCATAGTCAAAATCGTTTAGTGGTGGTGCTGGGCATGCATCGCAGTGGCACCAGCGCCATCACGCGCGGCCTTGGATTGCTGGGAGTAGGACTAGGTAGCAATTTGCATCCGGCTGGCTTCGATAATCCCAAGGGTTTTTGGGAAGACAGCGGCGTGCTGGAAATTAATGAAGAGCTGCTGACACTGCGGGCTTCGGCTTATGACCGCCTGGCTCTGGCACAGCAGTCCTTGCCCGCCAGCCCGGAACTGAGCCGCCTTAAGCTGAAAGCGGCACAACTTGTGCAGGAGCGCCTGGCTGCCGGCGCGGGCATCTGGGGCTTCAAGGACCCGCGTACCTGCCGCCTGCTTTCGTTCTGGCTGGAGATTTTCGCCGCCACCGAATGCCGTGTGAGCTTTGTCA
Source organism: Massilia eburnea (assembly GCF_009720745.1). Lineage (GTDB taxonomy): Bacteria > Pseudomonadota > Gammaproteobacteria > Burkholderiales > Burkholderiaceae_D > Rugamonas > Rugamonas eburnea. Next base: position 22,159 of record NZ_WNKX01000034.1, on the reverse strand, counting down.
TTGCCCTGCGCAACCCGGCCAGCGTGGCTGCCTCGCTCGGCAGCAGGAATGAAACGCCAGCCGAGAAATCGTACTGGCTCTGGCTGCAGCATATGTTGCCGGCCGTGCTGCAAAGCCGCGGCATGGAAAGAATTGTAGTGGACTACGATGCGTTCATGGACGCGCCTTATGCGCAGCTGGCAAGGATTGCCAAGGCCATCGATTTGCCGCTGCCAGCGCCTGAAACGTCGGAGGTACGCGAATTTGAAAGCGAATTCCTGGAGGCTGGGCTGCGCCATACGCGTTTCTCGCTGCAGCAACTGAAGCTCGATAGTCGCGCTCCCGCTGCAGTTGGCGAGCTGTACGGCTTGCTCTCAGCGGTAGCGCGCGATGAAGCGGCGCTCGAGGATGAAGCAGGGCAAATGCAGCTGGCGGCCCTGGATCGCGGCTTGTGCGGGACCGCTGCACTGGTCGACTATGCCAATGCCCTGGAAGATGAGCGGGCCCGGCTCTGGCAGGATATAGCCGAGCGCGATAGCGGTTTGCAGGCCTTGCAGGCAACATTGGCCGGCCAGGCCGCGCAGCATGAAGAGCAGTTGGTGGCGCTGCACTTGAAAGTGGGCGAACGCGACCGCAAGGTCGAGGAACTGGGACTGGCGCTGACGCAGCAGGCCGGCCAGGTGGCTGCGCTCGAGCATGATAAGTCGGAACGCGACGCCCAAATCACCGCCCTGCATCTCAAAGTTGGCGAACGCGATAGCCAAATCGAACAAATGCATGTCGCGCTGCAAGAGCGCGATGCGCAAGCCAATGCCTTGCGGCAGACACTGTCTGCTGCCGAACAGTTATCTGCCGCCGCCCAGGCACAAGCTGGCGCCTTGCAGCAGAAACTGGCTGCCGCCGAGGAGGCATCTGCCGCCGCCCTGGCGCAAGCTGGCGCCTTGCAGCAGCAACTGGCTGCCGCCGAGGAGGCATCTGCCGCCGCCCTGGCGCAAGCTGGCGTCTTGCAGCAGCAATTGGCTGCCGCCGAAGAAGCATCGGCTGCCGCCCTGGCACATGCCAGCGCCGGGCAGCAGAAAATTGCCGAAGCCGATGCCGCGCACGCCGAAGCTTTGGCCCAGGCCATCGCCGACGGCAATGACCGGGTCAGCGCCTTGCAGCGGCAAATGGCCGAAGCGGAATCGGACGGCGCCAGCCTGATGGCGCTTGCGATTGCCGAACGCGACGCCCAGATTGCAGCGCTGCGCCAGCAGCTGGTGGAAGTCGATACCCAGACTGCCATTGCAACTGCGCAAAGCATGGCTGCGCGCGAGCAGCAGTTCCAGGACTGCCAGGTCAAGCTGAGCGAACACGAGGCACAAATCTTCGAGCTGCACCAGGCTGTCGGCGCACGCGATAGCGAGATCGCCGGCCTCAAGCATGAATTGCGCACCCAGCATGAGCAGATTGAGAACATCATGCAGAGCTCGTCCTGGCGCCTGACCAAGCCCTTGCGCGCTGCCCGCCGCAGCTTAACGCTCACCTCTTCGCCGATGTTGCGCGGGATGCTGTCGGATCGGGCGCGCCAGGCGTGGCGCCACTTGCCTATGTCGGTCAGCAACAAGCAAAAACTCAAGAGTGCCATTTTCCGCGGCGTGCCATTCCTGTTCCGCCACACGCTGGCATACCGTACCTGGGCCAATGGCCAGCGCGGCGATACGCGCGCGGCCAGCCCGGCATTGCTGGCGCAAGCGCGCCCCAATGTGCTCGAACCGGTGACCTATGTGCCCTTGTTGCAGGCCAAGCCTTTGCCGCAGCGGCAGGCCAAGTTGATCTGTTTCTATTTACCGCAGTTCCATGCCTTCCCGGAAAACGATGCCTGGTGGGGCAAAGGCTTTACGGAGTGGACCAACGTGGTGCCGGCGCAGCCGCATTTCGAGGGTCATTACCAGCCCCATGTGTCGGGCGAACTGGGCAACTACAACTTGCTCGATCCGGCAGTGCAGCGGCGCCAGGTGGAACTGGCCAAGCTGTATGGCATTGAAGGGTTCTGCTTCTACTTCTATTGGTTCGCAGGCCATCGCCTGATGGAACAGCCGATTCGCAACTTCATGGAAGACAGCGAGATCGACTTGCCGTTCTGCCTGTGCTGGGCCAATGAAAACTGGAGCCGCCGCTGGGATGGCCTGGACAGTGAGATTCTCATTGCGCAGGAACACAGCCCGGAAGACGACCTGGCGTTCATCGCCCACATGGCCGATTATCTGAAAAGCACGCGCTATATCCGCGTCGATGGCAAGCCGCTGCTGCTGGTGTACCGCCCGAGCCTGCTGCCTTCGGCCGCCGAGACCGCACAGCGCTGGCGCAACTGGTGCCGCGACAACGGCATCGGTGAAATCTACCTGGCCTACACCCAGTCGTTCGAAGTGGAAGACCCGGCCAAGTACGGCTTTGATGCCGCGATCGAATTCCCGCCAAACAATTCGGCCCCGCCGAACATTACTGATACCGTGGTCCCGCTGCGCGACGATTTCGCCGCCACGGTCTATGACTGGCGCGTGTTTGTCGAGCGTAGCGAGCAGTATAAACAGCCTAACTACAAGCTTTACCGCAGCGTGTGCCCGGCCTGGGACAACACCGCGCGGCGCAAGAACCGCGGCACTATCTTCCAGAACAGTTCGCCAAAGCTGTACCAGCGCTGGCTGGAAAATGCGATCAATTACACAGTCCAGCAGAGCCCGGATCCGGACCAGCGCCTGATCTTTGTCAATGCCTGGAACGAATGGGCCGAAGGCGCGCACCTGGAACCGGACCAGCGCTACGGCTATGCCTACCTGCAAGCCACGCGCGATGCGCTGTCGGCCACCAGCAACCAGCAGCTGGGCTCCTTGCTGCTGGTGACGCACGACTGCCATCCGCATGGCGCCCAGTTCCTGATCCTGGAAACGGCAAAGGAGCTGCGCGATTGTGGCTTCAAGGTTTACATCCTGGCTCTGGGCGGCGGCCGCCTGCTCGACGATTTCATTGCGGTGGGCGACACCCTGTGCGCGGAAGCGGCCGGCCCGGAGAAGACTGCCGCCTTCCTGCAGGCGGTCAGCTCCGCTGGCGCGACCAATGCCATCACCAGTACCGTGGTCAGTGGCAGCGTGGTACCGCAACTGAAGCAGCTTGGCTTCAAGGTACTCAGCCTGATTCATGAGCTGCCTGGCGTGATTCGCGATATGCAGCAGGAAAGCAACGCCGCCTTGATCGCCGCGCACGCCGACAAGGTGGTGTTCCCGGCCGACCTGGTGCACCAGAAGTTTACCGAGATCGCCGCAGTGGATGGCGCGCGCGCACTGGTGCGCCACCAGGGCGTGGTGCGCAAGAACCCGTATAAACAGCGGCGCGACGAGGCGCACCGCCTGGTCTGCGCCAAGCACCAGTTGCCGGTCGACACGGAGATTGTGCTCAGCATCGCCTATATGGACCGCCGCAAGGGCCCGGACCTGTTCGTTGAGATGGCGGCCGAGGTGCTGGCGCAGCGTCCGAATACCGCTTTCATCTGGATCGGCCACGCTGACCGCGACATGGAACGCCAGGTGCAGCAGCGCATTGCAGCTCTGGGCCTGCAGGACAAAGTGATACTGGCCGGCTTCGAACGTGATCCCTTGATGTATTATGCGGCGGCCTCGGTCTATGCGCTGACTTCGCGCGAAGATCCATTCCCGAACGTGGTGCTTGAATCGGCCGAGGCTGGCACGCCAGTGGTGGCGTTTAGCGGCACCACTGGCGCAAGCGACTTCATCGTAGCGCACCAGGGCTTGCTCGCCGAGCATCTTGATACGGCAGACTTTGCGCGCAAGGTGGTTCAACTGCTGGCCACGCCGGTCAGCGTAGCCGCGTCCGACGTTTCGCTGCGCCGTTATGCACTGGACCTGGTGCACCATTTGAACGGCATGCCGCGCGTATCCGTGGTGGTACCCAACTATAAATACGAGCGCTATATTGGCCAAAGGCTCGACAGTATCTATTCGCAAGCCTATCCGGTATATGAGGTGATCGTGCTGGATGACGCCTCGCCGGACGGCAGCGTGGCAGCCATTGAGGATTATCTGGCTGGCCACAGCCAGGAGGCGCGCCTGATTGTCAACGAAGCCAATTCGGGCTCGGTGTTCCGCCAATGGAAGAAGGGCGTGGACGCCTGCGCCGGCGACCTGGTATGGATTGCCGAGGCCGACGACTTGAGTGAACCTGGCTTCTTGCAGGAACTGGCCACTGCGTTCGCCGACCCACAGCTCATGCTGGCGTACTGCCAGTCGAAGCAGATGGATGCGGCGGGCAATATCCTGGCCGACAGCTACTTGGAATATACGCTGAGCACCTCCGACTGTTGCCTGACCGATTACTTCCGCGACGGCAAGGAAGAGATCGTCAAGTCGATGTGTATCAAGAATACCATTCCCAATGTGAGTGCAGTGCTGATGCGCCGCCACGCGCTGCAGCGGACGCTGGACGAGCTGGCGCAGCAGTTGTATGGGATGAAAGTGGCCGGCGACTGGCTGGTGTACCTTCACATCATGATGCAAGGCAAGGTCTGCCACAGCAAGAAGCCGCTCAACCTGCACCGCCGCCACAACAGCAGCGTTACCGGCGCACTGGCAGTGGCACGCCATATCGATGAAATCATTGCCATGCAACAGGAAGCGATGCGCCTTGTGCCGCCGTCACCTGCTGCAGTGGCCCAGGCGCAGGACTACCTCAACCAGGTCTGCGACCATTTCAAGGTGGCACGTCGGCGGGATGTCCATCGCGAGGGCGCCTATGCCGCATAACAAGGCCGTTATTCTCGGGGCTTCCGGCTTCATCGGCGTCAACCTGGCGCATGCCCTGGTGCGCCAGGGCCATCAGGTGGTGTGCTTTGCGCGCACAGCCTCGCCTGACTGGCCGCCCGAGGCCGAGCAGGTGATCGGCGAATTCGCCGACCTGCCGCCGCAGTTGCTGGCTCACCTGGCTCAAGCGGTGGTGTACCACCTGATCGCATCCGGCCGCCCGTCGCCGAACACGGCAGGCGCGGCGCAGGAGGCGATCGACGACATTGGCACCACTCTGCGCTATTTCGAGTACTGCCGCGAACGTGCCGTACGATGGGTCTTTGTGTCTTCCGGCGGCACTGTGTATGGACATACCAGCGAGGACATGCTTGCCGAGCTGGCACCCAACCACCCGATCTGCTCATACGGCGTGGTGAAACTGGCGATCGAGCAATACCTCGCCCTGTACCGCAGGCTGCATGGCACCGATTATGTCGTGGTGCGTCTGGCCAATCCTTATGGTGCCTGGCAGCGCCCGCTGACCGGGCAGGGTCTGGTAGCGACACTGCTGTACAAGGTCCTCAAAGGGGACTCCATTGAGGTCTGGGGAAATGGTGAGAACGTGCGCGATTACATCTATATCGATGATGCAGTCGATGGCCTGCTGGCTGCCGCATCGCACGGCGAAAGCGGCGAGACTTATAACCTTGGCACCGGCGTCGGTACGTCGATCAACCAGTTGATCGGGCTGATCAAGCAAACGCTGGGTGTCGACGTCGCAGTGCGCCATACTCCCGCCAGGGCTGTGGACGTGGAACGGAATGTATTGCAAGCAGAGAAGCTGGCAGCGGTATCCGGATGGCAGCCGCAGACAGGGCTGGTCGATGGCCTTTTGCGGACGGCCACATGGATCAAGAGCCATGTCCTGTAGCGGCGATGAATTGAAAGATTATTTCGTAAATATAAGTGAGAAAAATGTTGCGTGATAGACAGGGTAGTCTCCTTTCCGGCCGGCTTGCCGAGCGCGGAACAATGCTGCTGGCGTTCTTATGCTTGAGCTATGCGACTTATTTTGCAGTTCGGTACGCCGCACAAGCGCCGTTGGACTTGTTCAATTTCCGGCAGTCTCAGACTGCACTTAGCGCATTCTGGCTGGCTTCCAACGGATTTCATCTGGCCTATGAAACTCCGGTAGTCGGGATGCCATGGAGCGTTCCGTTCGAATTCCCGCTCTATCAATATTTGGTGGCGTTGTTGTCCCAGTTGACTGGTGCACCGCTTGATGTCGCCGGCCGTCTGCTGAGCTTTGTGTTCCTGGCTTTGTGTTTGCTTCCAGCGCGCGCGATCACGCGCCAACTCAAGCTTGGCGACGCAACCTGGTATGTGTTCGCTGCCCTCCTGTTCTCGAGCCCGATCTACCTGTATTGGGGCCGCACTTTTATGATCGAGACCACGAGCCTGTTCTTTGCGGTTGCTGCGATCAAGTATTTCCTGGAATTGCTTTCCGCGCCCGGCAACTTGCGCAGCGGTGCGCTGTTCTTCGTTTGCATGTCCTTGAGCATTTTGCAGAAGGCCACCACCGGTTTGCCCGTACTAGCCATCTTGGGGATCGTTTACCTGTTTGTCAGTTTGCATGCCCTGCTTGACCGTCGTGCGCAGGGGACGATTTCGTATTGGCGCTTTTGCGTGCCGCGGATCGTATTTGCTGCCGTTTATGTGATCGTGCCTCTCCTGATCGGTGCGCTGTGGACGGCCTATACCGACCACGTCAAGGAGTTGAGCCCGATGGGAAAGCTGCTCACTTCGAATGCATTGAAAGGCTGGAACTGGGGTACGCTCGCCCAGCGCACGTCCGCCGAGTTGTACACCAAGGTGCTATGGGGACGGGTTGCGTTGCAGAACCTCGGCGGCTTGTTGGGGCTGGCGGTGCTTGTGCTGGCCATGCTGTCGAAGGTGGAGAAAGTGGTCAAATATGCCCTGATATGTGCCTTGGCGATGGGACTGCTGCCATTCTTGCTGTTTACCAACCTGCATATCGTACATACGTATTACCAATCAGCAAACGTGCTCTTCTTGCTGTTTGCCCTGGCACTGGCCCTGACTAAACTGTGCAGCCGATATTTGCCGGAACTGCCCCTTGTTCCTGTCATTGCGTTGCTGCTGGTCGGGTCGAACTACTACTGGTTCTCACAGGAATACGCGCCAGCGGCAAGAACTGTTTTTGACGCAGAGAATTCCCGCGATTACGACTTAGGAGCGACGCTTAAGCGCGAAATGCCGAATGATAAGGCGTTCGTGGGATATGGGAATGATTGGAATTCCACCTGGGCCTATATGGCTGAGCGAAAGTCATTTACTGTTCCCACCTGGGCTCAGGATTATGCCAAGCTGGCGGCCAATCCAGAAAGTTTTATTCCCGCTGACAAGTTGGGCGGCGTCGTGCTGTGTAGTGAAGGCACGAATTACCCGACAGTGAACGAACTCAGCCGCTGGGTCTCCCAGCGCCCGGCGTGGAAAATGAGCATGGTGCACGGCTGTTTCGTGGCATTGAAGAATACCGTATCGATCCCACATGGCGCCAATGTACGCGCGGTGCAATGCGACGGCGGCTTCGATCGCGCAGACTATACCGTTAGCGGAGACCAGGCGATGTTCACCGTGGCCGGCTGGGCAAAATTCGCGGGCGAGGCTGCAGATTCAAGGCAAAACCTTTTGATATCGCTTAGCAAGGACGGTGGCGCACCGCAATATTTTGAGGCTATCCAGATCGCCCGAAATCCTGGCACGGTAACTAGCGCGGGGGCGAACCGCGGTTTTTCTACGATGTTGAGTCCGCCGCAGATGAGCGGAGTTTATCGCGTAGGCGTGGCCCGCGTCCTGGGCGATGTCGTGGAAGCATGTCAGTTGAGCCAGGATGTGCCCGTGAACGTCAAGTAAATCGAGCACAACAAGAAATGAATCGAATTGACAGGAACTTCAATGAACAAATTTGAGCAAAAGATTCTCTTGCCAGGCGGAGCTGGCCTGGTCGGCCAGAACCTGGTTGCGCGCCTGAAAGACCGCGGCTATAAAAATATCGTGGTGCTCGACAAGCACCGCAGCAATCTGGCAATCTTGCAGCTGACGCAACCGGACATTACGTGTGTGTACGCCGATTTGGCGCAAGCAGGCGAATGGCAGCGCCATTTCGAGGACGCTGACGTGGTGGTAATGCTGCAAGCGCAGATCGGCGGTATCGATTACAGTGACTTCCAGCGAAATAATATTGATTCCACCCGCCTTATCCTGGATCTGGTCAAGGCGAATCCCAGGCAGCCGTACCTGGTGCACATCAGTTCCTCGGTTGTGGTTTCAGTGGCCGACGACTTTTATACCCGCAGTAAGATCGAGCAGGAGCAACTGGTCCTGGCAAGTGGAATCCCTTGCCCCATCCTCCGCCCAACCTTGATGTTCGGGTGGTTCGACCGCAAGCATCTTGGCTGGCTCTCTCGTTTCATGAAGAAAGTACCGGTGTTTCCGATTCCCGGCCACGGTCGGTATATGCGTCAGCCCTTATATGCGGGCGATTTTTCGGACATCATTATCAGCTGCATAGAACGGCGCATTGCCGGGGGCATCTATAACATTTCTGGTCACGAGAAAATCGACTACATCGACATTATCCGCACGATCAAGCGCGCCACCGGCGCCCGGACGCCTATCGTCAAAATTCCGTACAGTTTGTTCTTTGCCCTGATCTGGATTTGGTCACTGTTCGATAAGACACCGCCGTTCACCACACAGCAATTGGCCGCTCTCAGTGCCAAGGACGAGTTCGAAGTGAGCGACTGGCCTGGCATGTTCGGTGTGCCCTATACGCCGTTTGCGAAGGCTATCGACCTGACGTTCAACGACTCCCGTTACAATGGCATTGTTCTGGATTTTTAATCAAGAGTTGTTCCCCCCGTGATTCCATTTATTTTCAATAGTAGAAAGCACCATATGCGATTGCTCACCACCACAGCTTTAGTCCTGCTCGTCTCCGCATGTTCCAACAAGGAAGAAAAGCCAGCCGCGGCCGCGGCTGCGCCAGTGCCTCCGTCTGCAAGCAAGCCTAGCGCGACGCGTCCCGCGGAGCTGCCGGCGACCCTTGCCGTTTCCACCGACTGCGCCCTGGAGCGTTTCAACGATGCTCCCCCAAGCGCCGACGACAACGCGGTGACGGATAAATCGAAGGTTTACCTGAATGGTTGGGCTGCCAATAGCAAGAGCGATCAGGCGCCTGGCGATGTCTATATCGAGATGACCGGTCCGGGGCATTATTTCGTCAAGGCTGAACGCGGAATCCAGCGGCCCGACATTGCAGAAGTTTACAAAAAGCCATTGTTGGTCAACGCCGGCTGGTCCGTGACGATGGACCTTTCCGGGGTCGCGCCTGGCGCCTATGACATCAAGATTCTTGAGGCGGCTGGCGCCGGCAGCACGGAATGCGTTCCGAGCAATAAAATTTCTATTCCAGGCTAACGCGCCTCACCGCTGCCTGCGCCTGATGCGCCGGCCACGTCACTTGGCATTGATGGCAGTTTGACATGTTTTCCCTCTGTCATTACACTGCCGGGTTGTCCTGCGGTGACGTGTGCCGCGCGCGAACCAATCATTAACTAACCGAAGTGGTATCAAAGCCTGCTTCTTCTGTGCTAACGAGTATTTATGGGCGCATTGCCACTGATCATTGATCTAGACGGAACATTGATTCACACCGACATGTTGCATGAATCAGCGCTGCGCGCTGTGCGCGACAATCCTGTGGAAGCGTTGCGTATTCCTTATTTACTAACTCATGGCAAGGCGGTGCTCAAGCGCCGCCTGGCTCAGGGCGGTAGTTTTGATGCGACCTCACTGCCGTATAACACGGCTTTTATCGAATGGCTAAAGCAACAGCGCAGCGCTGGCCGAAAATTGATCCTTTGCACGGCCTCCGACCGATTGATCGCCGATGCGATTGCCGATCACTTGGGAGTATTCGATGAGGTCATGGCCAGCGATGGGGTGGTAAATTTGGCTGGCGAGAACAAGGCAGCTGCTTTGGTGGATCGTTTCGGGCGTGCCGGCTATGACTATGCAGGCAATTCCCGTGCTGACCTGCCGGTGTGGCGCCATGCGCGCCGTGCCGTGATTGTCAATGCGCCAGCCAACTTGGCTCGGGCAGCCGCCGATTGCTGCGAGGTTGAGCGTTCGTTCGCCGCCCCCGACGCCGGCCTCAACGTGTGGCGCCGCGTTCTGCGAGTGCATCAATGGCTGAAGAACTTGCTGCTATTCGTACCACTGTTTGCCGCTCACCAGTTTGCCGATCCGGAGCACTGGGTCCCGTTGATGTTGGCCTTTGTCGCGTTCAGCCTGTGTGCTTCCTCGGTTTACATCGCCAATGACCTGCTCGACCTTGAGAGTGACCGGCAGCACCCGCGCAAGCGGAACCGGCCGTTCGCTAGCGGCGCGGTGCCGGCGTGGCAAGGCGTACTGTGTGTACCGCTGCTGCTGTTGGCCAGCGCAGGGGTGGCTTGGCATGTCGGTGGCAACTTCTTTGTTTGGCTGGCCGGATATTTTGCCTTGACCTGCGCGTACTCCTGGCTCCTCAAACGCCTGATGCTGGTTGATTGTCTGGCGCTAGCTGTACTGTACACATTGCGTATCATTGCCGGCGCTGCTGCCCTCAGCATGCCGTTGTCGTTCTGGCTTCTTGCTTTCTCGGTGTTCCTGTTCTTGTCGCTGGCTTATGTCAAGCGCTATGCGGAGCTGCAAGTCCAGGTTTTGCATGGCAATAAAAAAGCGCATGGCCGTGGCTACTACACTTCGGACGCGCCACTTATCCAGATCCTTGGAGTCTGCTCTGGGTACGCGGCCTTGGTGGTGTTGGCCCTTTACCTGAACAGCGAAGCAGTGCTGATGCTTTACCGTTCGCCGGAAATTGTCTGGGGCTCGGTTCCGGTAATGCTGTTCTGGGTCAGCTGGATGTGGATGAAGGCACATCGCGGTCATATGCACGACGATCCACTTGTGTTTGCAGTCAAGGATAAGGCCAGCCTGCTGGCCGGCGGCTGTTTTGCAGCCGTGTTGGCTGTGGGCGCCGTGGGATGGCCGTGGTAATGGTTTCCTCCTGGGGCCGGCTGGGGCAGTGGGAACATGATGTGCTGCCCTTGACAGAGCGCGGGCAGGTGCCGCGCCTGTTGCAAGCAAGCGCACCAGGACTGGCGCACGGCATGGGCCGCAGCTACGGCGACGTGTGCCTCAATCCTGGCGGAGTGCTCTGGCGCAGTACCGGACTGGATCGCTTTATCAGCTTTGACAGGGAAACCGGGCTGCTGCGTTGTGAATCGGGAGTTTTGTTGCGCGACATACAAAAGCTCGCCGTTCAGTCTGGCTGGATGTTGCCGGTCACGCCGGGGACCCAGCTCGTTACGGTGGGCGGTGCGATCGCCAACGACGTCCATGGAAAGAATCACCACTCGTTTGGCTCCTTTGGCGACCATGTGCGTCGGATCGAATTGTTGCGCACCGACGGCCAGCGCATCGAATGCGGTTCCGGGGAACAGGAAAACTGGTTCGCCGCAACTGTCGGAGGCCTGGGCCTGACGGGGATCATTTGTACTGCAGAGATTCAACTACGCCGGGTCGCCGGACCTTGGCTTGAAACGGAAACCCTGCCGTACGCTAGCCTCGACGAATTCTTCGTGCATGCTGACGCTTCGGAAGCTAATTGGGAGCACACCGTATCGTGGATCGACTGCCTGTCGAGACGCGGACGCGGCATTTTTCTGCGCGCGAATCATTGCGCTGCGCAAGGCCTCGAAATACCCGCCGCGCGTCCGAGCACGATGCCTTTTGTGCCACCGGTTTCCCTGGTCAATAGACTTTCGCTGGCGCCGTTCAATAGCGCGTATTTCAATCTGCAAAAGAGCCGGGCTGGCAAAAGGGTCGCGCATTATGAAGGCTATTTCTACCCCTTGGATAATTTGCTGGAATGGAATCGAATGTATGGCCCGAAGGGCTTTTACCAGTATCAGAGCGTGGTGCCGCGGGCAGTTGGGCGCGTCGCCGTGCTGGAAATGCTGAAAGCGATTGCCGACAGTGGCGAAGGGTCGTTCCTGGCCGTGCTGAAGACTTTCGGCGAACGGCAGGCGCCCGGCATGTTGAGCTTCGCGCAGCCTGGCGTGACGCTGGCGCTCGATTTCCCTAACCGCAATGAGCGTACGCTGCGTTTGTTCGAACGGCTTGACGCGATCGTCGCCGAGGCTGGCGGGCGGATCTACATGGCTAAAGATGCGCGCATGCCGCGCTCGCTGTTTGAGTCCGGTTATCCACGGCTCGCCGAATTTTTATCCTACCGCGACCCGGGCATCAGCTCCGCGATGTCGCGCCGCTTGATGGGGAACTAAGTGACAGAGAACAAGAAAAACATCGTGATTGTCGGTGCTACCTCGGCCATGGCCGAGCATTGCGCCCGGTTATGGGTGACAGGGCAGGCTGTCAATTTGACCCTGCTGGGGCGCAATAGGGAAAAGACCGAGGCCGTGGCAGCGGACCTGCGCGTTCGCAGCCCGCAATCGACGGTATGCGTGATGCAGGCAAGTTTCAGCGATCCTCAAGCGATTCGCGCCACGGTAGATGCCATTGTGAGCGGCGGCGCGCCGGATATCGTGCTGATCGCGCACGGCTCGTTACCGGACCAGCATGCGTGCCAGGAAGATTTGGTGTTGGCGGCCGAAGCAATGCAAATCAATGGTATTTCGCCGGTTTTGTTTGCGGAGGCATTCGCTCGGTATATGTTGCGCGCCGAAAAAGGAACGCTGACTATCATCGGCTCCGTCGCCGGCGAACGCGGCCGCAAGTCTAATTACGTCTATGGCGCCGCCAAGGGCATGGTGACGCGCTACGTCGAAGGCCTGCAGCACCGCTTGGCCGGCACAGGAGTCAAGATAGTCCTGGTTAAACCAGGCCCGACTGCCACGCCGATGACCTCCCATATGCCACAACGCGGCATGGCCAGCGTCGAATCGGTGGCGGCGCAAATTGTCACGGCGACGGCCAAGGGCCAGCCCGTGCTGTATACGCCGGGTAAATGGGCGCTGATCATGTTTGTTATTGCCAACTTGCCGCGAGCGATCTTCCACAAATTGAATATTTGAGAGGGCCATGCACTGGACGTCCAGTGTAGCAGCTTGCATAAGACGTGAATTTTTCTGACTGCCGTGGATAATTTCCGCGGCAAACCTGGCACTGAATTCTTGGAGTTTTAAGATATGCGACAACGCATTGCAGTACTGGGCGCCGGACCAATGGGCTTGGCGGTAGCCTATCAACTGGCGCGCGACGGTCACCATCCGGTGGTATTCGAAGCCGACGACCGGGTCGGCGGCATGGCGGCCGCCTTCGACTTTTCGGGCCTGTCGATTGAACGCTATTACCATTTCCACTGTATCTCCGACACCGGCTTCCTGAAGGTGCTGGAGGAGCTCGGCCTCTCCTCGAAAATGCACTGGACCGCCACCAAGATGGGCTACTGGTACCAGAACCGCCTCCAGCCATGGGGCAACCCGGTTGCGCTGCTGAAGTTCCGCGGATTGAGCATGGTGGCCAAATTCCGTTATGGCCTGCATGCTTTCCTGTCCACCAAGCGCAAGCGGGAGGACTGGCGCCCGCTCGACAACGTTGAAGCAACTGGCTGGATCCGCCGTTGGGTGGGCGAAGAAGCCTACGAAGTATTGTGGCGCCGGCTGTTCGACTACAAATTCTACGATTACAGCAGCAATCTGTCGGCGGCCTGGATCTGGAGCCGTATCCGCCGCATCGGTACTTCGCGCGCCAGCCTGTTCGAAGAAAAGCTCGGCTACCTGGATGGCGGCTCCGAGACCCTGCTCAATGCCATGCGTGACGATATCGTCAAGCATGGTGGCGAGGTGCGCCTCGGTACTCCGGTCACCAAGGTCGTGATGGAGCAAAACAAGGTGCGCGGCATCGAGACCGGCGGGCAGTTCGAAGCCTTCCACAAGGTGGTCAGCACGATCCCGCTGCCGTATGTGCCGCGCGTGATACCTGATTTGCCACCAGACGTGCTGGACAAGTTCAAGGCAGTCAAGAATATTGCCGTGGTATGCGTGATCGCCAAGCTGCGCAAGGCGGTGACGGAGAATTTCTGGCTCAATACCAACGATCCGGACATGGATATCCCTGGCCTGGTCGAATACTCTAACCTGCGGCCGCTGGACGAGTACATCACCTATGTGCCGTTCTACATGCCCGGCGAACATCCGAAATTCGCTGATGCCGACCAGGTGTTCCTGGACAAGGTGCGCAGCTACCTGAAGAAGATCAACCCAGCGCTGCGCGACGAAGACTTCCTCGACATGCGTGCCAGCCGCTACCGCTATGCCCAGCCGATCTGCGACCCTGGCTACCTCGACAAGCTGCCGCCTGCCGCTTTGCCGGTGCAGGGCCTGTGGGTAGCCGATACCTCGTACTATTATCCGGAAGACCGCGGCATTTCGGAGAGTATCGACTTCGGGCGCAATATGGCGAAGATGGCGGCCCATGCTGAATAAGGAATTTTTGCGCTTCCTGGTTGCCGGCGGAATTGCTGCAGGAGCCAATTTCGGCTCACGCTTTATCTTCAGTACCTTCCTGGACTACGCGCCTGCCGTTTTCTTTGCCTACCTGGTGGGGATGCTGGTCGCCTTTACCCTGATGCGCGGCCATGTATTCAAAGCACAAGGCGGGGCGATGGCGGCGCAGGTTGGCAAGTTCATTGGCGTCAACGTGCTGGCCGTTTTGCAGACGCTTGCCATCAGCCTGCTGCTGGCACGCTGGCTGCTGCCGTCGCTTGGCATCGTCGACCATGCCGAAGCTCTGGCCCACCTGACGGGTGTTCTGGTGCCGGTAGTGACCAGCTATTTCGGACATAAGTTCCTGACTTTCCGATGAACCGCAGCATGGATCGTATCCAGTCGGCGCTTGCCGACCCGCGCATGGTCAGGGCCGTGGTCCTGTTTGTCAGCGCCGGCGTACTGTTGTACCTGGCTGCGATCTTCAGTTTTGGCTGGAAAGAGACGGCGGGCGCGCTGGCTGCAATAGGCTTGGATACCCTGCTCATTGGCGCGGTACTTTCGTCGTCTTCTTTCCTCTGGCGCTTTGGCCGCTGGGAGAATAACTTGCGGCACTTCGGATACCGGGTGCCACGTTGGCGCCACCTGGCGATCTACCTGTCCGGCCTGGCGTTGACCGCAACGCCCGGCAAATCCGGGGAGACATTCCGCTCTGCCTTGCTGCTGCAGCACGGTGTGAGGGTGCCCCATAGCTTGGCGGCCTTCCTGGTCGATCGGGCCAGCGATGTCCTGGGCGTATGCCTGCTGGGCTTCCTGGCGGCCTGGATGTCGGGCCAGGCGCTGGCCTGGGCCTGGATCTCCGCCTATGCAGTCCTGCTGCTGGGCAGTTGCACTGCGGCCTGGCTACTGCTGCATCCGCGTGCCCTGACGGCGTGGAGCCGGATGACGCGCCGCCTGCGCTGGCGGCCGCTTGATGCTGGAAAGCTGGTGCTGGAAAGCTGGGCCCGCGTGTGGCAATTGCCGCGGGTTGCCGCGTTCTCGTCTCTTGCGCTGCTGGCGTATGGCAGCCAGGCCCTGGTTTTCGCCTGGTTCTGCTTTACGGCCGGAACCGGAGTGCCGGCAGCCGACTGTGTCTTGATCTTTGTGCAGGCCACCCTGTTTGGCGCCGCCAGCATGCTGCCGGGCGGGCTCGGCGCGATGGAGGCGGCCCTGGTGCTGCAGCTGAGCGAGCGAGGGACAAGCTACGGCGTTGCCGTGTCGCTGGCGATTGCAATTCGCCTGGTCACGCTCTGGCTGGGGATGGCGATCGGCGCCATATCCTTGCTTGCGTCCTCCCGCAAGGACATGGCGCTCCAGGCGACACGCTAGGCCAGGCCTTCCTTCATCAGGAGCGCGACGCATTCGTCGATGCTGTGCCTGCCGCTGTCGATGGTGAACTGCGGCGCCAGCGGTGCTTCATAAGGGCTGCCGATGCCCGACAGGTTCGGCAGCTGCCCTGCGCGCGCCTTCTTGTACAGCCCTTTGGGATCGCGCCCTTCGCAGACTTCCAGGGGGGCGTTCATATAGACCTCGACAAAGTTCTCCTCGCCGATCAGTTCGCGTGCCATTTCGCGTTCGCGCCGGAACGGCGAAATGAAGGCGGTGATCACGATCGTGCCGGCGTCCAGCATGAGCTTGGCCACTTCGGCAATACGCCGGATGTTTTCGACGCGGTCGGCATCGGTGAAGCCGAGGTCACGGTTCAAGCCCTGGCGCACATTGTCGCCATCCAGCAGGTAAGTGCGTTTTCCTTCGGCATGCAAGGCCACTTCCAGCGCGTTGGCGATGGTCGATTTGCCCGAACCGGAAAGGCCGGTGAGCCAGATTACCTTGCCGCGGTGCCCGTTCAGTTTTTCGCGTGCTTCACGGTTGATCGACAAGGCTTGTTTGTGCACATTCTGCGCACGGCGCAGGTTATGCCGCACCATGCCGATGGCCACGGTGGCGTTGCTGTAACGGTCAATCAGGATAAAGCTGCCGAGCGGTTTCGACTTCTCGTAATTCTCGAACACCAACGGTTTGCTGAGTGCCAGGGTGCAAACCGTGATGCTGTTTAGTCCAAGCTGTTTGCTGGCGTTATGCGCCAGGGTATTGACGTCGATTTCGTGCTTGATCTTGGTAATCGATGCCGCTGCGGTCTGCGTCGCAAGCTTGATGTGATAGCTGCGGCCGACCAGGCCCGGGTCGGTGTCGGTCCAGATCAACGTCGCTTCCAGCTGGTCGGTCATGTCGAGCGGTGCGTTCGCCAGCGACAGGATATCGCCACGCGAAGCGTCAATCTCGCTTGCCAGGCGCAGCGTCACGGCATCGCCACGCGCGGCGTTTGCCAGCGAACCATCCATGGTGACGATCTCGGCGATATGGCTGGTCTGGCCAGAGGCGGTGACGCGAATTTCGTCGCCGACACTGAACCTGCCCTGCGCAACGGTGCCGCTGAAGCCGCGGAATGAGGCGTCCGGACGGTTGACCCACTGTACTGGAAACACCGGGACGTCGCCAGCAGGCGGTTCTATCTTGACCGTTTCCAGGTAGCCAAGCAGGGTCGGCCCCGTATACCAAGGCATGTGCGGAGAGCGCTCGCTCAGGTTGTCGCCTTTGAGGGCGCTGAGCGGGATGGCGGTCACACTGGCGAAATTGAAGGTGGCGGTGAAGGCGGCGAATTCTTCGCTGATGCGGGTGAACACCGTATTGGAGTATGCCACCAGGTCCATCTTGTTAATGGCCAGCACAATACGGCGCACGCCCATCAGCGACGCAAGGTAGGCATGGCGCCGGGTCTGGGTCTGGATGCCATTGCGGGCATCGACCAACAGTACGGCAACATCGGCGGTGGAGGCCGCCGTGACCATGTTGCGCGTGTATTGCTGGTGGCCGGGGGTGTCGGCGATGATGAAGCGGCGCTGGCTAGTGCCGAAAAAACGATAGGCGATATCGATGGTGATGCCTTGCTCGCGTTCGGCCGCCAGGCCGTCCACCAGCAGCGCAAAATCGAGCTGGTCGCCTTGGGTGCCGTATTTTTTCGATTCCTTCTGCAAGGCATCGAATTGATCATCGAGTAATTGCTGCGACTCCCACAGCAGGCGCCCGATCAGCGTACTTTTTCCATCGTCGACATTGCCGCAGGTGATTACACGCAATAAATCCTGCCCATCTTGCTGGCGCTGAAGTGTCTCCAGCGTTGCCAGTGGAACAGGCGGGCGCTGGCTTGGGACTGCAGCCGTCTTTTTGGAGCGAGCCATCAAAAGTATCCTTCTTGTTTCTTCTTTTCCATGCTTGCCGCCGCATCGTTATCGATTGCGCGGCCTTGCCGCTCGGAGTTGCGGGCATGCACAAGTTCCATGATTATCTCCGGCAAGGAATTTGCTGTCGATTCGATTGCACCGGTGAGCGGATAGCAGCCCAGCGTGCGGAAGCGGACCATCTTTTTAAAAATGGTTTCGTCGGGCCCGATCGGCATGCGGGCGTCGTCAACCATCAGCCACATGCCATCGCGCCGCACCACGGGACGCTCCTTGGCAAAATACAAGGGGACGACGGCAATGCCTTCCTGGTGGATGTATTGCCAGATATCGAGTTCAGTCCAGTTCGACAGGGGAAATACGCGCACGCTTTCGCCCTTGTTCTTGCGGGTGTTATACAGATTCCACGGTTCCGGGCGCTGGTTTTTCGGATCCCAGCGGTGGCTGGCCGAGCGGAACGAGAAAATACGTTCCTTGGCGCGCGATTTTTCCTCATCGCGGCGGGCGCCACCGAACACCACGTCGAACTGATGCTGGTCGAGCGCCTGTTTCAGGCCGGCGGTCTTGGTAATGTCGGTATGCAGGCTTGAGCCGTGGTCAAACGGATTGATGTTCTTTTCGATCGCCTCCGGGTTGGTATGGACCAGGATTTCCATGCCGCTCTCGCGCACCATGGCGTCGCGGAAGTCGTACATCTCCTGGAATTTCCAGCGCGTGTCGACGTGCAGCAGCGGGAATGGCGGCAGGGAAGGGTAGAAGGCCTTGCGCGCCAGGTGCAGCATGACCGAGCTGTCCTTGCCCAGCGAGTAGAGCATGCATGGGTTGCCGCCAGCCGCGACCGCTTCGCGCAGAATCTCGATACTTTCCGCTTCGAGGCGCTTCAGGTGCGGCGACATGGCCAGGACAGG
Source organism: Massilia eburnea (assembly GCF_009720745.1). Taxonomy (GTDB): domain Bacteria; phylum Pseudomonadota; class Gammaproteobacteria; order Burkholderiales; family Burkholderiaceae_D; genus Rugamonas; species Rugamonas eburnea. The sequence goes on along the minus strand of NZ_WNKX01000034.1, from coordinate 3,647 downwards.
TCCGCGGCGCACATCCGGCGGGGCGGCATGGTAGCTGAGCATGCAGTACTGGATTTCTTTGGCCGATGGCAGGCCGCGGCAAATTCCGCTCAGCTGGCCATGCGGGAATAGAGCCAACGGCTTGCCGATATGCGATTGCAGCCTGGCCAGGCCTGCTGCCACCGCTTGCGGATCCGCTTCGTTCTGGCCCAGCGGCAACCAGTAGCGCGCGCCGCGCGCATCATTGAAGTGCAGGCACGCTTGCCCGCCGGGCAGGGGCGATAGCTGCGCGAAGACAGGCAGGATGCGCTTGCTGCGCATCTGGCCGATTTCCCATTGCAGGACTGCCGGCGTGGGCTGGCGGCCCAGCTCGTCGCGCAGCATTTCTGGCTCGAGCGCCGACGGAAGCAAATCCAGCTTATGCAGGAAGCGCTCGGCCGTGCGTTTGGTATCGGCGACGCCTAGTTCCTGCAGTTGCAGATAGGCGCTTTCGGTATCCCATGGGCGGGACGTGTCGAGGTTGAACAATGGGGTGGCAGAGGAGTTCATGCGGTCCTTGTTGTCGCAATTTGTATTTTGTGATTTTTAGATTTGCTATTTCAAGGTTTAATGATAGCATACTCACATAAAAATGAACGGAATCGCATAATGCGACAAGATATAAACAGTGAATTGATCGGCGCTGTAGTTGCTTTGGCGCAAAAAGCAGCTGAAGCCATTATGGACATCTATCAGGCCGAGGAGCTGAGCTGGACCGTCAAGTGCGACGCCAGCCCGGTTTGCCAGGCAGACTTGTTGGCGCATGAAATCCTGCTGGCCGGCCTGGCTAAGCTGACGCCAGGGCTCGCAGTCGTCTCGGAGGAGGGCAGCGACAGCGCGCCGGAACGCCCGATTGCGGGCCAGTTCTGGTTGATCGACCCGCTCGACGGAACAAAGGAATTCATATCGCGTAACGATGAATTTACGGTCAATGTGGCGCTGGTGGACGATGGCCGCCCGGTGTTTGGGGTCGTCGTTGCGCCAGCGTTGAGCCGGAAGTATTGGGGGGCAGCTGGAGTCGGCGCGTTCCGTGTCGACTCGGCCGGCACTGCAAGAATTCAGGTTGCCCAAGTGGCGGAGGGCGCGCCGCTGCGGGTGGTTGCCAGCAAGAGTCATTTGAACGAAGAAACTCAGGCCTTTATTGCCGGCCTCGGCGCTTGCGAGCTGGTTCAGGCTGGAAGTTCACTGAAGATTTGCAGGATCGCCGAAGGGGCGGCGGACATTTATCCACGCTTGGGGCCGACGTGCGAGTGGGATACCGCTGCTGCGCAGGCCATACTGGAGGCGGCAGGGGGCATCGTTTGTACCACGTCGGGGCAAGTGCTGCGTTACGGCAAACCCGACATCCTGAACCCATTTTTTATTGCTTCGGCGTCAGGTCACCATTTACCCAAGGAGAAATAACCATGGAACAGAAACAGATCCACATTCGTTTTAACAACCGCAACGACAACGACAACCCGTTGCCTTGGCGTGTGCTGACCAAGAGCGACGAAGTTGATGGCGTGCTTCAGTTCACGCAGGAGTTTGCCTCTGAGGTGCGCTTCTTTGCACCGGTGGTTACCTCGGAAGATCAGGTCGCTGCCGGCGTGTTCAAATGGCATATCCGCTCGCAAGGCTTCGTTTCCTGGGATGGTGACGTATGCTATGTGACGGAAAAGCCTCGTTCGGCTGAGCTGGCCGCGCGGGCCTGATGGAAAAACCCGCAGTACAACGAAATGCAATGCGGGTTTTCGATGAAACGACTTGTACTCGGGTCTTACTTAGAGCTAGGCAACTGGCTCCGGCTTGGGGACAGCCAGGGATAGTCATAGGCGTAGCCACCGTTGAGGGTCAAGCCCTCGCCCTTGGCACGACGATGTTCCTGCGGATAGGCTTCCAGCGAGGTGTAGTGCGTTACATACGACTTGCGGGTAAGCGCAGGGTTGTTAATCGCAGTACCTTCATGAATCAGGTTGCCGTGCCAGATCAGGACATCACCTTTCTTGGGCAGGAAGATTTCTGGGGCGATCGCCGCCTGACGGACTTTATCCTCAAGGAAGCGGGAGAGCTCAATCGGCTGCTGGGTACTGTCGTGCTCGAGTACGATGCTTCCCTGGCCCCAGTCAAAGAAACCGGAAACTTCCGGATGATGTGAGCCTGGGTAGTAGGCGAGCGGGCCTGCGTCAGGGTGAATGTCTTCCAGTGGAATCCAGCTTGCCGCCAAATGGCCCAGTTTAGTCTGGCAGCGTACATACGGGTAGTCCACATGCGCCGGCTGCTGGCTGCCGCGATAAAAAGTCAACGACTGCAAAGCGCAGGCGGGCGATCCAAATACGTGCCCGAGAAACTCGGTAACTGGCGCGCTCAGGCTCAACATGCCGGCTGCTCTCGAAATGGAGTGGATACTATTGAATTTCACGCCGTCCGAATCGAGTTCCTCGTCAGTGAAGGTTGCGATTTCCTTTTGCACGCCTTTGATTTCCGCGCTTAACTCGAAGTCGCGATGATGCTTGCGCAGATATTCCACGTCGTTCAGCAGTGCATCAATAAGCTTGTGCTCAATCAGGCCTTCAAAAATCACCACGCCACGAGTTTGCCAATCACGGAGCTTTTGCTCGAGGTCATAAGTGACTCGGTCGGAAACTTTTGCCAGATAGCTCCTGACGTCCGCGTTATCAAGATCGATCCAGGTACGGGTCGACATCCAGTCTTCTTTGGTAATTGCCTTCATTGCATTCACTCTCTGCGCACGGCTCTAAATAGGGTATTTCATGAGGTAGTTTGGCGATTCCACGCCGAAGTGGGTCCTATTGGTTCTCACGTCAATAACAACAGGATTCGACGATGTCATATTGTACAGGTGGCTTGCTCTCTGCTCAACAGGAGGGGGGGGCTTCCGACCGCCTCCAAAAGTGGCGCAGTGGCTGCCGATGCGGACGCTGGATTTATCCGAAACTGCCTGATGCGTAGCTGAATATGGTGCCGGGGTGTTGCAGTGGATGAGTGGCTTTGCCACTTAGGTAGTGGTTCCAGCTTGACTGCCTGCGCTTCGGGGCTGCCAGACTGTTCTGTGATCAGGATATTTATCAGCTCATCTTGGAGCCCGAACTACCCTGCGGTAAGTCAAAAGAATTACGCCCAACCTAAGCGGTTGGGCGTTGAAATTTGGTGGCCCGGGGCGGAATCGAACCACCGACACAAGGATTTTCAGTCCTCTGCTCTACCAACTGAGCTACCAGGCCAAGGCGCGTAATTATAGCAGGGAGTTTTTCTGCTTGCCAACCCCTTTTTGTTGAATTGCATCGAAAACTGACCCACCTTCCCCACATATTTGCAATTAAATCTGACCCACATCGGTAGCACAATCCCACCTGTCTTCATGGCAGGAGATCGGAGTGATCGACGTGGCTCTGTTAGGCATAATTCGACGCTGGCACCTTCGTGACCAGGTTCCCCTACGAGAGATAGCTAGGCGGCTCGGCATCTCACGTAATACAGTCCGGCGCTATCTACGGTCGGAAACTGAACCGGACCGGGATTTTGAGAGGCGCCTTGGTTTGAGTCATGCCGGGATGGCTTGACTCGATAGTTGACGATAATAGTTCATCTCGGCTTCGGCTGGTGGGATATGGCCGATGGGCTCCAGC
>NZ_WNKX01000033.1 GCF_009720745.1 Massilia eburnea | reverse complement strand
GGCGCCGCGGCGGCCGCGCCCAGGACGCTGTGCCGCGTGGCGCCCGCTGTTGCAGCCGGCCGCGGGTCGACCTGGTTGCGCAGGACCAGCGACAGCGTGCCCACGCTGCGCGCCAGGTCCAGCCTTTCGGCCTGGTCGGGCGTGACTTCCAGCGTGACGGCGTTCACCACGCGCGGCTTGGTGTCGTCGCGCGCCACTTCCTGCGCCACGGCCAGCACCAGGATGCGTTCCAGCACGATCTTGGACAAGGCCGGTTCGCCGGCGCTATTTCCCTGTCCCGGCGCATGCACCAGGATGTCGACGAAGTTGCCCGGCAAGGCAAAGCCGGCCACCCCGACCACATCGTTGACGCGCACGGTGATGGCGCGCTTGCCTTCCGCGATCAGGGCCGACAGGCCGCCCAGGGTGCCGGCCGGCGCCAGCTTGGACGCCGTCACAGGTTCGCCGCGCTGCACGCTGGTTTTCAGCACCCGGCCGGCCAGCGGCGCCAGCTCGCGCAGCGCGCCCGCCGGCAAGTGGCTGCCAGGCCAGTCGGCCAGCGCCAGCATGTCCGGCGCCAGTCGCTGGCCCAGGCCGACATCGGCCGCCGCTACCGCAATGCGCACGGTGGACGGCGCCGATTGGCGCGCCAGCCAGCGCGATGCCAGCAGCACGGCCGCCAGGCCCAGTACTGCCGCCAGGCCCAGCATCAGCAAGCTGCGCCGGCCTTTCATGCGGCACCATCGGCGAAGATGCTGGACCAGGCCTGGTCCAGCGTGGCCGGATTCAGGCTTGGCACGGTGCCGGCGAAGCCCGCGAATTCCGCCACCCGCGCCACGATCTCGCGCGGCAGGCTGGCCAGCAGCGGCTGGCCGCTGCCGCGGTGCAGTTCGCCCACCAGGTAGGCCAGCGCGCCCTCGTCGGCATCGATGCCGCGGGCACGGCATTGCTGGCGCAGCAGGCTGCGGTAGCTCGCTTCCGGCAGCGGGCCCAGCGCCACCTTGTAGCCGATGCGGCGCAGCGCAGCGCCATCGAGCAGCGTGTGCGGCGCCATATTGGTGGCAAAGGCCAGCGCCGCCTGGCAAGGAACGCTGAAGGCATGGCCGCCCGGCAACGCCAGCTGGTCGGTACCGGTGTCCAGCAATTGCGACAGCCGGTTCAGCAGGGCGTTGGCCGGCAGGCGCTGGCGTCCCAGGTCATCGATGATCAGCAGGCCATGGCTTGCCTTCAGCTGCGGCGGCGCCAGGTAGCAGCCGCCGGCAGGGTCATGGCGCAAGTCCAGCATGGCGCTTTCCAGCTCAGCCCCCAGCTGCACCATGGGACGTTGGCACAGCAGCCAGCGCGTGTCGCCGCCGCGCGCGCCGGACAGGCGGCCCGGCAAAGACGGCGGCGCCAGGTGCACCGCCGCGTCATACAGCTGGATGATGGCGCTGCCCACCGCCACGGCATACGGCACGGCCACCTGGCCCTGCAGCAGGCGCCCCAGCTTGCGCGCCAGGGTGCTCTTGCCGCTGCCGGACGGACCGTACAGGCAGACCGCACGGCCGGCGTGCATGGCCGCGCCGACCAGCTCATGGATGCGCGGCGGCAGGCAATCGTCGGAAAATACCGCAGCCACGTCGGAGGCCAGCACCGGCGGCAACTGCAGCGCCTGCCGCTGCAACTGGGCGCGCCAGGCTTCCAGCGGCACCGGCGCCGGGCCGATATACGGTGCGCGCTGCAGCCATTCGGTGGCGCGCTGGCGGCCGATGCCCGTCAACTGGTACTGCACATCGACGTCCGAATCGCCGCGCCATGCCACTTCCACCACCTGATCGCGCTGCAGGCCATCAAGCACTTCGCGCAGCACATTGATCGACAGGCGCAGGCGGCCGGTCAGCACCGACAGATGGCATTTGCCCGCGCCCAGGAAAGTCTTGCCGGCCAGTTGCGCCAGCATGGCCGGCTCCAGCCCGGTGTCCTGCACGCTGCGCGGCGGGGCGGGCAACAAAGGCTGCTCATCGTCTGCAAAATCGATCATGGTGACCTCCTTGTTGGAAACGATGATAGCCATGGGTTTCCAGATGGATATTGAGGCGGAGCAAATGTCAGCGATGCGCCAACGCAACGCTAGCAATCGTGCCGGCGGCGATCGCCACCGCATACGGCATGCCGTCAGCCTTGCCGCCGCGCCAGCGCGCCAGCTGCAGGCAAACCAGGGCCAATACCCCGCCCGCCATGGCGCTCAGCAAGGCGACCTGCAATGCCTGCCACGGTCCGACAAAGCTGCCGGCCATCGCCAGCAGCTTGACGTCGCCGCCCGCCATCCCGCCCAGCGCATACAGGGGCAGGAACAGCAGCAGGCCAATGCTGGCGCCGGCCAGGCCTTGCGCCAGCAAGGCGCCGGCACCGCCGAGCCGCCAATGGAGCGCCAGCGCGAGCAGCATGCCTGTCAGCACCAGCACGTTAGGGACGCGGCGCCAGGCCAGGTCGGAAGCCGCCGCCTGGAAAACCAGGCACAGCAAGATGATCTCGAGTCCGCTCATGGTGAAATGGCCAGCGGCCCGGCCGCCACCGGACCGCCGGCCGCCCGCTTAGCCCTGCAAGGCAGTCTTGACCGCGTCGAACACGGTCTCGAGCGCCCCCTTGACGGGGGTCAAGGCGGTCGCCACCGCCACTGCAATCACGGAAGCGATCAAGCCATACTCGATGGCTGTCACGCCTCGCTCATCCCGGATGAAACGCCTTACTGCCGAAAGTGCTGTCATGATGGATCTCCTTGGCTAGGAAAAGTCTGATGCCTGTGCAGCGCATCATTGGCTTTACTATAGGAGCCATTCCTACGGGCAAGTTGACATTGCGCAAGCTTTCCGCACAGAACTTTTCCTCGCTGTGCCGTGTTCTATGTCAAACTGGCGTTACGGGAAGTGTGTTGCAATGAGGTCGCGTTTTACATGAAATTGCGCAAAGTTAATTGCCGAGAAAACAAAAAAGATTTATGCTGATCAGCTATCCTTAAGAAAGCCCCTTTGCTTTGCCACTGAGCGCCTAGTTATCGGACACTCACATGGATTCCCTACTGAAACATATGGTGGACATGACCGGCCACCGCGATCACACGATGCTCGACATCTCGGTGATCTCGGCGGTAGCGGAATTGGCGTCCGCCACGCAGGCACGTGTGCTGAGCATCGTCAATGTACGAGGCCAGCTGTACGTGCGTCCGCGCGCCGTGATCGAGCGCGGCCGTCCTGCGCGCATGGAAGAGTATGCGGACCTGGCAATGCCCGGCGATCCGGTCAGCATGTTCCCCGCCCTGGCGCGCTGCCTGGCCCACCATGAATCGAGCGCCGACTACATGTCGCCCGATGGTGAGCACACACTCTGGCTGCCGATCTGGATGGGCGACAAGGCGGATACCTGCCTGGAAATCATCAATCCCACCCCTTATACCAGCGATACCATCCACATCATTGGTGGCATCGTCAGCGTGTACCGGAATTTCCAGAACCTGCTGGACTACAGCGAACGCGATTCGCTGACCGGCCTGCTGAACCGCAAGACTTTCGACGACCAGCTGGCCAAGATGCTGCAAGCGACCATTGAGCACGACATGCTGGCCGTGCCGCCCGATGGCCTGGAGCGCCGCTCCCCCCACGAGCAGGAAAAGCAATGGCTGGCCGTGGTCGACGTCGACCATTTCAAGGCCGTCAACGACAAATTCGGCCACCTGTATGGCGACGAAGTGCTGATCCTGATCGCCAACCTGCTGCAATCGTCCTTCCGCGCCCAGGACCGTGTGTTCCGTTTCGGCGGCGAAGAATTCGTAGTGCTGCTGCGCTCGTCCACGCTGGAAAATGCCAAGAAGATCATCGAACGCTTCCGCATGAACGTGGAACAGCACGAATTCCCGCAAGTGGGACGGGTCACGGTGAGCGTCGGCTTCGTCAGCATCAGCGCCTATGAAGCGCCGGTGATCATCCTCGGCCGCGCCGACCAGGCGCTGTACTACGCCAAGAGCCACGGCCGCAATATGGCCTGCCACTACGACGAACTGGTCAGCGGCGGCCAGCTGCAGACCGTCGAGTCCAACGATACCGCCGAATTCTTCTGAGTCCTTGGCTGTCCTTTTGGATGAACATTGTTTAACAATGTTATCCTAGGGCATTATGGAACTTCGTCAACTGCGTTACTTCGTCGCCATCGTCGACCATGGATCACTGTCGCGTGCGGCACTCGTATTGCATGTGGCCCAGCCAGCTCTTACCCAGCAGCTGCGCCAGCTGGAGGAAGAACTGGGCGCACAGCTGCTGCATCGCAGCGCGCAAGGCGTGGTCAGTACCGATGCCGGCAAGGTGTTTTACGACCACGCCCAGGCCATCCTGAAGCAGGTTGCCGATGCCCGCTCCGCGGTGACCCACTCCGCCCGGCCTTCCGGCAGCGTGACCATGGGCCTGCCGCACAGTATTTCGGGCGCACTCGCGCTGCCGCTGCTGACCGCCGCACGCGAGCAATATCCCGACATTACGCTGCAGTTGACCGAAGAACTGACCGGGAACCTGGCAGAACAGCTCAAAAGCGGCCGCGTCAACCTGGCCGTGCTGTTTGACGACGGCCAACTGACCCCGTTTGCCACCACCCCGCTGGCCGAAGAAGAACTGCGCTTCATCTGCCGCCACGACGCGATCTGGTTCAGCGACCGCAACACCGTATCGCTGCAACAAGCCCTGAACACCACGCTGATCCTGCCCGGCCTGCAGCACGGCGTGCGGCCACGCATTGAAGCCATGGCGCGTGCCGCCGGCCTGGTGATCGGCAACGTCATCGAAATCAACTCGATCGCGATTCTGAAGTCCGCCATCATGGCCGGCATGGGCGCGACGATATTGCCGGTCGCCCCCGTGCTGCCGGAAATCGAGCATGGCCAGATGCGCAGCGTGCGCATCAACAGCCCCGCCATCAGCCGCACCGTCGTGCTGTGCGCCTCGCGCAACATCCCCCTGACTAATGCCGCCAACGCCATCGCCGCCTTGACCCAGCAAGTCGCCGCCGACCTCTGCCGCGCCGGAACCTGGCCCGGCGCCCGCCTCCTCTCCACCTGACCGGTTGAGCCCGTGTCCCACCTTGGGGTCACACCCGAAATGAGACACGGCCTCAGCCATCACAGTAGAGGCCGTGTCCCGTTTCGGGTGTGACCCCAGGGTGGGACACGGGCTGGGCAGTCGGGCGGTCATCACTTTTTCTTATACCCCCATCCCCAAACCGTATTTCCGTATACGTAAAGTAAAACGTAGACTTCGAGCTTGAAAAGGCCTGCACATCCGCAGGCGTTGTGACTTAGGCAAGGACGCGCTTACCCGGCGCTCACCAATGCCAGGCACGCACCGAATCATGAATTTTGGAGACAGCCACCATGCCAGACGGCAGCAACTCGCCCGTACTCAACGACGTCAGCCTCGACGACAAATACACTTCCACCACCGGTAAAGTCTTCCTGTCCGGCATCCAGGCGCTGGTGCGCTTGCCAATGATGCAACAGATGCGCGATGCGCGCGATGGCCTGAATACCGGCGGTTTCATCTCCGGCTACCGCGGTTCGCCGCTGGGCGGCCTGGACGAAACCCTGTGGAAGGCGCAGAAGCACCTGGAAAAGCACAATGTGCAGTTCGTACCCGGCGTGAACGAGGACCTGGCGGCGACCGCCGTCTGGGGTTCGCAGCAGGTTGACCTGATCGGCCCGGCCAAGTATGACGGCGTGTTCGCCATGTGGTACGGCAAGGGCCCGGGCGTGGACCGTTGCGGCGACGTCTTCAAGCACATGAACCATGCCGGTACGTCGAAGAACGGCGGCATCCTGCTGGTGGCCGGCGACGACCACGGCGCTTACTCTTCTACCCTGCCGCACCAGTCGGACCACATCTTCTCCGCCTGCATGATCCCGGTCCTGTATCCATGCAATGTGCAGGAATACATCGACCTCGGTATCCACGGCTGGGCCATGTCGCGCTTCTCCGGCTGCGCCGTTGCCTTCAAGGCGCTGGCTGACACCGTGGAGTCGAGCGCTTCGATCGACGCCGATCCGTTCCGGGTCGAAGTGAAGATCCCGCAGGACTTCGTGATGCCGGAAGGCGGCCTGAATGCCCGCCTGTCGTCGATTCCCCTGGGCCAGCAAGCGCGCAACCAGGAAGCGCTGATGCAGGACTATAAGATCTACGCGGCCCTGGCTTACGCCCGCGAAAACAAGCTGAATCACACCACCATCGATTCCAAGGACGCCAAACTGGGCATCATCGCCTCCGGCAAATCCTACCTGGACGTGCTGGAAGCGCTGGAAGAACTGGGCATCGATGAAGCCATGGCCGCCAAGGTTGGCCTGCGCCTGTTCAAAGTCTCGATGCCATGGCCGCTGGAGCCGGACTCGGTGCGCGAATTCGCGCAAGGCCTGGATGAAATCCTGGTGGTGGAGGAAAAGCGCCAGTTTGTCGAGTACCAGTTGAAGGAACAGCTGTACAACTGGCGCGACGACGTGCGTCCTCACATCATCGGCAAGTTCGACGACAAGGGCGAGTGGGTTGCGCCGCGCGGCGAATGGCTGCTGCCGCCGAAGGCTGACTTCTCCGTGTCGCAGGTGGCGCGCGTGATCGCGGGCCGCGTGGCCCGCTACATCGCAGACACCAATATCCAGGACCAGATCAAGGCCCGCCTGGCCTTCCTGGAAGCCAAGGATGCAGTGCTGAAGAAGGCGATCGAAACGCCGTTCCGTCCGGCTTTCTACTGCTCCGGCTGCCCGCACAACACGTCGACCAAGGTGCCTGAAGGCTCCTTCGCGCTGGCCGGCATCGGCTGCCACGTGATGGCGACCTCGATCTACCCTGAAATGAACAAGCTGACCACCCATATGGGCGGCGAAGGCACGCCTTGGATCGGCCAGGCTGCATTCAGCAAAGTGCCGCACGTGTTCCAGAACCTGGGCGACGGTACCTACTTCCACTCCGGCTACCTGGCGATCCGCGCGGCCGTTGCTGCGAAGGTCAACATCACCTACAAGATCCTGTACAACGACGCCGTGGCGATGACCGGCGGCCAGCCAGTCGACGGCACCGTCTCCGTGCCGATGATCGCGCAGCAGATGGCGGCCGAAGGCATCAAGCGCATCGCACTGGTGACTGAAGACCTGTCGCGCTACACCGACCGTTCCGCCCTGCCTAACATCGTTTCCCTGCACGACCGCAAGGAGATGGATGCCGTACAGCGCGAAATGCGTGAACTGCCTGGCTGCACCGTGATCATTTACGACCAGACCTGCGCCGCCGAGAAGCGCCGCCGCCGCAAGAAGGGCGAGTTCCCTGACCCTGCAAAACGCATGGTCATCAACGAAGCAGTGTGCGAAGGCTGCGGCGATTGCGGCATCCAGTCCAACTGCGTCTCGATCCTGCCGAAGGAGACTGAATTCGGCCGCAAGCGCACCATCGACCAATCGAGCTGCAACAAGGACTTCTCCTGCACCAAGGGTTTCTGCCCATCCTTCGTCACCGTTGAAGGCGGCACGCTGAAGAAGACCAAGACCGGCACCGCGAAGACCGACGACTGGGGCGATATCCCGGCGCCGGTGCTGCCAAGCATTGAGCAGCCATACAACATCCTGATCAACGGCATCGGCGGCACCGGCGTGATTACCGTCGGCGCGTTGATGGGCATGGCCGCGCACCTGGAAGGCAAAGGCGCTTCCGTGCTGGACATGACCGGCATGTCGCAGAAGAACGGCTCCGTGACTTCCCACGTCAAAGTGGCGAAGACCCCGGCCCACCTGCGTGCGCAGCGTATCGCCACCGGCGAAGCAGACCTGATCCTGGGCTGCGACATGCTGACTTCGGGTGCTTACGACGCCGTGTCGAAGATGCGCCCAGGCCGTACTTTCGCCATCGTCAACCAGCACGAGCAGCCGCCAGGCACCTTTGCGCAGAACGCCGACTGGCAGTACCCGGCTGAAAGCGTGGAAGCGCTGATCACCGAATCCGTCGGCGGCGCCCAGTCGGTGGACTTCATCAACGCCACCAGGCTGGCGACCGCGCTGATGGGCGATTCGATTGCCTCCAACCTGTTCATGATGGGTTACGCCTGGCAGAAGGGCCGCATCCCACTGAGCGAAGCCGCGCTGCTGCGCGCGATCGAGCTGAATGGTGTGGCTGTTGAATCGAACAAGCGCTCCTTCCAGTGGGGCCGCCGCGCCGCTGTGGACTTCAAGCGCGTCGAGAAGACTGCGACACCGACCCAAGCTGTCGTGGTGCAGATGCCACAGTCGCTGGAGACCGTGATCAAGAAGCGCGTGGAATTCCTGACCGGCTACCAGGATGCTGCGTATGCCGCCTCCTACGAGGCGCTGGTGGCCGAAGTGCGCGCCAAGGAAACCTCGCTGGGCCTGGGCAACAAGCTGTCGACGGCGATTGCCAAATCGCTGTTCAAGCTGATGTCCTATAAAGATGAATATGAAGTAGCGCGCCTGTACACGGACGGCCGGTTCGTTGAGCAGCTGAAGACCCAGTTTGAAGGTGACTTCTCGCTGAAATTCAACCTGGCGCCGCCGCTGTTCGCAAAGAAGGATGCCAAGGGCCACCTGGTCAAGGCGGAATACGGTTCGTGGATGTGGAAGGCGTTCCAGCTGCTGGCCAAGTTCAAGGGCCTGCGCGGCGGTGCGTTCGATATCTTCGGCTACACCGAGGAGCGTAAGATGGAACGCGCGCTGATCACCGAGTACCGCGCCGTTGTGGCTGAGCTGATGGCTGGGTTGTCGGCTGGCAACCACGAGCAGGCGGTGGCGATTGCTGCCCTGCCGGAGAAGATCCGCGGCTTTGGCCATGTGAAGGAAAAGGCTGTGGCCGAGTACAAGATGGCTAAGGGCAAGATGATGGCGGCGTTTAAGAGCGGCGCTCACGCGCAGGCTGCCTAAACCCGGTAAACCTGGGTCAGACCCGAGGGTCTGACCCTGTCTACTGAGCCGGTAATGGATGGGTCTGACCCTTGGGTCTGACCCTGGTTTACCGGGTTTAAGAATTGCTTGACTTGACGTTAACGTAAACGTCATATAATCAAAAATCCTCCGTTCCAAGGAACAAAACATGAACGACATCGCCAACGCCAAGAAACTGTCCGCCGAGCCGGAGCAGGCCAAGACCGCGAACAAAGTCCGCTTTGTCACCGCCGCGTCCCTGTTCGACGGCCACGACGCCTCGATCAACATCATGCGCCGCATCCTGCAATCGCAGGGCGCCGAAGTGATCCACCTGGGTCACAACCGCTCGGTGGACGAAGTGGTCACCGCGGCCCTGACCGAAGACGTGCAAGGCATCGCCATCTCCTCCTACCAGGGCGGCCACGTCGAATACTTCAAATACATGATCGACCTGCTGCGCCAGCGCGGCGGTTCGCACATCAAGGTCTTTGGCGGCGGCGGCGGCGTGATCGTCCCGAGCGAAATCGCCGACCTGCACGACTACGGCGTGACCCGCATCTTCTCCCCTGAAGACGGCCAGCGTATGGGGCTGGTCGGCATGATCCAGTGGATGGTGCAGCAATGCGACGTCGACCTGTCCACCTACTCGCCGACCCAGCTGGACGCTATCCGTCAAGGCGACATCGAACAGCGCCACCGCCCGCTGGCCCAGCTGATCACCGCGCTGGAAAACGGCAAGGCCTCCGACAAGCTGCGCGCCGAACTGACCGCTGCGGCGAAAACCATGACTGCCCCGACCCTGGGCATCACCGGCACCGGCGGCGCAGGCAAGTCCTCGCTGACCGATGAACTGATCCGCCGCATCCGCCTGGACCAGGGCGATGCGCTGAACATCGCCGTCATCTCGATCGACCCGTCGCGCCGCAAGTCCGGCGGCGCGCTGCTGGGCGACCGTATCCGCATGAACGCGATCAACCCCTGGAACGGCAAGACGCGCGTCTTCATGCGCTCGCTGGCGACCCGTGAAGCCGGTTCCGAAATTTCCCAGGCGTTGCCTGACGTGATCGCAGCCTGCAAAGTAGCGGGCTTCGACATGGTAATCGTGGAAACCTCCGGCATCGGCCAGGGCGACGCCGCGATCGTGCCGCACGTCGATGTCTCCATGTATGTGATGACGCCGGAATTCGGCGCCGCATCGCAGCTTGAAAAGATCGACATGCTAGACTTCGCCGACTTCATCGCGATCAACAAATTCGACCGCAAGGGCGCGCAGGATGCGCTGCGCGACGTGGCAAAGCAGTACCAGCGCAACCGCGAACTGTGGACCAAGCGTCCGGAAGAAATGCCGGTATTCGGTACCCAGGCTTCCCGCTTCAATGACGACGGCGTAACCGCGCTGTATCAAGGCCTGCTGCCGAAGCTGGCCGAAAAGGGCCTGAACACCAAGCCAGGCCTGCTGGGCAAGACCGATGTGCGCTTCAGCTCCGGCAAGAACGTGATCGTGCCGCCGGCACGCGCGCGCTACCTGGCCGAGATCTCCGACACCGTGCGCGGCTATCACAAGAAAGCACAAGCACAAGCCAAGCTGGCGCGCGAGCGCCAGCAGCTGCAGGAATCCAAGCGCATGATGGCGGTCGCCGGCAAATCGGTTGCCGACTTCGATGACTTGATCATCGAGCGCGACCACGCCATGGACGGCGCTTCCAAAAAGCTGCTGGCCCAGTGGCCGGACATGCAGGCTGCCTACGCGGGCGACGAATACGTCGTGAAAATCCGCGACAAGGAAATCCGTACCGGCCTGGTACAGCACACCCTGTCCGGCACCAAGATCCGCAAGGTCTCGCTGCCGAAGTACGAAGACCACGGCGAGCTGCTGCGCTGGCTGATGCTGGAAAACGTCCCCGGCTCCTACCCGTTCACCGCGGGCGTGTTCGCGTTCAAGCGTGAAGGCGAAGATCCAACCCGTATGTTTGCGGGCGAAGGCGATGCATTCCGTACCAACCGCCGCTTCAAGCTGGTTTCCACCGGCATGGATGCGAAACGCCTGTCGACTGCATTCGACTCCGTCACCCTGTACGGCGCTGATCCTGCGATCCGTCCCGACATCTACGGCAAGATCGGCAACTCCGGCGTGTCCATCGCGACCCTGGACGACATGAAAGTGCTGTACGACGGCTTCGACCTGTGCAACCCGAGCACTTCGGTCTCGATGACCATCAACGGCCCGGCGCCTGCGATCCTGGCGATGTTCATGAACACAGCCATCGACCAGCAGATCGCCAAGTTCGTCGAAGAGAACAAGCGCCAGCCGTCCGAAGACGAGTACCAGAAGATCAAGGACTGGGTGCTGATGAACGTGCGCGGCACCGTGCAGGCCGACATCCTGAAGGAAGACCAGGGCCAGAACACCTGCATCTTCTCGACCGAGTTCTCGCTGAAGGTGATGGGCGACATCCAGGAATATTTCGTGCACCACCAGGTGCGCAATTTCTACTCGGTGTCGATTTCGGGCTACCACATCGCGGAAGCGGGCGCGAACCCGATCTCGCAGCTGGCCTTCACGCTGTCCAACGGCTTCACTTTCGTGGAAGCCTACCTGGCGCGCGGCATGCACATCGACGATTTCGCACCGAACCTGTCGTTCTTCTTCTCCAACGGCATGGACCCGGAATACACGGTCCTGGGCCGCGTGGCACGCCGCCTGTGGGCAGTGGCCATGAAAGAGAAATACGGCGCCAACGACCGCTCGCAGAAGCTGAAGTACCACATCCAGACTTCCGGTCGCTCGCTGCACGCACAGGAAATCGACTTCAACGACATCCGCACCACGCTTCAGGCGCTGATCGCGATTTACGACAACTGCAACTCGCTGCACACCAACGCCTACGACGAAGCGATCACCACGCCGACCGACGAATCCGTCCGCCGCGCACTGGCGATCCAGCTGATCATCAACCGCGAATGGGGCCTGGCGAAGAACGAAAACCCGAACCAGGGCGCCTTCATCATCGAAGAACTGACCGACCTGGTGGAAGAAGCCGTCCTGCAGGAATTCGAACGCATCGCCGAACGCGGCGGCGTGCTGGGCGCGATGGAAACCGGCTACCAGCGCGGCAAGATTCAAGAGGAATCGCTGCTGTACGAGCACAAGAAGCACGACGGCTCGCTGCCTATCATCGGCGTGAACACTTTCCGTAACCCGAAAGGTTCGGAAGCCCCGGCCACCATCGAACTGGCGCGTTCCACCGACGATGAAAAGCAATCGCAGCTGACCCGCCTGGCGGACTTCCACGCCCGCAACGCGGATGCAGCACCAGCCGCCCTGGCCGCACTGCAAAAGGCCGCCATCGACAACGAAAACGTGTTCGCCAAGCTGATGGACGCAGCCCGCGTCTGCTCCTTGGGCCAGATCACGACCGCGCTGTTCGAAGTCGGCGGCCAATACCGCCGCAACATGTAATCGAAGGAAGGTGTCAGGCCCCGTGGGTCTGACACCGGTTTACCGGTTTAATGGAAGAACAGGTAAATCAGCAGCAGCACAATCCCCGGCACCCCCAACAGCCAAGCCAAGAAATACTTTCCCATAGCAGCCTCCTGTAATGAATAGGTCTACAGGCTACAGGCTAGAGCCCGCACTGCAGGCCGTCAGTTATCCAAAGCACCAATCCGCGATATTATTTACTGTTTAATAATATCGAAAGGCTTGGCAATGGCAGTAGTCTTAGGTCCCATCCTGAAGTTCTGCGGGTGCAGCAATGGAAAATGGAGCGTCAGCGCGCTGGCCGTCTGGTCAGGCGACGACGCCCCCCAGTCAATGCCGCAATACTGCCTGGCGCCACTGCCGAGGCATCCCAACTGGCGATCACCTCGCGCCGCTTGCGCACCCGCCTGCACAAACGCGCCCTGCACACAGTCGAGCGCTGGCAATTCGACATCGACCAGCACGCGACGCGCGAGCTGCAGGTCCAATACAGCGTCGACGGACAGCCCTACTCCTTCACCGTCCCGGCCCGCGGCAACGCCCCTACCTGCGCCTATACCTCCTGCAACGGCTTCTCCGACTACAAGAAGATGAAGGACATCCCGCAGGATCCGGTCTGGAACAAGATGCGCGACAACCACGCACAGCGCCCCTACCACCTGCTGCTGATGGGGGGCGACCAGATCTACAGCGACGCCATGTGGACCACTACCGCCCTGCACGACTGGGCCGCCGCACCGAATGACAAAAAGCTTGCCAACAAACCGGTCACCAAGGCCCTGCAAACCGACATCGACGACTTCTTCTTCGGAAACTACCTGAAGGTCTGGGCCTATCCGCACGTGGCGCGCATGCTGGCCACCATCCCCACCGTGATGATGTGGGATGACCACGACATCATCGATGGCTGGGGTTCCTACCCGGACAAATTCCAGCAATCGCCCGTTTTCAAGGCGATCTTCAATGTGGCGCGCGACTACTTCCTGCTGTTCCAGCAGCACTGCGCTTCGGAAGCGGAGGTGCCGATGCGATTGCCGATGCAGCCGGCCTTCACGCAAGCTGCGCGCTTTGGCGATTACGGCCTGCTGGCTCTGGACCTGCGCAGCGAGCGCACGCCCGACGTGGTAATGGGCGAGCAATCCTGGCAGGCCGCCTACGCCTGGCTGGATGCCCAGAACGATTGCAAGCACCTCCTGATCATGTCCAGCATCCCCGTGGTGCATCCCGACTTCAGCACGCTGGAAATGCTGCTGTGCGCCCTGCCCGGCCAGCAGGAGCTGGAAGACGACCTGAAAGACCACTGGCTAAGCCGCACCCACCAATGGGAGCGCCTGCGCCTGATCCACCGCCTGCAGGAATGGTCGCAGCGCACCGGCGGCCGCGTGACCATCCTTTCCGGCGACGTGCACGTCGGCGCGATCGGCGCCATTGAATCGAATCAGAAGCACTACGCTGGGAAGCCAATCACCATCCACCAGCTGACCTCCTCCGGCGTGGTGCACCCGCCGCCACCGGCAATGGCGCTGTTCTATCTCGAACACGTGGGCGACAAGGTGGAGCAGCTGGAAGGCGGCATCACGACTGCGATGTACAAATTCCCCGGCACCTCGCACCGCTACATCGGCGCCCGTAATTACCTGAGCCTGGAACCCGACCGCGCCGAGGACGGCCGCTCCCGCAACCGCCTGTGGGCCAACTGGCACGTCGAAAACGAAGCGCAGCCCTATCGCCAGGCTATCCTGCCTTTAGCGGACTAGCGCGCGGCAGGCCCCATGGTCGCGCCGGACAGCAACTCCGGCTGCCACAGCTCTTGCAGGCTGGCGGCGGGTTTGCCATTGATCAGGGCGAGCAGCATGTCGGCCATTTTTGCACCGGCGGCGCGGGCGTTGGGCTGGTCGATGGTGGTGACGTCGATGTCCGCCAGGGTGTCGGCCATGCTGCCCCAGACGATGAGGGAAACCTCGCGGCCAATGGCAATACCCGCATCGAGAAGAGCGCGCACGGCGCCGACGCCGGACAGGTGGTTGTCGACCACGATCGCGCTTGGACGCGGGGATGCAGCCAGCAATGCTTGCACTGCGCTGTATCCGGCGCGGCGGTCGATGCAGTCGTCGACCAGGTAGCGCGGGTCGACGGCAAGGCCGGCGCTGGACATCGCTGCAAAGAAGCTGGCGCGGCGCTGCGTGGCGAAGTTCATGGCCAACGGTGCGCTGATCATGGCGATGCGCTGGTGGCCCAGCGACAGCAAGCGCTCCACCGCCATCCGGATGCCGGCCTGGTTGTCATAGTCGAACCACGCATAGGGCGCGTCGAGCTGGGTGCGGCCATGGGCAATGAAGGGGAAACCGACGCGCGCCAGGTATGCAATGCGCTCGTCATGCACCTGCGTGCGGCTTACCACCAGTCCGTCGACTCGGCGCCCGCGCACCATCTGTTCATATGACGGCATTTCGTTGGCCTGCGACACCGGGGCGATGATGAAGTTCATGCGCTGCCGCTCCAGCGCTTCCGACATGCCGCCCACTACTTCCAGGAACATGGCGTCGCCGAGGTCGGCCGGCAGCAGCGGATAAATCGTGCCGAGCACATTGCTGCGTCCCACCGCCAGGCTGCGCGCCATGGGATTGGCTTCGTAACCCGCCTCGCGCGCAGCGCGCAACACGCGCTCGCGCGTCAACTCACTGACTTCGGGATAGCCGTTCAGCGCGCGGCTGACGGTTGTCTTCGACATGCCGAGTTTGTCGGCGAGGTTCTTCAGATTCATTGCGAAATTATAGCTGGTGCCTCCAGGCCGCCGTCACTTCCGTCCACCGCACGTTTGAAGAAGTACAGCGTGACCAGCACGATCGCAATCGGCACCAGCGTCAAATAAAACGCAAAGTGCCCGCTGAAGGCGCCGAACACATAGCCGGTGATCAGCGAGCCCGTGGTTCCGCCCAGCGCCGAGAAGATCACCAGCAGGCCGGTCATGGCCGAATGCTGGTGCTTGGGCAAAGAGCTGAGCATCACCGAATTGATGCCCGGGTAGACCGGCGCCATGAACAGGCCAATCAGCGGGAACAGGAAGGCCGCCAGAGGCGCGTCGCGCCATCCCGCTCCTGGAGCGACAACCACATCATGCGTCATTGGCAAAGCGATCAGGACCACCGCCCCCATGCCGAGCAAACAGGCGTTCATCACTGGATACCAGTTCAGGCGCCGCATCAGCACACCCGCCGACAGGCGGCCCGCCGCCAGGCAGGCGGCGAAGATGCTCGTGACCTGCACGCTCATTGCGGCAGGCAGGTGCAGGATCTCGTTATTGAAGGTCGGCAGCCAGGTGCCTACGCTCTGTTCGATCAGCACATACAGGAAGGCAGTCAGCACGAATACGCACACCAGCGGCTTGAAGAACAACTTGAGCATGGCCGCGAATTCCTGGGGCAAGCTGCGCGCTTCCGGCGGCGCCGCCAGCCGCTCATCAAACGGCGTGGCGAGCAGCAGCACAAAAGTCAGCGCGCACAGGCCTGCCAGCACCCAATAGACGTGCAGCCAGCTTTGCGAGCGCGGATCGGCCGAATCGATGAAGAAGCTGAATACCCAATAGGCGCACAGCACACCCACCATGAAGAAACCTTCCAGGGTATTCATGATCCCTGCGTGCTGGCGGCGGTCGGCGGCGACCAGGCCAAGCGTGGAGTAGACCGACACCTTGACCAGCGCGAATGAGATGCCGACGCACAGGAACAGCACCTTGGTGGTGGCAAACGATGGCAATAGCGGCATCGCCAGCGCGGCGCCGGTCACGATGGCGAGCCCGGTCAGCATCGCCTTCTTGTACCCGATGCGCGGCAGGAAGCTCGCCACCAGGAAGGACACCACGGCAATCGGCAAATCCTTGAAGCCTTCCAGCACGCTGGCGGCGGATTTGCTGACACCGTAGTTGTTGATGACCTGCAGGATCACCGTGCCAACGCTGTTGAGCAGGATGGCGAAGGTGAAATAGATCAGGAACAGGACCCAGATGATGCGCCGGTTTTGCATAGTGTCTCCATCATATTTTTGAATTGTTCCAGCCCCGGGATCACCGTGTCCGCCTGCCACAGGGTGGCCGGCTGGCCTACTCCAATGGCAAACATGCCGGCCGCCTTGATGGCGGTGACGCCGGCAGCGGCGTCCTCCACGCCAACGCAATCGGCCGGGTCTACGCCCAGTTCCGACGCGGCGCGCAGGAAGATTTCGGGATCGGGCTTGCCGCGCGCGATCGTCGCCGCGTCTACGACATAGTCGAATTTGTCAGTGATGCCGAGGCTTTCCAGCACCGTGAAGGCGTTTTTGCTGACCGACGCAAGGCCCACCTTCAAGCCCTGCGCACGGCACCAGTCCAGCGCAGCCACCGCACCGGGCAGCAGGTCGGCTGGCGACATTTCGGCGATCAGCGTCTTATAGTGCGCGTTCTTGCTGTCGGCCAGCGCCAGCTTCTCGGCGTCGCTATAGCTGCGCGATGCACCGGCCAGTATCAGTTCCAGTGAGCCCATGCGGTCGATGCCCTTCAGGTTTTCATTGAAGGCTTCGTCGAAATGCACGTCCTGTGATTGCGCCAGTTTTTGCCAGGCGAGGAAATGGTAGTGGGCGGTATCGGTAATCACGCCATCGAGGTCGAAGATAACGGCTTTCATGCGAACTCCTTGACCGGCGCTGCCGGGCTGACGGTGACGGGTGTGCCACGGTGCTGGAAGGCCAGCGCTTCGCCGCGCAGCAGCGTGTACTGCGTTCCGGCCGCGCTGACGCGGACCTGCAGCAGGCTGCCGTGCAGGTGGATGCGGAACTGGTAGTGCTGCCACTGCTTCGGCAGCGTCGGTGCGAAGCGTACTTCTCCGTTCACCACGCGCATGCCGCCGAAACCGTAGGCCACGCCGAGCCAGGTGCCGGCCATGGCGGCGGTGTGTACGCCGTAGTGCGTGTTGCCGTGCGTGTCGTCCAGGTCCAGGCGCGCGGTTTCCATGAAGTAGTCGTAGGCCTTGTCCTGGTAGCCCACTTCCGAAGCGATGATGCTGAAGATGCAGGAGGACAGCGAGGAGTCGTGCGTCGTTACCGCCTCGTAGTAATCGAAGTCGCGCTTCTTGTCTTCCAGCGTGAACTGCTCGCTCAGCAGCAGAAGCGCGAGCACCACGTCAGCCTGTTTGCACACCTGGTGGCGGTAAATGACCATCGGGTGATAGTTAAGCAGGAGCGGGTATTTGTCGTCCGGCGTACCGGCAAAATCCCACACTTTCTTGTCGAGGAAGCTGTCGTCTTGCGGGTGGATGCCAAGCGTTGCGTCGTAGGGCAGCAACATTGCAGCGGCGGCGCGGCGGAATTCTTCCAGCTCGCCGTCGGCCAGCGCCACCGCGGCCGAGATGCGCGCCCATTCCAGCGGCTGTTCGCGGGCGATGCGCTCGGCTACCGAAGCGGCGAACTGCATATGCAGCTTGGCCATCGCGTTGGTGTAGTAGTTATTATTCACCAGCGCCGTGTATTCATCCGGTCCCGTCACCTCGTTGATCACGAAGGCGCCGGCGCGGTTATAGCTGCCGATCCCAAGCCAGATACGCGCGGTTTCAAGCAGGATCTCGGCGCCGTATTGCAGCAGGTAGGCATCGTCGCCCGTTGCGTCCATGTACTGCTTGATCGAATAGGCCACGTCGGCGTTGATGTGGTACTGCGCGGTGCCGGCCGGGAAGTAGGCCGAGCATTCTTCGCCGGCGATGGTGCGCCACGGGTAGAGCGCACCCTTGGCGTGCGCCATCTGGCGCGCACGTTCGCGCGCGGCGGGCAGGCCGGCATAGCGGTATTCCAGCAACTTGCGTGCGATCTCGGGCTTGTTGTACAGGAAGAAGGGGAAGATGTAGATCTCCGTATCCCAGAAATAATGGCCTTCGTAGCCTTCGCCCGTCACGCCTTTGGCGGAGATATTGGTCTTGCCGTCGCGGCCCACCGATTGCAGCAGGTGGAACTGGTTGAAGCGGATCCCTTGCTGGAGCGCGTCGTCGCCCGCTACTTCCACGTCGGCTTGCGCCCAGAAGTCTGCCAGGTAAGTCTCCTGCTGGGCGGCCAGCTGGTCGAAGCCCAGGCCGCGCGCCGCTTCAAGTTCGGCGCGGGCGCGCGTCAGCAGTTCGTCGGCCGCGTAATCGCGCGAACTGTAATAGCAGCCGTACTTCACCAGGCGCACCGGCTGGCCTGCCTGTACGGGCACGGTGTAGGACTGCACCAGGCGGTAACCGTCCTGGCCAAGCTCCTGCGTGTGCGCGGCATCCAGCACTTGGGTTGCGGCGCTGACCAGCGTGAAACCGCTGTTGTGGGTGCGTTGCTGCAGGGCCGCGAAGTGCGGCGCCAGCTCGGTGCCTTCCAGCTTCAGCGCAGGACCGGTCGTGGCCGATCCCACGCGCGGATCGTCGCCCGCTTGCTGGTTGCGCACTTCGCCATCCACGGTGCAATCAAACCGCAGCACGGCGTCGGAGCCCAAAGGCGTCGCAGTGAATTCAATCGCGAACAGGTGCTTGCTGGCGAAGCTGACCAGGCGGCGGCTGCGCAGCTGCACGCGGCGGCCCGACGGCGCTTGCCACACAACGTCGCGTTCGAGCAGGCCGGTGCGGAAGTCCAGGCGGCGCGCATAGCTCTCCACCCGGCCTTGCAGCAGGTCGAAGCGCTCGTCGCCCAGCCACAGTGCGATGCCCTTTGCATTCGGCACGTTCAGCATGAACTGGTTATTGCGCGCCAGGCCAAAAGCGTTTTCGGGATACTGGATCGGCTCCGATTCGTAGAAGCCGTTCAGGTAGCTGCCATCGAGCGAGGTGCCGGCCGGGCCGGCATAGCCTTCTTCCGGCGTGCCGCGCAGGCCGATATAGCCATTGCCCAGCGCGAACAGTGTCTCATCCAGGAAATTCGACGCCGCATCGAAGGATGTTTCGCGGATACACCAGGCGTCGAGAGGGTAAGTGTGCTGCATCTTCATCCTTCTTTTTCATTCAAACCGGTTTGGATTCGGTATAAAAAATTTTTTAAGTATGTCGTACGATCAAGGCGGTCGGCAGGGTTTCGGAAGCTACTGGGCGCCCCTCCAGCAAATCCAGCATCTTCTTAGCCAACAGCACGCCGCCATCGCGCAAGTACTGGTGCACGCTGGACAGCGGCGGCACGAAACTCACGGCGCCCGGCGTATCGTCGTAGCCAATGACCGACACCTGCTCCGGCACGCGCACGTCGCGCTCGGCCAGCGCGCGGATCGCGCCCATCGCCAGCAAGTCGCTGGCGGCAAACACGCCGTCGAACGACAAGCCCTTCTTCTTCAGCAGGGAATCCACACAATCAAAGCCGGCCTCGAAAGTGAATGCCTTCGGCCGCATGATGTGCACACTGCCCTGCCCTCCCAGCGCATCGATAAAGCCTGCGCAGCGTTCCTGCACCTCGGCATGGTCCACGTCGCCGAGGAACAACACCTTCTTGCGCCCCAGGTCGATGAAGCGCTGGGCGACGCTGGCGCCGCCCTTGCGGTTGTCACTGCCGACCACTACGGTGTCCGCGCCCGCTTCCGGCGCGCCCCACACCACCAGCGGCTGGCTGCGCTTTTTGAGCGCAGTGACCGCTTCGCCATGCGAACCCTGGCCCAGCAGGATCAAGCCGTCGGCGCCTTGCACCGGGGCCGTATCGAGCAGCTGGCGCGAGGTCAGCACCACGCTGTAGCCGGCCGTCGTCAGCTCCTGCGTGATCCCGCCCAACAGTTCCAGCGGGTAGGGGTCGGACATGGGCCGACCCTTCTCGGGTGTCATTTCCACCACAACCGCCACCGAATACGAACGCCCCATGCGCAGGTTGCGTGCGCTCACGTTCAGGCGGTAGCCCTGGGCTTCCGCGATCTGGCGCACTTTCTCCCGCGTTTCTTCCGTCACGAGGGGACTGCCACGCAGGGCGCGCGACACGGTAATTTTCGAAACCCCTGCCAGCTTGGCGAGGTCTTCCATAGTTTTATTGACAGCCATGCGGGGCATTATGACAGATTTCCAAACGGCGCAACAACAAAATGACATCGATAACATTTAGATTGACATCGATATCATTTCTTGTTTCAATGGTCAGGCCTTGGAAGCCGAATCACCATAAAACGAAAGAAGAGACAGTATGAAAAACCATCGGAAGTTCCTGTTGTCGTCCATCTCCATCGCTGTACTGACCCTGATCGGCCAGGCCCAGGCCGCTGGACAGGAAGCCGCGCCAGCCGCTGCGCCAAGCGACGCTGTACAGAAAGAAATCCAGCAGGTTGTCGTGACCGGCGTCGCCTCCGCGCGCGGCGTGCGCAAGCTGGACTCCGCCTTCTCCATCACCACCGCCTCGGAAGAACAGCTGAAACAAGCCGCCCCGATCAGCACCGCCGACGTCATGAAGCTGGTGCCGGGCGCTTTTGCCGAATCGACCGGCGGCCAGTCGGGCGCCAATATCCAGGTGCGCGGCTTCCCTTCCGGCTCCGACTCGCCGTTCGTCTCGGTGCAAATGCAGGGCAACCCGCTGTACCCGGTCTCGACCCTGTCCTTCTTCGAAGGCTCTTCCGCCTTCCGCCTGGATGACACCATCGAGCGCGTTGAAGTGCTGCGTGGTGGACCGAGCACCATCTTCTCCAGCGGCCAGCCTGGCGCGACGATGAACTTCATCCTGAAAAAAGGTACGGATACTCCGGAAGGCTCGGTGCGCTTCACCACCGGCACGGGCGAACTGCGCCGCGTTGACGTCTTCTACGGCGGCAAGATCTCAGACGGCTGGTACGGCACTATCGGTGGCTTCTACCGCAACACCCATGGCGTGCGCGATTCCGGCTTCCCTTCGGATGACGGCGGCCAGATTACCGCCACCCTGACCAAAAAGCTGGACCAGGGCGAAGCCACCTTCTATGTGCGCCGTACCGATGACAAGAACGCCTTCTACACTGGCGTTCCCCTGATCTCCAGCAATGGCGGCCACACCATCAGCGAATTCCCCGGCTTCGATCCGCTCAAGGGTACGCTGATGAGCAATGAAATGCGCCGCTTCACCATCGAGGCAGCGCCAGGCAAGACCCTGAACTATGACCTGGGCGATGGCCGCGGCCTGAATTCGACCGTACTGGGCATGGAATTCGACCAGAACTTCAATGGCTGGAACGTGTCCAACAAGTTCAACCACTTCGATGGCAAGCTCAATACCATCGCCATGTTCACCGGTAACAACCCGCTGAGCATGGCGGACTACAACAGCGCCGCGCTGGCAACCAACGGCGGCACTACCGCCACCGCGACCTACCTCGACGGCACCCCTGTTGCGGCCAATCAGCAAGTGGTTCAGGCCGGCCTGTGGGCAGTAGAAAAGAAACTGAAGTCCTTCACCGACGAGATCCGCGTCAGCAAGGAATGGATCCAGGACAACACCCTGACCGTGGGCGGCTACTTCGCCAATTACTCGTCGGATGACGTGTGGTACCTCGGTAACAGCCACCTGATGACTGCCGTTCCGAATGCCCGCCTGATCAATGTGACGCTGGACAACGGCGTCATCGTCTCCAAGAACGGCACCGATGGCAGCGTGTTCTACGCGCCGATCGCTTCCTATGACGGCAGCAATACTGCACTCTTCGTTGCCAACGAATGGAAGGTCAACGACAAGATCAAGATCGACGGCGGCGTGCGCCGCGAGCGCCAGAAGCTCGATGCCACCATCTCCAACCTGGCTACCGGCGACACGGACAACAACCCGCTGACCGTGTACAACAACAATACCTCGATGCCGACCGGCTCCAACACGGCGCTCAACCGCACCGATTCCGCCACCAGCTTCACCCTGGGCGGCAACTACAAGCTGGCCAAGGACATGAGCGTGTTTGCCCGTGCCAATATGGGCCACACCTTCATCGCCTTCGACGACTTGCGCAATGCCGGCACCCAGGCCAAGGTCGACGACCGCAACTTCCTGCCGACGCCGAAGATCAAGCAATACGAAGTGGGCTTCAAGACTGCCGGCCAGCTGTACAGCGCCTACATCAACTACTTCCACACCGACTTTGAAGGCATCGCTTTCCAGCAGATCCTGTCCAATGGCACCATCCTGAATTCCGTGTCCGGCTCCAAGGGCGATGGCGTGGAAGTGGAACTGGCCGTGCGCCCGATCCGCGACCTGTCGCTGAGCCTGTCCGGCAACTGGCAGGATTCCAAGTACAAGGACAATCCGCTGACCGAAGGCAAACTGGTGCAGCGCCAGCCGAAGCTGCAGTACCGCTTCACGCCGACTTACCGCATCCCGTTCGGCGAAGGCAATTCGCTCAAGCTGTACGGCACCTACACCCATGTGGGCGACCGCTGGGCTGACCAGGCCAACCTGCAGTACCTGCCTTCCTATAACACTGTGGACCTGGGCGCACTGTTCACCATCGGCGAGAAGATCGAGATCCGCCTGAGCGGCAACAACATCACCAACGAGCTCGGCCTGACCGAAGGCAACTCGCGCCTGACCACCGGCGGCAGCGGCCCGATCAACGCCCGCCCACTGTTCGGCCGCAGCTGGGAGCTGTCGCTGGCCTACCGCTTCTGACAGTTGAGTTGTAACCCTCCCTTGTAGTTCCCCTCCGGGCGTCGCAGGATTTTCCAAGGCTGCGGCGCCCTTTTTTTGCCTTTCCTCAAGCCGGCCCACGCTCGCCCATCAGCATGGCCGCCAGGCCGCGAGCTTTGTCGTGTTAGCCGGAAACAAGCTAGCCGCGTTATCAAAACCACATGAAGCTCTAGCATTCGAACATGTTTTCGCCTAACCTGACGTTGGTGCCTCAACGAAAGGTTGCTTCGTGGTTTCCCTGAATTCCATCAATTCGCTGCACACTGCCGTGGCCTCTGCCGAACGCAAGGTGCAGCAGGATCGCGACCAGGTCGCGCAGGACGAAGACCGCCTCGATGCCAGCCGCTCCCAGCTTCAACTCGACAACCAGGCCCTGGCCAAATCCCAACAGGACAGCACCCGTGCCCAAGCCGCCGCCGCGCCCACGCCTAAAACGCCACGCCTCGACAATGCGATCGAACAGCGCGTCCCTGCCGGCCTGCTGCCCAAACCGCCTACCGTGAACACGCTAGGCCAAACAATCGGCAAGCTGATCAATGTGGAAGCTTGAGGAGCGCATCCTTCGCCGGTTCATAACCGCCGGCGGCTGAACGCTCGTACAAGGCGCGCGCTTTGGCAAGGTCCTTGGGCAACAGTTCGCCTTTTTCATAGAGATAAGCGAGGTCGTACTGCGCACTGCGGTCCTGTGCTTCCGCCGCGTCGATGACCAAGCGAAGGCCGCGCTGCTTGTCGCCGTCATCGACATGAATCAGCAGCATCCCGAGCAAGTCTTTGCCTTCTGCGTCGCCTTGCGCTACCGCCTTTTCCAGCATGTCGAACATCAGCTCATCATCATGAAATTCTTCGTCTGCTTCGAACAGAATCCTGGCGAGGTTTACCTGCGCGCCAGACTCTCCCTGCGCCGCAGATTTTTTTGCCCACGCAATCGCTTGCGCCATATCCTTGTCGACGAAACGACCGGCCGCAAGCACAATCGACAGCGCCGCCTGCGCCTGCGCGTATCCCAGTTCTGCAGACTTGCGCAACAAACTCAGCGCTTCAGGCACGTTCTTTTCGACCGTCTCGTCACCGGCAATATAGAGCCAGCTTAATTTGTAAAGCGCTTCGCGGTCACCGGCAGCGGCGCGGGCCTGTGTTTCTTCCAGCCGAGTCTTTGCCTCTTCAGGCGTCTCACCGCCTTCCAGGGTCCAGACATACATCATCTTGGTCCACGTCGGTTCGCTCATGCCAATCGTTTCGGGCGATGCGAACAGGCATTTGGCAAGTCCGTCCTGCGCTGCCAGGTCCAGCAGTGGGTGGCCGCTGGATTTCTCTACTTTCGATTCGACGACCCTGCCATCCAGGTTAATCAGGAAGGCCAGGACGACCGAGCCCTCCTCCCCGCGCCGCAGCGACTCAGCTGGCCAGACGGGCTTGGCGCATGTGTTGACCTTGGAGCTCAGCTGGGCGAGCGCATGGTTCCCGGCGGTCGCAGCGTCAGCAAACGTGGGAAGGCTGAGCAGGCAAGCCAGCGTGAGGGGCAGGAATTTCGGTGAACGCATCAGGCCAATTATCAGGAAGCAAATATTTCCCGACTGTATCACCATCGCTTTGCGGAGCCAAGGGCACTGGATCGGGCAAAGACCACATCTTCAGGAATTGCTGGTACGGTTTCACGGCATCCTCCACCAGGCGCCCGTGGCCTGCGGCTGGGCGATATTGAGGGCTTCGCCGATCATCGGCGTTGCCAGGGTTTGGCCGCGGGCGGCGGCCAGGGCGGTAATTTGCTCGAACGGGTCGTCCCAGCTGTGCATGGCCAGGTCAAAGGTGCCGTTGTGAATCGGCAGCAACACTTTGCCGCGCAAGTCGATGTGGGCCTGCATGGTTTCCCTCGGCTGCATATGGATGTCCGGCCATTTCGGGTCATAGGCGCCGGTTTCCATCAGGGTCAGGTCGAAGGGGCCGAACTTGTCGCCGATTTCCTTGAAGCCCTTGAAGTAGCCGGTGTCACCGCTGAAGAACACGCGCAGGCCGCCGCTTTCGATCACCCACGATGCCCACAGCGTCTTGTTGCCGTCCCACAGGGTGCGGCCTGAGAAATGCTGGGCCGGAGTGGCGGTCAGCTTCAGGCTGCCCGCAGACACCGACTCCCACCAGCCGAGCTGCCGGACTTTGTCCACCGGCACGCCCCAGGACACCAGGGTGTCGCCCACGCCCAGCGGCGCGAGGAAGAGTTCCGTCTTGTCCGCCAGCTGGCGGATCGCGGCGTAATCGAGGTGATCGTAGTGGTTATGCGACAGGATCACACCCTTGATCGGCGGCAGTTCGGCGATGCCGATCGGTGGCGCATGGAAGCGCGCCGGACCGGCCCATTGCACCGGCGAAGCGCGCTTGGAAAATACCGGGTCGGTCAGCCAGAACTCGCCATTGAGCTTCATCAGGAGGGTCGAATGCCCCAGGCGGTACAGGGTATTTTCTGGCGCAGCAAGCAATTGCGCCAGAGTGAGCACTTGCACCGGCAATGCCTGGTCCGGCACGGTATCGGCCGGTTTATTGAATGTGAAGTCCCAGAAAATCTTCAACGCCTTGAGGAAGCCAGGCTGCTTGCGGGGCGCTTCGTTACGGTAGGCGGGACGGGTGTCGGTAGCGGTGAAGGACATGGCAAGCAGGCTCCAGGTGGATGAATTACACTACACAGTGTAGTTTCTGTTTTGGGAAAAGTAAACTACCCGGTGTAAAATATTCTTTATGAACCAACCCGACAAACTCACCGACCGCAAGCGCGCCGCCATCATCACGGCCGCCATCGCCGAATTCCGTGCGCGCGGTTTCGAGGCCACCAGCATGGACCGCATTGCCGCCGCGGCTGGCGTTTCCAAGCGCACGGTCTACAACCATTTCCCCAGCAAGGACGACCTGTTCGAGCAGATCCTGCAAGAGCTGTGGGATTGCAGCGCGGCCCTGAACGCCATCGGCTACCAGCAAGGCAAGCCGCTCAAGCCGCAGCTGATGGAATTGATGCGCCAGAAAATGGCCATGCTGCGCGACGAGTACTTCCTCGACCTGGTGCGGGTGGCGATCGCCGAAGCGATCCACGCGCCGCAGCGCGCTGGCGACATGATGACCAAGCTGGGGAAAAAGGAAGAAGGCGTGGCAAGCTTCCTGCGGGCGGCTCAGGAAGACAAGGTGCTGAAGGCCGGCGACCCGGGCTTCATGTCCCACATGCTGCAAGGGCAGCTGAAATCATTCGCCCTCTGGCCGCAAGTGGCCATGGGCAAGGCGCCTTTGACGCCGCAGGAACAGGAGGCGGTCATCACCTCCACCGTCGACATGTTCCTGGCCTTTTACGGCATTTAAGCGAAGCGCACGGCGTACACCGGCGGCAGCGTGGTGGAAATGGTTTGCCAGTGCTCGCCGCTGTTGGTGGAGAGCCAGCAGCCGCCCGTGGTGGAGGCCATCAGCAGGGTCTTGCCATCGTCGGCCACCGCCAGTCCGTGGCGGTACACCAGGTCGTAGCAGTGCTCTTGCGGCAGTCCGCCGCGCAGGGTGCTGAAACTCGCGCCGCCATCGGCCGTGCGGTTGACGGCCAGCGCCGCTTCCAGCGGCACCCGCTGCTGGTCGGCCACGGCCGGCACAAACCAGGCAGTCCTGCCGTCGCGCGGATGCACGGCCACCGCAAAGCCGAAACTGGAGAGCGGCGCCGTCACTTCTTCCCAGGTCTCCGCGTTGTTGCGGGACTGCCAGATGCCGTTATGGTGCTGGCACCACAGCACGTCCGGCTCGGCCGCGCAGCGCACGATGCGGTGCGGATCCTGCACGGCGCCCACATCCTGCATGTCCGGTGGCATGTAGCGCGCCGCCATGCCCTTGGTGCGCAGCTGCCAGCTGGCGCCGCCATCGCGCGTCAGCCATGCCCCGCCGCAGGAGACGCCCACCAGCACCGACTTGCTGTCGCGCGGGTCGACGCAAATGCTGTGGATGCCCGGCACGTCGTAGCCCCCGCCAAACCATTGCGTGCGTTCGGGGACGTTCCACAACGACGCCACCAGTTGCCAGCTTTCGCCGCGGTCGCTGGAACGGAACAGGCCGCCAGGCAGGGTGCCGGCCCACAGCACGCCGGGTTGATCGGGGCCGCCCGCTTCCAGCGACCAGATTTGCTTGAGAGTCCAGTCGATCTTGTCGCTGCTCTCTGCCGGCTTGGCGGGATAGGCTGGCACGGCGATTTCCTGCCACTCCTGGCTGCCGGCGTCGCGCCGGTGCATCTTGGCGCCGAAGTGTCCCAGGTTCAGGCAGGCATAGGTGGCGCCATCGCGCGCATCATGCAGCACCATGGATACCGGGTCGCCGTAGAAGGATTTGCGGTCATCCAGCTGCCATTCGCCATTGCGGCAGGCTAGTTCGAACAGGCCCTTGCGGGTTGCAATATAAGCGCGGTCTGCCATGTCATCCTCCGGATAGGGCTTGCAGCACGTAGATCCTTGAATCAGGACGCAGCGGCGCATCAAGCTCGCTGCGCTTGCCATCGATAAACACCACCACATTGGCGCGCAGGCGCCCCTGCTCGTCCAGCACGTAGGCGCCCAGGCGCGGATTGGCGGCAAAAGCCCCGTCCAGCGCGGCGCGCAAACTGGCCGCTGCCGTCTCGAGCGTGGGAACCGGCAGGAAGCGCGCCAGCTGCTGGGTGAAGATGATCTGGGCCATGGGAAAGCTATTCTAGCGCGCTTTGGCCTACAATTAAGCCGTGTGCATAACCGGAGCCACACATGGGTATCACCCCGCAGGAACTCGAGCTGTTGATGCATGAAGTAGAGCAGGAAGACCCGATCGATTTCGCCGACCTGCCTTTTGATGAACAGGCGTTGCGCGAACTGGTGGCCAACCACCTGTGCGAAATGGCCGACGCCATGGAACGGTTCAGCGAGGAGGACCGCCGGCTGACTTTACTGGCGGTGGCGGCCAAGCTGGTGCTGGAAAACCTGGTGCTGCATGTGCAGCTGCTGCGGCGCCATGGCCTGCCGCTGAACGAGCAAACCGCCGCCCTGCTTTCACGGCTGAGAAAAGACCAGGGCTAGAGCGTGCGGCGTGGCCCGGATTTCCTCTATTTCGGAGCCGACGCTTTCCGAATACGGCGCCGCGCCAGCAAATCGAACAGCGGATCGGCCGGACCGCCGGTCCAGGCCGCCGGGTCGCGGTACAGCTCACGTACGTCGACCGGCATGGCATGGAAGCCCTGCCGTTCCACCTGGCGGCGTAAGGCTTGCATCTGGAATTTGCGCATGCTGTAGCGGATACGGCGGTTCCAGTAGAGGCGCCAATCGGCCGGCTTCAGCGCCGACAGCGATTCGAAGGCAAAGCCGCTCCCCTCGCACGACACAATGCGGCTATCGTCCCAGCCGCGCGCCGGGTCCAGGTCGTACTTGGCAAAGGCGCCCACCAGGCTATCCTCGCCAATGAAGCCGCGCGGCATGGCGATCCGCTGCGCCCGCAGGCGCCGCACGAAATCGCCGCTCAGCGCGTACAGGTTGCCGGCCAGGTCGCGGTTGCTCACCATGCGGCGCCGCGTCTCCGCCATGGCCCGCCCCGATACCGGCAGCGCGGCGGCGGCATTGGCCTGCGGCGCTGCCGCCAGCGCTTGCGCCAGCGGCAACAAGGCGCCGGCGCAAGCCTGCACGTCGCCGTCGATAAAGAAGTGCACCTCGCTCTCCGGCGCCACCTCGTGCACGTACACATTCCAGGCATTGGCTTTGTCGCCGATGCTGATGCTATGCAGGCGCACCGATGGTTCGCTGGCGGCCAGGCGCGCCACCACGGTTTCCGTGCCGTCGCTGCAGGCGTTGGCCAGCACATGCACTTCCAGCGCAATGCCGGGCTGGCGGTTGTCCAGCAGGCTGCGCACGCAAGCCTCTATGCAGTCCTCTTCGTTATGGGCAAATACCGCAACGGGCCAGCGCCCGGATTCCTGTTTCATTGTCCGGCTCCTACGATTTCAGCAGGCGTGCTCAGATTGCGCATCAGGCGCAACAGGAATTTGCGGCGCTGACGGTCCCATGGCGTAAAGCGCGGCAGCTGGAAAAAGTCCGGCGTGCGGCTGGCGCCCCAGGCAGTCGACACCGCCGCCTCGAAACCCAGCTCGCGCACGATTTCGACGTGTTCCGCCTGATAGTCGGTGCCCGGTTTGCCGTTCGGGTAAGCGAACAGTGTCACTGGCGCCCCGATCATGTGTTCGAGCGAGGCCTTGCCGGCGGCGATTTCCGCACGCGCCTCTTCAGCCGGCAAGCGTGCCAGGATCGGGTGGTTGAGCGTATGGCCGCCGATGCCCATGCCGGCGCGGTGCAGTTGGCGCACCTGCTCGTCATCCATCATCAGCCGGTCCGGCAAGGGGCCGCCGGCCAGTTGCGCCAATTGGTCCACCTGCTGCTGGCGCTCGGCCATCGGCAGGTATTTGAGCTGGCCGATCAGGGCGCCGATCGCCGCGCGCCGTTCTTCCAGCGTGTTGACTGGATGGCTGCCCAGGCCCAGGTGGCGCGCATCGAGCATGCCGGCCGGCGCCATGCGCACGGTTTCGATCACGCTGTCATTCCACATGCGGCCGCCGTTCAGGAAGCCGGTGGCGATGAAGAAGGTGGCGTGCAGGCCATGCTGCTGCAGCAGCGGCAGCGCGACTTCCGCGTTGTCGGCATAGCCGTCGTCGAAAGTGATGCAGGCCGCGCGCGGCGGCAGGCGCCCGGCGCGCGCCAGGCGCACCGCTTCCAGCAGCGGCAGGACGGTGAAGCGCGATTTCAGGAGCGCCAGCTGCTTGTCGAATTCCATGCGGTCCACCTCGCCCGGGAACAGCGGGTCGGGCTGCGGCAGCACGCGGTGATAAATCAGGATCGACAGGCCATGCGCGCCGCCCGGCGACAGCCAGTCCAGCAGGCGGCGCTCCAGCGGGCCGGCCAGGACATCAAGCCACCGCATCGGCTACTTCCTTGACCGCGGCCTTATCGCTGCGCTGCGCCAGCTCTTTTTCAACCAGCAGGCGCACCGCCACCAGCGCCGCCATCAGGTAATACGGCACGTCGAAATACGCCAGGCTAAGGAAGGCGCCGCCCACCATGAATCCCAGCAGCGACACCTGGATCATGCGCACCATATCGCACGCCCACTGCAACTCGTCCACATAGCGCGCGTGGTTCAGCACCCAGCTGCCGGCGCGCCACGTCAGGAAGCCGAGCAGAAGATACAGTCCAAAGCCCACCCAGCCATGTTCACCCAGCACCTGGAAATAAATCGAGTGCGCCGCGTGCACGTCGTCAGGAACCGGGGCATAGCGCGAGAATATTTCCCTGTTGTAGATCTCGAAACTGCCGCCGAACATGGGACGGTCATTGGCCAGGTTGAACGCCATCTTCCAGGCGTTGATGCGGCCCATGGCCGACGCATCCTGCTCGTAACTGTTGAGGGTATCGAGGCGGGTATGCCATTGCTCCGGCATGAAGACCAGCGCCAGCGGCACCACGATCAGCAGCACCAGGCCCAATTTGATCTTGTGCTTGCCCTTCAGCCACATGAATACCAGCATGGCGCCCAGGGCCAGCGCGGCGCCGCGCGAATAGGAGCCCAGCGCTGCAATGGCGCACAGGCCGATCGACGCCAGCATGGCGCGCTTGCCCCACTTGTTTTCGATCCGGTCTATCAGGTAGTACATGAGGGGAATGCACATTACCAGCGCCAGCGCGACTTCGTTATTGCCGTCGATGAAGGTGCCGCTGGGACCCCAGACGCGGTAGGCGCCGCCCGTGACCAGGGTGAAGATACCGCCCTTCACGCCATAGAAGCCGAGCGACAGCACCACGGTCCAGATCAGCCAGTCGACGTGCTCGCGCTTCTTCAGCAGCATCAGCACGACCAGCGACATGCCCATGATCTTCAGTACCTTGATCAACTGCTCGCCCACCATGCCTGGATAGAAGGCGAACAGCGTACCGACCGACATCCAGGCCACGAAGGCAAGGAAGGTTATGACCACTCCGGTCATCGGCAAACGGTAGCGTTCTCGGTTGACCAGCATGGCCAGCATGGTCACCGCTGCGATGATGGCGGCGTACGGCGCGGTGCGCGCAAAGCCCCAGCCCTGCATGTGCGGGTTCATGACGGAAATCCAGATCCAGGCCGCCATGCCATACGACGGGTTGCGGAAGATGAATGGCAGCGCGCCGAACACCATCAGCGTAATGATTACGTCCCTCATGCTGCCACCTTACTGATTACGTAGCGGAACTTGCCCGATTTTTCCGGCGCGATCTGCGCCACCTGTTCGACCGTGACGTCAACGCCGGCGCCAAGGCGGGCGCGGAACCCGGCCACGATCTTGCCGCGCAGCGCATCATCCAGGGCGCCCTCCAGTACCACCTGCACGGTGGTGTGCTGCAGGCTTTCCTGCACAATCTTGAAAGCCTTTACCTGCGGCAGGTCGCGCAGGATGTAGATCAGCGCCAGGCCGTGCATCACGGTGCCGTCCTGCGCCACCAGGAAGTCGGTGGAGCGGCCCTGGATTTCCTTCAGCAGCGGCAAACCGCGGCCGCAGCGGCATGGTTCGGTGCCGAGTACGCCGACGTCGCCGGTGCGGTAGCGGATGAAGGGGAAATCGCCGGTGGCCAGGTGGGTCACCACGATCTCGCCCGGCGTGCCGCGCGCCACCGGCTGGCCGTCGGCGCCGATGGTTTCCACGATGATGTCTTCGGCCGTGATGTGCATGCCGCCCTCCGGGCACTGGTGGGCGATGAAGCCCGCGTCGCGCCCGCCGTAGCCGTTGGCCACCGGGCAGCCGAACGTCTGCTCGATCTGCTGCCGCTGCTCGTCGTACAGGCGTTCCGAGGTGACGAAAGCCACCTTCACGCCCAGGTCGTCCATGCGCTGGCCCTTGCCGCGCGCATGGCGCGCAATGTGCGACAGCGCCGACGGATAGCCGAACAGCATGCGCGGACGGCGCGCACGGATCGCGTCGACAAAGCCGTCCAGCTTGGGGCCCGACATTTCAAAGGCCGGCAGCAGGCGGGTGCGCATCACGCGGTCGCGCCAGGCGCGCATGCGGTCCTGCGCGCCCAGTTCGATGGGCGAGCCCCACACAACGATTTCGGGATCGCCGATATCCACCCCCCACCAGCGCGTGGCGCGCCACTTGGCCGCCACGTCATGGCTGACGCGCTCCTTGCCGATGAAGAAAATCAGCGGCTCGCCGCTGGAGCCGCCGGTGTTGAAGCGCGCCAGGCCCACTGCGTCTTCGGCTTTCATGCGTTCGCCGGCCTGGCGGATGGTCGCCTTGTCGGTCAGCGGCAGGCGGCGCAGGTCGTCCAGCGACTGCAGGTCGCGCAGCGGTTCGAAGCCCAGTTCGCGGAACAGGTCGCGGTAATACGGCACCTTGGCCTGCACCCGCTGCAGCAGGTTGCGCAGGCGCTCCAGCTGCAGCTCGCGCAGGCGCGCTTCGGGCCAGTACTGGGATTGCTCCATCTGGCGCCGCACGGACACGCTGCGGTGCTGCTTGAAGCGCTCCTGCAGCGGGAAGATCAGGTTCGATACGAGGGCGGTGTACATCATGTCGGGCTCATTACGCTGCGATAGACGTCCAGCAGGCGCGGACGCACGTTATGCCAGGTATATTGCTGCACCTGGCGCAGCCCGGCTTCGCGCAGGCTGGCGGCCAGCGCCGGCTCGGCGCACAGGCGCAGCACGGCTTGCGCCATCTGCTCGGGCGCGGCGGCCGGCACCAGCAGCGCGGTGCGGCCGTCCTCCACCAAATAGGGCACGCCGCCGACATTGGTGCTGACCACCGGTACGCCGCAGGCCAGCGATTCCAGCACGGAATTGGGCATATTGTCGACCAGGCTGCAGTTCAGCATCATGTCGGCGTTGCGGTACAGCTGCGCCATGGCGTGGTTGTCGACGCGGCCGGTGAAGGTCACGCCATCGGCCACGCCCAGCTCGCGCGCCAGCGCTTCCAGCTCCGCGCGCTGCGGCCCGGAGCCGGCGATCACCAGGCTGGCGAGCGGATGGACCGCGCGCACCAGGGCGAAGGCGCGCAGCGCCGTGGCGTTGTCATAGATCGGCTCCAGGTTGCGCGCCACCAGCAGGCGCGGGCCCGCGCCCGCCGCGGCAGGCGCATGGCTGAAGCGCTCCAGGTTGATGATGTTGGGGACCACGCGCGCGGCAAAGCCGTATTTGCCGAACACCGCTTCCAGGAAGCCGGACGGCACGATCAGCGCATCGGCGCGCGCCAGGCTGGCCCCCACGGCGCGCCGCGAACGCGACAGGAAAGCATCGGCCTCGCCGCCCCGGTAGTTGATCACCACCGGCTTGCCGCGCAGGCGCGCGATCCAGATCGCCGGCGCCGCGAACAAATGCCAGGACCAGCCGGAGTTGGCCATCACATGGAAGACCTGCACGCGGCCGGCGGCCGACCACAGCGCACCCAGGTAGGGCAGCATGCGGAACAGCGCACGTACACCTTTCAGCCTGGCCGCCCAGGCCGGCTTGTAGGGAGCATTGACCTGGATGGTTTCCACGTCCACGCCTTCACTGCGCAGCAGCGAGGCCAGCTGCAAGGTCTGGTTGGCCATGCCGCCCGAAGGCGGCGGCAGCGGCCCCACCAGCCCGATTTTCAGGCTGTTGTGGGTTGCGCCGCCGCAGGACTGGCCATCCATGCCCGTGTCCCTCATGCCGCCACCGCGTCGCGCGCGGCGCCGGCGCCAAGCACGCTGCCGTAGACATGGCGGTAGCGCGCCACGCTGGCGGCCCAGTTGCGCTCCGTTTCCACGAAGCGGCGCCCCTGCAGGCGGAATTCCTGCCACTTGTGCGGCGCGTCCAGCAGCGCCAGCACCTTGCCGGCCAGCGCCTGCGGATCCTCCGCGGTGAACAGCACCCCGGTGCGGCCATCCTCGATCAATTCCTTGTGGCCGCCCACATCGGAAGCCGCCATCAGGCGCCCTTGCGCCATGGCCTCCAGCGGCTTGAGCGGCGTCACCAGGTCGGTCAGGCGCATCTTGTGGCGCGGGTAGCACAGCACGTCGACCAGGTCGTAGTAGCGCTGCACTTCGCTGTGCGGAACGCGGCCGGTGAACACCACCTGGCCGGCGATGCCGAGGCGTTCGGCCTGGGCGCGCAAGGCCTGTTCCTGCGGACCGCCGCCAACCAGCAGCACGCGCAGTTCCGGGCGTTTCGCCAGCATGGCCGGTACCGCATCGAGCAGCAGGTCAAGGCCTTCGTAGGCATAGAAGGAGCCGATGAAGCCCAGCACCGTCTTGCCGTCCAGGCCAAGGCTGGCCGCCAGCTGCGGGTCGGCCTGGCCGCCCACCGAGAAATCGGCGATGTCGACCGCGTTCGGGATGACTTCGATCTTGCTGGCCGGGATGCCGCGCGTACCGGCGATTTCCGCACGCAGGCCTTCGCAAATCGTGGTGGCGAAGTCCACCCGCTGCAGGGCCCAGGTTTCCAGCGCGCGCGTCATGCGGTAGCGCAGGCCCCATTCCTTGCTGGTGCCGTGGTCCACCGCGGCGTCTTCCCAGAAGGCGCGGATTTCGTACACCACCGGGATGCCCAGCTTGCGGCCCACGCGCAGCGCGGCGACCGCGTTCAATGCCGGGGAATGGGCGTGCAGCACATCCGGCTTGACCTCTTTCGCCACCTCCAGCAGGCGCGCGGCCAAAGCGTCAATCACGGCCACCTGGTTCAGCACCGGCAGCCTGGACATCAACCCCGTGGCCGGCGGCGTGCGGAAGAATTCCAGGCCGTCCACGGTTTCGCGCAGCGCGTCCACCTTGCCCTGTTTCGGCCCGGTGATGTGGAAAGTCTGCCAGCCCAGCGCGCGCTGCTCGCGCAGGATGGAGCGCGTGCGGAAGGTATAGCCGCTGTGCAGCGGGATCGAGTGATCCAGGACGTGAAGGATGCGGATGCTCATGCCGCCATTTCCTTGCGCAGGAAAGCTTCGAACATCAGCACCGTCCAGATCGGGGCGCTGTAGTCGCGCCGGCCGCTCAGGTGCTGCTCCACCATATGGCGCAGGAAGTCCTGGTTGAAGATACCGGTGGCGGCCAGGTTAGGGCCCAGCAATGCTTGCTGCACCCGCTCGCGCAGCGGGCCGCGGAACCAGGCCGCCAGCGGCACGGCGAAGCCTTGCTTCTTGCGGTACAGGATGTCTTCCGGCAGGTACTTCTCCATCGATTTCTTGAAGATGTATTTGCCCTCGCTGCCGCGCAGCTTCATCTCTGGCGGCAAGCCGGAGATCCACTCCACCAGCTTGTGGTCCAGCAGCGGCACCCGCACCTCCAGCGCGTGCGCCATCGAAGCGCGGTCCACCTTGGTCAGGATGTCGCCCGGCAGGTAGGTCTTCATGTCCAGGTACTGGATCATCGACAGCGGGTCGTCGGTCGGCGCGTTGGCGGCATGGCCGCGCATCACGTCGATGGCGCGGTAGCCTTGCAGCTGCTGGCGGAACTTGTCCGAGAACAGCTGCGCGCGCATGGCGTCGGTCATGATCGACACGCCGTGGAAATAGCCTTCCACCAGGTCGCGCGACAATGCTTCGAAGGTGGTCTTGGCGCGGAACACGCGCGGCGCCCAGTCGGCCTTCGGATACAGCCGGCCCAGGGTGCCGAACACCGGCTTGCGCAGGCCCAGCGGAATGCGGCCGCGCACGCTTTCCTCCGCCATCGCATAGCGGTAGCGGCGGTAGCCGGCCAGGTTTTCGTCGCCGCCGTCGCCCGACAGCGCCACCGTGACGCGCTTGCGCGCCAGCTCGCACACGCGGTAGGTCGGGATGGCGGAGCTGTCGGCATACGGCTCGTCGTACAGGCCGGCCAGGGTATCGAGCAGGCCGTAGTCGTCGGTGTCGACGGTTTCCACGAAGTGGTCGGTCTTGTACTGCTGCGCCACCTTCTGCGCGTATTCCGATTCGTCGAAAGCCTTGTCCTTGAAAGCGATGGAGCAGGTGTGCACCGGGCCGTCGGATTCGCCGGCCATCATCGCCACCACGGCCGAGGAATCGACGCCGCCGGAGAGGAAGGCGCCCAGCGGCACTTCGGCCACCAGGCGGATCTTCACCGCCTCGCGCAGGCGCTCCACCAGCTCGCCCTGGGCGTCGCTCTCGGTCATTTTCTGGTGCAGCTTGAACGGCACGTCCCAGAACTGTTCGGGCTGGGCCAGGGGCGCGCCGACCTTCTGCGTCAGGCGGAAGCCAGGCGAGAGCTTGAGCGCGCCTTTGTAGATGGTCTTCGGCTCCGGCACATAGCCGTAGGCGAAATAGTCTTCCACCGCACGCGGATCGATCTCGCGCGGCAGCGACGGGTGCATGCGCAGCGCCTTCAGTTCCGAGCTGAAGGCGAACCAGCCGTCCGGCGTCATGGCGTAGTACAGCGGTTTCACGCCCATGCGGTCGCGCGCCAGGAACATCACCTGCTTGTTGCGGTCCCACAGGCCGATGGCGAACATGCCGCGGAAGTGGTGTACGCAGTCCTCGCCCCACTGTTCCCAGGCGTGCACAATCACTTCAGTGTCGCTCTTTGTCTTGAAGGTGTGGCCCAGCTCTTTCAGCTCCGCGGTCAGTTCGCGGTAGTTATAGATCTCGCCGTTGTAGCAGACCATGACGCTGCCGTCCTCGTTGCCGAGCGGCTGCTGGCCCATGGCGATGTCGATCACCGACAGGCGGCGGTGGCCGAAGCCGATGCCCGGTTCGATATAGGTATCGCCCTCGTCCGGCCCGCGATGGTGCTGGGTGTCGTTCATGCGGCGCAGCAGCGCCTCGTCCACCGCGCGCCCGCCGCGCGCATCCATGATCCCTGTTATTCCGCACATGATGGTACTGGCCTTCTGATTTTGAGCTTGCGTTCGCACAAGCTGTCGTACATGTCCTGGTAGGCGGCCACCATGGCCGGCATGCTGTACTTGCGCAGCACCTTGTCGCGGCCCGCCTGGCCGTGGCGGCGCGCCAGCGCCGGGGCCTCCACATAATGCTTGAGCGCGGAGGCCATGGCTGCCGCGTTCGATGGCGGCACCAGCTGGCCGGTAATGCCATTGTCGATCACTTCGGGAATGCCGCCCACGCGCGTGCCGACCACCGGCAGGCCGCTGGCCATGGCTTCCAGCGCGGAGCCCGGCGTGCCTTCGGCGATTGAGGACATGGCGAAGATGTCGAAGCTGCGCAGGATGTCCGGCACGTCGTTGCGCGCGCCCGGCAGCCACACCGCATCGGCGGCGCCGGCGGCAGCCACCTTGTCGCGCAGCGCCTGCAGCAGCGGGCCGTCGCCGACGATCGCCAGGCGCAGGCGCTCGCGGTACTGCGGCGTCAGCTCGCGCAGCAGCAGGAAAGCGTCCACCAGGGTGGCGTGGTCCTTCACGTCTTGCGCCCGGCCCACGGTGCCGATCACCACTTCGCCGTTATTGAAGAAGGGGCGCGCCTCGTCTTCGCGGCGGGCGCGGAAACGCTCGGCGTCGGTGCCGTTGGCCAGCATGCGGCTCTTGTCCTTTGGCACCCCGATCACATCGCGGTTCCATTTTTCCATGGCCGCCGAATTGGCATAGCACACGTCATAGAACGGCAGCATCAGGCGGCGCAGGAAATTGTGCTTGCGGTTGGTGCCGTCCGGGTCGGTGTGGTCGCGGCCGTGGGCGCCATTGACGCGCACCGGCACCCCGGCCAGCAGCGCCGCCGGCGCATATTCGATGGCGGAGAAGTTATAGCTATGCAGGACTGTCGGCTGCAGCTCGCGCAGCAGGCGCCACAGTGCGCCATGGGTGGCGAGCGACAGGCCGGGCTGCTTGTTCAGGCTCAGCACCGTCACGCCGGGGCGGCTGATGCGCTTGACGAATTCCGGGTTGCTGCGCGTCAGGCAGACGATGGCGTGGCGGTAGCGCTCGGCCGGCATGCGATTGATGCGCTCGACCATGAGGTTCTCCATGCCGCCAAAATCAAGCGTATACGTCAGGTGGACGATGAGGGGAATGTCGTTCA
The DNA here is from genome assembly GCF_009720745.1 of Massilia eburnea. Lineage (GTDB taxonomy): Bacteria > Pseudomonadota > Gammaproteobacteria > Burkholderiales > Burkholderiaceae_D > Rugamonas > Rugamonas eburnea. The sequence goes on along the minus strand of NZ_WNKX01000033.1, from coordinate 9,442 downwards.
TGGCAAGGAATCAGGGACGCTGGGTGCTGGCCAAGGCTTGGTCCAGCGGCTTGAGGTTGCTATCCAGGAAGGCGCGCATGGCACTGCGCGCCACAGCTGGGTCTTCATCGTAGGGCGAGAATACCATCACGGCGGCGCCATCACCGCTGCCATGGGTCAATTTCGCCTGCGCCTGTAACAATTTGCCAACATAGTTGCTGCTAGTCATGTTGCCGTTGACCCAGTACCACTGCCACACCAGCAAGCGGCGCCCTTCGACACCGAGCAGGGCTTCGCGCACCGCGGTATGGCGGCCGGCAAAGCTTTCGTCGCGCAGGCTGCTGCGGTTTTCGCGGTATTCGCCCTTGTCCATGCCGATGCGGTTGGTGGAGCTGATCAGCTTGGGGCCGCCCGGGGTATCGCGGTAGAACAACACGGTGACGCCGACCGGCGGCTTGCCGCCGAAGGACTGGCGCAGGGTCGCCGTCGCCGGCGCGAAGTCCGGCTCCCAGCGCGTGAATTCTTCAGCGGCCGGTGCAGGCGAAGCCAGCGCCAGATTGACCGCTGCGGTCTGCGGGCTGGACTGGTCTACCCGTGCCGCCAATGCTGGCCAGACTGCCAGCACGGCCAGCACCGCAAGCGCAACGCCTGCCATGGAACGCGCCGGCAGGGGCTGCTGGGCGAGCGCCGCGGCGGCAGCGGCAGCGGCCTGCTGGTCTTCGCGCCAGAAGCTGCCGATCCAGAACAGCAGCAGCATCACGATGCCGAAGAATACCCAGCCATAAATCAAGTGGTCGACGCCGACCGCCATGGTCATGCCGCTCAGGTGGCCCATCATCACGATCATGTAGGCGCGCAGGCCATTGGCCGCCAGCGGCACCAGCACCGAAGCCAGGACAAAGGCGGCGCGGCGCCATGCGGTGCGGTAGCTCAGGTAGGCGAACAGGCAGCCCAGGGTGATGGAAGAAATCAGGTAGCGCAGGCCGCTGCAGGCTTCCACCACCGACCAGGTGCCGGTGGGAATGGAGAAGCTGTTGCCGTCGCGCAGCACCGGAATGCCCGTCATGCGCAGCGCATCGATGGTGAAGTTGGCGGTCAGGTCGATCAGCGGCGGAATCAGTCCCTCGCCCACCGGCACCGCAAACAGGATGAAGAACAAGGGGAACAGCAGGGCGCCGGCAATGCGCTTGCCCAGCACGGCCAGCACGGTCAGCGGCAGCATCAGCGCCAGCGCATACTGGCGCACAATGCCGACTTCGACCAGGTCGGCCAGCAGCCATGCCGCGCCGCACGCAGCCAGGGCCAGCAGCCCAGGCCAGCAGGGCTTAAGCGGCAGCGGCGCCAGTGCGGCGCGCTGGCGCCACACCAGCCACAGGCTGATCGGCAGGATCAGGAAACCATGGGCGAAGGTTTCGGAGCGCTGCCAGATGCCGGCCAGCTCCAGCGCCGTTGTATGGAACACCAGCAGCGGCAGCAGCATCACCAGCGCTACCAGCAATGCATTGCGCGCGCCTGCTTGCGGCACGGGAGCGGCGGCTGCCGACGCGGCAGGTCCGGGGGATGGTAGGGTATTCATGCGGTCGTCCACAGGGCTTGGGCTGGCGCAGAAGCTGGCGCAGCCTGGGTTTCGATCATGCGGTCCAAGGGCGCCAGCCGGGCGTCCCAGCTGTATGCCGACAGCACGCGCTCGCGTGCAGCTTGCCCGAGCGCCTCCAGCGCGGCGGGCGGACCGGCCAATGCCTTGGACGCGGCCGCTATCCATTGCGGCGCGTCTTCGGCCAGCAGCAGTTCGCTGCCGACTTCGGCCTCGATGCCTTCCAGCGCTTGCGGCGTCACCAGGACCGGGCGCGCCATGGCCATCGCTTCCAGCACCTTGTTCTGGATGCCGCGCGCCACGCGCAGCGGCGCCACCGACAAGGCGGCGTGCGCTACATAGGCCCGCACATCGGGCACGGTGCCGGTGACGGTGATGCCGGGCTGGCTGGCCAGCGCCTGCACCTCGGCCGTGGGGCGGGCGCCGACGATCACGAAGCGCACGGCCGGATCGCGCGCACGCAGGGCCGGCAGCACTTCGGCGGCGAACCATTGCACGGCATCGATATTCGGCCAGTAATCCATGGCGCCGCAGAACACCAGCGCTTTTTCACCGGGCGCATGGGGATTGGCGAAGTCGCCCGGTGCGAAGAATGCCGTGTCGACGCCGTTGCTGAACCAGCCGGTGCGCGCGGCGCTTTCCGGGGCCAGGGTCTTGAACAGCTCCGCTTCCGGCGCCGAGACGAACAGCGATGCATCGAAGCTGGTCGCAATCTGGCGCTCGTAGCGCAGCAGGCGGCTCGCTTCATAGCCGAATACCAGGCTTGCCGGCCACGGCTTGCGCTCGGCGTACTGGCGCCATTTATCGGAATCGACGTCGCAGAAGTCGATCACACGGCGCGCCTGCGGCCAGGCTTCTGCGTACTGCGCCATCGGCGAGGAGAAGACCACGATACGGCGGATGCCGTGCTGGCGCATGGCATCATCGACCCAGGTTTGCAGCTTCGCATTGCGGTAATAGTCGTAGGACAGGGAACGGTTGCGCAGCACCGCGCCCAGGCTGCGCACGCGCGCCGCGCGCGGCGCCAGCGGCTCGAAGCGGCTGGAGGCGCAAACCGCCTGCACCGCCGGCACATGCTGCCAGTCATCCGGATCGTCGACGAACGTCGCCAGGTGCACGCGGTAGCGCTGCGCCAGGTGCTTGAGCAGATGCCAGGAGCGGATCTTGTCGCCCTTGTTGGGCGGATAGGGCATGCGATGCACCAGTAACAGCAGGTCTTCCACGATTTACCCCAGATGCTTGACGATGAAGGGGCCGAGCACATTGGCCAGCGGCACCGGCATCATTTTCCACAGCTTGATGAAAAGCTGGAATTTCGGATTCAGCGGGTTCACATCCGGCATGGTGTCGGCGGCGAACAACTGGTATTCGTAAGGGATCGGCTGGGCGGTGAAGCCCCAGTTCTTCTTGAAGTCGAAAGCGCCGGTGCCCTTCTTGCTGCGGCCGAAGTCGAAAATCCGGTAACCCTTGGCGGCGGACGCCTGCATCAGGTTCCAGTACATGAAATCGTTGCCGGCCACTTCGCGCGCGAGGTCCATGCCGCCGCCGTAATACGGCAGCACTTCATCGCGGAAGAAGAAACTCAGCACGCCCGCTACCAGCTTGCCGTCCTGCAGGATGACGCGCACTTCGCAGTCATCCTTGAATACTTCCTTCAGCATGGCGAAGTATTTTTTCGGGAACACCGGCGTGCCGAGGCGGTGCACGCTGTGCGCGTAGGCCGTGAACATGCGGTCGACGTTGGCGTCCACTACGCCCTCCAGGCCCAGCTTGATGCCCTTGCGTACCATGGCGCGCTGTTTGCGCGGGATGGCGTTCATATTGGCTTCGTCGTCGGCGCTGATCTCCTTGCGGAAGGTGTAGTACAGGTCCTTGCCTTGCCACTTCGGATCGCCGGGATGGACGGGCGCGTAGTTGCGGTATTCCAGGTGGCCGACGTTCAGCGCGGCGGCCAGTTCTTCGGCAGCCTGGTCGAGCAGCTTGCGCGCGGTGTCGGTGCTTGCTGCCACGCCGCCGTAGACGCAGAAGGGCAAGGAGGCGAGGTAGTGGCCGAACATGCGGCTTTGCATGCGCGCCAGCGGCAGCACGCCGGTGATCATGCCGCCTTCTTCCACGTAGAAGAACCAGGTTTGCTTGCCGTAGCATTGTTCGAGCACGGTCTGCCAGCCGGCGCGGTGAAAGAAGGTGGCTTCGGGGCAGGTCTGGACGAAGACGTCCCAGCGGGCGCGTTCTTCTTCGCCGGTTCCCAGCAGCTGCACCAGTGGCTGCGGCGTGAAGCCCGGCAAGGCCGGGTCAGACCCAAGGGTCTGACCCAAGTCGGCGGCGGCCGCGTGCAGAGGGTCAGACCCTTGGGTCTGACCCAGGTTTACCGGGTGTCCGGCAGCGACAGCCAAAGCAGTCGCCGCTTCGGCTTCCGCCTTCGCCCGCGCCGCGCGGCGCTCGGCCGCAGCTTCAATAATCGACGTCATTGCTGCCCCAGGAAAATGCGGTCCATGCGGTCCCACGCGAAATCGCGCGTCAGGGCCCTGATGCGCGACTCCATGCGGTGCAGGTTGACGTAATGCCGGAAGCGCGTCTTCAGCCCCAGCCCCTCAGGCCGTGGCTGGCCCGGATCCAGCTCCCAGGGGTGGCAGTAGAAAATCGCCGCCTGCCCGTCTTCCCTGTTCACGCGCCGCATCATGGCGCGCGACAGCGCATAGGGCAGCAAACGGAAATAACCGCCGCCGCCTGCCGGCAGGTTGCGCTGGCCGATGCGCACCGTGGTGATCGGCACTTCCAGCAAACCCTGCTCGCCATTCGGATGGAAGGCGAAGCGCGGCGCATCCGGCATGCCGTAATGGTCATGCGCAATCGGATAGATCGAGGAACTGTATTGGTAGCCCGCCTCCTGCAGCGCATCCAGCGCCCACAGGTTGCCGGGGCCGATCGAGAAGCTCGGCGCGCGGTAGCCTTTCACCTGCTGGCCGCCGATGTCTTCCAGGATCTTCTTGCTGCTGGAGATATCCTGCATGAACTGCTCGCGCGACTGGTCCGACGCGCGCAGGTGCCCGTAGCCGTGGCTGGCCAGCTCGTGCCCGCCCGCTACGATGCGCCTGACCATCTCGGGGTAGCGCTCGGCGATCCAGCCCAGGGTGAAGAAGGTGCCCTTGGCGTTGCCCGCTTCCAGCAGTTGCAGTACGCGGTCGATGTTCGCTTCCACGCGGCATTCGCGCTGCGGCCAGCTTTCGCGGCTGATGTGCGGCGCGAACGCCGACACCTGGAAGTAGTCTTCCACATCGATGGTCATCGCATTGCGTACTGCCGCTCCCATGTTCAGCTCCGCGCCTTCAGCCAATCCAGCACGATGGCGGCAATGCGTTCGGCGGCGCGGCCATCCCAGAAATGCGGGATGCGGCCGGCCTTGCCGGCGCCGGCCAGCTGCGCCTTGTACGCTGCCATGATGTGCGCCGGGTCATTGCCGGCGATGGTGTTGGTGCCTTCGTCGACTGTGATCGGGCGCTCGGTGTTGTTGCGCAGCGTGATGCACGGGGTGCCCAGCGCCGTCGTCTCTTCCTGGATGCCGCCGGAATCGGTCAGCACCACGCGCGCGTCCTTCATCAGGCCCAGCATCTCCAGGTAGCCCATGGGCGGCAACAGCAGCACTTCCGGGCGGTCGAGCAGGTGGCTCAGGCCGAATTTTTCGATCGTGGCGCGGGTGCGCGGGTGCACCGGGAACAGCACCGGGGTGCTGGCGGAAATGTTGGCGACGGTTTCCAGCAAGCCTTGCAGCACGGCCTTGTCGTCCACATTCGATGGCCGGTGCAGGGTCAGCACGGCGTACTCGCCCTTGCCGGCCTTGAAGTCGGGACGTCCCGCGTCGGCGGCGATCCTGGCGGCCGGGACGGCGCGCGCCAGGTTGGCGCGCAGGGTATCGATCATCACGTTGCCGACGAAGTGCACACGCTCGCCGCCAATGCCTTCCTTGGCCAGGTTCTCGGCGCCGCTCTCCTCGGTGGTGAACAGCAGGTCCGACAGCTGGTCGGTCAGCAGGCGGTTGATTTCTTCCGGCATGGCGCGGTCGAAGCTGCGCAGGCCCGCTTCCACGTGGATCACCGGCACGCCCTTCTTGGCGGCCACCAGGGCGCAGGCGATGGTGGAATTGACGTCGCCCACCACCAGCACGGCAGCCGGCTGCACCTCGTCCATCGCCGGCTCGAAGCGCTTCATCACTTCAGCGGTTTGCTGGGCGTGGCTGCCGGAGCCGACTTCCAGGTTGATGTCCGGGCTCGGAATGCCGAGCGCGTCGAAATACTGCTGGTTCATGGCCACGTCGTAATGCTGGCCGGTGTGCACCAGCAGCGCTTCCACTTGCGGCTTGAGCTGGGCGAAGGCGGCCATGATCGGCGCCATCTTCATGAAATTCGGCCGTGCGCCGACCACGCACAGGATACGGAAGGCGCTCATTCGTTGCTGTCCTGGTGGATGTTATAGGACGACGGCGAACGCACGATCTTCTTCAGGATCGACAGCACCGACGTCAGGGATTTTTCGACGCGCATCATGCGCTCGTCCAGCACGGCCGGATACTGGCTGCTGAACATCAGGTCCGGCTCCTGGCCCGCATGTGCCGCGCCGTTGTGGCCCGCTTCGGCCGGCGCCGCATCGGCGGAGGGCGGCGGCGGCTGGAATTCCTGCGCGATGTCGCGGATCACGGTGTCGACATCGGCATCGGTAAATTCCGTCATCTCTTCCAGGAAGCCCATCAGCAAGAGGCGGTCCATCAAGTGGTTGGTCTTGCGCGGGATGCCGCCGGTGTATTCGAACACGGCGGCATAGGCGGCCGGCGTCAGGTGCGGGTTGCCGGTCCAGCCCACCGTGCGCATGCGGTGCTCGATATAGGCCTGGCTTTCCGTGCTGTCCATCGGACCCAGGTGGTAGGTCGCGATCACGCGCTGGCGCAGCTGCGACATGCCCGGGCTGTGCAGGGTGGCGCGGAACTCCGGCTGCCCCAGCAGGAAAGTCTGCAGCAGCGATTTGTCGTCGGTCTGGAAATTGGACAGCATGCGCAATTCTTCCACCACTTTGGGCGTCAGGTTCTGCGCTTCGTCAACCACCAGCAGCGCGCGCCGGCCGTCCTGCTCGCACTGGCGCAGGAAGACTTCCAGCCGCCCGAGCAAGGTGGTCTTGCTGGCCGTGTCTTCGCAAGGCAGGCCGAAGCCGCCCACCACGCCGCGCAGCACGTCGTCCGAATCGAGGTGGGTATTGACCAGGTGGCAGGTGACGATCTTGTCCGACTCGATCTGGTTGAACAGGTTGCGCACCAGGGTGGTCTTGCCGGCCCCGACCTCGCCAGTGATGACGATGAAGCCCTCGCCCTGCGACAGGCCGTATTCCAGGTAAGCCATGGCCCGCTTGTGGCCCTTGCTGCCGTAGAAGAAGTGCGGGTCGGGCCGCAGGCGGAAGGGCTTGTCGCTCAGCCCATAGTAACTTTCATACATGAGACACCTTGCGGCTTAGAATTTGGATGACAGCGTCGCCGACACGGCATTTTCCGTGTAGCGCAGACCGCCCAGGCCGGAATTGCCCTTGACGTGGCGCAGTTCCACGCTGCCGGTCAGGCGCGTGCTATAGGTATGCGCCAGGTTCAGGCGTACGTCGCGCTGCTTGCCGGTACGGTCGTCGGTCAGCGATTTGACGTTGGAGGCATTGCCGGTCAGGGTCAGCACCGATTGCGCACCGGGCTTGTAGCTGACCGAGACCAGCGCGCCGGTCTGCTCGGTGTTGTCGTTGAGCGAGAGCAGCGAGCTGCCCAGCAAGACACTGTCGGCCTGCTGGCTGGAGAGCATTTCGCGCTTGTTCTTGTACAGGCTGAAGGTGCTGGTGGTGCGCGACAATTGCCAGCCGACCGAGGCATTGAGCTGCTTGACAAGGGAATAGCGGTTGCTCAGGAAATTGACGCTGTTGGCCAGCGTCGGCGGCAAGCCGGTCTTCTGGATATAGGCTTGCACGAAAGCGGCGCGCAGCAGCGGGTCGCTGATCTGGGCGCGGAACAGCCGGTCCAGCATGGACGCGGTATCGATGGCCTGCGGCAGCAGGAACTGGCTGCGCGAGGTGCTCACCGCATCGCTATACAGTACATTCCAGACCGTCGCGCGGCTGCGGTGCTGCAGGTTCAGGCTGTAGCTTGGGCCATAGAAGCGGTGGCCGGCCGACGCTTCGAGCGAGGTGCGCCCGGACGGCGTCCACGCCAGGTTGGCGCCGTAGGCCGCGCCCGACTGGGCGCCGCCCAGGCCGCTGAATTCATAGTCGTCATAGCCGCCGAACACGCCCACGTTCAGCTGCGGCGTGGCGACATAGCGCAAGCCGACATTGGCGTTCCTGGAACTGCTCGTTTGCGCATCCACGCCGCCGCCGGTGACCGGGATGTCTTCGTTGTAGACGGCGCGCGCCAGGCTGAGATCCCAGCCGAAGCGGCGGAAGCCGGGCCCGCTGGTCAGGCTGCCGCTGATGGTGTTGCCGTCGCTGCTGCGCATGCCCAGGTTGTTGCTGCTGACCCGGTCGCGCGTGTAGCGCAGCTCGCCATTGGCGAAGGCGCCGAAGCGGTGCACCAGGTAGGGGCTGAGGCGGATGGTGCGCACCTCATTCTGGTTGTTGCTGACGTAGCCGTTGCCGGACCGGGGGCCGAAAGCCGACGTCGCCTGCTGGTGCACGGAAGCCTGGGCATCCATATACAGCAGCTCTTCCACCAGGCGCGCCTTGAGCGCGCTGTCCAGGTCCTGGCTGTGGCGCTGGGTGCCGCTGGGGCGGCCGCCGGCATACTGGTACAAGTTGAGCATATAGCTCATCTTGAAATCGAAACGCTGCGAATGGTTGACCAGCTCAAAGCCCGGCGTCAGCTGCAGCACGAAACCGCTCTTGGCGTTCTCGTCGGACTGCAGTCCGATATTGTCCGAATACGTGGCGCGGGCGGTGGCCATCGGTGAAAAATCCCATGCAGCATGGGCTGGAAAAGCCGCACACAGGCCCGCCGCCAGTGGCAGCAGGGCCAGGCGGCGGCTCTTAGCCATAGTGATAGTCATAAGTTTCGGTACCCGGGAATTCGCGCGACTTGTTGTAGATCAGGTTGACGTTGCTCAAACCGTCCAACTGGCGCAGCGACTCCTTGACCGCGTGCTGGGTGGTGCGTTCCGATTCCACCACCAGCACGATCTGGCCCATATTCGAGGCCAGCACGTGCGATTCCGACGTCAGCAGCAGCGGCGGCGAGTCGAAGATCACGATACGGTCCGGGTAGCGGTTCGCGATCTCGGTCACCAGGTTCTTCATCATGTGCGAGGCCAGCAGCTCGGTCGCGCGCGGCGAGCTGGTGCCGGCCGGCAGGATCGACAGCGTGTTCACATTGGTGCGCAGCATGACGTCGGCCATGTCGAGCTTGTCGTCCAGCAGGATGTCCATCAGGCCGCGCTGGGCCGGCAGTCCCAGCGTGCGCAGCACGGACGGGCGCGCCACGTCGGCGTCGACCAGCAGCACCGTGTGGTCCAGTTCCATGGCAATGCTCATCGCCAGGTTGATCGAGCAGAAGGTCTTGCCTTCGCCGGGCAGCGAACTGGTGATCATGATCAGGTTGCCCGGGTTGTCGCCTGGCTTGCGGGCGCCGAAGGCACGCTTGATCAGCGGGCGCTTGATGATGCGGAAGTCTTCCACCAGCGAGGTGCGGCCGCCGGCGGCGGTGACCAGGCCGGCTTCATGCATGCGCATCAGGTCCAGTTCCACGGTGTGGGTGGTGCGGCGGCTGCTGTCGCCATGCGGCTGCAGCGTGGCCAGTGTGGGCGCCACGGCTTCGGCCGCAACGGCTGCGGCTGGAGCGGCTGGCGCCGGGGCAGGCGCGGC
>NZ_WNKX01000032.1 GCF_009720745.1 Massilia eburnea | reverse complement strand
CCACGGGCGGCGGCCGCAGTGGCCCGGGCGCGGGTGCAGGCGGCGGCAAGGTCGTCGTCACTGCAACGCGCGGCGCAAAATCATCGGCTCGCGCGGCAGGCCGCGCAGCTGCCGCCAAGGCCGGCGGCCGTGGCAACAAACGATAAACGGAGAAACGCATGAAGCAGTACAAGGATTTGATCAGCACCGTGCTGGAACAAGGCAGCTGGCAGGACAACCGTACCGGCATCCGCACCCTGAGCGTGCCTGGCGCCATGATGCGCTTCGACATGAACGACGGTTTCCCCGCCGTGACCACCAAGAAGCTGGCCTTCAAATCGGTGGTGGGGGAACTGTGCGCCTTCCTGCGCGCTTCTCGCAGCGCCGCCGATTTCCGCGCCCTGGGCTGCAAAGTGTGGGACCAGAATGCCAACGAAAACCAGCAATGGCTGGCCAATCCGCACCGCACCGGGACCGACGACCTGGGCCCGGTCTACGGCGTGCAGTGGCGCCAGTGGCCAGGCTACAAAGTGCTCGAAGCCGCGGCCGCCGCGCAAATTGCGGACGCGGAACGCAATGGCTTCCGCCAGGTGGCCCCGCTTGTCGAAGACGGCGTGCAGAAGGTGTTGATGTACAAGGCCATCGACCAGCTGCGCGAATGCCTGGACACCATCGTCAACAATCCATCGAGCCGCCGCATCCTGTTCCACGGCTGGAATCCTGCGGTACTGGACCAGGTGGCCCTGCCGGCATGCCACCTGCTGTACCAGTTCATCCCGAACGCCACCACGCGCGAAATATCGCTCTGCCTCTACGTACGCAGCAACGATATCGGTCTTGGCACCCCGTTCAATATCGCTGAAGGCGCGGCCCTGCTGCACCTGGTGGCGCGCCTGACCGGCTACAAGCCGCGCTGGTTCAGCTACTTCATAGGCGATGCGCACATCTATGAGAATCACATGGAAATGGTGCAGGAACAGTTGAAGCGCGAACCGCTGCCGCTGCCGCAGCTGATCATCAACAGCCGCGTGCCATCGTTCGCCGAAACCGGCAAGTATGAACCGGAGTGGCTGGAGAAGATCGAGCCTTCCGACTTCACGCTGGCAGGCTACCAGCACCACGCGCCGCTGACAGCGCCGATGGCCGTTTAAGCCGTTTCCTCTTCGGGGACGACACTGCTCCACCACAGGTTGGCGGAGTCTTCCCCTTCCTTCTCCAGCAGGTAGTGGTAGCCGCGCTGTGCAGCTTCGTTCAACAGGCGCGGATCATTCAGCGCCGCCTCGCGCAGATGGTCGACGCCCTGGCGGTTGCCTTCTGCCAGCAACACGCGCCCGTACAGCAAGGACGCTTTCGGGAACGGGCCGCCCGGACGCTTCAACAAGGCCTGCAGCACCGGCTTGGCGGCATCAGGCGTCCCGAATTCCAGCTGCAGCGAGGCCAGTTCCTGCATGTCGGCCACCGTGAGCTTGGCAAGCGGCTGCCCGGCCAGCGCGCCTATGCGCGCATGCGAGGTGGTGACATGGCGATACCGCTCACGCCAGCCGCGCGCATTGGCCTCCCACCACTGCTTGTCGAATTCCGCCTCCAACTGTTTGCCGACTCCGGAAGCCAGCATCACATCGGCGGAGCACAGGTCAACCACTTCAGGCAAGGACGGCGCGAGCCCTATCGCGTCGAGGCGTTCACGCAGGCAGGGATGCGTGTCGTCCACGTCCGAGCGCACGGCCCACGCGGCATCCAGCGCCGCCTTGTTGGCCCAATCATCATAGTTCGCCCGGAACGCCATGCGCATCGAGGCGTACGGCATGAATGGCGGACGTTCCGCGCGATCCGCATTTTCATACATCTTGGGCCAGAAGGAACGGTAGACCCAGGGACCGAGCAAGTGGACCCGCACCAGTCCATTCGCACGCGCAGTCCGTCCCGCCATTTCGACCGCCATCGCATCGGCTTCATACTCCTGCTGGCGCGCCAGAACGAAGGTGTAGGCGCTGTAATAAGGGAAGAATTTTCCCAGCGCGCCCGCCATCACGCGGCTCAGTACATTGTCTTCCGCGCTCTCCTCAACATGCTGGTACATCTCGACGAACAAACGGCGCTGGCGGTAGACCGAAGTCGCCAGCTTGCCGTGGTTGCCGCACAAATGGCCGTATTCATGGGCCAGCGTGCCAAGCATTTCCTTTGAAGTGGCGCCGAGCAGGTAGGGCAAGCCAACCATGAGGTAATTGCGATAGCCGCCGAAGATGCCGAAGCGGGCGTGCTGGCAGATGGCGGCGTTGTATTCATCGGTCACCAGGACATGATGAATGCGCGGCCCCTTCAATTTGGCGTGCAGTTTATCGAGGATATCGAACAGTTTGGGCGCCTCTTCCCGCGCCAGCGCACGCCCGGTCGGGCGGTCAAGGCGCATGAACATCACGCGCAGAACAACGAAGATCAGCGGCAGGAGGAAGAGTCCGAACAGCCCGATTTTGACGGTGACGAAGGCGCGGTGCGATGCAAGAGCCCACTGCATGAGCAAAACGAAGGATGCGACCAGGCCGCCCAGCGCGCCAAACAAGACAAGATAGGCCGACAGGCTGATCGCAATGACCTTGCGGCGGAACGCAGCCGGGCTGGCATGCGAATCCAGCTCCAGGCGGCGTACCAGGTGTTCAAAATCTTTGTGGTCCAATCGCACTCCTCAAATCAAAATTCTTCCCAATCCCCCACCTGGCTGTTGGCTACCTTGCGCGCAGCGGGAGCTTTCGGTTCGCGCAGTGCCGGCTTGGCCACCCTGGCCGGAACGGCGGGTTTGCTGCGCACGGCCTGGATCACGGCGCGGGCTTGCACGGCGGCCGACGCGGTGCGGCCCTGGCTATCGATCTGGAACACGCTGACGACGCGCGACAGGCTGCTTGCCTGGTCCTGCAAGGCGCCCGATGCGGCCGCCGCTTCCTCGACCAATGCCACGTTCTGCTGGGTGATTGTATCCATCTCCGTAATGGCGTGGTGGATTTGTTCAAGACCGGCAGTCTGCTCCTGGGTGGCGCTGGTGATTTCGCCCATGATATCGGTCACGCGCTGAATGCTCGTCACGATGTCCTTCATCGTGGCGCCAGCCTGGTTTACCAGCTTGGCGCCGCTTTCCACCTTGCCGACCGAATCGTCGATCAGCTGCTTGATTTCCTTGGCGGCGGCGGCCGAGCGCTGCGCCAGGTTGCGCACCTCGCTGGCCACCACCGCGAAACCGCGCCCTTGCTCGCCGGCGCGTGCCGCTTCCACCGCCGCGTTCAGCGCCAGGATATTGGTCTGGAACGCGATGCCGTCGATGACGGCGATGATGTCCACGATCTTGTTGGACGATTCGTTGATCGAGCCCATGGTTTCCACCACCTGTTCGACCACCTCGCCGCCCTTGGTCGCCACATTCGATGCCGACACGGCCAGCTGGTTGGCCTGGCGCGCATTGTCCGCGTTCTGGCGCACTGTGCTGGTAAGCTCTTCCATCGACGACGCAGTCTCTTCGAGCGAAGCGGCCTGCTCGCCGGTGCGCTGCGACAGGTCCATATTGCCGGCCGCGATCTGGCCGGAAGCGCTGGAGATGGTATCGCTGCCGCTGCGCACTTCGGCGACGATGGCGGCCAGGTTGTCGCGCATCTTGTCCAAGGCACGCAGCAGTTCGCCGAATTCATTGGCCGAGTGCGCGCTGGCCTGGCCTTTCAGGTCGCCATCGGCTACGCGGTGGGCGACGGCCATCGCTTCGGCCAGAGGTTCCGAAATGGCCTTCATCAGCAGCAGGCCGGCGAACACGCTCAGCGCAAGGCCGGCCAGCAGGACAACGGTGACGGTGGTGGTGTTGCGGCTCAGGCTCGACGCGACCGCGGCCGCATCATCCTGGATACGCTTGTCGCTGTAGTCAGCCAGCGCTTTGAGCGCGACGTCGCCCACGCGGTAGGACGGGTTGACCTTCTTGATCAGAACGGTCTCGGCGTCGTCCCAGCGGTTTTCCTTGACGGCTGCGGTGGCGGCGCGCACATGCGCGACGCCCAGCCCGTCGCTCTTGGCGAACCATTCCTCCGCCAGCTTGCGCTCCTCGGGCGACTTGATGCTGGCCAGGTAGTCTTCCCAATGCTTGGTCACGCGCGCCGTCACGTCGTCGACGATATTGAAGTGATTGGTCAGGGGGTGGTCATGCAGCTTGCTCCAGGCCAGTTCGGGATTGTGCTGCAAGGCCTGCAGGATCTGGCTGCGGCCGGTTTCCATGTCGAGACGGATAGCGTTGCGCTCCGCGATATTCTTCTGGTTGGCGACGGTAACGTCTTTGACCAGCCCGACCGAACGTTCAGCGCTCAGGATTCCCAGGCCGCCAATGATCGCCAGCAAGCCAATCAGCAGGCCTAGCACGCCCACCAAGAGGGTTTTGATCTTAAAATTATTGAACATCGCTTACTCCTTTACCAACGATTTGAAAAACTGATGCAACCGGCCCCGCAACTCTGATACTTCGTCGAACTCGATATAGGTAATGTCGACCAGGTCTTCCAGTTCACGCAGCAGCGTTGTCTTGATCGGCGCGCCCTTCCATACCAGGAACAGGATAGGCGTTCGGCGGCCTTTGAATATGTGATAGCTCAACTCAAATGCACTGCTTTCACTCATTCCGACACGAATGTTGACCATGACGTCGGCCTGGTCCAGCAATGCAAGGCGATGGCGGCGGAAATTCTGCGGTGTGAACGGCAAGCCCTGGCTGCGTTCAAAGGAGGCACGGAAGGTTTCCGCGCTCTCCGCCTGCAACCCGGTCAGGTAATCAAAGACGTGCGGCAGGCCATTGGCACTGTCGATCATCTGCATGATGTCGCCGATCATGCGCTGTTCGCGCTCGTCCGATTCGGTGAAGGGCTGGCGGATGAAGACCTTGAGCGGCTCCACGCCGACGGCGCGCTGGCGCGCATCCCTGCGGCGCTCCGGCATTTTCCACTCGGCCGCGGCGAGGTCGACCGCCCCCGGCACGGGCCGAGGCGCCGGCGGAGGGGCCCGGCGCTGCTCGCTGTCGGCCAGCGCATGCAGCTCCTGCAGCGAGCGCACAGCCGTGCAACCGGAGTGCTTGCGGGCTTCGGCCGCCGCTTCCGCCGCCGCGATGGTGGTGAACATCACCGTGCCGCTGGACAGGGCGGCGGTACGCAGGCTGCGGGTGGCGGCGATGGCGCTGCGCTTTTCGTCGACCGTGACTACGGCCATGGCGATTTCGCGCAGGGCCAGCAAGCCAAGCAGGGTTTCGTCTTCAATCGTGTTGACGGGTACTTCGCCCGCTTCCAGCACGGCCGCCGTCACTTCGCTGGCGCACAGGGAATACCCGGCGTCGGCCAGTTCGCGCGCCAGTGCTACGGCGCGCGCCTGGTCGGCCTTGCGCACCCGCATGTACACGTGGCCTTGCTCGGGAATGCGCACGCCGGCGCCCAGCTCCGCCTTCAGGAAAGCCTCGCCGAAGGTCGGACCGGTACCCATGACCTCACCGGTGGATTTCATTTCCGGCCCAAGGATCGTGTCGACCCCAGGGAACTTCGCAAACGGCAATACGGACTCCTTGACGCTGTAATAAGGCGGAATCACTTCCTGCACCACGCCCTGCGCTGCCAGCGAACGGCCGGCCATGCAGCGCGCGGCTACTTTGGCCAGCTGGATGCCGGTTGCCTTGGAGACGAAGGGGACGGTGCGCGAGGCGCGCGGATTCACTTCCAGCACAAAGATCCGGTCCACCATGCGGCCGTCGGCCTTCTGGCGCTGCACGGCAAACTGCACGTTCATCAGGCCCACCACGTCAAGGCCGCGCGCCAGCCGCACTGTCTGGCGCTTGATTTCGGCCACCGTGCTGTCGGCCAGCGAATATGGCGGGAGGCTACAGGCGGAATCGCCGGAGTGGATCCCGGCCTGCTCCACGTGCTCCATGACGCCACCGATCACCACGTCCACGCCGTCGCTCACGCAGTCGACATCGACTTCAATCGCGTCGTTCAGGAAGCGGTCCAGCAGCACCGGCGAATCGTGCGAGACCTTCACCGCTTCGCGCATATAGCGCTCGAGGTCGGCCCTTTCGTGGACGATTTCCATGGCCCGTCCGCCCAGCACATAAGACGGCCGCACCACCAGCGGATAGCCGATTTCCTCCGCCATGGCGACGGCTTCCAGCTCGGTGCGGGCGGTGCGGTTGGATGGCTGGCGCAAATCGAGCTCGAACAGCAGCTTCTGGAACCGTTCGCGGTCTTCTGCGGCATCGATCATGTCGGGCGAAGTGCCGATGACGGGCACGCCGTTGGCTTCCAGCGCCAATGCCAGCTTGAGAGGGGTCTGGCCGCCATACTGCACGATCACGCCTTCCGGATTTTCCAGGGCGACGATTTCCAGCACGTCTTCCAGCGTCAGCGACTCGAAATACAGGCGGTCGGACGTGTCGTAGTCGGTCGACACTGTCTCAGGATTGCAGTTGACCATGATGGTCTCGTAGCCGTCTTCGCGCATTGCCAGCGCGGCATGCACGCAGCAGTAATCAAACTCAATGCCCTGGCCGATCCGGTTCGGGCCGCCGCCCAGCACCATGATCTTGCGCGCATTGGTCGGCTGCGCCTCGCATTCCTCGTCGTAGGTCGAGTACATATAGGCGGTGTGCGAAGCGAATTCTCCGGCGCAGGTGTCGACACGCTTGTAGACCGGACGGATGCCTTGCGCATGGCGCTGCGCCCGGACCGCGTCTTCATGTACCCCCAACAGATGCGCCAGGCGGCGGTCGCTGAAGCCTTGCTGTTTCAGGCAGCGCAGCACATGGCGGTCGAAGCCGCCCAGCTGCTGCGTGGCCACCCATTCCTCCACTTCCACCAGGTCCTGGATCTGGGCCAGGAACCAGGGATCGATATGCGACAGGCGGTTCACTTCAACCAGCGACATGCCTTGGGCAAACGCTTCGCCAACGTACCAGATGCGCTGCGGGCCCGGCAGGCGCAGTTCCTGCTCGATCACGTCGCGGCCGGTGGCGATGCGCTGCAAGCCGTCCACGCCGACGTCCAGGCCGCGCAAGGCTTTCTGGAACGATTCCTGGAAGGTGCGGCCCATGGCCATCACCTCACCCACCGATTTCATTTGCGTGGTCAAGCGGTCGTTTGCGCCGGCGAACTTTTCGAAAGCGAAGCGCGGGATCTTGGTTACCACATAATCGATGGCGGGTTCGAAGGAGGCCGGCGTGGCGCCGCCGGTAATGTCGTTCTGCAGTTCATCCAGCGTAAAGCCTACCGCCAGCTTGGCGGCTACGCGGGCAATCGGGAAGCCGGTTGCCTTCGACGCCAGCGCAGAGGAGCGCGACACGCGCGGATTCATTTCAATCACGATCATGCGGCCGTTTTCCGGATTGACGGCGAACTGCACGTTCGAGCCGCCGGTGTCCACGCCGATTTCACGCAGCACTTCCAGCGCGGCGTCGCGCATGACCTGGTATTCCTTGTCCGTCAGGGTCTGGGCCGGTGCGACAGTGATGGAGTCGCCGGTATGCACGCCCATCGGGTCCAGGTTCTCAATCGAGCAAACGATGATGCAGTTATCCTTGCGGTCGCGCACCACTTCCATCTCGAACTCTTTCCAGCCGATCAGCGATTCTTCGATCAGCAATTCGGAAGTGGGCGACAGTTCCAGGCCGCGCAGGCAGATGGCGGTAAATTCATCGGCATTGCGGGCGATGCCGCCACCGCTTCCGCCCATCGTGAACGAAGGGCGGATGATGACCGGGAAGCCCAGCTTCTCCTGCGCCTGCCAGGCTTCGGCCATGGTGTGGGCGATGCTGGAACGGGCGGATTCCAGGCCGATGCGCCCCATGGCTTCCTTGAACTTGGCGCGGTCCTCGGCGCGGTCGATCGCTTCCGGCGTGGCGCCGATCAGCTCGACGTTGAAGGCGTCCAGCACACCATGACGGTGCAGGTCCAGGGCGCAATTGAGGGCGGTCTGGCCGCCCATGGTCGGCAGGACGGCTTGCGGACGTTCCTTCTCGATGATGCGCGCCACCGTTTCCCAGGTGACCGGTTCGATATAGGTGACGTCGGCCATGCCGGGGTCGGTCATGATGGTAGCCGGGTTGCTGTTCACCAGCACCACCTCGTAGCCCTCTTCGCGCAGTGCCTTGCACGCTTGGGCGCCGGAGTAATCGAATTCGCAGGCCTGGCCGATCACGATCGGGCCGGCGCCGATGATCAGGATGCGCTGGATGTCGGTACGCTTAGCCATGACGCGCGGTCTCCATCATGCCAACGAAGCGGTCGAAAAGCGGCGCCAGGTCATGCGGGCCCGGCGATGCTTCCGGGTGGCCCTGGAAGCAGAAGGCTGGCTTGTCGGTGCGGCGGAAACCTTGCAGCGAGCCGTCGAACAGGGATATGTGAGTGACTGCGCAGTTATTCGGGAGCGAGTCGGGATCGACCGCAAAGCCGTGATTCTGCGAGGTGATCATCACGCGGCCGGTTTCCACATCCTGCACCGGATGGTTGGCGCCGTGGTGGCCGAACTTCATCTTCAGCGTGCGTGCGCCGGAAGCCAGCGCCATGATCTGGTGGCCCAGGCAAATGCCGAAAGTCGGCACGCCGCGCTCAATCAGTTCGCGGGTTGCTTCGATCGCGTAGTCGCAGGGTTGAGGATCGCCGGGCCCGTTGGACAGGAAGACGCCGTCCGGGCGCAGCGCCAGTGCGGCGGCGGCGCCTGCCTTTGCCGGCAGCACCGTGACGCGGCAGCCGCGCTGAGCCAGCATGCGCAGGATATTGGCCTTCACGCCAAAGTCGAAGGCCACCACGTGACAGCCGGGCTGCAACTGGCGGCCATGGCCATGGCCCAGCATCCATTCCGTTTCGGTCCATTCGTAAGGTGCTGCGGTGCTGACGGTTTGCGCCAGGTCCATGCCGGCCAGGCCCGGGAACTCGCGCGCCATGCGCAGCGCTTCCTCGGCCGAGGCGCCGGCAACGATGGCGCCGGACTGCGCGCCTTTTTCACGCAGGATGCGCGTCAGCTTGCGGGTATCGATGCCCGCGATCGCCACCACGCCCTGCTCCGCCAGCCAGGACTGCAAGTCCTGTTCGGAACGGAAATTCGATGCCAGGAAAGGCACGTCCTTCACCACCAGCCCTGCGGCGTGGATGCGCGAAGCTTCCACGTCTTCACGGTTGACACCGGTGTTGCCGATGTGCGGGTAAGTCAGCGTGACAATCTGGCGGCTGTAGCTTGGGTCACTCAGGATTTCCTGGTAGCCGCTCATGGCCGTATTGAAGACAACTTCGCCGGCCGTGGCGCCCTTGGCGCCGATCGCGACGCCCTCGAAAAGAGTGCCGTCGGCCAGGGCGAGAATAGCGCGCCCGGCATTCCCATTGGGATGCTTGAGTGGGTGTTTCATCAGGGGGTTCTCCTGCTCCGTATCGTTATGAAACCTACAATCGAAATTACTCAGCAGTAATTCCTAGCGCGCTGAAAGTACGATACGTCAGGCAACCCCGGACAAAACTCTCGAAATTTCACAAGTGCCCGTTCTGGGCCAAATAAAACTTGCGATGGCGCAATTCCGCAACGTGACCAGATTGCAAAGTGCTCCGATATATAATGTCGGCCATGACAAATCTGACCATCATCGTTGCCACGGACGCCAGTAATGGCATTGGCATCAACAACACCCTGCCGTGGCACCTGCCGGAGGACTTGGCGCACTTCAAGCGCCTGACTTCGGGCCACCCGATTATCATGGGCCGCAAGACCTTCGACTCGATCGGCCGCCCTTTGCCTAACCGCCGCAATATCGTCATCAGCCGCAACGCCGAATGGCGGCATGAAGGCGTGGAGCGTGCCGCTTCGCTGCAAGAGTCGCTGTCCATGGTTGATGGCGTGGACGAGGCATTCGTGATCGGCGGCGGGCAGATTTTCGAGCAAGCGCTGTCCCTGGTTGACAAGCTTGTAATTACCCGCATCGCCCAAAACTATGCATGCGATGCCTTCTTCCCCGAACTGCCGGCGGGCGCATGGCAGGAAGTGGCGCGGGAAGAACACGTTTCGGCAGCCGGGCTGCCTTACGCATTTATCACCTACACCAGGAACTAGAACATGTCCGGACACGGTTTTCACGTCCACGGCCCGCACGACCACGCCGTGGAACACGCAGCACACAGCAACGATAAATTTTCCGGCAATATCGCAGTAACCACGGCGATCCTGGCCACGGTGGGCGCAATCTTCGGCTACCAGGGCGGTGCTACGCAGAACGATGCGGCCCTGTTCAAGAACAATGCGGCCATTGCCAAGACCGAAGCGGCCAACCGCTGGAACTATTACCAGTCCAAGTCGGCCAAGCAGAACCTGGCGGAACTGGCCATGACGCTGCCGAACGTCGATCCTGAGAAATACAAGGCCGACGTGGCGCGCTATAAGGAAGAAAAGGAAGCGATCAAGCAGGATGCCGAGAAGTGGGAAGCCAAGTCGGCGGAATGGGACCATGAATCGGACCACGCGCTGCACAAGCACCACCAGTGGGCGCTGGCCACCACGGCGGAGCAAATCGCCATCGCGCTGGCTGCGATTACCCTGCTGACCCATCGTAAGTGGCTGATGTATGGCACTTATGCGGTGGCGGCTGTAGGCATCGGGCTGGGCGTGGTGGCTGCACTCTAAAACCGGTCTACGCGGCTGCCGCAGGGCTGGTGTCTGACCCTGTGGGTCTGACACCGGCTTACCGGTTTTGGTTTTTTTAACACCGGGATCGCAAAATCTGCGATACTCCCGGTCTTATTTTTTTGAGGCGCTTGGTCGCGCCTGGAGATCATCGATGAAATTCCGCTTCCCCATCGTCATCATTGACGAGGATTTCCGTTCCGAGAACACGTCCGGCCTGGGTATTCGCGCCCTGGCAGCGGCGATGGAAAAGGAAGGCATGGAGGTCCTTGGTGTGACCAGCTACGGCGACCTGTCCCAGTTCGCCCAACAGCAGTCGCGCGCTTCGGCCTTCGTCCTGTCGATCGACGACGAAGAATTCGGCGCCGGCAGTCCGGAGGAGACCGATTTCGCACTGTCCTCCCTGCGCACCTTTATCGAGGAAATCCGCTATAAGAACGCGGACATCCCGATCTACCTGTACGGCGAGACCCGCACTTCGCGCCACATCCCGAACGATATCCTGCGCGAACTGCACGGCTTCATCCACATGTTCGAGGACACCCCGGAATTCGTGGCGCGCCACATCATCCGCGAAGCCAAGTCCTATCTGGACAGCCTGGCGCCGCCCTTCTTCCGCGCCCTGGTGCACTACGCGAACGACGGCTCCTACTCCTGGCACTGCCCTGGCCACTCCGGCGGCGTGGCGTTCCTGAAGTCCCCGATCGGCCAGATGTTCCACCAGTTCTTCGGCGAGAACATGCTGCGCGCCGACGTCTGCAATGCGGTGGAAGAACTGGGCCAACTGCTGGACCACACCGGCCCGGTCGCTGCGTCGGAGCGCAATGCCGCCCGCATCTACAACGCCGACCACGCCTACTTTGTCACCAACGGCACCTCCACCTCCAACAAGATGGTGTGGCACTCGACCGTGGCGCCGGGCGATATCGTCGTGGTTGACCGTAACTGTCACAAATCCATCCTGCACTCGATCATCATGTGCGGCGCGATCCCTGTGTTCCTGATGCCGACCCGGAATAACCTCGGCATCATCGGCCCCATCCCGCTCGAAGAGTTCACCATGGAGAGCATCGAGCGCAAGATCGCCAACAACCCGTTCGCCCAGGCTGCGGTCAACAAGAAGCCGCGCATCCTGACCATCACGCAGTCGACCTATGACGGCGTGGTATATAACGTGGAAACCCTGCGCGAAATGCTGGATGGGAAAATCGACACCCTGCACTTCGACGAAGCCTGGCTGCCGCACGCCACCTTCCACGACTTCTACAAGAACATGCACGCGATCGGCAAGGACCGCCCGCGCGCAAAAGAATCGATGATCTTCTCGACCCAGTCGACTCACAAGCTGCTGGCAGGCCTGTCGCAAGCTTCGCAGGTGCTGGTACGCGACTCCGAGACCGTCAAGCTGGACAAGGATGCCTTCAACGAGGCCTACCTGATGCACACCTCGACGTCGCCGCAGTACTCGATCATCGCCTCCTGCGACGTCGCTGCGGCCATGATGGAAGCGCCTGGCGGCACCGCCCTGGTGGAGGAATCCATCCTGGAAGCGCTGGACTTCCGCCGCGCAATGAAGAAGATTGACGAGGAATGGGGCCAGGACTGGTGGTTCAAGGTCTGGGGTCCGGACAGCTTCGCGGAAGAAGGCATCGGCTCGCAGGAAGACTGGATCTTCACTGAGGACAGCAAGAAGTGGCACGGTTTTGGCGACCTCAAGCCGGGCTTCAACATGCTCGACCCGATCAAAGCCACCATCGTCAACCCGGGCCTGTCGCTGGACGGCCAGTTTGGCGAGACCGGCATCCCGGCCTCGATCGTGACCAAGTACCTGGCGGAGCACGGCGTGATCGTCGAAAAGTGCGGCCTGTACTCCTTCTTCATCATGTTCACCATCGGCATTACCAAGGGCCGCTGGAACACCCTGCTGACCGCGCTGCAGCAGTTCAAGGACGACTACGACAAGAACGCCCCGATGTGGCGCATCCTGCCGGAGTTCTCGGCTGCCAACCCGCGCTACGAACAAATGGGCCTGCGCGACCTGTGCCAGCAGATCCACGACTTCTACAAGGCATATGACGTGGCGCGCCTGACCACCGAGATGTACCTCTCGGACATGGTGCCTGCGATGAAGCCGTCGGACGCTTTCGCCAAGATGGCGCACCGCGAAATCGAACGCGTGCAGCTGGACGACCTGGAAGGCCGCATTACCTCGATCCTGCTGACGCCTTACCCACCGGGCATTCCGCTGCTGATCCCGGGCGAGCGCTTCAACAAGACCATCGTCGACTACCTGCGCTTCGCACGCGACTTCAACGAACGCTTCCCTGGCTTTGAGACCGACGTGCATGGCCTGGTCAAGCGAGAGGTCAATGGCCGCAAGGACTACTTCGTGGATTGCGTCAAGCAGTAAGCGTTACGCAAAAACAAGGCCCGCACCGGATGCAGATCCGCTGCGGGCCTTGTTTTTTTAGGTTCCAAATCCCGTGGCATCGATTGGGAGACTTCGGCGCACCGCGCTTGACTCGAATTTTTGTGCCGGAAGGCAGGAAAAGTGATTTCCATTGATGGCCGCCTTGCAGCGAATTCCTGTCGCTGCTGGCAGCTTTATTACTCGCTTTTTCATAGAGCTGCTCATTTAAGCGTAAAACGTCTCATCAGCGGGATACCTTGCATTTCTTCTTGCCCGGTTCAATCGCGATTGTACGCGGCCATTCAGCTCCGGCACCGCAATAGTCTCGGCTGATGCCGGATGGATCGATGACGAAGTTCGCGCCAACTCTACGGACCTTGACCTGCGATTGACTGATTTCATTGGCTGTCGAAACGATGGTCAATGCGCCTCGTACGACGAATTTCGGTTTCTCCCTAGCCGACTCGCAAGTGCAGAAATAGGCCCCACCCTGCTCGCCCGTCCTCTGCAAAAGCTTGAGCCAGCAATGTCACCCCATAGACGAAGGCAACTAAGCGAAGAGAATATCGGAGCATTCACAAGGCGCACAGTGTGCCCAAACGCGAACGTTCGGGCAAGGGCTCAAGCCGCGATTGCGACTGTCAGCGTGACGATGTAGCCGTCTGCGACATTGCCACTCATTGTCCCCAGCTGCAGCGAGTAGCCGTCGCTGAAGATGTTGTCCGTGGCGTAGCTGATATGCGTCAGGTTAGTGGCCGAGCTGCTATAGCCGGATGTTGCATAGACTTCGTTCAAAGTCGCCATCGGGAAGGTAAATTGCGAGGTCTTGATGCGGTTGCCGGCGCTTGTGCTTTGCGCCAGGCTGCGGTAGACCTCGAAATGCACGTGAGGCATGCGGCCGTCGTAGCAGCCTGGGAAAATGGTCGTGAAGGACAGGTTGCCGTCGGCATCGGCTTCCTGAACGCCCCGCAGGTAGTTCTGGTCCGTCACGCCGCTGGAGTACAGCGAGTAGCGGCCATCCCTGTCGCAGTGCCACAGGTAGACGGCGAAATTGCCGGCAGCCACGCAGCCGTTGTTGGCGTTGATGATCTTGAGCTTGATGGTCAAGGGGATCCCGGCGGCAGTGCCGGTCGGACCATTGAAACTGCTGCGGATATCGTTGCGTACAACGCCAGATTGCGTCAGCACGTTCACGATGCCGCTGGCGTTGCTGTTTGTGCCGTCGCCCGGGTATGGACCGCCCGTCTCCTCGGGGATAACGGAGCAGTTGCTGCTCGTAGCCGTGCTGCCGGTACTGCCGCCGCTGCCGGTGGTACCGCTACTGCTTTCGCCGCTGCTGCTGTCCGAGCCGCCGCCGCAGCCAAGCAGCGGCAGAGAAGCCGCGCCGGCCAGCAGCAGGCGCAGCGAGCGCCGGCGCGTACTCCCCATGTTCATCATAGCTTCGAGATCCGCTGCCAGGCTGTGATCATGTGCGTCCATTCGTTCTCCTTTCAGGCAGTGGTGTTAACCAGGTTCCCGCTGCTGCCTGCCTGGGGCAGCTTGTCCGCCAGTGTTTGCAGGAAGCTCTCAAGCTTGGTCCTGGAATCGCTGCTGTCGGCGCCGAGGGAATCAAGCAAGGACGAAAACGAAGTCTCCAGCGAGGACGATGCGGAAGCGCTGTCCGCCGAGTCGCCATGCAGCGATGAGACCAGGCTTTTCAAGTCCTGCGCCAGCCGGCCGGGGCCGCCCGCACCGTCAGCCGATGCCTCGCCTGCCTCGCCTTGTTCGTGCAGGGACGTCATCAACTGCTGCAGGAAGCTGCCCAGTGCCGCTGAAGCGCCTTCCTTGTCGCCGGCGGAGACGTCGGTCACGCCCAACGACTCCAGTGCAGACCCGATGGCGCTGACAAAGCCGCCCTCGCCCGGCGGCGGTCCTGGCGGTGGCGGAGGCGGCGCCTGGACCGCCTTGCCGGAACCGCCTGAAGACACCTGGCTGGCGTAGCTGCTGCTGGAGATCGAATCAACGTTCATGCGGGCCTCCACGTTCGCGACGCGCCGCCATACGCTCATCCAACTGCTTGCGCTGCTCAGGCGTCAATACGGCCAGCACTTTCTGGTGCGTGCGGATATGGGCCAGCATCAGGTTGGCCTGCGCCTGCGCCGCCGCCTGCGCCAGTTTGGCCGCGGCAGCATCATCAAACTTGTCGGCATTGCGCATCTCATGGAGCGCGCGCATCGCCTTCTCATGGGCGCGTTGCTGCTCGCGCAGATAAGGCGCCTGGCTGTGCATCAGTTGGAAAAACTTGTCTTCCTGGCTATCCGACAGCTCGATTCCATGCAGGAATGGCATGCCTGACGTGCCGAATTGGCCAGGATGGCCCGGGTGAGCACCCGGCATTTCGCCGCGCGGCCCGCCGAATGGTGGACGATCTCCATCCGTCGGCACACCTTCTTCCGCACTTGCCGCCAGCGGCAGCGCCATGGCGGCCGCCAGCAGCAGCTGGATCAATCTGCTCTTATTCATTGTCAATCTCCAGTAATGGGTAGGAGATTCCATTCTCTGGCTACGCCCTGTAAAGCGCCGTAAGTCGCGGGTAAAAGCATGTAAAGATGGAGCAGCCCGGCACGGCTGATTTGTTATCATGGTCGCCATGAACAAGGTCCTATTGATTGACGACGACGTCGAACTGGTCGGCATGTTCCAGGAATACCTGGTGCAGGAAGGCTTCGACGTCACTGCCGCCCACGATGGCGAAAGCGGCGCCGCCTGCGCCCTGACCGGCCTCTACGCCATTGCCGTCCTCGACGTGATGATGCCGCGCATGAACGGGCTTGAGACGCTGCGCCGTATCCGCGCAGTGAGCCAGATGCCGATCCTGATGCTGACTGCGCGCGGCGACGATACCGACCGCATCGTCGGCCTCGAGCTGGGTGCGGATGATTACGTCACCAAGCCATGCACGCCGCGCGAACTGACCGCGCGCATCCGCGCCATCCTGCGCCGCACCCAGGCGGTGCCAGACAACGGCAGCGGTCCACTCGTAGTGGGCCAGCTGTCCATGTGGCCGGAGCAGCGCCGCGCTGCCTGGAACGGCATCCCGCTGGAATTGACCAGCACCGAATTCAACCTGCTGGAAGTATTGGCGCGCAATGCCGGTAAACCTGTCAGCAAGAACGTCCTGTCCGAGCAGGGATTAGGACGGCCAATGGCGCGCTTCGACCGCAATATCGACGTCCATATGAGCAGTTTGCGGCACAAGCTCGGTTCCATTTCAGATGGCCGTTCCTGCCTGCAGACCGTATACCGCCTGGGCTACCAGCTGCTTCGGGAGTAAGCCGTGGGCCGATTGTTCTGGAAATTTTTCTTGTCGATCCTGCTGGCGCAGGTGGCTGCTACCGCCGCGATCGGCGGTGCGGTCTGGCTCAAGGCGCGCGCCGCCGCCGAGACCCGCCCGTCCGATATCGAGACCGGACCGCCGGCTGAAATATCGATCGAATCCGCGGCGGCGACCCTGGCCTACGGCGGAACCGATGGCCTGCGCCAGCTGCTGGAAAATATGCCGCGCCATCGCGTGTACGCGGTCGGTGAGGACGGCAAGGAACTCCTGGGACGCATCACCACTCCCGGCATGCTGTCGGAAGCGCAGAAAATGCTGGCAAGCGCCGATCCGCGCGGAGTGCGCAACGTCACCTCGCCCGAGGGGCAGCGCTATCTGCTCTTCCTGCCTTCGCGCCGGCACCTGGGTGAACTCGAAGGGCCAGACTCACGCGCGCTGCTTGCAGGGTCGGGAATTCCTGGCCTCGACCCGCGTGCCTTCCGGCGCCAGGACTTCCATCGACCGCCGCCGGCCGACGCACCTCCCGCCTCCCGCTCCGCCGCTGGCGGCCTGGCTTTTGGCCCTCCGGGTCCTGGCGGCACGCCGGAGGCGGGCCCTGGCCCGGGCCCCGGCCGCGGCGACCCGGGCGGTCCACCGGCTCGCGTCCGTCCACTGACGCCCTATATCCCGATCGGGGCCGCCGTACTGGCTAGCCTTCTTTTTGCAGCCCTGCTGGCATGGTATTTCGCGCGGCCGATCCGCGCGTTGCGGCAAGCCTTCGACGCTGCTGCCAGCGGCGACCTGGCGCCCCGCTTCGGCGGCAAGCCGCGCGCCGGCGGCGACGAACTCACCACCTTGGGCCGCGATTTCGACCGCATGACCGCCCGCCTGCGCGCCTTGCTGGATGGCCAGAAGAACCTGCTGCACGACGTTTCGCACGAGTTGCGCTCGCCGCTGGCGCGCCTGCAGGCAGCCATCGGCCTGGCGCACCAGCAGCCGGATAAGGCCGCCGCTTCGATGGAGCGCATCGAACGCGAGAGCGTACGCATGGACAAGCTGGTGGGCGAGCTCCTCACCTTATCGCGCCTCGAAGCTGGCGCCTTCGACTCCCCGCAACAGGAATTCAGCCTCGGCGAACTGCTCGAGGACATCCTGCAGGACGCCAGGTTCGAAGCCGCCACCAACGGCCGCGAAGTCGCCTTCAGCGGAGGCGCTGACGCCCAGCTCACCGGCCAGCCCGAATTGCTGGCGCGCGCCATCGAAAACGTCGTGCGCAACGCCATCAAGCACAGCCCTGCAGGCGGCAGGGTCGACGTGGAAATCGTACGCGACGCGCGCTACATGCGTATCCGTGTCATGGATCACGGGCCTGGCATTGCGCAAGAAGACTTGGGGAAGATTTTCCAGCCTTTCTACCGTGGCAGCAGTACGGAAAAAGACGTGGACGGACATGGACTGGGCCTGGCAATCGCCCAGCAGGTGGTGCAGCAGCACGGCGGCCGCATCGCCGCCGCCAATCGTGCCGGCGGCGGACTTTGTGTGGAGCTCGCGCTCCCTGTGGCGGAAGCTTAAGCCTTAGGCAGGGTCACGCCGTGCTGGCCCTGGTACTTGCCGTTGCGGTCTTTGTACGAGGTTTCGCAGATCTCGTCGCTTTCGAAGAACAGCACCTGGGCGCAGCCTTCGCCAGCATAGATCTTGGCCGGCAGCGGGGTCGTGTTCGAGAATTCCAGGGTCACGTAGCCTTCCCACTCAGGTTCGAACGGGGTCACGTTGACGATGATGCCGCAACGCGCATAGGTCGATTTGCCCAGGCAAACGGTCAGCACATTGCGAGGAATACGGAAGTACTCGATGGTACGGGCCAGCGCGAAGGAATTCGGCGGGATGATGCAGACGTCGCTCTTCACGTCGACGAACGAGTTCGAATCGAAATTCTTCGGGTCGACGATGGTGCTGTTGATGTTGGTGAAGACCTTGAATTCGTCGGCGCAACGGATGTCGTAGCCGTAGGAGGAGGTGCCGTAGGAAATCACCTTGCGGCCGTCCACGGAGCGCACCTGGCCCGGCTCGTAAGGCTCGATCATGCCGTGTTGTTCCGCCATGCGGCGTATCCATTTATCGCTTTTAATCGTCATCGCAGAGGCTTTCTGGTTTAAATAATGGTGCGGATTTTACATCAGGCGCGCAGGCGCTGGGGCTCTTGCGAAGCCTGCAGCTGGTCGCCCAGCATCTGGACGATCAAATCGCGCGTCAGTTCGGCCGCATAGCGCGGCATCTCCATCGGGAACAGGTGCGAGCCGCGCATCATCCGGAAGTTGCGGCCCACCAGGGCACGCGTGTGTTCCAGGCCGGCCTGGCGGTTTTCCACCGAGTTATCGCCCGCGACATAAGCCACCGGCACCGGGAACTGTCCCTTTACCAGCTGGCCGATATGGTGCGGCAGGCTGCGGTAGATGGCGGTCTCGATCTCGCGGCGGAAGCGCAGCTGCACGCCTTCGGGATGTTCTTCCAGGCCGCTTTCCAGGTAATCCTGCAATACGCCGGGCGCCCAGGCGCCAAAGACTTCCTTGCTGGCGAAGTGGCGCATCGCTTCCTTGTGGCTTGGCCAGACGTTGCGGCGCTTCACCGAGAAGCGCGCCGGCGAATAGCGGTCGGCCAGGCGGGTTTTCTTGAACAGGCGCCAGAAACTGGCACGCCAGCCAGCCACCACAGGCGAATCGAGCATGACCAGGCAGCGCACGAGGTCCGGGCGCTGGGCGGCCACCATCAGGCTGAGCATCCCGCCCAGGGAGTGGCCGACCAGGATTACCGGCGCTTTCTGATAGCGGGTTTCCAGTTCGGCGACCAGCTCCTCCACCAGTTTTGCCCAACCGTCTTCCACGGGATAGCGCGGGTTATGGCCGTGCATGTCGAGGGCCTGGACATCAAAATCCCGGCCAAGGTACTCGAAGAATTGGCGATAGGTACCCGCGGGATAGCTGTTCGCGTGGGCGAAATGGACTTTCGGTTTTGTCATCAACTTATTCTAAAAGCTATGGCAACACGTGTTTCGTGCAAAGCCTCTAATTATGCCAGTTGAGGACGTTATCGACCATATTTGCAGCTTCCATGATGAAAGAAACACAACTTATGCAGCTCGGCGTCTCCCGCCGCCCGGTTCAGCTTAACAGGCGCGAATTGGCATCGCTGCGGAACACGAGCGGCTTCAGCTCCCCGGCCGCCTGGGCACGATGCGCATGGACCACGACTTGCTTAAGTTCGCCATGCGCAGCGGATTTCCCGCATACAGGGTCAGGATTGGCTGCATCCCCCGTCAGCGCCAGGGCCTGGCAGCGGCAGCCGCCGAAATCCCTGTCCTTGTCCTCGCAAGTGCGGCAGGTATCCTTCATCCAGGCGTCGCCGCGGAATTTGTTAAAGGCTTCGCTCGCGTACCAGATATCGTGCAGGCTCGTTTCACGCACGTCCGGGAAAGCCAAGCCTGGGATGCTGCGCGCGGCATGGCACGGCAAGGCGGCGCCATCCGCGGCCACGCCCAGGAATACCGCCCCCCAGCCATTCATGCATGCCTTGGGCCGTGATTCGAAGTAGTCCGGCACCACAAACAGTATCCGCAGCCGGTTCCCGATGCGTTCGCGGTATTCGTTGACTACCTCCTCGGCCTTGCGCAACTGCTGCGCCGTTGGCATGAGCTGCGCACGGTTCACCAGCCCCCAGCCGTAATACTGGGTGTTGGCAAGCTCCAGGTATTCCACGCCCATCGCCAGCGCCATGTCGATGATGCGGCCGACATGATCGAGGTTATAGCGGTGCAGGACCACGTTCAGCACCATCGGGTAATGGAATTGCTTGATCAGCGCGGCCACGCGCGACTTCAGTTCGAAGGTGCGGGTACTGCTCAGGAAATCATTCATCTCCCTGCTCGAATCCTGGAACGAGAGCTGGATATGGTCCAGGCCCGCTTCGGTCAGGCGGCGCAGGCGCTGTTCAGTCAAACCAATGCCCGAAGTGATCAGGTTCGTGTAGTAACCCAGCTGGCGTCCCGCGGCCACCAGATCCTCCAGGTCATCCCGCAGCAAGGGTTCTCCGCCGGAGAAGCCCAGCTGCACCGCGCCCAGCTTGCGGCCCTGCCGCAGCACATCGATCCACTGCGCTGTGTCCAGCTCATTCGGCCGCGACGCGTAATCCACCGGGTTGTAGCAGAACACGCAGTGCAGCGGGCAGCGGTAAGTCAGCTCGGCCAGCAGCCACTTGGGCGGCGCCACCGCTGCTGCCGATGGCGCCGGAGCGGCTGCTGCCTGCCCGATGGCCGCGCTAGACAAGCCAGCCTCGCTGCTGAGCGGTGGCGACAAAGTCCCGCACCGCCGGCGCCAGCCCGCTGGTCGCGAAAGCTTGTTCAAGCTGCGACACGATCTCGCCCAGCGCACGCCGGCCGTCGCAAAGCTTGATGATCTCCGCAGCGCTGGTATTCAGCTTGACCATGCCCTCCGGGTACAGGAGCACATAAGCGTCCTGCGCTTCCTCCCATTGCAGGCGGAACATGCGCGAAAGTCTTGGCTGCTCATTCATTGCCGCCTCCATAAGCCAGGTCAATCGCGTCCATCATCGACCACAGGACATTCAGCTTGAAGCGCAGGATCTCGAGCGCGCGCTCCTGCTGTTCGCGCCCCTGGAAATAGGCCAGTGTCACCTGCAGGCCATGCTCCACGTCGCGCTGGGCCAGCGGAATGCGGCTGCGGAAGTAATGCAAGCCTTCCGCTTCAATCCATGGGTAATTCTTCGGCCAGCTCGCCAGCCTGTCCTTGTGGATCTTTGGAGCGAACAATTCAGTCAGCGATGAACAGACGCCCTCCTGCCAAGGCGCCTGGCGGGCAAAATTCACGTATGCATCCACCGCAAAGCGCACACCGGGCAGCACGTGCTTCAGCGACCAGAGCTCGCTGCGCGGAATGCCCACGGCTTCGCCGAGGCGCGTCCAGGCTTCGATGCCGCCGGCATTGCCGTCGCAGCCATCATGGTCCTGGATACGCAGCAGCCAGCGCCGGCGCGTTTCGCGGTCCGGGCAGTTGGCCAGGATGGCCGCGTCCTTCTGCGGGATCGAAATCTGGTAGTAGAACCGGTTCGCCACCCAGCCCCGGATCTGGTCCGGTGTGAGGCTGCCGTCCTGCATGCGTACGTTGAAGGGGTGGTGAATATGGTAGTACTTCTCGTTTGCCATCAATTGGTCTACGAAGGTCGCTTTATCCCAGCGCGGCTGGAAGCCGACCTCCTGTCGTGACATCATGTTCATAGTTCGATCTCCATGCCGTCATGCGCCAGCTCGATGCCATGCCTTAGCAGCGTTGCGTGCTGGGCAGAGTCTTCATCGAGGACAGGGTTGGTGTTGTTGATGTGGATGAGGATTTTGCGGCCGGCCGGCATCCCGTCCAGGACTTCGATCATTCCGCCGGGGCCATGCTGTGGCAGGTGTCCCATGGCGGCGGCGGGCTTACTGGAAAAGCCAAGGGCGATCATTTCATCCTCGGTCCAGAACGTTCCGTCGACCAGCAGGCAGTCCGCCTCGCGCATGGCAGCTGACGTCATCGGCGCGATCGAGCCCAGGCCGGGCGCGTAGAAGAGTTTCCTGCGGCTGGCAAGGTCCTCCACCAGCAGCCCGATATTGTCTCCCGCAACCGGCGCCTCGCGATGCGGCGAATATGGCGGCGCCTTGCTGTCCAGGGGAACGGCAGTGAAGCGCAAGCCATCCATCCTGGGTACGGTGAAGCCGGTGCGATCGCCCTGCTGCACCGGCAGTTCATGCCATTGCACGCCGCAATAGTGTTCCAGCACGCGTGCCAGGGGAAAGCCGGCCCGCAGGTCCTGCCACACCGGTTCGCTGCAGTACAAGGGGATCGCCGGCCCCTCCCGCAGCATCATCAAGCCGGTGACGTGATCGACCTGGGCATCCATCAGCAGCACGGCGGCGATCCCCGTGTCGCGGACCCTGCGCGCTGGCTGCAGCGCCGGCGTGGCGCGCACCTGGGCCAGGATGTCAGGCGACGCATTGACTAATAGCCAGTCAGTGCCGTTTGCCGAAACCGCAATCGAAGACTGGGTGCGCGGGCGGCTGCGCACAAGTCCCGTACGAAAACCGTCGCAGTTGCGGCAGTTGCAATTCCATTGCGGATAGCCGCCGCCTGCCGCCGAGCCGAGTACGATGATCTTCATGATTCAGGTTGGCCACCGCAGGCTGCCGGTGGCCTTTTCCGTTTAACGGTTGAAGATGTACAGCGTGATTTCAAAACCGAAGCGGAAGTCGATGAACTCTGGGTTACTCCATTGCATGACAGTCTCCTTGATGTAGGTTTGGTGGCGAAGGTCCGAAGGACGTTCACCCTTTTGGTTTGCAAGGTCCGTGCCATGCTTCTGAAAGCGCAGGTGCTCCGGAATGGAACAAAAGCACTGTCGCAAGTGTTCTGTTTTGGCGTGTTTAGCGGCCGTACCAATAGCGCGCATGCTGTTGGCGGTAGGCGCTCAAGCCGGGACTGGCGCCGATTTCCACGCTGACGGCCCCTGACTCGTCTGTCCGCCAGATGCCGGCGCCCAATTCAAGGTAGCGCCCGAGCACATCGCCGCGCGGATGGTGGTAGCGGTTGCGGTAGCCCACCTGGAACAATGCATCGCGTGGCTGCACGGCGGCGAGGAAGCCTGGCGTGGACGAGGTGCCGCTCCCATGATGCGGCGCAAGCAGGATTTCGGCACGCAGTTTTTCGGGCACGGAGGCGACCAGCGCCGCCTCCTGCGGCGCCTCAATATCGGCCGGAAGCAGCATGCTGCCCGATTTTGTACTGATCTTCAGCGTGCAGCCGCGCGCGTTGGGCTTCAGTTCCGGCTCACCGTAGCTGGACGCCGTTGGATGCAGCATTTCGAAGCGGACACCGTCCCATTCCCACTGCTGCCCGGCGACACAATGCGCATGCATTGGCGAGGCGCGAACGATCGGATGACCATCCGGCAGCGAGGACAGCACCCAGCCGGCGCGCACCTCGTGCAGGATGGCCAGCGCGCCGCCGGAGTGATCGCTGTCGCTGTGGGTGACGATCACCCCGTCCAGCGCGTTGATCCCGCGCGCCCGCAGATACGGCAGGATGACGCGGTTGCCGCCATTGATCTCGGGGCTGTAGGCGGGACCTGTGTCGTAAAGCAGGCGATGCGTACTGGTCTCAATCAGCATCGCCATGCCCTGCCCTACGTCGAAGGCGATCGCCCGCAGTGCGCCGGGCGGCGGACTTTCCGGCTTTGCTGAGAGCAGCGGCAGCCAGCAAGCCAGTCCAAGCCAGCGCATCGGCCAGCCGCGCGGGGCGAGCGCCCAGCCGGTGCCAGCCAATGCGAAAACAAACATCGGCCAGGACGGCGCGGGCGCGGACCAGACAGCCAGCGGCTGGGCCGAAAGCCACTGCAGCCAATCCAGCAAGGCTGCCAGAAGCCAGTGCGCTGACTGGAGAACCAGCGCCGCCAGCGGCGCGGGCAGGACGCTGCCCACCAGTGCCAGCGGCGCCACCAGCAGGCTGACGACCGGAATCGCTACCGCGTTCGCCAGCGGGCTCACAAGGGAAACCTGAGAAAACATCAGCATCGTCAAAGGGACCAGCCCGACCGTCACCGCCATCTGCGTGACGGCCGCCTGCCGCAAGTTCTCGCGCAACCTGGCTGCCCGTCCAGACCACCAGCCATCGCCGCTTTCGCGCGCGCCATTGAAGTCGCTGCCGGGCGCCGCCACGTCAGCCTCGATGCGCGCCATCCGGCCAACGGTTGCGTAGAGGATCGCGGCGACGCAGCCAAATGACAGCCAGAATCCCGGCCACAAGACCGCCCAGGGATCAAGAATGACGACAACGGCCGCCGCCAGCGCCAGTACGTTCGAGATGGCCGACAAGCGGTCCAGCCACACCGCGAATGCCACCACTGCCAGCATGTAGAGCGTGCGCTGTGCCGGCACGCCGAAACCGGCCAGGGCGACATACCCCCAGGCGGCAAGCATCCCGGCAATTGCCGCGAGCCGGGCCGCCGGCAGCAGCAAGGGCAACTGCCAGTCCGGGACAAAGAACGATTTCCGCCAGAGCCACCCTGCCAGTCCTGCCGCCAGTCCCGCGATCATCGTGATATGCAGGCCGGAGATCGAGACCAGGTGCGAAATCCCCGTCCGGCTGAACACCTGCCAATCCTGCTGCGAAATGCCGCGCTGGTCGCCCACCACCAGGGCGGCAATCACAGCGCCGTACCGGGCATTCGGCAGCGCAGCGCCGATGCGTTCGCGTATCGCGTAACGTGCGCGCTCCACGGCATTGTGCGGAGACGGAACGAAGCCGGCCAGGCGTTCATTGCGTCCCTCGGCGCGTACATAGCCTGTCGCCCTGATGCCCTGCTCCAGCAGCAGCGCCTCGTAATCGAAGCCGTAAGGATTGGCATTGCCATGTGGCCGCTGCAGCCTGACGCGCAGGCGCCAGCGTTCGCCGGGCAGCAATTCCGGCGGCGGTGCGCCTCCGCCCGCCCGCGCTCCCGCATACCACGAGAGCACAATCAAGGGAGGCACGGCGGCAGGCGTTTCGACGGCGAAGTTGAAGCGGATGGCGCCATCCAGCCGGCCCGGCATGCTGTCGACCGTGCCGATGACATCGAAGTCCCGGCCCTCATCGGCCTTGGCCAGTTCGTTCGACAGGGCGCCAGCCGTGCCGGCCAGCGCTATGCGCATCAAATGAGGAAGGAACAGCACGGGAAGCCTGATCGGCGCGGCCACCAGCGCGGCCAGCGCCGCAGCCACTGCGCAGATGAGCTGCAGCCCGGTGCCGGGTAGCGCCGCCTGCACCTGAAGCCAGGCCACACCGCCGATCAAGCCGAGGATTGCGCAGCGCATCTCCCCTCCCCGGCGGCTTTGCCGCTCAGGCGGCCATCAAGGCCCGCAAGCGCGGCATGACATCCAGCGCATTTTCGGTAGTCGTCCTGGCGACAAGCTCAGGCTGTTCGCCGCGCAACCCTGCAAGGGCCTCGCCAATACCCGCCACCTCGGCCGGCGTGTTCACGCCCGGATGAATCCATGAAGGCGCAATGTCCGGCGCATCCGTCTCCACCACGATGGAAGAAAGGGGAAGTTCAGCCGCCAGGCGGCGGATCTGCAGCGCGCGCGTGAAGGTCAGGTTGCCGCCGAAGCCCAGCTTGAACCCGGCATCGATGTAAGCCTGCGCCTGCTGGAAGCTGCCATTGAAGGCATGCGCGATACCGCCCGCAGGACCGACCTGCCGCACATGCTTCAGCACCTGGTCCTGCGACTTGCGCACATGGCACAAGACGGGCAGTTCGAAATCGCGTGCAATCTTCAGCTGCTCGCGCAGGAAATACACCTGCTTCTCGCGCATCTCCGGCTCGCACAGCATTGGAATGAAGAAATCGAGCCCGATCTCGCCGATCGCCACGAAGCGCGGATCGGTCATGGCCTCCCCGACCGCAGTGCGCATTGCGTCCAGGTCCTCCTCCACCGCATGCGGCACATAGATCGGATGGATACCCAATGCATAGCTGGTGTTCGGCGCCTGGTGCGCCAGTTCGCGCACCACCGGGAAATTGGCGCGATCAACCGCCGGAATCACCACCATGCCCACCCCGCGCGCCAGCGCCTGCGCCGCCAGCGCCAGCGAGCGCTCGCCGAATTCATGGGCATCGAGATGGCAATGGGTATCGATCCACATGGTGCGCCTTTCAGGCAGGATTCAAGCCTTCGTCGGTCAGGCGCAGCATGCGGTCGCAGCGTTCGGCCAGGCTGGCATCGTGGGTCACGATGATGAAGGCCGTGCCCAGGGTGCGCGACAGCTCCAGCATCAAGTCGAACACCTGCTCGGCGGTCGCGTGATCCAGGTTGCCGGTCGGTTCGTCTGCCAGCACGCAGGCTGGCTGGGTGACCAGCGCACGCGCCAGCGCCACGCGCTGCCTTTCGCCGCCGGACAATTCGCCCGGCACGTGGGTCACGCGCTTGGCCAGGCCCACGCGCGCCAGCATTTCCTGTGCCTGGCGCTCCGCCTCGGCGCGCTTGACACGCCGGATCAATAGCGGCATTGCCACATTGTCCAGCGCCGAAAACTCGGGCAGCAGGTGGTGGAACTGGTAGACGAAGCCCAGTTCGCGGTTACGCAAGTCGCCGCGCCCGGCCTCATTCAGCCTGGCGAAGTCTTCGCCCTTCAGGACCACGTTGCCGGTAGTCGGCGTATCCAGCCCGCCCAGCAGGTGCAGCAGCGTCGACTTGCCCGAACCGGACGCGCCGACAATCGCCACGCGCTCGCCGCGCTGCACCGACAGGTCGATCTTTTCCAGCACCTTCACCACGTAATTGCCCTGGGTGAAAGTCTTGCCGAGGTTGCGGCAGCTCAGTACATCACTCATAGCGCAGCGCCTCCGCAGGTTTGACGTTGGCGGCCCAGCGGCTTGGGTACAGCGTCGCCACGAACGCCAGCAGCACGGCCACAACGCCGATCACGCCGACATCGGACCAATGCATGTCCGATGGCACCGAGCTAATTGTGTAAATATCCTTCGGCAAGAATTGCACTCCCAAGAGGTTTTCAATAAATGGAACAATGACGTCGATGTTCAGCGATACCAGCACGCCGCCTGCCACACCGAGCAAGGCGCCGAGCAGCCCGACCAGCGCGCCCTGGATCACAAAGATCTTCTGGATCGACCGCGGCGAAGCGCCGATGGTGCGCAGGATGGCGATATCAGCCTGTTTGTCCGTCACCGTCATCACCAGGGTGGACACCAGGTTGAAAGCCGCCACCGCCACGATCAGCGCCAGCACGACGAACATCATGCGTTTTTCAGTTTGCACCGCTGCGAACCAGGTCGCATTGAGTTTTGACCAATCCCGTACAGTAATTTCCTTCGGAACCAGCTTTTGCAGCTCGCCCGCCACTTCCGGCGCCCGCTGCATATCGGCCAGGCGCAGGCGCAGTCCGGCCGGTCCATCAAGGCGCAACAGCTTTTCGGCATCCTCAATGTGGATGAACACCATGCTGTCGTCGAATTTCTGATAGCCGGCCACGAATACGCCGGCCACCGTGAACGTGCGCATGCGCGGCACGATGCCGGCCGGGGTTACAGTCCCCTGCGGCAGCACCATGGTCACCTTGTCGCCAAGGTTCACTTGCAAGGCGCGGGCCACATCCACGCCCAGCACGATGCGGTATTCCCCCGGTTTCAAGTCGTTAAAGCTGCCATAGCGCGTGGTCCGTACCAGGTCGGAAACGTTCGGCTCCTGCTCGGGCAACACGCCGCGTACGACGGCCGGACGCAGGGCCTCGCCGCCGTGCGACAGCATGGCCTCGACCTGGACAAAGGGCGCTGCGCCCTTCACTTCGGGATTGGCCTGCAGCTTTCGCTCCAGTTCCTGCCAGTTTGGCAAGCTGCTGCCGCGCTCGAATACTTCCACGTGCGCCAGGACAGACAGCATGCGGCCCGTGACATCCTTGCGGAAGCCGTTCATCACCGACAGGATGATGATCATGGCCGCCACACCCAGCGCAATGCCGGCGACGGAAATCAGCGAGATGAAGGAAATGAAGCTGTTGCGGCCACTGCGCTTGCCCGCCCGGGTATAGCGCAGGCCGACAATCCACTCAAATGGCAAATTCTTACTCATAACGCAGGGCCTCCGCAGGTTTCACGCGGGCTGCCCGCCAGCTTGGATAAAGGGTCGAAATAAATGCCAGCAGCAAGGACGTTGCCGCAATCACGCCCACGTCGCCCCAGCGCAGGTCCGACGGCACAGCGCTGATGAAATAGATCTCTTTCGACAGGAAGTGCACGCCGAACAGGCTTTCAATCCCGCCCACGATCGAGCCGACATTCCACGCCAGCAGTACGCCGCAGGCGACGCCGATTGCGGTGCCGATCACCCCCACCAGCGCTCCCTGCACGACAAAAATCTTCATGATCGAAAACGGCGAAGCGCCCAGGGTGCGCAGGATGGCGATATCGGCCTGTTTATCCGTCACCGTCATCACCAGCGTCGCCACCAGGTTGAAGGCCGCCACGGCAATGATCATGGTCAGGATGATGAACATCATGTTCTTTTGCGACTTCACCACGGCCAACCAGGTCGAATTGAGCCTGGTCCAGTCGCGCACCACCAGCCGGCCCGGCAGGGAATTGCGCAATTCGGCCGCCACCTCGGGCGCCTTCTGCATATCCTGCAGGCGCAGGCGCAGCCCGAACGGGCCGACGGCATTGATGATTTGCTGGGCATCTTCCAGGTTGACCAGCGCCAGCCCGGAATCGAATTCATTGTGGCCCGCCTCAAACGTGCCGGCCACGGTGAAGGAGCGCATCAGGGGCGCCATATTCGTCGCCGAATTCCCCTGCGACATAGCCAGCGCGATACGGTCGCCCATCTTCACTTCCAGCTCGCGCGCCAGTTCGGCGCCCAGGATGATCTTGTATGCGCCCGGCTGCAGCGCATCGAGGCTGCCCTGTTTCATCTGCTTGCCGATTTCGGAAACCTTGGTTTCTTCACCCGGCAAGATGCCGCGCACGATCGATGGGCGCAAATAATCGCCCCCATGCACCAGCATGCCCTGCATCTCGATAAAGGGCGCTGCCCCTTTCACCTGCGGATTGCGGGCAGCTTCGGCAGCGACGGAATGCCAGTCCGCCAGGCCCGTCCCGCCCACTTCGTAGACTTCCACGTGCCCCAGCACCGAGACCATGCGCTCGGTCACCACCGTCTGGAAACCGTTATAAACGGACAGCACGACAATCAGGGCGGTGACGCCAAGCCCGATGCCTGCCATCGAAATCGCGGAGATGAAGGAGATGAAGCTATTGCGCCCATTGCGCCTGCCTGCGCGCGTGTAGCGCAGGCCAACCAGCCATTCAAACGGCATTTTTAATAAATTGACACAGTAAAGCCCGCAGTTTGCCATATAAAGAGATTCCACTACAATGCCGCATGGCTTCCACAACCGTCGTCCTCCCTTTCGCCTTGCCGCCCGCCGAACTGGCTCCGGAACTTTCACGCAACCTGCAGGCCCCGGCCCTGGCCGCTCTCCTGTCGCGCAACAGCTTGCTAAAAAAGCATTCCCCGGCCGAAGACGGGCGCCTCCTGCCGCATGAAGCATGGCTGGAACGCGAGCTGGGCGGCCTTGCCGCGGCCGTGATGCAGGGGTTCGGGCTGGCCCCGGCGCAAGGCTACTGGTTCATCGTCCATCCGGTCCACATCCA
The DNA here is from genome assembly GCF_009720745.1 of Massilia eburnea. Classification (GTDB taxonomy): domain Bacteria; phylum Pseudomonadota; class Gammaproteobacteria; order Burkholderiales; family Burkholderiaceae_D; genus Rugamonas; species Rugamonas eburnea. The sequence continues at coordinate 19,285 of NZ_WNKX01000032.1, read as the reverse complement.
GCTGGCGCGCAACCACCTGGTGCTGGCCGATTCGCGCCGCCTCCTGCTGGACGAAGCCGATGCACGCGTCCTGTTCGACCTGGCCAAGCCGTTTTTCGACGAACTGGTTTGGGGCGATGCCAACACGTGGTTTATGCGGGCCGATAGCTGGCGTGACCTCGATACCGCTTCCCCCGACGCGGCAATGGGCAGCAACCTCGCCGACTGGATGCCGGAGGGCGCTACCGCCCTGGCCTTCAAGAAGCTGCAAAATGAGATCCAGATGCTGTGGCATGAGCATCCCGTCAATGAGGCTCGCCAGTACCACGGCCTGGCGCCGGTGAACTCGTTCTGGATGTGGGGCGGCGCAAGCGTCCCCGCTTCGCAGCCAGCCAGCACTCATTCTATTGCCGTCGCCAGCTGGCCCGCAGCCGGACCTGCTGGCGCGCCGCCTTCCTGGCTGGCCGCCCTGGGCCCCCCAGGCAAGCAAGCTGCGCCCGGCGAAGCGGGAACCCTGGTCCTGCCCCACCTGATCCCGATGGGCGCGGGCAACGACTGGGGCGCCTGGCTTGGCGCCATGCAGCAACTGGAAGCCGACTGGTTCGCCCCCTTGCTGGCCGCCCTGCGCGATGGCAGCACCGGAGAACTGACCTTGATCCTGACCGGCCGCGAAGGCTGGACCGAAATCCGCACCAGCAAGTCCGCCCTGCGCAAATTCTGGCGCGCACAGAACCTGAAAAATCTTTCGCAATGACCCGTATCGCCATCCGTCACTGCCCGCCGCAGGAAGCTGAAAAGCTGCGCCAGGGCGGCATTCACCCTGTCCTGGCCCGCCTGTTTGCCGCACGCGGCTTGAACAGTCCGGCGGAACTCTCCAGCGAACTCGCCGCCCTGATCGTGCCAACAGGCTTGCTGCACATCGATCGCGCCGCCGAATTCCTGGCCGATTCGATCGCCGCCGGCAAGCGCATGGTGATCGTGGCCGACTATGACTGCGACGGCGCCACCGCCTGCGCCACCGCCCTGCGCGGGCTGCGTTCCATGGGCGCCAACGTCGACTTCATCGTTCCCAACCGTTTTGAATACGGTTATGGCCTGACGCTGGAAATCGTGCAACTGACCGCCCGCGAGAAGGATCCCGACATCATCATCACGGTCGATAACGGCATTGCCAGCATTGAAGGCGTGGAAGAAGCGAAACGGCGCGGCATCGACGTTGTGGTGACCGACCACCACTTGCCGGGCGACGCCTTGCCCGACGCGCGCGTGATCGTGAATCCCAACCAGCCGGCCTGCGGTTTCCCGTCCAAGCACCTGGCCGGCGTGGGCGTCGTGTTCTATGTGCTGCTGGCCCTGCGCGCCGAATTGCGCCGCCGCGGTGTATTCGACGCCCTGACCCAGCCCAAGCTCGATCGCCTGCTCGACCTGGTGGCCCTTGGCACCGTCGCCGACGTGGTCAAGCTCGACCCGAACAACCGTATCCTCGTTGCGCAGGGCCTGAAGCGTATGCGGCGGGGCGACATGCATCCGGGCGTAGCCGCCCTGTTCCGCGTCGCGGGGCGCTCTGCGCGCAACGCCTCGCCTATCGACCTGGGTTACTCCATCGGTCCGCGCCTGAACGCCGCCGGCCGCCTGGAGGATATGTCGCTGGGGATCGAATGCCTGATTACCGACGATGAAACGCGCGCCTGGGAACTGGCGCAGCAACTGAACGACATCAACCTGAAACGGCGCGAGATCGAGGCCGAGATGCAGGACACGGCCCTGCTGCACCTGGACGATTTCCAGCCCGCCGACCGCAGCACCATATGCGTCTACGACGACAGCTGGCACCAGGGAGTGATCGGGATCGTGGCCTCGCGGCTGAAAGAACGCTTCTATCGGCCCACGATCACATTCGCCCCTGCCGGCGATGGCATGATCAAAGGTTCCGGGCGCTCGATTCCCGGTTTCCACCTGCGCGATGCGCTGGACCTGGTCTCCAAGCGAGCGCCCGGCGTGATCGACAAATTCGGCGGCCACGCCATGGCGGCGGGCCTGAGCCTGCGCGCTGAAGCCTTTGAACACTTCTGCGCCGCCTTCGAAGCCATCGGCCAGGCCTGGCTGAGCGAATCGCAGCTGGAACGCGTGATCGAGACCGACGGCCCGCTCGAAGAAAACTGTTACACCACCCAGTTCATCGAACTGCTCGATGGCCAGGTCTGGGGCCAGGGCTTTGCCCCGCCGGTGTTCTGCGATGAATTCCGCGTGCTTAGCCAGCGCATCCTGAAAGACCGCCACCTCAAGCTGATGCTGGAGAAGAACGGCGTCCGTTACGATGCGATCTGGTTCGGCCACACCGATGCCCTGGGCGAACGGGCACGCGTCGCCTTCCGGCTCGATGCAAACGAATACAACGGCGTTACCCGCGTCCAGCTCCTGGTGGAGCACGCCGAATCGGCCTGACTACTGCTTGGCGCAGTCGCAGATGCGCTCACCCTTGTCGAACACGATGCGCCATTTGCCCGGCGCTTCCTGGCGCCAGATGGAGTTGAAGCGGGCAATGACCTTGCCTTGCGGGTCGCGCACCGGTCCGGAGGAATGCGCCAGGGCGCCGGAATCCAGCACTTCCACTTGGTCAGGCTCCCAGCTGAACGGCGCTTCGGGCTTTTCGTAACGCCGCTTCCATTCCGCAGCCACCGCTTCCTTGCCGCGCAAGACGTTGGGGCCGTTGAAGAATACCGCTTCATCCGAGAGGAAGCTGACAAAGGCCGGGTGATCGCGCTTTGCCATTGTCGCTGCGAAAGCGCGTTCGGTGTCGGCGACTTGCTGTTTCAATTCCGCGTTGCTGGGGGCAGCGAACGCGCCGCTGCATGCGATTGAGGCGGCCAGCGCCAGCAAGACCATCTTTTTCATCTTGTCTCCTCCTGGATTGGGTGGCCCATCCTAGCAAAGCCGGTAGCGCAAGTCATCCCTTTCTCCTGCCTCGCGCACCGTCAGCAGCGCGTCGTGTCCCAGGCAGGCGCCGGCGCCAAGCCTCATGCCAGCGCGTGCACCAGGCAGCACATGGATGCGTGCTTCCGCCAGCAGGTTGCCGTCGCCCCGGGCGTTTCTCCACCGGGATGCCAGCTCCAGGGCTCCCTGGCCTCCCGGGAGAAAAGACTGCAAGGCCAAACCGTCCAGCGGGCCTATATGGACCCGCACCGAACCATCGAGCCGCCACAAACGCTCGCCAAGCAAGGCGCCTGTGCCGCAGCGGGCATTGCCGCTGCCAAGGGCGCTTTGCTGGGCAGACGGCAGGCTTTCCCAATGCCCGGCAAATTGCTCGATCCGCACGGGAACACCAAGCGCCAGCGATAGCCGCTCGCCCAGCGCCCGTGCCCGCAGCGGGCCGCGCTGCGGCGGCAGGCCGGGCAGCGCGGCCGGTCCGGGCCGCCCTTCGCGCCAGGCGGTGCAGAAGGCATCAATGGCCGGCGCCGACAGCAAGTCCATGAATTCGCGTGCGGCCGCTCCGCCATTGCGAGCGATCGCTTCCGAATAACAGTACGGCAGCGCGCCGGCCATTCCGAGCAAACCGATGCAAGCGGGAGTGACGGCGCTTCCCTCAAGCGTAAAGATGTCGCTGGCTGGAAAGGCCAGCGACGTGCCATTGCGCCAGGCGGGCCTCTCCACCAGGCCCGCCAACTGGAAGAAATTGTAGCACTGGGCGCTCGCCGCGCTCACTCCAGGACTATCGCGCCATTCCTCGCTTTGCATCGGATCAGCTCCTCCCTGGTGCCAGCCGACATCAGGACCAGCCGGGTAAATGTATCGATGTGCGCGCATTCACCGAAAAAGCGGTCCATCACTTGGGCGAAAAGCTGCACGCTGCTTCCGGCGAATGCTGCGTCGTCAACGCCCAGGCGAAACTCAGTCCCCTGTAAAGGCGCCGCGCGGCCAGGATGGAGCAATGCGGGACAGGCCGCGAGCGAACGCACCGCTGCAATCATTGCCAGGGCGGCGGGCGAATTGGCGACGGCCTGGGTCGCCATCAGCTCGCGCAGTGCGGACGCATCGAGCGCAGCCTGTTCCAGCGCAAGCAGGGAATTCAAGCGCCAGCGGCACCCGGCGCCGCGCGCCACCCTGCCGAGAACCGAGGAGCGCCGGCAGCAATTGACCTCGATTGATGCCACCGCGCCAATGGGCCGCGCGGCGCCGGCGTGGAAGGCAATGCGCCATTCGTGGCCGGGAGGCGCGCCATCCACGCAACGCGCCGTCCAGTCCCGGCACTCAGCGCCATCGACCCGGATCCGCTCTATGCTGAATATCTCCCACTCAGGTGGAACGGACAGCAGGTATTCACTTTGCCGTCCGTCCAGCAGGACGGGAGACGCCGCCATGCGCCGCAGCTTTGCCTGGGCCCGCCAACCCGCTCGCAAATGGCCGGGCCGCAGCGTTTCAAGCAGCCGCGCAGCTGGCGTACCCGGGCCTGGCGCCGGCAAGCGCAGCGTCCAGCTGCCAGCGCCTGCGAGCTGCTGAAGATCGAGCCGCAGCACATTGAAGCGCGCAGGAAAAGTGAAGTACTCGCGCAGCAGGGCCAGCCCGGCATGTGCGCCTGGCGGACGCGGAAGCAGCGCCTCGTCCGGATCGAGTCCGGTCGGCGCGATCGGCCATCTGGCCAGGATTCGCGCATCGGCAGCGCCCAGCGGGCGGACGCTGGCTCCGCAACTGGCGCCCGGTTCGGCGCCATCAGCAAGCAAGGCGCTGCGCAGGGCGGCGCTGAAGGTGGCGTCGCCGTCGATAAAGATGCTGGCAGCCGTGGCCCCGGCGGCAGCGCGGCATTCGATATCAAGCTCAATCGCCGCCATATGGCCGGGGTAATAGCGGGCGCCCCGGATCGCGACGCCATCACCAGCGCCCCGGGCCGGCCCGACCGCACAATCGGGAAATGGACGCAGCTGCTCAGGAAAGTGCAATTCAAGCAACTGCTCATCCTGCTGCCAGCGTGCACGCTCCAGCGAAAGCGCCGTGCGGGCATGGATCATGGCGACGCCCTGCACCAGGCGGTCAACGTGGGCATCCGGCGCGCCCGGCGGCCCCAGCTGACGGGCCAGCCGGGGATGCGCCGCCGCCAGCCATGCCGCATGGCGCCGGAATCGCCTCAGTTGCCCCTCCAGTGCGGGAAGAATTTTCTCCATCGTGCGATATTGCCAGCAGGCAGGAAGCTCGACCTTGATTCCGCACAAATCTTGCAATCAGTTCGAAAGTGGAGTATAAAGAATCCATAAACGGAGGATATATGAATCCCGCCTTTGCCTACCCCAACAGCGAATACACCATTCCGCAGACAGTTGACCTGAGCCGCAAGGAAGAACGCGAGCGCCTGTCGCAAGCCGCCCTCAAGGGCTTTTTCAAGCTGGCCGCCGCCTGGAAACTGCGCGACGACGACGCCCGCGAACTGCTGGGCGGCCTGTCCAGCAGCGCCTTCTACGAATGGAAAAAGCACCCGGACCGGGTGCTGGAAGTCGACCGCATCACGCGCATTTCCTACCTGCTGGGTATTTACAAGTCGCTGCACATCATCTACGGCGACAAGCTGGCCGACGAATGGGTCAGCCTGGCCAACCGCAACAGCATTTTCGGCGGCCGCACGCCGCTGGACTACATGGAAGCCGGCGGCATCCTCGCCATGCAAACGGTGCGCCAGTTGCTCGACGCTCGCCGCGGAGGCCTGTAATTGCCGCCATTCCGCCTGCTGCGCCAATTCGACACCGTACGCCTGATCCCGTCGCGCTTCGTCGATAAAGAAGATTCCGTGCTGGCTGCCCTCGCCGATAACGACGCCGAGCTGCAGCAGCTGTTTGAACTTGATAACGCCACCAATGCCCGGCTGCGCGCCGAACATGGCGGCGCGCTGGGCATTGGCATCGAGGAACTGGTGTACTACGTGCCCAACTACCGCAGCATCAATGCCGCCTTCACCTACGCCCGCCCGCAAGGCAGCCGCTTCAACGACGGCCAGCGCGGCGCCTGGTACTGCGCTTTCGAGCATGAGACGGCGCTGGCGGAAGTGATCTTCCACAAGACCGTGGAATACGCCGAAATCGACCGCTTCGACGACAGCGTCAGCTACCAGGCCTTGCTGTCGGACTTCAGCGCCCAGTTCCACGATATCTGCGGCCAACCCGAATATGCCGGCTGCCTGGACCCGGACAGCTATGTGGCTTCGCAGCGCCTGGCGCGCGAACTCCTGGCCGAAGGCTCGACCGGCATCATCTACCCGAGCGTGCGCCGCGCGGGCGGCACCAACCTCGCCTGCTTCCGCCCGGCGCTGGTGGGCAATGTTCGCAAAGGCCCGGCGTATCGGTTAACATGGCGGGGTTCGCCGGCGGCCATCGTCGAGCAGATTCCACCGATTTAAGAGTCAGAAAATGCAGCTGAAACCAGAAAAAGACGCGGAACTCCGCGCCAAAGTAAACCGCGAAACCGCCCGCATCCCGTGGAGCGAACTGCTCAAGCACTTCGCCCAGGGCAATGTGGTGTGGGTGGCCGACGAACTGGACCTGGTGGACGTCGCCGTCCGCATCGCCCACGACGACAAGGCCAGCATATCTGCCTGGATGGAAGCGGGCCAGTTGGCCAAGGTATCGGACCAGCAATGCCAGGAATGGATCGCCAGCGACGCCAACCTGTGGGCCAGCGTCGTCAGCCCATTCATTCTCGTCCAGCAGGAGAAGCGGAAGCCTCATTGAGGTCGATCGCATACAGCGAATAGCCTTTTCCGCTCCCGTCATCGTCCTTGACCACTGAAATGCCGGCCAGGCCGGCATCCTTTGCCAGCGCCAGCTTGCCCGGCGCTGAATGGAATATCACCGGCCCCTTGGTCCGCACCCGCGCAAAACGCCAGCTGTGCGCCGAGCCGTTCGCGGCGCGGTTCAGATGCCGCACCGATTTGATATACGCGATCAGCACTGCGCGGTTATTGTCCGGCGAGGCGAACACGGTCTTGCTGCCATCCAGCCCCGGGAAACCGCCGCCACCGCTGGCGCGGTAGTTGTTGGTCGCGACGATGAATTCCTGCTCCGCCCGCACCGGCTGGCCGCGCCAGGAAAGTCCCTTGACACGCTGGCCTGGCGCTTGCGTCACATCGACCTGGTAGCGCACATCCGGGTCGCTCAGCATATCGAAATTGAAGCCCGGGAAGGCTGTATTGACCAGCTCCTGCGGCTCGCTGCGCGCGGGATCGATGGTGTTGAAGCGGCCGGCTGCGCGCTCCAGCCAGGCTTTCAGTATCGCGCCGTTGACCTTCACCGCGTGCAAGTCGTTCGGGTACAGGTACAGGTCGGCCGCGTTGTTCAGCGCCATGTTGCCCGGGGCGACATCGGTGTAATCCGCCACTCCCGCCGCACCGGTCTTAAACGGTGCGGAGACCGACAGCACCGGCAGTTGAGCGTACTGCGGCAAGTTGGCCTGCACGTAGCGGCGCACATACTCGGCCTGCGCCTGGTTCACGACCTGGATCGCGGAAACGTCGCCAACATCGGCGAAATAGGCGGACATGCGGAAGTCGGTATCGCCGATCGGCGTCTTCACATAGGCGATAGTCGCCTCATGTTCTGACTTTACCAGTGCCGCAATTTCCGGATCCGGCTCGACAAAGCTGCGGTCCGCGCGCTGGATGCTGCGCGTTTCCACCTGCGCCGCGCCCGAGTCAGCCACCCAGCGCTTGCCGTCGTGGTGGAGCGCCAGCTGGATGACACCAATCTGCTTGCCCCACAGGCCGGCCATCACGGTCGGCACGCCGTGCACCGTACCGCGCGCCTTGTCGACATCGGGCAGGTTGAAGCCCGCCGATTTGCTGGCGGCGTTCGGGAACACCTCGTGCGAGTGCCCCAGCAAGAGCGCATCGATGCCAGGTACCTGGGCCAGGTGCCAGCTGCCGTTTTCCATCGAAGGCGCATACTGCGCACCATCCAGCCCGCCGTGCGAAATGGCGACGATGACTTCAGCGCCCTTTGCCCGCATCTCGGGAATGTAGCGCTGCGCGGTCTCGCGCCAGCCCTCGGTGCGTACACGGCCTTCCAGCCAGCGTTTGTCCCAGCCCATGATGGCCGGAGTGGTGAAGCCAATGATCCCAACCTTGACCGTTGCCGCCACAGCCTTGCCATCCGGCCCGGTTGCCGTCACGTGCGTGTCGATGATGCGGTATGGCGCAAACAACGGCTTGCCGGAATGCGCGTCCACCACGTTCGCCAGCACGATCGGGAACGCAGGTCCGGCGCAGTGCTGCGGACTCGTTGCCGTCACCTGCCCCAGGAATTCCAGGCCCCAGTTGAAATCGTGATTGCCCACCGAGCCGCCGTCGTAGCCCAAGGCATTCATGGCTTTGTAAATGGCCAGCGGCTGGCCGCAGCCGACCGGCGCCACCAGCGCCTGGTAGTCGCCCAATGCCGTGCCCTGGATGGTGTCGCCGTTATCGAGCAACAGCGAATCCGGGAAATCCTTGCGCGCCTGGCGAATCAGGGTCGCAGTGCGTTCCAGCCCAAGCGAGGCGTCCGGCGCCAGTTTGTAGTAGTCATAGCTCAGCACATTGGCGTGCAAGTCCGTGGTTTCGATGATCGCCAGCGAGGCACGAGCCCCTTGCGGCAATTTGCTGGGAATGCTTCCGCACGCAGCCAGGATGGCGGCCGCGGGAACTAAATATGAGAAGCGCATCAATCGCCTTCTTGAATGAAATTTACTGATGAATATTTGTCAGACGCCATTTTCACGGATCTTGCAATTCGAAGAACCGCAGTTTGCACTCTAAACCGCCGCGAAGTGACTAGCAAAGTTATATGGAATCTTTGCAATTGTGCCACGTTGCCTGAAATAAATGTTTGATTGTCAACATCGAGAAGTATGATCCCAATCAATCTTTTCAGCCATCCGCCAAAGGAAATGAACATGAAAATTCGCGGCGCACTGACATCCATTCTGCTTCTTTCGGCCGCTATCGCGCATGCAGGCCCCAACCTGGTCACCAATGGCGACTTTGAAAACACCGCCGATTACAGCATGTGGACGCTGACCAGCCCTGGCGGCGGCCAGCAAGCCTTTGGCACCGACGTGACGGCTTCTCCGCTGGCAGACGCCAATAATCACGTCTTCGGCGACTTGAATACCACCCAGCTTGGCTTTCTCAGCCAGACCATCGCGACGATCGCCGGCGCCACCTACCAGCTGACGTTCGACCTGCAGCGCTGGACCACCGACCCACAATTCAATCCGGACAACGAGGCGCAGGTGAAGTTCGGAGGCGTCACCGTTTTTGACGAAACCAACCTGACCGGCGACTGGCTCACCAAGACCATCACCGTCACCGCCCTCACCAACAGCACGGTGCTCGCATTCGGCAACTTCAACAACGACCCAATCTACTGGAATCAGCTGGACAACATCAGCCTGGAATTCCTGCGCGGCCCCGGCGATCCGGGTACGCCAGGCGTGCCGGAACCAGCCTCGCTGGCGCTGCTGGCCGGCGGGCTTGCCGCGCTGGGCATGAGCCGCCGCCGCAGCTTCCGCTCCTGAACCACCCCTTCCCACCTAATAGCCGCAACGCCCCGGCAGGGGCGCATGCACCTGCAAGGAGGCAGCATGTCCGAACCGTATCTCGCCGAAATCCGGATGACGGGATTTAACTTCCCGCCGAAAGGCTGGGCGCTGTGCAATGGCCAGATCCTCCCGATCAACCAGAACCAGGCCCTGTTTGCCCTGCTCGGCACCACCTATGGCGGCAATGGGCAGACCACCTTCGCCCTGCCCGACTTGCGCGGCCGCGTGCCGGCGCATGTGGGCGCGCTTTTCAACCTTGGGCAGCAGGGCGGTGAAGCCAGCCACATGCTCACTGCCAACGAAATGCCGCCGCATACGCACACCCTTGGCATTTCCACCGTGGCCAGCCATCAGGCCGACCCGACCGGGCGGGTGCTGGGCAATGTCGAATCCGGCGCAGTGAACTATTACGCGCCGCTGGATGGCAGCGCCACGCTGGCGCCAAACACGGTCGGAAACTCCGGCGGTGGCCAGCCGCACGAGAACATGCAACCTTACCTGACCATCAATTTCATCATCGCGCTGCAGGGTATTTTCCCTTCGCAGAACTGAAGTAAAGGAACCGGCGTATGGACAACTTTATCGGCGAAATTCGCCTGTTCGCAGGTAATTTTCCGCCACGAGGCTGGGCATTCTGCGATGGCGCACTGTTGGCCATTGCGCAGAACGACGCGCTCTTTGCGCTGCTTGGCACCACCTATGGCGGCGACGGGCAAGCCACTTTTGCGCTGCCGGACCTGCGCGGGCGCGTGCCGGTGCACCAGGGTTCCCAAGGCGGCAACAACTACGTTATCGGCCAGCGCGCGGGCGTGGAAAGCGTGACGCTGACTACCGGCCAGCTCCCCGCGCATAACCACTCTGCTGGCGCCAGCACCACCCCGCCACCGCCGACTGGCACCGGCATCAACCTGACCGGGCCCGGCGCCTACGTGCCGGCGGCGCCGGCCAAGCCAAAGTTGTATGCCCCGGCCGGCTCCAGCACCGTCGCCATGGCGCCCCAGGCGATCCAGGCCACCGGTGGCAACCAGCCCCACGACAATATGGCCCCCTTCCTGGCTGTCAGCTTCATCATCGCCCTGGAAGGCATCTTCCCTACCCAGAGTTAGTCCAGGAGCCCAACATGGCAGAGCGTTATATTGGCGAAATCCGTATGTTCGGTGGAAATTTCGCGCCGGCTGGCTGGGCTTTGTGCAACGGCCAGCTGATTCCGATTGCCCAGAACACGGCCCTGTTCTCCATCCTCGGCACCACTTATGGCGGCAATGGCGTCACCACTTTCGGCTTGCCGGACCTGCGCCAGCGCATGCCGATGCACGCCGGCAGCGGCCCTGGCCTGACGCCGCGCGACCTCGGCGAACAAGGCGGTGAGGAGGCCGTGAGCCTGACCTTGCAGCAGATGCCGTCGCATAACCACGGCATGGCGGCATCCAATACCTCGGCATCGGTGCAGTCGCCGGCCAATGCCTTGCTGGCCAAGCCGATCACCCTGAGCGCGCCTTACCATGATGCCGCGGGCATAGCGCCATCGCCCACCGGCCAGCTTGGTACGACGGGGGGCGGCAGCGCCCACAACAATATGCAGCCTTACCTGGTGGTGAACTTCATCATCGCCCTGAACGGCACTTTCCCACCCCGTAACTGATTGACCATGAGCGGCAAACCGACCTTGCGCCCTGTCGACGCCGGCGACCAGTCTTTCCTGCTGGCGCTGCTTGCCAGCACGCGCCAGGACTTGCTGCTACTCGATCACGACATCAGCGCGATAATGGTACGCATGCAATTCGAGGCGCAGCTAAGAGACTACCGGCATCGCTTTCCCGCCATGGAAGAAAGCATCGTTCTGGCGGACGGGGTCCCGGCCGGACGCATGTACGTGGCACGCGGCCAGGATGAACTGCGCCTGGTCGACATCAGCCTGCTGCCAGAATTCCGCAGCCAACACATCGGCAGCACCTTGCTGGCCGGGTTGCAGGAGGAATGCACGAACGCAGGCCTGCCCCTGCGCTTGCACGTATTGCAAGGCAATCCCGCGGCCGGCCTGTATCGGCGTTTCGGTTTCGAGCCCGGTGTCGTGGAAGGTATTTACCTGTCCATGGAATGGCAACCAACCTTGTTAAAGGAATAAGTCATGGAACGTCGCAACTTCATCCTGGCGGCCGGCAGCCTGATCGGCGCACCGGCCTTGGCCCGCGCAGCATCGCTGGCGGCGCCGCCCCCAGCGGCCTCGGGCCTGCGCATGGCGGGTTTCCGCGACCTGGTTGGCCAGCAATTCCTCGCCTTCCAGGGCAAGCGCGGGACGACGCTCGACCTGGTCGCGCTACGTCCCGGAAAAGCGGCGCCGCACCACGAACAATTCACGCTCGTATTTTCCGGCGAGCCGGCACTGGCATCGGGGATTTATGAAATCGACAACACCGTCGCCGGACGCATGCAGGTCTACCTCGAGTCTGCCGGCGCCGCAAAAGGCGCCACTGGCGACTCCCTCTACCGCGCCGAATTCAGCCTGCTGGTGTAACTCGCCCGGGGCGTCGGCCTCTGAGGTATAATTTCAGGTTCGATTTAATAACTATCAGACCTGAAAACCATGGAAGCTGAACGCATCAATTCCCTCGCCAAACTGCTCGCGGACCTGACCACCCGCGAAGCCGAACTTCGGAGGTATCTTTGACTTCGATAAGAAGTCCGAGAAACTGGAACAACTGAACGCCGAACTGGAAGATCCGGCCGTTTGGAATGACCCGAAAAAAGCCCAGGACATGGGCCGCGAAAAGAAATCCCTTGAAGGCGTCGTCCTGACTTTGCAGAAGGCCGAATCGGACCTGCGCGACATGGGCGAACTGTTCGACATGGGCAAGGAAGAGAATGACGACGACACGCTGGAAGCCGTGCTCGCCGATACCGCCGAAATCCAGAAGGTCATCGAGACCATGGAATTCCGCCGTATGTTCAGCAACCCGATGGACCCGAACAACTGCTTCATCGACATCCAGGCCGGCGCCGGCGGCACCGAAGCCCAGGACTGGGCCTCCATGCTGCTGCGCCAGTACCTGCGCTATTGCGACCGCAAAGGCTTCAAGGCCGAAGTACTGGAAGAATCCGAGGGCGAAGTTGCCGGCATCAAGACCGCGACCCTGAAGGTCGAAGGCGAATACGCCTACGGCCACCTGCGTACCGAAACCGGCGTGCACCGCCTGGTGCGCAAGTCGCCGTTCGACTCGGCCGGCGGCCGCCACACCTCCTTCGTGTCGCTGTTCGTGTACCCGGAAGTGGATGACTCGATCGAGATCGAGATCAACCCTGCCGACCTGCGCATCGACACCTACCGCGCATCCGGCGCCGGTGGCCAGCACATCAACAAGACCGACTCCGCGGTGCGTATCACCCACGGCCCGTCCGGTATCGTGGTGCAGTGCCAGAACGACCGCTCGCAGCATCGCAACAAAGCCGAAGCGATGGACATGCTGAAGGCCAAGCTGTACGAACTCGAACTGCGCAAGCGCATGAGCGAGCAGCAGTCGCTGGAAGACTCCAAGACCGACGTCGGCTGGGGCCACCAGATCCGTTCCTACGTGCTGGACCAGTCCCGTATCAAGGACTTGCGCACGGGCTTCGAGACCGGCAACACCGGCAAGGTGCTGGACGGCGACCTGGACGACTTCATCTCCGCATCGCTGAAGCAAGGCATCTAAGAGATGACGCAGCAGCGCGCCTTCATCTTCGACATGGACGGCACCATCGTCGACAACATGGGGTTCCATACCCGCTCATGGCTGGAATTTTTCAGCCGCCGCGGCCATGCTGTCGACGAAGCGGCATTTTTTGCCGCCACCGCCGGCCGCACCGGGCACGAAATCATCGGCCAGTACCTCGGCCAGGGCCTGCCGCATGATCACGTGACCGGCTTGATCGACGAGAAGGAAACGCTGTACCGCGAGATCTACGCCCCGCACCTGCGCGCCGTGGAAGGCTTCAGCGCCCTGGTGAGTGCAGCGCGGGCTGCCGGCATCCGCCTGGCAGTCGGCACCGCCGCCCCGCAAAGCAACGTGGACTTCACGCTGGACGGCCTGGGCGTGCGCGAACTGTTCGACACCGTCGTCGGCGCAGCCGACGTCAAGCGCGGCAAGCCGGAACCGGACGTGTTCCTGCTGGCGGCCGAACGCTGCGGCGCCGATCCGGCGCGATGCGTCGTGTTCGAGGACGCGCCCCTGGGCGTGGAAGCGGCGCGCCGAGCCGGCATGCGCTGCGTCGTCCTGACAACCACTTTGCCTGCTGAAGCGTTTAAGACTTTCGACAATGTGATTTGCATTGCACGCGACTTCAGCGAAATCGATATCAATACACTGACAAACCTTTAAAACCATGACTACGGAAAACCAAGTGCAAGACCAGGCGCCAGGCCAGGACGACAACAAGATCATCGCCGAGCGCCGCGCCAAGCTGGCCGCCATCCGCGAGAAACAGAGCGTCGCCTTCCCTAACGACTTCCGTCCGCAGCACAAGGCTGCCGACCTGCACCTGCAGTATGGCGAGAAAACCCGCGAAGAACTGGAAGCCGCCCCTGTTTCCGTAGTCCTGGCCGGCCGCATGATGCTGCGCCGCGAAGCCGGCAAGAAAGCCGCATTCGCCACCCTGCAGGATTCCTCGGGCCAGAAGGCCGATGGCCGCATCCAGATCTACGTCACCGTGGACACCACCGGCGAGGAAGCGATGGAAGCCTTCCGCAGCTGGGACCTGGGCGACATCCTGGGCGTGACCGGCACCCTGTTCAAGACCAAGACCGACGAACTGACCATCAAGGTCAGCGAAGTGCGCCTGATCACCAAGGCCCTGCGCCCGCTGCCGGACAAGTTCCACGGCCTGGCCGACCAGGAAACCAAGTACCGCCAGCGCTACGTCGACCTGATCACCAGCGAAGAGACCCGCCGTACCTTCAAGGCGCGTACCGCTGCGATCTCCTCGATCCGCCGCTTCATGGAAAAGAACGATTTCATGGAAGTCGAAACGCCGATGCTGCACCCGATCCCCGGCGGCGCATCGGCCAAGCCTTTCATCACCCACCACAACGCGCTGGACATGCAGATGTACATGCGTATCGCGCCTGAACTGTACCTGAAGCGCCTGGTGGTGGGCGGCTTTGACCGCGTATTCGAGATCAACCGCAACTTCCGCAACGAAGGCGTGTCGGTCCGTCACAACCCTGAATTCACGATGATGGAGTTCTACGCGGCCTACACCGATTACCAGTGGATCATGAACTTCACCGAAGAAGTGATCCGCCAGGCAGCGATCGACGCCAAGGGCACTGCGGTGCTGACCTACGGCGGCCGTGAACTGGACCTGTCCAAGCCATTCCAGCGCCTGACCATCTGCGGCGCCATCAACAAGTACGCTCCGCACTACACCGAAGCGCAGCTGAACGACATGGACTTCCTGAAGGCCGAGCTGCTGAAGTTCGGCGTGAAGCCTTTTGCCACCTCCGGCCTGGGCGCGCTGCAACTGGCCCTGTTCGAAGAAACCGCCGAAGCGCAGCTGTGGGAACCGACCTTCATCATCGACTACCCGATCGAAGTGTCGCCGCTGGCCCGCGCTTCCGACACCCGCGAAGGCATCACCGAGCGCTTCGAGCTGTTCATGGTTGGCCGTGAAATCGCCAACGGCTTCTCGGAGCTGAACGACGCCGAAGACCAGTCGGCCCGTTTCCTGGCCCAGATGAAGGCCAAGGAAGCCGGCGACGACGAAGCGATGTACTACGACGCAGACTTCATCCGCGCGCTGGAATACGGCATGCCGCCAGCCGGCGGCTGCGGCATCGGCATCGACCGCCTGATGATGCTGCTGACCGACTCGCCCAACATCCGCGACGTCCTGCTGTTCCCGCACCTGCGCAAAGAAGACTGATAAAAAGGGGTACGTCCCCTTTTTCTAAAAAGGGGACGTACCCCTTTTTTCTACTACGCCCGCGCTTGCTTGAAGTTCCTGCAAGCGCGGCGCATCATATGGCTCATGAACTCCGCGAATCCGCAGGAATTTGAGCCATCACTTGGCGAGCGCGTCACGCGTCTCGAAGTCCAGGTTGCCAGCATGCATGCCGAACTCAGGGGCATGATTGAAACCGCGGTAGCCGAACTGAAAGGCATGATCGCCGCGCTCTCCGCACGCATTGACGCCCAGAACGCGCGGCTCGACGAGCATTCCCGCCGTATGGATTCGCTCGAGGCGCACATGCGGAAAATGAATACGACCATCATTATTACCGGCCTGAGTGTCGCCCTCAGCGTCATTTTTGGCGTCGGAGCCATCAATTCCTCGTTAATTTCCGGGATGACAGCCGCTTTCCAGGCAGGCGACGGCAGCACCCGCTGGCGCGCCACGGTGGAGAGGGATATTGGCGAGCTCAAGACCAAATTCGCAGAAATGGACGCCCGCCAGCGCCGCGACAGCGCAGAACTCCACAAGGACAGCGCTGAATTACGCGACGAAATGCGCGAAATCAGGAAACTGCTCGAGCGCCGTGAGGCGGCGCCCGAGCGAGGCAAACGCTGATTACTGGATCACCCGGTAGCAAGGCGTGTAAGCCTTGCCCGCCAGCTTCATCCGGCTTTGCGCAACGAAGGACGCCAGCAGCGCATCCATCGGCCCCATGATTTCCTTGTCGCCGTGGATTTCGAAGTGGCCGTACTTCTCGATGGTACGGATGCCCTCTTCCTTCACATTGCCCGCCACCACGCCCGAGAAAGCGCGGCGCAGGTTGGCAGCCAGCACATGCACCGGCTGGTTCTTGTGCAGGCTCAGGTTGCGCATGTTCTCATGCGTCGGCGCAAATGGACGCTGGAACTCGTCGTCGATCTTCAGCGCCCAGTTGAAGTAATAGGCATCCGAACGCGACTTGCGGTACTCGCGCACCTGCTTGATCCCTTCCTGCATTTCCTGCGCCACCAGTTCCGGATCATCGACGATGATCTTGTACCGCTTCTGCGCCTCAGGACCCAGCGTCAAGCCGATGAATTCATTAATCTGCACGAAGTACTCGCGCGCCGTTTCCGGCCCGGTGAAGATCAGCGGGAAGGGAATCTCCGCATTATCCGGATGCAGCAGGATGCCGAGGATGTACAGGATCTCCTCCGCCGTGCCCGCGCCGCCGGGGAACACGCAGATGCCGTGGCCCACGCGCACGAAAGCTTCCAGCCGCTTTTCAATATCCGGCATGATGACTAGGTCGTTCACGATCGGATTAGGCGATTCCGCGGCGATGATGCCCGGCTCCGTAATGCCCAGGTAACGCCCGCCGGTAAAGCGCTGCTTGGCGTGGCCGATCGTCGCCCCCTTCATTGGCCCCTTCATCGCGCCGGGGCCGCAGCCAGTGCAGATATCCAGCCCGCGCAGGCCAAGCTGGTAGCCCACTTCCTTCGAGTAGTTATATTCAGCGCGGTTGATCGAATGGCCGCCCCAGCACACCACCATGTTCGGGTTGAGCTGCGGCTTCAGCACATTCGCATTGCGCAGGATATGAAACACCGCATCGGTGATGCCTTCGCTGCGGGCCAGGTCGAACTTCGGGTTCCCGGAAACTTCGTTATTGACGAATACGATATCGCGCAGCACCGCAAACAGGTGCTCGTGGATCCCCTTGATCATTTTGCCGTCGACGAAAGCGATGGCGGGCGCCCCTTTGATTTCCAGCTTGATCCCGCGTTCACGCTGCAGGATGTTGATGTCAAACGACTTGAAACGATCCAGCAATTCCTTTCCATCGTCGATCGTGCTGCCGCAATTCAGCACCGCCAGGGCGCAGTTGCGGAAGATGTTATAGAGGCCGCCCTTGCCGGAGTCCAGCAATTGCACCACCTCCGCCTTGGACAGGACTTCCAGCCTGCCCTCCGGAGCGATGAGAGTATCGACAACGTTGCTGTCCATGATACATAAATCCTTTTATTTAACTTTTCGGGGACTGCACTTCCAATATACGCCCATGCTGTGCCGATTCACAGACGCAAGCTTGGCAAACATACCACATTGCTGCTTTGCAGCACGCGAAATTGCCCTTGATCTGTGCGGGGTAGATTAAAATGCGCTTTTTTTCGACCGGGAGAAGCCGCATGAGCGGTGCAAGCAATCCAACCATCGAGGTCCAGCCTCCTGAATTCAAGCAGATCATGGGCCACCCAGCGCCCCTGTGGATGCTGTTTATGAGCGAATTCTGGGAGCGCTTCGCGTTCTACGGCATTCGCTGGGCGTTGACCCTGTACGTCGTTGCGCAGTTCTACAACGGTGACTCCGCCGGTGAAGCGCAGGCAAACCTGATCTACGGCTCCTACCTGGCCCTGGTCTACGCAGGCGCGCTGTTCGGCGGCTACGTGGCCGACCGCGTGCTGGGCTACCAGCGCTCCATCCTGGTTGGCGCGGCCTTCATGGCTGCCGGCCTGTTCATGATCGCCATGCCGAACCCCGATATCTTCAAGCTCGGTCTTGCGACGGTCATTGCAGGTAACGGCCTGTTCAAGCCGAATATTTCGACCATGGTCGGCAAGCTCTATTCTGTCGCTGATACGCGTCGCGACTCCGGCTTCACCATCTTCTACATGGGCATCAACATCGGCGCCTTCTTCGCACCGCTGATCACCCAGACCCTGGCGCAGAAAGTCTTCAACACCGGCGATACGCCTGCGTACAAGGTTGTGTTCATTTCCGCCGGCGTCGGCATGCTGATTTCCCTGGTCTGGTTCTACATCGGCCGCGCCACCCTGAAAGGCATTGGCGCCCCGACCGAAGAGAACAAGGATCCAAAGCGCATCCTGTACGTCGTGCTGGGCGCACTGTGCGTCATTCCAGTCATGTATGCGCTGCTGGTCGTTGGCGCTGCCGCCCTGCAGGGCGTGCTGACCGTACTGTTCCTGGTCCTGGCAGTGATGCTGGTCGTGGAAGGCGTGCGCAACGGCCCTGTGGCCCGCGACAAGGTGATCGCCATGATGATCATCTTCGCCTTCAACATCATGTTCTGGTGCTTCTTCGAACAGGCAGGCAGCTCCTTCACCTTCCTGGCCGAGAATATCGTCAACCGCGACTTTGGCGGCTGGATCTTCCCGACCGCATGGTTCCAGTCGGTGAATTCCATCGCCGTTATCACCTGCGCACCGATCATCGCTGCGATCTGGGTGTGGCTGGGCCGCCGCAACAAGAACCCATCGATCCCACGCAAGTTCGGCCTGGGCATCCTGGGCAACGGCTTCGCCTTCCTGCTGCTGATGTACGCGCTGACCCAGCTGGTTGATTCCCACGGCAAGATCCCGTTCTGGACCCTGTTCATGGTCTACGTCATCCAGTCCATCGGTGAGCTGTGCCTGTCTCCGATCGGCCTGTCGATGGTGACCAAGCTGGCGCCAACCCGCCTGGTAGGCATGGGCATGGGCGGCTGGTTCCTGTCCACCGGTATCGGCAACAACCTGTCCGGCATCGTGGCTGCGATGATGTCCGGTGAAAAAGGCCTGTCGGTGCAGTCCGCGCTGGAAGGCTACACCCAAGGCTTCTGGATCCTGATGGTGGGCGGCGTACTGCTGTTCATCCTCGCGCCATTCATCCAGAAACTGATGCACGGCGTGAAGTAACAATAGAAAGTCGGGGTCAGATACCGTCTTGAATAGCAAGCCCGTTACCCAGGAAATTTGGGTCAAAGGGCTTGCCTGACTTTACGACTCCGTAAACCAGATGCACTAGCTTACGCATGATGGCGCCCGCCACAGCCATCTTCGATAAGCCA
>NZ_WNKX01000031.1 GCF_009720745.1 Massilia eburnea | reverse complement strand
CTGAAGCAGATCCACCTGGATCTCAAAGAACTCGGCTATGAAGGGTCATACGACCGCGTAGCAGCCTTTGCCAGGCAGTGGAAGACGGGTCAACTGGAGTGGGTCAATTCTGCGAGCAAACGCACACGCGTTGGCTCGAAGTTGCTTTCGGAGAGTTGGGAATCGCAGCACATCCAGCTGGTTCCAGCAACCCACGCATTACCTCATACCACGTTGGCACTAATATCGAGGGCTACGACGACAAGGCATCCTGGTGCTCGTCATTCGTCAATTGGTCGCTCACCCAGGCGGGGTTCTCCGGTACGGCATCCGCTCTTGCCAGATCGTGGCTTCATTGGGGACAAGCGCTTGAAGATCCCATACCTGGCTGCGTCGCAGTGCTTTGGCGGGACGACCCGGCCAGTTGGAAAGGGCATGTTGGTTTCTATTTGCGAGAAGACGAAGAATTCGTCTACCTCCTGGGTGGGAATCAGCTTGGGCAGGTACGAGAGCACTTCTATCCCAGGGCGATGGTTCTAGCTTATAGATGGCCGATTGGTCCCTCGCAGAATTGAGATAGACTGCATCGTCGTGGGAACAGGCGTTGCAAGATGACGCCTTGGGCTTCGGCCGGCGCCAACACGATTTTCAACCCAAGGAGCTCGAGATGCGTCCCCTTCGGTACTCAATCAACATCACGCTGGACGGTTGCTGCGACCATCGTGCGATTCCCGCCGACCAGGAGTTGCATATCTACTTTGCCGACCGCCTCGCGGAGGCCGATGCACTTCTGTTTGGCCGGGTAACTTACGAAATGATGGAAGAGGCGTGGCGCTTGCCTGCGTCAGGCGTCTGGCCTGACTGGATGGCCGACTGGATGCATCCCTTTGCCAAAATTATGGACGCGGCAAAGAAATACGTCGTGTCGACGACACTGGACAGGGTCGACTGGAATGCGCAGCTTGTCCACGGCGACCTGGTAACGGCCGTTCGAGAATTGAAGAACGAGCCGGGCAGGGGCCTGTATCTGGGCGGCGTGAAACTCCCTCTCGCCCTGGCCGAGCAGGGACTGATCAACGAGTACGAGTTCGTGCTGCATCCTCGCTTGGCAGGCCATGGTCCGGCGGTGTTCGGTGGGCTTTCGAAATATGTCGACCTGATGCCCGTGGGGCGGCATGACTTCCAATCAGGGGCAGTGGCATTGCGTTACAAACCGAGGAGCTAGAATGGGAATGATCGCTGCGTTGACGTTGACCATGGGACTGGCCGCCGCGCCGTACACGTTCATTGAAGGCAAACTGCCTGAGGATGTTCAGCCGGACGGGAACTCGATCGTGTTCGAGGGACCGACGGAAATGCTGGTCATTGACACCGGCCGCCATCCCGAGCACACCGACAAGATCATTGCCCTGGCCAAGGCGCGGAACAAGCCGATCACCGCCATTATCAACACGCATTGGCATCTGGATCATGCGACGGGAAACGCACGCATTCGGGCCGCTTACCCAGGCGCGAAGATCTATGCGAGTACGGCGGTGGAAGGGGCGTTGAAAGGCTTCCTGATCCGGAACGTCGACAAGGCGAAAGCCAGGCTGGAAGATCCTTCCGTGCCGGAGGCGCGAAAGGCCGATACGCGGCTCTACCTTGGCGCGATCAATGATCCTGCAAACCTGATTCCCGACCAGCCGGTGAAGGGCCCGATGTCGCTCAAACTGGGCGAGCGCGAATTGCAACTTCACCTGGCCAAATATGCCGCGACCGAGGGCGATGTCTGGGTTCACGATCCGGCCAGCAAGACCGTCTTCGTCGGCGACCTGGTCGTGGTGCCGCTGCCTTTCTTCGATACGGGTTGCGCGGAAGGCTGGCGCCAGGCGCTGGCCGAAATCGACAAGCTGGATTTCCAGACACTGGTGCCGGGCCATGGCTTGCCGATGGACCATGCGGCGTTTTCCAAATATCGCAGCGCATTCGATGATTTCACGGTCTGTGCCGAGGGAAGCCTGCCTACTGCAAGTTGCGTGGCGACCTGGATGCAGAAGGGGGCTGCTTTTGTCGCCATGCATCCTGATCCGAGATACTCGGAGGAGGCGTTGACTTACTATGTCGACCAGGTGCTGCGCGTGCCCAGCAAGCGGGCAGAGTACTGCGGGAAATGAGCGGGCGTATGAAGCTTTCTGCCGCCATGGCCGCAGCATTATTGCTGGCTGCATGTGACCCGATCCATTCCTTCACGCCGGTTACGCCCCGCGCCGCGCCGCTTGTTGACTATCACCAGCACCTGGTCAGTCCTGCTTTTGCACCGATAGTCAAACTCCCTGTCAGGGATGGGGCAGCGCTGGTGCACGAACTCGATGCGGCGGGTATTTCGCGTGCGGTCGTCCTTTCCGTGGGCTATAGCTTTGCCGACGAACGCAAGGGCTTGAGTGATCCGGACCGTCTGACACGCGAGGAAAACAATTGGACTTCCGCAGAGGTGGCCAAGCACGCTTCTCGTCTCATTGGATTCTGCAGCGCCAATCCGCTTCGCGGCGCTGCACTGGCGGAGCTGGAACGGTGCCTGGGACTTCCAGGAATGGCCGGCATCAAGCTCCACCTTGGAAATAGCGGGATCAGCTTGCGCGACCCTACCCAACTCGCGGTGGTGCAGGGAGTATTCGGACTTGCGCAGCGCCGTGGCGCGCCGGTCCTTGTTCATATGCGTGCCCGTGGCGGCAGCGATTTCGGTGCAGAAGATGCGCGGATTTTTCTGGATAAGGTCTTGCCGGTGGCGCGTGACATCGAGATCGTTGTAGCGCACCTTGGGGGAGCAGGGCCTGGCTATACGCCGCAAAACGATGAAGTGATGGCGATATTTGCCGCTGCTGCGGAGCGTGCGGATCCCCGATTACGTAAGGTTTATTTTGACGTCGCTACCAACGTCACCGAGGATATCACGCCTGTCGACGCGGAACTGGTGGCACGGCGGCTCCGGCAAGTGGGGATCGGTCATGTACTTTACGGCTCGGACCTCAGCCCTCCAGGTGGAAGTATTGGCCGTGGATGGGATATCTTCCAGGCCAAGGTCCCGCTAACTGCCATGGAACTGCAGCAGATTGCGAACAAGCAGCTCGATTTTTCCCGGACCAACGCTGGAGTACGCCATGATTGAAGCCAATCGGACGAGGTGCCTTCGGATCGCACTGCTCGCCTTTGGGGCGATATTTCTCTTTGCCGTATATCCGCTGACGGTCTTGTGGCCTTCTGGCTGGGCATGGCATCACGGGAGGTCGGAGTACCTTGAGATGATCATCGCGATCTATGCCACGCTGGGCGTGTTTCTTTTGCTGGCGTCGCGCAATCCTGAACGGCATATCAGCCTTATTTCATTCACGATCTGGTCCAGCATCGTCCACGGCGGCGTCATGGCCTTGCAGTCTCTGTCCAATCCGATGCACGCTGGGCATTTGATTGGCGACGTGCCTGCGTTGTTCATCGTTGCCGCAGTCTTGGCCTGGCTCAGCCCTCAAGCATTCAAGGCGCCATTTAAATGAACGGAAGAAGAAATCTTGACATCAGGCCGATACGGCAATCGGATTACGATGGTTGGCGTGTCCTTTGGGACGGCTACAACGCCTTCTATGGCCGAAGCGGACCCACGGCGCTGCCGGAGGAAATTACGCGTGCGACGTGGGAGCGGTTCTTCGATTCGTCGGAGCCAGTGCACGCGTTAGTCGCGGAGGAAATGGGCCAGGTGGTCGGACTTGCCCATTATATTTTCCATCGCAGTACGACGCGCTTGAATGAGGTCTGCTACATGCAGGACCTTTTCACGGCGGAGACAATGCGGGGGCTTGGCGTTGGACGCCGGTTGATTGAAGCGGTGTACGATGCTGCGGTCAAGGCGCACAGCTCGCGTGTTTACTGGCAAACGCTAAACACCAACGAGGCCGGGCGGGCCTTGTACGATAAGGTCGCCAAGCATATTGGCTTCATTGTTTATTCCCACGAGCTTGGCTGATGCTATCATGGCTGCCCATTGCCCAGCGGGAGAAAATCACGATGCTCGTGTTTTTCAAAGGCGCCATCAGGAAGGCCATCATGCAGGATCTGAACGACATCAAGACTGCCGTGGAGCGCACATGATCATCCGCGCTGCCACGATTGACGACGTTCCTCAGATTGCCGGGATGGCCGGCGAGCTGCTGGCCGAAATCATGGCCAGGATCGGGGAACAGGCTTTCAACTTTGACCTGGCCGCAACCACCGACCGTCTCGGCACCTTCATCAGCCAGGAAAAATATTTTGTTTTTGCGGCATGCGATGGGGAGATTCCGGTCGGCTTCATCGCTCTATACGAAAGCTATGCGCTTTACGCCGAGGGCGCGTTCGGAACGATTCCCGAGCTGTATGTCCGTCCCGGATATCGCTCGAAGGAGCTTGGCTTCCAGCTGATTTCGCAAGCAAAGGCCTTTGGCCGTTCGCGTGGCTGGACACGGCTGGAAGTCACGACCCCGCCGCTGCCGGAATTCGACAAAACGCTGGCGTTCTATGAGCGCGAAGGCTTCGCCATTAGCGGCGGCCGTAAGCTCAAGATCGCACTTCAATAAAGGAGCTCATATGGGAATTGCGTTCTGGATCAAGCGTTTCCTGGTGGTGCTGATGGGCGCCTTTGCGATCATCTGCGCGGCACAGCTGCTGAAGGGACACGGCCTTGAGTATTCGGCTACGCAGGCCGCAATCTGGGGCGTGATCAGCGCGGCGATATTCACGGCAGTTCGATACAGGCAGGCGAGCAGGAAGCAGCATTGCGCCCTATGCAGGGATACGCCGGAAATGAGGGAAGAACTGTGAAAAAAATTCTTGGTGCAGCGCTGCTGGCAGTGGCGGGATTTTCTGTGCAGGCGCAGACCACGGTGCCCGTGAGCTATGACGCCGAGCTGGCGAAGTCGCTTGGCGGCAATGAGAACGGCATGCGCAAGTACGTGTTCGTCGTCTTGCGTACGGGGCCGAACAAGGTGCCGGCAGGGCAGGAGCGCACGGAGATGTTTGCCGGCCATATGGCGAATATCCAGCGCCTTGCCAATGAGCGCAAGCTGGCCTATGCGGGGCCGCTGGACGGCGTGGATGGCGCGCGCGGCATCTTTATTTTTGCCGTCGACAGCATCGACGAGGCAAAGGCACTGGTTGCGACCGATCCTGTCATCATCAAAGGCGAGATGGTGGCGGAATACCATATGCACTTTGGTTCGGCCGGATTGATGATGGTGAACCAGGTCCATTCCCAGATCTCGAAGCCGGCAGCAAAATGAAGTCGCTGTTTTTCGCGGCCCTGGTGCTTGCAGGCGCGGCGCATGCCGAAGCGCCGCTGGATGAACGCATCGACAAGGCGTTGAAGCCGATGTTCAGGGCGGATGCGCCCGGGGCCACTGTCATCGTCATGAAGGATGGTGCGCCGGTCTTCCGCAAGGCCTATGGCCTGGCTGACGTAGACAAGAACATGCCCATGCAGCCGGAGATGCAGCTGCGCCTCGGTTCCATCACGAAGCAGTTCACGGCCGTCGCGATCCTGATGCTGGCGGAACAGGGCAAGCTCTCCTTGCAGGACGATGTGACGCGCTTCCTGCCTGATTACCCCTCCGCGGGCAAGCACATCACGATTGAACGGCTGTTGCAGCACACAGCTGGCATCCCCAATTACACTGCGATGATGACGTTCGGTCTTTCGTCGGACCGGGAGCGCAGCGTGCAGCAGATGATCGACTACTTCAAGGACGAGCGGCTGGATTTCGAGCCAGGCGAGCGCTGGTCCTATAGCAATTCCGGCTATATCCTGCTTGGTGCTGTGATCGAAAAAGTTAGCGGTACCACGTATGCCGACTTCATGGCGAAGAACATCTTTGAGCCGCTGGGCATGCAGGATACGGCGTACGAAGGCCATGAGCGCAGCGCCAAGCGCCGTGTGGCCGGATATCGCGAAGGCTTCCTGAGTGGCTACCGGCAGGCGGAGAAGGTCAGCATGACGCAGCCTTATGCGGCGGGCGCCCTGGTCTCCACTGTGGACGACCTGGCGCGCTGGGACGAAGCCATTTCCTCCGGCAAGCTGCTGAATGCGGAGAGCTGGAGACAGGCCTTCACGCCATGTCCTTTGCCGAATGGCGTGAAATGCAGCTATGGCCTGGGCTGGCAGCTTGGCACCATGCGCGGCCACCGGATCGTGGCGCATGCGGGCGATATCCCTGGCTTCAACGCGGAAGCGATCCGTCTGCCGGACGACAAGGTATTCGTCGCGGTGCTGGGCAACAGCAACCGCAATATGCTGAACACCGACAAGGTGGCATTTACCGCTGCCGCCATCGCGGTGGGCGATCCGTTCCCGCCGCAGAAGACCATCCCGATGACCAAGCTTGCGATGACCGCGTTCGTCGGCACATTCCGCTTATCGGAAAGCGGCATCCGCACCATCAGCTTTGATGGCGGCGGCTTGCGCTTCGAACGAAAAGGGCGCAGGCCGGCTGGACTGCGCCCGTATGGGGTGGACAAATTCTTCGTCGAAGGTTCCCTCACGACGCTCGACTTCATGCGCGGGCCCGATGGAGCCGTCACCGGCTTCACGCTGCACGGCACGTCGGGCGACGAAAGCGCGGAGCGCATCGTCAACTAAAAAGAGACCGCCAGCCTACACAAGGGCTGGCGGCCCTGACGTGCCCGCGGCTAGCGCGTCATGAGGGGAGGCTTAGGCCGGCGGTTGATCCGGCAGGTCCTCGATAACCTAGCGCGAGGCGAACTGGATTTCAATAACCTTTGGCGCTACTCCTGCAACTGCGGGCGATTCGTCTACATAGCTCAAGTGGCCACTTACCGATTCATCAGGTGCGAACACCAGGTCCATATCCATCTTGCCGTCGAGGGCTGTGAACTTGCCAAGGCCGGTGCGGGTGATTTCGTGTTCGGATTGGTCGTCCACCCTGGCATAGATGCGCGTCTGCTTGCGCATGAGCCAGAGCGTCTTGCCGTTGGAGAGTTCGTACGCGCCCTTGTATTGCTGGAATTCGTCAGGCGTAATATAGTGCCGCTGAACTTCCTTTGCGGCTGGGATCAACACTTTTTGTTCGCCGGAGCCATCTGCGTACGCCGTAAGGGCGAACACAAGCAGACTGCCAGCAGCCACTAGCTGTTTCATGATTGCCTCCATTTCAGGTGTGTGGCCAGGTCTTTAAGATTGCCTGGCTATTTCACTATAGTCCCGGGTCTGCCTCAGCGCGAGGCTAAGGTAAGGCTGGCATGTACCGGTTGGGCGCCGGCCAGGCTTGGCATGTAATTCAGGTCGCCCGTGGCGGTATCGTCGTCGATCCAGACGATGTTCATGGCCAGGCTGCCATCAGCTGCGCTGAATCTGCCGTCGCCATACCATTGGACTTCCTGCCGGGGTTGTTGGCCAATCTGTGCGTAGAGCCGGACAGCTTTGCGCGACAAGGTGAGGGTTTGGCCGTTGGACAGGGCATAGCTGCCCTGGTATTGGTAGAACTCTTGCGGTGAGATGAGCTTGCGTACAAGCTGCGATTGCTTCTGCGCGGGCACAACCACCGATTGGTCAGCGCCGGTGCTGCTTTGTGCTGCTGCGGTTGCAGCCAGCACGCACAACCCGGCTGAGGCGAGGTATCGCTTCATGACAGCCTCCGTTTGGAACCAAGGTGCCAGTTCTTTTTATGACTGGCTACTATCCACTATAGCTTCGACGGAGGCCGACGGAATTTCAATATTTTGATGGAACTCTCGGTGGCGATACCTTGCGCATATCCCCCATCAAGGACGGTAGGTAACGCGATACACCTTGTGCGCGTGGTCGTCGGAAACCAGTATCGAACCATCAGGCATATTGGCGATATCGACCGGCCGGCCGCTGACTTCTTCGTTCTGCAGGAAGCCGTCGATGAAGGCGGTATCGCTGACTACCTTGTTGCCGTAAAGCGTAATCAGGCGCACCTGGTAGCCGATCTTGCTGCTGCGGTTCCATGATCCGTGTTCGGCGATCAGCAGCTGGTTGCGGTACTGTTCAGGGAATTGCTTGCCGGTGTAGAACGCGAGGCCGAGCGGTGCGACGTGCGGACCAAGTGCGGCGGCCGGTGGCACATAGGCGTCGCAGCTTTTGCCTTTGCCGAATTCGGGATCGGGCAGCACGCCGCCATGGCAGTAAGGGAAGCCGAAGTGCAGGCCGGGCTTGGGCGCGACATTCAGTTCGCAGGACGGCATGTTGTCGCCCAGTTCGTCGCGGCCATTATCGGTGAACCACATTTCCTTCGTTTGCGGATGCCAGGTGAAGCCGACCGTGTTGCGCACGCCGCGCGCGAACATTTCCCAGTTGCTGCCGTCCGGGTTCATGCGCCAGATCTTGGAATGCGGTGCGTCTTCCTTGTCGCAGATATTGCACGGCGCGCCGATGGGCACGTAGATCTTTCCATCCGGGCCGGCCTTGATGTACTTGGCGCCGTGCCAGGTCTCGGTGGGCAGGTCGTTCTTCACGACTTTGTAGGATGGCTTGCTGGCGTAAGTCTTTTCGATGTCGTCGAACCTGATGATGCGCGAAATTTCACCGACATACAGGGCGCCATTGAGCAGGGCGACACCATTCGGATTGTTCAAGCCTTCGGCAACGGTGACCACCTTTTCTGCCACGCCATCCTTGTTGGCGTCCACCAGGGCGTAGACCTTGCCGGCCTTGGTCGAACCGACGAAAACCAGACCGCTGTCGGTGACGGCCAGTTCGCGTGCTCCTTCCACCTTGTCGGCGTAGACGGCGATCTGGAAGCCTTTGGGCAGCTTGAGCGAGCTTAGTGCGCTTGGTTTGGCTGGCGCGGCTGCCGTTGGCGCATCGCCGGCGCCGGCGGCAGCCTTGCGGGCAGCGGCATTGGCCGGCATCAGGTATTCGGCCAGTTGGGTGATCTGGGAGGCGCTCAGCTGGCCGGCCCAGCCCGGCATGCCCTTGTCGGTCACTCCCTTGCTGATGACGCGCACCAGGTTGGCCCTGGTTGGCTGGCCGTGCAGCCAGGTGGAATCGGCCAGGCTGGGGCCGGCGGCGCCTTCCAGGTCCTTGCCGTGGCATTGGGCGCAATTGGCCTGGTAGAGCTTGTGGGCCGCGGCCATGCCTTCAGGGGCGGCCAGAGCGTTCGAGGAGAGCAGGGCGGCGGCCAGGGCCAGCGTCGGGAGCGTATTGTTCATTTTATTTCTCTCTGGAATGACGGAAAGGCAGGCGAATTATCCGCCTGTTCCCTGTTTTTTGCATTTCGTCGCATACGGCAGGACGGGGGGCGGGGCCATCGATATGATGAAACCATGAAAAACCGGTCATATAATGCGCTGGTGACTTATAAAGGATGCAAGATGAAGAAATCATTCCAGATCGGCTTGCTGTTCACTGCCTTCTGCATGTTCCTGGGCTTGGCCCGCGCCGACGACACGACCACGGAAAACCGGCCCATCGATGCCCGTGTGGTGCGCGTCAAGCTTGACGGCGTCATCGACCTCAAGCTGCGCCGTGGCGATACCGCTGCGCTCACCGTCACCACCGACAAGCGCTACGTGAACAAGGTCACGGCGGTGCAGATCGGCGACACGCTCTATCTCGATACGGAAAGCCGCGGCGTCAAGCTGAAGACTTCGGCGGTGAAGGTGGAGCTGGTGCTGCCGCAGCTGCGCGAGCTGGTGTCGGAAGGCGTGGGCTCGACCGAGGTGAGTGGCTTCAGCGGCGACAACATCGACCTGACGCTGGATGGCGCGGGCAGCATGAAGGTGGTCTGCGATTACAAGAAGCTGAAGGCCAACCTGGGCGGCGTGGGCAGCATGCATGTGTGGGTGACCGAGAACGAGAATGTCGACCTCGATCTGCAGGGCGCGGGCTACATCACCATCGGTGGCCGCAGCAAGAACCTGAAGGCGGTGCTGGGCGGCTTGGGCGGCCTGAATGCACAGCAGTTCAAGGCGGATGACGTGGACTTGGAACTGAGCGGCCTGGGCAACGCAACCATCAATGCGACCAATAATGCCAACCTGAGTTTGAGCGGGCTTGGATCGGTGACCGTGTACGGCAAGCCAGCCAAACGTAACGTCAGTGTGGACGGGCTGGGCAAGGTGAGCTGGAAGTAATTCGTTAGTAGTGCAAAAGACAGAACAATTCAAAGCACCATGAAAAAACTACGAGGCGTGTTATGCGCGCTTGGCATCGCACTGGGGCTACAGGCCAATGCGCATGCCGGGTTTGCGGAAGGGGCGACGGCGTATAACAACAAGAATTATGCGCTGGCCTATAAGGAGATCCTGCCGTTGGCCAAGGCGGGTAATACGGATGCCGAGCATTTGCTCGGCTTGATGTACTACATGGGCCGCGGCGTGCCGCAGGATTACAAGGAGGCGCTGTACTGGCATCGCAAGGCGGCTGTGAAGGGCAAGGCGGATGCGCAGTATGTGGTCGGGGCCATGTATTACACCGGGAATGCGGTGATCCAGGATCATAAGGAGGCGGTGACCTGGTTCCGCAAGGCGGCGGAGCAGGGGCATCCGGAGGCGCAGCAGGTGCTGGGGCTGATGTACCGGTATCACATTGGCGGGATGCCGCAGGATAATGTGATTGCTTATATGCTGTGGAACCTGGCGGCGGCCGGCGGGAATTCGAATGCGGCGGAGCAGCGGGCGGCTGTGGCCAAGGGGATGACGCAGGAGCAGATTGAGGAGGGGCAGGCGTTGTCGTCTTCTTGGAAGAGAGGATCGCCGTTGCCGAGGTCGTCGCGGACTGGGGGCGGCTGAGGAAACCCGGCAAACCAGGGTCTGACCCAAGGGTCAGACCCTGTCTGCGGCGCAGCCGCGGGGCTGGTTCTAAGCTTTTGACTTTCGACGAAGATCAACATCGCACAACCCTCACCCCGGCCTTAAGACCGTTGAGGGTCTGACCCTTGGGTCAGACCCAGGTTTACCGGTTTTGGGTTAAAATGCCCCCCGTCATCGGGGAGTAGCCTCTCCTCCGCAACGGAGGAGGCATATGTCAACACACTTGGCCCACAGGCCATGGCATATGCGGTCCCAAACTTGGCAAGACCTTTGACCACAGCGCCGCCGATTTAGGCCGGGGGCGAGCTGTGGTCATTCGTCCGTGCCCGGCCTGGAAACACAATAATGGATGCACTTCTCGTATCAACCGGCGTCGTCGCCCTGGCAGAAATCGGCGACAAGACCCAGCTCCTGGCCTTCCTGCTCGCCGCCCGCTTCAAAAAGCCGCTGCCCATCATCGCCGGCATCTTCATCGCCACCATTTTCAACCACGGCCTGGCCGGTGCGCTTGGGACCTGGATCACGTCCATGCTCACGCCCGAAGTGCTGCGCTGGGTGCTGGGCATCTCCTTCCTCGGCATGGCCGCCTGGACCCTGGTCCCGGACAAGATCGAGGAAGACGAAGCCAATGTCGCCAGCCGCTTTGGCGTATTCGGCGCCACCCTGGTGACCTTCTTCCTGGCCGAAATGGGCGACAAAACCCAGGTTGCTACGGTGGCCATGGCCGCCCACTACCCGGACCCGCTGATGGTGGTGGCCGGCACTACGCTCGGCATGCTGATCGCCGACGTGCCCGCCGTCTTTGCCGGCGACAAGCTGGCAGCGAAGATCCCGCTCAAGCTGGTGCACGGCATCGCCGCCGCCATGTTTGCGGCACTGGGCCTGGCGACCCTGCTCGGCATGGGCGCGCGCTTCGGCCTGTAAGCGCTACAATCGCCTCTTTCCCAGAGAGGTGATGCCATGATGCGAGCGATCGAAATCCAGAAACCTGGCGGCCCGGAGGTGCTGCGCCTGTGCGAACGCCCGCTGCCGGTGGCGAAGGAGGGGGAGGTCCGCATCCGCGTGCATGCGGCCGGCATCAACCGTCCGGACGTGTTCCAGCGCATGGGCAGTTATGCGCCGCCGCCCGGCACCACCGACATCCCTGGCCTTGAGGTGGCGGGCGAAATCATTGACGGCGACATGGCGGCAAGCGGTTTCAAGATCGGCGATATGGTGTGCGCGCTGGTGCAGGGCGGCGGCTATGCGGAGTACGTGACCGCGCCAGTGGAGCAGGTGCTGCCGGTGCCGCATGGCTTGTCGCCGCTGGAGGCGGCTTCGCTGCCGGAGACCTTCTTCACTGTGTGGAGCAATGTGTTCGACCGCGCAGGACTGGGCAAGGGCGAGACCTTGCTGGTGCAGGGCGGCACCTCGGGCATCGGCGTAACGGCGATCCAGTTGGCGCGGGCGCTCGGCCACCGCGTGTTCGCCACGGCGGGCAGCGATGAGAAGGCGAGGGCGTGTGAGGCGCTGGGCGCGGCGCGCGGTATTAATTACCGGACCGAGGACTTTGCGGCCGTGGTGCGCGAGTTGACCGGCGATACGGGCGTCGACGTCATCCTGGACATGGTGGGCGGCGACTACCTGCCGCGCGAGATCAACTGCCTGGCTGATGACGGCCGCATCGCCATCATTGCGCTGCTGGGCGGCGCCAAAGGCACGCTGGACATGGGGCAGGTGCTGCGGCGCCGCTTGACCGTTACTGGCTCCACGCTGCGTCCGCGTTCTGTGGCATTCAAGGGGGCCATCGCCCGCCGGCTGCGCGAAAAAGTATGGCCGCTGATCGAGGCTGGCGACATCAAGCCGGTGATCTATGAGAGCTTCCCGCTGGAGCAGGCGGCCAAGGCGCACGAGCTGATGGAAAGCAGCCACCACGTGGGCAAAATTATGTTGCAAGTGTTGTAACGCCGGGGTGCATTCCTTGCCCGAGGGCAGCGGCCCGAGCTACAATTACGGGTTATTAAAAATTAAGCTACTATGCGCCGCAAACTCGTCATCGGTAACTGGAAAATGAACGGCAGCCGTGCCGCCAACACTATCCTGTTGGCTGGTATCAAGGCTGGCCTGGGAGATGCAAGGGCCGATACCGCGGTCTGCGTCCCGGCCCCATATCTGGCACAATGTCAGGCTGAACTCACCGGCAGTGCAATTGCCTGGGGTTCACAGGATGTGTCCGCCCATGCGTCGGGCGCCTACACGGGTGAGATCTCGGCAGCCATGCTGCTGGACTTCGCCAGCAAATTCGCCATTGTCGGCCACTCCGAGCGCCGCTCCTACCATCAGGAGAGCAGCGCCCTGGTCGCGCAGAAGGCGCTGGCCGGCGTGAATGCCGGCCTGGTGCCGGTGGTTTGCGTGGGCGAGACCCTGCAGGAGCGTGAAGCGGGCAAGACTGCCGACGTGGTCGGCGAGCAGCTGGATGCGGTGCTGGAAGTATTGAGCGCCGAACAGCTGGCAAAGATTGTGCTGGCGTACGAGCCCGTATGGGCGATCGGCACCGGCAAGACCGCCACCCCGGAAATGGCGCAGGAAGTGCATGCACTGCTGCGCGCCCGGGTGGCGAAGAAGGATGCGGCTGCGGCCGCCGGCATGCAGATCCTGTATGGCGGCAGCATGAAGCCGGAAAACGCCAAGGAGTTGTTGGCCCAGCCGGATATCGACGGCGGCCTGATTGGCGGTGCAGCCCTGAAGGCGGCGGATTTCCTCGCCATTATCGCTGCTGCGTAAGTTGAAATTTCTTTAATTGAGAATGGAATAGCATGAACTCTTTGTTCAATCTGGTCATCGTAGTGCAGGTCCTGTCGGCAATCGCCATCGTGGGCCTGGTCTTGCTGCAGCATGGTAAGGGCGCCGACATGGGCGCGGCCTTCGGCTCCGGCGCTTCCGGCAGCCTGTTCGGCGCTTCCGGCTCCTCGAACTTCCTGTCCAAGTCGACCGCCCTGGCGGCAGCGATCTTCTTCGCTTCCACCCTGGGCCTGTCGGTCCTGGCCAGCAAGGGCAACGCCACGGTTGGCGCGGGCGTGATGGATAACGTCAAGGCTCCTGTTCCAGCGCCTGCCCCGGTGGGCGGCGCTGCTGCGATTCCATCGGCTGCTCCGGCGCCGGCTGCTGCACCAGCTCCGGCTGCTGCGACCCCGGCTCCAGTGGAAACTCCTGCTGCTTCGGCAGCAGCATCGGCTGCCTCGGCCGCTTCTCCAGCGAAGTAAAACTGGCAACTTTGAACTTTTTGCCGTTTTTCTTCTTGATTATGCGCAATGTGCATTAACAAAGCGATGATCACAGTGTAGAATAGCGGCCTATTGCCGACGTGGTGAAATTGGTAGACACGCTATCTTGAGGGGGTAGTGGCGCAAGCTGTACGAGTTCGAGTCTCGTCGTCGGCACCAAAAAAGATCAAAAGCCAGCTGGTCGTTTGAATCATTGATTCAGGGCTTAGCTGGTTTTTTTACGAGGATGTGTCGTTTGATCCTGGTCTCAGCATTAAGTGATTGGGGTCGAGCGTATTTCAACTAAGCTGCTTACCCATCGTGAACCTCGAAAATTACTTCCCCGTCCTGTTGTTCCTTCTCGTCGGCCTTGGCGTCGGCGTCGTCCCGCAAGTGCTGGGCCATATCCTGGGCCCGAACAAGCCTGATGCGGCCAAGCTTTCCCCATTCGAGTGCGGCTTCGAAGCTTTCGAAGACGCGCGCATGAAATTCGACGTGCGTTACTACCTCGTCGCAATTCTGTTCATTCTGTTCGACCTTGAAACTGCATTCTTCTTCCCATGGGGCGTCTCCATGCGTGAACTGGGCTGGCAGGGTTACGTGACGATGATGGTGTTCATCGCCGAATTCGTGGTCGGTTTTTGGTATATCTGGAAGAAAGGTGCCCTTGATTGGGAATAAGCCATGTCTATTGAAGGCGTATTTAACGAAGGCTTCATCACCACTACCTTTGACACGGTAATCAACTGGGCGCGTACGGGTTCGATGTACCCGATGACGTTCGGTCTGGCTTGCTGTGCAGTGGAGATGATGCATGCTGGTGCTGCCCGTTACGACCTGGAGCGTTTCGGTTTCATGTTCCGTCCGTCGCCACGTCAGTCCGACGTGATGATCGTGGCAGGCACCCTGTGCAACAAGATGGCCCCTGCGCTGCGCAAGGTCTATGACCAGATGCCTGACCCGCGCTGGGTGATCTCCATGGGCTCCTGCGCCAACGGCGGCGGCTACTACCACTACTCGTACTCCGTAGTGCGCGGCTGCGACCGTATCGTGCCGGTTGACGTGTACGTGCCTGGCTGCCCGCCGACCGCAGAAGCACTGCTGTACGGCATCCTGCAGCTGCACAACAAGATCAAGAAGACCAACACGATCGCGCGCTAAGACCACATGAATACACATCTGCAAACACTGGTCTCCGCCCTTGAGCAAAAGCTGGGCGAGCGGGCCTCCATCGTCGTCGCGCTGGGCGAAGTGACGATTACAGTCAAATCTGGGGACTACTACCAGGTAATGCAAGAGCTGCGCGACGACGCAGCTTTGCGTTTTGATACGCTGATCGACTTGTGCGGCGTTGACTACTCGACCTACGGTGAAGGCACCTGGGACGGCTTGCGCTTCGCAGCCGTGACCCACCTGCTGTCCGTGGAAAAGAACTGGCGCCTGCGCGTGCGCGTGTTCGCATCGGATGAAGACCTGCCGATCGTGGCCTCCGTGGCCACAATCTGGCGCGCCGCCAACTGGTTCGAGCGCGAAGCGTTCGACCTGTTCGGCATCATTTTCGAAGGCCACAACGACCTGCGCCGCATCCTGACCGACTACGGTTTCATCGGCCATCCATTCCGCAAGGACTTCCCAGTGTCGGGCTATGTTGAAATGCGCTATGACCAGGAGCAGAAGCGCGTTGTCTACCAGCCTGTGACCATCGAGCCGCGCGAAAACGTGCCGCGCGTGATCCGCGAAGAAAACTACGGGAAGTAAGAAATGGCTGAAATTAAGAATTACACCCTGAACTTTGGTCCGCAGCACCCTGCGGCGCACGGCGTGCTGCGCCTGGTGCTGGAGCTGGATGGTGAGGTGATCCAGCGCGCCGACCCGCATATCGGCCTGCTGCACCGCGCGACCGAAAAGCTGGCCGAGCAGAAGACCTACCTGCAATCCGTGCCTTACATGGACCGCCTGGACTATGTGTCCATGATGTCCAACGAACACGCCTATGTGATGGCGATCGAGAAGCTGCTGGGCCTGGAAGTGCCGGTGCGCGCGCAGTACATCCGCGTGATGTTCGACGAAATCACCCGCCTGCTGAACCACCTGCTGTGGCTGGGCGCGCACGCGCTGGACGTGGGCGCCATGGGCCCGTTCCTGTACGCTTTCCGCGACCGCGAAGACCTGATGGACTGCTACGAAGCCGTTTCCGGCGCGCGTATGCACGCGGCTTACTACCGTCCGGGCGGCGTCTACCGCGACCTGCCGGACGCCATGCCGCAGTACAAGGCATCGCTGATCCGCAACGCGAAAGAGCTGGCCGAGCGTAACGAAAACCGCCAGGGCTCGCTGCTGGACTTCATCGAAGACTTCACCAAGCGTTTCCCGACCTATGTCGACGAATACGAAACCCTGCTGACCGACAACCGTATCTGGAAACAGCGTACCGTCGGCGTGGGCGTGGTGTCGCCGGAAGATGCGAAGGCCATGGGCTTCACCGGCGCCATGCTGCGCGGCTCGGGCATCGCCTGGGACGTGCGCAAGAAGCAGCCGTACGAAGTCTATGACAAGATGGACTTCGACATCCCTGTCGGTACCAACGGCGACTGCTACGACCGTTACCTGGTGCGTATCGAAGAGATGCGCCAGTCGAACAGGATCATCAAGCAGTGCGTGGCATGGCTGAAAGCCAATCCGGGTCCTGTCATGACCAGCAACCGCAAGGTCGCTCCGCCTAACCGCGTGGACATGAAGACCAATATGGAATCGCTGATCCACCACTTCAAGCTGTTCACCGAAGGCTTCCACGTGCCGCCGGGCGAAGCGTACAGCGCGGTGGAACACCCGAAAGGCGAATTCGGCATCTACCTGATCTCCGATGGCGCCAACAAGCCATACCGTATGAAGATCCGTGCACCGGGCTTTGCCCACCTGCAGGGTCTCGACGAAATGTCGCGCGGCCACATGATCGCCGACGCCGTGACCATCATCGGTACCCAGGACATCGTTTTCGGTGAAATCGACCGCTAAGGGCAAGAAATGCTGTTATCCCAAGAATGCTATAAAAAAATCGACCGCGAGCTGGCCAAGTATCCGGCCGACCAGCGCCAGTCGGCCGTGATGGCCGCGCTGGCCCACGCCCAGGTTGAACTGGGCTGGCTGTCGCCAGAAACCATGAAGGAAATCGCGGACTACATCCGCATGCCGGCCATCGCCGTGCAGGAAGTCGCGACCTTCTACAACATGTACAACCTGAAGCCGATTGGCAAGCACAAGATCACCGTGTGCACCAACCTGCCATGCGCACTGTCCGGCGGCGTGAAAGCGGCCGAGCACCTGAAGGCCAAGCTGGGCATCGACTTCCGCGGCACCACCGACGACGGTGAGTTCACGCTGATGGAAGGGGAGTGCATGGGCGCCTGCGGCGACGCACCGGTGCTGCTGGTGAACAACCACCGCATGTGCAGCTTCATGAGCAACGACAAGATCGACTCCCTGGTGGAGGAACTGAAGAAATGACCTCGCTGCACGACCGTCACATCAATCCCCTGATCCTGAAGGATCTGAACGGCGACAACTGGCGCCTGGCCGACTACGTCAAGCGTGGCGGCTATTCCGCGCTGCGCCGTATCATCGAAGAGAAGATCCCGCCAGAGCAGATCATCGCCGACCTGAAGACCTCCGGCCTGCGCGGCCGCGGCGGTGCGGGTTTCCCGACCGGCCTGAAATGGTCCTTCATGCCGCGCCAGTTCCCTGGCCAGAAATACCTCGTCTGCAACACCGACGAAGGCGAACCGGGTACGTTCAAGGACCGCGACATCATCCGCTACAACCCGCATTCGCTGATCGAAGGCATGGCCATCGGCGCGTACGCGATGGGCATCACCGTGGGCTACAACTACATCCACGGCGAGATCTTCCAGGATTACCTGCGCTTTGAAGAAGCGCTGGAAGAGGCGCGTGCCGCCGGCTTCCTGGGCGACAAGATCATGGGCTCGGACTTCAGCTTCCAGCTGCACGCCCACCATGGCTACGGTGCCTACATCTGCGGCGAAGAAACCGCGCTGCTGGAATCGCTGGAAGGCAAGAAGGGCCAGCCGCGCTTCAAGCCGCCTTTCCCGGCGTCGTTCGGCCTGTACGGCAAGCCGACCACCATCAACAACACCGAGACTTTCGCGGCCGTCCCGTTCATCCTGAACATCGGCGCAGAAAACTACCTCGGCCTGGGCAAGCCTAACAACGGCGGCACCAAGATCTTCTCGATCTCGGGCGACGTTGAGCGTCCGGGCAACTACGAAGTCCCGCTGGGCACTCCGTTCGCCAAGCTGATGGAGCTGGCCGGCGGTATGCGCGGCGGCAAGAAGATCAAGGCCGTGATCCCTGGCGGTTCGTCCGCTCCGGTGATCCGCGGCGAGATCATGATGCAGACCGATCTCGATTACGATTCGATCGCCAAAGCCGGCTCCATGCTGGGTTCGGGCGCCGTGATCGTGATGGACGAGACGCGCTGCATGGTGAAAGCCCTGGAACGCCTGTCCTACTTCTACTTTGAAGAGTCGTGCGGCCAGTGCACCCCGTGCCGTGAAGGCACCGGCTGGATGTACCGCATGATCCACCGTATCGAGAACGGCCAGGGCCGTCCTTCGGACCTGGACATGCTGAACTCCATCGCCGACAACATCCAGGGCCGCACCATCTGCGCGCTGGGCGATGCTGCCGCTATGCCGGTACGCGCCTTCGTCAAGCAGTTCCGCGAAGAATTTGAATATCACGTCGAACACAAGCACTGTCTGGTGCCTGTATCGGCTTACTAAGCTGCGATTATCATGGTTGAAATCGAAATTGACGGCAAAAAGGTAGAAGTCCCTGCTGGTAGCATGGTGATGGACGCCGCCAACAAGCTGGGTACCTACATCCCGCACTTCTGCTATCACAAGAAATTGTCGATCGCTGCGAACTGCCGTATGTGCCTGGTCGAAGTTGAGAAGGCGCCTAAGCCTTTGCCAGCATGCGCCACGCCGGTATCGGCGGGCATGATTGTGAAGTCCGCCTCCGACAAGGCTGTGCAAGCACAGAAGTCGGTGATGGAATTCCTGCTGATTAACCACCCGCTGGATTGTCCGATCTGCGACCAGGGCGGTGAGTGCCAGCTGCAGGACTTGGCCGTAGGTTACGGCAAGATGGAGTCCCGCTACGAAGAAGAGAAGCGCGTGGTGCCGCCAAAGGCCGGCTCCGCGCTGGTGGCGATGGAAGAAATGTCGCGCTGCATCCACTGCACCCGTTGCGTGCGCTTTGGCCAGGAAGTGGCCGGCGTGATGGAACTGGGCATGCTGGGCCGCGGCGAGCATTCCGAGATCACCACCTTCGTCGGCGAAGCAGTGAGCTCCGAAATGTCGGGCAATATGATCGACCTGTGCCCGGTGGGCGCGCTGACCTCGCGTCCATTCCGCTACAGCGCCCGTACCTGGGAACTGTCGCGCCGCAAATCGGTCTCCCCGCACGACTCCACCGGCGCGAACCTGATCGTGCAAGTGAAGCAGGGCTCCGTGAAGCGCGTGCTGCCGCTGGAAAACGAAGCAGTCAACGAGTGCTGGATTTCCGACAAGGACCGCTACTCCTACGAAGCGCTGGACAGCGCCGAGCGCCTGACCAAGCCAATGCTGAAGCAGGGCGGCGAGTGGAAAGAAGTTGAATGGCAAGTCGCGCTGGAATACGTGGCGCACGGCCTGAAGAACATCAAGCACGAACACGGTGCGGACTCGCTGGCTGCCTACGGCACTGCGCACTCCACCGTGGAAGAACTGGCCCTGCTGAAGAAGCTGATGCACGGCGTCGGTTCCGAGAACGTCGACTTCCGCCTGCGCCAGAGCGATTTCGCCCTGGACGGCGAAGTGAAGCCATGGCTGGGCATGCCGATCGCTGAACTGAGCTCGCTGCAGCGCGTGTTCGTGATCGGTTCCTTCCTGCGCAAGGATCACCCGCTGTTCGCAACCCGCATCCGCGCGGCTGTGAAGGCTGGCGGCCAGCTGTCCGTGCTGCACGCGGCCGACGCCGAAAACCTGATCAACACCGCCAACAAGATCATCGCTGCGCCGTCCGACTGGCTGGCCGCGCTGTCCGGCGTTGTTGCCGCCGTCGCCAAGGCGAAGGGCGTGGCCGCTCCTGCCGGTTTCGAAGGCGCTGCGGCTTCGGCCGAAGCGCAAGCCGTGGCTGATTCGCTGGTTTCCGGCGAGCGCAAGGCTGTGTTCCTGGGTAACGCCGCCGTGGCGCACCCTGAAGCGTCGAAGCTGCACGCTGCCGCGCAGTGGATCGCTGAACAGACCGGCGCCAAGCTGGGCTACCTGACCGAAGCAGCCAACACCGTGGGCGGCTACCTGGTTGGCGCGACCGCGAAGTCCGCTGCTCCAGCCTTCTCGCAACAGAAGAAGGCCTACGTGCTGCTGAACGCCGAGCCGGAACTGGACGCTGCGAACCCGCAAGCTGCCAGGACCGCGCTGAATGCCGCCGAAATGGTGGTCGTGATGTCGGCCTTCAAGCACGGCATGGACTATGCCGACGTGCTGCTGCCGGTCGCTCCGTTTGCCGAGACTTCCGGCTCCTTCGTCAACGCCGAAGGCCGCCTGCAGTCGTTCAACGGCACCGTCAAGCCAGCGGGCGATGCCCGCCCGGCATGGAAGGTGCTGCGCGTCCTGGGCAACATCCTGGGCCTGGGCGGCTTCGACTACGAGACTTCCGAATCGATCCGCGACGAGCTGTTCGAAAAGGGCGTGACCGACCTGTCCGCAAAACTGAACAACGCCGCGCGCCGCGCGCCGACTGCTGGTGCCGCTGGCGCCGCGACCGGCCTGCAACGCCTGGCCGACGTGCCGATCTACTTCGCTGACGCCCTGGCGCGCCGTTCCGGCCCGCTGCTGGCGACCGTCGATGGCGCCGCGCCTAAAGCGCACCTGTCTGCAGCCGCCGCGCAGCAGATCGGTGTGAAGGCTGGCGACAAGGTCGAAGTGAAGCAGGGCTCCGGCTTTGCGATCCTGGAAGCCACCATCGACGCCGGCCTGCCGGCGAACGTGGTGCGCGTGTCCGCCGCACACGCATCGACCTCGATGCTGGGCGCAATGTTCGGTGACATCACCGTTGCTAAAGCAGGGGAGGGCAAATAATGGCTCTGCCAGAAATGATTGAATCGATTAAGGTGTTCGGCGAAGCGCACACCGGGACCTTCTGGCCGTTCATCTGGACCATGGCCAAGATCCTGTGCGTGACCTTGCCGCTGATGGGCCTCGTCGCTTACCTGACCCTGTGGGAGCGTAAGCTGCTGGGCTGGATCCAGATCCGTATCGGCCCCAACCGTGTCGGCCCGAACGGCCTGCTGCAGCCGATCGCCGACGCGCTGAAACTGCTCTTCAAAGAGATCATCGTCCCGGCCAAGTCGAACAAGTCCCTGTTCTTCATCGGTCCTGTGATGACCATCATGCCGGCACTGGCTTGCTGGTCGGTGGTGCCGTTCGCCAATGGCGCGGCGCTGGCCGACGTCAACGCCGGCCTGCTGCTGATCATGGCGATCGCCTCGATGGAGGTGTACGGCATCATCATCGCCGGCTGGTCCGCCAACTCGAAGTACTCCTTCATGGGCGCGATGCGTGCATCGGCACAGATGGTGTCCTACGAAATCGCGATGGGCTTCTGCCTGGTGATCGTGCTGATGGTTTCCGGTTCGCTGAACCTGTCGGAAATCGTGGCCGGCCAGCAGAAGGGCGTCATGGCTGCCCATGGCTGGAACCTGTTCTCCTGGAACTGGCTGCCGCTGCTGCCGATCTTCGTCGTGTACCTGGTCTCCGGCCTGGCTGAATGCAACCGTCACCCGTTCGACGTGGTGGAAGGCGAATCCGAGATCGTCGGCGGCCACATGGTCGAATACGGCGGCATGGCTTACGCAATGTTCTTCCTGGCGGAATACGCCAACATGATCCTGATTGGCCTGCTGGCTTCGATCATGTTCCTGGGCGGCTGGTCTGCTCCGATCGCAGCGCTGGATATCGGCGGCGTGTTCGGCGGCTTCTTCTGGCTGTTCCTCAAGACCTTCATCATCGTATCGCTGTTCATCTGGACGCGCGGCACCTTCCCGCGTTACCGCTATGACCAGATTATGCGTTTGGGGTGGAAAGTGTTCATCCCACTGACCCTGGTGTACCTGGTGTTCGTGGCGACCTGGATGCAGACCTCCTGGAATATTTGGAAGTAAGAGAGCGAATACAGAATGGACCGATTGAAAGACTTCTTCGGCAGCTTCATGCTGACCGAACTGTTCAAGGGGATGGCGCTGACCGGCAAATACATGTTTGCCAAGAAGATCACCGTCCAGTTCCCTGAAGAGAAAACCCCGATCTCGCCGCGTTTCCGCGGCCTGCACGCACTGCGCCGCTACCCGAACGGCGAAGAGCGCTGCATCGCCTGCAAGCTGTGCGAAGCAGTTTGCCCGGCGATGGCGATCACCATCGAGTCGGAGCAGCGTGACGACGGCAGCCGCCGTACCACCCGCTACGACATCGACCTGACCAAGTGCATCTTCTGCGGCTTCTGCGAAGAATCCTGCCCGGTGGACTCGATCGTCGAGACGCACGTACTGGAATACCACGGCGAAAAGCGTGGCGACCTGTACTACACCAAGGAAATGCTGCTGGCTGTAGGCGACCGCTACGAAGCGGAAATCGCGGCCAACCGCGCGGCCGACGCCAAGTACCGCTGATCGCCGAGGATAAATAATGACCTTTACTACTATCCTGTTCTACGTGTTCGCTGCCATCCTGGTGCTGGCATCGCTGCGCGTCATTACGGCCCGCAACCCGGTGCAAGCTGCACTGTTCCTGGTGCTGGCCTTCTTCCAGGCGGCCGGCATCTGGATGCTGCTCAAAGCCGAATTCCTGTCCATCGTGCTGGTGCTGGTGTACGTCGGCGCCGTGATGGTGCTGTTCCTGTTCGTTGTGATGATGATCGACATCGACATGGACAAGCTGCGTGCGGGCTTCTGGAGCTACCTGCCGGTGGCTGCCGGCGTCGGCAGCGTGATCGTGATCGAAATGTCGGCTGTGATCTGGCGCGCCTTCCCGGGCACCGGCACTGCGGTGCCAGCAGCGTCCAACACCATCGGCCAGACCAAGGCCCTGGGCCTGAAGATCTACACCGAGTACATCTACGCGTTTGAAATCGCGGCAGTGGTGCTGCTGGTGGCAATCGTTGCCGCCGTGGCCCTGACCCTGCGCAAGCGCAAAGACACCAAGGCGATCAATCCTGGCCTGGCAGTGCGCGTCAAGCGTAACGACCGCCTGAAGATCGTGAAGATGGACGCCACCGTCCACGCTCCGGTCGCCGTTGCAGAAACGAAGGAGGCACCATGACTTTATCCTCGGTACTGATCCTGGGCGCGATCCTGTTCGCGATCTCGATCGTCGGTATTTTCCTGAACCGCAAGAACGTCATCGTCCTGCTGATGGCCATCGAACTGATGCTGCTGGCAGTGAACATGAACTTCATCGCGTTCTCGCACTACCTGGGCGACGCGGCCGGGCAGATCTTCGTCTTCTTCATCCTGACCGTGGCGGCTGCCGAATCGGCAATCGGCCTCGCGATCCTGGTGGTGATGTTCCGTAACCTGGACACCATCAACGTCGAAGACCTGGACAGCCTCAAAGGCTAAGTTAAATCCTCGAAAAATAGATAAGGTAAATCATGACGGGGCAACTTAACCCAACCCTCCTTCTGGCCGTTCCGCTGGCGCCATTGGCAGGTTCCGCAATCGCGGGCCTGCTGGGCACCAAGTTCTTCGGCAATGTCGTCGGCCGCAAGGTGTCGCATAGCGCGACCATCCTGGGCGTGCTGATCGCCTTCCTGATCTCCTTCCAGACCCTGATGCAGGTGATGGACGGCGCAACTTACACCGGCGATATCTACCGCTGGATGACCGTGGGCAGCGTCAAGCTGGCTGTCGGCTTCCACATCGACTCGCTGACCGCGATGATGATGAACGTGGTGACGTTCGTGTCGCTGATGGTGCACATCTACACCATCGGCTACATGGCTGAAGACGAAGGCTACAACCGCTTCTTCTCCTACATCTCGCTGTTCACCTTCTCCATGCTGATGCTGGTGATGTCCAACAACTTCCTGCAGCTGTTCTTCGGCTGGGAAGCCGTGGGCCTGGTGTCGTACCTGCTGATCGGTTTCTGGTATACCCGCCCGACCGCAATCTTCGCCAACATGAAGGCCTTCCTGGTCAACCGTGTGGGCGACTTCGGCTTCATCCTGGGCATCGGCATCATCCTGGCCTACACCGGCTCGATGGACTACGCCGAAGTGTTCGCCAAGAAGGACATCCTGGTCAACGGCACCTTGCCTGGCACCGGCTGGATGCTGATCACGGTGGCATGCATCTGCCTGTTCATCGGCGCAATGGGCAAGTCGGCGCAGTTCCCGCTGCACGTCTGGCTGCCTGACTCGATGGAAGGCCCGACCCCGATCTCGGCACTGATTCACGCGGCAACCATGGTTACCGCCGGTATCTTCATGGTCACCCGCATGTCGCCGCTGTTCGAAATGTCGGACACCGCACTGTCGTTCATCCTGGTGATCGGCTCGATTACCGCGCTGTTCATGGGCTTCATGGGCATCATCCAGAACGACATCAAGCGCGTGGTGGCTTACTCGACCCTGTCGCAGCTGGGCTACATGACCGTTGCGCTGGGCTGCTCGGCTTACTCCGTGGCCGTGTTCCACCTGATGACCCACGCCTTCTTCAAGGCGCTGCTGTTCCTTGGCGCCGGCGCCGTCATCATGGCGATGCACCACGACCAGGACATCCGCAATATGGGCGGCCTGAAGAAATACCTGAAAGTGATCTGGATTACCTCGCTGCTGGGTTCCCTGGCGCTGATCGGTACCCCGTTCTTCTCCGGCTTCTACTCCAAGGATTCGATCATCGAAGCCGTGGCCGCGACCCATATCGCCGGTTCGGGCTTTGCCTACTTCGCCGTGATCTGCGGCGTGTTCGTGACCGCG
This sequence comes from Massilia eburnea, assembly GCF_009720745.1. Lineage (GTDB taxonomy): Bacteria > Pseudomonadota > Gammaproteobacteria > Burkholderiales > Burkholderiaceae_D > Rugamonas > Rugamonas eburnea. The sequence goes on along the minus strand of NZ_WNKX01000031.1, from coordinate 25,671 downwards.
TTCTACTCCTTCCGTATGTACTTCCTGGTCTTCCACGGCCCGGAAAACTTCGGCAAGGAACACCACCATGCGCATGATTCGCACCACGCGGACGAAGCGGAAGAGGACGACCACGGCCACCACGGCCTGGCGCCAGGCGAGAAGCCGCATTCGCCAGGCCTGGTAGTGACCCTGCCGCTGATCCTGCTGGCCATCCCTTCGGTGGTGATCGGTGCGATCGCGATCAAGCCTATGCTGTTCGGCGACTTCTTCAAGGGCGTGATCTTCGTCGGCGAAAACCACGAAGCGATGCACGAACTGGCGGAAGAGTTCCACGGCGCCGTCGCCATGGGCCTGCATTCGTTCACTTCGCTGCCATTCATCCTGGCGCTGGCCGGCGTTGTCGCAGCTTATGTCTGCTACATGGTCAAACCTGCGATTCCTGCCTGGTTCTACGACAAGTTCAAGTTCCTGCACACCCTGCTGGACAACAAGTACTACATGGACAAGTTCAACGAAGCTGTCTTCGCACGCGGCGCACGCCTGCTGGGCGAGGGCCTGTGGTCGGCCGGCGACCGCGCCATCATCGATGGCCTGTTCGTGAACGGCTCGGCGAAAGTGGTGGGCTGGTTCTCCAGCATCACCCGCGTGTTCCAGACCGGCTACATCTATCACTACGCATTCGTAATGATCATCGGCATCCTGGGCTTCCTCGTGTACTTCCTGCCGTTCTGGCAGGCTAACAGCTGACGCAAAAGAGATAACAAATGCAGTCAACGACTAATCTTTCTACTTATTTGAGCCTGTCGATCTGGGTGCCGATCATCTTCGGCCTGATCGTGCTGGCTGTCGGCCGCGATTCGCGCGCCGGCATGGTGCGCGTGCTGTCGCTGGCCGGCTCGCTGGTCTCGCTGTTGCCGACCATCCCGCTGATCACGCAGTTCGATACCCAGGCTCACGGCATGCAGTTCGCCGAGAAGTCGGCCTGGATCGAGCGCTTCAACATCTTCTACTCGCTGGGCATTGACGGCCTGTCGATGTGGTTCATCCCGCTGACCGCCTTCATTACCGTCATCGTGGTGATTTCGGCGTGGCAGGTGATCACCGAGCGCGTAGCGCAGTACATGGGCGCGTTCCTGATCCTGTCCGGCCTGATGATCGGCGTGTTCAGCGCCACCGACGGCCTGCTGTTCTACTTCTTCTTCGAAGCGACCCTGATCCCGATGTACATCATCATCGGCGTGTGGGGCGGTGCGAACCGCATTTACGCAGCGTTCAAGTTCTTCCTCTACACCTTCTTCGGTTCTCTGCTGACCCTGGTTGCCATCATCTACCTGTACAACAAGTCCGGTAGCTGGGACATCCTGGAGTGGCATAAAACGCCGCTGACGATGAAAGAGCAGACCCTGATCTTCTTCGCCTTCTTCATGGCCTTCGCCGTGAAGGTGCCAATGTTCCCGGTCCACACCTGGCTGCCGGACGTGCACGTGGAAGCGCCGACCGGCGGTTCCGCAGTGCTGGCCGCGATCATGCTGAAGCTGGGTGCTTACGGCTTCCTGCGATTCTCCCTGCCGATCGCGCCTGACGCATCGCGCGAATACGCCTGGTTCATCATCGGCCTGTCGCTGATCGCCGTGATCTACATCGGCCTGGTGGCCCTGGTGCAGAAAGACATGAAGAAGCTGGTGGCGTATTCGTCCATCGCGCACATGGGCTTCGTGACCCTGGGCTTCTTCATGTTCAACGACATGTCGGTGCAGGGCGGTATTGTGCAGATGGTGTCGCACGGCTTCATCTCCGGCGCAATGTTCCTGTGCATCGGCGTACTGTACGACCGCATGCACTCGCGCCAGATCGCCGACTACGGTGGCGTCGTGAACAAGATGCCTAAGTTCGCTGCCCTGTTCATCCTGTTCTCCATGGCTAACTGCGGCCTGCCGGCAACCTCCGGCTTCGTGGGCGAATTCATGGTGATCCTTGGTGCGGTGAAGTTCAACTTCGTGACCGGTATCGCTGCCGCGACCGCGCTGATCTTCGGCGCCGCTTACTCCCTGTGGATGGCCAAGCGCGTGATCTTCGGCGCTGTGACCAACCCGCACGTGGAAGAACTGACCGACGTCAATAACCGCGAGTTCCTGATGCTGGGCATCCTGGCAATCGCTGTTCTGGTGATGGGCCTGTACCCGGCGCCGTTCACCGACGTGATGCAAGTTTCCGTGGCCGACCTGCTGGCGCACGTCGCCCAGACCAAGCTGCCAGTTGTGGCGCACTGATAGGACCAAGTTTTCATGAATACCACTAACCTGATCCCGATGTACGCAGAAGTTTTTCTGCTGATCGCTGCCTCGGCGATCCTGCTGATCGACATGTTCCTCGATGAGGGCAAGCGTGCGATCACCTATATGCTGACGCTGGCGACCCTGGTGGGCGCGGCCCTGTTCAGCTTTGCCGACTACAGTGCCGGCACCACCATCTACGCGTTCTCGAACATGTTCCTGAACGACCCGATGGGCAACCTGCTGAAATTGTTCTCCTACCTGACCATGGCGATGACGCTGGTGTATGCACGCCAGTACTCCACCGACCGCGGCATGTTGGGCGGTAACCTGGGCGGCGAGTTCTACGTCCTGGCGCTGTTCTCCCTGCTGGGCCAGAACGTGATGATCTCGGCCAACAACTTCCTGACCGTCTACCTGGGCCTGGAACTGATGTCGCTGTCGCTGTACGCCCTGGTGGCGCTGCGCCGCGATAACACCCGCGCTACCGAAGCTGCGATGAAGTACTTCATCCTGGGTGCGCTGGCTTCCGGCTTCCTGCTGTATGGCATGTCCATGCTGTACGGCGCGACCGGCACGCTGGATATCTCCGAAGTGGCCCGCAAGCTGGGCACCGGCACCGTCGACAAGTCGATCCTGGTGTTCGGCCTGGTGTTCGTGGTGGCTGGCCTGGCCTTCAAGCTCGGTGCGGTTCCATTCCATATGTGGGTACCGGACGTGTACCAGGGTGCGCCAACCGGCGTGACCTTGCTGCTGGGCGGCGCACCGAAGCTGGCGACCTTCGCCATCTGCGTGCGCCTGCTGGTGGAAGGCATGCTGCCGCGCGCCGACGACTGGCAGCAAATGCTGATGATCCTGGCCGTGCTGTCGCTGGCGATCGGTAACCTGACCGCCATCGCACAGACCAACCTGAAGCGCATGCTGGCTTACTCCACCATCGCGCAAATGGGCTTCGTGCTGCTTGGCCTGCTGGCCGGCGTTGTTGGTCACGACAGCAGCCACGCTGCCGCTGCCTACTCGGCTGCGATGTACTACGCGATCACCTACGTGCTGACCACTGTTGGCTCGTTCGGCATGATCATGGTGCTGGCCCGTTCGGGCTTCGAAGCCGAAGAAATCGACGACTTCAAGGGCCTGGCCAAGCGCAGCCCGGCATACGCCGCGCTGATGTCGGTGCTGATGTTCTCCCTGGCCGGCGTGCCGCCGATGATGGGCTTCGCCGCCAAGTTCGCGGTGCTGCAATCGGTGCTGGCGACCGGCGCCGTGTGGCTGACCGTATTCGCCGTGATGTTCTCGCTGGTGGGCGCGTTCTACTACATCCGCATCGTCAAGGTGATGTGGTTCGACGAAGCTGCCGACAATACTCCGCTGACCGTCAGCGGCGACAATGGCATGGTGCTGGCATTGAACGGCGTTGCCGTCGTGGTGCTGGGCATGATGCCAGGCCCGCTGCTGAACGCCTGCCTGTCGGCGATGTCGAAGACCCTCGCAACCTGATCTTCGATGGATGTGAATGCATCTTCCTGGCTGGTCATCCTGCTTGCAGTGGTGGCCGCCAACCTGCCTTTCCTGAACGAGAAGGTGTTTGGCCTGGTTCCGCTCAAGGCCGCCCGCAAGCCATTCTTGCTGCGGCTGGCGGAACTGGCTGTGCTGTATGTCGCCGTCGGCGGCATTGGCATGGCCCTCGAATCCCGCATCGGCACCGCGTTTCCACAGAACTGGGAGTTCTACTGGGTCGCGGCGTTTGCCTTCCTGGTGTTTGCATTCCCTGGCTTCGTGGTACGCTACCTGCGTAAACACCACTGATTGAACCCGGTAAACCGGGGGCAGACCCAAGGGTCAGACCCCCAACGGTCTTAAGGCCGGGGTTTGGGTCGAGGCCTTTGATCTTCTTAAATAGTCAAAAACCTAGAACCAACCCCGTGGCCGTGAGACCCCGGTTTACCGGGTTAAAAAGAACATGGACAAGCACCTAAAAGAAACCAGAATAGACGGCGAAATCGCCTACAACGGCGGCTTCCTCAAAGTCCACCGCGACACGGTCAGCCTGCCCGATGGCAAGCGCACCAAGCGCGAATACATCCGCCACCCCGGCGCGGTGGTCATCATCCCCGTGCTGGACGACGGCAAAATCCTGCTGGAGCGCCAATACCGCTACCCCAACGACCGCGTCTTCATTGAACTCCCGGCCGGCAAAATCGACCCGGGCGAAGACCCGTTAGCCTGCGCCATCCGCGAGCTGGAAGAAGAAACTGGCTACACCGCCAGCGAATGGAAATTCGTCAGCACCATCCACAACGCCATCGCCTACTCGGACGAGCACCTGGACATCTACCTGGCGCGCGGCCTGACCGCCGGCGCGGCCAAGCTGGATGACGGCGAGTTCATCGAAACCATCACCGCCACCGTGGATGAAATGCTGGACTGGGTCCGAAGCGGCAAGATCACCGACGTCAAGACGGTGATCGGCGCCTTCTGGCTCGACAAGCTGCGCTCCGGCGACTGGAAACTGGACTGACGCCATGAACACCTCGCGCAGCCTGATGCTGGTTGGAGCCCTCGCGGCGAACCAGGCGCAGGCAGCGCAGGTGCAGCGCACGCCATTCCAGATCCGCTGCGAAGACACGATCAGCAAGACAGTCTCGGTGTTGTCGGCGCGCCAGAGCGGCTACACCGTCAATACCCAGCTGTCGTACAAGCAGTTGTCGGCCATGCGGACCGAGAGGATGCCGGCCACCGGCTACGTGCTGGGCCTGACCCGCACCGAGTCGCGCGTGCAGATCGGCCTGGACGGACCGATGCTGACCGACCCGGCCAGCGGCTACGAATGTGTGGCGCCCCAGATTAAGGTGCAGCTGACGTACGCCCCGGTGCGCATCTATGTCGGCAACGAGTTTCCGCCAGGGACCTGCGGCTATGCCGAAATCCTGTCGCACGAACTGCGGCACATGAATGCCTACATGGACCATCTGGCGAAAGTAGAAAAGATCGTGCGTTCCGCGCTGGCGCGGCGCTTTGAAGCCAAACCGCTGTATGCGCCGGCGGGCACCGCGCGGTCAGCGCTGGAGCACGAAATCGACAGCGGCTGGATGCCCTATATCAAGGCCGAAATGGCCAAGGTGGAGGTGTTGCAGGCAAAGATCGATTCGCCCGCCGAATACGCCCGCTTGAGCAAGGCGTGCAACGGCGAGATACAGAATATTTTGAGGAAGACACGCAGCATAAAATGAAGCGATACTTTGCACTGATCCCCGCCGCCGGCATTGGCGCGCGCATGGCCGCTGCCACCCCGAAGCAGTACTTGCCGATCAACGGTGTGCCGATGCTGCAGCATACGCTGGATGCCTTCCACCACAGTGACCAGATCGCGCACACCTTCGTGGTGGTCAGCCCGGACGATGGCTATATCGATTCGATCACGCCGGAGCGCAGTGTGACGATCCTGCGCTGCGGCGGCGCCACGCGCATGGAGTCGATCCTGAATGGCTTGCGCGCCATGCGCTCCGAGTTGGGCGACGACGACATGGTGCTGGTGCACGATGCCGCGCGTCCCGGCCTGACACCGCAGCTGATTGCGAAACTGATTGCAGCGGTTGGCGACCATGAAGGCGGCGGCCTGCTTGCGCTGCCGGTGGTGGACACGGTAAAGTCCACGCGCACCGGCGCCGTGCAGACTACGCCGCGCGACGGCTTGTGGCTGGCGCAGACGCCGCAGATGTTTTCGTATGCCTTGCTGGTGCGTGCACTGGCGCTGGCGCCGGACCCGAACGCCATCACCGATGACGCCAGCGCAATCGAGATGCTGGGCCTCTCGCCGATGCTGGTGGAGGGCCATCCGCGCAATATGAAGGTGACGCTGCCGACCGATATCGCGATCGCAGAAATGTACTTGAGACAGGATTCAAAATGACGCAACTTCCATTCCGTATCGGCCAGGGTTATGACTCGCACCGCCTGGTTGAAGGCCGCAAGCTGATTCTCGGCGGCGTCGAGATCCCGCACGAACGCGGCCTGCTCGGCCACTCGGATGCAGATGCGTTGCTGCATGCGATCACCGACGCCATCCTTGGCGCTGCGGCGCTGGGTGACATCGGCAAGCACTTCCCGGATACCGCCGAAGAATTCCGCGGCGCCGATTCGCGCGTGTTGCTGCGCGAGGCGGCCAAGCGCGTGCGCGCCACCGGCTACGATATCGGCAACGTGGACTGCACCATCATTGCGCAGCGCCCGAAGATGGCGCCGCATATCGCCGCCATGGCGGCCAATATTGCGGCCGACCTGGGTGTGCCGGCCGGCCACGTGAACGTGAAAGCCAAGACCAACGAGAAGCTCGGCTACCTGGGGCGCGAAGAAGGCATCAACGCGGAGGCCGTGGCGCTGCTGGTTCTGCGACAGGGTGCTTGAGCGCATGACGAAGAGCAAGGCGCCGGAGCAGGCGGGCGGACCGCCGCCAGTCGCGCCAGTTCCGTCCGCATCGCGCCTGCCGCCGCTTGAAGCCTCCCGCACTGTGCCGTCCGATGCGGCGGACCAGCGCGCGAGGGCTGACGCACGCGCCCGGCGCGATGCCGAGGTGCGTGGCGTTTCATCGATGGAAGAGATGCGCGAGGCGATCAAACAGGCCTCGCGCTTGCTGCCTCACATCGCTGAATTGCCGCGTGTGCGCATCGCGAACGCCGCCGGCTTTCGCGCCCGCGCACTTGAAGGATATCCATTCCTGATCCCGGGCGCCATCGCGCGCTGGCCGATCAGCGCTCTTGGCCCGGAGATCCTGCGCCAGCGCTTTGGCGATGTGCACGTACGCGCCCGCGTGGGGGACTACATCGGCACCGCCTTCGCGCCGGATCGTGCGATGCTGGACACCACCATGCGCGAATATCTCGACCTCGCAGAAGCGACGCAAGGGCTGCCGCCGTACCTCGGCAACCTGGAGCTGCGCGAGTTGAACAGCCTTTGCCACTGGCCGACGTATTTCGAGAAAATGGGACCGCCGCGCTTCTGGATCGGCCCCGCTGGGACCGTGACGCCGCTGCACAGCGACTTCGACGACAACATCTTCGCGCAAGTATGGGGTGCCAAACGCATCTTCCTGGCGCCGCCACATCACGACGAATTCCTTTACACGCGCGAGGCGAATCCGGTCTTGTTCGGCAGTCCTTTCGATCCCGAAAACCCCGACTTCGAGCGCTACCCCTTGGCGCGCCAAGCCGCGCTGATCGAAGTCATTGTGCAGCCGGGCGACATGCTGTACGTCCCTGCCGGCTGGTACCACCAGGTCCGCGCGCTGACGTTCTCCCTCTCATCCAACCGCTGGGCGCGCGGCAAGCCGTTTGCATTGCAGCGTAATTCATAAAGCCTCGGAGGCGCCAGGGTAGGGGATTGTCCTGGCCCGCGCCAAAACACGTCTTGGGATGGATCAGGTAACATGCGGGGATGACAAGAGACACTTTTGACTATCGCGACGTGGCGGTGGAGTCGCTGGAGGAGGGCGGCCGGGTAGTGGTGCGGCCGGTGAATGGGCAGGCGTTCAGCCCGGAGATGCGGGTGCAGTGTTCGCAGGCGTTGCGTGATACTGATGTTTATCCGCTCGGAACCTGCTTCCTGGTGCTGGCGAAAATGACTGACCGGCTAGGCGGGGAGCCTTACCTGTATGTCTTCCACGGCGACCCGGTCAAGGTGCTGTCTGGCGAGCAGCTGGATGCTTTTTTGAACGACCGCCGCCGCTTGCGTATCTAACAGAACAGGAGACCCAAGTTGATCAAAATCCGCGAAATCGACCACATCGTGCTGCGCGTTGTCGACGCCGACCGCATGATCCGTTTCTACACCGAGGTGCTGGGCTGCACCATCGAGCGGCGCCAGGACGAGATTGGCCTGATCCAGCTGCGCGCCGGCAGCTCGCTGGTGGACCTGGTGCCGATTGATAAGAAGCTGGGCAAGATGGGCGGCGCCGCGCCAGGCAAGGAAGGCCGCAACGTCGACCACTTCTGCTTCCGCGTCGAGCCGTTCGATGAAGCGGCGATCCGCGCCCACCTGAGCGCGCACGACGTGCCGAACGGTCCTTCCGAATCGCGCTACGGTGCGGAAGGCGAGGGGCCGTCGATCTACGTCAACGACCCGGAAGGCAACACCGTCGAACTGCGCGGCGCAGCTTACGCTTCTTAATCGTCGTCGTCCTCGTCGTCTTTCTTGAGCTTCGAGGACTTGCGAGCCTTGTCGGCATCGGCCTTCAGCTTGGCCGCGTCGCCCATGAATTCGTCGATGCTGTGGTCCTCGCTGTGGCGCATCGATGGCGGCAGGATGACGGACATGTACAGCTCATCGCGCAGGCGGCCGGCGCCTTCATAATTGCGCATCAGGATCATGCCAGAGCCTAACGCCAGGAACACCGCGCAGGACGTAATGAAAGCGCGCGGCTTGAGCGGCTTGATGGTGCGCAGGTGGTTGTAGATCATCGCGACCAGGATCAGCATCACCACATGGTTGCCGTAGCGCGTGAACACTTCGGCCGACCAGGCATAAGCCAGCACGCCGCTCAAAGCCTTCCAGGCGCCGATCGCCACCAGTCCGCTGCCGAGGATGAACAGGTGGCGCCCCAGGCGCGCGTGGCCGCTGAACAGGCGGTTCGCCAGCGCCCACACGCCGCTCCACACCATGCCGGCGCCGATGCCGGTGGCAATCACCAGCAGGTAGCGGATGGCCTGGAAAGCGCCGGTGTCGGCCAGCGCTTCCGTTGCGCCAACGAAGAGGGCGATCAAAGCCATGCCTGCCAGCGCAGGCACGCCGCCTTCCCATGCGTGCATGGTGGTGTCGGTGACTTCGGCTTCAACCGGGAAGGCCGCGTCGCGTACGCGCAGGCGTGTGTGGCCGAGGCGGACCACGGTGGTGCCGTTGATCGCTACGCGCGCCTCGCGTTTGCCGTGCACCACGATGCCGTTCTGGCTGCCCAGGTCGCGCATCGTGAGGGCGCCGTCTTCGGCCAGTTCCACCACCGCGTGGGTCGCAGCAGTGTGCGCATCGTCGAGGATGAAATCGTTGTTGTAGCCGCGGCCAATAGTGATCGGCAGCTTATCGACGCGGTGGCGGTGCAGCACGTCGCCATTGCGCGCCAGGGTCTCGATGTAGAAAGGGCCGTTCATTTCTTGCCCCCGCGCGACAGCGATTCGAGGAAGGCGCGGGAGGCCCGCAGGCCGTTCTCATACGAAACGCCGCGTGCGTCGAGGCGGCTTTGCAGGTTCATCTTGCCATCGTCGGTGCTGGAGGTGAGCAGGGCGAAGTCGTACAGTCCGTCGAATTTGCGGTAGGCGCGCACGCACATCACGGCGCGCATCGGCAGGTTGCCGTTCTTGACGAATTGTTCGGTGCAGCTAGGGCCGGTCAGGCGCTTGTCCTTGTAGTTGCCGAAGTCCTCGTTCTTGAACGAGTTGCTCGAGAGGACGGCAAAACGCACTGCATCGAGGCCGGTGCTCTTCATGAACTGGTGCTGGATCTGCACCTGGCCAGTCTGCAGCGAGCCGGAGACGAACAGCGAGGACTCCATCTGGCAGTTGGTCACTTCCACCGAGAAGGAATCGCGGTCGTTGGAACGCCCCCAGCAGCGCATCTGCTCCGATTCGCGCACCGGCACCGAATAGGGCCCCATGGCCTTGGCGGTCAGGGGCTTGGCCAGCAGCTGGTCGATCATGGCCTTCTGGTGCACCAGCAACTGCTGGGCGACGATGGCGGTGAAATCCTTCGGCGGCTTGGCGTCCGGCTCGACTTTTTTCAGCAGTTCCTGCGCATAGCGTGCCGGCACCAGGAAGGACACCAGTTCGCCATCGAGGCGCTTGGAAACGTTGATGCCCGCCACGGCGCCATCCACGGTCACGCTTGGGCCGCCGCTCATGCCGGCGTTGATCGGGCCGGTGAACATCAGCTGCTCGTAGAAGCTGCGCGCGATCACGCCGTTGAACGAACCTTCCGAAATCGCGAAGCCCAGGTCGAGCGGGTTGCCCATCGAGTACAGGTACTGGCCCTGGGTCAGCGTGACAGGCTTGTCGCCCAGCTTGAAGTAGCCGGTGCCGTAACGGTTGACGCGGACGACGGCCAGGTCGTGCAGCACGTCCACCGCCAGCAGCTCGATGCTGCCGCGCTGGCCGGCGGTATCAACCCACTCGCCGGTGTAGGTGTCCGGGTCAAGCGCGAATTGCGAGACGACGTGGTAGTTGGTCAGCACCAGGTTGGAGGTGCCGACCAGGAAGCCGGAACCCACCGAGGATTGGGTGCGGCCGGTCTTGAGCAGCGACCGTACCTGCAACAGGTCGGCCTTGGCGGCGGAATAGAGTTTTTGCGCGGTGCTCGAAGGCGTGGGCAGTGCGACGGCATCGGGAGGGGGGACTTGCTGCGCATTGGCTGCTGCGCAGCCCCAGGTCAAAGTCAGTATGAATGCCAGTTTAGAGAATTTCATCTAATCCTATCTTCGACGTGGGGCGGGGCCCGGTTACAGCGAGCCGTCTTCGGCGGCCGGCGGCGTCACCGGGGTCATCATATGCCCCAATTTTAGCGCCTTGGTATTCAGGTAGTGCTGGTTGAAGGCGTTGCGGTTGACCAGCAGCGGCACCCGTTCCGCCACTTCGACGCCGAGGGCGCCCATGGCAGCGATCTTGCGCGGGTTGTTGGTCATCAGCTTCAGGCTCTTCACGCCGAACTGCTTCAGCATCGGTTCCACCAGGCCGTAGTTGCGCTGGTCTGGCTTGAAGCCCAGCTGTTCGTTGGCTTGCACGGTGTCGGCGCCTTGCTCTTGCAGGCGGTAGGCGCGCATCTTGTTGATCAGGCCAATGCCGCGGCCTTCCTGGCGCAGGTAGAGCAGCACGCCGCGGCCTTCTTCGGCGATGCGCTTCAGCGCGCCTTCAAGCTGGGCGCCGCAGTCGCAGCGCTGGGAGAACAGCACGTCGCCGGTCAGGCATTCGGAGTGGACGCGCGCCAGCACTGGCTCGCCGTTGCCGATATCGCCCAGCACCATCGCCAGGTGCTCTTTGCCGGTGGCATGTTCGACGAAAGCATGCAGCGTGAACTGGGCCCATGGCGTCGGCAAGGCGCATGAGGTCACGTAGTCCAGTTCTTCTTTTACCGGTTGTTCTGCTGCGGGCTGCATGTTGCTCTTTCGATCTTTGTATTGTGGAACCCTGCAATCATAACAAAAACCCGGAAGAGGGGTCAGCCCCAAGCCGGATGGCCGTCCCGTCTGCCCCCCTACGGTCTCCAGGACGGCGGTTTTAGCGGATGCTGGCAGGTGAGCAGACAGGGTCTGACCCTTGGGTCAGACCCAGGTTTGCCGGGTTTAAGGCAAGTCGAAGAGCAGGACTTCAACTTCCTCCGCGCCGGACAAGGTCACCGTCGTCTCGCCGGTAATCTTGGCAGCATCACCACCTTTCAAGGCGGTGCCGTTGACAGTCAGCGCGCCGCGGATGACGTGGACATAAGCCTGGCGGCCTTCTGCCAGCGTATGCACCACATCGCCGCCGCCATTCAGGATGGAGGCATAGATGAAGGCATCCTGGTGCACCAGCACCGACCCATCCCGCCCGTCCGGAGACGCGACCAGCCGCAAGGCGCCGGTTTTGCTCTCGGGCGTGAAATGCTTCTCCTCATACCCAGGCTCGATCCCGCCCTGCGAAGGCTGGATCCAGATCTGCAGGAAATGCACCCCCTCGCGGTTCGAGTGATTGTATTCCGAGTGCCGCACGCCGGTACCTGCCGTCATGCGCTGCACGTCGCCATACTTCAGCACCGAGCCGTTACCCATGCTGTCCTTGTGCTCCAGTTCCCCGCTCAACACGTAGGAGATGATTTCCATATCGCGGTGACCGTGGGTGCCGAAGCCCTGGCCTGGCGCCACCTTGTCTTCGTTAATCACCAGCAGCGGGCCGAAACCAACGTGTTTCGGATCGTAGTAGTGACCAAAGGAGAAGCTATGACGGGAATCCAGCCAGCCAAAATTGGCAACACCACGTTCTTCAGATTTGCGAACTTGTAACATGTTTATCTCCTTGTGCGATAATTTCGATCAGATGTTTCACAGTATAGGCCCGCTTTATGATGTTAAAAAGCGAATAATTTGCCTTCATATGATCGAAAATTTCGAATGCTCAGATTAAGCCTGGAAGCCCTGCAGATCGTGGATGCCATCGACCGCGGCGGCTCGTTCGCATCCGCTGCGCGTGAATTGTTCCGCGTGCCATCGACAATTTCCTACACGGTCGGCAAGCTGGAAGAGGAGCTGGGCGTGCAGGTGTTCGAACGTATCGGCCCGCGGGTCGAGCTGACCCCGGCCGGGCGCGAGCTGCTGAAGGAAGGGCGCTACCTGCTCAAGGCGGCGGGCGACCTGGAGCAGCGCGTGCGGCGCGTGGCGTCCGGCTGGGAGACGGAACTGACCGTCGGCCTGGATTCCATGTTCGGCGCCGGCGTGCTGATGGACGACGTGCGTGCCTTCTATGAGGTGACGCAGCAGACGCGCCTGCGGCTGGCGCAGGAAACACTGGGCGGCAGTTGGGAAGCCTTGCTGGAGCGGCGCGTGGACATCGTGGTCGGCGCGCCGGGCGACGGACCGGCGGGCGGCGGCTACGTGTCGCAGCCGATCGGCCAGTTGAAATGGGTGTTTGCGGTCGCGCCGCAGCATCCGCTGGCGCAGGTCCGGGGCCGCCTGGGGCGCAACGAACTGCAGCTGCACCGCGCCATCGCCACTGCCGATTCTTCGCGCCTGCTGGCGCCGCGCACGGTGGGCCTGGTGCTGGGGCAGGACACGCTGACCGTGCCAACCATGCAGGCCAAATTCGACTGCCAGCGCGCGGGGCTGGGATTCGGCTTCCTGCCCGAGCGCTGCGCGCGCGAAGCCATCGCCGCCGGCCTGCTGGTGGAAAAGGAGGTCGAGGAGCCGAAACCGGACGAAACCTTCTACCTGGCCTGGCGCAGCGGCGAGTCCGGTGCGGCCTTGCGCTGGTGGCGGCAGCGCATGTCCGAACCCGGCATGTTCGACCGGCTTTGCCACCACCTGCCTACTGTTGCGCACGATCAATAAGCGCGTCGATGCGGCGGCATTCGTGTTGACGCCAGCCAACTGTTTCGGAGTACCATAAGATTTGTTTCATTGAGAGCCAGTGCGCATGTCCGAGCTTGCAACTCCTGTGTTCCTGAAGCTTTTGGCCAACCGCCAGGGAAAACCGGGCGGCTTGCTGTTTTGCGGCAGCGGGGAGCCGGCCTTGCCTGTGGAATTGCGCGAACTGGCCGTCAAGCTGCCGTGCTTTTACCGGCAGCAGCTGGATGGGCAATTGGCGGCGGGACTGGCCGAACTTGGCTTCCAGCGCATGCAAGTGGCGGCTTTGCAGCGCAGCGATACCGAACTGGCGCTGCAGCCAGAGGCCCTGTGGGTGGAAGGCGACTGGCCGCTGCGCGCGCCAGCCAGGTCCAGCGTCGCGCAGGCAGCGTCGCGCGCGACGGCGCTGCAACTGGTGCAGCTGGTGGTCAACGACGCCGCCACCCACGAAATCGAAGACATCCTGCGGCGCGACCCGACGCTGTCCTACCAACTGCTCAAGCTTGTGAATTCGCTGGCCATGGGCGCGGGCCGCAAGGTGACGAGCTTCAGCCAGGCGATCCTGATCCTGGGCCGCCAGCAATTGCGGCGCTGGCTGAACCTGATGCTGTTCGCCGCCCGCAGCGACGACGTGCGTTCGCCCATGCTGCTGGCGCGCGTGGCGGTGCGGGCGCGCACCATGGAACTGCTGGCGCGGGAAACGGGGCTGGGCAAGCAGGTACAAGAGCAGGCCTTCATGGCCGGCATGTTTTCGCTTTTGGGTGTGCTGTTCGGCGTCCCGCTTGGCGAGCTGCTGGCGCCATTGAACCTGGGCGATGCGACACAGCGCGCACTTTTGGCCAAGTCGGGCGAACTGGGTGAGCTGCTGGCATTGGTGGAAGCAGCGGAGCACAGCGACCTGGTGGCCGTGGCCATGGGCCTGGAGGCTTTGCAGCTGCCGGCGCTGGAGTTCAACCGCATGGTGGTGGCGGCGAACTTGTGGATGCTGGAGATGACCAGCGAAATGAGCGGCCATGGATAAGGATCGCATTGCCCATTGCCTGGCCCTGAGCCAGCTGGCGCGCGGCCAGCAGGGCGAGGCACAGGCGGCTACGCTGGCAGAACTGGAAGCTGCGCTGTGGGGCATGCAGCCCGCGGCGCAGGCAACGCCGGTCGCTGCGCAGCTGATGCTCGATCACTTGGGCTACGTCACCGGGTGGAATGAAGGCGCCGAGCAGTTGTTCGGCTATCCGGCAGCCGAAGCGCTGGGCCAGCACGTACTGTTCCTGTATGCCGAAGATGACGAAGACGGCGACATCGCGGAGATGGGCGGTCATGCTGTGGCCGACGTGCGCCGGCGCAAAAAGTCCGGTGAAACGATACGGGTGCGCTTGGACATTGCCCTGCTGCGCGACGAGACCGGCCAGCCGGACGGCATGCGCGTGCTGGTGGCGCCGCTGGTCGAGGGTTTGACGCTGCAGGAGAAGACCCGCCTGCACGCGCGCATCCTCGAAGAAGGAGACCAGGGGGTGCTGATCACCGATGGACAGGAGCGCATCGTATCGCTCAACAGCGCCTTCACGCGCATCACCGGCTACACCGCGCCGGAAGCACTGGGCAAGACGCCGGATTTGCTGCGCTCCGGCCTGCCGGATGCAGACTTCCCGGCGCGGGTCAAGGCGGCCATGGCGGGCGCGCCGCCTTGGCGCGGGGAGATCCTGGGCCGGCGCAAGGATGGTGAGCTGTTCCCGCAGGCGGTCACCGTCAGCGCCGTGCGCGGCGAAGACGGCGCGATCAGCCACACTTTTTCGCTGTTCTCCGACATCAGCGTGCACAAGGATGCCGAGGCGCGCATGCAGCGGCTGGCCAATTACGACACCTTGACCGGCCTGCCGAATCTCGGCCTGTTGCTGCAGTTGCTGGGGCAGGCCATGACCGAGGCGCGCCGCAAGCAGGAGCACGGCGCGCTGCTGGTTATCGAGATCAATCGCCTGAGCGCGATCAGCGATTCGCTGGGCCATGAGGTCAGCAACTCCCTGCTGGTGGAAGTGGGGCGCGTGTTGCGCCAGGTCTTGCGCGATGAGGATATCCTGGCGCGCCTGGACGGCGGCAAGTTCGCCGCTGCGCTGCCGCAGATTGAAAAGCGCGAGCACGCCGCGATCGTCGCGCAAAAACTGATCGCAGCCTTGGAGGCGCCCATCCAGGTAGGCACGCACAGCCTCCAGGTCAGCGCCCACGTCGGCATTGGCGTTTATCCGGAAGACGCACAGGAGGCATCGGAACTTGTGCGCGGCGCCGAAGCGGCGATGTCGCGCGTGATGCCGGGCCAGGCGCCGGCCCTGCTGTTCTACAGCGAAGAAATGAACCAGCGCGCCAAGGAGCATTTGCGCATCGAAAGCGAACTGCGCCAGGCGCTGGCCAACAAGGAACTGCTGCTGTACTACCAGCCGAAGGTAAGCCTGCGCAGCGGGCGCGTGGTCGGCGCCGAGGCGCTGCTGCGCTGGCGCCATCCGGTGCGCGGGCTGGTGTCGCCGGGCGTGTTCATCCCGGTGGCGGAAGAAACGGGCCTGATCCTGGACCTGGGCAATTGGGTGCTGGAGGAAGCCTGCCGCCAGATCGCGGCCTGGCGCGACGCCAACCTGATGATGCCGCCGATTGCCGTCAACCTGTCGGCGCGCCAGTTCGACAACCAGTTGCCGCAGCGCGTGGCCGACGTGATGGCGCGCCACCAGGTCCCGCCCGAGCAGCTGATGCTGGAAATGACCGAAAGCCTGCTGGTGCGCGGGGCCGATAATGTGATCGCCATCATGAACAAGCTGGTGGCGATGGGCTTGTCGCTGGCGCTGGACGATTTCGGCACTGGCTATTCCAGCCTGGCCTACCTGAAGAAATTCCCGATCAGCACCCTGAAGATCGACCGCGCCTTTGTCATCGGTTTGCCGTTCGAAGAAAACGATTGCGCCATTGCGCGCGCCATCGTGACCATGGCCAAACAGCTGAGGCAGGAGATTGTGGCCGAGGGCGTGGAAACCATCGAGCAGATGAGTTTCCTGCGCGAGCTCGGCTGCGACCAGTTGCAGGGCTACCTGTTCAGCCAGCCTATTCCCGCGGCGGACTTCGAGCGCATGCTGGGTGAGGGCAAGCGTCTGGCCGTCACGGGCCGGCAGTCAACGCTGGCTCTATAAAATTTGCTCATCGTGGATCTTTTGTGGGGCCACCCTGCGGAGCAAACTATCCCTGACGAAAATCGAAAGGGATTGCCATGCTGGACTACTACTACCTTGCAACGCCCCCGGGTCAGCAATTGCTGATGATCCTGGAAGAGAACGGTTTGCCCTACAGGCGTCTCCCACAGCCTGCGACACTGGCGCTGGCAGGCCAATGGCTGAGCAGCTCGCAGACCGCCCCCGAACTGGATGGGGTGCTGCCATGAGGCGCGGCGATGCGGGGAAAATGGTGTCGGTGGCGGCGATCTGGGGCGCGTCTTACCTGTTCATTCGCGTTGGCGCGCCGGCGTTCGGCGCGGTGGCCATGGGCGGTGTGCGTGCTGTGGCGGCGGCGCTGCTGTTGCTGCCGCTGCTGCTCTGGCGCGGACAACTGGCGGCGCTGCGCCGGCATTGGCGCGGCATCGCTTTCGTCGGCGTGAGCAATGCCGCGCTGCCTTTCCTGCTGTTCAATTACGCGGCCTTGACGATCCCGGCGGGATTGTCTTCCATCCTGAGCGCGACCACGCCCTTGTTCGCGGCGCTGCTCGGCGCGATCTGGCTGGGCGATCGCCTGACCCTGGGCCGCATGGCCGGGCTGGCGCTGGGCTTTGGCGGCGTGGTGCTGCTGGTGGCGGGCAAGTTGCATTTCCTGCCACAGCACGATGTACTGAACACCGCGCTGGCTTCGCTGGCTTGCCTGGTGGCGACGCTGCTGTACGGGATCTCGGGTAATTTCAGCAAGCGCTATCTGTCGGAAGCGCCGCCGCTGGCGGTGGCGACAGGCAGCCAGGTGGTGGCGGCCATCCTGCTCGCCGGTCCGGCGCTGGCCTTGTGGCCTGCCGAGGCACCTTCGGCCAAGGCCTGGGGCGCTGTGCTGGCGCTGGCGGCGCTGTGCACGACCTTTGCGTATGTGCTGTTCTTTGGCTTGATTGCCCGGCTGGGCGCCAGCAAGGCGATGAGCGCGCTGTTCATGATTCCGGCGTTCGGCGTGCTGTGGGGGTGTCTGTTCCTGGGTGAGTCGCTGACGTGGCAGATGGCGGGGAGCTGCCTGGTGATCCTCGCGGGATGTGCGCTGACCACCGGGCTGCTGCCGGAACCGTCGCGTTGGACGGTCCCGTTCATGACGCGGCGCGTTTAACGCTTGTCATCGTTTTTGTGGCTCTGACGGCCAGCTTCGGCATGCTGTTCAGGCGTGCCGCCGCGGGTACCGCCGCTGCTGCCACCGCTGCCACTCTGGCGGCTGCCGGAGTCGGAGGAGCCGGACTGGCGGTTGCCGTCATTTTTGTGGCTCATGCTGCCGGCTTTGCGTGCTTCTTCCGAGGTGAACTCGTGTGCATTGCCGGAAGCATGGGCTGCCTTGCCGCCTTCGCTGGCGATCTCACGCTGCTTTTGCGGGTCCATCGAAGCGAAGCCACGGTTGCTGGTGTCGCCCGACTGTTTATTGCCGCCGCGGTTGTCTTGGTTACTGGATGCCATGATCATCTCCCATTTCGGTTCAAGGAGTCGTCATGGTAGGCGCGCAGGCGGCGCCAATTAATCAGAACACGCTACCAGTGTTTGTAGGACAATGGCTAATTGAAATGAAATTTTTCAGGAGGCGCCATGTTCGGCCTCGAGCGCTTTGTCACTGCACAGGAAGGCGTCTACCAACAGGCGGTTAAGGAACTGTCGGCTGGACGCAAGCGCAGCCATTGGATGTGGTTCATCTTTCCGCAGCTGGCCGGCCTGGGTTACAGCGCCACAGCGCAGCATTACGCGATCAGTGGGCTGGCCGAGGCGCGCGCTTACCTGGCGCATTCCGTGCTCGGGCCGCGCTTGCGTGAATGCAGTGCGCTGGTGCTGGCTGTCCAGGGAGCCACGGTCCATGGTATCTTCGGGTCGCCGGACAATATGAAGTTCCATTCCTCGATGACGCTGTTTGCACAGGCGTCGCCCGGGGACGCATTGTTCCGCGATTGCCTCGACAAATATTTTGGCGGCGTGCCCGACCAGGCCACGCTTGATTTACTGGACAAGGAAAGACAATGACCCGAAAGATTCTCGACGACGCACACCTGCATCCGGCCATCCGCGAGCGCGTGGCCAGGAACCACGCCGATATCGTGGCCGAGGTGCAGGCTGCCGTCGCGGCCAACCGCGTAGTGGTGGTGGGCATGCGCGGGAATCCGTTCCCGAAAAAAGCGCGCAAGCTGCTCGATGCGCAAGGCGTGCCGCATGCCTACCTGGAATACGGCAGCTACTTCAGCATGTGGCGCCGCCGTACGGCTTTGAAGATGTGGACTGGATGGCCGACCCTCCCGATGATTTTCGTCGACGGCGTCTTGATCGGCGGCTTCTCCGACCTGGAACGCCTGGTCGAAACGGGCGAGTTCACTGCCATGGTGGCGCCGCGCCTGCCGGCATGATGGAGGCGCTGCCGTTGCGCCTGAATCCAGGCGACGACCTGCGCGGCGCCGTCGAGCAGGCCTTGCGCGATGCGGGCGCCATGGCGGGTTACCTGGTGCAGGGCATCGGCAGCCTGTCGGTGGCGCAGATCCGCTATGCGGGCCTGGCGCAGCCGACTGAGCTGCTGGGCGACCTTGAGATCCTGACGCTGGCCGGATCGGTGGCGCCCGATGGGGCGCACCTGCACATGATGCTGTCCGATGCGCGCGGCCGCGTGTTCGGCGGGCACGTGGGGCGCGGCTGCATCGTGCGTACGACGGCGGAATTGCTGCTGGTGCTGCTGCCTGCGCACAGCTTCTCGCGCGAGCACGATCCGCTGACCGGTTTTGCGGAACTGGCGATACGGCCGGCTCCGGCGGCTTAGCGGCGGCTTAGCGCCGCCCGCAGCGCAGCGGATCGAGCAGGGCGCGCAGGTTGTTATGGTCGATCTCGTACATCAGGGCCAGGAGCGCGCCCAGCTCTCCTTTCGGAAAGCCTTCGCGCGCCATCCAGCCAAGGTAATGCCCTGGCAAGTCCGCCAGCTTGCGGCCTTTGTACTTCCCGTAAGGCATATCGCGCGCCACCAGCATTGCCAGGTATTCAGGGTTCATTACAGTGCTTTCACAGGGATGCAGATGTCGCAGGTGAAGCTGCCGCCGGTCTGCGTGGCCAGGCTTTCATAGCGTTCAAAGCATGGGCGTTCGTCGCATTGCAGGCCGCTGGATGGCAGCCATTCGTTCATCAGCCGGTTCCACACCGGACCGATATCGCGCGGCGATCCAGTGTAGCGGGTGACCGCGTAGCGTCCGCCTGGGAGGCTGGCGACGCTGAATTGCCCGCCCGGCTCAAAGCCTTCCGGGATTTCAACGCAGGCGTCGTAGCGGCATTTGTCGGCCGGCGTGACGCTCGGGTCGTCGTGGCCGATGCCGTAGCAGGTGGCGTGGGCCAGGCCGTTGCCGAGGATCCAGGGCATGATGGTGGCGTCCCAGAATTGTCCGATGGCCGGGCCGTACGGGCCGATGTGGCGGCGGTAGGCGATGCGGGCTGGCGGCAGGTCGATGACTTTGACTTCCATTTTTCGAGCTCCATGGTGGTTGTTGGAGCCCAGATGTTCGCCCGCCGCGCCACCGCCGTCCTGATCGTGTTTGCTGTTCGCCTGATCAGGATTGCTATGTTGCGCGTCGATCTCCGCCAGCCAGGCGGCGATGCGCGCCGGCGTATTGTTGCGCCATTCGGTCGGGGTGCTGCCGAAGCGGAGCTTGAATGCGCGCGCGAACGCCTCGCCCGAGCCAAAACCGGTCGACAGTGCGACCTCCAGCACGGCGCCGCCGGCGGCGAGCTTGTGCGCAGCCACTTCCAGCCGGCGCCGCCGCACATAGTCGCCCAGCGTCTCGCCCATCCATGCCGCGAACAGACGGTGGAAATGGTAGCGCGAGAAGTTGGCGATGTCGGCCAGGCCGGGCAGGTCCAGCTGGCCGTCCAGGTTGCGGTCGATGTAGTCGAGCACGCGGTTCATGCGGCGCTCGTATTCGCTGCGCGGATCGTTCATGCCAGCGGGTAGATGCGATCGAGGCTGCCGGGGCCGAAATACTTTTCGTATTCCTTGGCGGCGTAGGAATCCATCATGCCGGAGATGTAGTCGGCCACCAGGCGCTCGCGCGAATCCTTCAGGCTGCGGATGGCGGGTGGCAGCAGGATGCCGCCCTTGTTGTAGTGTTTGTCGGTGAGGACTTCAAAGAGGCCGCGAATGATTTTCTCGCCGCGCTTTTCGTACAGCTGCACGTCTTTCTTGCGCAGGATGGCGCGCCACAGCAGGCTTTTCAGGCCGCGCGCCAGCAGGCCCTTGCTGCGGTAGCCCAGTTCCGGACCATGCTTGCCCTCAGTCACGGCGATGTCGCGGCATAGTTCATGCACGATCTGCGAGGTCAACTCCTTGCGCAGCACGATGGAATATTCTTCCGAGCTTTCCTGCATATCGCATTTGAGTGCTTCTTCGTGGGCGTGGTTGGCGATGCTGGCGAACTGCTCGTAGGCAGCGGAGAAGTCCTTGCTGATCCTGAATTCGTGGACGATCTCGCCCCAGGTGATGATGCCGAAGCTCAGGGCGTCTTCCACGTCGTGTGCGGCGTAGGCGATTTCGTCGGCCAGGTCCATGATCTGGGCGTCGATGCTCTTGCGCAGCGAGACGCCGTGCGCGGCGAGCTGCGCCGACAGGAAATCGTAATCCTCGTCGTACAGGAATTTCTTCGGATTGTCGGCCCGGCGCTGGAAATACTTGGTGATGCCGAGCAGCGAGCGCACGGTCAGGTTCAGGCCCGCGTAGGCGTGATGCTTTTTCTCCAGCGTGCGCAGGGTGCGGAAGGCTTGGGCATTGCCTTCGAAGCCTCCATGTTCGGCGACCAGTTCGTCCAGAATCTTTTCGCCGTAATGGCCGAAGGGCGGATTGCCGATATCGTGCGCCAGCGAGCAGGTTTCCGACACGACGCTGCGCTCCAGGCCCAGGTCGGCGGCGATGGAGCGGGCGATCTGCGCCACTTCCAGGCTGTGCGTCAGGCGGTTGCGGTTGAAGCGGTTGGCGTCGACCCCGAGCAGCTGCATTTTGCCCTGCAGGCGGCGGAAGGAGGACGAATACAGCACGCGTGCGTAATCGCGCATGCATTCCTCGCGGCCCTCGCTGCGGCCGTCGGCCTGGCTGTGGACGCGGTATTCGAGCGGCAGTACCAGCGCCTCCTGGGCGCGGGCAAAATCGATGGTGGTTTGATCGTACATGAGGGCGATTGTACATTCGGGTGTATATTGCAGCCCAAATTTGTTTCATCGCTGGATAAAACATGTCACCTGTTTCACTCTTCATTGTGGTGCTGGCCTATTTCGGCCTGCTGCTGGGCGTCGCCTGGACCACTTCGCGCAACGCCAATAACGACAGCTTCTTCATCGGTAACAAGAATTCGAACTGGATGCTGGTGGCCTTCGGCATGGTCGGCACCACGCTGAGCGGATTGACCTTCATCAGCGTGCCGGGCGCGGTGGGGCGCGACGGCTTTGGCTACCTGCAGATCATGATCGGCTATTTCATCGGCTATATCGCGGTGGCTTATGTGCTGCTGCCGCTGTACTACCGCCTGAAACTGACTTCAATCTACCATTATCTTGACGTACGCCTCGGCCGCCGTTCCTACCAGAGCGGGGCGGCGTTCTTCATTTTGTCGCGCACCCTGGGTGCGTCGGCGCGCCTTTACCTGGTGGTGAACATCCTGCAGGCGACCATCCTCGATAGCCTGGGCGTGCCGTTCTGGCTCACCAGCCTGGTGATCCTGGCCATGATCCTGCTGTACACCTACGAAGGCGGCGTCAGGACCATCGTCTGGACCGACACCCTGCAGACCATCGGCATGCTGTTTGGGCTGGTGGCGTGCACCGTCTTCCTGCTGCACGAAATGAACCTGGGCGTGCTGGAAAGCCTGGAGCATATGCGCTCCAGCGGACTGGCGCGCGTATTCACCAGCGATATCGACAGCCCGGCCTATTTCTGGAAGCAGGTGCTGGCGGGCGCCTTCATCGTGGTTACCATGACCGGCATGGACCAGGAAATGATGCAGAAGAATATCTCGGTGCGTACGCTGGCCGATTCGCAAAAGAATATGCTGGCGCTGAACCTGATCCTGGCGGGCGTGCTGGCGCTGTTCCTGTTCCTGGGCGGGCTGCTGCACCTGTATGCGCCGCAAGTGGGCGTGAGCGCCAGCGGCGACAAGATTTTCCCTGCCGTGGCGATGGGCCATTTGCCGGCCGCATTGCAGCTGGTCTTCATGCTCGGCCTGATCAGCGCCTTGTTCCCGAGCGCGGACGGGGCGATCACCGCGCTGACTTCATCCTTCTGCATCGACATCCTCGGCCTGAAACGGCGCACTGACTTGGGCGAGGGCGCGCAATTGCGCATCCGCCACCGCGTGCACCTTGGGTTCTGCGCGCTGTTCCTCCTGCTGGTGATGGCTTTCAAATGGATCGACAGCGCCAGCATGATCGGCGTGATCCTGAAGCTTGCGGGCTACACCTACGGGCCGCTGCTTGGCCTGTTTGCCTTCGGCCTGCTCAGCAAACGGGCGGTGAACGACAAGCGGGTGCCGTGGGTGGCGCTGGCGGGACCTTTGCTGTGCGCACTGGCCGACTTCAACCAGCAGGCGCTGTTCGGCAGCTATCGCATTGGCCTGGAACTGCTGGTCATCAACGGGATGCTGGTCATGGCTGGGCTGTATCTCATTTCTTCACCCGATAAGGCGAATGTCGCTTATAGTGTGAGGTAGTTACATTTTTTGCATTAGGAGTAGTGATGTCTTGCTCTGTTTTCTCGTATATCCGAGGTGGTTTCGCCTGGTTCTGGCGTGCGGTCGACAGCAGCCGCCGCGCGACCATGAACTTCATCTTCCTGCTGGTGGTGATTTTCCTGATCGCGGCCATCGCCGGCGGCGGCGTCAAGCCCCTTGGCGACAAGACCATGCTGGTGCTGAACCTGGAAGGCGCGCTGGTTGAACAATCGGCCGGCAGCAGCCGTGATGCGCTGATGGCCGGACTGGCCGGCGGCGAAGTGCACAAGTCCGTGCAGCTGCGCGACGTATTGAACGTGCTCGATGCGGCAGCCAAGGACCCGCAAATCGGCGGCGCCGTGCTGGTGCTGGACGAGATGCAGGGCGGCGGCCAGGCCATGCTGCGCGAGATCGGCGCCGCGGTGGACCGTTTCAAGGCCAGCGGCAAGAAGGTGGTGGCGTGGGGCTCGAGCTACAACCAGCGCCAGTACCAGATCGCCATGCATGCCGATGAAGTCTACCTGCACCCGATGGGCGCGGTGTTCCTGGAAGGCTTCGGCAAATACCGCAATTACTACCGCGATGCGCTGGACAAGGTGGGCGTGACCGTCAACCTGATGAAGGTCGGTACCTACAAGAGCTTCGCCGAACCGTACATTGCCAACGGCCCGTCGCCGGCGGCGGCGGAAGCCGATGCCTTCCTGTACAACGACCTGTGGGCGCGCTACACCGCCCAGGTGGAGAAATCGCGCAAGATGCCGGAAGGCTCCTTGATGAAGGCGATCGACAACCTGCCGGCCCTGGTGGCCGAGGCCAAGGGCAACTTGGCCAAGGTGGCGCTGGATGCGAAACTGGTCGACGGGCTGAAGACCAAGGACGAACTGCGCGTGATGATGACCAAGCTTGGCGTGGACGATCCTTCGGTCAAGTCCTTCCGCCAGGTCAGCTACCACGATTACCTGGCCCGCGTATTCCCTAAACTGACGGGCGATGCGATCGGCGTCGTGATGGCGGTGGGCGAGATCAGCGACGGCGACGCGCCGGCCGGCCAGATCGGCGGCACGTCCACTGCACGCCTGGTGCGCCTGGCCCGTGAAGACAGCTCGATCAAGGCAGTCGTGCTGCGTGTCGATTCACCTGGCGGCAGCGCTTTCGGTTCGGAGCTGATTCGCCGCGAGCTGGAACTGACCCGCGCAGCGGGCAAGCCGGTGATCGTTTCGATGGGTAACGTGGCGGCATCCGGCGGTTACTGGATTTCGATGGCGGCGGACGAGGTGATTGCCGATCCGGCCACCGTGACCGGTTCCATCGGTGTCTTCGCACTATTCCCGACCGTGGACAAGGTGATCGACAAGCTGGGCATCCACACCGCCGGCCAGACCACCACCTGGCTGGGCGATGCGGCCAATCCGCTGCGTCCGATGGACCCGCGCTTCGGCCAGTTGATCCAGGGCGCAATCGGCCACACCTACGAGGAATTCACCAGCAAGGCGGCCAAGGCGCGCAATACCACCGCGGACAAGATCGATGCCGTCGGCCAGGGCCGCGTGTGGACCGGCGCCCAGGCGCAGGAACGCGGCCTGGTCGATACGCTGGGCGGCTACAAGGATGCGCTGAAGGCTGCGGCGCGCCGCGCCAAGATCACGGGCGAGCCGCGCGTGGTGTACATCGAGCGTGAACAGACGCGCTTCGACAAGGTACTGGAATTCTTCGGTGCTTCGTCGGCCAAGGCGGCTGCCGCCAAGGCCTTCGGCGAGCAGGCGCGCGGTTCGCTGCTGCCGGCCGGCGTGCCTGCCGGCGTGGCGACCGAAGTGGTGCAGGACCTGGGCTGGCTGAATGAAATGACTGCACAGCGCAAGCCGTTCATGGCGCTGACCCATTGCCTCTGCAGTTCACCTGACTAGTTTGTAGCAGCGTTGTAAGCAGTTGTTACAGCCCAAAAAACCGCCGGCCCGTCCGGCGGTTTTTCTTTTGCCGGCCCGCGCCGCCGGCCCTGCCGGGCGCCTGACCCTGTGGGTGAGACACCGCCTTGCCGGTTTTTGTCCACATACCCACGAAAACCGGTAACCCCATGTCTGACCCGCAGGGTCAGACACGCCCCCTGCAAGCGGCGCGGGCTGCTCTCGAAGTAGCCGAATTGTTTCTGATGTTTCGTGCCTAACTTATTCGGGCAACAGGCGTGTGCTAGAGTCAATTCAGATATCACTCCAATAAGAAAGGGTCGCCATATGGAGACTCCAACAACACCTGATGCACGTACGAAACCGCAGGCCAGCCGCCGTGCGCGCTGGATCGGCGGTGCCGCTGCCCTGGCCGGAATGCTGGTCCTGGGCGGCCTGGCCTGGTACCTGACCCATCGCGGCCCGGCCGATGATGGTCCCGGCGCAGCGGCGATGGCGGGCGCCGGCGGACGCGGTGGCGCAGCAGGCGCCGGCGGC
>NZ_WNKX01000030.1 GCF_009720745.1 Massilia eburnea | reverse complement strand
GCCACGCTGGTCGAATCCCAGGAGAAGCCGTATGGGCCTGCGACGTCGGAGGCGACCACGGTGCCGTTGACCTTCAGGTCGACACGGGCCACGCCCACGTTGTCGGCGGCGTTCACGCTCACTGCGACCAGGCCGGAGACGGTGCTGCTGCCCAGCGGTGCGGCGATCGAGACGGTCGGTGCGGTGCTGTCGGCGGCTGGCGCGGTGCCGGCAGCTGCGACGGCGGCGGCGGCGTTGACGCGGCCATAACCGAAATAGATGTCGCGGCCGGCGGCGCCCAGGTCGACGGCGGTGCTGAACAGGATGTTCTGTACCTGGTCCGAGGTCAGCGAAGGATTGGCCGACATCACCAGCGCTGCGGCGCCTGCGGCAACCGGGGACGAGAAGGAAGTGCCGTTCCAGCCGCCGTAGCCGCCGCCGTTGTTGGTGGTGTAGATGTTCGAGCCAGGCGCCGACAGCGAGACGAATGCGCCGTAGCTGGAGAAGCTCGACAGGTTGTCGTTGCTGTCGGTGGACGACACGGCGATCAGCGCGGTCGAAGGGGTGAAGCCTTCGTCGCGGGCATTGTTGTTGGCCGACACGAACAGCAGGCCGCCCTTGCTCTTCAGGTAGTTGCCGGCGCTTTGCACGGCGGTGCTGTTGGCCGCGTTGGAGAACGATACGTTGGCCACTTTCGCGCCGTGATCGGCAGCATAGGTGACGCCGCTGGCGATGGTGGAAGCGTAGGCATAGCACAGGCCATCGGTGCCCTTGTACGCAATACGCAGCGGCATGATTTTCGACTGGCCCGACACGCCCGAGACGCCAATGGCGTTATTGCCGGCGGCAGCGGCCGAACCGGCGACGGCGGTGCCGTGGCCGCACAGGTCGGAAGTATTCGAGGTGTTACCGTAGATATCCCAGCCGGCAACCATGTGCGGCGCCAGGTCAGGGTGGGTGCTGTCGACGCCGGTGTCCAGGATGGCGATGGTCACGTTGGCGCCCTGTGCGCTATCCCAGGCCGTTGGGGCGCCGATCTTGCTGATGTGCCACTGGCTGCCCAGGTAAGGGTCGTTGTAGGCGGCCGATACCAGCACGCGCTTGTCCAGTTCGGCGAACTTGAAGTGCGGGTTGTTTTTCAGCTTGGCGGCCACGGCCTTTTCCGAACCGTGCGCCACGTCGATCAGGTGGATATTGCTCTGGCCCAGCTTGCGGGCATTGCCGGCGCCATTGGCCTTGAGGATCTTGGCGAATTCAGCCACGGTCAGGCCGGCTTTCGGTTCCACGATGATGCGGCCTTGGGCGAAGTCTTCCGATGGGGCGGCGAAGGCTGGCGCAGCCAGGGTAGCGATGGCGGTAGCGATTGCGGCGGAGAAGGTGGTGATGGTTTTCATGGTGCGAGTCCCTGTTTTCAAAAATAAAAAAACGAGGACTGCCCGCCGGTCTATGCCGGTAGAAGACTGCATCACAACCCGCACAGGCGCATCAACGCCCATGGTGAGGGGATACTTTTGTCTGGCAGTCCTGCCGTCATGGGGCCGAAGCCCTTTAGACCGATGACTTTGCGTCCCGCAGTTTCCCGCGGTTTGCCCTTATCAGATCTTGCTGTACGGAACTATAGTCCGCCAATTGCCGCATGGCAAGCGGAATTTAAAAACTTTTTTTGAATGTCTCAAATAAGTCTGGATTATAAGAAAGATTCGTTAATTCAATGACTTGACTATTTCTCTTAATCACCTGTTCTTATATAGCCTCAACAATGTCTTTAAATAAAAGCGCAGTGCGCGAGCCTCGCTCTTATTGCTGAGTTAAATCAACTGGCCGCAAAAATGTTATTTCTTAAGCCTGATTAATCTCAAGAAACTCGCATATAATCGCGGTCCAAAATGCGGGAACGGGAAGCGCACGATCGTGCGATTTGTGCGGTATAGTTAGCTCCCGGCACCCACTCCTACAAGAAAGAAGAGACGATCCATGAGCGCAGATTACGCAGTCCACGGTAGCATCGCCGTCATTTCGCTGAATAATCCACCAGTTAACGGACTTGGTTTGGCGACCCGCAGCGCCGCCATCGAAGGCATCCGGCGTGCCGAGCAGGATCCGGCCATCAAGGCCATCGTACTGACTGGCGCGGGCAAGGCGTTTTCCGGCGGCGCCGATATCAAGGAATTCAATTCGTCGAAGGCACTGACCGAGCCGACCTTGCACAGCCTGATCCGGGCGGTCGAGGGTTGCGCAAAACCGATCGTTGCGGCAATTCACGCGGTCGCGATGGGCGGCGGACTGGAGCTGGCCCTTGGCTGCCACTATCGTGTGGCGCTGCCGGGCGCGCAGATCGCCCTGCCGGAAGTGAAACTGGGGCTGCTGCCGGGCGCGGGCGGCACCCAGCGCCTGCCACGCGTTTTAGGATTGGAGATGGCGCTGAATATGATTGTCTCCGGCACGCCGGTGTTGTCGGAAAAACTGGCGGGCACCGCGATTTTCGACAAGCTGCTGCCTGCTGGCGCCGACCTTGTAGCCGAAGCGTGCGCCTTCGCAGAGGGCATTGCCGATCTGCGTCCACTGCCAAAAGTGCGTGACCGTAAGGTTGACTATCCTGACCACGAGGCATTCCTGCAATTCAGCCGCAATACGGTGAAGGCGGTTGCCGGTCCGTTCCCGGCGCCGCTGGAGTGTGTTGAAACCGTGGCTGCCTCGGTCACGATGGAGTTCGAAGCTGGCCTGAAGTTTGAACGCGAACGATTCCTGCACCTGATGCAGACCACCGAATGCAAATCGCTGCGCCACGCCTTTATTTCGGAGCGTGCAGCCAGCAAGATTCCGGATGTTGCACCCGATACTCCAGTACGCGCGATTCGCAAGGCCGCCGTCATCGGCGCCGGGACCATGGGCGGCGGCATTGCCATGAATTTCGCCAATGCGGGCATCCCTGTCGTCCTGCTGGAGACCAAACAGGAGGCGCTGGACAAGGGGCTGGCCACCATTCGCAAGAATTATGAAAATACTTTGAAAAAGGGCAAGCTGACCCAGGAAAAATTCGACCAGCGTGTCGCCCTGGTTACCGGTACCCTGGAATACGGCGCCATTGCGGACGCTGACATCGTGATCGAAGCAGTGTTCGAAGACATGGGTGTGAAGGAAACTGTATTCCGCAAGCTCGATGAAGTCATGAAGCCGGGCGCGATCCTGGCGTCGAATACCTCGACCCTGGACCTGGACAAGATTGCCGCCTTTACCAGCCGGCCGCAGGACGTGGTGGGGACGCATTTCTTCAGCCCCGCCAACGTCATGAAACTGCTGGAAATCGTGCGCGGCAAGGCGACCGGCAAAGATGTGCTGGCAACCACCATGGCGCTGTCGAAGAAGCTGAAAAAGACCGGCGTGGTATCGGGTGTCTGTGATGGCTTTATTGGCAACCGCATGATCGAGCAGTATTTCCGCCAGGCCGGCTTCCTGCTGGAAGAGGGCGCCACGCCGGAGCAAGTGGACCAGGCGATCGAGAAATTCGGTTTCCCGATGGGCCCATTCCGTATGAGCGACCTGGCTGGCAATGATATCGGCTGGTACATCCGCAAGCGCCGTTATGTGGAGAAGCCGGAAGTCGTCTATTCCAAGACCGCCGACTTGCTGTGCGAGATGGGCCGCTTCGGCCAGAAGACCAGTGCGGGCTGGTATGACTACAAGGAAGGGGACCGCAAGGCTTACCCTAGCGCCGTGGTCAACGAGATGATTGTCAAACACTCGGCGGACATCGGCGTCGCGCGGCGCCCGATCGGCGACCAGGAAATTGTGGAGCGCCTGGTCTACGCCCTGGTGAACGAGGGCGCGCTGATCCTGGAAGAAGGTATAGCGCTGCGCGCATCGGACATCGACATGGTCTACCTGACCGGCTATGGATTTCCGTTGTACCGCGGCGGACCGATGTTCTACGCCGACACCGTGGGCCTGTTCAACGTGCTGGGCGCAGTGGAGCGCTTTGCCAAGGGGCGCCACGGCGAAGCCTGGAAGCCGGCGCCGTTGCTGGTCAGGCTGGCGGCGGAAGGCAAAGGCTTCAACAGCTGATCAGGATATCCGCTTGCGC
Organism: Massilia eburnea; assembly: GCF_009720745.1. GTDB lineage: Bacteria > Pseudomonadota > Gammaproteobacteria > Burkholderiales > Burkholderiaceae_D > Rugamonas > Rugamonas eburnea. The sequence continues at coordinate 48,254 of NZ_WNKX01000030.1, read as the reverse complement.
ATCCGGGACAATGGCACTGCGATATTGCCCGGCAGCGTGAGCGAGAAGTCCTCGACCGATTCGAAGCCGCAGGCCAGGTATAGCGGTACGCCGGGCATTGTGGCGGCCAGTTCCATCGCCTGGAATCCGGCCGCAGTGGCCTCGCGCTCGCAATGCTCCATCAACATCCGGCCCAGTCCCTGACGCGGCGCCGAAGGATCGACAAAGAAGGCGCGGATTCGCGCTGGCTGGGTGGCCGGGTCCAGCAAGGGATCGGGGCCTGATTTGTGCTGGTCGCCGCCGAACAGGGTGGCGCGTTTGCTCCAGCCGCCGCAAGCGAGCACCTTGCCATCGCGTTCGATGACGAAATAGGTGTGGTCGTCCACCAACTGCGAATCGACGCCGAATACATGGCGCGTTACCGCGGCCGCCTGCTGATCACTATAAAAGCCTTTGCTGAGCAGGATGCCGGAGCGCTGGATCAACGCTTCCATCGCAGGTATATCTCCCGCGGTGGCGGGCCGCAGTGTCGTTTGGCTGGTCATCCGGAAATGCTATCATAGGGCAGCCAAAAGGGAGGACCCATGCGCAAATTCCTTGCTGCCATCTTCGCCTTGCTCCTCATCGTGCCGGCCAGCGCGCGCGACTTGCTGGTTATTGGCACCCATTTCGAACGCGTTTATGAACGCGGCCAGGAAGGTGAAATCGTCGGCCTAGGCCCGGAAATCATTCGCATCATCGCCGAACGCCTGGGCCACCGGGCGATTTTCGAACTCTATCCGTGGGCACGCGCCCAGGCCCTGGTGGCGCAAGGCAAGGCCGACATCCTGGTCGGTCCTTACAAGACCTTCGAGCGCCAACAGCTCATGGGCTTTTCCAAGCTTCCTTTTTATCAGGACCAGATGGTGTTCTACGTCCGCAAGGGCGGGATGCAGGATTGGAGCGGTGATTACGCTGCGTTGAGCGAGCAGCGCATCGCCATTGTCAACGGCTGGGCGTATGGCCCGGCGTTTGACAAGGCCAGGCCAGAACTAAGAATTGACGTGGTCAATAGCGTCGACAGCGGCCTGAAAATGCTGGCGGCACAGCATGTGCAAATGTTCGCCAGTAACCGACGCAACACGGAACCCGTGCTGGGCAGGCTAGGCCTGTCCGGCCAGGTTTCGATGCTGCCGCGCGTGATAGAAGTGCAGGATGGCTATTTCGCTTTCGCCAAGCGGCCGGCTTCCGACACGCTGCGCAAGGAATTCGATGCCGAATTCCAGCGCATGGTCGATAGTGGCGAGTTAAAACGTCTCGGCTTGCGCCACGAGGTCAACGTTCCTTAGCGGCGGCCTGGCGTCAGCACGGAAGGCAGCGCTTTGGGGAGCGTTGCCGGGTAGTCGCGGCTGAAATGCAGGCCGCGGCTTTCGCGCCGCTGCAATGCGCTGTTCACGATCAGGGAGGCGACTTCCACCAGGTTGCGCAACTCCAGCAAGTCGCTGGTGATGCGGAAGTGGCGGTAGTACTCGTCGATTTCTTCCTTCAGCAAGGCGATGCGATGCTGGGCGCGCTCCAGGCGCTTGGTGGTGCGCACAATGCCGACGTAATTCCACATGAAGCGGCGCAGTTCGTCCCAATTGTGGGCGATGACCACTTCTTCGTCGGCATCGGTGACTCGGCTTTCGTCCCAGTCCGGCAGATAGGGCGCATCTTCCTTGTCCTGTGCCAGGATGTCCTGGGCGCAGGCACGGCCGATCACGACGCATTCAAGCAGCGAGTTGCTGGCGAGGCGATTGGCGCCATGCAGGCCGGTGCAGGCAGTCTCTCCGACCGCGTACAGGCCGGGCAGGTCGGTGCGTCCAAACAGGTCGGTGACAACGCCGCCGCAGGTGTAATGCGCCGCCGGCACGATCGGGATCGGCTGCTTGGTGATGTCGATCCCCAGCTCCAGGCAACGCGCGTAGATGGTCGGGAAATGCTCGATCAACCATTCGGCCGGCTTGTGGCTGATGTCCAGATGCACGTAGTCGAGGCCGCGCTTCTTGATCTCGAAGTCGATGGCGCGCGCCACCACGTCGCGTGGGGCGAGTTCGGCGCGCTCGTCATGCGCCAGCATGAAGCGCTGGCCGGCTGCAGCGCCGGCTTCCGGTGGCAGCTTGAGCAAGCCGCCTTCGCCTCGAATCGCTTCCGTGATCAGGAAGGATTTGGCATAAGGGTGATAGAGGCAAGTCGGGTGGAACTGGATGAATTCCATATTCGACACGCGACAGCCTGCGCGCCATGCCATGGCGATGCCGTCGCCGCTCGCCGTATCGGGATTGGTGGTGTACAGGTAAACCTTGCCGGCTCCGCCCGTTGCCATCACCGTATGCTCCGCAGCTACCGTAATCACCTGGCCCGTTGTGACGTCCTGCACATACAGGCCGTGACAGCGCGGCTGCGAATGTGGAGGACGGGGACCCAGCTTGTCGGTGGTAATCAGGTCGATCGCGCAATGCTGCTCGAACAGGCTGATATTCGGGTGAGAACGTACTTTTTCCTCGAGCGTGACTTGAACGGCGTGCCCGGTTGCGTCAGCGGCGTGGATGATGCGGCGCTGGCTATGGCCGCCTTCCCGGGTCAGGTGGAAGCCTAATTCTGCGTTTTCATCGCGGGTAAAGGGAACGCCGAGGCCGATCAGCCATTCGATCGCCTCGCGGCCATGTTCGACGATAAAGCGGGTGGCGCCTTCGTCGCACAGGCCGCCGCCGGCCACCAGTGTGTCGGCAATGTGCTGCTCATGGCTGTCGCCGGAGTCCAGGACTGCGGCGATGCCGCCCTGGGCCCAGTTGCTGGCGCCATCCAGCAGTGCGCGTTTGGAAATAATGGCTACTTTTCGGCTTTCCGCCAGGTGCAGTGCTACCGAGAGGCCGGCCAAGCCGCTGCCGACAATCACAACATCGAATTTCATGGAGTTTCGGGGCTGATTTTTCGCGTAATAAGCAACAATATAAACCATTTGCCGTTGCGCTGCCTCAAAAGCCCCACACCCAGCATGCTGCATCATGGCCTCATGACCAGGAAAAAGCTGCTTGTGGTGGAAGACGACCTTGGCCTGCAAAAGCAATTGCGCTGGGCCCTGGATGCGTACGAGGTGGTATTCGCCGGTAACCGCGACGCTGCCCTGGGGCAGTTGCGCCGCCACCAGCCGGCCGTGGTCACGATGGACCTGGGCCTGCCGCCTGAACCGGATAGCGCGGCCGAAGGCTTGCTGCTGTTGCAACAGATGCTGGCGATTGCTGCAGATACCAAGGTGATCGTCCTTTCCGGCAACCAGGACCGGGCCAACGTGCTGAAAGCCATGGCGCTGGGTGCTTACGACTTCCACCAGAAACCGCTGGATGGCGACATGCTGCGCTTGATGGCGGAGCGTGCATTCTTCCTGCATGCGGTGCAGCAGGAGAACAGGCGCATGCTGCAGAACGAGGCCGATTCTCCGCTCGCCGGTCTCGTGACGCGCGATCCGGGCATGCTGCGGGTCTGCCGCAGCATTGAAAAAGTCGCCCCGAGTTCCGCGACCGTGATGCTGATGGGCGCTTCGGGCTGCGGCAAGGAACTGCTGGCGCGCGGTTTGCACAACTTGAGTGCACGCCACGACCGGCGGATGGTGGCCATCAATTGCGCCGCGATTCCCGAACATTTGCTCGAAAGCGAATTGTTTGGCTACGAAAAAGGGGCTTTCACTGGCGCCGACCGGCAAACGCTCGGCAAGATCGAGCTTGCAGCAGGGGGAACCTTCTTCCTGGATGAAATTGGCGACATGGCTTTGCCTTTGCAGGCCAAGATGCTGCGCTTCCTGCAGGAACGCGTGATCGAGCGCCTGGGCGGGCGCAGCGAAATCGCGGTCGACGTGCGCATCGTGTGCGCTACCCATCGCAACCTGAAGGCGATGGTGGACGAAGGGCGCTTTCGTGAAGACCTGTTTTATCGCCTGAGTGAGATCGTGCTGGCGGTGCCGCCGCTGCGCGAAAGGATGGGCGACGCGCTCTTGCTGGCACAGCATTTTCGCCACCGCTTTATCCAATCGGAAGGACGACCGGCCCTGCCTTTCCATCCTGACGCGCTGGCAGCGATCGAAGGCTACGGCTGGCCGGGCAATGTGCGGGAAATCGAAAACTGCGTCAGGCGGGCCGTGATCATGAGCGAGGGGCCGCACATCACCCTGGAAGACCTGGGCCTGCCGCCAGGCGCGCCGCAAGCCGAGAACATTGACTTGCGCGACGCCCGAAACGCAGCCGAATACCGTGTCATGGTGAAGGCTCTTGCCCGCACCGGAGGCAATATTGCAAGGGCTTCCGAATTGCTCGGGGTGAGCCGCCCTACGCTGTACGACCTAATGAGCCACCATGGGATCAAATGATTGCGGCTCGCGCCATTGCCCCGCCTCCTTGAGTTGCTGGCGCAATCCAGGGAGGGGAAAACCTTGCCCATAGGCCTTGCGCGCCGAAGCCAGGGCGGCGGGCCAATTCTTCAGGCGCACTTGCGCCAGACCGAGGTTATACCAGGCGGCCGCATTCGTTTCCTGGAATTCGAGCGCCGCCTGCAGCTGCTCCACGGCTTCCGCATCACGCTTCATAGACAGCAGGTAAGCACCGTACAAAGCGCGTGTGGCGCCATCGGAGGGGACATAGGCGAGCGCCCTCTGGAAGTAGCACTCCACCGTCAGCGGGGCGCCGGGCGCCTGCCGGGCTTTGGATCGGAGGGCAAGGCGGGCCATTGCTGCGAGTGCGCGCGGATGGTTGGGGAAGTGTTCAAGTGTGTAGCCGAGGTCTGCGCCTAGCGTGCCGGTCATGCCGCGTTGCAGGGTCTCGACTTGCGGTCCGAAATGAAAGGTCTCGACTACCGTCAAGCCTTTGGCGTCTTCAGCATTGTAGTAATCCCCGCCCGTAGCGCCTTTGCTGTATGGCGGACAATCGGCTGCCAATGCGGCGAGCAATATCAGGAAGCCTTGCATTGGCGTGCTCCTTTTTCAAGCGGAACGGTATCGAATACCAGCTGTGGCCACGAGGTGGCTGTGCCGGACAGGTGGCAGTAGGGCGGGCGGCTGGCGAGCATCAGTTGCCAGCGGCCCAGCCGGAAGAAAGTCGCACTGCCCATGGCGATGGCGCCGATCCTGGCGTGGGCCCGCAGGGATGCGGGATTGAAAGCGGAGATGCGGCTGCATGTCCATTCGATGCCGCGCTCGTGCAGGCGGCGGTTCGCCTCGTCCCACAGGCGGCAGAACGCCGTGCCAAGCCGCATCCTGGGATGGATGAACACATCGTAGTCCCAGCATGCGCGCGGCGAGGGAAGGCAGTAGCGGACCCTGACTTCGTCTTCCTGGTAGGCGCCGAACTGATACCAAAGGATACCGGCGAGTTCATCCCCTTTCCAGGCTGCGATGCTGCAGCCGCCTTGGCGAAAGCGCGCGGCCACCACCTCGCGCGGCCTTGGATAATCGGCCGGCAGCTCGGCCAGTGATGTGACCGGGCGCATGGCGAGCTTTCCGGGCGACGCGCGCATCGCGCCGGCAGCGACGGGTTGCGCCACGAACTGATAGCGGTACACGCTGATCCCGCCGAAGCGCAGGCAGCGCGCCAGCGCGTACCACGCTGTATTGCGTACGCCCAGTTCTGCGAGCGTCTGTAGGAAATGCGTCGTCATGGAACCATTACAGCAAAGCTTCGCGCCCGCATCTTGCGCTAGCGCAAACGATAAAGCCGACGCCTTGAATAGACTGGGACATCCAGGGAGGAGACGTCATGCTGACAGTCCTGATGGCCACATTCAATGGAGTGCGGACTTTGCCGCAGGTGCTCAACGCCTACACGCAGCTGCACAGTCCCGAGGAAGGCTGGCGCCTGCTGGTCGTGGACAATGGCAGTAACGATGGAACGCGTGAACTGCTGATGTCCTACGCCGGCCGCTTGCCGCTGCATTACGCCTTTGAACCGCGGCGCGGCAAGAACACGGCCTTGAACCACGGACTGGCATTGGCAATGAAAGGGCCCGAGACCCGCTTGTTCGTATTTACCGACGATGATGCGACACCGGAGCGCGACTGGCTGCTGCGGTATGCCGATGCGGCGACGGAACGCCAGGGCTTCGCCATCTTCGGCGGCAGCATCGTGCCCGATTGGGGCCAGTCTCCGCCTGAATGGCTGCTGCGGCTGGTGCCTTGCGGGCTGACCTATGGCCTGACGAGTCCCGAGTTGCCGGAGGGGCCGGTCTACCCGGGGCTTGTTTGGGGCGCCAATATGGCGGTGCGAGGAGAGGTCTTCAGCCACGGTTACCGCTTCGATGAGACGATCGGACCGGCTGCAGGCGAGTACGCGATGGGAGGTGAAGTCAGCTTCACCCGATTGCTGGAAGGGGCTGGGTTCCAGTCCTGGTTTTGCCCGGCGGCGCGTGTCGCGCATCATATCCGGCCAGTGCAGCTCACCACGGGTTGGATCATCACCCGCGCCCGGCGCTACGGGCGCGGCGCCTGCAGGCTTGCCAAGCCAGGCCAGTTTCCGGAACTGTTTGGCGCGCCGCGCTGGATGCTGCGCAAATACATCAGTGAACTGTGCGGATTGGCAGGCGCCTTGCTGCTGCGCCAGCCCGAACGCATATTCTTGCGGCGCTGGGAACTGGCCTACCTCGGTGGATATATCAAAGAAGCGGCTGCGGCCGCAAAGCGCTCCCCGGCAACACGCATCGTGATTACGAGTTTTTCCGGCGAGCTCGGCGGGATGGAATTGCGCATGCTCGATGAGGCGCGCTTCCTGAAACGGGTTGGCTATGACTGCGTCCTGGCGCCACCGCGTTTCGCCGGCGATGAGCGCTGGCGCCAGGCGGCGCAGGACGAATGCGTAGAAGTGGCCAGCCTGAACGTGCCGCCGTTGCTTGAGGAATGGTCCTGGCGCCGTCTCAACTGCTTGCGCGCCATGGCATTTTCAGCGCCGGCACTACGCAAGCTGCGGCCCAACCTGGTGCACATTGCATTCTGCTGGACTACTTACGGCGCCAGTGCGCTCTGGCTTGCGCAGCATTGCGGCGTTCCGGCCGTGATCAGCGTGCATAACGCTTTTCCGCTGACGGAGTTCAATCAGTGGGAGCGCGAACTCCTGCAGCGGGCCATGGCGGGAGTGAAGGGTGTGTATGCAGTATCCGACTCCGCGATGCGGCACTTCCTGGCGCTGTACCGCGAATGGCTGCCGGCCGAAGTGCGGCTGGCCGTCATACCAAATTGCGTCGACTTGCAGCGCTTCCGGGTTTCGCCACGGCGCCGGGCGGCGGCCCGCCATCAATGGGGAATTGCGGAAAACGACGAAGTCATTGGCAGCGTGGGACGCTTGTCGGCGCAGAAGCGCCCCGAGGAGTTGCTGACTATCTTCGCCCTCCTGGCCAAATCGCGCCCGAGGCTGAAATTGCTGCTGGTAGGCACCGGGCCGCTGGAATCCTACCTGCGTGACTCGGTGCGCCGCCAGCGTTTGAGCCGGCGCGTCATTTTTACTGGATTCCAGGCTGACGTCGAATCCATCATCCCCGCCATGGACTTGCACCTGCTGGTCAGCCGGCGCGAGGGTTTCGGGACCGCGACGATCGAAGCCATGGCCTGCGGCGTACCTGCACTGGCAACCCGGGCGCCGGGGAGTGAAGACATCTTGCAGGACAGTGCAGGGGGCATGCTCCTGGCGCCTGGCGACGTGGACAATGCCATTTCTTCCATCATTCTTTTGCTGGACGATCCTGTGCGCAGGGAAGAAATGGGCCGGCGGGGCAGGGCGGAAGTCGAGGCCCGCTACGCGGTGCCAGTCGTCAGCGCGCAGGTTCAAGCCTTTTACGACGGGTTGGCGTGATATGCGCGGGCTGGCGCGCAATTTTGCGTTTGGCTTCGCCGAGAAGTATTTGCAGGTGGCCCTGGCGCTTGCATCTTCGGCGATCCTGGCGCGCCTGTTGTCGCCGGCTGAAATTGGCGTCTACTCCATTGCCGCCGTGCTGACTGGACTAGCCCAGGTATTCCGCGATCTCGGGACTGGACAACTACTTGTGGCGCGGCGGGACTTGTCCGTGCCGGAACAGCGCGCCCTGTTCACGATAGGGTTGGCGATGGGATGGGGGCTCGCGCTGATGCTGGCGGCACTGGCGGAACCGCTGGCGGCATTCTATCGGCAACCGGAATTGCGTACAGTGTTGCATATCCTGCTGCTGAACTTCTTGCTGGTGCCTTTTTCGTCCCAGGTGACAGCGATGCTTCGCCGTGAAATGCGCGCAGGCGCTTTGCTCAAGGTAAGCGCCTGCTATTGTGTCGTACAGTTCATCGCCACCATTGCCTTTGCTGTCGCGGGGATGGGCGCGCGCGCCCTTGCATGGGGCGGCCTTGCCGGGACCTTCACGGGATTGATCGCTGCCTTGCTGCTGCAGCCGCCCGGCATGGCCTGGCGCCCCGCGTGGCAGGGCGTTTGGGAGCTGGTGCGGCCGGGAAGCCTCGCCGTGACAGGAAACGCGATTGACGAACTTGGCGTTGTGGCGCCGGACCTGGTCGCCGGCAAGTTGCTCGGCGCCGAGGAAGTGGCAGTGCTGGGCAAGGCACAGTCCGTGCTCGCACTTTTCAACCAGGCGGTGACGAGTGCGGTATCGCCAGTCATCTTTCCTTTGTTCGCCCGGCATGCGCGCGAAGGAAACGATCCTGTCCAGGCTTACCTTTCGGCCGCGTCCTGCATTACCGCGCTTTCCTGGCCGTTCTTCCTGTTCGCAGGACTGTTCGCGTCGCCACTTGTCACGCTGCTGTACGGGTATCAATGGCAGGCCAGCGTACCTTTGATCCGGATCATGTGTGGCGCCGCCGCGCTGTATAGCATGCTCAATATGGCGCGCTACATGCTGCTGGCGACCGGGCATTTCGCAGAACAGGCGCGCATCGATGCCATTTCGGTTGCCGGAAGGCTGGTACTGCTGGTGCCGGCGGCGATGGAGGGCCTGCAATGGCTGGCGGCTGCAGTTGCCCTGAGCCTGGTGTTGCGCAGTTACGTGGTGCTGCGCAGTTTGCGCGCGCTGTATGGCCTGGAGCTGATGGCGTTGCTGAGGCAGATGCGCAAAAGTGCCATTGCAGCCCTGGCCGCGGTCACGCCGGCTTTGCTCGTCCTCGCCGCCGTACCGGCAGCAGCGGGGCCGCTGCGAATGATGGCAGGAGCGGCGGCCGGAGCGCTTGGCTGGGGGGCTGCAATCTGGCTGCAGCGGCATCCACTTGCGGGCTTCCTGCGAGCCGCCGGCTCGCAGCAATGAAGGGAGATCGCCATGCGTGTTGGAATCCTGTCCTACCCGATGTTGTTCCAGCGCGAAGGCGGGCTGCAGGTGCAAGTGCGCGAAACCATCGCGGCGCTGAACCAGCTGGACGCCACAATGTCGGCGGAACTGGTCGATCCGTCCAGGCAGAAGCTGGCCGATTTTGATTTGATCCATGTTTTCTCCGCCCACAACGGCAACTTCCGCGTTGTGGAGTCGGCAGTCGATCTCGGCGTGCCCGTGGTCCTGTCGCCGCTTGTTTCGCCAAGCTGGGACCGCAATACCGGTTTCCGTGCGCGCGTCGCAGACCGCCTGGCGGGCAAGATCAGCTCATACAACCTGCAAACGAGCTATGCCCAGACCAAGCGCGCGTTGCAGCTCGCGGACCTCGTGATTGCGCTCGGCGAGGCCGAGCGGGAGGCCATCGTCAATGGCTTTCTCACCGAACGCGCGAAGATACGTGTGTTCCCAAATGGGATCAGCCGGCAGTTCTTTACCGCCAGGGCTGAATTGTTTCGGCAACGCACAGGCATCATCGGGCCTTTTGCCTTGACGGTCGGCTCCGTGTCCCCCTATAAGAACCAGCTTGGCCTGGCGCAGGCATTGGAGGGGGCTGAATTGCCGCTGGTGCTGATTGGACCCGTATCGCGCGAAGAGCACGGATACCTGCAGGAGATCCTCAGATCGCCGTGGGTACGCTGGCTCGGCGCGCTTGACCATGAAGACCCCCTGCTGGCGAGCGCCTTTGCGGCAGCCTCCGTGGTCGCATTGCCAAGCCAGGGTGAAGTGTTTCCTCTTTCGGTACTGGAAGCATTGGCGGCCGGCACCCCCGTCGTGATGACCGAAGAAAGCGCTTTGCAGCTCGATGGCAGCGGGACCATGCTGCGTAAAGTAGCCTGGGACGACAGGGCTGGCCAGCGCGAGGCCATCCTTAGCCTGGCGCGAAAACCGCCGGGGCGTGCCAGTGTGCAGGCGATGGTCGAGCAATTCACATGGCAACGCGTGGCGACCCAGGTGGCCGCCTGCTACCGCGAACTGGTTCCGGCCCATGCTGTTTAACTCTTTCGCCTTCCTCTTCCTGTTCCTGCCGCTGGTCCTGGCAGGCTACCAGTTGTTTCGCCGGCGCGGCGTTGCCTGGCTTGGCATTTGTTCCCTGATTTTCTATGCCTGGTGGGATTGGCGTTTTCTCCCGCTCTTGCTGCTGTCGATCTGCGCCAACTATGGCGCGGGGCGTGCCATATGCGGGCTCGCGGGCCAGCCTCGCGACGCGGCGCTGTGGGCGGCCTTGGCGCTTAATCTCTGCGCACTGGGCTGGTTCAAATACGCGGCATTCCTGTTCGGCGTGTCGACCGGCCTCGCCTTGCCGATCGGGATTTCTTTCTTCACATTCACGCAGGTCGCTTTCCTGGTCGATTGCTGGCGCGGCAAAGCGCGCGAACCGCGTTTTGCGCCTTATCTTCTGTTTGTCAGCTATTTCCCGCATCTGGTCGCCGGTCCTGTATTGCATCACGCCGAGATGATGCCGCAATTCCGCAACGGCCGGCCGCTGCAGGCGGAGGATCTGGCATTCGGATTGACGGTCTTTGCGCTTGGGCTGGCCAAGAAAGTCCTGGTGGCGGACAACCTGGCGCCAATGGTGACGCCATTGTTCGCGGGCGGGGTGGCGCCGCAAATGATGGATGCCTGGATTGGCACACTCGCCTACAGCATGCAGTTGTATTTCGATTTTTCGGGGTATTCCGATATGGCGATCGGCCTGTCCCGATTGTTCGGCGTGCGCTTGCCTGAAAATTTCGATTCCCCCTACAAGGCGCGCAATATCTCGGATTTCTGGCGCCGCTGGCATATGACCTTGTCGCGTTTCCTGCGCGATTACCTGTACATCCCGCTGGGAGGCAACCGTGGGGGAACCTGGAAACGCTGGCGCAACCTGATGGTCACCATGGTGCTGGGCGGAGCCTGGCATGGCGCCGGTTGGCCTTTTATTGCTTGGGGCGGCTTGCATGGCCTGTTCCTGGTGCTGCAGCAGCGTTTCGGCGGCGGCAAGGAGGCTTGGTGGGCATGGCCGCTGACGTTCATCGCCGTCTTGCTGGCCTGGGTTCCGTTCCGCGCGCCGGACATCGCCTCTGCGCTTCAGATCTGGTCCGGAATCGCCGGCTTGAACGGACTTGGATTGCCGCACGCCTTGGGCGGACCCGGCTTGCAATGCATCGCCGCAGGCGGCGGCGCAATGCCGCTGCTGGCTGCAGCCTGCCTGTCGGCCTGGTTCGCGCCCAACACGCGCGAGATGCTGCAACGCCATTGGACCGGATCGCTGCCGCATGCCGGCGCAGTCGCCGCCTTGCTGCTTGCCTGCGTCTTCAGCATGAACCGGCCGACCGAATTTCTCTACTTCCAATTCTGAGATGAAATCCTACGTCGCCATCGCAGGCGGAATGCCTTTGCTCCTGGTATGCGGCGTGGCCGCCACCAATTACACGCTGGACCCCTATCTGATCCATCAATGGCAGACGCCTGAAGTCAAGCGCTTGCGCCAGCCGGTCGAAAAGCTCAATGCCTGGGGCAAGACTTACGCTATCGCCTTATACCGGCCCGAAACTGTCTATCTTGGCAATTCCCGCACCGAACTCGGCATGGCAGTTCCGCGCGGCGGGCGGGAGCGGGTCTTCAATGCCGCGCTATCAGGCGCCACGGTGGGAGACGCGCTGCGCATGCTGGGACATGCGAGGCAGGTTGGCGATGTCCGGACGGTCATCTGGGGCCTGGACGCGCCATCGTTCACCCTATCTGTCGGCAATACGGAGCTGGAAAATGGCTTGCTCGCCAGTGACGGCCGGTACCTGGCGCGGCGCTTCCTGCTTGACTTGCAGCGCTCGGTCAGCCTCGACATGAGCCGCGAATCGCTTGACTTGCTCCGTGGCCGTTCGCTGGCAGTCTGCCATCCAAGCCTGGCGCAATACGGACAGCGCGATGGCGCCTGCATGCAGGCGCGCATCGATGGCTGGGGAGGCGCCGCGCAGGTAGTCGAGGCACGCACGCGCGAATTCCTGCGTGGGGAAGGGCCGACGGCGGACACGCTGCAATCGATGGAAAGCGCGATCGGCCGGGGATGCAAGCTGCACTGGCGGCTGTATGTCAACCCGACCCATGCCATGACGATCGATGGCCTGTATTGGAGAGGAAAAGGCGCGCGGTTCGAAGCCTGGCTTGCCGACCTGGCAGCAATCGGCGCACGCTTGCGCGCCGCCGGCTGCGACGTGCGCGTGTTCGATTTTTCAGGCTTTAACCACGTCACCACCGAACCGGTTCCGCAGGCGGGGAACCGTTCCGCCATGCTGAACTATTGGGAAACCTCGCATTATCGCGAAAGTGTGGGCGATAGCATCCTCGCTCGTATCGCTGGGGGCGCCGCTACAGGCGATGGCTTTGGCGCCGAGCTTTTGCCGGGATCAATCGAGGGCCACATCGCAAAGCTTCAACAACGCCGTAAGGAATATCTTATCAGCCATCCCTATGAGGCAGGAGTCGCACAGCGCATAGCGGCCACGGGCCGGTAGCGCAGCACTGCAGCACCTTTCTCGCACGGCAAGGAAAGAATTTCCATATCCGGGAATTCTTCCGCCCAGCGCTGCAGGGAAGTGCGTTCGCCGGGACGCATGGAGTCATCGAGGAACACCGCCGCACCAGACGCCAGTTTCGGGAAGAGTACAGGACCTGCCGGATAGCGCGCCGCATCGCTGGTTGCCTGGGGCGGGCCGTCAATTACCACCATGTCGATTGATGAAATCGCAGCCAGGGCGCTACGGTCGTACCAGGGCTGTTCGCGCGATCCAAAAGCCTGGGTCAGCAAGGGGGCGTCGATGATGGTGGCCCATTCGGCCAGTCCGTGCAGTTCCAATTGCCGCCGCGTGCGCCGGGCGTAGACAGGATCATGTTCCAGGCTGTACACCTTGCCAGCGCCATTGATTTGCATGCAGCGCGCCAGCACGAGGGTCGACGTCCCGCTGCTGCATTCCACGACGCACCGCGGCCGTTCGTCCAGTGCATGGGCGGCCAGTTCCTGCAGGAAGTCCGGCGAAGCCGCCCAGCCGCGGGTCAGCGGCAGCGCGCGTTGCAGCCCGAGGCTGACGTACAGCCCCTGCAAGGCTTCGAGCTGTCGGAAGAAGGTGGCGTGGCCGCGCTGCGCCTCGTCCTTCATTGCATGCACCAGCAAGTGCATATTCCTCACTTTGTGCAGGATATAGGCACAAAGCAGCAACAACACTCCGATGGCGGCTGCGTCCATTATTCGTAGTATCCGTAGTATTCGGTTCCCGGAAAGCTGCGCGATTTGTTGTAAAGCAGGTTCACATGGTGGCAGTGTTCGATGCGCTGCAAGGCTGCCTGCACCGCCGCTTGCGAGGTTCTTTCTGCTTCCACCACCATGACGACCTGGCCCATTTGCGAAACCAGCACGCTCGCCTCCGTCGTGAGCAACAGCGGCGGCGAGTCGAATATGATCACCCGGTCGGGATAGCGGCTTGCCAGCTCCTCCAACAGCCGGCTCATATTGCGGCTGGCCAGCAACTCGGTCGCATTGCGGTTGGCGGGGCCGGCGGGCAGCAGGGTAAGCGAGGGAACGTTGGTGCGCATGATGACGTCGGATAGTTCCACGCTGCCATCGAGCAGGACATTCATCAAGCCGCGCTCGGCCTGCAGCCCGAGCACTTTCAGGACGGAAGGGCGTGCTACGTCGGCGTCCACCAGCAGGGCGCGCGCATCCCTTTCCATCGAAATGCTCATCGCCAGGTTCACCGCGCAATAAGTCTTGCCTTCGCCCGGCAGCGCGCTGGTGACGACAATCAGGTTGCCATGGTGGATGGCGTGGTTGCCAGTGGCGCGGGCATCGTTGAGCAGGTGGCGCTTGACGATACGAAAATCTTCGGCTACGGCGGTTCGGCCGCCCTCATGGGTGACCATGCCGCGCTGGCGCAGCCGGACCAGGTTGATGTCGGCATAGCCGGCCTCGCCTGGCGGCGCCACTTCCAGCAAACTCGGGGGTAATTGCATTGCGCCTCCATCTATTGGAATAGCAGGGTGTAAAGCATCACGCCGCCATAGCCAAGCAACAGGCAGGCGCTGCCGGCGCCGAAGCCGATGCGGTCGCGCCATTGCCGGCGCTTTTCGTCTTCGGTCCAGTTCATGCTGATGGTGCCCAGCACGCGTAGGCCGGTGGTGGCGCGCAAATCGGCTGGGCTGAGGAAAGTGGGCCGCAGCTCGGCAAGTCCCAGGGCGCCTGCCGCGCCTGCCACCAGTGCAAGGACCAGCGTTGCGCTGTAGTAGAGCACCCGGTTGGGGCCGATGGGGCGCTGTGGCATGGTGGGCGGATCGATGATCTTGAAGCTCATCATCTCTGTGGTTGTTGTCAATTCCCCTGACAGCTTGGCCGCTTCGCGGCGGGCGATCAGCTTTTCGTAATTGTCCTTGTTGATCTGGTAGTCGCGCGTCAGCTGCCCAAGCTGGGACTCGAGTTCGGGCACCGCATCGCGTTGCCGCTGCAATTGCTGATGCCGCAATTGCATTGCTTCGACGCGTGCCCGCAATGCGGCTACTTTGGCGTCGGCTTCGGCCAGCGCAACCTTGATCTGCTGGTAAAGCGGACTGTACTGGCGGGCCATGTCCGAAGGATCGGGCTGTTTCTGCTTCTCCTGTTGCCGCTTTTCCTCGAGCTGGGCGATGAGCCGCAAGGTGGCAACCACGTCCGGGTGCTGTTCGGTGAACTGCGTGCGCAGGCTGTCGAGGTTCTTGTTCAACGCGCTGATGCGGCTATCCAGCTCGGAAGTCTCGCCCGGCGCGCCAACGGTAGCCAGGATGGGTTCATCGCCGCCGAGCTGCGCTTCCACCGCCTTGCGCGCCTGTTCGGCTTCCGCCAGTTCAAGCTGGGCTCCGGCCAGCGCATCGCTGGCGGCCAGCAGCTTGCCGTTGTAGTCCTGGCCTTCGCGTGGCAGCAGAAAGTTGTTCTTCAGGCGAAAGTCTTTGACGGAGCTTTCAGCCGAGAGCAGCCGTGTTTCGTAGCTCTTGATCTGGTCATCGATGAATTGCACGGCCTTTTCCGAGTCGCCCCGCTTGCCCTTGAAGCTGCCCTCGACGAAGATGGCGAGCAGGGCCTGTACAACGTCGCGTACCTGGCGCGGATCGGAATGCGTATAGCTGATGGTGTAGATGTCGTAGCTTCCGGTGCCATTGATCTGGATCCGCTTCATCAGGTCGTCCACCATCTCGTCGTGCTGGCGCGGTGAAATCGCCCGTACGTCCAGATCGACCATGCGCAGTACGCGTTCGATATTGGGGCGGCTAAGCAAGGTGCGGCTCATGATGGCCACCTGCTGCTCGACATTCGGCACGCTGGTCATGCTTACCATCAGCGGCTTGAGGATGCTCTGGGTATCGACGAACACCCTGGCTGCGCTTTGGTATTCGTTGGGCAGGGAATAGACCTTGGCCCATCCAGCCAGCACCACGAGCCAACTGATGCAAAAGCCCGTCCAGCGATGCTTCCAGATGCCTTTCAGGCTTGACAGCAATTGGCTGAATAGTTGCTCCATGCCGCGCTCCCTGGTGTGACGCCTCGGTCTTTACGATTATAGGGACGGGTTGCCGGCCTGGATGGCGAACCCGCCCGAACTTTGAGGCTGGTCAAGAAATGCTCAGGATTTGCGGCGGCGCAGGGCGATCGACATCGCCAGCATGCCCACCGCCAGCACCGCCACTGAATCCGGCTCCGGCAGTTCCTGCTGCAGCGCATTGGCCAGCGTGTTGTGCTGGATCGTGATCTGGTAGCTGGTGCCCGCTGAGAGCAGTGGCGAGGTGCTGCCGTATGCGGCCGTCGGAAGCGTATAGGTCAGGATGCCCGGCATCGCATCGGTACGGCTGCGCACGCTATCTGCATTCAGTTCATGCGGCGCATAGGTGAAGACCGGCAGCCTGGTGGTCAGGTCGACGATGTTGATGGACCAGGACAAGCGCGCATTGGCATTGGCGTCCGGGCCTGAGCCCAGCGAGACGTAGGCCTGGGTGTACGGCGTGGCGTCGAACGCCACGGTCATTGTATCCGAGCCGCCCAAGGTAAATTGGAATGTGGTCGAGGTACCGACATCGGAGTTGCCGGAAGCGATGGAATTCATGGCCGTCGATGCATCGGCGCGGGTGCGCGCATGCGCTCCGGCAGGCGTTGCGCCGATGGTGATCGAGGCGCCGGTCAAGTCCTGGTCCGCATAGCCGAAGCTGCCGGGGACGGGCGGCGGGCTGGGAAAGGGCGTGAAGTCATTATTGGCCAAGGCCGGGCAGGGCGCGCCAACACATTGGTGCGGAACATTGGGTGTGCCGGCCAGGATCGGAATCGAGGAGGTGCCATTGGCGAAGACATTGTTCAGCGCAGCCGTAGCGTGGGCGTCATTGGTCCCCTGCAGGATGGTGAAGTCGGTGCTGCTGTAAGCGGCGCCGCTGGAATGCAGCAGGCGGAAGTTGTTGATGTCCAGGATCGCCGATGCGAAGGTCGATGCCTGGGCAGGCGCGCTGGCGATGCCAACCGCGAGCGCGGCGGCGGTTGCCAGGAGGGACTTGCGGAAGGTAGTCATGGCTTGGTTCTCCAGTTGAATCGCGGCGGAGTTGCCGGCAGCTTGGATACCAGCAGCATCCGTGCCATGTCATGTTCCCCCGGCGCTGGCGAGCTGTGAAAAGAAATCCGACGCAGGTGGAACCTTATGCCGAGCCGTGTGTCCAAGCCGTATTCCAAAAGGAGGACTCACTGTGGACGACGACACCATTGTTTCCCTGTTGATCGAAGAAAAGGCCGGCGGGGAGCAGGCCCTGCAAGCGCTCGACCAGCAGAAGTTCAATATCCGCCTGGCCAATTCGACCGGACAGCGTGAGGCCGCCAGCGTGCTGCTGCAGAAGATGTACGGCTGGCGCGGCTACGAGGTCGCTGCCAGCGCGCCGCATGAACCGAACCGCATCACGCTGGCAGCGGACAGCCAGGGCGAGACCGTCGGCACCATGTCGCTTTGCCTGGATGACCCCGCCATTGGACTGCCGGCCGATGAAAACTTTGGCGACATTCTGGCGGGCTGGCGCACGCAAGGCCGGCGCCTGTGCGAACCGGCGCGGCTGGCGATCGACCGCAATGTGAATATGCGGGTGTTCGCGGCGCTGATCCACATTTCTTACGTCTACGCGCACAACCTGCACGGCTGCACCGACTATGTGATCGAAGTCAATCCGCGCCACGTCAAGTTCTATATGCGAATGCTGGGTTTCCACCCGGCCGCGCCGCAACGCCACTGCAGCCGCGTCGATGCGCCAGCGGTGCTGCTGCGGCTGGACCTGGCGCATATGGAGGAGCAGATCAGGCTGCACGGTGGGCGCATGGAGTCCAGCCCCAGCGAACGTTCCTTTTATCCCTACTTCTTCTCGAAGCAGGACGAGGCCGGCATCACGCTGCGTTTGCGCGATGGGAGGAACTGAATATGGACAGGCTTGATTCGGCGCTCCAGGCATGGCGCCAGCTGCTTGGACCCGCGCGCGTGCTGAGTGCGCCTGGGGAACTGGCCCCTTACACGGCCAGTACATCGGCCAATCCGGTGCTGCCGCTGGCCGTACTGCGGCCACGCTCGCACGATGAAGTGGTGGCGGTGGTCCAGCGTGCCGGAGAATTTGACATGCCGCTTTATCCGCTGAGTACCGGCCACAACTGGGGCTATGGCGATGCATGCCCGAGCAGCGACGGCCAAGTCATCGTCGACCTTGGCGGCATGAACCGCATACTGGAAGTGAATCCCGGGCTCGCTTATGCAGTCATCGAACCGGGCGTGACGCAGGCGCAGCTTGCCGGGCATCTCGCTGAACATCGCCTGCCCTTATGGATGGATTGCACCGGGGCAGGGCCAGATACCAGCCTGGTCGGCAATATTCTGGAACGCGGCTTTGGCCACACACCTTACGGAAACCGCGTGCTGCACGTCGCCGGCCTGCGCATCGTACTCGCGGACGGCGACACGCTGGAAACAGGCTTCGGCCATTTCGCCCGGGCCAGCGCGGCCCACCTCTACCCGTACGGTGTCGGCCCATGGCTTGATGGGTTGTTCACGCAATCGAATTTCGGCATCGTTACCAGTCTCGGCTTCTGGCTGATGCCGCAAACTGAAGTTGTGAATCACCTGGTGGCCAGCGTCGCCACCTTTGACGGTATCGCAGCGGTGGTTGATGCCTTGCGGCCGCTGCGCATGGACGGGACCTTGCGCAGTGTGGTGCATATTGGGAACGATTTGCGCGTGCTGTCGGGCGGCATGGCGTTTCCAGCCGAACTGGCGCCGCACGGGCCGCCACTGCCGGCGAGCTTGCGCTCTGCTCTGTGCGCCAAGGCAGGTATCGGCGCATGGACAGTTTCCGCCGCCCTTTACGGGCGCGCCGCGCAAGTCGCCGATGCCCGGAGCGCCATCCGCGCCGCAATCGGCGGCCTGGCGAAGCTGCGCTTCATTGATGACCGCGCGCTGGCGGTGGGCGGCGCTGCGGCGCGGCTGCTGGGGCGGGGCAAGCTGGGTGCGCGGCTCGCAGCCCAGGTCGAGCTGGGGCGCTCCTTGCTGAACATGAACCGCGGCATCCCCGATGGCCGCTTCCTGGCCGGCGCATACTGGCGCCGCCGGGGTGGCCTGCCTGATGGTTTCCCCTTGGGCGCCAATCCGGCCCGCGACGGATGCGGGATGATGTGGCTGGCCCCCGTGCTGCCGCTGCGCGGGGCGGATTTTCTGCGTGTCCACGCCTTGGTCGAGCCCATCTTCGCGCGCCATGGCTTCGACCTGTTCGAAACGTTCAGCATGATCAATGAACGTACCCTTGGCGGTGTGCTGACCATATGCTTCGACCGCGATGATGGTGTGGAAACGGCACGGGCCCAAGCGTGCTATCACACTGCGTTCAAACAGCTGATGGAGGCAGGCTACATTCCTTACCGCGTGGGTCCGCAATCGGTGGCGGCGCTTGATAACGGCCGCGACACTTATTGGCGCACGGTGGCGCGCATCAAGGCCGCGCTCGATCCGCAGCAGCTGATCGCTCCCGGCCGCTACCAGCCGCGCTGACCAGGCGTCAAAGCTTGGCCATCAGGCCCTGCACTTCGGCGCGGTGCGGGAAATCCTGCAGCGCAAGCAATTGCTCGCATTGGCTGCGTGCACCGCGCCTGTCGCCGCTGCGGAACAGGGCATGGGCATAGTGCAAGCGAATGTCGCCTGAGGTCGGTGCCCTTTCCAGCGCCCTTTTCAGCAGTGGCAGGGCGCGAACGGGTTTGCCGGTCTCGGCATAAATCCAGGCCAGGGTATCGGCGACCGCCGGATTGGACGGAGCGAGCTTGTAGGCGCGCTCAGCAGGCCGCAGCGGATCGCCGTCTTTCAATTGAAGCAATGTCCAGGCCAGGTCGTTGAGCGCCACGACATTATCAGGGTCGCCCGCCAGGAGGGTTTCATATTCGCGGCGTGCGGCGGCAAGCTCGGAGCGCTGCAGAAGATAGCTTGCGTAATACAGCCTGGTCGGCTGGTCGCCCGGGTGCTGCGCCAACCAGCCGCCCATGCTGCGTTCGGCCTTGTCATCCTGTTGCGCTGCATGCAGCGCGCGGTGCAGTGCGATCAGCATCGGGCCGCTCGCTTGCAGCGCTAAACCGCGTTCGTACAAGGGCACGGCCAGCGCGGCCTTGCCTTGCTCCATCAGGGCGTCCCCCTCGAGCTTATAGCCTATGGCAGCGGATGGCTGGCGTTGCTGGACGGTTTGCGCCAGCTTGCGTGCGTCGTCGTAGGCGCGGCTGTCGAGCATCAGGGCGCTGGCCAGCAACAGGGCGTCTTCCCGGCCGGGCTCGAGTGCGAGGGCTTTATGCACAGCGACCAGGGCAGGACCTTTTTCCTTCAGGATCAATTGGCTGCGAGCGACGCGCAACAGGACGTCAGCGCTGTTTGGCTGCAGTACTGCGAGCTTTTGCAAACTCTCTAGGGCGAGGGCGTGCTTTCCGCCAGCGGCCGCGGCTTGCGCCAGCAAGTCCAGGCTTGCTGCATCGACTGGATGGAGCGCATGAAGGCCTTGGGCCTGTTGCAATGCCTTTTCAGCCTGTCCGCTGCGCAAGTAAAGCGCGGCCAATGCCCGGCCCGGCGCCGCAGCATCGGGGTGGGCTGCAATCGCCCGCTCGAGCCAGGCCGCAGCGGCGCGCGCATCGCCTTGCCGTGTTTCGAGCTTGGCCAGGGCCATCAGCAAAGTCAGGCTGTTGGGGCTGCGGGCGAGCGCATCGTGATAGCGCTGGCGGGCCTGCGGCAGCTTCTTCTCCAGGATGTCGAGCTCGGCCAGGTTTTCGAGCGCAGGCAGGTGTGCAGGATCGAGCGCCAGCGCGCGCTGGAAGGCTTTGCGCGCGCCGCCGAGGTCGCCGCTGGCGAGCAAGGCGCCGCCCTTCAGGTTTTCGATGGCGGGATTGTCGCCTTGCGTCTCCATCCGCCGAACCTGCGCCATGGCTTCCGCAAAATTGCGCGCGCGCAGGTGAGTAATGACCAGCAGCGCCCCGGCGCGCAGGGCTGAGGTACTGTTCTTGTGCGTCGCCTGTTCAAGTGCATCCACCGCGCGGGCATCCTGGCCCTGGGCGAGCAAGCTCAAGCCGTTGGCGGCGAGCAGGCTGCCGGACTCGGGCGCCAAGCTGCTTGCCTGGCCGAACCAGCGCGCTGCCAGCTCGTGCTTGCCGCTGCGCATTGCCGCCTCCCCGGCAAGCGCCAGCAAGTCGACGTCTTGCGAGCCGGCGCCAGCGCTGGGTTCGAGCAAGAGCAGGGCGTCTTGCGCCTTGCCTTCGCGCAGGTCGCACATGGCTTGCAGCCGCAGGGCGTAGGGTTCAGCGGGCTGGCTCTGGCGGTAGCGCAGGATATGGGCGCGCGCCTGCGTGATCGCACCTGTGGCGAGCTCGGCGGTCGCTGCAAGCAGCAGGCTTGGCAAATGGTCCGGCGCCACCTGGAGTACCGCCTGTGCATGCTCCAGGGCCGCCTTGTTCTGGCCTTCGCCAAGTTCGAGCAGCGCCTGGGCATACAGCAGGACAGGGCTCGCGGGCTGGAATTTGCGTCCGGTGTCGAGCTGCTGATGGGCCAGCCCAAATTGGCCTTGCTGAAAGAGTACGGCGGTGATGTCGGCATGCGCCTGGGCATTCGTCTGGTCCAGGGCGAGAATGGCGCGGTAAGCTGCCAGCGCTCCGTCCAGTTCGCCTTGCGTGCGCAGCAGGTCGCCGCGCAGGCGCAGGGCGTCGATATCATGCGGTGCGGCGGCCAAGGCAAGCGCTACCGATGCTGCCGCCGCGGTTGCATCATGCTGCGCGAGGGCGAGCCTGGCCTGGCCGAGGTGGGCGGCGACCAGCTTGCTGTCTTGTTGCAGGGCTTGGGTGTAAAGGCGGGCGGCATCGCCCGGTTTGCCCAACCCGGCCAGCGCCAGGCCGCGCCATGCCAGTACGGCTGCCGAGTCCGGGTCCTTGTGCAATTCATCAAGCACTCCCTGATAGGCGGCCTGGGCCAGCATCGCCCTGACCAGGAGGGGCAGCAGCTGTTCGCGCGGCTGGGCCAGCGCAAGTGCGCGGCGCAGTTCCTTTTCGGCCGAGACGGGATCGCCTTGCGATAGATGCAGTTCCCCAAGCAGGCGCCGCGCAGCCGCATTACCCGGTTCCTGCTGCAGCAGGCTCTTCAGATGGATGATTGCCGCCCGGTCTTCGCCACGCGCATGGGCCGCACGGGCGTCGTTCAAGCCATCCTCCACCGGCTTCATGCGTTGGCAGGCCAGCAATGCGGCCAGAGCCAGACCGGCCGCGACGGTAATCAAGCGTGACATGGGAATCTCCCTGGCTAGTGGAGTTACCAGCGTAGGGAGTTGAGGGCAAGTGCTTGTTGATCGCGCTCAAGAAAGCCTGCGATCGGCGGGCGGAAATTTATTTGGCGCGGCGCGGCGTGGCCAGCTGGACATACAGCGGCAAGCTGCGCTCACTGTCGTTATGGGCTACGGCGCCGCCGGGAAGGGCGCGGTTGGCCAGGTAGTCGGCCGAAACAGGATCGCCGGAACGGGCGGCCTTTTGCAGCAACTGTATCGCTTCCGTATGCTTGCTCGCATCGAGCGTATACACCATGCCCAATTCGCGGGCGGCGACGGCGGAACCTTGTTCCGCCCATTCCTGCAGGCGGCGTTCGGCAGCGGCGCCACCGTGTTCGGCAAATTTCTTGGCCACGGCTTCAACAACGGGAGCAGGGGGGGCGACTTCTTCCTGGACCTGGCAGGCAATGAGCATGCCGACCATGAGCAGTGTAGAAGTGACAATAATGCCCGCCTTGTTGAAAATTTCCATATTTCCTTTTGGCCCGAGAAAGAATGCTATTGTACAACAAGTTGTCCCACGGCAAGCTGCACTGCAACTAGCGAGATTCTATTAAATGCCGAACGGATGAGGCGCACGCCTCGCCAGACTGCGAAAACCTGTCAGGAAACCATCATAACATACTGATGTTGCGCCGCATCAATACCGCACGGGGTAACAGATGTAACGATTCGTTAACGGGCGGCGGCGCGTCCGCTATGCTGGTCGAGCCAGGCCCCCGCATGGTCGTGCACCAGCTTGAGTTCACCTTCGAGTGCGGTGAACAGGAGGGGAATTTCCATAATCCGGCCTTCCTGCAGGGCCAGTTCCAGTGCCAGGGACGCTGCAACATAGCGCTTCGCCCCCAGGTTGCCGATCGATCCTCGCAGGTTATGCAGGATGCGGCGCGCTTCCATGAATCTGGCGTCACGGATGGCTTCGCCAGCCATATTCAGCGGCTCCACGCCGGGACCGATCCCGTCGCGCACAATCTTGACGACAGTATTCAGGGCTTTTTCGTCCTGCCCCATATACTCCAGCAGCCTGTCGACACAAAAAATGGCTTCGTCCGGCGCACTTGCATAACTCATCGACAAATCTCCGTGTTATCCGCGGAACGTCCAATAGCGTCCCGTCGTGCCTTCGACCGCCTGCAAGCCGAATCGCTCGGCGGCCCGGGTATCTTTCTGCACCACGTAAAACATATCACTCAAGGCTGAACGCTGCTCAGCATAATAGGCATGGCCGATGAAGCCCGTATCGACGCCGGTGGCGTCGATCGTTTCAACGCCTGGCGCCACCACGATCGCAGGACCGCTTTCGCCGGCGCGTGGATAGCCATGGATGGCTTTCGAGGCGCGCAAGGCGGCATCTTCGGATGACGCATACAAGGTCAATGGGTTGGCTACCCCTGCCAGGGCCGGCAACAGCTGCTGGCGGAAAACTTCAGCATCAATATCGGGTGCTGCCAGGATGACTTCGCTGATGCGGCTGGCCAGCTCCGGGCGCGCGGCAATAACACTGGCCGCAGCCTTGGCCAAGGCCCGGCTGCCCATGCTGTGTGCGAGCAGGTACACGTGCTCGGCCTCCGTCTGCTGCAGGAAGTCAGCCATGAAGGCGGCCAGGTCGGCCTGGGTCCACTCCACATTGGCTTCATCCAATATATATCCTGAAAGCTTGCCTTGCGAGGGCCAACTGTAAAAAATTGGCGTCCCGTGGAAAGCGAGGTCATAGGCCAGCTGGCCGGTGCGCCGCGCGGCGTCCTCAAAAGTGGTACGGTAGCCGTGGACGTACAGCAGGGCGCTGCGCGGGCCGCTGGCGGCGATCGCCTGCTTGAGTTCGGCCATATAGTGTTCGTGCTCGAGCACATCGGCCGCCAGCAGCACGACGTGCTGTTCCGGCTCTTCGCGGAACTCGAGCCGCAGCAGGGTAGGCGACTCCAGTTCGCCCATGCGGTGGTCGCGCGGAATGCTGACTTCGCAGCTGCCATAGCGCAACTGGCCGCGGCCGCTGCCGAACAGGCGCGCCGGATGGCGGTCTCCGCTCAATTCGCGGTCGGTCGCAAAGTAGACTTTCATGACCGCATGCGTCGGCGCGCCATCCAGACTGGCGGTGGGCGAGGTGCGCGCACTGCGGCGACGTTCCACCTCGTCGATGAGGTTACGGGCTGCCGCGCGCAAATAGCGGTCGCCTGCAAGTCCTGCGGAAGCCAGCGCGTCACTCAAGGCGAACTGGCGCGACCGTGAGCCGGGATCCTCTTCCACATCGGCAATGGCGTCGGCAACCGAAGGCGATTGCGACGCCAGGCGCGACTTCAGCATCTGGTAGGCAGCGCTGATGCCGCCCTCACCGGCACCTGCCGTCACTGCTGTCGTAATGACGTCCATGCTCTTCTCCTGGCTGATTAGTGCATATCTGACCACACACGCAAGCCCAAGTCCAGTGCCGCGTGAAGCTAGCGTTCCGGGGCCAGTTCCAGCCTGTTAATGCGCGCCGCCTTGTTGAAATCGATCGCAATACGTAGCGTTTGCGGCTGGCATTTTGCACGGTACACGTAAAGCCGGTCTTCCCCGAACACGTTTCGCGAGAGCAGTTCCAGCGCAATGGGGCGGGGGCATCCTTTCATCAACGACTGCAGCCCCGCCACGGCGAGGTAGGTGGCGCCGCGCTCGGTGAATTTATCCTGGGCCGGACGGCCATCCGCGATGCCTTCCAGCACTTCGGCTACCTGGGCCGTCACGTCGGGCTCCTGGTCGGGAATGGCCTGCGCCGCCTGGCAGCACAGTAGTGCTAAAAAAACGGACAAACTGTTCAGTTTCACTGACGACTCCTTCTAACGTTGCGCGTGCGGTCTTGACGCAAAACTTTTGTCTTTTTCATCAAGATTCCATGGAAATCGAGCTTCTGTTCGTAGTTATACTCGCCTCCACGCTGTTGAGAGCTGGCCCGGCGGGGCTCATAAAAATACACCTACATACTGCTACAGGAGAGACATACGACATGCGTCACACCACCCGTACCACGATTGCATCCATGGTCATGCTGGCTTGCGCCGGACTGGCCCAGGCCGGCGAAAAAACCGTCGACAACCTGACTGTCTTCACCAATACCAAGGCCGCTTCCGCAGAAGGCGTGCTGAAACTGCACGCGTCGCGCTTCGGCCTGCCAGCCAGCCTGAACAACCTGCAACTGGTGGAAGTCAAGGAATCGCTGACAGGTAAACATTACTACTACCAGCAAATGCTGCGCGGACTGCCGGTAGACCGCGCCCAGATCATCGTTTCGATCGGCAAGAACGGCGACCTGCAAAAGATTTTCAATGAAACCCGCCACATCTCGGCCCACGTGGACGCCGATGCGGTGAACCAGCTCTACAACAAATCCCAGATCAGCGAAGACGAAGCACTGGACAAGGGCTGGAAGAACATGAACGTCCAGCACAAGCTGGTCCACGTTCCTTCCACCAGCCTGGTGTGGGTGCCAACCAAGGATGGCGTGCAACTGGCGCGCAAGGTCAGCATCGAAGCTGAAATGCCGACCGGTGGTTTCGTGCAATACCTGAATGCGCATGACGGCAGCGTCATCGATTCCTACAGCACCTCGCTGCCACGCTCCAGCAAGAGCGGCGAACGCAGCCTCGCAGCACGCGCCGCGGCGCCAGGCCAGGCCATGGACCGCAAGGCTGCGACCCAGGCAGCCTTCGAGGCCGGCAAGGCCCAATCCGGCAGCAGCACGCTCAAGGCGGGCAGCACCGCGCCGGTGACCCTCGCCCCATCGGGCATCAACGGCAGCGGCTATGCCTTCGACCCTGATCCTCGTACCGTGCTGAACACCGATGCACTGACCGATACTTCCGCCGCATCCGCCTTCGATGCAGCCTATTCGACCAAGACGCTGCGCGACCTGACCGTGACCTCCGGCGTTTATTCGTTGACCGGCCCATACGTCAACATCAAGGATATCGAATCGCCCAACACTGCGCCAAGCACCACCACCAACGGCGTGTGGACTGCCAAGCGCGGCAACGATGCCTTCGATGACACCAACGTCTACTTCCACCTTGACCAGAGCCAGCGCTACATCCAGTCGCTCGGCTTCACCGGCACCAAGTCCATCCTGAATCGTTCGATGGACGTCGATACCAACGGCGTGAATGGCGACGACAACTCGCACTTCAGCGGCACCGGCGCGACCGGCTACCTGGCCTTCGGCCACGGCTGCGTCAACGACAGCGAAGATGCCGACGTGATCCTGCACGAATACGGCCATGGCATCCAGGCCAGCATCGACTCCAGCTGGTCCGGCGGCGACACCGGCGCCATGGGCGAGGGCTTCGGCGACTACTGGGCCGCTTCGTATTCCTACAGCACCCCGAACGGCCAGGTTTACCACCCTGAATGGGCCTTCAGCTGGGACGGCCACGGCTCCTGCTGGGCTGGCCGCATGCTGAACCGTACCGATGCAAAATACAACAGCGCCAAGACCTATGCCGCACACACTTCGGTCACCGAGAACGGCGTCACCTTCCAGTCCGATGAGCTGTGGTCGGCGCCGCTGTACGCTTCCATGGTGTCCCTGATTGCCGCCGGCAAGCCGCGCGCCAACATCGACCAGATCATCCTGGAAGCGCACTTCGGCCTGGGTTCGAACGTGAAGATGCCAGCCATGGCGACTGCGATCGTGAATGCCGCCAAGACCCTGTTCCCGTCGGACCTGACTTACGCCAACACTTTCCAGGCCAAGTTCGAGGCGCAGAACATCCTGTCGGCTACCTGCACGCCAGTGAGCATGAATGAGACGGAAAGCAACAACAGCATTGCGACTGCCAATCCGATCACCCAGTCGTGCACTACGGCCAGCGCCAACATGTCGTCCAGCACCGACGCAGACTACTTTGCGATCACCGTTCCAGCGGGCAAGACTTTGACCGCAGTCATGACCCCGAACGCCTCGTCCGACTACGACCTGAAGTTGTACAACAGCGCAGGCACCCAGCTGGCATCGAGCGTGAACGGTACCGGCCAGGCCGATACCGTAACGCGCGCCAACACCGGCTCGACTGCTGTAACGTGGTACGCCAAGGTGTACTACTACGCAGGTGGAACCGGTTCGACCAGCGGAACCTATACCTTGAAAGCCTCCTGGTAATTTAAGAGCGCACCCCCGCGCCCTGGACCGCCTCGCCCGCAAGGGCAGGCGGTTTTTTTTCGCCTGAATTCGCTTACAATTGGTTCCGCTGAGTCCGTTAAGAGACCAAAAATGCAAACTGACCTGGGCAAGTTCATCCTGGAAGAAGCCCCCGGCGGCATCATAGCCACCGATGCCCATGACACTGTCATATTCTGGACCAAGGGCGCGACAGAGATTTACGGCTACCGGCCCGAGGAAACGCGCGGCCACAGGCTGGCAGAACTGATTGGCATGCCGGGCCACCCGGTGCGGCAGGAGTTCGGCGCCGATTTTGAATACCTGCGGCGGCGCAAGGACGGCCAGGCCGTCTATGTCGGCGCCGCCTGCAAGCCGGTCTACACAGCGCAAGGCGAAATCGAGTACATCATCCACAGCCAGAAGGACATCACCGATGCCAAGGCCTTGCGCGACGCCCGCCAGGTGGAATCGCGCTATCGCGGCTTGCTGGAATCGATGCCAGACGCAATCGTGATGGCCAATTCGACCGGCCGTATCGTGCTGGTGAACAGCCAGGCCGAGCGCCTGTTCGGCTTTGAACCGCGGGAGCTGCTGGGTAAGCCGGTGGAAGTGTTGCTTCCCAACCGTTTCCGCGGCGGACATGTCGCGCACCGGGCCCAGTATTTCGTGCAGCCGCGCACGCGCACCATGGGCGCCGGGCTGGAATTGTATGGTTTGCGCAAGGATGGGCTGGAGTTCCCCGTCGAGATCAGCCTGAGCATGATCCAGATGGAAGAGGGCGCCATTGTCATGAGCGCCATCCGCGATATCGGTGACCGCAAGAAGGCCGAGCAGAAATTCCGCGGCCTGCTCGAATCGGCGCCGGACCCGATGGTGATCGTCAATGCGCGCGGTGAGATTGTGCTGGTCAATACGCAGACTGAGCAGTTGTTTGGCTATCCGCGCCAGGAATTGCTGGGCAAGCCCATCGAAATCCTGATCCCGGCGCGCTTTGCCGGGCGCCATCCTGCTGCGCGCAGCAGCTTTTTCGACAAGGCGCAACCGCGAGCCATGGGGGCCGGCACCGAGTTGTATGCGATGCGGCGGGACGGTTCCGAATTCCCGGTGGAAATCAGTCTCAGCCCTTTGAAAACAGAAGACGAATTGCTGGTTTCCAGCGCCATCCGCGACATCAGCGGCCGCCGCCAGATCGAGCACAAGCTGCTCGAGCAAAAACTGGAACTTGAGCAGGCCAGCAAGGCAAAAGACCGCTTCCTGCACAGCATGTCACATGAGTTGCGCACCCCATTGAATGCGATCCTGGGCTTCGGACAGCTCTTGCACAACGAAAAGCTGCCCCTATCCCAGCAGCAACGCTATGCCTTCGCGGGCAATATCGTGCAGGCCGGGCAGCACCTGCTGCACCTGATCAACGAAACCCTGGACCTGGCGAAGATCGAGGTGGGGGCCGTTACGCTTTCGCTGGAACCGGTGGCGCTGGATGACCTGGTGCATGAGGCGGGACGAATGATCGAAGCGATGGCTGACGCGCGCAACGTCACGCTCTACCTTTCAGAGCCTAGCGGACTGTATGTCAAGGCCGACCGCATCCGTTTGCGGCAGATCCTCCTCAACCTGATGGGCAACGCCGTGAAGTACAACAGCAAGGGGGGGCACGTCTGGATTTCGGTCGGCTTGGGCGACGCGGGTCGGGCCTGGCTTTCGGTGCGAGACGACGGCCCTGGGCTGAACGGCGAGCAGTTGGCCGGGCTGTTCCAGCCATTTAATCGGCTGGGGCAGGAAGGCGGTTCGGAAGAAGGCAGTGGCATCGGCCTGGTGCTGAGTAAACGCCTGGCCGAGCTGATGAACGCGACCATTCACGTCACCAGCGCCGTCGGGCAAGGCAGCACTTTTACGGTTGAGTTGGAGATTACCGCGCCGCAGCAGTTGCCGGGCCAGGAGATGAATGCGCCGTCGCAGGCGCCCGCTGCGCGCATCCATCACAACAAGCCTTTGCTGTTGTATGTGGAGGACAATCCGGCCAACCTCAAGCTGGTGCAGGAAATCGTCAAGCTGCATCTGGACATCGACCTGCTGTCCGCCACCGATGGACATACAGGTGTATCAATGGCGCGCGAGTTCGGCCCCGATGTGATATTAATGGACATGAACCTGCCAGGCATCAGCGGGCGGGAAGCCCAGCGGCGCCTGAGGCTGGATCCGGCCACGAGCGAAATTCCCATCATTGCGCTGTCCGCCAACGCGATGCCGCTTGACGTGGCGGCAGCCCTTGAAGCCGGTTTCTTCCGTTATCTCACCAAACCGTTGAATATCGAGGAATTCCTCGACGTGGTGGGAGAAGCGCTGGAACAAGCTCGCTAAGCAAAAGTTTCACGTGTAACGGAGTCTGGAGTGAAAATCAATCTTGCTGCCTTGCTAGCGCTGGGCGCGCTTTCCGGAGAGCCAAAGGTGCTGGACATTCGATTTTCGGTCCAAGATGTGGAAGGCCACGCGGTGCTCCACATCGCGCTGGCCAACCACATGCCGCAAACGGTGAAGGTGCCGCGCGCAATCGCTACAGAAGAGGAAATGTTCGGCAAGCTCTTCGAAGTCCGCGATGCGGAAACCGGACAGCTGCTGCAGTACCAGGGCATCATGGTCAAGCGCGGGCCGTTAGCCGAGGAAGACTACCTGGCCATGGCGCCGGGCGCCCGCCGCAGCAACACGATTGACTTGTCGCGCGCCTACGCCTTCAGGCAAGGCCGCCACGCGTACACCATCAGCTACACTGGCCACTACCTCATGGAGGGGAAAGAAATGCCGCTCATCGAGGGGCCGGTAAGCTTCGTGCATACCGGCCGATGAGCGGCGCGCCCTGGTTAAGGCAGGGCAGGGGTGTTTTCGCCGAAATATTCGTGATTGTCAGCGTTGTCGATCGCCTGGTCGGGATTGGTGATGGCCAGGTTGGCGGCAGCGGTCTGGCCGTAGACGTGGTCGTCGGTGCCGGCAGTCACGTTGAAGTGGCTCATTTCATGAATCAAGGTGCCGCCCTTGGAATCGGTCCCCGACATCGGTGCGCTCCAGAAGGCTTTGCACACATAGATGGTGTATGGCTGGGTCGGGTAGACGTAGGCGTAGTAGGTTTTCTTGCAGCCGCAATCGACGGTTACCGGCTTGTTGTCGAATGCATCCTTGATCGCCGTGAAGTGGGCCTGCATGGTCGAATAACGGCTGGAAGTCACCGTGCCGAACCACTTGGTGTAGCGCTGGCCGGTCTTGTTGGCGCCCAGGTAGCTGTTGGCGTCATTGGTCATGCTCTGTGCAGTCGACTTGGCGGTGACGATATCGGCCTGCTGTGAGGCGGTGCACTTGTTGAAGGACAGGCTGCCCACGCCTTGCGGCTGGGTTGGCGCCTTGGACAGGGTGCCGCGCGGCAGCGTACCTTCAATCGAAATGCTCAGCGCTTCCGACTGCAGGGTATCCGATTGCTTCTTGTCGACAGCTTTGCCAGCAGGGTCGACGTTGCTGAACAGCTTGGCCGATTTGGTGCTGTAACGGATGGTGTAATCGCCCGAGATGCTCATGTTATACATCTGGGACAGCTCGACATTGGCTTTGTAGGACTTGCCCGGCTGGATCACGTAATAGTCGGCGGCTGTCGGCGCCGGACGCTTGGCGTGCATGCCTTCGTATTCCACTTTGACGCCGTCGCGGGTAACGTCGAACAGCGATTCTTCGATGTCGCCAAATGGCGTATGCCATTTCAGCAGGTATTGGGGAACGGACGAAGTATTGGTCAGGGTCACGTGGACCACGACGTCATCGCGCGGGCCCAGCGCGCGCTTGTCCATGCTGATGCTGGCAGTCAGGCCATCGGCCGCGTAGGCGCCCAGGCTGAACGATGCTGCGAGTACAAAGCCGCCAAGATTTTTCCAGTTCATCGGTCTCTCCGTCCTGTTGTGGTTGGGGTCTGGCTATCTTGACGGTGCAGGCGCGGCAGTTCAACCGAAATCGTCGGGAGCGCAAATGCTGTCAACAAATCAACAACAATTCCGTTACGCCCGTAACGGCTTGTCTTGAATCGGACATTTGTAACAGGCTCAGGCGAGGCTTTGGCGGCGGATGCCCATCAAAATGCCGCACCCCAGGCCGAGCGTCCCCAAAGCAGTGCCGCCGTAGCTGAAGAAGGGCAGCGGGACGCCAACCACCGGCACCACGCCACATACCATGCCGATATTGATGAAGGCATAGGTGAACAGGATCATGGTGATCGCGCCGCCCAACAGCCGCGAAAACCGGGTAGTGGCGCCGGCGGCAATCTGCAGCCCACGTGCAATCAGCAGGGAATACAGCAGCAACAGCACGATCCCGCCGAGCAGGCCGAATTCCTCGGCAAAGACCGAAAAAATAAAATCTGTGGAGCGCTCCGGGATGAATCCGAGCCTTCCTTGCGTGCCATCCATCCAGCCGCGCCCTGTCATGCCCCCGGAGCCGATGGCTGTCATGGCCTGGGTGATCTGGAAGCCTTTCCCCATGGGGTCGGCCCCCGGGTCGAGGAAGGTCAGGACGCGCTGCCGCTGGAAGTCATGCAGCAGCTGCCAGACCAGCGGCACGGCAGCCGCCCCGCACACGCCGAGCGCGGCCAACACCCGCCAGGACAGGCCGGCCAGCACGATCACATAGAAGCCTGCGGCAAGCACCAGCATCGCCGTGCCAAAATCAGGCTGCTTGGCGATCAGCCCGACCGGAATCGCCAGCAGCATCGCTGCCGCGACGAATACCTGCCAGCCTCTGGCGCCATCGGCACGATGGAAGAACCAGGCAAGCATCATCGGCATGGCGATCTTCATCATTTCCGAAGGCTGGAAATCATGGCCGATATGCAGCCAACGCGTGGAGCCCTTCTTGGTCACGCCGAACAGGAAAACGGCAGTCAACAGCGCTACGCCCATGCCATAGAGCGGCGCCGCATGGCGCATCAGGGCCTGCGGCGGGATGTTTGCAGCGCCCCACATAAGGAGCAGCGCCGTGAGCACATTGCGCAGCTGGAGTTCGAAGCGACCCGGAAAATCGGCGGAGGCGGAAAACAGTGTAAGCAGGCCAGCAGACATCAGCAGCGCAACGATGGCCAGCATAGGCCCGTCAACAGCCAGCACCGGCTGCAGGCGGCGCCAGAAGGGAGTATTCCCATTCATTGAAAAGCCTGCAGCCAGATCACGCGGCCGGCCAGGATGGCGAAGCCTGAAAATGTCAGCACCCCAAGCACGGCAAGGCGGCGGCGAAATTGTTTCTGTTCTTTTTCCATGGCCGAAATTATAAGGTCATGGCTAATGTTCGCGCACGTAGTTTCCAGGGGCATCGCACAGCCAGGGATAGTCCGGGTGCGCTTGCGCCGCGGGTGTTCTCATTGCGCCGCAGCGCGCGTGCAGCCATTGCGTCCAATCCTGCCACCACGATCCTGCGGTAGGCGTCTGGACAGCCAGCCAATCCTTGGCGTCGCGCCCCGAAATCAATGGCGCCGACCAGAATTGCTGCTTGGCGTTGCCGCCAGGAGGGTTGATGATGCCAAGGATATGGCCGGAAGCAGTCAGCACATAGCGCACCGGCGCCCCAACGAGCGCCGCGCTGCGATAGGTGCTTCGCCAGGGCGTGATATGGTCGGCGACGGCACCAACGGCGTACAAGGGTTGGCGGATGCGTCCAAGGTCGAGCTTCTGGCCGCGGATGTCCAGCCGGCCGGGCTGCGCCAGCTTGTTGTCCTGGTAAAGCTCGCGCAGGCAAAATGCATGCGTGGCGCGCGGCTGGCGGGTGCCGTCCGCATTCCAGGCCAGCGGAGCCAACGCAGGCGCCGGTTCGCCAAGCAGGTATTTGTGCACCACGTAGCGCCAGATCTGCGTATTCGGGCGCAGCATGCGGAAGCTCCAGCCAATCTGCTGCGCATCCAGGAAGCCCTGGCGCGCCATCAGGCCATCGAGCATTGCAACGGTGTCGTCATTGATGAAACTCGCGATGTCGCCCGGTTTGGAAAAGTCGGTCAGGGTAGCCAACAGCGTCCAATGCGCAACAGGGACCTGGCGCGCCGAGCGGTGGCGCTGGTTCAGCCACGCCATCAAGGCCGACAGCGAGGTACCGCCGATGCAGTAGCCGACCGCATGCACCTGCGGCACTCCGGCGATGGTGCGCGCGGCTTCAATCGCGGCCAGGATGCCATCGAAAAGGTGATCTTCGAACGTCACGCCAGCCATGGTGGCGCCGGGGTTCTTCCAGCTGACGATGAAAACGTCGAAGCCTTGTTCCACCAGGTGACGCACCAGGCTTTGCCGTTCCGTCAGGTCGAGGATGTAGTATTTGTTGATCCATGGTGGCACCAGCACCAGCGGCATACTGCGTACTTGCGTCCGGACCGGCGCGTACTGGATCAATTCCATCAGGCTGTTGCGCATGACCACCCGGCCCGGCGTCGCAGCCAGGTCGCGGCCAAGTTCGAAATGGGCCGGATCCACCATGCGCAAGTCGCCCGCCAGCAAATCACGCAGCCATTCTTCGAATCCTTGCCGCAGGCTGGCGCCGCCGGAGTCGAAGGCACGGCGCAGCACTTGCGGGTTGGTCAGCGCGAAGTTGCTGGGCGCGACTGCATTGCACCAGTGGCGCAGCCAGAAGGCGGCGCTGCGGGCCTCGCGTTCGGACACGCCAGGCGTGTCATAGACCTGCCGTTCCAGGGTGCGTGTAAAGCCCAGGTATTGTTGCATCAAGCCATGAAAGAAGGGATTGCTACGCCAGGTTGGATCGGTAAAGCGGTCATCGCCTTCCGCGGCTTCGGCCACCGGCGCAGGCATGCCTGTGGCCCAGGCAACTGTGGCCAATTCATGCCACGCTCGGGCCAGTTCCATGGGATGGGCCAGCCAGGCAGCAGCAACCTGGGCGAAAGGATTCGGCATGCGGGCCAGTATAGACCTAATGCGCCATCAGCACCGGCAGCGTCATGCTTTGCAGTATCGTGCGTGTTGCGCCGCCCAGCATGATCTCGCGGAAGCGGCTGTGGCCATAGCAACCCATGACCAGCAAGTCGGCGTCGATATCTGCTGCATACGACAGCAGGGCCGAGCCGATGTCGATGGCGGTTACCTGCGACGACACTTCGACCTCGATGTCATGGCGTGCCAGATACAAGGCGATGTCGGCGCCGGGTTCGCCGCCATGGGTGTCCGGCTGGCGGCCGGCGTTGAACACTGCCAGCGTCACCTTGCCAGCTTTCTGCAGCAGCGGAATGGCTGCCGTGACAGCGCGTGTAGCCTCCATGCTGCCGTCCCATGCCACCAGCACGCGCTTGAAGGGCGCCTCAAAATGGCCGGCATAAGGTAAGACCAGCACCGGGCGGGCGCTGTTGATGGCGACATATTCGGGTGTTTCTTCTTCCATCGGCGAAATGGGATCGTCCGGGTTCACCTGCCCCAAAACGATCAGGTCGCCGTAGCGCGATTGCAAGACAAGGCCGTCCGCGGCCTGGTCGTCGATCAGGCGCGCTTCGAATGAGGGCATGTCGAGCATCTGGCATTGGTTTTCGAAGCGTCTCAGGTTGGCGCGGGCATTTTCGCGCGCTTCGTCCATGCATTGTGCGGCCATGCCGACGCCCATTGCAGTAGCATGGTCGGCGTACAGGTAGCGGGAAATCCCGCTCATGGCCGATCCCACCAGGTGCCCGTTCGCCATCCGGGTGATCTGGGCTGCAAGGCGCACCCGGCGCTCGGTATCCGAGGAGCTGTTAATGTGCACGACGACGGTCTTGTATCCCATGGCGGCCTCCGGAGGTTGGATGGGAAAAAGTCTAGGCGTTTACGCAAATACTCGGCATGATCTGGGTCAATTTCAATCTAATCGGAGAGGTTGCAATGAGCAAGCTGCGAGTGGCGTGTTTTGCGGTCAGCGTGGATGGTTTCGGTGCCGGGCCGGAGCAGAGCCTTGAAAACCCGCTGGGCAAGGGCGGCGAAGAACTGCACCAATGGTTTTTCCCGACCCATACGTTCCAGTCCATGCATGGCGGCGGGGAGGGCAGCCTGGGCCTGGATAACGATTTTGCCAGCCGCGGGATGGAGAATCTCGGCGCCTGGATCCTGGGCCGCAACATGTTTGGCCCCGTGCGCGGGCCGTGGCCGGATGAAAGCTGGCGCGGCTGGTGGGGGCCCAACCCGCCGTACCATACGCCGGTCTTCGTCTTGAGCCATCATGCGCGGCCGCCACTGGTGATGGAAGGCGGCACGGTCTTCCACTTCGTCACAGGCGGCTACGAAGAAGCACTGCGGCTCGCGCGCGAAGCCGCCGGCGGCAAGGACGTGCGCATCGGCGGCGGTGCGGAAACCATCCGCCAATACCTGCGCGCAGGCTTGATCGACGAGATGCATATCGTGCAGTCGCCGATCCTGCTGGGCGCGGGCGAGCCGCTGTTTGCCGGAATCGACCTGAAGCAGCTCGGCTACTCAGTTGTCCGCCGCGAAGCCAGCGCCGCAGCAACCCACCTGCTTATCAGCAAAACATGAAAAAGGGCGGCCGCAGCCGCCCTTCATCGTCTGGCAGGCAGCGGATTAGCGCTGCTTGCGGCGGCGTGCGCCGGCCAAGGCCAGCAGGCCCAGGCCAAACATGGCCGTGGTAGCAGGCTCAGGAACAACTTGTGCCGCGCCGTCGGTCGCTTCGACCAGGTAGTTCAGGTAGCTGTGCAGCGCAATGCCGCCAAAGTAGGTGCCGAAAGCGCCTTTGGTAATGCCATCAGGCGTGCCGCCGAAGGTGTTGGTCGCGATCAGCATCAGTTCGCCATACTGTTCAATGAAGGATGGACCGCCGGAATCGCCGCCGCCAATGCCGGATTCACGGTTGTTAGGCAGCTGCTGCGAGCACGCCAGGCCCCATTCGCAGAAAGTGTCGTGGCCATTGCCGTCAAAGTCGGCGTACCAGACCTCGCGCGCGCCGCCAAAACCGTTCTCGTCGTCGCCATCGAACAGGTCGACGACGTTTTCGCCGGTACGCTTGACACGGAAGCTAGGGTCAATGGTGTAGCCGTTGATACCGTCGCCGGACAGCCCGTAGCCAGCCATGATGATGCGGGTGTTCGCTTCCAGTTGCTGGCCGGCGATCTTGTAAATCTTGGCCGAAGCCGGCGCATCCTGGCCGAGGGTGATCACAGCCAGGTCGTCATTCACGCAGAAGCCTGGAACGCCAGCCGGGCAATGGCCGAAACCAGCATAGTTCGGGTTCATCTGCACCTTGGTGGCCGTGATCACATTGCTGCCCGGGCCCGAGGAGGTGGCGTTGAACACCACGCGCACATCGCTGCCAGGCTTGTTCAGGTCAATCAGGGTACCGTTGCCGGTGGTATCCACGCAATGGCCAGCGGAGACAACCTGGCGCTTGCCGACCAGGGTGCCCGAGCAGATGTAGCTCTGGCCGTCATAACGGATGTTGATGCTCACCACGCCCGAAAACGGTGAGTTCGGCACATTGGCGTCAACGTGCGCCGCCGGCGAGTCTGGCAGGGCGCCGGAAGTGATCAGCGGGGTGATGATGCCGCCTGGCGTCGCTTGTGCAGTGCCGCTGATGGCAGCCAATGCCAGTGCTACGCCGACCAGTTTTTTTGAAATCTGTTTTGCCACGTCTATATCTCCCTAGAATAATTGCACTATATGTAATAGCACACTGGCAATGTCTAGCAGAAATCATGCCTGAAGGAAAATTATCTTTTCTTTCAGGCACTTGCTGAAATCCGCAGGGTTGTGGGTTGAGGAAATGTAAAGATTTCCGACATTCCATTGCACATAATTACATTTGCAAACGAGCCAAAGTTTAGGTACCGCAAAGACCAAAACTTAGGTACCAGCACGGATCCTCCTGGCTGCCCAAATGCCTAA
The DNA here is from genome assembly GCF_009720745.1 of Massilia eburnea. GTDB lineage: Bacteria > Pseudomonadota > Gammaproteobacteria > Burkholderiales > Burkholderiaceae_D > Rugamonas > Rugamonas eburnea. Next base: position 11,099 of record NZ_WNKX01000030.1, on the reverse strand, counting down.
AGTGCAGGACATCGCACTGCACAACGCGGCGTGAACAACAAAGGAGGATTTTGAACATGCGAGTCAAGATGAGCGAAGTACCGCTGAGCCTACGGCGGCGCGCCGCCAATCACCTGGAATCGATCCGTGGCACCGACATGGCGGCCGGCCACGACCAGATGCGCCTTGGCGACAGGGCATGCCCCGTCTATCGGCCGGACATGGATGGCGTGGCGTATTGGGAAATTGAAGTCAAGGGCATGAAGGAAACCAAAGCGCGCGGCCATGCCGGCAAAAGCAGCGGCCTGGGATTCATGATGCTGTCGACCGGCGCGCACGATGTGCCCATTCCCCATTGGAGCCTGGACACCGAGCCGCCCAGCTACGCCCTGGAAGCAAAAGGCAATGGCAAGAACATCGCCAAGGTCCACAAACTCGACTCGCTGGCCTATGCAGCGGAAGACATGAAGGGCAATTACGCGTCGCATATCGGACAGTTCCCGCCCAAGATTGAAACTGCGCCTGGCATGCAGGGCGCCGCGCCGCTGGGCGAATTCCGCGCTGAACCGGAACACAGGACCGATGACGACAAGACGCCGCCGAAGCTCATGGCCGTCAAGAATGACCGTTCCACCCACGGCATCAAGGCATCCGGCTGGAAGGATTGGCACGAGGCGCAGAAGGCCTTCCCGGAAACCTTCAAGCCCCACCTGCAAAAGCTGGCCGAGCATGCCCGTGGCCATTGGGATACCGAGGAATTGATCGACACCTTCGGTGAAGGCATCCATGAAGGCCAGACGATGACGGTCGCGCTGCTCCAGCCCGGATCCGCCACCCTGAGTGGCGAAGGCGCCAAGTTCGTTCAAATGACGATGCTTGACCGCCAGGCCGCCGCCGTAACGCTGGAAGCAAAAGCATCGGGAGCAAAGAATGAACTGTCGTTCATGCTCGAAATCAAATACGTCGACGGCAGCAGCGAGACGCTGAACTACTTCATCGTGCCGCGCGGCACGCCATCCAACAAACGCGACGTGGCGCCACACCTGGTCCCACAACTGGCAGGAGGTAAATAAACATGGCTTGGACTTATTACTGGGCAGCCGGCGGCGGCGGCCAGCAACCTGCATACAACCAGTTCGACTACAACGGCTGCGCAGTCGGTTGCGGCCCCGTCGCCTGGGCCATGCTGTTCTGCTGGGCGGATCACCAAGCCGCCAATGGCAACGCTTACTGGTCCCCGCGCACTGGCATCTACCGCCAGGATGGTGGCCGCGGCAACGATGCCACGGCGCCGCTCTACCAGGACAATGGCGTCAATAATGTGATCCGCGAACTGAACGGCGAGGTGCACACTTTCTGCTCCTTTGGTTCCGGCGCGACCTGTCCATGGGATATGCCGGGCGCCGCGCAATACCTGAACGGACGCACCGGCGCGACGATGCAGGCGAACTGGAACTCGCTCGGCATCAGCGAAGACGGATTGCGCGACCAGGCAATTTCCTCGATTGCCAACCGCCATACGCCGGCTATCATCGGCACCGGCTGGCTGAGCCACTATCCGCTGGCATTCGGCTATGCCTGGCAGCAGCGCACCGTGCGCAAATGCTTCATCTTCTGCTGGGATGAAACGGTGACCGACCGCTTCTTCTACGTCAATGAAGGGTGGGGCGGCGGCGGTTCCGGCGACTGGGTGGAAGCGTCCACCTGGTTCTGCGGCCAGCTGTATCCTTGATGTGCGCTTAGAAGCGGTATCCGAGGCTGGCCCAGACCATGGGCTGGCCGTTGTGCGGCTCCGAACGCGGTGCGCCGCCCACGGTCCGCCAGGCTGCGATCAGCGAAGCGTTGAACGCCCGGTTGTCATAGCGCAGGCCCAGTCCGGCGCCGGCGAGCGTACGGTGGTTGGGGTCTGTGGTCCACGGACTGTGGTTGGCTTTGATGCGGCCAACGTCATGGAAAACATAAGGCATCCAGGGCCCGGCGGCATAGCGCAATTCGAGCTGCATCATGGCGCCGGCGTCGCCGTAGCCCTCGCCACCGGGATAGGCGCGCACGCCGTTGCGGCCACCCAGGCCGAACTTTTGGGAAGAATCCAGGTTCTTGTTGGCCCATTGGGCGGAAATTCTGCCGTACGCATCGACATGTTCTGCGACGGACTGGATACGTGCCAGGTCCAGTGTCAGTTTGGAGAAATGGCCTGCGCTGCGCGCCGTGGTGGCATCGGTCGACAGCAAGGCGCCGTCAAGATTGAGGCGGCCATAGGTCCAGGTCAATGCACCATAGCTCACTCCACCGCGCAGCAATGCATCACGCACGTCGAAATTGACGGAGAGTGGAATGCTGTTGCTGGATTTAGCGCTGCTGCTATCGGTCGCCCCCTGGCGATCGCGCAGGCGCTTGTGTTCCAGCATGCCGGACAGGGTTATATTGCGGCGCTGCGAACGGATCAGCGGGTAGCTGAGCCCTGCGCTGCTGACGTCGGCGGTACCGTCGGCCTTGAGGGCCGCGAAGCTGTCCGCCAGGGCATAGTAGGACCGGGCGTAACTGATGCGGCCGCGCAGGCCGGAAGCTCCCAGGGGCAATGCGTAGCTGGCCGAACCGAACCACATGCTTTCGTTGGTGTACATGCCTTGCATGGATAACTGGTCGCCAAGTGTGAATGGGCTATCCACATCCAGGCTTAAATGGCCGCGCGTGCGGCCGGTGTAACGGGTGCCGTCGTTGTCGATGCCGGCCTCGCCGGCATAACGGTGATCGCGCTGCACTTCAATCGCCAGGTCGCCCGTGCCGACGTCTTGGCCAGGTCGGACCACGGGGGTGCTGCGTACGCCTGGCTGGTCGTCCAGGATCAAGGTGACGCGTTCCAGCTGGTGGCTTTCAATTACGCTGCCAGGCTGTAAGGACGACAGGAAGTGCTGTGCCGCCGGACTAAGGTTTGGGTCGCCGTGGGCAGTGATCTTGCCGTAGCGGCCTTCCAGGACTTCGATCCGCAGCTCGCCTTGTTGCAAGTCCTGTTGCGGCAGGTAGGCCCGCGCAAAAGGATAGCCTGCTGCGCGGTAGTAAGCAGAAAGCTTGTCGGCCAGGGCGCTCAAGCCTGCAAAGTCGATGGTTTGTCCCACGACAGGGCCCAATACGCGCAGCAGTTCCTCTTGCGGGATCCGGGAATTGCCATGGATCGTTAGCTGCTTAAGCGTCACTGTAACGCCGCCCGGAGGGATTTGCGCCGGCGGCGGCGCGGCAGGCATCGCCAGCGGGGCTGAAGGAGAGGGCTCCTTCAGCGCCCGCTGCCCGTTTTCCTGCAAGGGCTGCGAACTTTGCTGCGCCAGGGCTGCCTGGGCAAAAATGGAGAGAAGGCTCGTGGTCAGAATGCTGTTAGCTGGTCTCATGTCGGCTTTCAACGCTGTCTGATTGGCAAACCATTCTATCGTTACTTTTGCTCACTTGTCGAAGTGTTATTGGAGGTTGCGGCAGCGGGCATCTGGATGCCGCCAGAGACCACGAAGACGCTCAGGAACTTGACGTCGCGCCCAGCGGTCAGGCTTTGGGTTGCCGGCATATGCTCGCGGTTGGCCGAATTTGCCGGCACGTTGCTCGATTCGCTGACGTCGGTGTAGTTCAGGCCGCCAACGCTCAAGGAGGGCAAGGCGGGCGTCATGCCGCCCTGGAGCGCCGGGCTCGCGACTTGCGCCGAAATAGCTGCCCGGGTGTCAGGTGCTGGCGAAGGCAGCACGACAGGCGCTGGTGCAGGTGCGGGCGTGACTAATGGAACCTGGGCTACCACTGGCTCTGGAACTGGAATTGGCGCTGGGGCGGGAGCCGGTACTGGCGCCGGCGGGGGCGTTACCACTGGAATGGATGCCGGGACCGGAGCCTGAATGATCACCGGAGGCGGAGCGACTTGCGGCGCTGGCGCCGGCACGGAAACCGGAACAGAAGCGACTTCCGGCACTGGTACCGGGTTCGGCACAGGAGCCGGCGCCACGACAGGTACAGGCTCAGGAACCGCTACAGCCACGGGCGCTGATATTGGCGCCGGCACTGGGGCCGAGGTGATGTTGGCCGTGGTCGCAGCGGTACCTGCGAGGCTATAGTTATGCGCGTCAGCGCCGGCCAGCGCGAGGCCGGAAACGTTGACCGCGATTCCCGTGCCAGGCGCACTTTGCGCAAATTGTGCCGCCGCCGAACCGCCGTCAATGTGGACCGCATCACCAGCTTCAACACCCGCCAGCGAGCCATGCATGGTCAATGCCGCGACAGTATTCCCATCTTCAACTTTGTTAGCCGCGACCACACCGCTGACCGCCAGCGCCTTGGGCAGAATCGAAGCAGTCAGCCCGGTAGGTGTAGCCAGCTCGTAATTCGATGCCAGGCCTGTGCCATCAGCCAAGCCGATACCGCTGACAGTGACTGCCTTGCTGTTGCCGGCATTACGATCGGCAAACACAGCGCTCTGTCCGGAGAAATTCAGGGTCTCCGCCCCAACCAGGCCGCTCAAGGAACCGCCGCTCACGGTCGCACCAGTGCTTGCGTCGTAGGTCTTGTCGTTTGCCGTCATGCCGACGATCGTCAATGCCTTGCGCGCAATCGAAGCGGTGGTGGCCGATTGGTCCGTGATCGCGTAGTTGCCTACGTCGGCACCGCTGTAAGTGCTGGCGATATTGACGGTTTTCGCGCTGCCGGCATTCGCATCAGCAAACGTACCAGCAGCCGAGAGGCCCACGGAGTCGCCATCCACCAGGTTGGAGAAGACTGCATGACTCGTATTCACTTGCGCCGTGGTGGCGCCATCATAGGTTTTGCCGGCGGCGGTAATACCCGATACCGTCGTCGCCCTTGGCGTGATCGATGCCGTCAGACCGCCTGGATTGCTGATGCTGTAGTTCGAGGCCAGGCCGCTGCCGTCGGACAAAGTCGCTCCACTGACAGTGACGGACTTGCCGGCACCCGCATTCTTGTCAGCGAATGCGCCAGTCAGGCCCGAAACGTTCAAGGTTTCGGCGCCAACCAGGCCATTCAGGCTGCCGCCCGACAAGGCAGCGCTGGTATTGCCGTCGTAGGTCTTATCGGCGGCTACAAGGCCAGTCAGGGTCAGTGCCTTGCGGGCGATCGAAGCCGTGGCGCTTGCCTGGCCGGTTATCGCGTAATTGCCCAAGTCCGCACCACCATAGGTGCTGCTGATATTGACGGTTTTTCCGCTGCCGGCATTGGCATTGGCGAAGGCGCCAGCGGCTGATACATTCAAGGAGTCGCCGTCGACAAGGTTGGAGAACACCGCATTGGCCACATTCAGCTGTGCAGTCGTGTTGCCATCATAAGTCTTGTCTGATGCTGTCATGCCCGAGACGGTCGTCGCGCGAGGCGAGATCGATGCAGCCAGGCCAGTTGGGTTGCTGATGCTGTAATTGGCGGCCAGGCCGGTGCCGTCAGACAAAGCCACGCCGCTGACGCTCACCGCCTTGCCCGTTCCCACGTTTTTATCGGCAAATGCGCCGGTCAGGCCAGAAACGTTCAGAGTTTCGGCGCCAACCAGGCCATTCAACGTACCGCCGCTGAGTGCCGCGCTGGTGTTGCCGTCGTAGGTCTTATCGCTGGCTGCCAGGCCGGTCAGGGTCAAGGCCTTGCGCGCGATGGTGGCCGACGCGCTTGCCTGGCTGGTGATGGCATAATTTCCGGCGTCCGCCCCGCCGTAAGTGCTGCTGATACTGACGGTCTTGGCGCTGCCGGCGTTGGCATTGGCGAATGCACCGCTGGCGGAGATGGTCAGGACGTCGCCGTCTACCAGGTTGGAGAAGAGTGCATTGCCGGTGTTGAGCTGTGCGCTCGTGCTACCGTCGTAGGCCTTGTCAGACGCAGTGATGCCCGAGACCGTCGTGGCGCGTGGCGTGATAGAAGCCGTCAGGGCAGAAGGGCTGCTGATGCTGTAGTTCGAGGCCAGACCAGTGCCGTCAGCCAGGGTCAAGCCGCTCACGCTGACCGATTTTCCGGTGCCGGCATTCTTATCTGCGAAGGTACCGGCCAAGCCTGAGAAATTCAGGGTTTCCGTGCCAACGAGGCCGCTCAGGGCGCCTCCACTCAATGCAGCGCTGGTGTTGCCGTCATAGGTCTTATTGCTTGCGGTGAGCCCCGTCAAGGCAAGCGCCTTGCGGGCAATGGAAGCGGTCGTGCTGGACTGGTCTGTGATCGTGTAATTGCCGGACTCGTTGCCGCCGTAGGTGCTGCTGATATTGACCGCCTTGCCGGCGCCGGCGTTGGCGTTGGCGAATGCACCGGTGGCCGAAACGCTCAAGGCGTCGCCGCTGACCAGGTTGGAGAAGGCCGCATTGCTTGTATTGAGTTGGGCGGAAGCAGTGCCGTCATAAGTTTTATCCGAAGCCGTGATGCCCGATACCGAAGTGGCGCGTGGCGTGATCGAAGCCGTTACAGCGCTTGGGCTGCTGATGCTGTAGTTCGACACCAGGCCAGTGCCACTGGTCAAAGCCAGGCCGCTGACCAGCACCGTTTTGCCGGAACCGGCGTTCTTGTCGACGAACGCACCAGTCAAGCCGCTCAAATTCAGGGTTTCAGCGCCGACAAGGCCGGACAGGGTCCCGCCGTTCAGTGTTGCGCCGGTGGTTCCATCGTAGGTCTTGTTGCTTGCGGTGAGTCCGGTCAGGGTCAGCGCCTTGGGCGTGATGGACGCCGTATTGGCAGCGGATGCGGACGCCAGGCTGGGGAGGACGTAGTTCGATGCGAGGCCGTTGGCGCCGTTCTGCAAAGTGATCGCATTGATGAAGCTCGCCGTACCGGCGTTCGCGCTGTTGGCAGTAGCGCCACTGTAGTTCAGGCTTTCTCCATCCACCAGGTTCCCGAACGTCACATAGCCTCCCATGCCGGTGGCGCCGTCATAGGTTTTGCTGGCTGCAATGGCGACGCTGCGCGCAGTAATGCTGGCCGTGGCGCTGGCGGAAGTGCTGGCCAGCGCATAGTTTGCGGCGTCCGTGCCGTCCAATACGATGTTGCTGATGTTGACCGAATAGTTGCCGACGTCCTTGCTGGCAAAAGCGCCGTTGCCGCTCAGGCTCACACTGTCGCCAGCGATGACGCCGGTGGCGGACACGGCGGCGGCAGTGGTACCGTCATATACCTTGTTTGCAGCGATCGGGGTCAGGGTTTTCGGCGTGATGGTGTAGCTTCCCGTATTGAAATAACCCACCGAGTAGCTAGTGCCGCCGCTGGTATAGCTGGTCGGATTATTCGCGTCCGCATTCAGGTTGACGTAGTAGCCTGCATTCTTGCTGCTGGTGGTGTAGGCGACGGCAGGCGCCAGCGACGATACGGAGAAGCCGTTTGGACCGCCGAGGGTCGAGAAGGTCAGGCCGGTCGCGGTATTGTTGCCGTCATAGGTCTTGCTGCCAGCCGCATTCTGGATCACGTAAATCGGCTGGGTGGACATGCTGACAGCCTGGTAAGTCGCGTACAGGTAACTGTTATTCGAGCCCGGGATCACCAGCGTACCGCAATTCGGATAAGGGGAGGCGCAGCTGGAGAGCTGTGGCGATTGCGTGTAGGCCGACAACTGGGGGGCGCCATTCACGAACACCAGCCAGCTGGCCACCGAGTTGCCCTGGAATGCGATCCTTGCGCGGTTGCCGTAAGAGACCATGCCAATCGCGCCCTGGTCCAGTGCTGCTTGCGTATTGCCCGCAGTGGTGTTGACGGCGTTCAGCAGCATGCCGCCGCCAGCCGAATTACCCACCGTAGTCAACGTGCCCGACGCGCCTTCAAACGCCACGCCGAAGGTTTTGCTGCCGCCGGTGCTGACGCCCGTGATGAACAAGTTGCCGTTGCCGGAATTCAGTGTTGCATCGGACATGATATAGACGCCGCCGGTCGTGCCGGAATAATTGCCACTGTTTGAACCGACCAGCGATTTGCCGTTAATGACAATATTTCCCCCGGTGGAGAGGATGGATTTCGCTCGTTCAATCACTACCGCCGCCGTTGTGTTGCTCGAATTGAGTGCGTAAGCCATGCCATAGACGGCGGTACCGTTGCCGCCGCCGATCATGATATTGCCGCCATTCGATTTCAGGTTGGCGTTGACGTCGACACCGCCTACGGTCGCGCCGGCGGCATTGCCAGCGCTCAGCGTTATTCCCAGTTTGCCGAGCGTCGAAGTAATGTCGCTGTTGACCGCAATATTGCGGTCGGCACGCAGTGTCAACGTCGCATCGCCGCCGGCGCTCTTGCTGATTGCGCTGGCGACGGTAATGTCGCCGCTGCCGCCGCCGGTGGAACCGTAGCTCGAGCTGCTGCTCTGGGTGGTGACCGTTACGCTGGTGCCCGCGTTCAGGGCGCCTACGATATTGCTCGCAGCATTCGCGTCGATCGTATAGTTGTATGGGTCAATCAGCCAATGGCCACCCTGGCCATGCGCTGCGCTGGCATCGATTTGAACGCTGCGCGCGGTGGCGACATCTGCAGCCGAGGTTTCGATGAAGCCGCCGTTTCCGCCTTGCGGTGCGCTCGCATCCAGTTTGCCGGCGATGTCGATGCGCCCATTCTGCATATCGCCCAGCAGTATGATTTGCCCTTGCTCGCCGGTCGTCATGGTACGCGCCTGGACGACACCGCTGTTGTTGATCACGGTGCTCAACAGGTCACCGGCGGCTTTTGCCGTCATCAGGACGGTGCCGCCATCGGCACGCAGTGCGCCGCCGTTTTCGATCAGCGCCTCGACGGCGCCGCGCTGGATTTGCAGTTTGACTGGTCCGCCCAGGTCGAGCAGCACTTCGCTGCCAGAGCCCAGCAGGATATTGCCGCGGTCGGCGGAAATTTCACCAACATTGCTCACATGCGCAGCCACCAGCGTGACCGAGCCACCGTTGAATGCCTTGATATTGCCCTGGTTAATGACAGCGCTGGTGCTCTCGCCCTGCAGCTTGTAATTGCCTGACATGAAGTCCTGGTTGCTCATGCTCAGCGTCGACGCCAGCAAGCCACCGACGTTGATTTGCGCAGTCGGTGAGAAAAGGACGCCGTTCGGGTTCAGCAGGAATACCTGGCCATTCGCTTTCAGCGCGCCATGGATTGTGGACACGTCCGTGCCGGTGACGCGGTTCAGCGCCACGGAAGCAGAGGAGGGCTGAACAAAATTGACGGTATTTCCCTGACCGATGGAGAAGGAATTCCAGTCGATCGCGAGTTTCGCGCTGCCTTGGTTAATCGTCATGGTGCTGCCGGACTGGGCGATGGTGCCTTGTCCCGCGACCACCATGCCGCCTTTCGGCAACTCAGCCGCGCTGGCAGCCGCACCAAGCAGTGCCAGGCCAGCGGCAGTCAGCGCGCGGCGCGCAGTACGGGAAGTGCTGGCCTTGCCATAGGCGCCGCCCAGTTCGGATCGAACCTGCCACATGCCCAAGGAGGCATTCCACACCACTCGGAAAATCCTGTTCATAACGCTACCTCGTAACGATGAGATGTAACGACCTGGCAGACGCGTGGTGATTCACGGGGCCGGGCTCGGACAGCAGGATGTGGGCTGTGTGTAGGGTCGCCAATGCGGCGTTGGTGGTGCGCGGAGGTAGGGCGTCACCAGGAGTGCGAATTTCTGTAAGGCAAGGTGAATATTACAATGCGGTAACGAGTTTTCACAGGGAAACTTCGCCCGAAAGTGACGGGCGTTGGGTTTACCCGTCAGCTTTCATTTTCTAATCTTCCCGACTACTTGGCACTCTTCTCGGCATCGGCACTGAAAGAGAAGCCTGAAACGCGCCATTGGCCATCCGCTTCCTGCACGGTAGTGACTTTCTCGAGAACATTATGACTCTTCTCATATTCACCGACATAGGTAAGGGTAATCGAAGCCGGCTTTTGAGCCGTGGCGGCGATTGCGTCGGAAGACTTGAACGTGCGGCTCTTTGCAGCGCCAAGCGGCAGATGGACGGTATTCGCGAGCAGGTTCCAGGCAAGCTTCGGCATGTCCTTGCGCATGCTCGCGGCGCCGGTGTTCCAGGCTGCTGAATATTCCTCGGTATCCATGAGCTTCATCCAGCGTTCGGCAGCGACTCGCGCATCGGCCGTTTCCTTCGGGCTTTGGGCGAATGCCGTGGTCGTGATCAGCAGGAGCGCGGCGAGGGCGCTGGCGTGCAGTTTTTTCATGGACGTATACCGGGTGAGTTGAAGTGAGCGCAGTTTAAGCGACTTCGTACGCCTGATTGCAGGTCTTGGGACGAATTGCAGAATGGGCGGTCCCAAATGCCGAATATTGGGTCCGACACATGAGCAATATGAATCTTCAATCATCCTCATCGGATGAACATGCTAAGGTGTCCTCATCACTCGGTTCGAGGATTGGAGGCGATTATGCGATCAGACCTTCAGGAGCGCCGGAGTAGCTCGTGTCTCACTTGCGTCATCGATCAGGCGCTTGACCTTGCTGACGAATGCGGCTGGCGCTATGCCATTCTGTATCTGGTACACGAGCGAGTTCCCGGTCCCATCATTCAACGATTGCTTTCCGGCGAGGGCAAGATCCGCCAGACGCTTGAGCAAAGCAAGGAAATCGCGCCTACGGTGGATGACTCCGAACCTGGCGAGATGAAAGACATTTTTGACTGGCTGCAGCAGCGCCGATCGAAGCAAGCGGGCGAAGAATCATCCTGTGCATCGCCTGCGGGTGCACCGCTTGAAGTTGATTGATTCAAAGCTGTCCTGGAAAAAACTTTGCTTCGGATGGAAGAAATCACAGTTGCGATTCGTTGTACGTGTATGAAGCTCGGACCGGAAGCGCCTCGGCTGAGTTTTCATAGACTAAAAATCAAGACTTTCAACTTCTGTGCGGAGCAATATCATGACCAACAAATTATTCAAATTGAGAGCACTCGGGATAGCGCTCTTTCCGATGCTGCTTGCCGCCTGCGGCGGCGGTGGCGGCAGCTCGCAGCCTTCCGTCACGCTCGGCACGGTGGGCGTGTCGCTGACTGACGCGCCGGCCTGCGGCTTTGACGCCGTCAACGTGACCGTTTCCAAGGTCCGCATCAATTCCAGCGCTTCCGCCAGCGATACCGATGGCGGCTGGACCGATATCACCCTGTCGCCGGCGCGCAAGATCAACCTGCTCAACCTGAACAACGGCGCCCTGG
>NZ_WNKX01000002.1 GCF_009720745.1 Massilia eburnea | reverse complement strand
GCCAGCGCCGGCGGCGGCCCCACGGCTGGCGCGCGCAGCGACGTCGGCCGAGCCGGCGCGCTACTGCATCGGCGTCATCGACGGCAACCGCAGCAGCAAGGAATGCCTGTGAGGAGGCGCCATGCGACCCGCATCCATCTGCCTGCCAGCCGCGCTGGCCCTCCTGGCCCTGGCCGTCCCCGCCGCCCATAGCGAGAACTTGCGCTGCACGGGCGCGCCCGCCGTGCCGGGCAAACTGGCGCTGGAACTGGGCAAATCCACCCTGATGCGCTTGCCCGACGCAGTGAACGGGCGCAGCATCGGCAACCCGCACGTGCTGCAGGCAACCCTGGTGGCGCCCGATACGCTCTACCTGGTGGGCGCCGAAATCGGCAGCACCAACCTGATCGTGCAAGGCAGGAGCGGCGCCTGCAGCGTGGTGGAGGTAGCCGTCGGGCTGGACGTGTCGCCGCTGCGCGCCAGCCTGGACGAGCTGCTGCCGCAGGAACACGGCATCAAGGTCACGGCCGCCGCCGACGCCATCGCCCTGAGCGGCAGCGTCAGCGACGGCGCCACCCTGGCCCAGGTGCTGGACCTGGCGCAGGCTTTCCTGCGCCGCGCACCGCAGCCGCTGGAGCGCAAGGACGGCGCGCCGCCGCAGCCGGCGCCGCCGGGCGCGCGCCTGGTCAACCTGCTGGCGGTCAGCGCTCCGCAGCAGGTCAAGCTGGAAGTGAAAGTGGCGGAAGTGTCCAAGACCCTGCTTGACAGGCTGGAGGCCGGCCTGTCGCTGCGCCACGCCAGCGGCAGCTGGAGCGCCATGCTGCTGGCGGACTTCCTGAGCGGCACCCTGGGCGGCGGCATGTCGCTGAACAAGAGCAATGGCAGCTTCCTGCGCCTGGACGCCGAGAAGCAGGATGGCCAGGTGCGTATCCTGGCCGAGCCCACCGTGATGGCGATGAGCGGGCAGGAGGGCAGCTTCCTGGCTGGCGGCAAGGTCATGGTGCCGGTGGCGCAGGACAACAACCGCATCACGCTGGAGGAAAAGGAATTCGGCGTCGGCCTCAAGTTCACGCCAACCGTGCTGGCCGGCGGCCGCATCAACCTCAAGGTCGCGCCGGAAGTGTCGGAGCTGTCGCGCGACGGCATCGGCGTCAGCACCGGCGCTTTCAACGGACGCGCCATCTTCCCCCTGGTTACCACGCGCCGCGCCAGCACCACGGTGCAGCTGCAGGATGGCCAGAGCTTCGCCATCGGGGGCCTGATCCGCCACAGCACGGTCAACAGCATGAAAGGCGTGCCCTTCCTCAGCGATCTCCCGGTGCTGGGCGCGCTGTTCCGCAGCACCGACTTCCAGAACGAGCGCAGCGAACTGCTGTTCGTGATCACCGCCCACCTGGTCAAGCCGGAAGGCGAGGGCGCCGGACTCGATGGCACGGCTGCGGCAGCGGCGCAGGCGCGCTACCGCAAGTCCTTCAGCGAGCCGGCGCCGGAGAGTGCGGGAGAAAAGAAATGAAGCGCCGGCGCCAACGCGGCTCGGTCGCCATCATGGCGGCGTTCACACTGCCGGTCGCTGTCGGCCTGTGCGGGCTGGCGCTGGAACTGGCGCTGGCTTTCCAGCGCCAGGCCCAGTTGCAGCAGGTCGCCGACGGCGTGGCGCTGGGCGCTGCGCAGCAGCTCGATGGCACGGCGGGGGGCATCGCCGCAGCCTTCAGCAAGGCGCAGCAAACGGCCAGCAGCCGTCAGGTGCGCGGCGTTGGCAATGTGGCGCTGAACACCGGCGCGCTCTCCTTTGCCGGCGATGCGGCCGGTCCCTGGCTGGACTACGCCAGCGCAGCGGCGGCGCCGGCCGGGCTGCGCTACGTGCGCGCCGACATGGCGGCGCTGGGCGCAGACTACACCAGCCTGCCGGCCATCTTCGGCAACCTGCTGGGCGTGCGCGATGCCACCACCGTCGGCGCGCGCGCAGTCGCCGGCCCGAACGGCTTGCGTGTGCTGCCTTTCGCCATCTGCGCGCCGAGCAGCACGCCGGCCGCAACGCGCGACAACGGCAGTTCGGCGCTGGAACAGGTGCAGTACGGCTTCCGTTTCGGCGTCGGCTACAACCTGCTGGCGCTCAATCCGGCGGCAGGCGCGGATAGCGGTGAATATTTCCTGGTCGACCCGGTCAGCGCGCCAGGCGCCCCTGCGGCGGCCGCCAGCACCGACGACAGCCAGGTTGCGCCGTTCATGTGTATCGGCAAACTGGCTTATGCCTCCCTGGCGGGACGGCTGCACCTGCGCCGCAATAGTGCGTTCGGCCTGTGGCGCCAGCTCAATTCCCGCTTTGGCGTGTATGGCGGCAGCGATGCCTGCGACCGCTACGCGGCGCCGGCCGACACCAATGTGCGCGAATTCCGCGGCAGCCAGGCCAGCTGGATGAGCAGCAATCCGCCGCAAGCTTCTGCCGCTTCCAGCACGCCGGCCGCAGGCAAGCCCTTGATGACGATCGCCGACAACGCAGCGCCGCTGCCGGCCGTGCCGCCGGCGCAGTACGGCACGCTGTGGGCATATGGACCGGCGCGCCAGTCCAGCAACGGCAATTTCGCGTTCAGCAAGTGGGGCGTCCTGTACCCCTCCAGTCCAGGCTTCAGCATGACGGCAACGGTCTGGTCGAGCAGCTCGCCGCCGTACCAGGGCCTGATCACCCAGCCCAGCGCCGGCACTCCGAGCCGCAAGGACCGGCGCCTGCTCTACGTACCGCTGCTGTCCTGCCCCATTGCCGCCGGCAGCGCAGTTGACGGCACCGTGCTGGCGGTGGCGCGCTTCCTGCTGACGGCCCAGGCCTCGGCCAGCGAAGTGCCGGGCGAATTTGCCGGCATCCTCAGCGCGAAAGAGCTGGCCGCGCTGGCGACCGACGTGGAGCTTGTGCAATGAAGCGCCTGCGCTGCCGGGGCATCGCCGCCATCGAAGCGGCCCTGGTGATGTTCGCCACCACCTCGCTGCTGGTGGCCTTTGTCCATTGCGGGCGGCTGGCGCTCGACTGCGCTGCCGTCGACCGTGCTGCCAGCGCAGCGGCCCGCTACCTGGCTGCAGTGCCGCTGGAGATCCTGCACGACGCGGCACAGCGCGGCATAGCGCTGGCGGCGGCAAGAAACCTGGTGGACGAAACGCTGGCCGCCGCCAGTGTCGATGTGAGCGGCCTGCAGGTGGATTTCCTGTGCGATCCAGGGCCATGCGCCAGCCTGCCGCCGGCCACGACGCCAGCCAAGGCCGGGGTGCAGGTAGTGGTCCTGTTCCACGACACGCTGTACCCCAACGACTACCCGACCCAGGTCTCGTCCTACGCGGAGGTCAACCGTGATAACTAAGGCGTGCCGCCAGCGCGGCCTGGCCAGTGTTGAATTCGGCCTGGTGTGCCTGCTGCTGATCCCCTTCCTGTTCGCCACGATCGAGTACGGCCGCCTGCTATTTGTCTGGAACGCGCTGCCTGAAGTGGCGCGCCGCGCCGCGCGCGCTGCGGCGATCGCCGATTTCACCGACGCCGCCGCCTTGCAGTCGCTGCGCCAGGCCGCCTTGTTCCGCAGCGACGACAGCCCGCTGCCGTTGGCGGCGAACGTGGGCAGCGCCAACCTGCGCATCGAATACCTGTGGCAAGACGCCGGCGGCAACCTGGCGCCGCTGCCCCTGCTGCCGGCCTGCCCGGTGGCCAACCGCATCAACTGCGCACGCGACCAGCATAGTTCCAGCTGCATCAGCTTCGTGCGCGTGCGCCTGTGCGGCAGCGGCGCCGACTGTCCGCGCCTGGCTTACCAGCCGCTGCTGCCCATGGTGCCGGTGCCGGAGCAGATGCCGCCCGCCGGCGCCCTGGTGCCGGCTGAATCGCTTGGCTATGGACCGGGCCAGTTGCCCTGCCCCTGAATCATCGTGCAAAGGAGGTTCCATGAAAGCGCTGTTGATCAGCAATGACGAGCGGTTGCAGGCGGAGCTGGCGGCACAGGGCTCGGCGCGCCTGCCGGCCTTGCAGCTGTCGGCCGGCCGGCGCGACTTGCGCGATGCGGTCGAGCGCGTGCTGCCGGCGCCGCCGGAGCTGGTGCTGTTCGATGCCAGCGAAGTGGAGCCGCCCCAGGCGCAATTGCTGGAATCCCTGGCGCGCCATTATCCGGACGCTTCCTTCATCCTGCTGACGCGGGCGCCGCAGCATGAACTGCTGATCCGGGCCATGCGTGTCGGCATGCGCGAAGTGCTGCCGCTGCCGCTGGTGCACCGCGCCCTGCACGAGGCGCTGGACCGCATCGAGATCGAGCGCGGCGTGACGGCCGTGCGCGAGGGCAAGGCGCTGGCCTTCATGTCCTGCAAGGGCGGCAGCGGGGCCACCTTCCTGGCCACCAATTTCGGCTATGCGCTGGCGGCGCTGGCCGGGCGCAAGGTGCTGCTGCTGGACCTGCACGGCCAGTTCGGCGACGCCACGCTCTACGTGTCGGACCAGAAGCCGGCCATGACCCTGTCCGATATCTGCAGCCAGATCGGCCGCCTGGATGCCGCTTTCCTCGAGTCCTGCCTGGTGCACGTGGCGCCCGGCTACGGCGTGCTGGGCGCGGCCGACGACCCGACCATGGCGATGCAGATGAAGCCGGACCACATCGACGCCATCCTGCGCGTGGCGCGCCAGCATTACGACTACGTGCTGCTGGACGTGGGACGCCAGATCGACGCCCTGTCGCTGCGCGCGCTGGACCAGGCCGACGCCATCTACCCGGTGCTGCAACTGGCCCTGCCCGACATCCGCGACGGCCGCCGCCTGCTCGACATCTTCCGCTCCCTGGGCTACCCGGCCGGGCGCACGCGCCTGATCGTCAACCGCTACGAGAAGGGCGGCAAGCTGCGCCTGGCCGACCTGGAACAGGCGCTGGGCGCCGAAGTACTGCACACGGTGCCCAACGATTACCTGTCCGCCACCGACTCGGTCAACCAGGGCATCCCCCTGCTGCAGCTGGCGCGCCATAGCCCGGTGGCGCGCAGCCTGGCGGAGCTGGTGGAAGCGGTGACCGAGCGCCGCCTGCCCGAGAGCAAGGGTTTGTTCGACCGCCTGTTCGGCCGCGCCGAGGCGGAACATTGAGAGGAGCTTGCCATGAGTTTGCGAGAACGCCTGGCCCTGGGCGAGGATGCGCAGCCGGCGCCCAGCGCCCCGGCCATGGCCGACGGCGCCTACCAGGAGCTGAAAAAGTCCATGCACCAGATGATCCTGGAGCGCATCGACCTGGAACGGCTGAAGCGCCTGACGCCCGAACAGTTCAAGCACGAACTGGCGCTGCTGGTGGCGCGCATCGTGGACGATGAACGCATTGTGCTGAACCAGGGCGAGCGCCATAAACTGGTGCTGGACATCCAGAACGAGATGCTGGGTTTTGGTCCGCTGGAACCCCTGCTGGCCGATCCCGGCGTGTCGGACATCCTGGTCAATACCCATGCCCAGGTCTACGTCGAGCGCACCGGCCGGCTGGAACTGACCGGCATCACCTTCCACGACAACACGCACCTGATGAAGATCATCGAAAAGATCGTCTCGCGCGTGGGCCGCCGCGTCGACGAATCGAGCCCGATGGTGGACGCGCGCCTGCCGGACGGCTCGCGCGTCAACGCCATCATCCCGCCGCTGGCGGTGGACGGCCCGATCCTGTCGATCCGCCGCTTTTCGGCGCAGCCGCTGTCGATGGAGAAGCTGCTCGAGTTCAAGAGCATGACGCCGCCCATGGCGGAAGTGCTGAAAGCTTTGGGCCAGGCGCGCCTGAACGTGCTGATCTCCGGCGGCACGGGCAGTGGCAAGACCACGCTGCTCAATGTGCTGTCCGGCTTCATCCCCGCCGCGGAGCGCATCGTCACCATCGAGGACGCAGCGGAATTGCAGCTGCGCCAGCCGCACATCGTGCGCCTCGAAACGCGCCTGCCGAATGTCGAAGGCAAGGGCGAGGTGACGCAGCGCGCCCTGGTGCGCAACGCGCTGCGCATGCGGCCCGACCGCATCATCCTGGGCGAGGTGCGCGGCGCGGAGGCGATCGACATGCTGCAGGCCATGAACACCGGCCACGAAGGTTCGTTTGCCACCATCCACGCCAACTCGCCGCGCGACGCGCTGGCGCGGCTGGAAAGCATGGTCGGCATGGCCGGCGCCAACCTGACGCCGCGCACGGCGCGCCAGCAGATCTGCTCCGCCATCACGGTGGTGATGCAGCTGTCGCGCCTGACCGACGGTGCGCGCAAGCTGGTCAGCCTGCAGGAAGTGACGGGCATGGAGGGCGACACCGTGGCCATGCACGAGATCTTCCACTTCGAACAGACCGGGGTGGACGCGCAGGGCAGGGTGCAGGGCCACTACTACGCCACCGGCGTGCGGCCGCGCTTTGCCGACCGGCTGCGCATGTTCGGCGTGCCGGTGCCGGACAGCCTGTTCGATCCCGGCAGGGTGTACGAATAAAAGGAGGCGCCATGGACTTCGCCTGGACCGGCTTTTCCGTCTTGCTGTTCGCCGCCGTGATCTGCCTGTGCGAAGGCGCCTGGCTGTGGTGGAGCAACAGCCATGGCAACGGCGCGCGCCGCGTGGCGCGCCGGCTGCGTCTGATGTCGGGCCGTACCGATGGCGCCGGGGGCGGCATCAGCATCCTCAAGGAGCGCCGCTATGCCGGCGCGGCCGGCCTGGACGCGCTGCTGCGGCGCCTGCCGCAGGCGGCGATGCTGGACCGCCTGCTGCTGCAATCGGGCTTGCGCTGGCAGGTTGGACGCTTCCTCCTTTTGCAGGGCGCGGCAGCGCTGGCGGCGCTGCTGCTGCCGGTGCTGCTGCATTTGCCGGCGCTGCCCGCCGTCATCACGGCGGCGCTGTGCCTCGCCGCACCGTGCGCCGTGCTGCTGCGCGCGCGCGCCGCACGGGTGCGCCGCATCGAGAACCAGTTGCCGGAAATGGCCGACTTCCTGGCGCGCGCCCTGCGCGCCGGCCACTCATTCGCCAACGTGATGCAGATGGCGGGCGACGAGGTGGCCGATCCGCTGGGCGGCGAATTCCGCGCCACCTACGAAGAAGTCAATTTCGGCGTCACCATGCAGGACGCCCTGCATCAACTGGCGGAGCGCGTGCCGCTGACCGACTTGCGCTACCTGGTGATCGCGGTGCTGATCCAGCGCGAATCGGGCGGCAACCTGGCCGAGCTGCTGGATAACGTGTCGCGCATGACGCGCGCCAGGCTGCAGCTGCTGGCGCAGGTGCGGGTGTCGTCGGCGGAGGGGCGCCTGTCGGCCTGGGTGCTGACGCTGATGCCGCTTGGCCTGATGGCGGCCATGCAGCTGACCAATCCCCAATACAGCAGTGTGCTGTGGCACGACCCCAGCGGCCAGCGCCTGCTGTGGTATGCCGGCTGCGCCGTGGTGGCCGGCATGCTGTGGATGCGCAAGATTGTCAGGATCCGGGTATGAAGGCCACGGACATCCTGTTCCTGTTGCTGGTGTTCGCCGTCGTGGCGGGACTGGCATGGTGGGCGATGCAGGCCCTGTCCAGCGGGCCGCTGCGCGAGCGCCTGAAGTCCATGTCCGGCAGTGCCGATGCGGCGCCTGCGCCGGGCCAGGGCGAGTGGATCGAGAAGGTGGCGCGGGTGGCGGAGCCGTTCAGCCGCCTCTCGCTGCCGGAAGAGGGCTGGGAGCAGTCGGCGCTGCGGACGCGTTTCATGAATGCGGGCTGGCGCCAGGCTGCAGCGCCCAAACTGTATTTCGCGGCCAAGACGCTGCTGGCATTGGGCATGCCTGCGCTGGTGGCTTTGCTGGCTGCGGGGCGCAGCAGCAACTTGCTGCTCTTGCTGTGCGCCAGCGCAGCCATTGGCTACTACCTGCCGAATGGCGCCCTGGCCCGCCGCGCGGAACAACGCCAGCGCGACATCTTCGAAAGCCTGCCTGACGCGCTCGATTTGCTGACCATTTGCGTCGAGGCCGGCCTGAGCATGGAACGCGCCCTGGCCAAAGTGGCGGGCGAGATCCACATCAAGAGCCTGGCGCTGGCGCAAGAGCTGCAACTGGTGCTGATGGAAATGCGGGCCGGATTCAGCAAGGAGCGGGCCTTGCGCAACTTTGCCCTGCGCACCGGCGTGGAGGATGTCGACGCGCTGGTGGCGATGCTGGTGCAGGCCGAGCGCTTCGGCACCAGCATGGGGGAATCCTTGCGTGTGCATGCGGACAATTTGCGGCGCAAGCGCGCAGTCGTCGCGCAGGAGGCTGCAGCCAAGGTGGCGCTCAAATTGCTGTTCCCGCTGATCTTCTGCATCTTTCCGGCGCTGATGATCGTGTTGCTGGGGCCAGCGTCGATCCAGATGAAGACTGTGCTGCTGCCCGCCGTGCATGCCGGGCGATAGGAGGCTGATATGCGCAAGACCATGATCGCTGCCTGTGCCGGGATGCTGGCGGCGTGCAGCATGCCTGTGTTGCCACCGGCTCCCTCCGCGCCGGCGGTAAGCGCCGTCCGGCCGGCGCCGTCCGCGCTGGCCGGCGAGGGGCGCTATGCGGAAGCCATTGCATTGCTGGAGGAAGGCGTGCAGCGCGCCCCCAGCGCGGCCTCGCTTGGCGACCTTGGCTACGCCTATTACCTCGGCGGCCAGCTGGAGCAGGCGCAGGCCGCGCTGGAACGCGCCTGCCTGCTGGAGCCATCCAGTGCGGTCGCATGGGAAAGGCTGGCGGCACTGATGGAGGCAATGGGTGAGACGGGCCGTGCGGTGGAGGCTATGCGCCATGCGCGCACCCTGCGGGAGGCGGCGGGCGGGCGCGGTGAAGCCGGCCCGGCCTCCGACGTTGCCGGCAGCGGCACGCCAGGCGGCTTGACGGGCAGTCCGTCGCGCGCGGCACAGGGCGGCGACTTGTGGCCGGCCGGGATGGCGCAGGTCGAGGTGCGGCAGGTGCATGCTGGGATGGTCGAGGTGGCACGCGTGGAGCGTGCGGGGGCCCGGCAGCCGGTTGCGCCGGAACGGGCGGCGCCGGCGATGGCGCCGGCGACCGCAGCGGCAAGTGCGCTGCCACGGCTTGAGGTCAGCAACGGCAACGGCATCCGCGGCATGGCCGCCGCCGTGGCGCAGCGCCTGAGGGCGCAGGGCATGCAGGTAGTACGCCTGACCAACACGATTCCCTTCAACGTGCAGGAGACGCGGGTGGAAGTGCGCGGCAGCGGCGAACCGCAGTTGCGCATCGTGCTGGGGCGGGACGCGGAAATAAAAAAGCCGCCCGCGGTTAGCAGGCGGCAAGCACCGTGAAACAACTCACGAGTTGGTGGGAAATCAGTTCCAGGAGACGCTGCCCAGGCCGCGCGCCGTCGACTGGCGGTTGGCCGGCTTGCCGTACACCGTTGCCGAACCCATGCCGGAGAGGCGCAGGTTGGCGGAAGTCTTTGCGTTGAAGGTGGCGCTGCCAAGGCCGGTCATGTCGGCGTCCACGCTATCGCTTTGCAGCTGCTTCGCATCCAGGCTGCCGATGCCGCCCAGCTTTGCGAACAGTTGCTTGCTCTGGCCGGAGATGGAAATCTCGCCAGCGCCTTTCAGATTCAGGTCCACCACGTCGGCCCTGGTGTCGCTGACATTCATGTGGCCGACGCCGGACAGGCGCACATCGACCTTCTTGAAGTGCGAGGACACGTTCACGGCGCCCGCGCCGTCCAGGGCGAGGCGAACTTCGTCGCCGTCAAAGCCCTTCACTTCCGCCGAACCGACGCCGGCGGAAACCAGTTCGCGCAATTGCGGCAGCGTCAGTTCCGCCTTCAGGTTGTAGCTGCCGATGTGGAAGCCGTTCAGCTTCTCGGTGCCGATGCGGATCGTATCGCCGCTCTGCGTCACCGTAATCTTTTCCAGGTAGCGCTTGTCGCCGGAGAGCACCAGTGCCGGTGCGCCTTGCTTCAGCTTCAGGTCTACCACGCCATCGAGTACTACTTTCACGGTACGGCCGTCGACAGTGCGCGCTTCGGTGATGGTTTCGTCCGCGTGCGCTGCGCCGCCGGCGGCGAGCATTACTGCGGTCATCATCGTGGCGGTGAAAATCTTTTTCATGTCTTGGCTCCGTGAGTTCGGTTTGCTTCGGATTACAGTGCAGCTTTTTCAGCAGCGGTCAGGCGCTTGGCGGTGACGGTCACCACTGGCATGCCCTTGGCTTCGGCCTTGGCGACAACGGCGGCTGGTGCGCTGTGTTTCAGCGGGGTGGCTGCGGTTGCAAAGCCGGTGGCGCTGACGACGGCTACGACTGCGAGGAAGATGTATTCCATGTTTTTGGCGATGTTCATTTTGCTCTCCGTTCGGTTGGGTTAAGTTCATTTCGCGTTTCGTTGATTGAACTATAGATATGTGCGGTGTCCAGCACTACCGGTGTGCGACGAAATGCAGAAATGGCGACTTGAAATGCAATAAAGGCGGTGTGACGAAGCGGGAAGCCCGTGTGACAGGGGCCATCGCCGCCCTGGCAAGGGGGCGATATACTCTCCAGCCATGAGAACCTTGCATTTCCTACGTATCCTCGGCGCCAGCCTGCTGGCCTGGAGCGCCATTTGCGCCTCGGGCGCCCTGGCTTCCTATGGCGCGCTGCTGCAGCGGGGCGCCAACCCGTCTTTTACCGAGCTGTTCGCCAACTGGACCAGCATGCATGGACTGATGGTGGTCTTCAGCGCCGTGCTGTGGGCGGTACTGCAACGCTGGCCGCAGGCGCTGGCCACGCCGCGCAAAGTGGGGCGGACCTACCTGCTGGTGATGGTATTGTTCCTGCCGCTCGAATACCTGTTTGTCGCGCAGCTTCAGAAAATGAACCTGTCCGGCCTCTTCGTCGAGTGGACCTGGACCACTTTCACCTTCGTGACCATCAGCGGCATACGTATCTGGCAGCTGCAGCGGGCCCGCGAAACGGACAACCTGTCGCTGCGGCTGGAGCTGGAGCAGCAGCGCCTGGCGTCCCTGCGCGGCCAGCTCGAACCGCATTTCCTGTTCAATGCGCTGAATGCGGTCAGCGCCCTGGTGCGGATGGACGACAAGGGCGCCACCCTGAGCGCCATCAGCCGCTTGAGCGGCCTGCTGCGCTACGCCCAGGCGGCCAGCTCGCGCGATTGGGTGACGCTGGCAGAGGAGCTGCAATTCGTGCGCGACTACCTGGCGCTGCAATCCATGCGCTACGGCGAACGGTTGCGGGTGACGATTGAAGGCGACAGCGGCGCCGTGCTGGCCGCCGATTGCCCGCCATTGCTGCTGCAGCCGCTGGTGGAAAACGCCCTGCGCCACGACCTCGATTGCCACGATGGCGCCGGCGATATCCAGCTGCGTTTCGCCGCGCAGGGCGGCATGCTGCACATCCACATCAGCAATTCGGTGCACCAGGTGCCGCCCAATCCCGGCCTGGGCATGGGCTTGCGCAATATCGAGGCCCGCCTGCGCATGGCCTGCGGCGCCGGCGCCGAATTGCGCACCGGACGGGCCGATGGCCGCTTTGTCGCCGACATCCATATGCCGATGTACTTTGCCGCATGAAGATCCGCGCCCTGATCGTCGACGACGAAGAACCCGGCCGCATCAACCTGCGCTACGGGCTGGCGGCGCACGCCGGCTGGGAAGTGGCGGGGGAATGCGCCAGTGCCGCCGCGGCCCGCGCAGCGCTGGCGGCGCTGGAGGTGGACGTGGTGTTCCTTGATATCCAGATGCCGCAGGAAACTGGACTGGCATTGGCGCGCGAGCTGGCGCAGCGGGAAGAGCCGCCGCTGGTGATTTTCGCCACTGCCTACAACGAGCATGCGATCGAAGCATTCGAAGTGCACGCGCTGGACTACCTGCTCAAGCCCTTCGACGACCAGCGCCTGGCGCAGGCGCTGGCGCGCGCAGCCGCCATGCTGGAACAACGCCAGCGCGCCGCCTATGCCCGCGCCATGCGCGCCTTTGCCGCGCCGGAGCCGGCCCACCTGCAGCAGCTTAACGTGCGTTCGGTCGGCCGCATCGAGTGCGTGCAGGTGGATGAGGTGCTGTGGATCGAGGCGGCGGGCAATTACGTCGAACTGCGCCTGGCGCAGCGGCGTGTGCTGCACCGTGTTCCGCTGGCGCGGCTGGAGCAGCACCTGGACCCGGCCTGCTTCCTGCGCGTGCACCGCCGTGCCCTGGTGCGGGTGAGCGAGGTCGCCGCACTGGAACGCGATGCCGAAGGGGGCAGCCAGCTGGTTCTGCGCTGCGGCGACCGGGTGCCGGTCAGCGAGCGCCACCTGCCGGCCGTGAAATCCCTGCTGGGCGCTTAAACCAGGGCCGCGATGGCCGTGCCCATCTCGGTGGTGGATGCCGTGCCGCCCATGTCGGGCGTGCGCGGACCTTGCACCAGCACGGTCTCGATGGCGCGCATGATGGCATCGTGGCCCTGTGCGTAGCGTTCGTCGCCGTTGCCAAGGAAGTCCAGCATCATGGCGCCGGACCAGATCATGGCCACCGGGTTGGCGATGTTCTTGCCGTAGATATCCGGCGCCGAGCCGTGCACCGGCTCGAACAGGGAGGGCAGGGTGCGTTCCGGGTTCAGGTTGGCCGAAGGCGCGATGCCGATGGTGCCGGCGCACGCCGGACCAAGGTCGCTCAGGATGTCGCCGAACAGGTTGGACGCCACCACCACGTCGAAGCGCTCGGGGCTCAGCACGAAGCGCGCCGCCAGGATGTCGACGTGGTACTGGTCCCAGCGCACGTCGGGGTAGTTGGCCGACATCGCCTTCACGCGTTCATCCCAGTAAGGCATGCTGATCGCGATGCCGTTCGACTTGGTGGCGGAGGTCAGGTGCTTTTTCGGGCGCGACTGCGCCAGCTCGAAGGCGAACTGCAGGATGCGGTCCACGCCCTTGCGGGTGAACACCGCTTCCTGCAGCACGGTTTCGCGCTCGGTGTTTTCGAACAGGCGGCCGCCGACGGCGGAATATTCGCCCTCGGTGTTTTCGCGCACCACATAGAAATCGATATCGCCGGGTTTCTTGTTCGCCAGCGGGCAGGGCACGCCCGGCATCAGGCGCACCGGGCGCAGGTTCACATACTGGTCGAATTCGCGGCGGAACTTGAGCAGGGAGCCCCACAGCGAAATATGGTCGGGCACCGCATCCGGCCAGCCGACGGCGCCGAAGTAGATCGCGTTGAAGCCTTTCAGCTGGTCGAACCAGTCGGCCGGCATCATCTGGCCGTGCTGCAAGTAATAATCGCAGTTGGCCCACTCGAACGCGGTGAATTCCAGCGGCAGGCCGAAGCGGGCCGCCGCGGCCTGCAGGGCGCGCAAGCCTTCCGGCATCACTTCCTTGCCGATGCCGTCGCCGGCGATGACGGCGATGCGGTGGGTGCTCACGCGGCGTCCTCTTCGCCCTCGACCGGAGCCGTGCGCATCCACTGCACCAGCGGCCAGGCATCCTTGAAGGCGCCAGCAATCATCGGCAGCAGTTCTTCCGGCTTGTTCAGCGGCAGCTTCACCTCCTGGTAGACGAAAAAGCTTTTCAGCTTGATGAATTCAATATGCTCATGTTCCGGATCGAAGCCTTTTGGCGGGCGCTGCAGCTTGTGCTCCTCCGTGATCGAGCCGTAGCGCGCCTTCAGCGCCTTGTTGTTCAAGGCTTTCTTGAAGCCCGCTGCGTCATTGACCATGTGGTTGCGCAGGGCTTTCAGGCGGTGCGGCGGCGGAATGTATTCGCCGGCGCCGATGCCCAGGATGCCGTCGGGGCTGATCTGGAAGTACCAGGTCGGACCGCCCGCCATGCTGGGGCGGCGCATATCGTTCGGCGCGATGGCCGCCGAGAAGTGGGTCTTGTAGGGGCTCTTGTCGTGGGCAAAGCGCACGTCGCGGTTGATGCGGAACATGGCCTTCTTCGGGTTGCAGAACTTGACCTGGGCGTCGAACTTGCCCAGCTCCGCGATCACCTGGGTCACCAGCTCCAGGAACTCTTCGCGCAGGATGTCGTAGCGCGGCTTGTTCATGACGAACCAGGGGCGGTTGTTGTTCTCGGACAGTTCCGTCAGGTAGCGGGTAAGGTCGCGCAGGTGCATATTATTTCTTGACTGGGGGGCGTTTGCCCACGGTGAGATGGAGTTCGCTTTCGCGGCTCTTGCGCAGGATGCGCAGGGTTGACTCGCCGCCCGGCGAGAGCTGGGCGATCAGGTTCAGCATTTCATTGGTGTCCTTGACCGGCTTGCCGTCCACCGACAGCAGGATGTCGCCGGGCTTCATGCCGGCCTTGTCGGCCGGGCCGTTGCGCACCACGCCGGCGATGATGGCGCCGGTGTCGCGGTCCAGGCCGAAGCTGTGCGCCATTTCCGGCGTGATTTCCTGCGATTCCACGCCGATCCAGCCGCGCACCACATGGCCGTCCTTGATGATGGCCTCCAGTACCGAACGCGCGGTGCTGACCGGGATCGCAAAGCCGATGCCGACCGAACCGCCGGTCTGGGAATAGATTGCCGAATTAATCCCCAGCAGGTTGCCCTGGGTGTCGATCAGGGCGCCGCCCGAGTTGCCGAAATTGATGGCGGCATCGGTCTGGATGAAGTTTTCGAAGTGGTTGATGTGCAGGTTGTTGCGGCCCAGGGCGGAAATAATGCCCATGGTGACCGTCTGGCCGACGCCGAACGGATTGCCGATGGCCAGCACCACGTCGCCCACCTTGGCCTGCTCGACCTGGCCCATCGCCACCACCGGCAGCTTGTCCATCTCGATGCGCACCACGGCCAGGTCGGTTTCGGGGTCGGAGCCCACCAGTTTGCCGGCGCCCTTGCGGCCATCGGGCAGTACCACCTGGATTTCGTCGGCGCCTTCCACCACGTGGTAATTGGTCAGGATATAGCCCTGCGGGCTGACGATCACGCCCGAACCCAGGCTGTTCTGGTCGTCTTCCTCGTCGCGGTCGCCGAAGAAGCGCTTGAAGAACGGGTCGCGCGACAGCGGATGGCGCTTGCGCACGGCCTTGGAAGTAAGGATATTCACCACGGCCGGCATGGCGCGGCTGGCGGCATTGCGGTAGGAGCCGGGGGAGGGAGAGCCGGCATCGGCCGGCACGTTGCTGCGGCTGGCCGCGACGGCAGCGGGGGCGCCAGCAGGGGGCGCCGGCCGCTGCACGGCCGTATAAACAAAGTACAGTGCCAATGCGATGGTCACCGTTTGTGCAAACAATAACCAGAGTTTTCGCATGGCGCTATTGCTACAAAGTGGGTTTAACCCCTATTTTCGCAAAGAATCGCGAATTTCGCGCAGCAACACGATATCTTCTGAAGGTGGAGCAGGTTCTGCCGGTGCGGCCGGGGCTTCGGCGCGGCGCAGCTTGGCCACCAGGCGTACCATCTGGAAGATGACGAAGGCCAGGATGACGAAATTCAGCAGGATGGTAAAGAAGTTGCCGTAGGCGATGACCGCGCCCAGCTTCTTGGCCTCGGCCAGGGCCAGGTTGTGCGCCTGGCCATTGAGCGGAACGTAATAATTAGCGAAATCCAGGCCGCCCAGCAGCATGCCGATTGGCGGCATGATGACGTCGGCTACCAGGGAATCGACGATTTTGCCGAAAGCTGCGCCGATGATGACACCGACCGCCAGGTCGATCACATTGCCCTTCATGGCAAATTCTTTAAATTCTTGCATCATTCCCATAGCAGATTCTCCCAGGAAGTTTATGGATTTGTATCAACTTTGCTGCAAATTCATCGAACACGCAAGGGGCGCAACATTGGGATGGATTAGCTAATTGCAAGGTTTTGCTTCAAATCGCCTTGGCACTCCTCTATAATTTAAGGTTGCTAGAAGCTTTGTTAGCGCTTAATAAAGATTTCAGATTTTTACTGATTGGGGTAAGTATGAGTATCGAAAAGCAGGTCGATTCCAGCCGGCGCGGACTGCTCGTCGCAACGTGTGCGGCGGGTGGCGTGGTTGGTTTGGGTGCTACGGGCGCCCTGGTAAGCACTTTCCAGCCTTCCGAGCGCGCGAAAGCGGCCGGTGCGCCAGTGGAAGTGGATATCTCCTCGCTGCAGCCCGGCGAACTGAAAACCGTTGAATGGCGCGGCAAGCCAGTCTGGATCCTGAAGCGTACCCCTGAAATGGTGGAATCGCTGGCAAAAGACGAAGCTGAACTGGCCGACCCGAAGTCCGAGCGTACCCCCGACGACCTGACTCCGGAATATGCCCGCAACCGCAATCGTTCGATCAAGCCGGAAATCCTGGTCGCTGTGGGCATCTGCTCGCACCTGGGCTGCTCCCCATCGCAAAAATTCACCCCTGGCGCTCAGCCATCCCTGCCAGACAACTGGGGCGGCGGCTTCCTGTGCCCATGCCACGGTTCGACCTTCGACCTGGCAGGCCGCGTGTTCAAGAACAAACCTGCTCCTGACAACCTGCAAGTGCCACGCCATATGTACCTGGGCGACACCAAGCTGGTCATCGGTAAAGACGAGAAAGGCGAGGCATAATCCATGGCCGCATTCAAGGAAACCAAATTCCCGGCCGATGCTCCGGCCGCGCAGAAGGCACTGGGCTGGGTCGATGACCGCTTCCCGCTGACCAAACTGTGGAACGACCAGTGGGGCAAGTACTACGCTCCGAAAAACTTCAACTTCTGGTACATCTTCGGCTCGCTGGCCATGCTGGTGCTGGTGCTGCAGATCGTGACCGGTATCTTCCTGACCATGCACTACAAGCCGGACGGTACGCTCAACCTGAGCGGCGTACCGGTTGCTTTCGCATCGGTGGAATACATCATGCGCGAAGTGCCATGGGGCTGGCTGGTGCGTTATATGCACTCGACCGGCGCATCGGCCTTCTTCATCATCGTGTACCTGCACATGACCCGCGGTTTGATGTACGGTTCCTACCGCAAGCCACGTGAACTGATCTGGCTGTTCGGTTTCGCCATCTTCCTGTGCCTGATGGCCGAGGCCTTCTTCGGTTACCTGCTGCCATGGGGCCAGATGTCGTACTGGGGCGCCCAGGTGATTGTCAACCTGTTCGGCGCGATTCCGCTGATCGGCCCTGACCTGTCGCTGTGGATCCGCGGCGACTACGTCGTGTCCGACGCGACCCTGAACCGCTTCTTCGCCTTCCACGTGATCGCTATCCCCCTGGTCCTGCTGGGCCTGGTGGCTGCCCACCTGATCGCACTGCACGAAGTCGGCTCGTCCAACCCGGACGGCATCGAAGTGAAAGAAAACCTGGGCGCCGACGGCCACCCGGTCGATTCGATCCCATCGCACCCGTACTACACCGTGCACGACCTGTTCGGCGTGTCCGTGTTCCTGACCATCTTCTCGGCCGTTGTGTTCTTCGCGCCTGAGATGGGCGGCTACTTCCTGGAATACAACAACTTCCTGCCGGGCGATTCGATGAAGACCCCGCCGCACATTGCGCCAACCTGGTACTTCACCGCCTTCTACTCGGTGCTGCGCGCCACCACCTCGGACTTCCTGTGGGTGCTGATGGCCGGTATCGTTGGCTACACCGCCTTCCTGTGGCTGAAGTCCAAGCTGTCTGGCATGGTCAAGATCATCGTCAGCGTGATCGCGCTGCTGATGGTTGCCGGCATGATGCCGGGCATGCTGGATGCGAAGTTCTGGGGCGTGGTGTTCTTCGGCGGTTCCGTGGTGATCCTGGCCTTCCTGCCATGGCTGGACCACTCGCCGGTGAAGTCGATCCGTTACCGTCCTGACTGGCACAAGTATGTGTACGCCGGCCTGGCCATTGCCTTCGTAACCCTGGGTTACCTGGGGACCCAGCCGCCAAGCCCAGTCGGCACCATCATCGCCCAGATTGCCACCCTGTACTACTTCAGCTTCTTCCTGCTGATGCCATGGTGGAGCGCAATGGGTACGTTCAAGAAGGTGCCGGACCGCGTTGTATTCCACGCGCACTAATCGGACGACCAGAACGCTAAGCAAAGGACTAATAAATGATCTTTTCCAAGAAACTGCTGGCCCTGCTGGCCCTGGTACCGGCGCTGGCCTTCGCTAACGAAGGCGGCTACCCGCTGGACAAGGCTCCGGACCGCTCGCACAACATGGCTGCCCTGCAAAACGGCGCCAAGCTGTTCGTGAACTACTGCCTGAACTGCCACAATGCGTCGGCCATGCGTTACAACCGCCTGCGCGACCTGGGCCTGACTGAAGAGCAGATCAAGAACAACCTGCTGTTCACCGGCGAAAAAGTGGGCGAAATGATGACCACGGCCATGCCGGCCAAGGACGCCAAGGTCTGGTTCGGCACCGTGCCGCCTGACCTGTCCGTGATCACGCGCGCCAAGGCAACGCCGTCGAACACCGGCAGCGATTACATCTACACTTACCTGCGCACCTTCTACAAGGACGAAAACCGCCCAACCGGCTTCAACAACATGGTGCTGCCGAACGCGGCCATGCCACACGTGCTGTGGGAGCTGCAGGGCGTGCAGGCCGCCAAGTTCGAAGAAGTGGAAGATCCACATGAACACGGCAAGAAGGTGCACAAGTTCGCCGGCTTCGAGCAAGTCTCGAAGGGCACCATGACCAAGCTGGAATACGACACCGCTGTCGCCGACATCGTTGGCTACATGGAGTGGATGGCCGAGCCGGCAGCACAGAAGCGCAAGCAGTTGGGCGTGTGGGTACTGATCTTCATGTCCATCTTCGCCACCCTGGCATGGCGCCTGAACGCGTCGTACTGGAAAGAAGTTAAATAATCAGCGTGCGCCGGCTTATCCGGCGCGTGTTTGCGCCGCCAGATTCGTCGGGCGGCCCAACTGGGGTGAACCGTTCGCGGTCTCGCCCCCTTTGTTTCTAAGGAACTAGGAAAATGATGGTTCTCTATTCGGGCACTACCTGCCCATTCTCCCAGCGCTGCCGCCTGGTCCTGTTCGAAAAGGGCATGGACTTTGAAGTGCGTGACGTTGACCTGTTCAACAAGCCGGAAGACATTTCGACCATGAACCCGTATGGCCAGGTACCAATCCTGGTCGAGCGCGAATTGATCCTGTACGAATCGAACATCATCAATGAGTACATCGACGAGCGCTTCCCGCACCCGCAGCTGATGCCGGCCGACCCGCTGATGCGCGCCCGCGCCCGCCTGATGCTGTTCAACTTCGAGAAAGAGCTGTTCGTTCACGTGCACACGCTGGAAAGCGAGCGCAACAAGACGAACGACAAGAGCCACGACAAGGCCCGCGCCGAAATCCGCGACCGCCTGACCACCCTGGCTCCGCTGTTCCTGAAGAACAAGTACATGCTGGGCGACGAGTTCTCGATGCTGGACGTGGCCGTGGCCCCACTGCTGTGGCGCCTGGACCATTACGGCATTGAGCTGTCGAAGACCGCAGCGCCGCTGATGAAGTACGCCGAGCGTATCTTCTCGCGCCCTGCCTACATCGAAGCGCTGACTCCGTCCGAGAAAGTAATGCGCCGCTAATTGCGGCCCCTGCGGCGCGCGCTTGCAATGCGCGCGCCGCAACCTAAAGTTTGAACATGGCAGAAATCTCCACCAAGCCCTACATGCTGCGCGCCATCTACGAATGGTGCACCGATTGCGGCTATACCCCCTACCTGGCAGTCAAGGTCGACGCAGCGACCCAGGTACCGATGGAATACGTCAAGAAGGGCGAAATCGTCCTGAATATCAGCTTCGGCGCCACCTCCGGCCTGAAGATGGATAACGACGCCATTCATTTCCACGCCCGTTTCGGCGGCGTGTCGCGCGAAATCTATGTGCCGGTGAATAATGTGATGGCGATCTACGCCAACGAAAATGGCCAGGGCATGGCGTTCGAACCGCTGCTGGGCCAGGCGCCCGAACCGAAAGCGCCCGCGCCAGTGGAAGAAATTGCATCCGTACCGACCCTGTCCTCCGTCCCGACCGCACCAGCACCGCGCGCCGACGACGACAATGGCCCGGACGATGGCGGCGAACCACCAAAGAAAGGTGGCCGCCCGACCCTCACGCGCATTAAATAGCGTATAATCGCGGCGACAGTTTTACAGCCGGCTTAGCTCATCAGGTAGAGCAGTTGATTTGTAATCATCAGGTGGCGGGTTCGAGTCCTGCAGCCGGCACCAGTATGTTGAAAGCCCAGCCCTCACCGGCTGGGCTTTTTCTTTTTTCGCATAGTCGCCGCACCAGCGCGAGAGAATGGCTTTGGCTTCTTCGGTTGTCATGATGTGCGCTGCTTCAGCAGATGGTCGAGCGAGTAGTTTCCGGCGCCCTGTGCCAGCAGGGGAAGCAGCAGGGCGGCCCAGCTCAGGTGGGTAGGCCAGGCTTGCGGGTAGACGAAGATTTCGATGACGGCTGTCATGCCGAGCAGGCCGAGGGCGGCGAAGCGGGTGAACAGGCCGGCGACCAGCAGCAGCGGCAGGGCGTGTTCGGCGAAAGTGGCCAGCGGGGCTGCTACCTCGGGCGGGACCAGGGGCAGCATGTATTCGTAGCGGAACAGGTCGACCGTTGAATTCTTCAGCGTGAACCAGCCTTCGACCTTGGTGCGGCCGGAGAGGAAGAAGATCGCGGCGACGGCGAGGCGGGCGGCGAGCAGTTGCACCGAGTCGGGCAGCAGGCGCGCCATGGTACGGGTGATGTGGGCATTCATAATTTTCTCCTGGATGTCATGTACGCCATTTGCCCTGGCGGACCAGTGTGGCTGCGGCGTCGGCGATTTGTTGTGGTGTTGCGCTGTCTTCTACTTGGAGGAGGCCGACGACGCGGCTGCGTCGCAGGTCGGCGGCGGCACGCACGGCTTGACCGCTCTGGCCTATCCCGACGAAGACTGCCTCCGGAATGTGCACGCTGTCGATGAACGCGATCAGGTCCTTGCCAAGTTCGGCGGGATCAGCATCGCGCAGCGCCGGTACCAGCACGTGGTAGCCTTGGGCGGCGAGCAGGGATGCTGCGTTGGCGTAGCGTTCGATATCCTGGCTATGACTCCGCGCCAGTACGATGGGGCGACCTTCCTCGGGGCCAGCGGCATGGTAGCTGCGGGCGGATTGCGAAGCCGCGACAGCGCGCAAGGCGTCGGTTGCGCTGTGAAGCGGTAGTGCGGCGCCGGCAAGCGCCGGTGCGAAGGCGAGGCTTGCAGTGCCTGCCAGTCCAGTCAGTGCGGACAGCAGGAACAGGCGGCGGGTTTCATTCATGATCAACTCCTGTAATGAGTTCACTTCCCAGCCAGTCGGCCAGCATGGCGCCTGCGCTGATGATGCCTTGCTCTTCGCCGAGGCGTTCCACCAGGAGGGCGCACAGGCCGACAAAGCTGCCGTCGTGCTGAAGCTGCGCCAGCGCGGCGTATTCGGTCGAGTCCAGGGCGCGCAGGCAGGAGATGAAACCACGCCGCCATACCAGCAGGCCGCCGGCGGCGGCCAGCATTTCGCTCTCCGGCGACCCACCGTCACGCAGGGCGAACCAGAGATCGGCTGCGTTGGTGGTGGCGGGGCGCAGGTGCAGCGTGGGCGTCAGCTGCAGGCTTGCATTGTCCCAATCGATGGCGGCGAGCGCTTCTGCGGCGACAGGTGCGAAGTCGGGGCCGACGAAAGCCAGGCCGAGCGCATGTTCAATCCATGCCAGCTCGTGCAGGTCGGGGTTGTCGGGGAAAATTGCCTCCAGCGTGTCGCAGAAATCGTCGGCGTAGGCGTCGATCGTCCACGCGTGCGGCCGGCGGCGGCTGATGTGCGAGGCCGCCGCACGCAGGAACGCCTCGTCACCGATGAAGGCGCGCAGCAGCGGGTAGCTCTCTTCGAGGCAGCCGACCAGCTGCGCGCGGTAGTTATTCAGGTAGACCGCGCGGCCCGGACCATCCGGCACACCGGCACCGGAAGCGGATGTGGCAAGCATGGCGTGAAAGCCGCCCTGGATGTCAGCGAGGTTCATGCTGCCTCCTTATGGGCGGCCAGGTTGCGCGCGAGATTGAGCTCCGCCAGCAGTTCTGCGAGCGGGGGAATGTCGCCATCGCGCTCGATCATGGTGGCCACCGGGCCGCAGCGGGAAATGGTTTGCGCATACAGCGACCAGACCGCGTCGTTGACGGCGCTGTCGTGCGTGTCGATCAGCAGGCCGTCGCCCTGGCTGTGGCCGGCAAGGTGAATCTGGCAGACGCGGTTCATCGGTATGCCGCGCAGGAAGTCGAGCGGATCGAACCCGTGGTTGCTGGCGCTGACAAAGACATTGTTCACGTCCAGCAGCAGGCCGCAGCCGGTGCGCTTGGCCATGGCGGAGATGAATTCCCATTCCGTCATGGTCGATTCGGAATACGTCAGGTAGCTGGAGGGATTCTCGACCAGCATGGTACGACCCAGCGCTTCCTGCGCCTGGTCGATGTTGTTGCAAATGATGTTGAGCGCCTCCTGTGTGTAAGGCAGCGGCAGCAGGTCATGCGAGTTGAAGTTGCCGATGCGCGACCAGCTCAGGTGGTCGGACACGAACATCGGATCGATCTCCTCCACCAGGGCGCACAGGCGGGCCAGATAGTCCGGCCGCAAACCATCGGCCGAACCGAGCGACATCGACACACCATGCAGCACCACCGGATGGCGCTCGCGGACGCGGCGCAGGATATCGCGCGGCTGGCCGCCGGCGACCATGAAGTTCTCCGAGATCACTTCCACGAAATCCACGTCGACATCGCCTTCGAGGAAATCGCGGTAGTGCTCACGGCGCAGGCCGAGGCCAAAGCGATGGGCTTGCATGATGTGTCTCCGTGCTTATTTGGCTTCGGTCAGCGTGCCGCCCAGTGCCTTGCACTCGGTCGGCGTTTTTACCAATACGCCCTGGCCCTTGCATTCGTTCAGGCCTTTGCAGTCGTTCTTGGCGGTGGCGCACAGGCTGGTGCCTTTGCAGGTGTTGATGCCGTAGCAGCGGCCCGGTTCTTCCTTCACCTTTTCGGCGGCGAAGGATGGCGTGGACAGTGCGGCAGTTGCCAGGGCGATCAGGGCGGCGGCGCCGGCCAGGCTGGCGCGCGATTTGTTGGTGACGGACATGGTGTTCTCCTTGAGGTTAGAAAAATTAGAGGACGCTCAACGCGGCTTCCTCGATCACTTTCGCAACCGCTTCCGGTTGCGATACATGCACTGCATGGCTTGCTGCGATTTCAGTTACCTTGGCGCCGGCGCGCTTGTACATCCAGCGCTGCAGTTCGGGGTTGACCAGGCGGTCCTGCGTGGCGACGATGCCGAAGCTCGGCTTCTGGTGCCACATGGCGAACCAGCTCGGGGTTCCCATCAGCACATTGCTGACCGAAACTTGCGAGTCGGCCATGAAGCCGACGCGGTTAGGCGTCAGGTCGGCAGCCAAGTCGGCCTGGAAGCGTGCCGGATCGTAGAACTGGAAACCGGCCCAGTCGGTGCGCACGCCTTCGCCGGCGCTGGGCATTGACGCCAGCAATTGCCGCGAGGTTTCGCCGACTTCCGGCATCAGGCCTGCGACATACACCAGCGCTTTCACCTTGTCGCCCGTCGCTACGTTGGACATGACGGTGCCACCGATGCCGTTGCCGACAACAACCACATTGCCGAATTGCTGGAAGATGGTCTTGCGTGCGATGGCGATATCGTCGTCAAGCGAGGTGTGGGGCAACTGGGCTACGGTGACGTTGAAGCCTTTCAGCTTCAGCGTGTCGTGCACCACGCGCCAGCTCGATGCGTCGATGAAGGCGCCAGGAACGATCACGATGTTTTTCGCGACCGGCGCTGCCGCGTGGGCGGCGCCGGACAGGCAGGCGGCCAGCGCGACGGCTGTTACGACGGCGCGTTTCATTGTTTCGCCTTCAGCGAGCCGTAGCCCTTGGGGGTCTTGATGGTGGTGCAGGTGCCTTTTTCGACCAGCATCCAGGCGTCACCCTGGTAATCGACTTTGGAGGTGGCGGCGCACGAAGTGCCGGGGCCGGCGGCGCAATCGTTCTGGCCGGCTTTGGCGACGCCGTAGCACTTTTCCATTTCCTTCTTTGGTTCGGCGGCGTGCGCGGCGGATGCGCAGAGGGCGATGGCCAGGGTTGCTGCAATGCCTGCGTAGGTGGTTTTCATCATCTGATCTCCTTGGTTAGGTGTGATCAGATTAAGGGGGCAGTGTGTATCGCTTGTGTCGGTGGCGTGGGCTGTTTGAATGAGTTGTGTATCTGGCATCGCGCCAGATACACAGGGATACAAAAATGTTTACGGCAGGGTGCTGACGTCTACTGCTGGCGCCTGTCCGGTGGCGGGACGGGTGAAGGTCTGGTTGATCGCTACGTTCGGGCTGAAGAAGCCGCCATTGCGCAGGTAGAAGACGTTGTTCTGCAAGCCGCCGGCGTAATCCATGCGCTGGGCGTTGGCAGCCGTGGCGTCGCCGGTGAAGCGGGCGGTGACGACTTCGGACCAGGCGCCGCTGGTATTGCGCGCCCACTGGCTGCCGTACTGGGCGCTGCGGCCGAGGTAGCCGTTGGTGTCGATGAAATTCTCCAGGAAGGAGTAGACGCCGGCGTGGTAGGTCGTGGTGGCCGGGCGCTTCCAGGTGGCGATGAATTGCCAGACGCCGGTTTCCGGTGCGTAGAACCAGGCGGAGTAGTCGGTGCCGCCGGCGCCGTCGGGCAGGATGCGCGTGATGAAGCGGTAGGTATTGCCGGCGACCCAGTTGTACAGCAGGTAGGACTGGCCGCCCGTGCCTTCGCCGCCAAAGCTGTTGTCGGTCACGTTAGGGCCTTTGCGCACCAGCGTGGTCTTGGCGCCGTTGTCGGCGTCCCACACCGAGAACAGCACGCGGCGCTCGCTGGCGGAATTGACCTGGATGCCGAAGTAGCCGCCGTTGAAGCCGTTCGACATGAAGTAGGAGCCGATCTTGTCCTCACCCGCCGGCACCGTCACTTCATTGTAGAAATATTCGGTGTTGGCGGGCACGGTGTAGCCCAGGTGGACAGACGGTCCGCGGCGCGACCAGTAGTAGTTGGCGGCATCGTTGGCGTAATTCAGGGCGACGCTGGTATCGACGCGCACCGCTGCCACATTGCCAAAATAGCTGCCCGATTTGCTGATGCCCTGCAGGTCTACGCGCACATAGCCGGCGGCCGGCACGTTGATGGTGCCGACGGCATAAGTCTGCGTGGCGCCTTTGCTCAGGTTCACTTCGAACGGCGTGCCATTGGCGGTGACGCGGATCTTGCTCGATTTGCTGCCCGACAGGCCGGCATCCAGCGACAGCGTCGCGCTGCCGGCGGCGGACATACGGAACCAGACGCTGGTCACGGTGCTGGCGCTGGTCCAGTTGGCCAGACCATTGCTGTTGATGACTTCCGTGGCGCCGGCGCCGGCGCTGGTGACGAAGCCGTTGCCGGCCAGGGCGACGACCGAGCCGGTACTGGCCAGCGGCGCTTTCTTGGCCGGGGCATCAAAACCGGCGGGCTGGCCGGCCAAGGCGAAAGCTGCGGAAAACGCAAGAAACATCAGTGAAATTCTTCGTTTCATCTCCATATCCTTTCATATTATTGATAAAGCGAAAGGTAAACTACGCGTTTACGAAAGCAAACGCAACAGAATTCGCTAAGGGGAGAAACGAAAGGGGATTAGTTGCGCAGGTCGGCGATGGCTTGCTGCACGCGCGCGCTGTCGATGCGCTGCGCCAGCTTGCGGCCTTGCTCGCGCAGGCGCTCAAACGCTTCGTCGATTTCCGCCGGACGCGGTTGCAGGGGAGCCAGCGAACGCGCCAGCTTGGGCAGGATCTCGCGCCGCAGGAAGCGCTCACCCATCTGGCTCAATTGCCAGCCCACGGCGCCGAGGCCGAGGAAGAAGGCGATGATGAAACCATTGTCCAGGTTTTCCGGCGCTTGCTGTTTCAGCGCGGCGAGCACCACGGCGCAGAACGCGAACGCGCCGGCAATGGACCACCACACTTCGCGGTCAAGGCGAACCGTTGCGTCGTAGACTTCGAGCGCGTCGGCCTGCAGGCGCAGCGCGGCGTCGATCTGGCGCCGGCGTTCGGATTCGTCCAGCATCAATGGCGCTTCACGCAAGCGCGCGGCAGCGGCCAGCGCATCGGCGTGTCGAATCGACAGATGGGGATTGGTGGCTTGTTCCAGCTGCACCAGCGGCAGCTGTTCCGGACTCAGGTGGCTGTAATGGCCGACTTCCATGGGCAGCACCATGCCGCAATCGCAGCACGTTCGCTGGTATCCCGCCAGCTCGCCTTTGGAGACGGTGACGTAATACACATGCCAGGCCATGCCGATGCGTTGCACGGTGAACGCGCGGGCCGCCCGGCACACGGGGCAGTAGTCTGCGACATAGCCGGCGTGGGTATAAACCGGCTTCCTGCCCCAGACGAAGATCATGCGGCCTTGTGGCTGGTGGCTTTGGTGGTCTTGTGGTGCGAGGTTTTCTTGGCGGCGTGATGCTTGGTGGTCGCATGCGCCTTGTGGTGGGTGGTCTTGTGGGTGGTGGTGCTGGCGAAAGCAGGCACGCTCAGTGCGAGGGCCATGGTAGCGACGATCAGGTGTTTCATGCAATTCTCCGAGGACGGCAAAAGCGTGCCGGTACGCGCATCCATTATAGGCGCCGACACGATTGAATATCCATAAGTGCAACCCATACGGAACGCTATGCCGCAGCTTTTTCTTGATCTGGTTCGTCCCGCAGTTCGCGGCGCAGGATTTTGCCGACATTGGATTTCGGCAGGGCGTCGCGGAATTCGATGAACTTCGGCTTTTTGTAGGCGGTCAGCTGCTGCCTGCAATAGTCCATCAGCTGTTCGCTGGTGAGAGATGGTTCGCGGCGCACGACGAACAGTTTGACCGCTTCGCCGGAAGAAGCATCCGGCACGCCAATGCAGGCGCATTCAAGGACCGCAGGATGGGCGGCCACCACGCACTCCACTTCGGTCGGATAGACGTTGAAGCCGGAGACCAGGATCATGTCCTTCTTGCGATCGACAATGCGCACATAGCCTTGTGCATCCATGATCCCGATGTCGCCCGATTTGAAGAAGCCGGACGCCGTCATCACGCTGGCCGTTTCGCTCGGGCGCCGCCAGTAGCCGGACATGACCTGCGGACCGCGGATCGCGATTTCGCCGGGCTGGCCAAAGGGCAGTGGCTTGCCGTCGTCGTCCAGGATCGCCACTTCGGTGGAGGGCACGGGCAGGCCGATGGTGCCACTGAAGCCTTGCTGGTCGGGGCGGCAGAGCGTGGCCGTGGGCGAGGTCTCGGACAGCCCGTAGCCCTCCAGGATAGGGCTGCCGGTCAGCCGCAGCCAGC
The DNA here is from genome assembly GCF_009720745.1 of Massilia eburnea. Taxonomy (GTDB): domain Bacteria; phylum Pseudomonadota; class Gammaproteobacteria; order Burkholderiales; family Burkholderiaceae_D; genus Rugamonas; species Rugamonas eburnea. Next base: position 399,979 of record NZ_WNKX01000002.1, on the reverse strand, counting down.
GTTCGCTGACCACCTGCTGCACCGCCATGCCCCCGCCCAGGGTAATGCGCAGGCCGGAGAAATCGACCTTGGCCAGCTCCGGCTGGTTCAGCAAAGCGTTGAACAGGGTATTCACGCCGGGGAAGAAGTTGACGCGGTACTTCGCCAGTTCGCGCGCGAAGCCCGCCATGTCGCGCGGGTTCGGAATCAGCAGGTTCATGGCGCCCCAGCGTGCGCCCATCAGCATGCAGGCATTGAGCGCGAGGATGTGGTACAGCGGCAGCGCGCACACGGTCACGACCTGCTGGCCGGCGCCGGCCTTGAACAGCGCCGGGCCGGCCCATGCATCGTTCTGCAGCATATTGGCGATCACGTTGCGGTGGGTCAGGGCGGCGCCTTTTGAGAGGCCGGTGGTGCCGCCCGTGTACTGCAAGAAGGCGATGTCGTCGTGGCCCTGTTCGGGCTTGTGCAATGCATGCCCGGCGCCGCTGCGCAAGGCATCCTTGAACGGCACTGCGCCCGGCAGGCTGAATGCGGGTACCAGCTTCTTTACCTTGCGCACTGCAAAGTTGACCAGCGGCCCCTTGGCAACGCCCAGGAGGTCGCCCATGCTGGCGGCCACGATGTGTTTGACCTGTGTGCGCGGCAGCACCTTCTCCAGCGTGCTGGCGAAGTTTTCCAGGATGAAGATTGCCTCTGCGCCGGAATCGGCCAGCTGGTGTTCCAGTTCGCGCGCGGTGTACAGCGGGTTGACGTTGACCACGGTGAAGCCGGCGCGCAGCACGGCCGCCACGGCGACCGGATACTGCAGCACATTCGGCATCATCACTGCGACCCGGGCGCCTTTGGCCAGGCCGCGTTGCTGCAGCCATGCCGCCAGGTTGCGCGAATGGCGGTCCCATTCGCGGTAGCTCATGCTGCTGCCCATGCAGGCGTAAGCCTTGCGCTCGGCGAAGCGGGAGAACGATTCCTCCAGCAGGTGCGGCAGCGAAGCATACTGGTCGGGATCGATGGTGGCGGGAATGCCTTCGGGATAGGACTTCAGCCAGACTTTTTCAACGGTCATGCAGTCTCCTCTCTCATGCGCAGCAAGTCGCGCGTCTTGTCGTCGGCGCCGGGGCCGGCCACCGTGGTGATGTCGTCTGCTTGCAGTTCGCGCCCATCGGCGGCGAGGATGCCGACGCCGGCTACCGGCAGGCCGCTGGCTTTCTCCACCATGGTCAGGCGCGGGCCCTGCGGGCTGGGCGCCCATTGCTCGCCCCACTGCGTCATCGCCGCCAGGATGGGCGAGAGCGCGCGGCCCTTGGCCGTCAGGTGGTAATGGACGACGCGGGCGTCGTCTGTACTTGGCGTGCGCAGCAGGATGCCGTTCTCCACCAGCTTTTCGAGGCGCCGCGCCAGGATGCTGGTGCTGATGCCCAGGTGGCGCTGGAAATCCTGGAAGCGGCTCATGCCGCAAAACGCATTGCGCAGGATGACGAAGGTCCACCACTCGCCGACCTGTTCCAGGGTCTGGGCGATGGGACAGTTCATCTCCTCAAAAGAATTCTTGCTCATGGATTTACTTTATTGCAATTACTTTGGTAACACAAGTGAAATTCTGTGCGGCACTGTTGTCATTTCCGCTATTTATCGTTAGTCTGTTTGCACAATTACCAACTGTCAATGGAGGCAGAGATGCAAAAACTGGGTGCGGAATTCTTTGGTACTTTCTGGCTGGTGCTGGGCGGCTGCGGCAGCGCGGTCCTGGCTGCGGCATTCCCCGGCGTGGGGATTGGCTTGCACGGGGTGGCGCTGGCCTTCGGCCTGACGGTGCTGACCATGGCCTACGCCATCGGCCACATTTCCGGCTGCCACTTGAACCCGGCCGTATCGCTGGGCCTGTGCCTGGGCGGCCGCTTCCCGGCCAAGGATTTGCCGGGCTACGTCGTGGCGCAAGTGCTGGGCGGCCTGGCTGCGGGCGCCGTGCTGTACCTGATCGCCAGCAGCAAGGCAGGCTTTGATGTGGCGGCCGGTTTCGCTTCCAACGGCTACGGCGAGCATTCGCCGGGCGGCTACGGCCTGGTCGCCGCCCTGGTGACTGAAGTCGTGATGACGGCCTTCTTCCTGGTCGTGATCCTGGGCGCTACCGACAAGCGCGCGCCGGCCGGCTTTGCGCCGATCGCCATCGGCCTGTGCCTGACCCTGATCCACCTGATTTCGATCCCCGTCACCAATACCTCGGTCAACCCGGCGCGCAGCACCGGCGTGGCGCTGTACGTGGGCGGCTGGGCTGTTGCGCAGCTGTGGCTGTTCTGGGTGGCGCCGCTGCTGGGCGCCGCCGTGGGCGCCGGCATCTACCGCTTCATCGGCGGCGAACAGAAATAAAGCGCCGGGGCGCCTGCTGCTATCATTGGCTCAATCCAGGGAGGGCATATGGCGCTACCACATGCAACATCGGGCCAGGTGGTCCGGATCGGCCGCGAGGCCGGTGAAAGCTTGTCGCAGTTTTCTTCCATTGCGCTGGCCAAGACGCAGCAGATGGAGTTGATCCGCATGACCGTGCCCGCGGGCCGCGCCTTGGCGGAACACGCGGTGCGCGGCCAGATCACGCTGCAATGCCTGGAAGGGGAAGTGGCGTTCGACGCCCACGGCCGCACCGCGCTCCTGCGCGCGGGCGAACTGCTCTACCTGGAGGGCGGCGCGCCCCACTCCTTGCGGGCAAACGCCGATTCACTCCTGTTGCTGACTATTTTGCTGGCGGATTGAGCGGCAGCACGAAGGTAAAGCGCACGCCTTCGCCCGGTTTGCTTTGCAGGGTCACGCTGCCTTTCAGCATGGCCTGTACTGCATTTTGCACCACGGCCAGCCCCAGTCCCTGGGCCCCTTCGCCGATACGCGTGGTAAAGAAGGGATCGAACACGCGCGGCTGGATGGCCGGGTCAATGCCGCAGCCATTGTCTTCGTACACCAGCTCGACATCTGCGCCGTGCCGCGTGGCGCTGATGCGCGCGCGCCGGCCTGCGCGTCCGTTAAAGGCGTGCGTAATGGAATTGTCGACCAGCTTGGCCAGGATCTGCTCGACATGGCCGGGATAGCTATCCAGCTGCAAGCCGCCCGGAATGTCCACCTCCAGCTGCAAGGCGCCGCGCCGCAGGGTTGGCCCCAGGGCGCGCACCAGGTTGGCGACGGCCTGGTCCAGCTGGAAACTGCGCCGTTCCTGGCGGTCCTGGTCGACCGCCACCTGTTTGAAACTGGCGATCAGTTCGCCCGCCCGGCTGCCATTGCGCTCGATGACTTCGCAGGCCCGGCGGCTGTCGTCCAGAAATTGCTGCAGTCCTCCCTGCGTCAAACGGCGCTCGTCGGCTTGCTGGCCGATCGCGGCCAGGCGGTCGGAGAGCGAGTTGGCGCCCAGCATGATATTGCCGAGTGGCGTGTTCAGTTCGTGCGCGATGCCGCTGACGAGGCGGCCGACCGTGGCCATTTTTTCCGCCGCCACGATTTGCCCGATCGCCTTTTGCAGCTCGGCGGTGCGTTCGGCGACGCGCTCTTCAAGATGATTGTTCAACTGCTGCAGCTGCTGCAGCGCGCGCTGCTCGCCGGCGCGCAGGACGGCAAACTCGGCGCGCACCCGTTCGGCTTCTTCGGCACGCAGCTGCTGGTCGTCATGGGCGCGCTGTGCGCGCTGGAAGATCTGGCTCAGGTCGCGCTCGACGATGCCGCGGAATTGTTCGAGCAGGCGCATATGCAGCTCGCAATAAGCGTTTTCCTTGCGGTCGAGCACGCAGATGGTGCCGAAGACGTGGGTATCCGGCCAGACCAGGGGCAGTCCCAGATAGGAAATCATGCCGAGCTTGATGTCGGGATTCTGATTCCAGTTGGGATCGCTGAGCGCATTGGGTACCAATAGTTGCTTGCGCTGCGCCATCACGGTCTCGCAGTACAGGCCAGTGTTCAGCGGCGCTTCTTCGTGCACTTCGTAGGGGTTGCCGGCCGAATGGCTGGACAGGAAGACTTTGATATGCGGCGGCTCGACGCGCATGATCAGGGCGGCAGGCACGCGCACCAGGCTGGCGATCAAGTCCAGGACCTGCTGCCACTTTTCGGACACTACGGAATCGATAGCCAGGCTGGCTGTCGCCACTGCGAAGCTGCTCATAATCGCCTCTTGCCGAAAGACATGGGGCGATTATAGGCGGAGGCTGCCGCTGCGGCTACTTGATAGTCGGTTGCTCGGCGCGCGGATCGCGCGCCATCAAGCCCTGCACCAGGTCGGCCGGCTGCAGGCCGTCGAACAGCACGCTGGCCACTGCATTGGTGATCGGCATCTCAACGCCAAGACGGCGCGCCAGTTCGCGCACGGCTTTCGCGCAAGGCACACCTTCGGCTACATGGCCCAGTTCATTGACCACGGTTTCCAGCGATTTGCCTTGCGCCAGGCCCAGGCCCACGCGCCGGTTGCGCGACAGGTCGCCGGTGCAGGTGAGGATCAGGTCGCCCATGCCGGTCAGTCCCATGAAGGTTTCCACCTGTCCGCCCAGCGCGGTGCCGAGACGGGTGATCTCGGCCAGGCCACGCGTGATCAGCGCGGCGCGTGCATTCAGGCCCAGGCCCATGCCGTCGGCCACGCCGGTGGCGATGGCCAGCACGTTCTTCACCGCGCCGCCCACTTCCACACCGACGATGTCGTCGCTGGAGTAGACGCGCATGGTGCCGCCGTGGACGGCGCTTACCACCAGTTCGCACAGGGCGGCATTGGACGAGGCGATGGTCAGCGCGCATGGCAGGCCCTTCGCTACTTCCTGCGCAAACGAGGGGCCGGACAAGGCGCCGGCCGGCACCGCATCGCCCAGCACTTCGCGCACGATCTGGTGCGGCAGCATGCCGGTGTCGTATTCAAAGCCCTTGCACAGCCAGACGATGTTCGGGATGGCCTTGCCTTTCAGCGCATGCAGCAGCGGACGCAGGCCGGCCACCGGGCAGGCCGCGATCAGCAAGCCATCCTGGCCGGCGTGGGCCACCGCGGCATCGAAATCGGCGGTGACTTTCAGCGCTGGCGGGAATGGATAGCCTGGCAGGTAATCGGTGTTGTCGCGTGCCGTGGCCATTTCGGCCATGGCTTCGGCATTGCGGCCCCACAGCACCACGTCATGGCGGGCCGCGACGGCGATGGCGACAGCCGTGCCCCAGGCGCCGGCGCCCAGGACGCTGATCTTACGGTTGGTCATCAGTAGCCCCAGATGTCGTTGCTGTGCACGTAGCCCACCAGGCCATCGCGGTGCTTCACCTTGGTCCAGCCATTATTGGCAGGCTCGGCCAGTTCCAGCAGCACCCCCTTGTCGGCGATGAAGACCACCGGCGCGGTGTCGTCCGCTGCACCGCGTACCTTGGTGTTGGCGCTGCGCACGATCACATTGCGCTGCTTGGCGCTCAGGCCCTTGGCCTCGGTCCAGGCCAGGTCGCCGCTCATATCGCGTACCTTGACCCATTCGCCATAGGTCAGGACGATTTCCAGCGGGGCGCCGGACGGCACGATGTACTGCTTGGCAGCCCTGGTCGATGGCCCGCCATACAGGATGGCAGGATTGGCGCCGACCGTCCGGAAGTCGATAGCCTGGGCGCTGGCGCAAGCCAGCAGCGCGGTGGCAATGGCGACAAAGCGGCGTAAATTCATGCAAAAAGGCCTCAAAAATGCGCAAAGGCCCGCGGGGGCCTTTGCATGCCGGGGAACCGTGGTCCCCCAATAGTATCGCAGAAGTATTACTGCACAGTTGCCGAGCCTTCGACGGCGCTGGCGCCGGCGGCTTGCTGCTGGGCGATAGCTGCCAGGCGCTGCTGGTAGAACACTTCGAAATTGATTTCGGCCAGGTGGATCGGAGGGAAGCCGGCGCGCGTGATCATGTCGGCGATGTTCGAACGCAGGTACGGGTACACAATGTTCGGGCAGCCGATGCCCAGCAGTGGGTCCAGCTGCTCAGCTGGAATGTTGCGGGCTTCGAAGATGCCGGCTTGCTTGCCTTCGACCAGGAAAGCGACCTTGTCTTTGACCTTGGCGGTCACGGTCACGGTCACGGTGGACTCGAAGATGCCTTCGGACAGCGGCTCAGCGTTCACGTCCAGCGCCACTTCGATCGAAGGGGCTTCCTGTTCCAGGAAGATCGATGGGGAGTTCGGCTGTTCCAGCGACATGTCTTTCAGGTAGACGCGTTGAATTTGGAACACAGGTTGCAGGTTTTCTTCAGACATGGAACGCTTTCGTATCAGTTATATAGTTAATGCTTGTCCAGGCCACGGGGGGTAAGCCCATTCAAACGCGACGGCAATTGTAGCAAAACTGAATTATCTTCCAACGTTTTGCCCGCCACTCCGTTGTATTTGGGGGCGTTTAACCTTTTAACAAGGGGTCGAGGCCGCCCGCCTGGTCCAAAGCGTACAAATCGTCAAAACCGCCCACGTGGGTGTCGCCGATATAGATCTGCGGCACGGTGCGGCGGCCGGTCTTTTCCATCATCAGCTGGCGCTGGGCCGGGTCGAGGTCGACGCGGATCTTGTTGATGGCGGTGACACCCTTGCTCTCCAGCAAACGTTCGGCGCGCACGCAATACGGGCACACCAGGGTGCTGTACATGGTAACGTTGGCAGTCATGGCCTCTCCTTTACTTTGTCAGCGGCAAGTTTTGTGCCTTCCAGGCATCGATCCCGCCTTCCATCACGACAACGTCGGAGAAACCGGACTTTTCCAGCATGCGGGCGGCGCTGAAGGCGCTGATCCCTTTATCGCATACCACCACCAGGGTCTTGTCCTTGAACTTGTTCAGTTCGGCCATGCGGTTGCCCAGTTCGGCCAGTGGGATGTGCTTGGAGTCGATGATACGGCCTTCGGCCTTGTCCTTGGCGCGCACATCGAGCACGGTGGCTTTGCTGCGGTTGATCAGCAGGGTGACCTCGGCCGGCGAGGCTTTTTTACCGCGCTGGGTCAGGGCAGGGAAGAGCAGGGCGCCGCCGGACAAAAGGACGATGGCGATCAGAAAAATATTGTCGATGAAGAATTTCACGGGATTCCAATGGTTGAACTCAATCCCAGCATTATAAAATAGATGCTTGTTCGTGGCTTCGGCGGCGATTTTCACCCATTTCCAACTCTATTCTTATAGCTCTATGTATAAAATCGTATTCATGCGCCATGGCGAGTCCACCTGGAACCTGGAAAATCGCTTCACCGGCTGGACCGACGTGGACCTGACCGAAAAAGGCGTCAACGAAGCCAAATCCGCTGGCAAAATCCTGAAAGATGCCGGCTTCTCCTTCGACCTGTGCTATACCTCCGTGCTCAAGCGCGCCATTCGCACCCTGTGGCTGACCCTGGATGAAATGGACGAGATGTACGTGCCGATCAAGCATGACTGGCGCCTGAACGAGCGTCACTACGGCGCCCTGCAAGGCCTGGACAAGGGCGAAACCGCAGCCAAGTTCGGCGATGCGCAGGTGCTGGTATGGCGCCGCAGCTACGATATTCCGCCGCCAGCGCTGGAAGCCGGCGACGCCCGCACCTCCTTCAACGACCCGCGCTACGCCGGCCTGCCGAAGGAAGCCATCCCGCTCACCGAATGCCTGAAAGACACCGTGGCGCGCGTGATGCCAGCCTGGAACGAAGAAATCGCTCCAGCCATCAAGGCCGGCAAGCAGATCCTGATTTCGGCCCACGGCAACAGCCTGCGCGCCCTGATCAAGATGCTAGATGGTATCAGCGACGCGGAAATCGTCGGCCTGAACATCCCGAACGGCCAGCCGCTGGTGTACGAACTGGATGCCGACCTGAAGCCAATCAAGCATTACTACCTGGGTGACCCAGCCGCCATCGCCGCCGCCCAGGCTGCCGTGGCCAACCAGGGCAAGGCCAAGTAAGCCCCGTGGCGGTTCATCCGACTCGCCGCGCCGTACGCGGCCTGGCGCTGGCAATCGTGCTGGCGCTGGGCGCAGCCCACGGCTCCTACGCCGCACCGAAGCCGACCGAGCGCAGCAAGCAAAAAGCCGCGGCCGAGACGGAGCGGGCGGCGCTGGCGCGCAAGCTGGCCGAACTGAAAACGGAAATCGGCAAGACCGAGAGCGCCAAGGACGACGCGGCCGATACGCTGGCCGAGTCGGAGGCCGCCATTTCCGACGCCAACCGCACCCTTCGCGATCTGGCGGCGGAGCAAACCCAGATCAATAGCCGGGTGGCCGAACTGGCCGCCGAACAGCTGCGCCTGTCCGCCACCGTGGCGGCACAGAAGCAACAGCTGGCCAAGCTGCTGCGCGAGCAGTACTTGGCCGGCAATGAAGACCGCATCAAGCTGCTGCTGTCGGGCGACAACCCGAACCGCATCAACCGCGAACTGCAGCTGATGGCCTACGTCTCGCAGTCGCAGGCCAAATTGCTCGATTCGCTGCGCGCCAACCTGAAAAAAGTCGAAGAAAACCAGGCCGAGGCGCAAGAGTCCAAGCAGGAGCTGGACGAAATCGCGGAAGAGGAAAAGCAGCAGAAAGCCAAACTCGAACAGGAAAAGGGCCGCCGCGCCGCGACCCTGGCCACCTTGTCCAAGAAGCTGGCCAGCCAGCGCAAGGAGGCCGGCCGCATGGAGCAGGACGCCCAGCGCCTGGACAACCTGGTCGACAAGCTGAACAAGCTGATCGAAGAACAGGCGCGCATTGCCGCCGCCGAAAAAGCCCGCCAGGAAAAGCTGGCCGCCGAACGCGCCGCCAAGGCCAAGGCTGAGGCGGAAGCGCGCGCCCTGGCCCGCGCCAAGGCGCAGGCTGAACGCGAGCGCCTGGCGCAGGAAGCAAAAAAAGCCGGCAAGCCGGCGCCGAAGCCGCTGCCGGTCGAAGAAGAACCGAAAGTGGCCTCGCGGCAGGAAGCTGCCGAGCAGCGCGACGAGAAATCGCCGCGTCCATCCGAGGTGGCGCTGGCGCCCGTGGTGCCGGACGGCGTCTTTGCCCGCCTGAAAGGCGATCTGCCGATGCCGGTCTCCGGCAAGGTGGAAAAACGTTTCGGCAGCAAGAACGCCGATGGCGTGGCCTGGAAAGGGATGGTAGTCAAAGCCAATGCCGGCGCCGAAGTGCGCGCCGTGGCGGCGGGCCGCGTGGTGCATGCAAGCTGGCTGCGCGGTTATGGCAATTTCATTATCATCGACCACGGCGGCCAGTACTGGAGCGGCTACGGCTACAACGAGTCGCTGCTGAAACGGGCCGGCGACGTGGTGAAAGCGGGCGAAGTGATCGCCACCGTCGGAAATACCGGCGGTTACGAAGAATCGGGTTTATACTTTGAAATGCGCCACCAGGGCAAGCCGATAGATCCGGCCGGGTGGGTCAAGTTCTAGCGGCGGAAAGCAATCAATGGGCAACAAAACGAAGAGTCTGGGCCTGGTTGGCCTTGGTATGGCGGCGGGTATCGCCGTCTCGATGCAGTTTTCAGCCCTTGCGCAGAGGCCAGGTTCGCCATTGCCGCTGGAAGAACTGCGCACCCTGACCGAAGTCTTCAGCCTGATCAAATCCGACTACGTCGAACAGGTCGACGACAAGAAGCTGCTGCAGGACGCCATCGCAGGCATGGTGTCTTCCCTCGATCCGCACTCCACCTATCTCGATAAGGCCGCATTCAAGGAAATGCGCGAGTCGATCAACGGCAAGTTCGTTGGCATCGGCATCGAGGTGGGCACGGAAGACGGCTATATCAAGGTAGTGGCGCCGATCGAGGATTCGCCGGCCTGGCGCGCCGGCATCAAGCCGGGCGACCTGATTACCCGCCTCGATGGCCAGCCGCTGAAAGGCCTGTCGCTGGATGAGGCGATCAAGAAAATGCGCGGCGAGCCCCGCACCAAGGTGGTGCTGACCATCTCGCGCAAGAATGAAGACAAGCCGCTGCTGATTCCCATCGTGCGCGAAGAGATCCGCCAGCAGAGCGTGAAGGTGAAGATGGTGGAACCGGGCTATGCCTGGCTGCGCATCTCGCAATTCCAGGAACCGACGGTGGAAGACATGGCGAAAAAGCTGAACGCCATCTACGCCAAGGATCCGAACATCAAGGGCCTGGTGCTGGATTTGCGCAATGACCCGGGCGGCGTGGTGCAGGGCGCGGTCGGCGTGTCGGCGGCCTTCCTGCCGAAGGATGCGCTGGTGGTGTCCACCGACGGCCAGCTGGCCGATTCCAAGCAGTCCTTGCACGCGACGTCCGACAACTACTCCAGCCGCAGCGGCAGCGACCCGCTGGCCAAGCTGCCGGCGGTGTTCAAGACGGTGCCGATGGTGGTGCTGGTCAATGGCGGCTCCGCCTCGGCCTCCGAAATCGTGGCCGGCGCGCTGCAGGACTACAAGCGCGCCATCATCATGGGTTCGCAGACGTTCGGCAAAGGCTCGGTGCAGACGCTGCGCCAGATTACCGCTGATTCGGCTGTCAAGCTGACCACTGCGCGCTATTTCACGCCGAAAGGACGCGCCATCCAGGCCAAGGGCATCGTGCCTGACGTGGCGGTCGACGAAACGGAAGAAGGCGACGCCATCAACAGCCTGCGCTTGCGGGAATCCGACCTGCAGAAGCACCTGGCCAACGCCGAAGGGGAGCAGGAGCAGCAAGGCCACATCCGCCGCGACGAGCTGGAAGAGGAACAGCGCCTGCTGTCCGCTGCGAAAAAGCAGAAGCCTTTCGATTTCGGCGGCAAGGACGATTTCCAGCTGGAACAGGCGCTGCGCCATTTCAAAGGACTGCCGGTGAAAACGGCCAAGCCTGAACTCGCCGCCGCGCAATGAACGACCAGCAGCTGCTGCGATATTCACGCCATATCCTGCTCGATGAAATCGGCATCGAGGGGCAGCAAGCGATATTGAACGGCAGGGCATTGGTGATCGGCGCCGGCGGCCTGGGTTCGCCGGCTTCGCTCTACCTGGCGTCGGCCGGCATCGGCCAGCTCACCATCGTCGACCATGACAGCGTCGACCTCACCAACCTGCAGCGCCAGATTGCCCACACCACGGAGCGTGTCGGCCAGCCCAAGGCGGAATCGGCGCGCGCAACCCTGAATGCCATCAACCCGGAATGCCATGTGACGGCGCTGGTGGAACGGGTGGACGATGCGCGCCTGGCGGCGCTGGTGGCGCAGCACGACGTGGTGCTCGACTGCACCGACAACTTCAAGACCCGCCATGCCGTCAACCGCGCCTGTGTGGCGCATCGCGTGCCGCTGGTCTCCGGCGCCGTGATCCGCTTTGACGGCCAGGTGAGCGTCTTCGATACCCGCACCGAAGGGCCATGCTACTCCTGCCTGTTCCCGCAAGACCAGCCTTTCGAGGACGTGGCCTGCTCCACCATGGGCGTGTTCGCGCCGCTGGTGGGCGTGGTCGGCGCCATGCAGGCCGCCGAAGCGCTCAAGCTGGTGATGGGCATCGGCGAATCGCTGTCCGGCCGCTTGCTGCTGCTGGACGGCTTGCGCATGGAATGGAATAGCATCAGCATCGGCCGCAACGAGGCATGCCCGGTCTGCGGCGCACAACATCCCTAAAAAACTGAGGAGACCTATCAATGAAGCGAGTTTCAGCCGTCATGGCGCTGGCTGTCGCTAGTGCGTTCGCACAGGCAGCGGTCACGCAAACCACCCGCTACGTGTTCATTTCCGAGAACAACGGCAAGCAGATGGGCGAGCAGGTGGTGGAAAACCACGATGACGGGCTGACCAAGGTTCGCTACATTTACAAGGACAATGGCCGCGGCCCCGAACTGACGGAGGAATTCCGCCTGGCCGCCGACGGCACCATGTCCGAATACCACGTCAAAGGCAATTCGACTTTCGGCGCGGTGGTGGATGAGCACTTCGAACGCAAAGGCGGCAAGGCACAGTGGCAGTCCACCAGCGAGGCGGGCGCCAAGGATGTCAGCGGCGCGGCCGTGTACGTGCCGCTGAACGGCAGTTTCGAAGCCGATTCGCGCGCCATCGGCGCCCTGGCGAAGACGCCGTCGGCCAGCATTGCGCTGCTGCCGAACGGCACACTGAAGCAGATGGTGCTCGACGAAGTGCAGGTCAGCGGCCCGAATGGCCAGACCCAGCAGGTGCAGCTGGTGGCGCAGACCGGCCTTGGCCTGAGCCCGAAATTCCTGTGGATCACCAAGGGCGCCAATCCTTCGCTGTTCGCGGCGGTGGCGCCGGGCACTTTCGTTTTTGCGGTTGAAGGCTGGCAGGATAACGGCAAGCTGCTGGCCGAACGCCAGAAAACCGCCGAAGCCAAGCTGCTGAACGATTTGGCGGCGAAGCTGCAGCATCCGCTGCCCGGCTTGACCGTGGTGAAGAATGCCCGCATCTTCGACAGCAACAAGGCCACCGTCGGCGCAGCGTCCGACATCTACCTGCTGCGCGGCCGCATCAGCGCCATCGTGCCGGCCGGGACCGAGGTGCGCGGCGCCGCCAATGAAATCGATGCCGGCGGCCGTATCGTGCTGCCGGGCCTGTTCGACATGCACGGCCATATCACGCGCTGGGAAGGCGCCCTGCACGTGGCCGCCGGCGTGACCTCGTTGCGCGACATGGGCAACGACAATGCGCAGCTGCAGCTGATGATCGATGAAACGGCGGATGGCAAGCTGCTGGCGCCGCAAATCGTGCCGGCCGGCTTCCTGGAAGGCGAAAGCCCTTACTCTTCCAACGGCGGCTTCGTGGTCAAGACGCTGGATCAGTCCAAGCGTGCCATCGACTGGTACGCCGAGCATGGCTACCCGCAGCTGAAGATCTATAACTCCTTCCCGAAAGAGATCCTGAAGGACACCGTGGCATACGCCCACCTGCGCGGCATGCGCGTGTCCGGCCACATCCCGGCCGGCCTGCGCGCCCAGCAGGCGCTGGACGCCGGCTACGACGAAATCCAGCACATCAACCAGGTGATGCTGAATTTCCTGTTCAAGCCGGGGGTAGAGACGCGCAGCCTGGAACGCTTCTACCTGCCGGCTGAAAAAGTGGCAGGCCTGGACTTCAATTCGAAAGAAGTGAAAGACTTCCTTGCCACGCTGAAGAAGAAGCAGATCGCGATCGACCCGACCCTGTCCGCTTTCGCTTTCCTGAAACAGAAGGACGGCGACGTCAACGAGCCATGGGCAGCGGTGGAAGGCAATATGCCGCCCGACGTGGCGCGCGGCTTCCACGTCGGCACCATGAAGATCCCGGATGCCGCCACCCAGGCGCGCTACGACAAATCCTTCAACAAGATGGTGCAGTTCGTCGGCATCATGTATAAGGCCGGCGTGCCTATAGTGGCGGGCACCGACGACCTGGCCGGCTTCACCCTGCATTCGGAACTGGCGCTGCTGGTGAAAGCCGGCCTGACCCCGGCCGAGGCGCTGCAGGTCGCCACCCGCAACGGCGCGCGCTACACCCGCACCAGCGCGGAACGCGGCAGCATCGAAACCGGCAAGCTGGCCGACCTGGTGCTGGTGGACGGCGACCCGACCAGGAATATTGAAGACGTGCGCAAGGTCTCCGCCGTGATCACCCGCGGCCAGATCGTCTATCCTAAAGAAGTGGACGAAGCGCTGGGCATCAAGCCTTTCGTTTCCGAGACCCCGGCGGTGAAGCCGCTGGAAGCCGTGCCGTCGAACATTGCCGGCTCCAACGACGGAGTGTTGCGCCATATCGGCACAATTGGACGCAAGCACGATTGAATCACTTATACTCGCAGCAGTTTAATTTTTAGTGAATCTTATGCAAATATCAAGCAAACGCCGCGCGCGCGGTTTTACGCTGATCGAGATCATGGTGGTGGTGGTGATCATGGGCGTGCTGGCTGCACTGGTGCTGCCTAAGGTGATCAACCGCGTTGGCGAGTCCAAAACCGCTGCGGCAAAGGTTGAAATCTCCACCATCATGCAGGCGCTGAAGATGTACAAGCTGGACAACCAGCGCTATCCGACCACGGAACAGGGCCTGCAGGCCTTGATGGTCAAACCGACCGCCGGCCCTGCGGCCAATGGCTGGAAGGCGCCATACCTGGAAAAAATGCCGAAGGACCCATGGGGCAATAACTACCAGTTCCTGTCCCCTGGCATAAAAGGTGAAGTCGATGTGTTCTCGTATGGCGCCGACGGCCAGCCAGGCGGCACCGGCGATGATGCTGATATCGGCTCCTGGGAAATCTAAGGCCCGCCAGCACGGCTTTACGCTGATCGAGCTGCTGGTGGTGCTGGTCATCATCGGCATTACGCTCGGCCTGACCGTGATGAGCGTTGCGCCCAGCCAGGCCAAGGCCATGCAGAAGGAAGCGCAGCGTATTGCGCTCCTGCTGCAGCTGGCGCGCGATGAAGCCATCGTGCGCAACCGTCCGGTCGCCTTCGAAGCGGGCACGGACAGCTACCGCTTCCTGGTGCGCAATGAAAAGACCTGGGATCCGCTGTTGCAGGACGATATGCTGCGCGAACGCCCCTTTGACCTGGCGCCGGTGACCTTGCTGCTCGACCCGCCGACCAATGTGCCCGGCAATATGCGCATTGTCTTCGGCCGCGAGCCGGTCGACCGCCCTTTCACGCTGACCCTGGCCAGCGGTGATTTGCGCGCCACCATCCGCGCCGACGGCGTCGGCCATTTCACAGTGGATTGAAGAATGCGGCAACGAGGCTTTACCTTGCTGGAAGTGCTGGTGGCGCTGCTGATTGTCGGCACGGCGCTCGGCGCAGCCTTGCGCGCCATGGGCAGCCTGACCCAGAACAGCGACAGCCTGCGCACCAATATGATGGCCACATGGTCGGCCGAAAACAGGCTGGTGCAGATTCGCCTCGCCAAGAGCTGGCCGGCCACCGGCAAGACCAGCTTCGAATGCCCGCAAGCGGACCTGCACCTGATCTGCGAGGAAGAAGTGATCCCGACGCAGAATCCGCGCCTGCGTGAAGTCGACGTCACCGTGTATGAAGCCAGCGCGCCCGAACGGCGCATCGCCACGCTGTCGCAAATGGTGCTGCAGGAATGAAGAACACGCGCGGCTTTACTCTCATCGAACTGCTGGTGGCGATCACGGTGATGGCCATTGTCGCCGTCATGGGCTGGCGCGGCCTGGACACCATCGTGCGTTCGCGCGAGCAGTTGACCCAGGCCATGGAGCAGACACGCGGCCTGCAGCTCACGTTCGCCCAGCTGCAAAGTGACCTGGAGCAGATCGCCGACAAGCCGCTGCTGCGCGAGCACCAGAACATCATGGCCGATAACAACCGCCTGATTTTCATTCGTACCGTATTGCCAGAAAACGCCCCATCGCAATTGCAGGTGATTAGCTATGTCATTCGCGACGGCGTACTGTCGCGCAGCGAGTCGTCGCTCACGCGCGACCTGGGGCAGCTCGATTCCTTATGGCAGGCGGCCATCGGCCAGGCCGGCGCGCAAGCGACTGTGGGCTTGTATTCCGGCGTCGACAGCATGCAGGTGCGGGTGTGGGAGGGCGGCGGCTGGAAGCAGCCGCAGAATTCTTCGACCTCGATTGCCGTGCCGCAGGATGGCGGCGCCCCGGCCTGCGCCGATCCCGACCCGCGCGCCTGCCAGGGCAAAGGCACGCCGAACCCGGGCACCGGAGGCAATCCGCCCGGCACCGTCACGCCGCCAGGCCAGGTCCAGCGCGCCGAAGGGTCGACCGGGCTGGAAGTTTCGCTGCAAATCCAGGGCCAGCCTACGCCGCTGACCAAGGTATTCCTGTTGGGGGCCGTATGAAACGGGGCCTTCCTGTCCGCCAGCGCGGGGTAGCTGTTGTTACGGCACTACTGCTCACCACCCTGGCCGTGACGATCGTGGCCAGCCTGTTCTGGCAGCAGCAGGTGCAGGTGCGCTCGATTGAAAACCAGCGCCTGCATTTCCAGACGCGCTGGATGCTGCGCGCCGGCCTTGATTTTTCAAGGTTTTTCCTGCGCGAAGAGATGCGCAACAACCCCACCCAGACGCGCGCCGACGACACCTGGGCCACACCGCTGGCCGATACCCGGCTGGACGACCTGGTAAAACACGAGCGGATCGAGGGCGAAAAGTACGATGCCACCCTTTCCGGGCAGAATTTCGATGCGCAATCGCGCTACAATCTTGCGAATCTGGCCAGTACGGCTGCGGGCGGCGGCATCAACAAGCGGCAATTGGCCGTCTTCGCACGCCTGCTGCAAATCTTGCAACTTGACCAGTCGCTGGCCAAGGCCGTCGCGGTGCAGGTGGTGCGCGGTGAAGGCGCCGGGATGGTGCAGCAAGGCGTGCAGCCGTCGCCGGATGTCGAGCCAGTGCCGCCGGGCGGCGGCCAGCCGATGAAGATATTGCGGGTGGAGGATTTGCTGTCGGTGGCGGGCTTCGACCAGAAAGCCATCGAAAGGCTGCGGGAGTTTGTGATCGTCCTGCCGAAACAGACGCCGCTCAACGTCAACACGGCGTCGGCGGAAGTACTGGGGGCGCTGATCAACGGCTCGGTGTCGGAAGGGCAGAACCTGGTCGTTTCGCGCAAGCGCTCGCCGTTCACGGACGTGGCCAACTTCAAGGCCTTCCTGTCGGGCAAGCAGCCCTTGCTGCAGGATAGCGACCTGGCCGTGCGCAGCGATTATTTCCTGGTGTGGAGCCGGGTGCGCCTGGACCGCGCGCAGCTGACATCCTGGTCGCTGATCCAGCGCGAGGCGGCAGGGTCGAAAGTAGTGTGGATACGGGAATTTTAAGGAATAGGGAAGGCAAGCTTTGACAACACTCTACATTCGGTATCCGGCCCGCGCCGCAGCCGCCGACAACGGCGTGCCGTCCAGCTGCCAGTTTGCGCTGGTGGGCGATGGCGGCAATGTGATGCAGCAGGGCGCCGGTGCGCTGGGCAACCTGGGTGAACTGGTGTCGTCCGCGCGCCGCGTGGTGCTGCTGCTGGCGGCCGCCGATGTCTCGCTGCTGAAAGTCAAAGTGCCGCCGCTGTCGGGCGCCAAGCTGAAGGCGGCCCTGCCCAACCTGGTGGAAGAACAAGTGCTGGGCGACCCGGCCGACTGTGCGCTGGCCCTCGCTCCCGCCAGCGGCGACAGCGACGAGCGCGTGGTGGCTGTGGCCAACCGCGCCTGGCTGGAAGTGCTGGTCAAGGCCCTGGTGGCGCAAGGCGCGCATGGGGTGTCGGCGCTGCCGGTGCAACTGTGCCTGCCGCTGGCGCCGGGCAGCGTTTCCGCCGCCCTGGGCCTGGATGACGCCGGCCTTGAACTGACCTTGCGCAGCGCACCGTATGAAGGTCTGGGCCTGACCCTGCCGAACGCGCCCGAATCCGCACTGCACACTTTGCGTGCACTGGCGGGCGAGGCGCCGGTCACGCTGTACGTTGCGCCGGCCCAGCATGCCGAATACGCCGCCGCGGCCAGCCACGTGCCCGGCATCACGCTGGAAGAAGATCACTGGGCGCACCGCGTCGCCGCCGCGAAAGCGGTGTCGTTCGACCTGGCCGCCGGCCTGGGCGCAGTGACGGGCGCCTCGGCGCGTGCATGGCAGCGCTGGAAATGGCCGCTGCGCATCGCCGTCGCGGCCGTGCTGGTCAACATCGTCGGCATGAACTGGGAATGGCTGCGCCTCAAGCGCGAAGCGGACGCCGTGCGCCAGAACATGACGCAGGTGTTCCGTTCCGCCTATCCGAACCAGCCGATGATCGGCGACCCAGCCGACCAGATGCGGCAGAACATCGCCCGCGCCCGTGCTGCCGCCGGCGGCGGTGGCGCGAGCAATGAATTCACCAATATGAGCGCCGCCGTGGGCGAGGCGCTGTCCGTGCTGCCGAACCGCGAAGCGTTGGCCGGCATCGAGTACAAGGAACGCAGCATGACCATCAAGTTCAAGCCGAATAGCGTGGACGCCAACGCGCTGGCGCAGGTGCAGTCCGCGCTGGCGCAGCGCAAGCTGAGCGCCAGCGAGACTGGCCCGGGTGTGTGGATGGTGAAAGCGGGGGGCAAATAATGGCTGGCCTGAACGACACCATCAACGCTTACCGCGCCAATGCTGCGGCCTGGTGGAGCGTACGCACCGAGCAGGAACAGCGCATGCTCTCCATCGGCGGCGCCGTGCTGGCCCTCGGCCTGGTCTGGGGCGTGCTGATCGACCCGGCGCTCACCGGCCGCGGCAAGCTGGAAAAAGAGCTGCCGCAGATGAACCAGCAACTGGCGGAAATGCAGGCGCTGGCGGGGGAAGCGGCCCAGCTGGCCGCGCAGCCGGCGGTGCAGCCGCAGCCCCTGTCCAAGGATGGTGTGGCGGCGCGGCTGCAGTCCATGGGCCTGACCACGCAAAACCTGGCGGTCACGGGCGATTACATTAAAGTGGAATTCAAGGGCGTGCCGTTTGCCGGCCTGGTGACCTGGCTGGATGCGATGCGCCGCGAACAGCGGGTGACGGTGCAGGAAGGCAGCGTGACGCAGCAAGGCCCGGCGGGACAGGTGGATGCCAACCTGACGCTGCGCCAGGAGTCCGCAGGTCAATGAAGCGCTTCGGTTTGTGGTTGCTGGCGATTGTGCTCAGCGCGGGCGTGACCGTGCTGGTCTGCCTGCCGGCCAGCTGGATGGGACAGATTGTCGAAAGCCAGAGCGGCGGACGTTTGACCCTGGGTGATGCGCAGGGTACGCTGTGGCGCGGTTCCGCCTTCATCGGCGGCGCCGCCAGCAAGGATGGCGCGGTGACGCCGCTGCTGCCGGGACGTTTCAGCTGGCGCCTGTCGCCGCTGATCCTGTTCGGCAGCGTGAACATGCAGCTGGAGAACCCGGATGCGCTGACGCAGCCGGTCACGCTGCGCGGCGGCTTGAGCAGCTGGGATGTCAGCCCGGCGGCCCTGATGCTGCCGGCCGAGGGGCTGGCAGGTCTGGGTGCGCCGCTGAATACACTGGCGCCCAGCGGCCGTGTGAAACTGTCCTGGTCTTCGCTGCAGCTGGTGCGCGAAGGGCAGGCGGTCTCGCTGCATGGCCGCACCACGCTGGAATTGCAGGAGATGTCGTCGCGCATGTCGCCGGTGAAGCCTTTGGGCAGCTACCAGCTGGCGTTCGACTGGAAGGGCCAGCAAGCCGCGCTGGCGCTGAATTCGCAGCGCGGACCGCTGCTGTTAAGCGGCGCAGGAAAGTTCGAGCATGGCCGGTTGCAGTTTTCCGGCCAGGCGCAAGCAGCAGCAGGATTTGAAGACCAGCTGGGCACCCTTTTAAGCATGCTGGGCCAGCCGAAGCCGAATAGCGGTAAAAACGTCATTGCACTAGAGTTCCGATAATGAAAAAACACACTGCAAGCCCATCCTCCTTCCCGGCACTGCGCCGCCTGAGCGCCGCGGCGCTGCTGTGCTGCGCGCTGGCGCCCGCCGCCGCGCCGGTCACGGCCTGGGCCCAGCCCAATGACGAAGCCGCGCTGAATTTCGTCGGCGCCGACATCGAATCGGTGATCAAGGCCGTCGGCCACTACACCAACATCACCTTCCTGATCGACCCGCGCGTCAAGGGCACGCTGACCCTGGTGTCGGAAAAATCGATCAGCAAATCGCAAGCCTTCCAGTTGCTGGCCTCCGCGCTGCGCCTGCAAGGCTATGCTATCGTCAGCGGCGACGGCTACGCCAAGGTGGTGCCGGAAGCGGAAGCCAAGCTGCAGGCTTCGCCGACCGTGATCGGCGGCCAGAAAAACCCGCAGGGCGACCAGGTGGTGACCCAGATCTTCCACCTGAACCATGAAAACTCGGCCAACCTGGTCACCGTGCTGCGCCCGCTGATCACGCCGAACAACACCATCAACGCCAACCCGGGCAACAACACCCTGGTCATCACCGATTATTCGGACAACCTGAAGCGCCTGGCCAAGATCATCGCTTCGCTCGACGCCCCGTCGTCGGCCGACATGGACGTGGTGCCGGTGCGCTACGCCATCGCCAGCGACCTGGCGGCCATGATCAACAAGCTGATGGAACCGGGCGCCGGCGGCGATTCCGGCCGCGTGAACCTGGTGCCGGACCCGCGCACCAACTCGCTGGTGGTGCGTGCGCCGTCGGCAGCGCGCGCCAACCTGGCCAAGTCCCTGATCGCGAAACTGGACCAGCCGACCCAGCAGGCAGGCAATGTGCATGTGGTCTACCTGAAGAACGCCGAGGCGACCAAGCTGGCCGAAACCCTGCGCTCCGTGGTGTCGGGCGACGGCGGCAGCAGCTCGAACAGCCAGTCAGGCAGTGGCAGCCTTTCTTCCCAGGCTGGCGGCATCGGAAACAACCCGGCCAGCCAGACTGGCATGGGCCAGTCGTCGCAATCGGGCACCGGCCAGAACGGCCCGACGAATCCTGCCCTGCAAAGCGGCAGCCGCAGCGGCTCGCAGTCCAGTCCATTCAGCACTCAGGGTGGATTTATCCAGGCCGACGCCACCACCAACACCTTGATCATCACCGCGCCGGAAGCCGTCTACCGCAACCTGCGCGCCGTGATCGACCAGCTGGACGTGCGCCGTGCACAGGTCTACATCGAATCGATGATCGTCGAAGTCAATGCCGCCAAGCTGTCCGAGTTCGGCGTGCAATGGGCGGGCCTGCAAGGCAGCGGCCGCACCTACCGTGTCGGCGGCGCCACCACCTACAACAATGTGGGCGGCGCCAATAGCCTGGTCAACCTGGAAGGCTTCGCCAACGGCGTGACCGGTGCCGAAGCGCCGGGCTCGGGCCTGACCCTGGGTATCTTCAAGCAGCTGGCGAACGGCAAACTGGGCCTGGGCGCCGTGGCGCATGCGCTGGGTGCGGACGACGACAGCAATATCCTGTCGACGCCGAACATGCTGACGCTGGATAACGAAGTGGCGACCATCAAGGTCGGCCAGAACGTGCCGATCGTGACCGGCTCCTTTACCACCACCTCCGGTTCCAGCAGCAATCCGTTCACTACCGTCGACCGCAAGGACATCGGCATTACGCTGAAAGTGCGCCCGCAGATTTCCGAAGGCGGCACCATCAAGCTGGCCATCTACAACGAGAGCTCGAGCATCGACACTTCGGTGGCGCAAAACACGAATGGCCTGATCCTGAAGAACCGCACCATCGAAACCAATATCATCGCCGACGACGGCCAGATCCTGGTGCTGGGTGGCCTGATCCAGGACGACTCCAGCGACGGCGTGGAAAAAGTGCCGGGTCTGGGCGATATCCCGCTGATCGGCAACCTGTTCAAATACCAGAAGCGCAACCGCAAGAAAACCAACCTGATGGTGTTCCTGCGCCCAGTAGTGGTGCGCAACCGCGAGCAGGGCATGAGCCTGACCGCCGACCGCTACGACTACATGCGCGCGACCCAGGAAGCGGCCGCGCCGGAGCCGAGCATCACCGTGCAGAACCTGGGAGCGCCGATGCTGCCGGTGCTGCAGAATGGCCAGCCAACCGGCAGCGGCCAATTGGCACGCCCGGTACCACCTGCAGCTCCAACCGTGCCTGAACAGAAACAGCAGCAGCAATGACGAACCTCCTGCCCTACGCCTTCGCGCGCGACTTCCTGGTGCTGGCCCAGCCCAGCGCCGAAGCCGAGCACGCGGTCGACGTGATGATGTCGGCCGCTACGCCCGCCTCCGCCATCGCGGAAGTGTCGCGCCGCTTCGGCCGCATCAACCTCAAGCACATGTCGCGCGCCGACCTCGAAGCGGCGATTGCCAGCGCATACGCCAGCGCCTCCGGCGACGCGTCGCAGGTGGCGGAAGAATTCGATTCCGACCTGGACCTGACCAAGCTGCTGCAGGACGTGCCGGCTATCGAGGACTTGCTGGAATCGTCCGACGACGCGCCCGTGATCCGCATGATCAACGCGCTGCTGACGCAAGCCCTGCGCGACGGCGCATCGGACATCCACATCGAACCGTTCGAACAGACTTCCGTGGTGCGCTTCCGCGTCGACGGCGCGCTGCGCGACGTGGTGCGTCCGCGCAAGGCGATCCACGGTTCGCTGATTTCGCGTATCAAGATCATGGCGCAGCTGGACATCGCCGAGAAGCGCCTGCCGCAGGATGGCCGCATCACCCTGCGCGTGGGCGGCAAGCCGGTGGACGTGCGCGTCTCGACACTGCCGACCGGCCACGGCGAACGCGCCGTGCTTCGTCTGCTGGACAAGGAAGCGGGCCGCCTCGACCTGTCCCACCTGGGCATGAGCGAAAAGATGATGGGGCAGTTCAATAGCCTGATCAACCAGCCGCACGGCATCGTGCTCGTCACCGGACCGACCGGCTCGGGCAAGACGACCACGCTGTACGCCGCGCTGTCCATGCTGAACAACACTTCCACCAACATCATGACGGTGGAAGATCCGGTCGAATACGACCTGCAAGGCGTAGGCCAGACCCAGGTCAATGCCCGCATCGACATGACCTTTGCCAAGGCCCTGCGCGCCATCCTGCGCCAGGACCCGGACGTCATCATGATCGGCGAGATCCGCGACCTGGAAACGGCGCAGATCGCGGTGCAGGCATCGCTGACCGGCCACCTGGTGCTGGCGACCCTGCACACCAACGACGCCGCCGCCGCCGTGACCCGTTTGCTGGACATGGGTATCGAACCATTCCTGCTGTCGTCGTCATTGCTCGGCGTATTGGCCCAGCGCCTGGTGCGCAAGCTGTGCCCGGTCTGCAAGAGCTTCGATGGCACGCAGTGGAAAGCCGTGGGCTGCGACAACTGCGGCCACACCGGCTACCAGGGCCGCGTCGGCATTTACGAGCTGCTGCAGACGGACGAACATATCCGCGCCCAGATCCACGACCGCACCTCGGAAGCCGAGATCCGCGTCACCGCCCAGCAGCAGGGCATGACCACCATGCGCGAAGACGGCGAGCGTTGGTTGCAGCAGGGCGTCACCACGCCGGCCGAATTGCTGCGCGTGACGAAGGACTAAGCGATGCCGGCCTTCCGTTATGAAGCCGTCGATGCGACAGGCGCCAGCAAGAAAGGCGTGGTCAACGCCGACAGTGCCCGCTCCGCGCGCTCCGACCTGCGCTCGCAGGGCCTGGTGCCGATCAAGGTCGACGCCATCTCGGCCCAGGTCGACGCCAGCGGCGCCACGGCGCGCCGCGGCTTCGGCGAAAAGCTGTCCACCACCGAACTGGCATTGTTCACGCGCCAGCTGGCCAGCCTGCTGGAAGCGGGCCTGCCGCTGGAGCAAGCTTTTACCGCGTTGCTGGAGCAGGCCGAGCGTCCTTACGTGCGCGACCTGGTGGCCTCGATCCGCTCGGAAGTGATGGGCGGTTCGTCGATGTCGGATGCACTGTCGCGCCATCCGCGCGACTTCCAGGAAATCTACCGCGCACTGGTCGCTTCCGGCGAGCAGATCGGCCAGCTGTCGCGCGTGCTGTCGCGCCTTGCCGACTACATTGAACGCCGCAATGCGCTGGTGCAGAAGGTCAAGCTGGCCTTTACCTACCCGGCCATCGTGACCGTGGTGGCCTTCCTGATCGTGATCTTCCTGCTCACCTACGTAGTGCCGCAGATCGTTTCCGTGTTCGCCAACACCAAGCAGAAGCTGCCGCTGCTGACGGTGATCATGCTGGCGATTTCGGACTTTGTGCGCAGTTACGGCTTTGTGGTGCTGGGCATCTTGATCGCGGCGGGGGCCCTGGTGCGCAAGATGCTGCAGAACCCGCAAATCAAACTGCGCTGGCACACCTGGCTGTTGACGGCGCCGCTGTACGGGCGGTTTGAACGCAGCCTGAATACATCGCGCTTTGCCAGCACGCTGGCCATCACCACCGGTTCCGGCGTGCCGATCCTGCGCGCGCTGGAGACCAGCCGCGACACGCTGTCCAATGTGGCCATGCGCCAGCTGGTGGAGCAAGCCAGCGACTCGGTACGCGAAGGCGCCAGCCTGGCCCGCTCGCTGTCGGCGCAAAAATACTTCCCGCCGATGCTGATCCACATGATCCGCGCCGGCGAAATCACCGGCGAGCTGCCCGCCATGCTGGACCGCGCGGCGAGCGCGCAGGAATCGGACCTCGAGCGCCGCACGCTGACCATCGCCGGCCTGCTGGAACCGATGCTGATCCTGGCAATGGGCGTGGTGGTGCTCTTGATCGTGCTGGCCGTGCTGATGCCGATCATCGAAATCAACCAGCTGGTGCACTGAACCTGGAGAATTGAATTGAAACGTTTGCCTTTGATCTGCAGTGTGGCCGCCGTCGCGGTGCTGTCTGCCTCGCTGGCCTACTGGGGCATGCAGCTGTTCAAGCCGAAGCAGCGTCCGCTCGCGGCGGTGCCGGTGGCGCAGCAGCCGGAAGCGAACATGGATGCGGCGCGCGGGCTGTTTGGCGGGAATACGGCGGTGGCGGTGGCCAGCAACTACCAGCTGAAGGGCGTGGTGGCCGATACGCGCGGCCATGGCAGCGTGGCGATCATTTCGGCGGATAACCAGCCGGCCAAGGCGTATCCGGTCGGTTCGGAAGTGGGCCCGGGCACCACGGTGAAGGACGTGCAGCCGCGCTTTGTGATCCTGATGGAAGGCGGCATGCAGAAGCGCCTTGATTTGCCGAGCGACCAGGGCGTGAGTTCGTCGGGCGGCATGGCGGGACCGGTGCCGGGACCGGGCGGGCCGCAGGAGCCGCCTGCCGTACCGCTGCCGCAGCCTGTGACGCCAATGACCCCGCCGCCGGTGCAGATGGCGCCGGCGCAGCCGGCCGTGATGGGCGGGACGCCGCCAACGCGATGAAGTGGCTTGGGCTGGTCCTCGCGTTGCTTTGCGCGGGGTTTGCCTGCGCTGATGAAACCCAGCAAAGCTGGGTCAGACCCAAGGGTCAGACCCAAGTGACGCGGCCGCCGCAGGCAAGTGTCAGCCCCCTTGGGTCTGACACTGGTTTACCGGTTCTAGCCAGGCCCAAAGTAGCCCTGGTATTAAGCGGCGGCGGCGCCAGAGGCTTCGCCCACATCGGCGTCCTGCGCACCCTGCAGGAAATGCACATCCCCGTCGACATCGTCGTCGGCACCTCGATGGGCAGCGTGATCGGCGGCGCCTGGGCCGCCGGCGCCTCGGTGAAAGACCTGGAAACCATGGCCGCGACCACCGACTGGGACAGCGTGGTCGCCGACCGCCCCGCGCGCGACCAGCTGCACTTCCGCCGCCGTGACGAAGACATCCAGATCCCATCCCGCATCGAATTCGGCATCACCCGCCAGGGCGTGCAAGGCCCGCCCGCGGCCGCCAGCAACGCAGCCCTCGAAATGGCCCTGCAACGCCTGCTGCCGCGCGGCACGCGCGACCTGCCCGTCAGCCAGTTGCCGCTGCCATTCCGCTCCGTCGCCTCCGACTTGTTGACCGGCGAACTGGTCGTCCTCGACAACACGCCCCTGTTCCAGACCATCCGCGCCTCGCTTGCCGTGCCGGGCGTGTTCGCGCCGGTGCGCATCAAGGACCGCCTGGTGGTGGACGGCGGCCTGGTACGCAACCTGCCGGTCGACATGGCGCGCTCCATGGGCGCGGATATCGTCATCGCCGTCAATGTCGGCACGCCGCTGGCGCCGGAAAAGGAGCTGCACAGCGCCCTAGGCGTGGCCAACCAGATGCTGCAGATCCTGACCGAACAGAACGTGCAGCGCTCGCTCAGCGAATTGCACAGGGACGATATCCTGGTCGCGCCCAACCTGGATGGCGTCAGTTTCCTCGATTTCTCGACGCATGAAAAAGCCATCGCCGCAGGCGCAGCGGCAGCGCGCGAGCTGGCGCCGCGCCTGGCCGCGCTGGCCGTGCCGGAAAAGGACTACATCGCCCTGGAAAGCCTGCGGCTGGCCACGCCGGTCGACACCGACCGCCCGGTCAAGCTGGCCAAGGTGCAGATCCAGGGCGTGCGCGACGTGAATCCGGAAGTGCTGGTCAAACAGTCCGGCCTGGAGCCGGGGCAGCCGACCACGCGCGAGCAAGTGCGCCAGGCTGCCGTGGCGCTGTACGGCCGCGGCGACATGGCGCGCGTGGAAACCGATATCGACGACGTGGAAGGCGAACGCACCGTGACCATCCGCGCCACCGAGGCCGAATGGGCGCGCAGCCGCATGCGTGTCGGCCTGGAGCTGGCCAGCGACTTCCGCGATTCGAACAACTTCGCGATCAAGGTAATGCACGTGCGCTCGGCGCTGAACGACTGGGGCGGCGAGCTGCGCACCGAGGGCCGGCTGGGCAATGAGCGCGGGCTTGGCGTGCAGTGGTGGCAACCGCTTGGACCGGGATCGCAGTGGTTCGTCATGCCGTCGGCGCAGATCGGTCGGATCGCCGGCGATATTTTCGAAAGGGAGCGGCGCACGGCGCGCGTGTCATACAGTACCCGTGCGGCCTCCTTTGCGCTGGGACGCCAGTTCGGCAACTGGGGCGAGCTCTCGGTTGGCGTGTCGCGCCAGGCCTATTCGGTGCGGCCATTGATCCCGCAGGACCCGGCGGCCGCGGTGGACCGCGTGTACGACACGAAGACATTCGCCCGCTTCCGCGTCGATACGCTCGATTCGCTGGCTTTCCCGACGCGCGGCACGCTGATCACGATCGGCCGCGAACAGACGCCGGGCAGCGGCAAGAGTGTCGGCACGGCGGCCAACTGGAGCGCCACGGCGCTGCAAGCCTTCCTGTGGAACGACTGGGCCGGCCATGTCTCGGTGGAGTGGGCCAAGGCGCAGACAGGCGCTTCGCCGGTCACGCTGGGCGGCTTCCTGCGCTTGTCAGGAACACCGACCGATTCCATCCAGGGGCCGACCATTGTGTTGGGCCGGCTGGTGCTGGCGCGGCGCATCGCCGCGCTGCCGAGCGCCTTCGGCGGCACCATGCGGGCTGGCTTCTCGCTTGAAACGGGTGGCGGTTTCGACCGCGATGCGACTGCGAGCGGGCGCGCCTTCAAGCAGGCCGGCAGCGCCTTCCTGTCGGTGGAAACGCGTTTCGGTCCGCTGTTCCTGGGCGCCGGCGCCACGCGCCATGGCGAGGAAACGCTGTATCTCTTCCTTGGACCGGTCTGGTAATTCAGCGCAATTCAGAACTTTTCAGGCCGCTTTCAGGACTTTAGGGCTGGCAGGGCGGTACAAAGTGGGCTCCAACCATTTGAAGGGAGTCCTTATGTTCCGCCATGCCGCCCTGTGCGCCGCATTCTTCGCCGCTACTGCCGCGCAAGCCGCGCCGGTCACGTACACCATCGTCAGCAAGCTGTCGAAAGTGAGTTTCAACCTGGAGCACCAGGGATTTATCCCGGTGTCGGGCACGCTCAAGATTGCACCGGGAAGTTTTGTCTTCGATCACGAGGACTGGTCGAAGTCTTCCGTGATGGTCAGCCTGCCGACGCGTATGCTGGATATGGGCGACGGCCTCTGGAATGAGCAGATCCGAGGCGACGAGTCCTGGATGGCGCTATTCAAGCAGCCGGAAATCCGTTTCCGCAGCACCCGCATTGAACGCAAGGACGGCATGAGCGGTGTGCTCTACGGCGATTTGACCGTCGCCGGGGTAACGCGGCCGGTGGCCCTGCAAATGAAGGTCAACAAGGTGGGCATGAACCGGGTCAGCGACAAGCAATCGGTCGGCATTACCGCCAGCAGCATGATCAAGCGTTCAGACTTTGGCCTGGATGCCTATATGGACCTGGTGGGCGATGAGATTGCGGTGCAGATCCAGCTGGAGGCGGCAGTGGGGGCCGATACCGATGCGGTGAAGGAGATGCAGATGAACAGCGGCGCTCACTGAATCTTTGCCACCGCGGCGCGGCTGACGATGCCGGCGACTTCGTCCTGGATGGCGAGCTTGTCGCCGGGCGTGCGGTCGTAGCTGTCGGACCAGACCACAAAGCCGTCGGCGGCGCGGGTCAGGCGGGCGGAGATGCGCAAGGCGCCGCCCGAGCGGCGGATGCTGCCATCGAGCACGTAGGCCACCTTGAGTACGCGTGCTGCCTCGGCTGCGGCATCGTGCTTGTTCTTGTAATAATAGGAAGCGCCGGGCGGTGCGACCGAGAGCCCTGGCTGCTTGCTTAACTTGCCGATCAGTTCTTCGCTGATGCCGTCGGCGAACGGTTCCTCGTTCATCTCGTCCGTCAGGTCGAGGAAGGGCAGCACGGCCACGGAGCGTGTGCTGCTGGTGCGCGCGATCGGCAGCGCAACCAAGCCGGCCGCGAGCAAGGCGGCAAAGCCGGCGACGATGGCAACGCGGCGGCCATGTAATGGAGGGCGGGCTTGCGGCGGCAAGTCCGCGGGCGCGGGATTCGGCACGCCGCCGGCGGCAGGCTCGGATGCATGGGCGGGCGACGCGGCGGGTTCCGCAAGTCCAGCGCCTTGCGTGACTTGCGCCACAAGGCGGTAGCCGCGGCGCGGTACGGTGGCAATATAGCTCGGGTTGCGCGCATCGTCGCCCAGCTGGCGGCGCAGCAGGGTGATGGCCTGGTACAGCGAATCGGGAGAGACCACGACACCAGGCCAGGCATGGGTCAGCAGGTCGTCGGCGGACAGCACTTCGCCGGCATGGTCGGCCATGAAGGTCAGCAGCCGCAGGGTGCGTTCCTCAAGGCGCAGGCAAGCGCCGTCGCGCGCCAGCTCGCCCGTCAGGCGGTTGACGCTCCAGTCGCCGACGCGCAGCGTGGCGGCCGGACTATTCGTCATCGGAGCCGCTGAGTTTTCTGTCGATCAGCTTTTTGGCAGACTGGCGCTCGGCAGTGGTACGGTTCTTGTCGTGTGGACCGGCCGCGCGCGCCTTGGCCAGCGCCGCAATCGGATTGCGGGGCTTGCCAAAGTTTTGCGACGGTTCGACGCGAATCCGCATCTTCTGCCGGGTTGCCAGCTGCTTGTTAGCCATGACCTTGCTTACAGTACGTAGCGCGACAAATCTTCGTTGACGGCCAGCGCATCGAGGCGCTGGTTGACATATCCAGCGTCAATGGTAACAGTCTTGTCGCCGGTTTCGGTGGCTGTGAAGGAGATTTCTTCCAGCAGTTTTTCCATCACCGTGTACAGGCGGCGCGCGCCGATATTCTCGGTACGCTCGTTGACCTGGAAGGCAATCTCCGCCAGGCGGTTGATGCCGTCCGGCGCGAACTCCAGGCGCACGCCTTCGGTCGCCAGCAAGGCCTCGTACTGCTTGGTCAGGCAGGCGTCGGTGCTGGTCAGGATACGTTCGAAGTCCGCAATCGACAGCGATTCCAGTTCCACGCGGATCGGGAAGCGGCCCTGCAGCTCAGGGATCAGGTCTGAAGGCTTGGCCAGGTGGAAGGCGCCCGAGGCAATGAACAGGATATGGTCGGTGCGCACCATGCCGTACTTGGTGTTGACGGTCGTGCCCTCCACCAGCGGCAGCAGGTCGCGCTGCACGCCGGCGCGCGAGACGTCGGCGCCGCCCACTTCCGAGCGCGAAGCGATCTTGTCCACTTCGTCCAGGAACACGATGCCGTTCTGCTCCACGTTGGCGAGCGCCTTCTTCTTCATCTCGTCTTCGTTGACCAGCTTGGCCGCTTCCTCGTCGAGCAGGAATTTCATGGCTTCCTTGATCTTGACCTTGCGCGCCTTTTTGCGGCCGCTGCCCATGCCCGAGAACATGGACTTGATCTGTTCCGTCATTTCTTCCATGCCCGGCGGCGCCATGATTTCCATGGTCGGGCTTTGCTCGGCCAGTTCGATCTCGATTTCCTTGTCATCGAGTTCGCCCTGGCGCAGGCGCTTGCGGAACGTCTGGCGCGTGGTGTCGTCGGCGCGCGGCTCGCTGCCGCCCGTGGCAAAGCCGAAATCGCGCGGCGGCGGCAGCAGGATGTCGAGCACGCGGTCTTCCGCCGCATCTTCGGCGCGGGCGCGTACCTTGGCCATTTCCGACTGGCGGGTCTGTTTCACGCCGATGTCGATCAGGTCGCGGATGATGGTGTCCACGTCGCGGCCGACGTAGCCGACTTCCGTGAATTTCGTTGCTTCCACCTTGATGAAGGGCGCATCGGCCAGCTTGGCCAGGCGGCGCGCGATCTCGGTCTTGCCGACACCGGTCGGGCCGATCATCAGGATGTTCTTCGGCGTGATCTCATGGCGCAGCGGCTCTTCCACCTGCTGGCGGCGCCAGCGGTTGCGCAGTGCGATGGCGACGGCTTTCTTGGCTTTGCCCTGGCCGACCACGTGCTTGTCGAGTTCGCCGACGATTTCTTGAGGGGTCATGTTCATGCTTGGTCCAGGGTTTCGATGATGTGGTTCAGGTTGGTGTAGATGCACAGCTCGCCGGCGATGGTCAGCGACTTCTTGATGACGTCGACCGGCGACAGGTCGGTGTTCTCGATCAGGGCTTTTGCTGCCGACTGAGCATAGCTGCCACCGGAGCCGATGGCGCCGATGCCGCCTTCCGGTTCCAGCACGTCGCCATTGCCGGTGATTACCAAGGTGGAATCTTTATCGGCTACCAGCAACATCGCTTCCAGGCGGCGCAGCACGCGGTCGGTGCGCCAGTCCTTGGCCATTTCGACCGAGGCGCGCAGCAGGTTGCCCTGGTGTTTTTCCAGCTTGGCTTCGAAGCGGTCGAGCAGGGTGAAGGCGTCGGCGGTGCCGCCGGCGAAGCCGCACAGCACTTTGTTCTGGTACAGCTTGCGCACCTTGCGGGCGGTGCCTTTCATGACGATGTTGCCGAGGGTGACCTGGCCATCGCCGCCGATCGCGACATCGTTGCCGCGACGCACGCACAGGATGGTGGTGCCGTGAAATTGTTCCATGTTAATGCCTTTGGGTTGGGATTAACGTGTTACATGGGGGCGGGTTGGTTGTTTGCAAGCTTTCCAAACCGGTAAACCGGTGCCTGACCCGTAGGGTCAGGCACCCGATCCGCGACCGTCGCGTGTCGAGTGTCAGACTCTGCGGGTCTGACACTGGGGTACCGGTTCTTAATATTTATGCGGGAACAACCGCGCCATATCAGCATACCCCAGCAATCGCATCAGCGCTGCCACGAGATGATTGACATCGCGGAATTCGATGCGGCGGTCGCCAGCCGACAATTCCAGCACCTTGGATTGCAGCGCGCTGGCGGCGCCGAACTCCATGCGCGCCAGGCGGCTGCAGTCGAATACCAGGGCTTGCGCCTGGCTTGCATACTGGTCGATTGAGCCCAGCAGGGTCGTGATATCGCCCTCGATCACTGCCGGCAGCATGAAGCGGTCGGAAGTGGCGGCCGTGGACTGGCGCGGGGCGTTGGCCACCTTCTTCGGCGCCACGAATGGCGGCGGCGATACCTCGAAGGTGACGCAGTAATCCATCGACGATTCTTCGAAATCCTTTTCGCGGTTCAGCAGGCGCAGCAGCTCGAGATAGAGCAGCCAGGGCGCTTCGCCGACATCGCGGTTGCCAATGGTGAGGATGGCGCGGACCTGTTCGGCCAGTTCGGCGGCGCCAACGACGATCAGGTCGCGCTCGCCTGCCTGCACCTTTTTCAGGGCCGCCAGCAGCAGGGCGCAGCCTTCCGGTTCGACGCCGTTCACACGCGAGAAGTCCAGGCGCAGCGGCTGCTTCTTGTCCATCTCATCGAGCCGCTCCAGCTGGGGTGCAACCGATGCGTTCAGCGTGCCGGCCAGGCCCAGGGTTGGGGCTACGCCGGCATAGCCGCCCTTGGCCACCGGGGCCGCGCTGGCCGCCGCAGCGGGCGGAACCCAGGATGGCGGCGAGGTTTCATACTGGCTGGCGTAGTCGATCGAAATATTCTCGAAAGACTCCTGCTTG
This sequence comes from Massilia eburnea, assembly GCF_009720745.1. Classification (GTDB taxonomy): domain Bacteria; phylum Pseudomonadota; class Gammaproteobacteria; order Burkholderiales; family Burkholderiaceae_D; genus Rugamonas; species Rugamonas eburnea. The sequence continues at coordinate 368,395 of NZ_WNKX01000002.1, read as the reverse complement.
TTCAATACCTGGTACAGGTCGAACAGCATCCACCAGACGGTGCGGTCTTGCGTGGCATCGGGCAGGCTGCCCAGCAGCATCTGCTCGGCGACTTCCGCCTGGCCGTTGGCATACAGGATGGCGATCTCTTCGACGATCGGCGCGCTTTCGGCGGCCGCCGCTTCGAGCGGCATGTCTTCATCGCCCAGCAGCTCGGTGGTGTACTGGTCCAGCATCGGCAGGGTCGCCTCGTCGCTGGCGGCGGCAGGGGTTGCCGGCTGCAGGGCGCGCGGTTTGCGGGCCCAGGCTGGTTCCGGTTCGTTAAAGATGTCAGCCGCCATCGCCGCCTCGATGGCGTCGATCTTCATGGCGGTGGCGCGTGCGATTTCGCGTTGCAGGTCAGACTGTTGCGCACGCTGACGCTCCAGTTCGCTGTTCGCGGCCAGGCGTGCAGCATCGACGTCATCGTCCTCGATAACGTTTTCGTCAACCTTGCCTTTTCTAAAAATGCGGAACAGTCCCATAGGATCACTAGTGTAGCCCAATGGAAAATTATAAGGGCGTACCGTAGGAAAGTAGGCAAGAAAAAAGCACGCCTTAGCGTGCCTTTTTCTTGATTTGTGGCAAATCAGTCGCCGTACAGCTTCTGTTTCAGCTCGCGGCGCTGTTGTGCTTCCAGCGACAGGGTAGCCGTTGGACGTGCGATCAGGCGTGGAATGCCGATCGGTTCGCCGGTTTCTTCGCAATAACCATAGTCGTTATTGTCGATGGCGGCGATCGACTGCTGGACTTTTTTCAGCAGCTTGCGCTCACGGTCACGGGTACGCAGTTCCAGTGCGTGTTCTTCCTCGATGGTGGCGCGGTCAGCGGGATCCGGCACCAGCACGGTTTCGCGCAGGTGTTCGGTGGTTTCGCCAGCGTTCTTCAACAATTCTTTTTCAAGGTTTTGCAGTTTATTCTTGAAAAACGCCATCTGGGCCGGGTTCATATAGTCCTTGTCGCTCATCTTCAGAATTTCTTCTTCGGTGAGCAGGACTTCTGCGGCGGGGGTCGATTTATTTGCTTTTGTCATGACTTCGCTTACCTTCGATACGACAGAGTTTTCAAATTTCTGCTTGGGTGGCGTCAAAAAAAACGCCTTAGTTTATACCAAACATTGTTCAAGGCCAGTAATAAAGATGTCTTTTGGGAGATTTTTGCCAATAAACACCATTTTGCTTGCCCGTGTCTCGTTTTCGCCCCATTTTGCACCCAGGTCGCTACCCATCAGTTGGTGCACGCCCTGGAATACAACTTTCCTTTCTGCGCCCTGCATCAACAATACGCCTTTGTAACGCAACATGCGAGGACCGTACACATCAACGAGACCGCCCAGGAACTCGTCCAGTTTGGCCGGATCAAACGGGCGTTCGCTCTTGAATACGAAAGCCGCGATATCGTCGGTGTGATGGGCGTGATGGTGGTCGTGACTATGGTCATGGCCGCAGTGCTCGTCGTGCACATGGCCGTGTTCATGGTCATGCCCGCAATGTTCGTGATCATGGTCGTGTTCGTCTTCGGCCAGGAAGTCGGGGTCGATTTCCAGCTTTTCATTCAGGTTGAAGCCGCGCAGGTCGAGCACCTCGGTCAGCGGGGCCTTGCCGAAATCGGAGCGGCTGATCGGCGCGCGCGGATTGATGCGCTTCAGGCGGGCGGTCAGGGCGTCGACCGCGGCGGCATCCACCAGGTCGGTCTTGGACAGCAGGATCTTGTCGGCAAAGCCCACCTGGCGCTGCGCTTCTTCATGCTCGTCCAGCTGCTGCATGGCATGGCGCGCATCGACCACCGTGACCACGGCGTCGAGCAGGTAGTTGGCGCCCACTTCTTCGTCGATGAAAAAGGTCTGCGCTACCGGGCCGGGATTGGCGAGGCCGGTGGTTTCAATCACCACGCGGTCGAACGCGATTTCGCCGGCGGCGCGGCGCTTGGCCAGGTCGCTCAGGCCGACGATCAGGTCGCCGCGCACGGTGCAGCAGATGCAGCCGTTATTCATTTCCACAATTTGCTCGCGCGATTCCTGCACCAGGATTTCGTTGTCGATATTTTCCTGGCCGAATTCGTTTTCGATCACGGCAATCTTCATGCCGTGTTCTTCACGCAGAATGCGGTTCAGCAGCGTGGTTTTGCCGGCGCCGAGGAAGCCGGTCAAAATGGTAGTAGGGATCATTGCCATGGTATTACTCGCGTATGCGCTGCGTTTGGAATCGGTCGATTATGCCGGAATTCCCGAAATGCTGGCAAATGGGCAAACTTGAGCGGGATCAAGTTCCCGGCTATTTTATTTTAGCCCTTGGGTGGGCCTTGTCATAGACCAGCGCAAGGTGCTGGAAATCAAGGGCCGTGTAGACCTGGGTCGAGGTAATGCTGGCGTGGCCCAGCATCTCCTGCACGGCGCGCAGGTCGCCCGAAGATTGCAGCACGTGCGAGGCGAACGAGTGGCGCAGCATGTGCGGGTGCACCGGCACCGGGGTGCCCGACTGGATGCCGTGCGCCTTCAGCCGCAGTTGCACAACGCGCGTACTGACGCGCTTGCCGCGCTCGTTGACGAAGAGGGCATTGCTGCCATCGGACGGGGCAGGGCGGACCGCCAGCCAGGCGTTCAGCGCATCGAGGGCGGCGCTGCCGACAGGCACGCGGCGCATCTTGTTGCCTTTGCCGGTGACCACCACTTCCGCGTTGTCCAGTTCCAGCCAGCCCAGCGAGGCGGGCTGGCCATCGCCGGCCTTGCGGAATTCGCGGTCCAGGCCCGCCAGCTCGGAGACGCGCAGGCCGCTCGAATACAGCAGTTCGAACATGGCGCGGTTGCACAGGCGGGCCGGTTCGCCATCACCCGCACTGGGCGTGTTCGGCGCCACCAGCTGCACCGCGTCGTCAACCGAAAGGGCCTTGGGCAGGGTCTTGGCACGCTTGGGTGCGCGCACCCCTTCCACCGGGTTGGCGGGCAAGGTGCCGTGCCGGCCCAGCCAGGCAAAGAAGCCGCGCCAGCCGGACAGCTTGCGCGCAATGCTGCGTGCGTCCTGGCCCCGGCTATGCAGCTGGGCCGCGTAGCGGCGGATGTCGAAGTGGGTGAGGGCGTCCCAGGCTTTGCCGTCCGACAGGGTGGCCAGTTCGCGCAGGTCGCGGCCGTAAGCGGCGACCGTGTGCGCGGACAGCTTGCGCTGCGTGGCCAGGTGGGCCAGGTAGGCGTCGGCCTGTTCCAGCTTGCCGCCGCCCGTCATGGTGTTAAGCCAGCAGGGGAGCCAGCGCGACGCTGGCGGTTTCGCCGATGTGGACCAGGAAGTCGGTCGCCATCAGGGAAGTAAAGCGTTCAGGATCGGGCGAGCCCATGATCAGCAGGCCGAAGGCGGCGCCCTTGGCGCCCGGCTTGCGCAGCGGCAGGATCACGGCGGACTTGATGTGCTCGGCATCGTCCAGCCAGCGCACCGCTTCAAAATCGTTGTTGCTGCCGCAGTAAGGGGCCATCAGGCTGTTGGCGAACAGGCGCGCATCTTCCGATACGCCGCTGGCGAACCATTCGCCGGCGAACTCGGGCGCCACATGGAACAGGCGCAGGGTGGCGGCCGGTACGTGGAAGCTGTCGATCAGGCCTTGCACCACGGCGTGCGGTACGGCGGCGTCTTCTCGCGTCTGCAGGATGGCCTGGTTCCAGCTGTGGAAGCGGTTGGCGATGGCGGCATTGGCTTCGGCGTGGCGGGTCAGGTCGGCCATGCGCAGTTCCAGCGCCTTGTATTTGTCGCGCATGACTTCCATCTGGCGCTCCTGCAGCGAGACGGCGCGGCCGGTCAGGGGGCTGGACAGCCGAACGTCGCCAAGCAGGTTGGCATGTTCTTCGAAGAAGTGGGGATTGTCGGCCAGGTACTGCGCGACGATTGCGGAATCCAGGGTGTCGGTCATTGTTGATGTCACATCGAATGTTGCAGGCGAGGACATTTTAACCGATGAGAACTGCTGCTGGGGCGGGCTGCAGCCCGCTCCAGCAGCATAAAACATCAGAAGTTGTGGTGAATGCCCAGCGCGTAGTGGTTCTGGTTCACGTCGCTGGTTGCCGGCGAGGTCGCCAGCGGGATCTTCTTCTGCGACAGGTCCAGGTACAGGTAGGTGCGTGGCGACAGGTTGTAGTCGTAGCCCACCGAGATCTGCTTGGTCTTCACCTGGCCGTCCGGGTTCTTCTGGCCGTAGCCGAAGCGGAACATGCCCGGGCCATAGGTGTAGTTCGCACCCAGCATCCAGGCGGTGATGGTGTCGTTGGTCGCCGCAATGTGGCCCAGGTCCTGCTTGCCATAGCTGGCCATCAGCTTCAGGGCAGGGATCGGGCGGTAATAGGCGCCGACAGAATGCCATTTCACTTCGGTCGCATTGCGTTCGGTACCGACGTAGAAGGAGTATTGCGGCAAGGTGCCCGGGGCCGAATAAGTTGCGCTGACCGAATACGGGTAGGCGCCGGCCAGCGAGCCGACCGGGTACTGCGGCGCGGCAGGGGTGCCGCGGCCGACGAGCGCGGTCGTGAAGCCGTTGTTTTCCTTGCTGGCGATGTTCAGGTTCAGCTGGAAGCCGTTATATACAGGGGTGTTGTACCAGAGTCCATTGGCGAACCGGTTGCCGGAGTTGCCGGCCACGCCCAGCGGATCGGAGCCGCTGCCTGGCAGTGCCGCGCGGTAGCCGGCCACCATGATGTCGGTCTGGAAGCCCGCCTGGTTCGGCATGCCGGACCATGGTTCGAACAGGGTCGAGGTTTCCTGCAGCGCAGTCAGGGCGCGGCCCAGGCGCACGGTACCGAAGTCGCCTTGCAGGCCGACCCGGCTCTGGCCCTGGAACAGGGGGCGGTTGCCGCCTTCAATGACGCCGGTGTCCGGCTCAAAGCGGATCTCGAGCTGGAACAGGGCCTTCAGGCCGCTGCCAAGGTCTTCCACGCCGCGGAAGCCCAGCTTGTTGTTGTCGCGCTTGCCTTCAGACAGCGCGGTGTTCGCCGAATTGGTGGTCTTGGTAATGCCTGCATCCAGGGTGCCGTAAATGACCACGGAGGATTGCGCAAAGGCAGCAGTGCTGAACGCGCCCATCAAGGCCAGGGCCAATATCGATTTCTTCATGTGTCATCCTTTGTTATAAGTCGAACCGGGGTACCGCGATGGTTATACGATAAGTGCATATAGCGCCCTATTCGCCAGACTTGGTCATTTATCCGCACAGAAAGGTGCTAAAACCGCCTAAATCGGCCCGCCCTGTTGTATTTTTGAAACGCTTGCAAGCCTGCTCAGATAGTGAAAGACCTGTAAGGAAGCCGAAAGGTCGGGCTGTCACATTTGTCATAAATCAAAAAGTCCGGAGGTCGCGCGCCATTGCCTGGCGGCGCGGCTAAACTGGACGAGCTGCTAATTCCTTGGACCCGGACGGATCGATGGCGAATCGAGAAGAGCTGGTGATTATCAGGGGAGCGCGGTCAGGAGACGCCGCAGCCCAGTTGGCATTGGGCAAACTCTACCTGTTTGGCGGGGCCAGCCTGCCACAAAATGTGCCGACTGCATTGCACTGGCTTTGCCGCGCCGCCGCCCAGGGCGTGGATGAAGCCTGGCAACTGATCGGCGCCCATATCCCATTTGAAGTGGCGCAAGGAGCGCGCACCCTGGTCTTGCCATGGTACGAGCGAGCCGCCCAGAACAAGGTGCCCGGTGCGGCGCAGGTTCTGGCCCAGTTGCGGGAGGCTGCTCCCGTACCGCGGTCGGCCGTCAGCGCCGCGACAGCGGTCGCCCCCGTTCCTGCAATGCCGATAGCGCCTTCAGTGGCCGGACCGAGCGCTGCGCCGGATGCCTGGCGCGCACTGGCGGCCGGGCAGGATGACCAGGACGAACTTTTGCACCTGCGAACCCTTGCGGCCCAAGGCGGCGACCGTGATGCACAGCTGGCGCTGGGCCTGGACCTGGCGCGCATGAACAGCGAGGGCGACCGGGTGGAATCGAGCCGTGGCGCCGTCAACTTCAAGCGCGCGCTGCGCTGGCTGGCCCAAGCTGGCGAACAGGGGCTGGCCGATGCCTGGTTTGCCATGTCGCGCATTTATATCCGTCCCGAGTTTTCCCAGCGCAGTGCGAGCGAGGCGCAAGCTTGCCTGGAACGCGCGGCGGACATGGGGCATAGCGGAGCGCAGCTCGAATGCGGCATCCATGCCTGGCGGGCGCGCCGCGGCGCCGAGGACAATGACGTGCGGGCGGTGTATTGGCTGCAGAAGGCGGCAGCGCAGGGCAGCGCCGAGGCGCAGCAGGCGCTGGACCGGATTGCCTCGCCGCCGCCGCCGTTTGGCTGGGCCGATCCCTTGCTGCCGCTATTGACGCGGGATTTGCTGAGCAGCCAGCCTTTGCTGGCGGCGCGGATTGAGCTGGCGGCCATGTTCCGGCTGACGCGGGCGGAGGCTTTGCTGCTCGATGTGAAGGCGGCTGACCAGGGACATTGCCTGGTGGTGGATATCCGCGCCACTTATGGGCGCAGCAAGCGCAGGCTGGTGCTGGTGCGGACGGCGGCGGAGCGGCAAAAGCTGGACCGCATCGTGCGGGTGTTCGAGCAGGTGGGGACGGATATGGAGGGGAATTACCGGCAGCGCTTGTACCGGCTGAAGAGCTGGTTTGGGGCGGATATGATGGTGGCTGCCTGAAAACCCGAAACCGGTAGCCCGACCGGATGGCCGTCCCGTCTGACCCACGGGGCCAGACACCCGATACGCGGCCGCTGCAAGCTGGTGCCTAGGTACCGGTTTAGATGTTGATTTCGCCTTCGAACACCGTCACTGCCGGTCCAGTCAGATACACCGGCTGCCCTTCACCCGCCCAGGCAATGGACAGCTGCCCGCCGCGCGCATCCACGCGTACCGGCGAATCCAGCAGGCCGCGGCGAATCCCCGCCACCACGGCCGCGCAGGCGCCCGTTCCGCAAGCGAGCGTCTCGCCGGCGCCGCGTTCGAACACGCGCAGCTTCACGTGCTGGCGATTTACCAGCTGCATGAACCCCGCATTCACGCGCTTGGGGAAGCGTACATGATGCTCGATCAGCGGCCCCACCAGTTCCACCGGCGCGGCATCCACGTCAGCCACCACCTGCACCGCGTGCGGATTACCCATCGACACCACCGACACCTGCACCGACTCGCGCTGGCCGCCCAGTTCAAGCATCAGCGGCCACAGGGTTTCACGGCCTTCCGGCTGGCCCTGCAGGCCTTCGGCAACGAAGGGCACTTGCGCAGGATCCAGCACCGGCGCACCCATGTCGACGGTGATGCTGCCATCGGCTTCCAGGCTCGGCGCAATGATGCCGGCCATGGTTTCCACCGTAATCTTGCGGGCCGAAGTCAGGCCTTTTTCAACGACGAACTTGACGAATGCGCGTGAGCCGTTGCCGCACTGCTCCACTTCGCCGCCATCGTTGTTGAAGATGCGGTAGCGGAAATCGCAGCCCGGCACATCCGACTTTTCCACCACCAGGATCTGGTCCGCGCCTACGCCGAAGCGGCGGTCGCCCAGCTTCTGCCACTGGGCCGGCGTGAAGTCGATCTTCTGGTTGATGGCGTCGATGACCACGAAGTCATTGCCGGCGCCGTGCATCTTGGTGAATTTGAGTTTCATCGTTTGTTCGAGTAGAAGGAAGGTTCGCCTTCCGGGCGGGTCTTGAAGCGCTTGTGGGTCCAGAAGTATTCGGCAGGCGCTTCTTTGACGCGTTCTTCAATAAATTCATTCATCCGGCGCGTTGCCGCAATCATGTCGGGGCCTGGGTAATTCTCCCACACCGGATAGAACTTCACACGGTAGCCGGCGTAATTTGGCAGGAAGGTTGCAATGACCGGCATCACTTGCCCGCCGGTTGCCGCGGCGATGCGCGCAGTGGCGGTCAGCGTTGCGGCGGGAATGCCGAAGAAAGGCACGAATTCGGCTTCCTTGTCGCCGAAATCCATGTCCGGCAGCATGAAATAGGGCAGCTTTTCTTTCAGCGCGCGGAAGATCGGCTTGATGCCATCCTTGCGCGAGAACAGCTTGACCGGCTTGAAGCGCGCTCGGCCCGCACGCAGCACCTCATCGAAGACCTTGTTCGATTGCGCGACGTACATCGACGATGCCGACGCTTCCATGGCGATGGCGGCGCCCGCCACGTCCAGGCAGACGAAGTGCGGGCACAGCAGGATGGTCGGCTTCTCCGTCATCAGCTCGACCGGAATCTCGCCAGGCGGCATGCCGGCGCTGGTTTCGATGGTGATCAGCTTCTTCAGGCGCGACTCCGGCGCCCACCACAGGACCGAGCGTTCCAGTACGCTGCGCGAATAGCCCTGGAAGTGCTGGCGCGCGATGTCGCGGCGCTGTTCTTCCGTCAGCTGCGGCATCGTCAGGCGCAGGTTGGTCAGCGTGATCTCACGGCGTGGACCCATGATGATGAACAGCAGGCTGCCCATGCCCTTGCCGATGCGGCCAAGCACCGGCAGCGGCAGCCAGTGCAGCAGCCACATCAAACCGATCAGGAGCCTCATGCTGCCTCCTGCGCGGCTGGACCGGCAACGCCGGGGGGCGTCTTGTAGCGGTTATAGCTCCAGTAGTACTGGGCCGGGCAGCGCGCAATCAGCTTCTCCATTTCGGCGTTGATGGCGCGCGCCTGGGCGGCGGCATCGCCTTCCAGCGAACGTTCGAACGGCACGAAACGCACCACGAAGCCCTTGCCGCCCGGCAGGCGCTCGGCGTAGACGATCAGGACCACGGCGTCGCCCAGCTGGGCCATCTTGGCCGGCAAGGTCATGGTGTAGGCGCTGCGGCCGAAGAAATCGGCCCAGACGCCTTCGCCTTCCTGCGGCACCTGGTCGGGCAGCAGGCCGATCGGCTGGCCTTTTTTCAGGAACTTGGCGAGCATGCGCACGCCGCCCATATTGGCGGGCGCCAGCAGCAGGTTCTTGCGCGCGCGGGCGCCCTCGACCAGCGGTTTCAGCGCCTCCTTGCGCGGCGGACGGTACATCACCATCAGCTCGGTGCGGTGGGCGATTTCCTGGGCGGTGATCTCAAAACAGCCCAGGTGCGGGGTCAGGAAGACGATGCCTTTGCCGGCATCCAGGTATTGCTGGACCAGGTCCCAGTTTTCCACAGTGGCGCTCCTGCTCACGCGCTGCGGGTCGGCGCACCAGATGAAGGGCAGTTCAAACATGGCCTTGCCGGCTTCGCCCACGGCACTGCCCAAATGGGACGAAAACCCGGCCTGGGCCATGTTGCTGCGCATGCGGCGGCGGTAGGAAGGGGAAAGCAGGTAGACCAGCCAGCCAAGTCCCACGCCGATGGCGTGCAGTACTGGCAGGGGGAAAACGGAAAAAAAGCGGAATATTCTTAACAGCATGTATAAGTTTATAAGAGCATTTTATACGTTGCTCTGCACAAAAATTTTTTAAGAAGCGTAAAATACCACGTTGCAGTAGCCGCTGAGTTAACAGACAACTTGCGAGGCGGGATACAAACTTCGCTAAAGCGTCGCAAGCTTTATTGGTTTTGCGACAATGTTATTATTTGAGCCAAAACAGGAGCTTGCGATGTCCAACGATTTCCTTTTCACTTCTGAATCCGTCTCTGAAGGCCACCCGGACAAGGTAGCCGACCAGATTTCCGATGCGATTCTGGATGCCATTCTGACGCAAGACCCACGTGCCCGCGTTGCCGCAGAAACCCTGTGCAACACCGGCCTGGTCGTGCTGGCTGGTGAAATCACCACCCACGCCAACGTGGATTATATTCAAGTCGCCCGCGATACGATCAAGCGTATCGGCTACGACAACACCGAATACGGTATCGACTACAAGGGCTGCGCCGTGCTGGTTGCTTACGATAAGCAATCGCCTGACATCGCCCAGGGCGTCGACGAAGGTGCGGGCATCGACCTGGACCAGGGCGCCGGCGACCAGGGCCTGATGTTCGGCTACGCCTGCGACGAAACCCCGGAACTGATGCCGGCGCCGATTTATTACTCGCACCGCCTGGTCGAGCGCCAGTCGCAGCTGCGCAAGGACGGCCGCCTGCCATGGCTGCGTCCTGACGCGAAATCGCAGGTCACCCTGCGCTACGTCGATGGCCGCCCGGTGTCCGTGGATACCGTGGTGCTGTCGACCCAGCACGCGCCTGAACTGAGCCACAAGCAGATCGAAGAAGCGGTGATCGAAGAGATCATCCGCCCGGTGCTGCCGACCGAGTGGATCAAGGACACCAAGTTCCTGGTCAACCCGACCGGCCGTTTCGTCATCGGCGGCCCGCAGGGCGATTGCGGCCTGACCGGCCGCAAGATCATCGTCGACACCTACGGCGGCGCAGCCCCGCACGGCGGCGGCGCGTTCTCCGGCAAGGATCCTTCGAAAGTTGACCGTTCGGCTGCCTACGCTGCCCGTTACGTGGCCAAGAACGTGGTGGCCGCCGGCCTGGCGCGCCAGTGCCAGGTGCAGGTGTCGTACGCGATCGGCGTGGCACGCCCGATCAATATCACCGTGTACACCGAAGGTACCGGCGTGATCTCCGACGAGAAGATCGCACAGCTGGTGCAGGAACACTTCGACCTGCGCCCGAAAGGCATCGTGCAGATGCTGGACCTGCTGCGCCCGATCTACCAGAAGACCGCCGCGTATGGCCACTTTGGCCGCGAAGAGCCGGAATTCAGCTGGGAGCGTACCGACAAGGCGGCGATCCTGCGCGCTGCTGCGGGCCTCTAAACCGGTAAAGCGGTGTCTGACCCGCAGGGTCAGACACCCGGCCCGTGGCGGGGACTGGCCCTAGGTCCAGCCCCCGTCCCCCACTGCAGATTTGCCGGTTGTAGCCGGCACAGTGATACAATCTACCCCCTCCGAGGAGCGCTGCGACCAGCAAGCCTGGCCAGGCTCGGAACATCAACACCGCGCTCACGTTACTTTTTTCAACACACTGAAAGGAGGGCGTGATGAACGCCGTACTCAAAGATTCCCAAGACTACATCATCGCTGACATCGGCCTGGCCGCATGGGGCGAAAAAGAGATCAAGATCGCCGAAACGGAAATGCCAGGCCTGATGGCAATCCGCGAAGAATTCGCCGCCGCCCAGCCGCTGAAAGGCGCGCGCATCACCGGCTCGCTGCACATGACCATCCAGACCGCAGTGCTGATCCGCACCCTGGAAGCACTGGGCGCGCAAGTACGCTGGGCCTCCTGCAATATCTACTCGACCCAAGATCACGCCGCCGCCGCCATCGCATCGGTCGGCACCCCGGTGTTCGCTGTCAAAGGCGAAACCCTGGCCGACTACTGGGACTACACCCACCGCATCTTCGAATGGCCAGGCGAAGGCGTGTACTCCAACATGATCCTGGACGACGGCGGCGATGCAACCCTGCTGCTGCACCTGGGCGCCCGCGCTGAAAAAGACATCTCGGTCCTGAACAACCCAGGCTCGGAAGAAGAGATCTGCCTGTTCAACTCCATCAAGGCCCACCTGGCCAAGGACGCGACCTGGTATTCCAAGCGCCTGCCGCACATCCTGGGCGTGACCGAAGAGACCACCACCGGCGTGCACCGCCTGTACCAGATGCACAAGGAAGGCAAGCTGGCCTTCCCGGCCATCAACGTGAACGACTCCGTCACCAAGTCCAAGTTCGACAACCTGTACGGCTGCCGCGAATCCCTGGTGGACGGCATCAAGCGCGCGACCGACGTGATGGTGGCCGGCAAGATCGCCGTCATCGCCGGCTACGGCGACGTGGGCAAGGGTTCGGCGCAAGCGATGCGCGCCCTGTCGGCGCAAGTCTGGGTGACCGAGATCGACCCGATCTGCGCCCTGCAAGCCGCAATGGAAGGCTACCGCGTGGTGACCATGGATTACGCCGCCGAACACGGCGACATCTTCGTGACCTGCACCGGCAACTACCACATCCTCACCGAACAGCACATGCTGAAGATGAAGGACCAGGCGATCGTCTGCAACATCGGCCACTTCGACAACGAGATCGATGTCGCTTCCCTGAAGAAGTACCAGTGGGAGAACATCAAGCCGCAGGTGGATCACGTGATCTTCCCGGACGGTAAGCGCATCATCCTGCTGGCTGAAGGCCGCCTGGTGAACCTGGGCTGCGGCACCGGCCACCCTTCGTACGTGATGTCGTCCTCGTTCGCCAACCAGACCATCGCCCAGATCGAACTGTTCGCCAACACCAAGGCCTACCCGGTCGGCGTGTACACCCTGCCGAAGCACCTGGACGAGAAAGTCGCCCGCCTGCAGCTGAAGAAGCTGAATGCGCAGCTGACGACCCTGACCGAAGAGCAGGCGGCGTACATCAACGTGAAAGTTGAAGGCCCTTACAAGCCAGAGCACTACCGTTACTAAAACCCGGTAAACCTGGGTCAGACCCAAGGGTCAGACCCAAGTCTGCGGCACCGGTAATGGATGGGTCGGACCCTCGGGTCTGACCCAGATTTACCGGGTTAATGAATCGAGCAAATATCATGCGTTTGGTCCTCACCTGGATAATCAATGCCGCCGCGCTCTTCGCGGTGCCTTACCTGATGCATTCCGTCAATGTCACAAGCATTGGCGCCGCTTTGGTTGCTGCCCTCCTGCTTGGCCTGGTCAACACCCTCGTGCGCCCTGTGCTGCTGTTGCTGACATTGCCCGTTACCGTGCTGTCGCTCGGCCTGTTCATCTTCGTCATCAACGGCTTCATGTTCTGGCTGGTGGCGAAAGTGGTGGACGGCTTCCACGTCGACAGCTTTGGCTCTGCCATCCTCGGCGCACTGCTGTACAGCGTGATTTCCTGGGCCTTGTCTACCCTCCTGTTGAAAGACAATGATGGCAAACCATAATTTCAGTATTGAGTTCTTCCCGCCGAAAACGCCGGAAGGGGCGGAAAAGCTGCGCGCCGTGCGCGCCAAACTGTCCGAGCTGCACCCCAAATATTTTTCCGTGACCTTCGGCGCCGGCGGTTCGACCCAGCAGGGCACCCTGGATACCGTGCTCGAGATCATGGCGGCCGGCGAGCAAGCCGCGCCGCACTTGTCCTGTATCGGCGGCACGCGCGAATCGATCCGCGCCATCCTGCAGCAGTACAAATCGCATGGCATCAAGCGCCTGGTGGCGCTGCGCGGCGACCTGCCATCCGGCTACGGCATGTCGGGCGAGTTCCGCTATGCGAACGAGCTGGTGGAATTCGTGCGCGCGGAAACGGGCGACTGGTTCCATATCGAAGTGGCGGCGTATCCTGAGGTGCACCCGCAGGCGCGTTCGCCGCAGGACGATATGCAGGCGTTCGTTCGCAAGGTGAATGCCGGCGCGAATGCCGCGATCACGCAGTACTTCTACAACGCCGATGCGTATTTCCATTTCGTCGACGCGGCGCAGAAGGCGGGCGTGAATGTGCCTATCGTGGCGGGCATCATGCCGATCACGAACTACACGCAGCTGATGCGCTTCTCGGATATGTGCGGGGCGGAGATTCCGCGCTGGGTGCGGTTGAAGCTGGCGTCGTTTGGCGATGACAGCGCCTCGATCAAGGCTTTCGGGCTGGATGTCGTGTCGGAGCTGTGCGAGCGCTTGCTGGCCGGCGGCGCACCGGGCCTGCACTTCTATTCCATGAACCAGTCCGTTGCGACCACGGCGTTGTGGAACCGTTTGACCTAAACCCGGCAAATCTGGGTCAGACCCAAGGGTCAGACCCGCGCGTGCCGAAGCCGCTGGCCGTAGCTCAGACAGGGTCAGACCCTTGGGTCTGACCCAGGTTTACCGGGTTCAGTCTTCGGTGATGATGCGGTCCAGCGCCACATCATGCTCATCCGACCCGAACTCCGCCACCAGGCAGCGATACGCCACCCCCACCGTCGCCGGCCGCGGCTCGCGCGCCAGCGTACGGTCATAGAATCCTCCCCCATACCCCAGCCGGTACCCCTGCGGGTTATACCCCAGGCACGGAATCAGCAAAGCCGGCGGATACTCCTCCACAATGCGCAGCATGGCCGGCACCGCCACCCCCATCGAATCCTTCACCATCGGCTCCCCGATCGTCCACTCGCTGAAAGCCAGCGGCGCATGCTTCTCCAGCACCACCGGCAGCAGCAAGCGCACCCCCAACTCCGCCAGCTCCGCATAACAGGCATGCAAGTTCGGCTCATCACGCAAGGGCCAATACACACCCACCGACCCCACGCCGGATTCGCGCCACCACTGGACCACTTTCGCACCAATTTCCTGGTCCCACTGCGCACGCGTTTCCGGCGCCAGCGCGCGGCGTGCAGCCAGCATGATCTTGCGCAGTTCCGCCTTGCCCGGCGCTGGCTGGCCGTCGGGGTTGCGTGGTATCCTAGTTGGGCTGGTCATATCGTGAATTACCTTGAGAGTCGTACATTGATTTCCACCTCGAAATGGATAGCCGGCGCACTGATGGTCGCAGCATGCGCCGCCTCGCCACTGGCTTTGGCGCAGGATAACGCAAGCGACAACCGCAAGGAAGATGACGCCTTCCTTCTCTTGCGCGATGCTGTTCGGCGCGACGATGCCGCCAAGGCGGAGTTCTACGCCGCCCAGCTGGGCGATTACTCGATTCCTTCCTATGTTGATTATTACCGCCTGAAGGCGCGGTTCAAGGACGTCTCGCCCCCTGAGGTGCGAGCCTTCCTGAAAAAATACGAAGGAAGCGCCATCGCCGACCGCATGCGCAACGACTGGCTGCTGGACCTGGGCCGCAAGCGCGACTGGGCGACCTTCGACGAGCAATTCCCACTGTTCGTGCTGCAGGATGACACCCAGGTCAAATGCTACAACCTGCTGTCGCGCCTGTCGAAAGGCCAGAATGTCGCCGCTGACGCGCGCGCGCTGCTCGTTTATCCGCCATATTACGGCGAAGCTTGCGGCTCCCTGATCGCTTCGCTGGCGCAGGCCGGCCAGTTCACGGACGAAGATCTGTGGACGCAGGTGCGCCTGGCCGGTGAGACCAATGCCACCGGCCCTGCCAAACGCACGGTGCTGCTGCTGAACGGTTCGGATAAGAAGATGGGCCAGGCAGTGGACCTGCCGACGCTGGCGCTGGCCAAGGGCGCCGGCTCCACGCGCGCCGACCACGAAATCTTCCTGGTGGCCGTGGGCCGCGGCGCCCGCACCAGCATGGCCCTGGCCAAGCTGGCGCTTGAAAAAAATTCACCCAAGCTGACGCCGCAGGAACGCGCCATCGGCTGGGCCAACCTGGCGCTGGTGTCGTCCTACTCGTTCTCGCCCGACACGGCAGGCTACTGGGCCAAGGCGGCAGGCGCGCCGCTGTCGCTCGAGCAGATTCAATGGAAGACCCGCATCGCCCTGCGTGAGCGCGACTGGAAGGCGGTCAAGGCCAATATCGCCGCCATGCCTGCGCAGTTGCGCAAGGACCCGACCTGGATCTACTGGAGCGCACGCGCCATGGCGGCGGAGGCGGGCAGCAACACGCCGGAAGTCCTGGCGGCCTACCGCAGCATCGCCGACCAGTCGAGCTACTACGGCATCCTGGCCAGCGAGGAGCTGGGCACGCTGGTGACCATCCCGCCGCCGGGCGCGGCGCCGACACCGGCTGAAATGGCCGCCATCGCCGCCAACCCGGGCCTGCAGCGCGCACTCAAGTTCTTCGACATGCGCCTGCGCTTTGAAGGAACGCGCGAATGGAACTGGGAAACCCGCAGCCTGAACGAGCGCCAGCTGATCGCCGCCGCCGAATTCGCACGCTCGAAGCATGTTCTGGACCGCATGGTGTACACCTCCGAGAAAACCCGCGTGCAGGCCGACTACACGCACCGCTACCCTGTGCCGCATGACGACATCATGCAGCCGACTACCAGCACCCTGGGCCTGGACCGCGCCTGGGTGTATGGCCTGATCCGCCAGGAGTCGCGCTTCGTGATGGATGCGCAATCGGCAGTCGGCGCTTCCGGCCTGATGCAGGTGATGCCGTCGACCGGCCGCTGGGTGGCGCGCAAGATCGGCCTGACCGACTTCGTGCAGGGCATGCTGTCGGACGTGAAGACCAATATCCTGCTGGGCGCGAATTACCTGAACATGGTGTTGGGCAGCATGGACGGCTCACAGGTGCTGGCGACGGCCGCCTATAACGCCGGGCCGGGCCGCCTGCGCTCCTGGCGTACGCAGCTGACCAAGCCGATGGACAGCACCATTTTCATCGAGACGATTCCCTACTTTGAAACGCGCGGCTACGTGAAAAACGTGATGGTGAACGCCACCTATTACGCCGCGCTGTTCGAAGGCCGGCCGCAATCGCTGAAGGCGCGCCTTGGCGGCACCGTGACGCCGAAGGGCCACACCGAACAGGAACAACAGGAAGCCGCTTACGGCGGCCGCTAAGCAAACCAGAGGAGAAAAATGCAGACCACTGAACTCGACCCGAAACTTGCCGAAACCCTGGCCGCCGCGCGCGAACCCGGCCTGACCCTCATTATCGGCAACAAGAACTATTCCTCGTGGTCGATGCGCCCGTGGGTGGCGATGAAAGCTTTCAATATCCCGTTCACTGAAGTGCGCGTGCTGCTCGACCAGCCCGACACCTCGAA
Source organism: Massilia eburnea (assembly GCF_009720745.1). GTDB lineage: Bacteria > Pseudomonadota > Gammaproteobacteria > Burkholderiales > Burkholderiaceae_D > Rugamonas > Rugamonas eburnea. The sequence goes on along the minus strand of NZ_WNKX01000002.1, from coordinate 351,845 downwards.
CAATATCGCCAAGTACAGCGCGAGCGGGCGCGTGCCGGTCCTGCTGGCAGGCGAACTGGCGATCTGGGACAGCCTGGCGATCTGCGAATACCTGGCCGAACAATTCCCCGACAAGCCGATGTGGCCGCGCGACGTTGCCGCGCGCGCGCTGGCGCGTTCGGTGTGCGCCGAGATGCACAGCTCCTTCGGCAGCCTGCGCAGCACCATGTCGATGAACATCAAGGGCAGCTATCCGGGCAAGGGCCGCACCCCTGCCACCCAGGCGGACATCGGCCGCATCAGCGAAATGTGGGAAGAATGCCTGAGCCGCTTTGGCCACAACGAATTCCTGTTCGGCGAGTTCTCGATTGCCGACGCCTTCTTTGCGCCGGTCGTATGCCGCTTCAAGACGTACGGCGTCGTGCTGCCCCCGGCGCTGGCCGCCTACTGCGAGCGCGTGCGCAGCCACCCGGCGGTCGACGCCTGGATCGCCGGCGCACTGGCGGAAACCGAAACCGCGCCACTGCATGACGCGGAGATGCCGAAAGACTGATGGCAATGAAGACATACGTGGTCGGCGGCGCGGTACGCGATGCATTGCTTGGGCTGCCCGTCAAGGACCACGACCATGTGGTGGTAGGCGCGACGCCGGAAGACATGGTGAAGGCGGGATACCGTCCGGTGGGGAAGGACTTTCCCGTCTTCCTGCACCCGCGAACGCAGGAAGAGTATGCCCTGGCGCGCACCGAGCGCAAAACGGCGCCCGGCTACAAAGGCTTTGTGTTCCACACTTCCAGCAACGTCACGCTGGAAGAAGACCTGGTGCGGCGCGACCTGACCATCAACGCCATCGCACGCGGCGACGATGGCACGCTGGTTGATCCTTACCACGGCCAGCAGGACATCAAGGACCGTATCTTCCGCCACGTTTCCGATGCATTCGCCGAAGACCCGGTTCGCATCCTGCGCCTGGCGCGCTTTGCCTCGCGCTTCCCTGATTTCCGCGTTGCGCCGGAAACCAATGCGCTGATGCAGCGCATGGTGGAAGAGGGCGAGGTCGATGCGCTGGTGCCCGAGCGCGTATGGCAGGAAATTGCGCGCGGCCTGATGGAACAGAAGCCTTCGCGCATGCTGCAGGTGCTGCGCGAATGCGGCGCGCTGTCGCACATCATCCCAGAAATTGGCGACGGCCTCGCCGTGGAGCCGGTGGTCGACCGCTCCGCCGTGCAGGACAGCGAGCTGCCGGTGCGATTCGCAGCATTGACGCTGGCGCTGGATGTGCCGCAGGTCGAGCAGGCCAGCAAGCGCCTGAAGGTGCCCACCGAATGCCGAGACCTGGCTGTGATGACTGCGCGCGACCGCGCCAGCGTGGACAAGGCGCTGGAGCTCGATGCCGCCGCCCTGGTGAGCCTGTTCGAGCGTTGCGACGGCTTCCGCAAGCCCGCGCGTTTCGCGCAGATGGTCGCCGCAGCTGAATGCGCCGGCCGTGCTTCGGCGCCGCAGCGCGAGCGGCTGGCCAAGGCGCTTGATGCCGCGCGTGGAGTGAACGCCGGCGAGATCGCCCAGCGCTCGTCCGGCCAGCCGCAGATGATTCCGGAGCTGGTGCGGGCGGCCCGCGTGCATGCGGTGCATGAGGTGACCGGCGCTTAGGAGGTGGACAATTGACAGGCCTTAACTTCTTCCGCAATCCCCTGCGCGGCCTGTTCGGCGGCAAAGACCGGCCGACCGTGCCGGTCAAGGAGTTGCGTGAACGCGACCGCCGCCGTATGCTCAAACATTTCCTGACGCTGGAGCCGCGCGACCGCCTCCTGCGCTTCGGCAGCCCGGTCAACGACGAGCAGATCACGCGCTACGTCAGCAGCATCGATTTCGACCGCGACCTGGTCTTCGGCGTGTACAACCGCGTGTTCAAGCTGGTTGCGGTTGGCCACCTTGCATTCGCCGACCGCGACGCCGACAAGCACAAGGTCACCGAAAAAGACCAGGTGGCGGAATTCGGCGTATCGGTTTCCAAATCGGCGCGCGGCCTTGGTATCGGCTCCAAGCTGTTCGAGCGCGCCAATATCGCCTGCCGCAACAATGACGTCGACACCCTGTACATGCACTGCCTGTCGTCGAACGCCACGATGATCCACATCGCCAAAAAAGCCGGCATGGAAATCCACAGGGATTACGGCGAAGCCGATGCCTACCTCAAGCTCGGCCCGGCCGATCCGGTCAGCGTGCTGCAGGAAGCGATGGAAGAACAACTCGCTTCCCTCGATTACGCGCTGAAAGCCAATGTGCGCGCAGCCAGCAAACTCCTCGACAAGATTCCCGGCGTAAAGTCGGACGACTGAACCTGCGTTTCAGGTTGGCGTAGAATCAGGCGAACAAAAGGAGGCTTTTCATGCCGTTCGCCCTGCGCAGCATCGTATTCGTTGTGGCCATCGCCGCGCTCCAGGCGCCGGCGTGGGGCAGGCCTTTGAAGCTCTGTTTCGAAGATATTCCGCAGGCGCCGTGGACCATGCCGGACGGTACGGGCCTGAACATCGAGTTGATCAAGCGTGCGGCTACGCTGGCCGGCGAGCAGGTCGACTTCATCCCCCGCCCATGGCGGCGCTGCGAAGAAGAGACGCGCAACGGCATCATGGATGCGATGGTCGGCCCGTCCGACAATCCGCGCCGCCGCGTGTACAGCGTACCGCCGCGCAAGGCGGATGGCACGCAAGACCCCGAGCGCGCCATGTACCATGACCATGTGGACATCTACCTGCGCGTGGACAGCGGCGCCAGCTGGGATGGCAAAACCCTGGTCAATCCCCGCAAGCTGGTGGTGGCGCAGCGCGGCTACTACATCGTGGATATGTTGCAGGCGATGGGCCAGAAAGTGATCGACACGCCCAAGTCGGCGGAAGAAGGACTGCGCCTTCTGGCTGCCGGCAGCGCCGACGTGGCCGTGCTCATGGGGCGCGACGCAGAGAACCTCTTGAAAGCAGATCCGCGCTACAAGGGCCGTGTAGTGCTGGCCAGGGAGCCGTTTGCCAATTTCGACTTTCACCTGATGGTGAACCGCAAGTCCTACGACAAGGAGCCCAGGCGTTTCGAAGCGATGTGGAATGCGATCGCCAAAGTCCGCGCTACGGCGGACTACCAGCGGCTGGAACAGTCACTGGTGCGGCAGCACCAGCACGAATGATTCATTGCACGGAGCATAAGGCATTGCAGCTATCGCTGGCCATGGCCTGGATAACTTTCTCCAGGTCGCCGGCCAGCGCTGCCGGCGCCTTTGCTTTCGTCGCGGCCGCCAGCTCGTGCAGCTGGCGGCGTTGCGCCAACTGCATGATGGACGCGTAAGCCGGCGCTACTTCGGCCATGGTGCCGGACATCCGCCGCAGGTTGGCGTCCTTGATGCCGCTGCCGGTGATCATCGTGAGATAGCCGGAGTAACTTCCGAAGGCACCATTCTGGATCTGATGTACGCCGCCCTTGCGGATGTCGGTCAACTCTTCGGGCGGCAGCTTACGCAGGAAATCTTCCATCAGCGGAGCCATTCTTGCCTGGCAGCGCAGCGTGAATGGCATCAGGATCGCCAGTTCGTCCTGGTATTCAAATACATTGCGCATGGCCACGGCCTGCATTGCGCGCGCCGCCGCTTGCATATCGTTTTTGTCGACGCCGGCCAGGCCCTTGTCCAGGCCATGCAGCATGTACGAGACGCTGATCTTGTTGGCGACTCCGCAGACCTCCATCAAGGGCGACATGTCGTCCGCAGTGAAAGGCCGTTTGTCCAGGAAGGTCTGGTTGTCTCCGAGGATATCCAGCAGGGCCGGCCCGATCGGGTCCTTCAAGCGCGGCAGCTCGCGCATGGCCATCAGGGTCTTGCTGGCCTGGAGATAGGGGGTGAACTCCTGGGCCCCTGCGGGAGCGGCGGCGACTGCGAAACTAGCGGCGAACAACAGAAAGAACCGGCGGCTCATGATTACACCAGCGGCAGGGCAGTGGTGTCCTTGATCCGCTGCAGGGCGAAGGACGATTTCACATCCAGCACGGCCGGATGGCGCAGCAGGGTGGCCATCATGAACCGCGAGAAGTGGTCCATGTCTTCCACGTGTACGCGCAGCAGGTAATCCATTTCGCCGGTCATGGCGTAGCAGGCCACCACTTCCGGCCATTGCTCGACGGCGACCGCGAAATCGGCGCGCGGCGAAGTGCCGGTCGGGTTGACGCCCAAGGCGCGCGCGTTGCTATGGGCGGCGGCGTCGCTGTGTTTCTCCAGGCGCACGTTGACGTAGGCCAGCAGGCCGAGGCCGATCTTGTCGGGATCCAATAGCGCCACGTATTGGCGGATCACGCCTTCCTCTTCCAGGCGCTTGATGCGGCGCAGGCAAGGGGAGGGAGAGAGGTTGACTTGCTCTGCGACATCCTGGTTGGACAGGCGTCCATCGGTTTGCAAAATGGACAAAATCTTGCGATCCGTTTTATCCAGCGCAATCTTAGTCATAAATTCCTCATATGGTCTTGGTTCTGGCAATATTATTGCTCAATTTGATCGCCATTGGGAAATCTTTGCAATTAAATGTCGCTCGCTGAAGACTATACTGTGCGCAAATTCAAATGGGAGACGCACCATGAAATTCACCCCCTGGGAAAACCCAATGCGCACCGACGGATTCGAGTTCGTCGAGTTCGCGGCACCCGATCCAAAAGCCCTGGGTAAGCTGTTTGAAAACATGGGCTTCACCGCGATCGCCCGTCACCGCCACAAGGACGTGACCCTGTACCGCCAGGGCGATATCAACTTCATCATCAACGCCGAACAGGATTCGTTCGCCCAGCGCTTCGCCCGTCAGCACGGCCCATCCGTGTGCGCCATCGCGATCCGCGTCGACGATGCGGCATTTGCGTACAAGCGCGCGCTGGAACTGGGTGCGTGGGGTTTTGACAACAAAACCGGTCCGATGGAGCTGAATATCCCTGCCATCAAGGGCGTGGGCGACTCCCTGCTGTACCTCGTCGACCGCTGGCGCGGCAAGAATTCGCCGGACGGCAAGCCGACCGGCGCGATCGGCGACATCTCCATTTACGACGCCGACTTCGTGGCCATTGAAGGCGCCGAAGCCAACCCGGTCGGCAATGGCCTGACCTATATCGACCACCTGACGCACAACGTGCACCGCGGCCGCATGAAGGAATGGGCGGACTTCTATGAGCGCCTGTTCAACTTCCGCGAAGTGCGCTATTTCGACATCGAAGGCAAGCTGACCGGCCTGAAGTCGAAGGCCATGACTTCGCCTTGCGGCAAGATCCGCATTCCGATCAATGAATCGTCGGACGACAAGTCGCAGATCGCCGAGTACCTGAACGAATATCACGGCGAGGGCATCCAGCACATCGCGCTGGGTACCGACCAGATTTACAACTCGGTGCAGGGCCTGCGTGACCAGGGCATCGTGTTCCAGGACACGATCGAGACCTACTACGAGCTGGTGAACCGCCGCCTGCCTGGCCATGGCGAGAACGTTGAGGAACTGCGCCGCCTGCGCATCCTGATCGACGGTCATTCGAACGAAACCGAGCGCGAACTGCTGCTGCAGATCTTCACCCAGAACGTGATTGGGCCGATCTTCTTCGAGATCATCCAGCGCAAGGGCGACCAGGGCTTCGGCGAAGGCAATTTCCGCGCATTGTTCGAGTCGATTGAGCTGGACCAGATTCGACGCGGCGTGCTGGACGATCCTAGCAAGACCGCCGCTTAAACCCGGTAAGGCCGGGTCAGACCCAAGGGTCAGACCCATCCACTGCAAGCCGCGCAGACAGGGTCAGACCCTTGGGTCTGACCCAGGTTTACCGGGTTTAAAAGAATTCCGGCAGCCCCGCACATAAGACAGGGCGCCGTTCTAAATTTTTGAGAAGTTTTTGGAGACACACCAGATGAACGCACCGGTCAAGAGCGGCGAGCTATCGCCCGCGCACGACATCACCCTCGACGACAAGTGGACGCTGGAGCGCGGCCGCGCCTTCATGACGGGCACGCAAGCCCTGATCCGCCTGCCCATGCTGCAGCGTGAGCGCGACCTGAAAGCCGGCCTGAACACCGCCGGCTACATCACCGGCTACCGCGGTTCCCCGGTCACCTCGGTCGACCAGACCGCGATGAAGGCCAAGAAGCACCTCGACGCGCACCACGTCAAGTTCCACCCTGGCATGAACGAAGACCTGGCGGCGACCGCCGTCTGGGGCACCCAGCAGACCAACCTGTTCGAAGACGCCAAGTACGACGGCGTGTTCTCCATGTGGTACGGCAAAGGCCCGGGCGTTGACCGCTGCGGCGACGTGTTCAAGCACGCCAACAACGCCGGCTCCTCCAAGCACGGCGGCGTGCTGGTGCTGGCCGGTGACGACCACGCTGCAAAATCGTCCTCCACCGCCCACCAATCGGACCACATCCTGAACGCCTGCGGCATTCCGGTGCTGTACCCATCGTCGGTGCAGGAATACATCGACTACGGCCTGCATGCATGGGCCATGAGCCGCTACACCGGCTTGTGGGTGTCGATGAAATGCGTGACCGACATCATCGAGTCGGGCGCCGTGGTTGATTTCGACCCTGACCGCGTTCAGATCCAGATGCCGGAAGACTTCGAGCTGCCGCCGGGCGGCCTGAATATCCGCTGGCCGGACACCGTGCTGGACATGGAAGTCCGCATGAACAGCTACAAGTGGTACGCCGCGCTGGCCTACTGCCGCGCCAATAAGCTGAACAAGATCATCTGGGATGCGCCGAAGCCGAAGATCGGCATCATCACCGCCGGCAAGTCCTACCTGGACACCCGCCAGGCGCTGGCCGACCTGGGCATCGACGAGCAAGCCGCTGCCGATATCGGCATCCGCCTGTACAAGATCGGCATGACCTGGCCGCTGGAAGCGGACGGCGTGCACGAATTCGCCAAGGGCCTGGACGAAATCCTGGTGGTGGAAGAGAAGCGCCAGATCCTGGAATACGCGCTGAAGGAAGAACTGTACAACCTGCCGGACGGCGAACGTCCACGCGTGGTCGGCAAGTTCGACGACACCGGCGAATGGAGCAACAAGGGCAAGACCGGCCACGGCGACTGGCTGCTGCCTGCGACCTATGAGCTGAACCCAGCCCAGATCGCACGCGCCATCGCTTCGCGTATCGAGCACTATTGCAAAGACCATCCGGTCGCAGCCCGCGTGAAAGAGCGTATCGCCTTCCTGGAAGCCAAAGAAGCCGCGCTGAAAAACCTGCCGGCCAAAGCCAACCCGGAAACCGACCGCATTCCTTACTTCTGCTCCGGCTGCCCGCACAACTCCTCGACCAAGGTGCCGGAAGGTTCGCGCGCCATGGCAGGTATCGGCTGCCATTACATGGTGCTGTGGATGGACCGCGAAACGTCCACCTTCACCCATATGGGGGCGGAAGGCGTGACCTGGGTCGGCCAGGCGCCGTTCACCAACGAAAAGCACGTCTTCACCAACCTGGGCGACGGTACTTACTTCCACTCGGGCATCCTGGCGATCCGCGCTGCCGTGGCGGCGAAGGTGAACATCACCTACAAGATCCTGTACAACGACGCCGTGGCAATGACCGGCGGCCAGAACGTGGACGGTCCGCTCGATCCAGGCATGATTTCGCGCCAGATCGCTGCGGAAGGCGTGACGCCGATCATCGTGGTGACCGACGATCCTGAAAAATATCCGGACGACTACAACTGGGCGCCGGGCGTCACCGTGCGCCACCGCTCCGAGCTGATGGACGTGCAGCGCGAGCTGCGCGACAAGCCGGGCGTGTCGGCCATGATCTACGACCAGACTTGCGCGTCCGAGAAGCGTCGCCGCCGCAAGAAAGGCGAATACCCTGACCCGGCCAAGCGCGCCGTGATCAACGAAGCGGTCTGCGAAGGCTGCGGCGACTGCTCCGTGCAGTCCAACTGCCTGTCCGTGGAGCCGCTGGAAACTGAGCTGGGCCGCAAGCGCCAGATCAACCAGTCCAGCTGCAACAAGGACTTCTCCTGCGTGAACGGCTTCTGCCCATCCTTCGTGACGGTGGAAGGCGGCGGCCTGAAAAAGCCGAAGAAAGCGGCAGCAGCCGGCGGCGGTGAAGTGCCAGCCCTGCCAGCACCTGCACTGCCGTCGACCGCCAACCCGTACGGCATCCTGATCACCGGTATCGGCGGCACCGGCGTGGTGACCGTCGGCCAGATCCTGGCCGTGGCTGCCCACGTGGAAGGCAAGGGCGCCATCGTGCTGGACATGTCCGGCCTGGCCCAGAAAGGCGGCCCTGTGATGTCGCACGTACGCCTGGCCGACAAGCAGGCCGACCTGCACTCGACCCGCGTCGGTACCGGCAGCGCCGACCTGGTGATCGGCTGCGACCAGATCGTGACCGCATCGAAAGACGCGCTGTCGCGCATGGGCGAAGGCCGCACTTACGCAGCCATCAATTCAACCGGCGCGACCACCGCTGCTTTCGTGAAGAACCCTGACTGGCAGTTCCCGGGCACCTCTTCGCAGGCCGAGATCAAGCGCGCATGCGGCGAAACCAATGTGGACTTCGTCGACGCCGGCAAGATCGCGACCGCGCTGATGGGCGATTCGATTGCGACCAATATGTTCATGCTGGGCTACTCCTTCCAGAAAGGGCACGTGCCGCTGTCGGAAGCCTCGCTGATGAAGGCGATCGAGCTGAATGGCGTGTCCGTCCCGTTCAACAAGGCAGCCTTCAACTGGGGCCGCTACTGCGCGCATGACACCGCAGCCGTGACCAAGCTGGCCACCCCGGCAACCGTGATCGAATTCAAGCGTACCCAGACCCTGGAAGAGATCATCGCCAAGCGCGTGGAACTGCTGACCGCCTACCAGAACGCCGCGTACGCCAAGCAGTACAGCGACTTCGTGGCGCAAGTACAGGCAGCGGAGGAAAAAGTCGGCGGCAAGAAGCTGACCGAAGCCGTGGCCCGCTACTTCTACAAGCTGATGGCCTACAAGGACGAGTACGAAGTGGCACGCCTGCACAGCGACCCGGCCTTCCGCGCCAAGATCGAAAACATGTTCGAAGGCGACTACAAGGTGAAATTCCACCTGGCCCCTCCGCTGCTGGCGAAGAAGGACAAGGAAGGCCACCTGGTCAAGCAGGAATTCGGTCCATGGATGATGAAGGCCTTCGGCGTGCTGGCCAAGTTCAAAGGCCTGCGCGGCACCGCCCTCGACGTCTTCGGCTACACCGCAGAGCGCAAGATGGAACGCGCCCTGATCGGCGAATACCGCAAGACCGTGGAAGGCCTGCTGGGCAAGCTGACTGCCGATAATGTGGCAACCGCCGCGGCGATCGCGCGCATCCCTGAAGACATCCGCGGTTACGGCCACGTGAAGGAGCGCCACCTGAAGGCGGCCAAGCAGAAGGAAGCATCGTTGCTGGCTGAATTCAACAAACCGGCTGTCGCGACACACGCAGCCTGATAAGCAAGGCCGGGGCAAGTCCCCGGCCTTTTTTCTTATGTTCCAGAGCTGAACAATTTGCGTTAGCATTCCCGGCATCTTCATTTTTTGCCGGAGTTCACCAATGCTGCGCAATGCACTGCTGCTTTCCCTTCTTGCCGCCTTCCCGCTGGCCCAAGCCGCACCAGACCTGAGTACCGTCGCCGAACGCTCCGGCTACCAGGCCACCGGCCGCTATGAGGAAGTGCAGCGCCTGTGCACGGCTTACCAAAAGGCTTATCCGAAAGCCGTGCGCTGTTTTACTTTCGGTGAAACGCCGGAAGGCCGCCCAATGCTGGCGCTGGCAGTCTCCCGTACCGGCGCGCTGAGCGCCGCAGCGGCAAAACAGCGCAAGCTGCCGGTGCTGCTGGTCCAGGGCGGTATCCATGCCGGTGAAATCGACGGCAAGGACGCCGGTTTCTGGGCGCTGCATGAAGCGCTCGACGGCAAGGCCGCCGCCGGCGCCCTGGACAAACAGGTGGTGCTGTTCGTCCCCGTGTTCAACGTCGACGGCCACGAGCGCTTCAGCAAGAACAATCGCCCCAACCAGCGCGGTCCGGTGGAGATGGGCTGGCGCGTGACGGCGCAGAATTACAACCTCAATCGCGATTACGTGAAGGCCGATGCGCCGGAAATGCAGGCCATGCTCAAGCTGGTCAACGAGTGGGATCCACTGGCCTACATCGACCTGCACGTAACCGATGGCGCCAAGTTCCAGCCGGATGTCTCGATCCAGGTCGAGCCGGTGCACGGCGGCGATCCGGAGTTGCTGCCGATCGGTAAAGAGCTGCGCGAAAACGTCATGGCCGACCTGCGCAAGCAGGGCTCCGACCCGCGCCACTTCTACATCTCCTTCGACAAGACCGACCAGCCGGACTCCGGGTTTGTCGACAGCATGTCCACGCCGCGCTTCTCGACTGGCTACTTCCCGCTGCGCAACCGCTTCGCCATGCTGGTGGAGACGCATTCCTGGCGCGACTACCCGCACCGCGTGAAGGTCACCCGCAACACCATTGTTTCGCTGATGGACCAATTCGCGCTGCACGGCGCGGCCTGGGCCAAGGCTGCTGCGGAAGCCGACGTGCGCGCGGCAAAACTGGAGAACATGGCGCTCAGCTACAAGACTACCGAGCGCAGCACCATGATCGATTTCCCGGGCTATGAATACACCCGCACCCCGTCCGACGTGTCGGGCGGCATGTGGACCAAATATGACGAGAGCAAGCCGCAGAAGTGGACCGTTCCGCTGCGCGACGAAGTGGTGCCGGACATGGTGGCGGTTGCGCCGGCAGGCGGTTACCTGATCCCCGCCGCGCAAGCCGCGCTGGTCGAGCCCAAATTGAAGGTGCATGGCATCAGCTACGCCGTTCTCAAAACGGCGCCGGGCAAGGTGGCGGTCGAGACCTTCCGCGCCGATGAAGCAAAGCTCTCCGGCGCTTCGTTCGAAGGCCACCAGCTGGCCAGCTGGAAGGGCGCCTGGAAGCCGGAGCAGCGCGACGTAGGCAAGGGCGCGCTGTTCGTGCCGATCGCCCAGGCGAAATCGCGCCTGGTGATGACGATGCTGGAGCCGGCCGGCGCAGACTCGCTGGCAGCCTGGGGCTTCTTCAACAACTACACCGAGCGCAAGGAATACATGGAGGAGTACGTGGCCGAAGAAGCGGCGCGAGAGATGCTGGCCGCCGATCCTGCGCTGGCCGCCGCCTTCAAGGCCAGGCTGGAAAGCGACCCTGCCTTCGCCAAGAACCCGCGCGCGCGCCTGGACTTCTTTGCCCGCCGCCACGGCAGCTGGGATGAGCGCCAGAACCTGTATCCGGTGTACCGCAGCGCTGTTGTTTACTAAACAGGCCTAAATTTGGGGTGGTTTAGCGATTTTTGATTGCGGGGGAAAATGCAGTAGCGCTATAAAAGCAGCACTATAAAAGGAGACAGCATGGCTATTCGACCTTTCGTGGCGCTGTGCACCGCCGCGCTGCTGGCCGCCGCCGGCGGCGCCGCGCAGGCCGCCGCACCCGGCACCCCGGCCGCCGCCGTCAACGTGTTTATCGGCACCGGCGGCGATGGCCATACTTTCCCCGGGGCCACGCGTCCCTTCGGCATGGTGCAACTGAGTCCGGACACCCAGGTGCGCCATTTCCGCCAAAGCTACCCATGGGCGGCCGGCTACCGCTACGAGGACAATTCCATCCTCGGCTTCTCCCATACGCACTTCTCCGGCGCCGGCCACTCCGACCTGGGCGATATCCTGCTGATGCCGTATTCCGGCGACACCAAGCTGGAGCCAGGCTACCCCGAGCGGCCCTTCAGCGGCTACCGTTCCCGCTTCCGCCATGAGGATGAACGCGCGGAGCCGGGCTACTACGCGGTGCGCCTGCAAGACCACGACGTCGACGTTGAACTGACCGCCAGCGAACGCGTTGGCCTGCACCGCTATCGCTATGCCAAAGGGGCCGGCGCCAAGGTCATTCTCGACCTGCGCCAGAGTATCTACGATTACGCCGGCAAGAACCTGTGGTCCTCGCTGCGCGTGCGCGACAACAGCACCATCACCGGCATGCGCATCACGCGCGGCTGGGCGCCCGGCCGCCAGGTCTACTTCGCGATGAAGTTCTCGCGCCCGATGGCGGGCCGCGCGCTGCTCAACCGCGAAGAGGGCGTTGAGTACAAGGGCTTCGCCGGCCCGGGCAAGTCGGCGGCCGACAAGGCCCAGGTGGAAGGCAAGGCCCTGGTGGCAGCCTTGGACTTCGGCACGCCGGACGACGGCACCTTGCTGGTGAAGGTTGCGCTGTCCGCCGTCAGCGAAGACGGCGCGCTCGCCAACCTGGAAGAAATGCCGGGCTGGGATTTCGACGCCGAGCGCCAGCGCGCCGGCGCCGCATGGAATGAGGCGCTTTCCGCCGTCGCGATCGATGCGCCGGCCGATATGCGCACCATGGTTTATACGAGCCTGTACCACGCCATGCTGGCGCCAAGCCTGTTCATGGACCGCGACGGCCAATACCGCGGCCCGGACAACCAGGTGCATCAGGCCAAGGGCTTCCGCTACCACTCGACGTATTCGCTGTGGGACACCTACCGCGCCCTGCATCCTCTGCTGACGCTGGTGCAGCCGGAGCAGCGCAACGCCGATTTCGTGAATTCCCTTGTCGCCTCGCGCCAGCATAGCCCTCACGGCATCCTGCCGGTATGGGCATTCCACGGCCTGGAGACCTGGTGCATGATCGGCTACCACGCGGTGCCGGTCATCGCCGACGCCTACATGAAGGGCATCAAAGGCATCAACCCAGACGAGGCGCTGGCCGCCATGGTCGCCAGTGCGGAATACGGCCCCTACGGCGGCCTTGAGCACTACATGAAGCTCGGCTACGTGCCGATCGACCTCGAGCCGGAAGCCGCCTCCAAGACCGTGGAATATGCCTTCGACGACTGGACCATCGCGCGCATGGCGGAGAAGATGGGCAAGAAGGACATCGCCGCACGCTTCTACAAGCGGGCGCAGAATTACCGCAATGTGTTCGACATCAAGACCGGCTTCGTCCGCGCGCGCAAATCGACTGGCGAATTCCGCGAGCCATTCAATCCGGTGCAGTCCAACTTCGGCAGCGACTACACCGAGGGCAGCGCCTGGCAGTATTCCTGGTACATGCCGCACGATAACGCGGGCCTGGTCGGCATGCTGGGCGGCGACGCCGGCCTGCAGTCGAAGATCGACCAGGTGTTCGACGCCAAGGTCGACGAAAACGTCTACGCGCATATGGAAGACATCTCCGGCCTGATCGGCCATTACGCCCACGGCAACGAGCCTTCGCACCACGTGGCCTACCTGTACAACTATGCAGGCGCGCCGTGGAAGACGCAGGCGCGCCTGGCGCAGATCGTTCCGAGCCAATACCATAACAAGCCTGACGGCCTGTCCGGCAACGACGACCTGGGCCAGATGTCGGCCTGGCTGACCTTCACCGCGCTGGGCTTCTACCCGGTGGCGCCGGGCAGCAACGAGTATGTGATTGGCCGCCCCTTCGTCGACAAGGCCGTGCTGAACCTTCCGAACGGCAAGCGCTTCACGATCAGGGCAGAAGGCCTGAGCGCCGCCAACGCCTACGTCGGCAGCGTCACGCTGAACGGCAAGCCGCTGGCGCACAGCTTCCTGCGCCACGAAGACATCATGGCCGGCGGTGAACTGACGTTCCGCATGCAGGCCGCACCAAACAAGGAATGGGGCCGTGAAATCAGCGCCCGCCCATACAGCCAGACTGGATACCAGCAATGAAGACTCTCGCATTTGCCTTTGGATTCGCCTTCGCCAGCGCGTCGGCCCCGGCCACAGCACAATTCGTTGGCAAGGTAAGCGACCCGGTGGAATGGGTCAACCCGCTCATGGGCACGGCCAGCAAGCCGGAAATGTCGAACGGGAATACCTACCCGGCGGTCACCGTCCCCTGGGGCATGAACCTGTGGACGCCGCAGACCGGCAAAATGGGCAATGGCTGGGCTTACCAGTACGACGCCGACAAGATGCGCGGCTTGAAGCAAACGCACCAGCCTTCGCCATGGATGAACGACTACGGCCAGTTCTCCGTCATGCCGGTGACCGGCGGCAAACGCTTCACGGAAGACGAGCGCGCCAGCTGGTTCTCGCACAAGGCCGAGACCTCGAAGCCGTATTACTACAGCGTCTACCTGGCCGATTCCGACGTTACGGCCGAACTGACGCCGACCGAGCGCGCCGCGCAATTCCGCTTCACCTTCCCGGAATCGGACAAGAGCTACGTGGTGGTCGATGCCTTCGACAAAGGCTCGTACGTCAAGATCATTCCCGGGCAGCGCAAGGTGGTCGGCTACAGCACGCGCTATGCGCGCGGTCCGCTGCCATCCAATTTCCGCCTTTACTTCGTCATGGTATTCGACAAGGCATTCACCTCCACCGATGTATGGCGCGACAAGGAGCTGGTTGAGGGCGCATTGGAAATGGAAAGCCAGCATAGCGGCGCCATCGTCGGCTTCAAGACCAAGCGCGGCGAGCAGGTGCACATGAAGGTCGCCTCGTCCTTCATCAGCGCCGAGCAGGCCGAATTGAACCTGCAGCGCGAACTGGCGCAGGACGATTTCGACACCACCCGCGCCCGCGCCAAAGCCGCCTGGAACAACGCCTTGTCGAAGGTGGAAGTGGAGGGGGGCACCATCGACCAGATGCGCACCTTCTATTCCAGCCTGTATCGCATGGTGCAGTTCCCGAACAAGCTGTATGAAGTCGATGCCGCCGGCCAGCCGGTGCACTGGAGCCCTTACAACGGCAAGGTGCTGCCCGGCTACCTGTATGGCGGTACCGGTTTCTGGGATACGTTCCGCGCGCTGTACCCGTTCCTGAACCTGGTTTACCCATCGATCAACCGCGAGATGCAGGCCGGCCTGGCCAATGCGTACCGCGAAGGCGGCTGGCTGCCGGAGTGGTCCAGCCCTGGTTACGCCGACATCATGGTCGGCAACAATTCGGCTTCCGTGGTGGCTGACGCCTGGATCAAAGGCAGCCGCAGCCCCGATATCGAAACCTTGTGGCAAGCGCTCAAGCACGGCGCCGACAACGAAGGACCCATGTCCGCCGTCGGCCGCGCCGGGGTGAAGTACTACAACGAACTTGGCTATGTTCCTTTCGACGTCAAGATCAATGAGAACGCCGCCCGTACGCTGGAATACGCCTATGACGATTTCGCGATCTACCAATTGGGCAAGGCGCTCGGAAAGCCGGAATCGGAAATCGGCATCTACGCCCAGCGCGCCATGAATTACAAGAAGCTGTTTGATCCGGAAACGCGCCTGATGCGTGGCCGTAACAAGGACGGCAGCTTCCAGGCGCCATTCAACCCGGTCAAATGGGGCGACGCCTTCACCGAAGGGAACAGCTTGCACTATACCTGGTCCGTCTTCCACGACATTGACGGCCTGGTGAACCTGATGGGCGGCCGCGCCGCCTTTGTCGACAAGCTCGATACCGTGATGAGCATGCCGCCAACGTTCGACGACAGCTACTACGGCTCGGTGATCCACGAAATCCGCGAAATGCAGGTGGCGAACATGGGCCAGTACGCCCACGGCAACCAGCCGATCCAGCACATGCTCTACCTGTATAACTACGCCGGCGCGCCATGGAAGTCGCAGTACTGGATCCGCGAAACGCTGAACCGCTTGTACAAGGCCACGCCGGACGGCTACTGCGGAGATGAGGACAACGGCCAGACGTCGGCCTGGTATGTGTTCTCCGCCCTTGGCTTCTATCCGGTGACGCCGGCCGTCGGCCAATACGTGGTGGGCGCCCCGCTGTTCCAGCACGCCACCGTGCACCTGGAGAACGGCAAGCAGCTGCGCATCAACGCGCCTGGCAATGACGCCGGCAAGCGCTACATCCGCTCCGCCAAACTGAATGGCCGCGCAATCCAGCGCAACTGGCTGGGCCACGATGAAATCCAGCGCGGCGCTACCTTCGACGTCGAGATGTCGGCGCAACCGAACCAGCAGCGCGGCATTGCGCCGGCCGATGCGCCGTATTCTTTCTCGCGCGCCGAAGCGGCGGCTACATCGCCGAAACGATAGCGTCGATCATCTGCTGGGAATAGGGGTCGCCTTTCACTTCGGTCGCCAGCATCATCGAGCGCCAAAGTGGGACGATACCGACGCCCAGCTTGTCGAAGCGCATCAGGCCGCAGGCATAAATGCCGTCGTAGGTATCGACAGCGCCGCCTAGTTTTTCGCAGGTGGCGGCCTGCTTCGCGCGGTAGGCCTTCACCAGCTCTTCGCTGTACACGCCGGTCTGGAGCAAGGCATCGAGTGCCATTGCCTCCGCACCGCCTTCGTGGATCCATGGATCCTGGTCGCCGCGCATGCCGCCTTGGGCGACCGCCATTTGCCAGACGTGTGCCATCTCGTGTGCCACGTTCAGTGCCGCGATCGCGCGCAGTTTCGGATGATCGAGCAGCACCTGCTTGCCTTCCAGCCTGTAGGAAACCTGCCCCTGGCCCAAGATGGCGCCCCCCTTCATCGAGAAACCCGACGACTCGAAATTGTCCACCGAGACCATGATCAGCAGCTCGTCTTTTAAGTCCCGCTGATAGGCTTTCTCATAGTAGGAAGCGGTCTTTGCGCCGGCATCGAGGATCGTTTCGCGCAGCCACTGCGGGGTTCGTGGATCAATCAGGATTTTCACAGCGCCTGCCGGCACCGCCTGCGACGGTCCAAAGTAGGCATAGCCACGCGCTCCACCGGGCTCGAGCCGGTTAGCCGGCGGAGCAATCACGTTTTCCTGCGCCAGGCCAAACAGCTTGATATCGGTGCGCATGGCGAGCGTCTTTTTGCCCTGCTCGACATCGCCTTGCAGGTGGCCCAGGTAGACCGACGTTCCGCCATCGCCGAAGCGGTTGAAGGAGACATACTCCTTGGGCGACCAGCCATCGAAAGTCCTGATCTGCACGCTGGCCGTCTTGAATGGCTTGCCCTTCGATGCGATGACATCGGAGTCCGGATCGGATGTCATGCGCATGCCGGGCGTGAGCACCTTCCACTCCTGCTGCCGGAACTTGCCAATGGAATGAAGCTTGACCGCCGTAACAGGCTGCGCAAACCGGTAATCCACGCGCCACAAGTCTTTCGCTACATGGTGCACATCCACCGCCACGGCAAGGCCGGGCTGCTCCTCCGCATGCACGAGAGGCGAAACACACAGCATCAGGAAAGCGGCGCACAGGCCAAGGAAACGCTGCATCGGGAGATCCCTTCGATGAAAAAAGAAGGGACCTATTCTACCCCGAGAAGTTGCTTTTATTGCAAATTGACGAGAGGGATCGTCGAAGGAGCAGGCGTGGAGCAAGGCTCCTCGTCGAAGGCGATATCGCCCAGCGGGTTCGCGATGCCGTCGGTCTTGAGGTCGGTGAAGCCGAACAGCTCGCGGTCCATCAGGTGCGATGGCACCACGGTGGACAGGGCGGAGAAGGTGTTCTCCACGCGGCCCGGATGCTTCTTCTCCCATTCGCGCAGCATGGCCTTGATCTGCTTGCGCTGCAGGTTTTCCTGCGAGCCGCACAGATCGCACGGGATGATCGGGAAGTTTTTCACGGCGGCATAGCGCTCGGTGTCTTCTTCCTTCACATAGGCCAGCGGGCGGATCACCATATGCTTGCCGTCGTCGGACACCAGCTTGGCCGGCATGCCCTTGATCTTCCCGCCGAAGAACATGTTGAGGAAGAAGGTCTCGAGGATGTCGTCGCGGTGGTGGCCCAGGGCGATCTTGTTGCAGCCCAGTTCATCGGCCACGCGGTACAGGATGCCTCGGCGCAGGCGCGAGCACAGGGAGCAGGTGGTTTTGCCTTCCGGGATCAGGCGCTTGACGATCGAGTAGGTGTCCTGGTTCTCGATATGGAACGGCACGCCCAGTTTTTCCAGGTAGGCCGGCAGCACGTCGGCCGGGAAGTTCGGCTGCTTCTGGTCCAGGTTGACGGCCACGATCTCGAAGTTGATCGGCGCGCGCTCGCGCAGCGTCATCAAAATATCCAGCAGGGCATAGGAGTCCTTGCCGCCGGACAGGCAGACCATTACCTTGTCGCCGTCTTCGATCATATTGAAGTCGCCGATGGCCTGGCCCACCAGGCGGCACAGGCGCTTGTGCAGCTTGTTGTTCTCGTAGGCGACCTTGTCTTCGGCCTTGGTGTCCACTACTGCGTTCATTCTGCGTCCTTGATACGGAATACTTCCACGCCCACGCCCTCGCAATCGGGGTACACGTCAGGCTTCATGGTCGATACGCGCGCTGCGCGCACGCTCGGGTGGGCCAGCATGGCCTGCACCACGTCGTCGACCAGGGTTTCCTGCAAGTGCACGTGGCCCTCCGCCATGCGGCGGGCGATGGTCTCGCGCATGAAGTCGTAGTCGACCACTTCGTGCAGCTCGTCGGCCTTCGGCGTCGACACGGCCAGCGGGATGTACAGGTCAACGTTGATCAGGACGCGCTGTTCGCCCTTCTTCTCGAAATCGTGCACGCCGATATTGATCAGCACTTCATAGTTGCGCAGGAACAGCCGGCGGCAGTCTTGCAGTTGCGGGTGAATCAGGGCGGACAGCATGGTGCTAATCTTTCAAAAATATTCATTTGGCCAGGAACATCACGTCGCGCGGCGATGGCAGCAGGTGCTGGCCGCCATCGACCAGCAGGGTCGTGCCGGTCATCGCCCGCGCGCCCGCCGCATATACCACGGCGGCAGCAATGTCCTCGGGAGTGCTGGAGCGGCCCAGCGGCGTCTGGGTGTGCGCTTTCTCGAAGCCTTCCTCGCTCTGGTCGCCGGACACCATGGTGATGCCGGGCGCCACGCCCACTACCCTTACCTTGGGCGCCAGCGACTGGGCCAGCATGGTGTTGGCCGCTTCCAGCGCCGCCTTGGACAGGGTGTAGGACAGGAAATCAGGGTTGAGATTATAAAGCTTCTGGTCCAGCAGGTTCACAACCACGGCCTGGCCGCCTTCCGGCGTGGCGTCGTACAGGGCCCGCGCGAGCTGGATCGGCGCCGCCACGTTGGCGTGCATATGGGCGTCAAGACGGGCGTGGCTGAAATCCAGGTCCGTATCGTAATCGAACAGGGAGGCGTTATTCACCACGCAGTCGACGCGGTCCAGCGCCTTCAGTGCAGCGGGCAGCAGGCCGCGCACCGCTTCCTCGTCGGACAGCTCGCATTGCAGCGTGATGGCGCGGCGGCCAAGGGCGGCGATCTCCTGCGCCACATGGCGCGCCTCGTCGTGCGAGTTGCGGTAGTGGACGGCGATATCCCAGCCGGCGCGCGCCAGGCCCAGCGCGATTTCGCGTCCCAGGCGGCGTCCGGCGCCGGTCACCAGGGCCACGCGCGGGTTTTCTTCAGAATTGGTCATAGTCAAATTGCGCAAAATGGCGCCGGGCAGCGCTGAACCGCTACAATGCCGGCATGTCTTTACCAGCACCTTCCCCCGACGCGCTGGCCGCGTCCCAAGCCTTGCAGCGCCTGATTGCCGATGACATGACACGGCAAGGCGGCGCCATCCCGTTCTCCCGCTTCATGGAACTGGCGCTGTATGCGCCGGGCCTGGGCTATTACAGCGGCGGCGCCGCCAAGCTGGGCAAGGATGGCGATTTTACAACCGCACCGGAGCTGAGCGCCCTGTTCGGGCAGACGCTGGCGCATGTCGCAGCCGCTATTATGGACCAAAGCGCGCCGCACATCCTTGAATTCGGCGCCGGCACGGGCAAGCTGGCCAAGGACATCCTGACCGAAGCGGCGGCGGCCGGCATTACTGTGGAGAGCTACGCCATCGTCGAACTGTCCGGCGAACTGCGCGCCCGCCAGCAGGAGCTGCTGCGCGATTTCCCGCAAGTACGCTGGCTGGACGCGCTGCCGGAATCGTTTGCAGGCGCCGTCTTCGGCAATGAAGTCCTAGACGCGATGCCGGTGGACGTGGTCACCCTGACTGAAGAGGGCTGGCAATCGCTGCACGTGGCCGCTTCCGACGCCGGTTTCGCCTGGCGCCCAAGCGCCGCCGATGCCGCCCTGCGGGCGCAGATCGAGCGCCAGATTCCCGACGCCGACTCCCTGCCGGTCGGCTATGTGACCGAAGTGCATGGCGCCGGCTGCGGTTTCATGGCCACCCTGGCCGCGATGCTGGCGAAGGGGCAGGGCGCCGCCTTCCTGTTCGACTACGGTTTCCCGGCGCGCGAGTTCTACCTGGGCGACCGCGCCACCGGCACCCTGATGTGCCACTACCGCCACCATGCCCATGCCGAACCGTTCTACCTGCCCGGCCTGCAGGACATCACCGCCCACGTCGACTTCACGGCCATGGCGCTCGCTGCCCAGGAGGCAGGCGCGCAAGTCATGGCCTACAACAGCCAGGCCGGCTTCCTGATCGGCGCTGGCATCGGCGAACTGATGCAGCGCTTCGACCCCGCTGACGCCCTGCATTACCTGCCGCACGCCAACGCGCTGCAGAAATTGCTTTCTCCAGCGGAAATGGGAGAATTGTTCAAGGTGCTGGTGATCGGCCATGGCGTCGAACTGCCGGGGCAGCTGCTGCGTAGCGACCGCAGCCACCGTTTGTAATATGATTGAGAGATGGGAAAGATACATACTCACTATGACAACCTGAAGGTAGCGCGTGGCGCGCCACAGGAAGTTATACGTGCTGCTTACAAGGCCCTGAGCCAGAAATATCATCCTGATAAGAATCCGGGGGATGAAAAGGCGGCCCGCATCATGGCGATCGTCAACACGGCCTATGGCACGCTGTCCGATCCGCAACGGCGCAAGGAGCACGATGAGTGGATCACCCAGGAAGAATTCGAAATCGAGTGGCTGGAAAGCACCAGGCATGAGCCGGCCCATGAGCCGGGCTGGTCGGACCAGCTCGACCTGCCGCGCCGGCGCCGGGTCCTGAAGTCCTGGCGCTTCTGGGGCACGGTAGGCGGTGCCGCCGCTGCCGGCTGGCTGGGCGGCGTGCTGACGGTGACCGAACCGCGCGCCATGTCCAGCGTCCTGGCCGGCGCCTGGGGCGGCAAGCCGCCCGCCGAACTGACGGCCACCGCCTCCGCCACCCCGAAAATCCACCCCCCGCGCGTGGAAAAAGTCACCCCGGACGATGGCTGGGCCGTCGCCAAACCGTACTCGCCGGAACCATCGGTATCCGCCGCTGCGGCCCCGCCGATCAAGGTGCTGGCCCTGTCCCAGGTGGTGCTGCCCAGTGCCGCCGTCGACTGCGAAGCCGACGTCGCCCCGCCGGTAGCACCCAACGGCGAGCCCTGGCCGGCGCAGTCCGGCTATGTGGAAGGATTCCCCGTCGGCAACAAAGGTGAAGACATGCAGCTCACGCTGGACAACAGTTCCAACGCCTCGCCGGTCTTCATCAAGGTGTACGACCTGGAGCGCCGCTCCAACGTACGCTACGCCTACGTGCAGCCGCACGACAAGCTGGTAGTCGACCAGTTATCCAACGGCAAATACGAAATCCGCTACCAGAACCTGAACCTCGGCCCCGGCCAGAACGGTTGCTCGCGCAGCAAAGCCGGTTGAAAAAGGGGACGTACCCCTTTTTCAAATAAAGTGTTACGTCCCCTTTTTTACGCTGCGCCGGCGGCGAGGGTTTCGCTCAGGCCCATTTCCGGGCTGGCCATCAGGCGGTAGATGTCCACCAGGATCAGCATGCGTTCGTCGATCGTGCCAAGGCCGATCATGTATTCGGAACTGAAGGCGGTGCCCATGTCGGGAGCGGGCTTGATTTGCTCGGGCGTGAGCGTCGTCACGTCGGACACCGAATCGACAACCATGCCCACCACGCGGCCATTGATGTTGAGGATGATCACTACGGTGAACTGGTCGTACACCGGCTCGCCCAGCTTGAACTTGATGCGCATGTCCACCACGGGAATGATGATGCCGCGCAAGTTGATCACGCCTTTGATGAACTCGGGCGCGTTGGCAATCCGGGTTACCGCTTCGTAGCCGCGGATTTCCTGCACTTTTAAAATATCAATGCCGTATTCCTCGGCCCCCAGCTTGAATGCCAGGAATTCCTTGCCTTGGCTCGCGTCTTCTTGCGCAGTAACTTGCATGGTTTTTTCCTTTAGCAAAATCTGTGTTGTCAAAGCGTATCAGAGTGCAAAGTGATTTACGAGGGGGTAATTTTTAATTGCTAGCTTAGTCAAATCTGATTATGCTGGATGTAAAGATTAGCGCAATTAATTCAAGGAGATTTCATGGCGGACCCCCAAGCCGTCGATGATAACTGGCTGCTCGAAGAAGACGAAGAAGATAAGCAGCCAACATCGGCCGGATCCCCTGAACAGCGCCTGTGGCGCGTGCTGATTGTGGATGATGACCAGGACGTGCATGCGGTCACCCGCCTGGCGCTGCGCAACGTCAGCTTCAAAGGACGGGAACTGGAGCTGTTCTCGGCTTACAGCGGCCGCGAGGCGTTTGAAATCCTGCGCGATACGCCTGACATCGCCCTGGTCCTGCTGGACGTGGTGATGGAGACCGACGATGCCGGCCTGCTGCTGGCGCGCCGTATCCGCGAAGAACTGCACAATTCCATCGTGCGCGTCGTGCTGCGCACCGGCCAGCCGGGCCAGGCGCCCGAGCAGCGTGTGATCATCGAATACGACATCAACGATTACAAGGCCAAGACTGAACTCACCACGCAAAAGCTGTTCACCACCGTGATCTCGGCCCTGCGCGCCTACGAGAGCCTGAACATGCTGGAGCGTTCGCGCATTGGCCTTGGCAAGATCCTGGCCGGCGCGACCAACCTGTACCAGATCCATTCCCTGCGTGAATTTGCTTCCGGCGTGCTGAACCAGGTCTCCGCCATCCTCGACGTGGGGGCGGACGGCGTGCTATGCCTGATGCAAGTCGATACCGGCGATACCACCGTGGTGGCCGCCACCGGCGGTTACGCGCCGCTCGCCGAAAGCGAGCGCATGCCGGACAACCATCCGCTGTGGCCGACCATCCGCAAGGCTTTCCAGGAGCGGAAGAGCCAGTTCGATCATCCGGCCAATGTGCTCTACATCCATACCCAGGAAAACCGCGACGTGCTGATTTCCGTCACGCCGCCATGGCCCCTGGCCCAGATCCAGCGCGACCTGCTGGAAGTGTTCTGCGAGCGTATTGCCGCTGCATTCGACAACCTGTACATGTTCGGCCAGCTGCGCAAGGCGCAGGAAGCGACCGTGGTGGCCCTGGCCGACCTGGCGGAATTCCGCGACGGCTGCACCGGCGGCCATGTGCGCCGCGTGCAGCAGCTGTCTTCCGCCATCGCTGCGCGCATGAAGGAACGCGGTGTCTATGACGATGAACTGACGCCGCAGCTGGTCGATATGATCGGCCTGGCCTCCATCCTGCATGACGTGGGCAAGGTGGCCACGCCCGACCATATCCTGCTCAAGCCGGGCCCGCATACCGATGACGAGCGGGCACTGATGCAAACCCACGCCGCCGTCGGGCGCAGCGTGCTGGAGCGCGCGGCCAATATGGTCGATGGTGTCAGCTACCTGACCTATGGCGCGGAAATCGCCGGCGGCCACCATGAGCATTGGGATGGCGGCGGCTATCCGAACCAGCTGAAGGGCAGGCAGATCCCGCTCTCGGCGCGCATCGTGGCCGTGGTCGACGTGTTCGATTCCCTGCTGCATGAACGCCCCTACAAGGAGCCTTGGCCCTATCCGGAAGTCATGACGTATATCCGCGATCGTTCGGGCACCCAGTTTGATCCGGAAGTGGTGGCGGCCCTGAACGATGTGGTGGAACGCAATCCAGGCCTGGGCCATAGCGCGTAAGGAATCGCAGCATGGCAGCCGCGCCGCGCTGCCATGTGCATTCTCACCAAAAAACACGGCGCGTAATAGAATAAGGACAGCCCTAGTCCTACGCCGAAAGCCATGAATGAACTGAAGGGCCTGACAGCGCTGGTCATCGAGCCCAATCCCAGCATGCGCGCCAGCCTGCACAATATGCTGAGCCTGTGCGGCCTGGAGCGGATTGAAGATGCCGCCAGCTCCAACCAGGCGATCCGCGCCCTGGAACACCGGATTTTCGACCTGGTCCTTTGCGAGTACGCGCTGGAAGGCGGCCAGGACGGCCAGCAGATGCTGGAAGACTTGCGCCACCACCGCCTGATCACTTCCTCGACCATGTTCTTCATGGTGACCGGCGAGGGCCAGTTCAGTAAAGTCGTCAGCGCGGCCGAGCTGATGCCGAACGATTACATCCTCAAGCCTTTTGCCGCCGATGCCATGCTGGAACGCATCTGGCGTGCGGTCGACCGCCGCAACGCCATGCTGCCGGTGCAACAGCTGGTCGAAATGGGTGATCTGCGGGCCGCGATCGAAGCATGCGAAGAGGGGGAAGCAGCGCAGCCGCGCTTTGCCCTGGAGTTCCGCCGGCAGCGCGCCGAGCTGCACATCCAGGCCGGTGAGCCGGAGTTGGCCGAGCCCATCTATGCCGAGCTGTGGGAAAGCCGCCAGGTGCACTGGGCGCGCCTGGGCCAGGCCAAGACCCTCTATCTGCGCGGCCGTTACGACGAGGCGCGCGACATGCTGGAAGACTTGCTGGGCAAGAACAGCCGCTTCCTTGACGCCTACGACTGGCTGGCGCGCACCCATGAAGCGAAGGGCGACCTGGCGGCAGCGGAAGCCGTGCTGGCCAACGCTGTCGAGCTGTCGCCGCATGCGGTGCGCCGCTTGCGCCGGCTGGGCGAGGTGGCACTGGAAGCGGGCGACGTCGACGGGGCCGAGCGTGCCCTGAAGCAGGTGGTGAGCAAGACCCGCTATTCGGAATTCCGCACGCCGGAAGACCACGCCAAGCTGGCGCAAACCTTGGTCAAGAAGGGCGATCCGGTGCAGGCGGCAGCCGTGATCCGCGACCTGGACAAGACCCTGGCAGGCGCCCCCAATACCGAAGTCTGCAGCGCAATCGCCTCGGCCGCGCTGCACGAATTCACCGGCAATACAGCGCGCATGAATGCGTCGATCGACTCGGCCTTGCAAGGCGTGCGCGAGGCCATTGGCTTGTCGAACGAGATGAAGATGGAGCTGGCGCGCACCTGCCTGGACGTCGGCAGGGAAGAGCAGGCAACCGAAGTCATGCGCGACGTCATGCGCAATTCGGCCACCCCTGGCGCCATGGCGCGCGCCATGCGCATGATGGCGCAGAGCGGCCGCGCCGAGCTGGCGCAGCGCCTGGCCGACGAGAGCCGCAACGAAGTGGGCGAGATGGTGGCGGCCGGCGCCGCGCTGGCAAAACAGGGCGACTTCCGCGGCGCGGTGGACTTGATGCTGGAAGCGGTTGCCAAGCTGCCCGACAACGCGCAGGTCGCCTTCAACGCCGCGGTGGCAATCCTGAAATGCCTGGAAAACGAAGGCTGGGACGATAAGCTCGGCCGCAATGTGCTGGCGCTGGTGGCCACCGTGCGCCGCCTCGATCCGGCCAACACCAAGCTCAACGCGCTGGCCGGCCTGCACCAGGAGATATTGAAGAAATACAACATCCGGCCCGCCGCGCGGCGTGAAGCAGGGGTGCGCATCGCGATCTGATAGCCGCTGGCGCTACAATGGGTCATGAACACTAGCCACACCCCTGAAGAGCGCCCGGTCCGCGCCTACCTGCTGAAAAAATTGTGCAGCGACGATGAGGGCTTGTTCGCGCTCGGCGTTTCGATGGCGCGCGTGGTGCAGATGGCCGATTCCGACGACCAGGGCACGCAAAGCCTGGCTTACCACGTGCTGTCGGACGTTGCGCTCACACAGAAAATCCTGCGCCTGGCGAATACCCCGCAATACCGGCAGGCGTCCGGCGCGCCGGTAACCACTATTTCCCACGCAATTTCGCTGCTTGGTTTCGATAATGTGAAAACCACGGCGCTGGCCATGATGCTGGTCGACACCATGTCCAACAGCAAGCACGCGAAGAGCGTGCGGGTGGAGCTGGAGGCGGCGCTGTGCGCCAGCCTGGTGGGGCGCGAACTGGCGCGCTACAGCCCATACCAGAAGGCGGAAGAAGCTTCCATCGGCGCGCTGTTCAAGAACCTGGGCCCGCTCATGATCGCCTCGCGCGAGCATGAGCGATTCCGTGAAATCAATGCCCTGATCGAGGCGGGCGAACATTCGCACGGCCAGGCATCGCAGATGATCCTGGGCAGCAGCTACGACACCTTGACTGCCACGGTACTGCGCGAATGGAAGATTCCCGAGGTGATCATCCGTTCGCTGCAGCCGATTTATGGCAGCACCTTGCGTCCGCCGGCCGACCGCGCGGAATGGATCCGCCAGGTCGTCACCTTCAGCATCGAGGCGGCGAGGGCGCTGACCCGTGTGGGGGGCGTGAAGCCAGAGGACGTGCGCGCCTTGCACCAGCGCTACGGCAATTCGCTGGGATTGGAAAAGGAGCAGATCACCACCGTGCTGACGCGCGCGCGCAGCGGCATGGATGCCTTGCTCAACAGTATGCAGCTGGATGGCGGCGTCGGCGGCAAGTATGGCGAGCCGGGCGATCCGTACGCGGAAGCGGAGGCGGCGCCGGCGGCTGCCGGGGCCGATGCTGCAGGGACGCTGCCGAGCGTGCTGGCGCTGGCCAGCCTGGATTCCGGGGCGAAGGAGGGCGCTTATCCGAGCGGCAAGCCGTACGACGCGCGCGAGCGTTTGCTGGCGGGCGTGCAGGAGCTGACGGAAATGCGGGTCGAGGGCAAGGCCAAGGTCAATGAGCTGGTGCAGGCGGTGCTGGAGACTTTGTACCGCAGCATGGGGTTCCGTTTCGCCACGGTGTGCCTGAAGGATGTGAAGGCGGCGCAGTTCCGCGCGCGCATTGCGCTGGGGGATAAGCTGGCGGCGCGGCAGGAAGGCTTTGTGTTTCCCTTGCAGGGGAAGGACCTGTTCCACCTGGCGCTGGATAACGATGCCGATTTGATGATCGCCGATGCGAGCACCAACAAGATCCAGGATCTGCTGCCGCAGTGGCATAGGGATTTGCTGCCGGATGCGCGCAGTTTCATCGTGCTGCCGCTGGTGGTGAACGGGGTGCAGCTGGGCTTGTTTTATGCGGACCGTTCGCAGCCGGCGCCGGAAGGGGTGCCGCCGGATGAGACTTCCCTGATCCGGGCGCTGAAGGCGCAGGTGTTGGCGGCGCTGTCACCCTAAACCCGGCAAACCTGGGTCAGGCCCAAGGGTCAGACCCCCAACGGTTCCGCAGCCGCGTGGTTGGTTTCCGGCTTTTGATCGTCGCAATAAGTCAAAGACCTGGAACCATTTCCCCGGCAGATGATCAGACCCAGGTTCACCGGGTTTAAGCCGGCACAGGCAAGCTGCCAGCCAGCGCCTCAAACTCCCCCACCGGCATCGGCCGCGCAAACAGATACCCCTGCGCCTCATTGCAGAACTTCCCGCGCAAGAACGCCACCTGCGCCTCCGTCTCCACGCCCTCGGCCACCACCCCCAGCCCGAGCGAATGCGCCAGCCCGATGGTCGCCGACACTATCACCGCATCATTCGGATCGCTCTCGATATCCTTCACAAACCCCCGGTCAATCTTGATCCGGTCAATTTCAAACAACTTGAGATAGCTGAGCGAGGAATACCCCGTCCCAAAGTCATCGATTGCCACCTTGATCCCGCGTGCGCGCAGCTCGCGCAGCAAATCCCGGCTGCGTTCCGGGTCCTGCATTGCGGCCGACTCCGTAATCTCCAGCTCCAGCAGTGCAGGATCGATCCCGCTCTCGCGCAGCAACCGGTCCAGCAAGGGCAGCAAGGAAACCCCACTGCACTGCCGCGCCGACAGGTTGACCGCCAGCCTCAGCGAACCCTTCCAGCGGCTGAGCAAATCCACCGTCTGCTGCAGCACCCATTCGCCCAGCGGCAAGATCAGCCCCGATTCTTCCGCAATCGGGATAAAGCGGTCCGGCCCCACCATGCCCAGTTCGGGATGGTGCCAGCGCAGCAGCACTTCCGCGCCAATCACGCGGCGGCTGGCCAGCTCCACCTGCGGCTGAAGGTAGAGCTCGAATTCCTTGCGTTCCAGCGCCTGCCACAAACGGTTTTCCATCAGCAGCCGCTCGTGGGTCGCCGCATTCATGGCCGCCTCGAAGAACTGGAAATTGCCGCGTCCCTGGCTCTTGGCCGCATACATCGCCGTGTCGGCGTGGCGCAGCAGGGTGGCGCTGTCGTGCCCGTCAGGCGGGAACATCGCCACGCCGACGCTGGTGCCGGTGTGGATGGTCTTGCCGGCCAGCTGGAAGGGCTCGGCCAGCGCGGCCACGATGCGCTGCGCGATCTGCCCGGCATCGGCCGGCGTCACCGTGCCTGCCGTGACCACGATGAACTCGTCGCCACCGAGGCGGGCGATGGTGTCGACTTCGCGCAGCAATTCACGCAGGCGGTCCGCCACCGCCACCAGCAGCTGGTCGCCGGTTGCGTGGCCATGGGTGTCGTTAATTTTCTTGAAGTGGTCGAGGTCGAGGAACATCACGGCCGCCGTGCCGTGCGAGCGGCGGGTTTGCGCCAGCAACTGGTCCAGGCGCAGGTTCAGCGAGAGGCGGTTGTCCAGTCCGGTCAGCGGGTCGTGGTGCGCCAGTTTGTAGATGCGTTCCTGGGCGCGCTGCTGCTCTGTCAGGTCGTGCAGGATGGCGACGAACACATTGCCATCGGGTAGCTCCACCTCGCTGACCGAGGCGGCGATGGGGAAGATGCTGCCGTCATGGCGGCGCCCGCTCGATTCGTGCTCGTGACTGGCGCCCGCGGCGATATTGCGCAGCAGGCGGGCGGCGCTGTCGCTTTCCGCTTCCGGCAGCAGGCTCGCCAGCAGCATGCCGGCCAGCGCTTCGGGCGCATAGCCGAACAGGCGGCCGGCGGCGGCGTTGGCCGATACCAGCAGGCCGTCGGCGCCAATGGTCAGGATGGCGTCGGCTGCCTTGTCCAGGATCGCTTGCAGGCGTGCTTCGCGTTCGCGCAAGCGCGTGGTGGATTCCTTCACCTGCAACTGGATCTGGGCACGTTCGCCGCTGGTCAGCAGCATCAGCGCACCGAGCAGGCCGGTCAGCATCAGGCCGGCGCTCAGCACCAGCCAGCTTTGCCAGCCGTGCTGGTGCACCATATAGGCTGCTGAGGGTTCCAGCACCAGTTCGTATTCGCGTCCCCCAAAGCTGAGCTTGCGCCAGTAGTCGTCGCCATTCGGCGCGCGTGACAACTGGTCAACCAGCGTGGTCGGCCCAGGCTGGCTGCGGTCCACCAGGCGCGCCTGCATATGCGGGAATTCGGCCGAAGCCAGGCCGCCCTTCACATAGGAATCGATCTGCATCGCCAGCATCAGCATGCCGGCAGCCGGCTGGCCATCGCCGGGATCGACGGCCTGCAGCAGCACCACGCCGCTGCCTTCGCCAGGCTGCGACAGCATGACCGGTGCGCTGACCACAGGCTTGCCCGTGCGCAGTGCTTCGCGCACGGCATGCGCGCGCACCGGTTCGGCCAGCCAGTCCAGGCCCAGGTAGTGGCGGCGCGCTGCGGGTTCGATGAACAGCGTCACCATATGCTCGCCGGCCGGGACGGCGGTATGGCTGCGAGGATCATGGCTGTGACTATGGCCCGGCCCGGTGGACGGGGCGATGATGTGGAAGTCCGGGCCGATCTGCTCACGGGCCCAGGCTTCGAAGGCGGGACGCTCGGCTTCGGACACTGGACGCAGCCAGGCCATCGACAGCAGCTCGGACCGCTGGTCGAGGTAGCCGTGGGCGATATTCTCGAAGCCGCGCGCCGACATCACACGGCCATAGCGGTTGATGGCGCGCGCCATGGCGAAGACATAACGTTCGTGTTCGCTGAAGCGGGCTTGCAGCAAGTCGCCCACCTGCTGGGCCTTGAGGCGGAAGCCTTCCAGGTGCTGCCGGGTCTCCCAGCGCGCCACCAGCACGTACAGCAGCACGCACAGCGTCACCAGCAGCAGCTGCGGCAAGCCTACCAGCAGGCGGCGCCTTTGCCACAAGGCGCGCGGCTGGCCGAACACGACCCAGCACAGCGGCGCCGCCAGCAGTACACCGATGGCGTCGCCAATCCACCAGGTCAGCCAGCTCGTCAGCCAGCCTGCCGGCGAGATGGCGCCGACCGCGACCGCCACGCCATTCGATAGCGTGCAGCTGACCAGGGTGACGCACACTGCCAGCAGCAGGAAGCGCAGCACATCGCGGCCGGAGCCGATTTCCGGCCGGATGGCGCGGCGGAAGTACAGCATGCCCAGCCAGGCTTGCAGCGCCGAGCCAAAGGCTGCGGCCAGGGCAGCCAGCCCTTGCGGCAGGGGCGGCAGGCTGAGCGGGTTGGGAGCGCCCGGCAAGGGCAGGAAATTGATGAGCAGTGCGCCGACGGCAACGCCGGGTAGCAGGCGCGGCCCGAACGTGACCACGGCTGCCAAAGCAATCCCGGCCGGCAGGAAGAGCGGGCTGGCATAGCCTGGCGCCAGCGAAAGGTGGAGGCAAAAGCGGCCCACGACCGAATATACCGCCAGTAACAGCAGGTTGGCGGCCAGGGTGCGTGGCCAGCTGGGGGAGGGATTCTTCACAGAATAAGCGCTCCGGTGCACGGGATAAGTTGACCGATTCTAAAGCAAAATGTGCAACGCAAAAACAACACTTGCAAATTTGCAGGGGTAGCCATTACAATCTCGCCCCGAAGCGCACGTCATGCAGCGTTTGCGAAATAAGCAAATAACGGTATTGACAGTGTAAGAAACATGCTTCATACTCTGCGGTTCCTTCGCGGAGGGGTGGCCGAGTGGTTAAAGGCAGCAGACTGTAAATCTGCCCTCTTATGAGTACACTGGTTCGAATCCAGTCCCCTCCACCAAAGCTTGCAGGTAGCTAAGTGAAGTCAGCAGTCGAATGTAGTCGGAACCTCGCGGGTGTAGCTCAATGGTAGAGCTGAAGCCTTCCAAGCTTAAGACGAGGGTTCGATTCCCTTCACCCGCTCCATGCAGCACAGTAGTAAAAATAAGCCCTTGTAGCTCAGTGGTAGAGCACTCCCTTGGTAAGGGAGAGGCCACGTGTTCAATCCACGTCAAGGGCACCAGAATTCTGCAGTATCTATCTGATAGTCGGGCGCGTGCCCAGCAACTCAACATTTGTTAGGAGTCTAAAATGGCAAAAGAAAAGTTCGAGCGGACTAAGCCGCACGTGAACGTTGGCACCATCGGTCACGTTGACCATGGTAAGACCACCCTGACCGCTGCAATCGCAACCGTTCTGTCGAAGAAATTCGGCGGCGAAGCGAAAGCTTACGACCAGATCGACGCTGCTCCAGAAGAAAAAGCACGCGGCATTACCATCAACACCGCCCACGTCGAGTACGAGACCGCCACCCGTCACTACGCTCACGTTGACTGCCCAGGCCACGCCGACTACATCAAGAACATGATTACCGGTGCTGCGCAGATGGACGGCGCGATCCTGGTTTGCTCCGCAGCTGACGGCCCAATGCCACAGACCCGCGAGCACATCCTGCTGGCACGTCAGGTTGGCGTTCCATACATCATCGTGTTCCTGAACAAGTGCGACCTGGTTGACGACGCAGAACTGCTAGAACTGGTCGAAATGGAAGTGCGCGAGCTGCTGTCCAAGTACGAATTCCCAGGCGACGACCTGCCAATCATCAAGGGTTCGGCACGTATGGCGCTGGAAGGCCAGCCAGGCGAAATGGGCGAAGAGTGCATCATGCGCCTGGCCGACGCCCTGGATTCCTACATCCCAACCCCAGAGCGCGCTGTTGACGGCACCTTCCTGATGCCAGTGGAAGACGTGTTCTCGATCTCCGGCCGCGGTACCGTGGTGACTGGTCGTGTTGAGCGCGGCGTGATCAAGGTCGGCGAAGAAATCGAAATCGTTGGTATCGTTGACACCGTCAAGACCACCTGCACCGGCGTGGAAATGTTCCGCAAGCTGCTGGACCAAGGTCAAGCCGGCGACAACGTTGGCCTGCTGCTGCGCGGCACCAAGCGTGAAGACGTTCAGCGTGGTCAGGTTCTGGCGAAGCCAGGCTCGATCAAGCCGCACGCTCACTTCACCGGCGAGATCTACGTTCTGTCGAAAGATGAAGGCGGCCGTCACACCCCGTTCTTCAACAACTACCGTCCACAGTTCTACTTCCGTACCACCGACGTGACCGGCTCCATCGAGCTGCCAGCGGACAAGGAAATGGTTATGCCAGGCGATAACGTCTCCATCACCGTGAAGCTGATCTCCCCGATCGCTATGGAAGAAGGCCTGCGTTTCGCAATCCGTGAAGGCGGCCGTACCGTCGGCGCCGGCGTGGTTGCCAAGATCATCGACTAATAAGTCGAAAGAATCCAGCCAAGACTAGCGCTCCTCAGTGAGGGGTGCTAGAATTACGGATTCACTGTTAAGTTTTACGTAGGGGCGTAGCTCAATTGGCAGAGCGTCGGTCTCCAAAACCGAAGGTTGGGGGTTCGATGCCCTCCGCCCCTGCCACCGAATCTGGTGCAGGGCACCGAAAGTAAAAAAAGTAAATGTCTAATCAATCCGTGCAAACCGTTAGCACGACGGGCGATAAGCTCAAAGTCGTGTTGGCAGTTGTGGCGTTGATTGCAGGCGTGGTCGGATTCTTCGTCCTGACCGGTAAACCAACCCCTGTGCGGGCAGCCGCGCTTGTGGTTGGTTTGCTCATTTCCGCTGGCATCGCGTACACCTCTGCTACTGGCCGTGATTTCCTGAATTTTGCGAAGGAATCCGTTCGCGAGACCAAGAAGGTTGTGTGGCCTACCCACAAAGAAGCCCGTCAGATCACTCTGATCGTGTTCGCCTTTGTGGTGGTAATGGCGATCTTCCTGTGGGGCACGGATAAGATCCTCGAATTTGTGTTGTACGACCTCATCCTGGGTTGGAAGAAATAATGAGCGAAATTGTACAAGACGAGCCAGGCCAGCCTGAGCAGCCTGTGTCGACGCCAGTCAGCAACAAGCGCTGGTATGTCGTGCATGCATACTCCGGTATGGAGAAAAGCGTGCAGCGCGCCCTGATGGAGCGTGTCGAGCGCGCCGGCATGCAAGACCAGTTCGGCCAGATCCTGGTGCCGACCGAAGAAGTCGTTGAAGTTCGTAACGGCCAGAAGTCCGTTACCGAGCGCCGCTTCTTCCCGGGCTACGTCCTGGTTGAAATGGAAATGACCGACGAAACCTGGCACCTGGTGAAAAACACCAGCAAGGTGACCGGCTTCATTGGCGGCAAGTCGAACAAGCCGACTCCGATTCCTGCGCGCGAGATCGAAAAGATCATGACGCAAATGCAGGAAGGCGTGGAAAAGCCACGTCCAAAAGTGCTGTACGAAGTGGGCGAGCAAGTCCGCATCAAGGATGGTCCGTTCACCGACTTCAACGGCAACGTGGAAGAAGTCAACTACGAAAAATCCAAGGTGCGTGTTTCCGTCACCATCTTCGGCCGCGCGACTCCAGTCGAACTCGAATTCGGTCAAGTCGAGAAGATTTAACGCCGGGCTGAGCGTCTAATCAGTCAAACAAGAGGAGCCCCGCCGCGTGCGGGGCGCTACTACTCAATCCAACGATAGGAAGTGCCCAAATGGCAAAGAAAATCATTGGCTTTATCAAGCTGCAAGTTCCAGCTGGTAAGGCAAACCCATCCCCTCCAATCGGTCCAGCACTGGGCCAGCGCGGTCTGAACATCATGGAATTCTGCAAAGCGTTCAACGCGCAGACCCAAGGTATGGAACCAGGCATGCCAATCCCAGTCGTGATCACTGCGTTCGCCGACAAGTCCTTCACCTTCGTGATGAAGACCCCTCCAGCGACCTTCCTGATCAAGAAGCACTCCGGCGTGCAAAAAGGTTCGGCTAAGCCACATACCGACAAGGTAGGCAAGCTGACCCGCGCGCAAGCTGAAGAAATCGCTAAACTGAAGACCCCGGACCTGACCGCTGCCGACCTGGATGCTGCTGTTCGCACCATCGCTGGT
Organism: Massilia eburnea; assembly: GCF_009720745.1. Classification (GTDB taxonomy): domain Bacteria; phylum Pseudomonadota; class Gammaproteobacteria; order Burkholderiales; family Burkholderiaceae_D; genus Rugamonas; species Rugamonas eburnea. The sequence continues at coordinate 317,879 of NZ_WNKX01000002.1, read as the reverse complement.
TCCGCACGTTCCATGGGCATCACCGTAGAGGGCATCTAATCATGGCAAAACTGTCCAAGCGCGCTCAAGCCATCAAGGCTAAAGTTGACCGTACCAAAGTGTACGCTTTCGACAACGCTGTTGCTCTGATCAAAGAACTGGCGACCGCCAAGTTCAACGAATCGATCGACGTGTCCGTACAACTGGGCGTGGATCCTAAGAAGTCCGACCAGGTTGTTCGCGGTTCCGTGGTTCTGCCAGCTGGCACCGGTAAAACTGTTCGCGTTGCTGTGTTCGCAACCGGCGACAAGGCTGAGCAAGCTAAAGCTGCCGGCGCTGACGTTGTTGGTATGGAAGACCTGGCTGAGCGCGTCAAAGCCGGCGACATGCCTTTCGACATCGTGATCGCTTCCCCAGACACCATGCGTATCGTTGGTACCCTGGGCCAGATCCTGGGCCCACGTGGCCTGATGCCTAACCCGAAAGTTGGCACCGTTACCCCTGACGTCGCTACCGCTGTGAAAAACGCGAAAGCCGGCCAGGTTCAGTACCGTACCGACAAGGCTGGTATCATCCACGCCACCATCGGCCGCAAGTCGTTCACCGACGCTGATCTGAAGACCAACCTGGTTGCTCTGATCGACGCCCTGAACAAGGCTAAGCCAGCTTCGTCCAAAGGCGTGTACCTGCGTAAAGTATCCCTGTCGTCCACCATGGGCGCCGGCGTACGCGTAGACCACGCTGGCCTGAACGGCTGATTAAGAATTAAGTCCTCACCGGAAGGTGGGGCGGATCTTTGGGATTGTCGGCGGTGAAAGCCGCCGGCAGGCCTTCAAAGACCGTTGGGCCGGATGCATCAGGCAGGCAACTGGTTAATAGTGAAAGCTCCCAACGCAGATGGTGTACCCGAACAAGTTTATGTAGTCCCTTTAGACTCCTAAACCTCGGACGCCGTTGTTCGAACCGATGCGAGGCGCAAGCCGAGCATTATTTAAGGAGAAGACCGTGGGTCTCAATCTGAATGACAAAAAGGCCGTCGTTGCCGAAGTTTCCGCAAAAGTAGCAACTGCGCAAACTATCGCTGTGGCCGAGTACCGTGGCATCCAGGTTGGTCACTTGACTAAACTCCGTGCTAATGCGCGTGCGCAAGGCGTGTACATCCGTGTTCTGAAGAACACCCTGGCACGTCGTGCAGTAGAAGGCACGCAGTTCGCCGCTCTGGCCGATTCCATGACCGGTCCGCTGATCTACTCGATCTCGGATGATGCTGTTGCTGCAGCGAAAGTCCTCGCCGACTTCGCCAAAACCAACGACAAACTGGTCCTGAAGGCTGGTAACTATGCAGGTAAGCAGCTCGACGTAGCTGGCGTTACCGCACTGGCGAGCATTCCTAGCCGTGAAGTCCTCATCTCGCAGCTGTTGGGCGTTATGCTGGCTCCGGTGTCGGGCTTTGCACGTGGCCTGGCTGCTCTGGCAGCCAAAAAAGAAACCGAAGCCGCTTAATCGCTGGCCTGGTTTCTTAGTCAATACCAATTCTGTAGTACTACAAACAAATTAGGAGTTTCAAATGGCAATTTCCAAAGACGACATCCTGAACGCAGTGTCCGAAATGTCCGTAATGGACCTGAACGAACTGGTCAAGGCATTCGAAGAAAAATTCGGCGTGTCCGCTGCTGCAATGGCTGCTCCAGCAGCTGGTGGCGCAACCGGCGGCGCAGCTGCTGCTGAAGAGCAAACCGAATTCAACCTGGTTCTGTCCGAAGTCGGCGCTAACAAAGTTGGCGTGATTAAGGCTGTTCGCGAAATCACCGGTCTGGGCCTGAAAGAAGCCAAAGACCTGGTTGACGGCGCACCGAAGACCGTGAAAGAAGCAATGGCTAAGGCCGACGCTGAAGCAGCTAAGAAGAAGCTGGAAGAAGCCGGCGCGAAAGCTGACCTGAAGTAATTGAACCAAGGCGGGTAACTGCCTTAGTTTAGGAAGCCAATGCGGCGGATCTCATCCGAAAGGGTGGGTCCGCCCTTGGCTCCTTTGTCGTCTCTGAAGTAGAAGTTGTTGTTTTATAGTGAATTGAGCTTTGCGAAGCGCGCCCGCAACGCTGAATTCTCTACCTTTTCCTGTCTCACACGGAGTGTCCATGCACTACTCATTTACTGAGAAGAAACGCATTCGCAAGTCCTTTGCGAAACGCGCCAACGTCCACAACGTTCCGTTCCTGCTGGCTACCCAGCTCGAGTCTTACGAGAACTTCTTGCAAGAGCACACTCCAGTTGCAAACCGCAAGAACGAAGGCCTGCAATCGGCTTTCACGTCGATCTTCCCAATCGTTTCCCACAACGGCTTCGCCCGTCTGGAATTCCTGTCCTACGTCCTGGGTGACCCGGCGTTCGACGTCAAGGAATGCCAACTGCGCGGCCTGACCTTCGCTTCCCCGCTGCGCGCCAAAGTGCGCCTGGTGATCCTGGACAAGGAATCGCCAACCAAGCCGGTCGTGAAGGAAATGAAGGAGCAGGAAGTCTACATGGGCGAACTGCCCCTGATGACGACCACCGGCTCGTTCGTGATCAACGGCACCGAGCGTGTCATCGTGTCCCAGCTGCACCGTTCGCCAGGCGTGTTCTTCGAGCACGACCGCGGCAAGACCCACTCGTCCGGCAAGCTGCTGTTCTCGGCACGTATCATCCCTTACCGCGGTTCCTGGCTGGACTTCGAGTTCGACCCGAAAGACATCCTGTACTTCCGCGTCGACCGCCGCCGCAAGATGCCGGTATCGATCCTGCTGAAGGCGATCGGCATGACCCCGGAACAGATCCTGGCGAACTTCTTCGTCTTCGACAACTTCAACCTGCGTTCGGAAGGCGCGGAGATGGAGTTCGTGTCCGAACGCCTGCGCGGTGAAGTCGCGCGCTTCGACATCGTCGATCCGAAGTCGGGCAAGACCATCGTCACCAAGGACAAGCGTATCAACGCCAAGCACGTGCGCGAAATCGAAGCCGCAGGCATCCAGCACATCTCCGTGCCGGAAGACTACCTGCTGGGCCGCGTACTGGCGAAGAACATCGTCGATCCGGAAACCGGCGAAGTGGTGGCACTGGCCAACGACGAGCTGACCGAAGATACCCTGGGCAAGCTGCGCGAAGCCAACATCTCCGCCATCCAGACCCTGTACACCAACGACCTGGACCAGGGCGGCTACATCTCGCAGACCCTGCGTATCGACGACACCGCCGACCAGACCGCTGCCCGTATCGCGATCTACCGCATGATGCGTCCTGGCGAACCGCCAACCGAAGAGTCGGTGGAAGCCCTGTTCAACGGCCTGTTCTACAGCGCCGACCGCTACGACCTGTCCGCCGTGGGCCGCATGAAGTTCAACCGCCGTATCGGCCGTGACGAACTGACCGGCGCCATGACCCTGTCGAACGACGACGTGCTGGCCGTGATCAAGATCCTGGTTGAGCTGCGCAATGGCCGCGGCGAAGTCGACGATATCGACCACCTGGGTAACCGCCGCGTACGTTGCGTGGGCGAACTGGCCGAGAACCAGTTCCGCGCCGGCCTGGTGCGCGTTGAGCGCGCCGTCAAGGAACGCCTGGGCCAGGCCGAAGCCGACAACCTGATGCCGCACGACCTGATCAACTCCAAGCCGATCTCGGCTGCTATCCGTGAGTTCTTCGGTTCGTCCCAGCTGTCGCAGTTCATGGACCAGACCAACCCGCTGTCGGAAATCACCCACAAGCGCCGTGTATCGGCCCTGGGCCCTGGCGGTCTGACCCGCGAACGCGCAGGCTTCGAGGTGCGCGACGTGCACCCGACCCACTACGGCCGCGTGTGCCCGATCGAAACGCCTGAAGGCCCGAACATTGGTCTGATCAACTCGCTGGCACTGTATGCCCGCCTGAACGAGTACGGCTTCCTGGAAACCCCGTACCGTAAAGTTGAAAACAGCAAGGTCACCGACAAGATCGATTACCTGTCCGCGATCGAAGAAGGCCGCTACATCATCGCCCAGGCAAACGCCAAAGTGAACGATGCAGGCCAGCTGGTCGACGAACTGGTGTCGTCCCGTGAAGCCGGCGAAACCATCCTGGTCTCCCCGGAGCGCGTGCAGTACATGGACGTTGCTCCAGGCCAGATCGTTTCCGTTGCAGCATCGCTGATTCCATTCCTGGAGCACGATGACGCGAACCGTGCACTGATGGGCGCCAACATGCAGCGCCAGGCCGTGCCTTGCCTGCGTCCTGAAAAAGCGCTGGTCGGTACCGGTATCGAACGTACCGTGGCAGTCGACTCCGGCACCACCGTGCAGGCACTGCGCGGCGGCGTGGTGGACTACATCGACGCGGGCCGCGTCGTGATCCGCGTGAACGATGAAGAAGCACAGGCTGGCGAAGTCGGTGTGGACATCTACAACCTGATCAAGTACACCCGTTCCAACCAGAACACCAACATCAACCAGCGTCCTATCGTCAAAGTGGGCGACCGTGTGGCCAAAGGCGACGTGATCGCCGACGGCGCATCGACCGACCTGGGCGAACTGGCACTGGGCCAGAACATGACCGTGGCCTTCATGCCATGGAACGGCCTGAACTTCGAAGACTCGATCCTGATCTCGGAAAACGTCGTCAAAGACGACCGTTACACCTCGATCCACATCGAAGAACTGTCCGTGGTTGCCCGTGACACCAAGCTGGGCGCGGAAGAAATCACCCGCGATATTTCGAACCTGGCCGAGAACCAGCTGGCTCGCCTGGACGAATCCGGCATCGTGTACATCGGCGCTGAAGTGCAAGCCGGCGACGTGCTGGTCGGTAAGGTGACCCCGAAAGGCGAAACCCAGCTGACTCCGGAAGAGAAGCTGCTGCGCGCGATCTTCGGCGAAAAAGCCTCCGACGTGAAAGACACCTCGCTGCGCGTTCCATCCGGCATGGTTGGTACCGTCATCGACGTGCAAGTGTTCACCCGCGAAGGCATCCCACGCGACAAGCGCGCCCAGCAGATCATCGACGATGAACTGAAGCGCTACCGCCTGGACCTGAACGACCAGATGCGTATCGTGGAAGGCGACGCCTTCCAGCGTCTGGAAAAGATGATGATCGGCCAAGTTGTGAATGGCGGCCCGAAGAAGCTGGCCAAAGGCGCCAAGATCACCAAGGACTACCTGGACGACCTGGACAAGTTCCACTGGTTCGATATCCGTCCTGCCGACGAAGACATGGCCAAGGCCCTGGAAGCCATCAAGGAATCCATCGCCGAGAAGCGCCACCAGTTCGACCTGGCCTTCGAAGAGAAGCGCAAGAAGCTGACCCAGGGCGACGAACTGCAGCCTGGCGTGCAGAAGATGGTCAAGGTCTACCTGGCCGTCAAGCGCCGCCTGCAGTCCGGCGACAAGATGGCAGGCCGCCACGGTAACAAGGGTGTTGTGTCCCGTATCGTTCCGGTGGAAGACATGCCATACATGGCTGACGGTACCCCGGCAGACGTGGTGCTGAACCCACTGGGCGTTCCGTCCCGTATGAACGTGGGCCAGATCCTGGAAACCCACCTGGGTTGGGCCGCCAAGGGCCTGGGCATCCGTATCGGCGAAATGCTGCAAGCGCAGATCAAGGTCGAAGAGATGCGCAAGTACCTGACCACCGTGTACAACGAGTCCGGCGCCAAGGAAGACATCGCTTCCCTGTCCGACGACGAGATCATGAAGCTGGCATTCAACCTGAAGAAGGGTGTGCCGTTCGCGACTCCGGTGTTCGACGGCGCGCACGAATCGGAAATCCGCCGCATGCTGGACCTGGCGTATCCGGACGACATCGCCAAGCACCTGGGCATGACCCCGTCCAAGAACCAGGTCACCATGTACGACGGCCGCACCGGCGAAGCGTTCGAGCGCAAAGTCACCGTGGGCGTGATGCACATGCTGAAGCTGCACCACCTGGTCGACGACAAGATGCACGCCCGTTCCACCGGTCCTTACTCCCTGGTGACGCAGCAGCCTCTGGGCGGTAAAGCCCAGTTCGGTGGCCAGCGCTTCGGTGAGATGGAGGTGTGGGCACTGGAAGCGTACGGCGCGTCCTACGTGCTGCAAGAAATGCTGACCGTGAAGTCCGACGACGTGAACGGCCGTACCAAAGTGTACGAAAACCTCGTCAAGGGCGATCACGTGATCGATGCCGGCATGCCGGAATCGTTCAACGTGCTGGTGAAAGAGATCCGTTCCCTGGGTATCGATATCGACCTGGAACGCAACTAAGACACCGCACAGGGAAAAAGGGGACGTACCCCTTTTTCCCAAAGGGAGAAAAGGGGTACGTCCCCTTTTTCCCGACCTTAAAGAATTCGTCACTATCTGGAGTGATACATGAAAGCCCTGCTCGATTTATTCAAGCAAGTACAGCAAAACGAGTCGTTCGACGCGATCAAGATCGGTCTGGCCTCTCCTGAGAAAATCCGTTCGTGGTCGTATGGCGAAGTCAAAAAGCCAGAAACCATCAACTACCGTACCTTCAAGCCAGAGCGCGATGGCCTGTTCTGCGCCAAGATCTTTGGCCCGATCAAGGACTACGAATGCCTGTGCGGCAAGTACAAGCGCCTGAAGCACCGCGGTGTCATCTGCGAAAAGTGCGGCGTTGAAGTGACCCTGGCCAAAGTGCGCCGCGAGCGCATGGGCCACATCGAACTCGCATCCCCAGTTGCGCACATCTGGTTCCTGAAATCGCTGCCGTCGCGTCTGGGCATGGTCCTGGACATGACCCTGCGCGATATCGAACGCGTCCTGTACTTCGAAGCATACGTTGTGACCGATCCAGGCATGACCCCGCTGAAGAAGTGCCAGATCATGTCGGAAGACGACTACGCCGCCAAGTACGAAGAGTACGGCGACGACTTCACCGCCTTCATGGGCGCTGAAGGTATCCGCGAACTGCTGCGCTCGATCGACATCCACCGCGATGCCGAAGCCCTGCGCGTGGAACTGAAGGAATCGAAGTCCGAAGCGAAGATCAAGAAGTACGCCAAGCGCCTGAAAGTGCTGGAAGCATTCCAGCGTTCCGGCATCAAGCCAGACTGGATGATCATGGAAGTGCTGCCGGTGCTGCCGCCGGAACTGCGCCCACTGGTCCCGCTGGATGGCGGCCGCTTCGCGACCTCCGACCTGAACGACCTGTACCGCCGCGTCATCAACCGTAACAACCGTCTGAAGCGCCTGATGGAGCTGCGTGCTCCAGAGATCATCACGCGTAACGAAAAGCGCATGCTGCAGGAAGCGGTGGACTCGCTGCTGGACAACGGCCGTCGCGGCAAGGCGATGACCGGCGCCAACAAGCGTCCGCTGAAGTCGCTGGCTGAAATGATCAAGGGTAAGGGCGGCCGCTTCCGTCAGAACCTGCTGGGTAAGCGCGTCGACTACTCCGGCCGTTCCGTGATCGTGGTGGGTCCACAGCTGAAACTGCACCAGTGCGGTCTGCCAAAGCTGATGGCCCTGGAACTGTTCAAGCCATTCATCTTCAACAAGCTGGAACTGATGGGTCTCGCGACCACCATCAAGGCCGCCAAGAAGCTGGTCGAAGTGCAAGAGCCAGTGGTGTGGGACATCCTGGAAGAAGTGATCCGCGAACATCCGATCATGCTGAACCGTGCACCAACCCTGCACCGTCTCGGTATCCAGGCTTTCGAGCCGGTGCTGATCGAAGGCAAAGCGATCCAGCTGCACCCGCTCGTCTGCGCAGCGTTCAACGCTGACTTCGACGGTGACCAGATGGCAGTCCACGTTCCGCTGTCGATCGAAGCACAGATGGAAGCCCGCACCCTGATGCTGGCTTCGAACAACATCCTGTTCCCATCGAACGGCGAACCATCGATCGTTCCTTCCCAGGATATCGTGCTGGGTCTGTACTACGCGACTCGCGAGGCAGTCAACGCCAAGGGCGAAGGCATGATGTTCCCGGACGTGTCCGAAGTCATCCGTGCTTACGACAACAAGGAAGTCGAACTGGCCACCCGCATCACCGTGCGTATCGTTGAGAATCCAAAGGATCCAGCGACCGGCGAGTTCGTGCGTACCCTGACCCGTTACGAAACCACCGTTGGCCGTGCCATCCTGTCCGAGATCCTGCCGAAGGGCCTGCCATTCAGCGTGCTGAACCGTTCGCTGAAGAAGAAAGAGATCTCCAAGCTGATCAACACGTCCTTCCGCAAGTGCGGCCTGCGCGCCACCGTGGTGTTCGCCGACCAGCTGATGCAGTCGGGCTTCCGCCTGGCAACCCGTGCCGGTATCTCCATCTGCGTGGACGATATGCTGGTACCGGACGTCAAGAAGACCATGATCGCGACCGCCGAAGCGGAAGTGAAGCAGATCGAGCAGCAGTACGCTTCCGGTCTGGTCACCGCCGGCGAACGTTACAACAAGGTCGTCGACATCTGGGGCAAGACCTCCGATGAAGTCGGCAAGGCGATGATGGACCAGCTGAAAGTCGAAGACGTGATCCGTCGCGACGGCACCAAGTCGACCCAGGAATCGTTCAACGCGATTTACATGATGGCCGACTCCGGTGCGCGTGGTTCCGCAGCACAGATTCGCCAGCTGGCCGGTATGCGTGGTCTGATGGCTAAACCTGACGGCTCGATTATCGAAACCCCGATTACCGCGAACTTCCGCGAGGGCCTGAACGTTCTGCAGTACTTCATCTCGACCCACGGCGCTCGTAAAGGTCTGGCCGACACCGCGCTGAAGACCGCGAACTCCGGTTACCTGACCCGTCGTCTGGTCGACGTGACCCAGGATCTGGTGGTGATCGAAGACGATTGCGGCACTTCCAACGGCACCCTGATGAAGGCGATGGTCGAAGGTGGTGAAGTGATCGAAGCCCTGCGCGACCGTATCCTCGGCCGCGTGGCAGGCACCGACATCGTCAATCCTGAAACCCAGGCAACCCTGTACGAAGCCGGCACCCTGCTGGACGAAGACATGGTGGAAGAGATCGAACGCGTCGGCATCGACGAAGTGAAGGTTCGTACCCCGCTGACCTGCGACACCCGCTACGGCCTGTGCGCCAAGTGCTACGGCCGCGACCTGGGCCGCGGCCTGCTGGTCAACGCCGGCGAAGCAGTCGGTGTGGTGGCAGCGCAGTCGATCGGTGAACCTGGTACCCAGCTGACCATGCGTACCTTCCACATCGGTGGTGCGGCATCGCGTGCAGCAGTGGCATCGTCGGTCGAAGCCAAGTCGAACGGCACCGTGCGCTTCACCGCCACGATGCGTTACGTCACCAATGGCAAGGGCGCCCAGATCGTCATTTCCCGTTCCGGCGAAGTGCTGATCACCGACGACCACGGCCGTGAGCGCGAGCGTCACAAGGTGCCGTACGGCGCGACCCTGATCGTCAAGGACGGCATGGCTGTGAAGGCCGGCGCTCCTCTGGCAACCTGGGACCCGCTGACCCGTCCGATCATTACCGAGTACGCCGGTACCATCCGCTTCGAAAACATCGAAGAAGGCGTGACCGTGGCGCGCCAGGTCGACGAAGTGACCGGTCTGGCTACCCTGGTGGTGATCGACGCCAAGCGTCGCGGTTCCCCAGGCAAAGCCCTGCGTCCACAGGTGAAACTGCTGAACGAAGACGGCGGCGAAGTGAAGATCGCCGGCACCGAACACGCAGTGGCGATCGGCTTCCAGGTCGGCGCGCTGATCATGGTGAAAGACGGCCAGCAAGTGTCCGTGGGTGAGGTTCTGGCGCGTATCCCGACCGAATCGCAGAAGACCCGAGACATTACCGGTGGTCTGCCACGCGTTGCGGAACTGTTCGAAGCACGTTCGCCGAAAGACGCGGGCATGCTGGCGGAAGTCACCGGTACCGTGGCCTTCGGTAAGGAAACCAAGGGCAAGCAGCGTCTGGAAATCACCGACATGGACGGCAACAAGCACGAGTTCCTGATTACCAAGGACAAGCAAGTGCTGGTGCACGACGGCCAGGTGGTGAACAAGGGCGAGATGATCGTGGACGGCCCAGCCGATCCGCAAGACATCCTGCGCCTGCTGGGTATCGAAGCGCTGGCCCGCTACATCGTCGACGAAGTGCAGGACGTGTACCGACTGCAGGGCGTGAAGATCAACGACAAGCACATCGAGGTGATCGTTCGCCAGATGCTGCGCCGCGTGCAGATCACCAATGCCGGCGACACCGACTACATCGTCGGCGAGCAGGTGGAGCGTTCCGAACTGCTGGAAGAAAACGATCGCGTCAATGCCCTGAACAAGATCCCTGCAACGTATGAAAACGTCCTGCTGGGTATTACCAAGGCATCGCTGTCGACCGACTCCTTCATCTCGGCCGCATCGTTCCAGGAAACCACCCGTGTCCTGACCGAAGCTGCGATCATGGGCAAGCGCGATGGTCTGCGCGGCCTGAAGGAAAACGTCATCGTCGGCCGCCTGATCCCAGGCGGTACCGGCCTGGCCTTCCACCGCGCCCGCAAAGAGAAGGAAGTGTGGGAAGCCGAAGAGCGCAAAGCGCTGCTGGAAGCAGAACGCGCCGCCATCGTGGCCGAACTGCCAGCGGACGAACCGCACCACAGCGACGAAGCGTAATCCGCTTCAACGCCAGCAAAAACGCCACCCTCGGGTGGCGTTTTTTTTTGACCGATACACAGCTGAGTCCGTGTCCCACCATGGGGTCAGACCCCAAGTGGGACACGGGCTGTTCAGTTGATCCGGGCTTTGATCAGTACTGGCAGGTGATCGGAGGGGAAGCGGCCGTGGAAGGAGTCGGTCAGCGCCGCGTAGCTCAGCACCTTCACTTGCGGGCTGACGAAGACGTAGTCGATACGCTCCTTCAGCGGGCTGTCGATTTTGAATCCGTTGAAAGTACCTACCGGGCCATAGGCTGGCTTCGCACTGATGTCGAACGCATCGGCCAACTGTGACTTCATGGTGCCGATTTGCTCGGTCTCCGGCACCGAGTTGAAATCGCCGGCCACGATCACCGGAGCTGAACCGGCAATTTCCTTTACCTTCCGCAGCATGAGCTTGGCCGATTCGCGACGCGCCACTTCGCCTTCGTGGTCGAAGTGAACGGAGAAGAAGTAGAATTTGCGGCCGGTCTGGCGGTCCTGCAGTTGCGCCCAAGATGCGATACGGTGGCAGCACGTAGCATCCCACCCCAGCGACGGGCGGTCAGGCGTCTGGCTCAGCCAAAAGTCGGCATTGCGCAAAAGGGTGAAACGTTGGCGCTTGTAGAAGATGGCGGAGTGTTCACCGGCCTGCTTGCCATCATCGCGGCCGACGCCGACGTGCGCGTACTCCTGCATGCCGCCCAGGTCAGCGATCTGGTCTGGCAACCCTTCCTGCGTCGCGAAGACATCAAAATCGTGATAGCGCACCAGTCTCTCGACCAGCTCCTTGCGGTGGGGCCAGGCGTTTGGGCCGTCCTCCGCAGTGTTCATGCGCAAGTTATAGGTGGCGATATTCAGCGTCGCATCCTGCTGGGCAAAAGCCGAAGGGGCGAGGGCAACAAGGAAGGCGAGCTGCAGTAAACCGAGGCGTATCTTCATCATGCTCCAGGAAGGGAAGTTCGGGCTCATCAGTATATGCGAGAGCCGAACCGCCTTCGGAAGGCCGCCCATTTATCTGGCGATCTGGTATTTGAGCAACTGCGGCAGCCACGCAGTCTCGAAGATCTTCGCAAACCCGCCATTGGTGGGATGTATTTCGTTGGTCCAGTCCAGCTTATATTTGCCGGGGTAGTGCGCGAGCACGCCTCGGCTGTCGATATGGACAATCTCGTTTCCGGGTTGGTCGAAGGGCTCGAACACTTCGTCGTTCAGCCGGTCTATCAGGATCTCCATGATCTGCTGCCGCAATGCCAAATTGGGCTTGACGCGAGCCTTGTCCATTGCCGGTGCAAGCCAGGGGCCGCCTTTCACTGGACCGAACTGGAAGCCCCTGCCATCCGGCGTCGGATAGTCGTAGCCGTTGAGGAAGATAGGGCGCACGATCTGATCGTCCTTATACGCCCAACGGATGTCGTGAATCAGCGAGCCCAGGGCCGAAGAAATGCGCCGAAGCAGGGTCTGGACCCCAAAGGGATCAAAGCATTCTTCCGCTGAAGTGAATGTCGAGCAGTCGGCGCGCAAAGCCAGGGAATAGTCGACAGCGTCGTTCCCCGCCCCGCTGATATAGAACTCAGAAAACCCATCTTTCCAAAGAGGGGAGAGCCAGTGCTCAACTTCGCGCGCATACCTGCCCGCCCCGACGTAGTCCTGTAGCTCCGCGCCGTTGTAGCCGAGAAGGCGTACGTTGGAATGATCTGCTGATGTGCGCGGATGGTCGACCAGTATTTCCAGCAGATTATGGTTCGGGTACCAGAACCATGAGTCACCAATTGCCAGCGCCGAACAAAACTCACCCGGCTCTTCTTGCTGATTATCACGATAGATTCTGCCCACGAAAGTCTCCTTCCATGCTGGCGGGGCCATATTCAATCGAGTATAGGCCCTGCAGCAGGAAGGAAACTCACTCATTGTCACCGTTATTTCGCGGGCTCAATGCTTTGTGGGTAGCGGAAGCGGTTATCCGGATCCCATTGCGCTTTCACCTGCTGCAGCTCGTCGTAGTTTTCGCCGAAGTAGCCGTGCTGCCAGTCCTTGTATTCTGCGTTCACATAGTTCTGGTAGTAGCGGTTGGACCACAGGCCTTTCATGTCCGGCGATTCGTAATAGTCTTTCAGCCAGCGGAAGGCTTCTGCCTTTTCGCTGTCCTGCATCCAGAACGAATCGGTGAAGATGTCGAAGTAGGCGTTGCGATGCACGAAGGCGGTTTCGTGCGGCGCGACCTTGTTGATCGCGCCGCCGTAGGGTTCCATCGAAACGATGTTGTAGGGATTCGGGCTGGTCTTGAAGTAGTCGACCATCTTCTGGAATTCCTGCTCGCTCAGGGCGCGTTCGATGTAGGCGCAGCGCTTGGTTTCCTTGATGGTGTCGGGGATGATGCCCTCAACGTTATCGAGCAAATGCTCGTTGGCGGCCGCGTAGGGAATCTGGTGCTGCCACAGCGGGCCTGCCGGGAAGCTTGGCGTGCCAATGTCGAGCAGCGGTTGCATGGCCGCCTGCGCCGCATCCTTGCTGGCGCCGGAATAGATGCCGCGGATGCAGAAGTAGGGGCGGTTGATGGTGCAGCTTTCGCCGCCTGGCGCCTTGCCCGGCACCTCTTCGATGGCGAGGAAGCCGAGCAGGCCGAGGTCCAAATCCTGCAGCGTCTTGGTCATCTTGTCCTGCCAGGTCTTCAAAACTTTTGCAGCGTCATCGATCGGCCAGTTGACCTGGATGGGCCAGACATCCTTCAGCTTCTCCAGCTTGTACTTCATGCCGACCACGATGCCGAAGTTGCCGCCAGTGCCGCCTTGGTGCGCCCACAGCAGCTCGGGATGCGACTTGGCGTTGGCGGTCACGATTTCGCCAGTGGCCGTCACCATGCGCACCTCGAGCAAGCTGTCGCAGGCGATACCCCAGCGCATGCTGGTGTAGCCGTATCCGCCGCCCATCGTATAGCCGGCCATGCCGACCGAGTTGCAGCTGCCGCCCGGATTGTGCAGGCCGTATGCATTCAGCTCCTGGTTGTACTCGCCCCAGGTCACGCCCGCGCCGACGGTGGAAGTCATGCCTACCTCGTCGACGAAGATGCCTTTGATGTTGGAAACATCGATCAGCACGCGGCCATCGAGTACCGAGTAGCCTTCGGTGCTGTGTCCGCCGGCGCGCATGCAAACCGCGAGGTTCTGCTCGCTGCAGAACTTGACGGCCTCGACCACGTCGGCGCTGCCGGTGCAGTAGACGATCATCAGCGGATAACGGTTGAAGGCGTTGTCGCTGTCCATGCGCCCGCTGGCATAAGGTGGATCGAACGGCGTGACGACCTGGCCATTCAGCTTCTTTGTCAGTGCCTGGAATGCGGCGGGGCTGATGCCATGTTCTTCCAGATAGGCGATGAGCGGAGGAGTGTAAGTCTTGGCCCCGAGCAGCGGTCGATTTGGATTGCCGGCCAGGGCGAGCTTGCGCAGCGGGTGGAATGCTGTTTTCTTCATGGTCTTGCCTTTCTTGTTGGTAGGTGGTCAGACGGTGAAAACAGTGCAGCCCGATAAAGCTACAGCATTAGCCCAGCCGCAAAAGGCGCGCTTTGTCACTTCGGGGGATTGTTCGTCGCGAATCTGCGACTTAGATGAGAAATGCCCACCCTGGTTCCTGATCCCAAGGTGGACATTTTGCGATGCTACTTCTTCGAATCGCCGATCAGGTCGAACTTGCCTTCGGAGGTCATGAAGAAGGTGCATTCGGCGCCGGCAGCGCAGCCGCTGACGTGTTTCTTGCCGGCCGCTTCCAGCACAGCAGGGTGGACACCGCGAATACCGCTAATGCCTTGCTCTTCATGATGGCGCTCCTTGTTGGAGGTGGCGGGGAAGCGGGAATCCAGGCTTAAGTTATAGCCCATCCGCACCATTTCACAAGGGCATGCCAAGGGCCTCGCGCTGTTTTACTTTCGATAGGGAAGAGAGGGCCTTGTCGTAGGACCATTGCACCAGTTCGACCAGGTAGTCGGCCGGGAAGCGCCGCACATCGACGATGGTGACCCAGTGGTAGCGCCCCATATAACGTGCAGGCTTCACGCCCGGCATGCCGGTCAGTTCGAGGAAGCGGTCGGGCGAGGCGCGGAAGCTGAAACGCCATTGCTCCGGCTCACTGGTCTTAAAGTAGGCGAATGTTTTTTCGCCGACCTTGTAGCTCAGCACGTTGACCGGCGGCGCATGCAGGTGGCTGTGTGCGCCGGGCAGTCCGCCGCAATGCGTTTTCAACTGGGTGGTGTTCATTCGGGAATAATAACGTTGTTGACCTTGCCCTGCATTTGGGGCTAGACTTGAGATAACGTTATCATAATCAGCGGGGCAGCGATGAGGCATGTGGTATTTGCAGTGGCGTTGATCATGGCAGGCTGGCGTGCCGATGCGCTGGCAGCGCAGACTTTGCATGTCGATTGTTCCTCGCAGGTGGCCAATGCTGATGGCAGCCTGCAGCGGCCGTTGAACCGGCTGGAGCAACTGAATGCAATGCGGCTGATGCCTGGCACGCGCGTGCTGTTCAAGCGCGGCATGACATGCCACGGCAGCTTCAAGCCGCCGGCTGGCAGTTCGGGCAAACCCGGCGCGCCTATCGTGGTCGATGCCTATGGTGACCTCTCGCTGGGTCGGCCAATCATTGCTGCCGGCTGCAGCGCCGCGCAATCCGACCCCGATCAATCCCAGACGGAAGCACACAAGACAGCAAACGGCATCAGTCCTTATCATTCGCTATGCAAAGCCGACGATGGTGTGGTTCGACCAGCAGCACTGCACCTTATGAATTCTGAGCATTGGGAAATCAACAGCCTTGAGCTGAGCAACGACGGCTTGGCGGAAGCGGGCCGCGTCGGCTTGCTGGTGCAACTGGAGGATTTTGGCGTCGGCCATCATTACCGCATCAACGACGTTTATGTGCACCACGTACGCGGCTACCTGCAGGATGCGCCGGGCCGGGAGCTGGCCTATAAAGAAACCGGCGGCATCCTGTTCACCGTGACGCGCCTGCTGGAACGTCCGGGCAGCAAGCAGAAGAAGACCAGCTTTGACGATGTCGTCATCGAAAACAGCGAGATCTATCAAGTAGACGGAATCGGCGTCTCCAACCGTTCGGCGTGGATGTGCCGCCAACGTGGCGCGCCCTGCGGCGACTTCGCGCCGTACAAAGGCAATGCTGATTACATGAAGGCGGCGGGCACGCAGGCCGCCAGCGATTTCTTCCCGTCGACAGGTATCGCGATCCGCCACAACAAAATCCACAATATCGGCGGCGACGGATTGATCGTGCGCACTGCCGTGGCACCCAAGGTGGTGGCCAACCTGCTGTACGACATCTGGATGCGTGCTCCCGGCAACAGTGCTGGCGCCTGGGCAATCAACACAGATGACGCGCTGTTCGAGTACAACGAAGTGTACGGTGTGCGCCACCGCGAAGAAATCGAGCCCGGTGACGGGATGGCGTTCGATGCCGACATGGGCACGCGCAATACGCGTTTCCATGCGAACTATAGCCACGACAACGCTGGCGGCATGATGCTGTTCTGCGCCTGCGGCCGCGACGGATTGGGCAACCGCGCTACAACGGAAGGCGTCCTGGTCGAATCGAACCTGAGCGTCAACGACGGGCGGCGCGCGATCATGATGGCCGGTGTCGATACGGCGCTGGTGAAGGACAACCTGATTGTCGCCCACGGCGCTACGCCGCTGATCGAGAACGCCGATTTCAAAAGCCCGAATGCCGTTGAACTGCATGGCAACCAGTTCGTCAACACCAGCAACCAGGGCGTGATGTACCGCACGAAAAACAAGGAAGGCAGCTACACCGCCATGGTGTGGCGTGAGAATAGCTTCCACGGCTATCCAGCCGGCACGCGGGCAGACGGCAAGGCGGCGGCACTGGTCGAGCGCTGGTTTGCCGCCACCGGATTCCGCGAGAATAGCTACAAGGGCTCTTCGCCACAGGCGCAATGAGACTGGCGCGCATATGGCGCCGCATATACTACTAGTCGGCAGTAACGGCAACTGGAGAAATGCATGAGTGCGCGCACGTGACAATCCGTGATCGTCAAACATGTCACCGCTTGTTACACTGTTCCCTCGCAGCTCAATCAACGGCGCGGGGTGCAGATGGCGGCTCCTTATATCGTTGCGTTGCAAAACTCTGCCGAGGACTTGCGGCGTATCTTGCTGCGCGAACTGGAGGTGCCGCCCAAGTGCCAGCCCTGGTCCAGCAAGATCCTGGTGGCGGATAGCCTCGATCATGAAGCGCTGCATCGCATCCAGCTTGCGCTGATGGGCGATGAGGTGCTTCCTCCCTGCCGTACTTTGCTGTTTCATCGATCGCCATGCCCCGGCGTGGAACGCGCGTTGGTGGCAATGGGCATCGGTGATGTCATTGAAGAATCGGCGCAAGCGTTGGAGGTCATCCGCAGCCGTTTGCAGCGCTGGGAGCAGGTTGATGCGGCTTTATGCCTGCCGCTGGTGGCAGATAACCTGATCGGCGGCAGCGCGGCGTGGGTGGGGGCTTTACGCACCATCGCGGAGTGTGCGCTATTCAGTTCTGCTGCCGTCTTGCTGACGGGACAGACCGGCACCGGCAAGGAGCTTCTGGCGCGCATGCTGCATTCGCTCGACCCCCAGGCGCGGCAGCATGAGCTGGTGGTGGTCGATTGCACGACCTTGTCGCGTGATATCGCCGGCAGTGAATTGTTTGGTCATGAAAGGGGGGCCTTCACCGGCGCCAGCAGCGCGCGCGATGGCGCCATCGCCTGTGCCGATGGCGGCACTTTGTTCCTCGATGAAGTGGGCGAGCTGCCGCTGGAATTACAAGCCCAGTTCCTGCGTGTCCTGCAGGAGAAGGCATACCGGCGCGTCGGCAGCACGCAGTGGCAGCGCGCCAGTTTCCGCCTGGTGTGCGCAACCAACCGGGATCTGATGGCTGAGGTGGCGGAAGGACGCTTCCGTGCCGACCTGTATTACCGCATCGCGGCAATGACTTGCCGCACGCCGTCACTGGCTCAGCGGCGTTCTGACATTCCTTCGCTGGTAAGGCACTTCATCGCTCATGCCGGCGGCGGCGATGCGCCTGCTGCTTCGCCCAGCTTGCTCGACTATCTTGCGGCACGACACTACAGTGGCAATGTGCGTGAGCTGTACCAGCTGGTGCTGGCTTGCATGCGCCGCTATGCGGGCGCAGGCCCGCTGTCGCTGGCTTGCCTGCCGGATGAAGAGATCCAGGCGTGGGGCGCGGACGGCGCAGCGGCGCAGGCGGAAGCGCCGCTATGGCACGCTGCCTATGTCGATGACTTCGTGCGCGCGGCACTGCGCGAAAACGTGGGGCTGAAAGAACTGGGCCGCATGGTGGAGGCTGCGGCAGTGCGGCTGGCGCTGGAGGAGTCCGAGTCCATCACCGCCGCAGCCAGCTGGCTGGGAGTTACGCCGCGTGCTTTACACCTTCGAAAGGCTGCCGCGCGCGGGCCGGATTTGCACTGAGGCGGAACAGGGCTGCGGCATTGCGGCCCAGCAGTTGCGCGGCGCGCCGGTCATCCAGTTTCAGTTCCACGATCATTTCCTTTACCTTGGCCAGCTCCACGCCGGGGTGTATCCATGGGCCGTCGGAACCGAACAGCACCTTGTGCGCACCGGCGCGCTGCACCGCTTCCACCAGGTTGTCGAAATTGCGCACGCCGGCGGTGTCGGTGTACACGTTGGGATAGCGCACCAGGATATCGATCAGGTTGCGCTGGTGGCGCCAATCGTCGGCGTAGCTGCCCATATGCGGAATGATGAAGTTGACGCTGCCGTAGGCGGGCGCAAACAGCGACACGGATTCCACTTCGCCGAGCACGTCATACAGGATCGGCACCTTCAGGTGTGCGGCGACGTCGCAAATCTCGCGCGTGATGCGGGCATCGGCGCGATGGCATTTGATACCGCGGAAGCCGTGCATGCGCACCGCCCGTTCGACCATGGCGCCAATGCGGCCACGGTCGCGGGCGGCGTGCACGAAGGCGAGGGCGCTGTAGCGGGCGGGATCGCGCTTGACGATGGCGGCGACGGCTTCGTTGGCGACGGCGTAGTCGCTGTGGAAGGCGGCCCAGATCATCGTGTGCGCGATGCCTGCACGTTGCGCCCTGGCCAGATAGTCATCGAGCGGGGCGCAAGTGTCCCAGGGGCCGGTGAAGCCGTCGCCCGGCCCGGCGTGGCAGTGGGCGTCGATGATCATGCTTGCCCCATCGCCTGTTGGGCATGCGCGTAGTTGCGGCGGTTGCGGAAACCGACCGGGGCGAATTCGCTGCCGTCCGCAGCCGGCTCGCCCGCGCTACCTGGGTCTCCTGGCAGCGGCATCGCTGCGTCGTCCGGCGCGTCCGCTGCTGCCGGCCCCACGCTGCTGCCGCCGGCGTCCGCAGCGAATCCAGCATCAGCGCCGTATGGCGGGTAGCCGTCGGGCTCCGGCGCCGATGGTGCGGCGGGCTGCGGCCAGCCGCCAGTCACGATCGGGGCGCCAGCGGCCGGATAGGCCTGCAGGATGGCGAGCAGGCGGCGCCAGATGCTGGGGCTCAGGATGCCGGTCACCGGCAGTCCGTGCCGCTGCTGCCAGCGCGCCAGCGCAAACATGAAGCGGCGGCTGTCAGGCTGGGGATACGGACTGCCGATGACGCGGCTGACCGGCCCCATTTGCGGACCCCAGTTGAAGCGGCGCGCGAACGCGCCATTCAACTGTGTACGGCGGGTCCAGTCGTTCTGGCGCGCTACCCGCTGCTGCAGCATATTGCGTGCCCTGGTGCGCAGCCACACGCCGCGGCTGGAGCGGCGCCGCATTTCGTTTTCGCCCGACGCGATCCAGTTGCGCGTGCGCAGGCTGGCCTGTGCGGCGGCACTGGCGTGGCTGCAGGTGCAGCCGCTGCTGCAGCGGCAGGGCTGGCCCGGGTGGCACACGCAGCCTTGCTGGCAGCGGCACTGGCCGGCGGCCGGCCCGGCCTGCTGCATGGCTTGGGCGATGCTGGGATATCCGTTCATCATGGCGGCATCCTCCAGGCTATTGGGTCAGGCGCGGCTGCTGCGCGGCCAGGCGGCGCCGGTTGATCAGGTCCGATGGCTGCACCGTCCATTCCTTGCCGGCCACCACCGGCGTGTCGAACACGCCCAGGTCGACGCCCGTCACCGCGCGGTAGGAGTGCACATAGTTCTGCACTTCGGGACGGCAGGCGGTCAGCCAGTTGGCGGCGATGCTGGAATCCTTGATGTCGGACCAGTTCAGGTGGCGGATGCCGAGCAGGATCATTTCGCCGCAGGTGGCCAGGGTCTGGTAGTGGCGGATCGAAGCGTCGTTCCAGCCCATGATCTGGCGCAGGGTGTCCATATGCGGCATCCAGGCTTCGGCATAAGGCACGCCCGGTTTGCCGCCCAGGAAATCGTGGATCTCCGGACGCGCCGTGATCAGCTGCTGCAGCAGCATTTCCGAGCGCGCCGTGGTGGGCATGTCGCTGTACTGGTTGTCGCTGCCTTCAGCCAGGATCAGGTGCAGCTCGCGCAGGCAGTTCAGCATCGGGAAGGCATCGGCGTGCATGGTGGTGTCCATCGAAGTGCGGTAGTAGCGGCAGGCTTCCTGCAGCACGCGGTGGAAGGCTTCGATGAACGAGGTGCGGCTGTCGGCCGGCATCAGGTTCGGCACCGCGCTGCCGCGCAGGCGCAGGCCGTACTGGTGGTCGTACTCGTAGGCGCGCCGTGCCAGCGACAGGCGGTCCGGCTCATGCCGCACATAGTCCCACAGCAGGTTGGTCAGCGGGCGCAGGTGCGAGATATTGCAGCGCGCCAGCTTGTCGCCGCCGGGGTAGAGCCGGTTCTGGAAACGCAGGGTGATGGCGTTGATGCCTTGCACCAGCATGCCTTCTTCCAGCCAGTAGTTCCAGATCAGCTCCGTCATGCAGGGATTTTCCAGCTTGTATTGCACGAAGCCGTCGAACGCGCATAAGTCGATCTGGTCTTGCGGCAGGTGCGGCACGCGCGGATTCATTTCGATCAGCTTTTGCACCAGCGTGTACGCATCGCTGGAGGGCGAGCGATTGGTGCTGCCATGGGGCGTGGCGTCGAACAGCTCGATTGCTTGCGCAGCGAGCTGGTGGACGTCCAGCACATAGGGATGGAAGATCCGGTTGGCCTCGTCCATGTCGCCGATTGGCTGGGTGCCGTTGGGCGGCAGGAATTTGCTGGTCACGCTTTGCAGCCCGGCCCCGCTCTGGAAGCAGTTCTTCACCCACTGGCCATGGCAGGCCACGAACAGGTGGGCGATGTAGACCAGCTTTTCATACGGCGGCAAGTCGGGCAGGCCTTGCGGCAGAGGCTTGGTGCCCAGCACCGCCGTCACGAAGGCCTCGAAGTTGTTGTAACTCAGGAAATCGCTGGCGCTGCGCACCATCAGGTAGTAGGCGGTGAATGGGTCGCTGGACGGATCGGGCGTGTTGCGGAACAGCTGGACCGGCAGCGGGGCGCTGGGCGCATGCGGCAGGTGGGTCTGCGCGCCGTGTGGCGCTGTACCAGCGGCAACGGCAGCCGCCGCCGCAGGCGCATGCACGGGCTGCGCCAGGGGTTGCGCAGCGGCTGGCGCTGGCGTGATCAGCGAATTGGTCGGGGCCAGATGCGTCGAAGCCGGCGCGCCTTTGGGCGCTTTGGACCCTTTGGGAATCTTCTTGGACATGGTGTGCTCCTTTGCTAGCAAACGGATTAGAAGGCGATGGCCAGGGCCGGCGGGGCCGGGCGCGCCTGGGCGCAAACGGTGCGAGCGTCGATGGTGCTGTGCAGGGCCCAGAAGCGCAGCAGGCGGCGCAGCAGGGCAACTTCCTCGGTGGCGCTGATCCAGCCGTCGAACTTGGCCTGGCCGATGGCGGCGCAAGCCTGGGTCGGCGGCAGCAGGGCCAGCGTGCCTTTGTTGCGGCGCTGCTCCTGCCACAGGCTGCGCAGGCGCGCCGGCGCACAGTACGCCAGCGGGAAAGCCTGGGCCAGGGCCATCCCGCCGAGACCGGCGGGACGGAAGCCTGCCAGCAGCGCGGCGAACTCGGGGATCACGCGTTCCAGTTCGCGGAAGGCAGCGGCATCCTGCGGCGCCGCCTGGTGCAGCGGGTACAGTGCGTCCCAGGTATCGGCCAGCTGCTGCCATTGCTGGTCGGGGTACAGCGCGTTGCCGATGGCGGCGCTGATCTTGACCCTGATCCATGGCGGCGGATGCGGGTCGTCGACGGAAAAGCGCGTGACGAAGGCAGCCGGCAGGCTGACCACGCTCATCAAGCCTTGCGTGGACGTGATGCCGACGCGCGCCACGCTCCAGAAGTCGGCGATGATTTCCGACAGCCAGATGCGCAGGCACAGCCAGCACTGGCGCTGCGCTGGCCGCGCCGCTGCCATCTGCGCCAGCGCGGCTTGCAGCTGTTCCACCAATTCCAGCAAGGCCGCGCCCTGGTGCCCCACTTCATGCACCAGCGATGAAGCGATGGCGCTGCCGACCATGCGCTCGCGCGGCATGCGGATAATGGCGACCGGCGTCAATCCCCCCCCCGGCATGCGCGCCCGCACGCGGCGGATGGCGGCGCCGGGTTCGCGGTCCAGGTGGCAGATCACCGGCGGGTTGAAGTAGGGACGGCAGGGCAATTGCAATGCATCCGCCGCTAGCACGTCCAGCCCACCCAGCCACTCGCCGTAATTGTGCTGGCTGCGTTCCGCCAGTGCATCGGCAAACACGTCGAATTGTGTCAGCATGTCCAGGAAGCGCATGCGCACGATCGCATAGCGGCGCTGCACCAGGTCCGGCGCCGCTCCATTGCCAGCCGGTGAATGCAGCCAGTGCAGGAAACGGCGCGCCAGCTTGCGCAGCTGGCTGCGGCCGTCGGCCAGGAATTTTTCGATGGCCGCCTGCGCCGCCACCGAAGGCGCGGCGGCTGCCACCATCGGCAAGGTCAGCGCGAAGGGCCGCACTTCGTTGAGGCGTTCGAGCAGCGAGTGCGCCTCGTATTCGATCATGCGGATGGCTTGGGCATGCGACATGGCGGTCTCCCCGGCGCATGTCAGCGCGAGTACACGTTGTACAGGATGACGTTGCGGCCGATCTTGCGCCAGGCGCCTGAACGCTGGTGGCCGGCGGCGCCGGGAACCGGCAGGTTGGGCGTCATGCCCGGACGATAGCTTGGCTGGAAGGGCACGCGCGGGGCCGGCGTGTTGATGCCGACTGCGGAACCGGCCGAAGCCTGGCCGCCAGCCTGTCCGCCCAGTTGCACATTCCATCCACCGGGGCTGGTCACGCGCATGCCGCCCGACAGGCCGCCGCTGGCTTGCCCGCCGCTCGCTGCCTGGCCGGTCAAGCCGTTCAGCACGGCCGAACCGATATTGCCGATGGAGGGAAGGATCTTGCCGGCGATGCTGCTCAGGATGCCGCCGATTTCCTGCTGGTTGGTGAATTCACCTTCGGGCAGGCCATCCATGGCGCGTGCGCCTTCGATACCGATGCGCACGATACGGCGCGCCACCTCGAACTCACGGTCTTCGTTGGACCAGCCTTCCATCTCCAGCCCCAGCGCGTTCTTGGCCATATTGCCGGCAGCGGCGCCCAGCGCAGTACCGACGCCGGGAATCGGGATCAGGCTGCCCAGCGCACCGCCCAGGGTTGGCAGCGCCGCGCGCGCCACGCCTTTCAGCGCATTGCCCAGCATGGAACCCAGGGGCGACGCGGCGACGCGGCGGAAGGTGCGTCCCAGATTGCGTACCAGGCCGCCCAGGAAATGGTCCAGCTCCTGCTGGTTGCTGGCAGACAGCAGTTCGGCAGCCATGGCGAGTTCGGCTTCCTGGTTGATCTCGCCGGTCATCGGATTGACCAGCTCACCAAGATATTCAGCCTCAAAGGTCGGCGCATATTCGCCTTGGTAGCCGCCGTACTCCTGCTGTCCGGCATACTCCTGCTGGGCATATTCCTGAGGGAACTCGCCCTGGGCATAGGCAGGTGCAAATTCGCCTGCTTCCATGAATTGCTGGATGCGATCAGTGTTGTGCATGACTTGCTCCTCATAAAAGGACATCGGTGGATGAACGGCTATGCGCCCATGCCGGGTGATGTGCAAATGCCATGCCTGCCGATTTGTTACGACCCTTGAGAGGGGGCGTGGGGAAAGGAAAAGCAGAAGGAAGGAAGCCGGCTTCACTGAGCCGCCTTGCGGTGTGAAGCCGGCTTCAGTTCGACTCACGGATGCCGACGCCGATCTGGCGGCGGGTGCAAATGCCATGCTAATATTTGGCTCATGATCGCTTCGGCCCTGTTTACACCGGCCCAGCAAAAGCTGTTGGGCTTGCTGTTCGTGCGCGTGAATGAGGGATTCCACCTCAACGAAATCATGCGCTTGACGGGGCTGGGCAGCGCATCCGCACAGCGCGAACTCAAGCGCCTGCACGAATCCGGCCTGATCGTCTCCGAACGCATCGGCAATGTGCGCCAGTTCCGCCCCAACAAAGACAATATCGTGTATGCCGAGCTGGCCAGCCTGGTCAAGAAAACCTTCGGCCTGGTCAGCGTACTCAATTCCGCGCTGGCGCCGATGCGCAGGCAGCTCAGCGTGGCCTTCGTCTATGGCACCACGGTCAAGCAGGCGGAAGATTCCAGCGCCCCGGTCGAGCTGTTGCTGATCGGCGAGAACACCACCTATGGCGAGCTGCTGAGCAGGCTGCCGGTGGCGGAGCGGCTGCTGCGGCGCAAGATCAATCCCAACCTGTATTCGGTCGACGACTTCCAGCGCCGCCTGCGCGAAGAGCAGCCCTTCATCCTCAAGATGCTGTCCGAACGCAAGGTGTTCGTGCTGGGCGACGATACCGACCTCGATCGCATTATCAAGGAAGTCCACCCGGAGGAAGGCCATGGAGACGCGTTACACGACGTTTGAAGAGTTCTACCCCTACTACCTGCAGGAGCACGCCAACAGCACCTGCCGCCGCCTGCATTTCGCCGGCTCCAGCATCGTCCTGCTGCTGCTGGCCGCGGCCATGGTGACGGGCGAGCTGGCGCTGCTGTGGCTGCTGCCCGTGGTCGGTTACGGCTTTGCCTGGGTTGGCCACTTCTTCTTCGAACACAACCGGCCGGCCACCTTCAAGTATCCCCTGTTCAGCCTAATGGGCGATTGGGTAATGTTCCGCGACATGCTGACGGGACGCGTGGCGTGGTGAGGACAGGGTGCGCGGCAGGCTGATCGCCACCCGCGTGTAGCGGCCGGCTTCCGACTCGCAGCCGATCTCGCCGCCAAAGGCCGTCACTACCCGCTTGCAGAAGGCCAGGCCCATGCCGGTGCCGCCACCGCTGCAATGCGTGGTGTAGAACGGCTCGAACACATGGGGCAGCACGTCGGGGGTAATGCCCTGTCCGTTGTCCGTCACCACCAGCCAGTTGAGCGCACCGCGTGAATAGCATTCCACATCCACCGCGCCAGTCCCTTTGAGCTTGACGGCTTGCAGCGCGTTCTTCAGCAGGTTGTACAGCACGAACATCAGCAGTACGTCCGAACCGTGGAAGCTGAACTCGTTGCGGATCGCCACCCGCACCTGAGAGCGCTCGGCGCCGGAGAAGGGATAGCAAGCCATCGCCTCGTCCACGCACACGCTGACCGAATGCACGGCGAAGCTCTCGCGCTTCATGACGCCGTCGCGCGCCGAGGCGAGCAGCATGTCGACGATGAAGTTGGAGCGCGACACTTCGGCATCGATGCTGCGCGCGATCTCGCCCAGGTGTTCCAGCTGGCGTGCACCCAGGGCGCCCTGGTGATCGGGCCGGTAGCCCGCGATCAGTTCCGGCAGGTTACGCGCCAGGATGCGGGTCTGGCTGCGAATGCTGGCCAGCGGCGTGCGCATCTCGTGCGCGATGGAAGCCGCGGCGGCCATCGGATCGGCCAGCAGGTTGTGGCGCACGATGGCTTGCGCGATCAGTCCCAGCGACGCGACGATGAAGGCCACGCCCGGCGGATACATCTCGACACCGTAGTTGCACAGGTAATCGCTGGCGGCGCCAAAATAGATCAGGATGCTGAGCAGCACATAGCGCAGCCGCGTGCGCTCGGTCGACACGGCAAGCTGCTGGCGGCGGTACAACAGCAGCAAGGCGCGGCCAATCACAAGCACGGTCTGCGCCAGGTGCAGCGGATGCAGCAAGCCGGCCTTGGGATAGGCGCCATAGAAGTAGTGCTGCAGGCCGGACAGCATCAGGTCCGTGGTCGGCAGCAGCAAGCCCAGGCCGCAGGCAAACAGATAGCTGATGTACAGCCCGGGCTTTTCATCGCGGGCGCCGGTCAGCTCGATGATGAAGTGGTACAGCGTGGTGGGCAGGAACAGGATCGGCAGGTAGCCCAGGCGCGCCAGGGCCATGGCGGTGTCCTGGTTACGGGTCAGGAACAGCAGGGCCCAGCTGGCCTGCCAGAAGAAGGTGGTCGCGCAGACCGCGAAAAACGTCAGGCCGACCCGGTTCGGGCCGCGCGAGCGCAACACATACAGCCCATAGCCAATAAACAGGGCTGAGACCAATGCCGGTATTAACGCATACATTGAGTTTCCTCAGCTGATGAACAGATTGTTAACAGCTTATTGTCAAGAAATTGGACAAGTATTGAGGAATATCAATAGTTCGGCGCGCAGATAAGAAAAAGTAAGGGCTGGCACTAAGCCGTTTTACTTTTATGGAGAAATAGTCCTATGTACGTGCACGTCCCAGCCCCCGACGCCCCAGCAGCAGCCGAAATGACTTTCCACCACAAGATTGCGATTTTCCTCAAAGATTCAAACGCTTACGGCAATACTTATTTCGCGCGTTATTTCGAATGGCAGGGTATTTGCCGGGAAAAATGGTTTTATGAATGTATTTCGCGCGACATGCTGCAGGCAGAGGGGGTATTTATCACCAAGCATGCGGAGAATGATTATTTGCAAGAGACTTTTCCATTCCAGGAAGTGTCTTGCGAAATGAATACTTACGATGTGCGGAAATGTTCATTCTGGTTGGAATTCCGCTTTTATTCCGAAGGGCATCCCGTATCGGTAGGCCGGCAGCAGATCGTATTCGCCAACCACGCCAAGCAGATCACCGCGCTGCCGGAGCTCGTGCTCAAGCGCATCAAGCGCTACGCCCTGAAAAAGTGAAACTGCCCAGCCCGTGTCCCACCATGGGGTCACACCCGAATCGGGACACGGGCCCAGCTATTCGCTGGTCGAGCCCGTGTCCCATTTCGGGTGTGACCCCATGGTGGGACACGGGCACGGCTGTTAGCGGGTGGCGGCGATCCAGGCGTCGACCTTGGTTTCCAGCAAGGCGAGCGGGAGGGTGCCGTCGCCCAGCACGATGGCGTGGAACTTGGCCAGCGTGAATTTGCTGCCCAGGGCCTTCTCGGCCTTGGCACGCAGTTCCTGGATCTTCAGGGCGCCGGTCTTGTACGACAGGGCTTGCGCCGGCCAGGCCATGTAGCGCTCGGTCTGGTTGCGCGCGACGCTTTCGTCGCCCAGGGTTTCGGTCATGTATTTGATCGATTGTTCGCGCGTCCAGCCTTTGGCGTGCATGCCGGTGTCGACCACCAGGCGTACGGCACGCAGCATTTCATCGTTCAGGTGGCCGAAGTATTGGGCGGGATCTTCGAACAGGCCCATCTCCTTGCCCAGGGTTTCCGCATACAGCGCCCAGCCTTCGGTGAAGGCGTTGTTGCCGCCGAATTTGCGGAACTTCGGCATGTCCAGTTCCTGCATCAGGGCGATGTGGAAGTGGTGGCCTGGCTTGCCTTCGTGCAGGAAGAGGGTGGTCATGCCTGGGCTGCCGTACTTGGTCGGGTCGGTGACCACGGACCAGAACACGCCCGGACGCGAGCCGTCCAGCGCAGGCGCGGTGTAGTGGTCGGAGGCGGTGTCGCGGCTCAGCTCAGGCTCCAGGCGCAGGTCCAGCTTGGCCTTCGGGATCAGGGTGAACATCGATGGCAGCTTGGTGTCCAGCACGTCGTTCAGCTTGCGGTACACGGCTTGCACTTCGTCTTCCGTCTTGAACGGGAAGAATTTCGGCTGCTGTGCGACCCAGGTCGGCAAGCCGGCGGCAGGGCCGTTGTAGCCCAGCTTAGGACCGAGCTTGGCGTATTCGGCCTGGATGCGCGCGACTTCGCGCAAGCCGGTCTGGTGGATTTCTTCCGCGCCCTTGCTGGTGGTGGTGGAGTCGGCGATGCGAACCTTGTACCACGCGGCGCCGTTCGGCAGGGCGCTCCAGCCGGTGCTGGTGCGGCAGGCCGGCAGGTATTCTTTTTCGATGAAGGTGGAGAGCTTGCTCAGCGCCGGGTTCAGCTTGTCGGCCACGGTGGCGCGGTAGGCGGCGCTCAGGCGCTGCTTGTCGGCGTCGCTGAAGCTGGCCGGGAACTTGGTCACCGGCGTGTAGTAGATGTTCTTTTCGGGCGTATCGCTGACCAGTTTCTGGAATTGCGGCAGCGCGGCTTCGATCAGGGCTTTGGGCTGGGTGATGCCTTTGCCCATGCCTTCCTTCATGTTGACGATGGCCTGGTCGATCCAGCCCGGCAGCTGGTTCAGGCGGCTCAGGTAAGCCTCGTATTCCTTGACCGTGGTCAGTGGCTGCGCGCCGTCGCCGCCGGCGAAATTCGCCAGCGTGACCGGCATGCTGCTCATCTGGTCGATCGGCAGCAGGTGGTCGGGGAATGGCTCGGACGCCAGGTAGTTCTTCAGCTCATAGGCCATCACGTCGTAGCTGGTGCGGTCGCCGCTGTTCAGCTTCCCGCGCGGGATGGCGTGCAGGCGCTTGGTGAATGCGCGGTACAGGTCGAACTGCTTGGCGCGCGTGGCCGGCCAGAGGGCGGTGCCCAGCTGGTCGTCGAAGCGGTTGTCGCCGTTTTGCGAGGCGCCGACCGGATCGAATGTTGCGATCGCATCGTAGTACTCGTCGGCCAATGCCCAGAACTGCTTCTTCGCTGCCTCACTGCTTTTGGCGGAGGCTTTTTCCGCCACAGCCGGCTTGGCTGCGGCAGCGTTGGCGTGGACAGGTGCATACGCCAGCAAAACGGCGGCGGCCAGCGCGCCGAGGGTAATACGATGTTTCATTTGTCTTGATCCGGGTAAATGAAGGAGCGCTAAGCATAGCCGAGCAGGCCCGCTGCTACAATGTTGCGAGACCGCCAACAACGAAGGAAGGGGCCAGCATGTCGTATCCGCACATCGTCCGTCAAGCCGCCGCGCAGGAAGCGGAAGGCACGTTCTCGCATCCGTGGAATCCGAACTCGGAAATCAGCGGTTCGCAGCTGTCGCGCATGGCGAGCTTGAAGCGCACCGGCGTGAACATCGGCCGCCTGAAGCCGGGCAAGGAGTCGTTCGCCTACCACCTGCATCACAACGAAGAGGAATGGGTCTACATCCTGTCCGGGCGCGGCGTCGCGCATATCGATGGCGAAGATTATGCGCTGGAGGCAGGGGACTTTGTCGGCTTTCCGACGCCATCCAAAGCGCACCAGATGATCAACCGCGGCACGGAAGACCTGGTCTACCTGATGGGCGGCGAGAACCTGGAATGCGAAGTGGCGGACTTCCCTGCGCTGGACCGCCGCATGGTGCGCACCGGCGACAAGATCAAGGTCTACAAACTCTCCGAAGGCAAGGACTTCGGCCCCATATGAAGAAATTTCTACCCTTGCTGACGATTGCGCTGGCGGCTTGTTCGACGGCGCCGCCGCCGCGCGGCTGCGGGCAGGAGAAGTTCGATGCCTTCCTGCCGCGCTACATGAGCGATCGCCCGTTCGCTACCGGGCGCACCGTGTTCCCGCTTGAATCGATCGCTGCGCTGCAAGAAAAGAAAACGCTGGTGTCGCGCGAGCAGTTCGCCAAAACGGACTTGCTGGCGGACTTGATCAGGACTGAAAAATTGTCGAGCCGCCAGTCCGCCAGTCCGGCGCAGGCGGAGCTGACGGTATTCCGGCCCGATTCGGATTCGCTGGTCTACTACTATCGCTTCCGCCAGCAGGACGGCTGCTGGTATATGTGGCAGTTTGAAGACGCTTCGTTATGACTCAGGCGGCGGCGTCCAGGGATTCCGCACCCGTCATCAGCGACTCCACCGCGCGTTCGAATAGCGGCGCATATTCAAGCGGGCGCAGGCTGCCTTCGCGCATGGCCGCCAGCAGCGCGGCGCGCGAATACACCAGCGGCGCGGACTGGCCCTGTGCGGTGAACAGGAAGCCGGCCTTGCGCGGCGCCACGGCGCTCAGGCGCCATTGCACGTAATTGTCGTCGGACAGCAGCTCGAAGCCGTTGCCGGCATGCGCCCATTGCAGCAGTTCGTCGTCGCTGGAAGAAGCAGTGGCCAGCACCGGGTCTGGCTGCACCGTGGCCAGGATGCC
The DNA here is from genome assembly GCF_009720745.1 of Massilia eburnea. GTDB lineage: Bacteria > Pseudomonadota > Gammaproteobacteria > Burkholderiales > Burkholderiaceae_D > Rugamonas > Rugamonas eburnea. Next base: position 287,925 of record NZ_WNKX01000002.1, on the reverse strand, counting down.
GTGCAGCGCGAATTCAGCGCGGAACTGGCTTTGTCCCGGCAGGGCGTCGGCGCGCAAGCCATCGGCGGCCAGCGCGATCGGCTGGTCCAGGTCGATCGCGCCAAAGCGCGCGCGCAGTCCCGCCACGCTCATGCGCGGCAAGACCGACGGCGGCAGGCTATTGGACAGCACGTCCATGTGCAGCGATACCAGCTGGTCCAGCGCCGCCTGCGCGGCAGCTTCCTGCATGCCGATTACGGCCAGCCCGGCGCGCAGTTCGCGCCCCAATGCCGGCAGCATTTTCATCAGCGCGGCGCGTTCTTCGGGCGCGATCTTCTCTTGCGCGCTCCACACCAGTTCGGGCAGCAGCTTGCCGTAATCGGGCTGGCGGCCTTTCGTATGCACCATCACCTGTGCCCAGGTGCCGGTGATGAAGTCCATCATGCGGCGCTCGACGTTCACCGATTCCAGCTGTCCGCGCAGCGCATCGGCAACGGCGGCCAGTTGCGGCGCCACTTCCACCGCACGCTCGAGGGCCGGCATGCAGCGCCGCACCACCGGGTCGCATTCGCGCAGGAGGCTGGTCAGGAAGCCATCGAGTTCTTCTTCGGCGTTGGCGAAAACCACCGGGTCGCGTTCGTACTGTTCCAGCACCACGGTGACCACGCGTTCGACTTCGCCTTGCAGCGGCTGCAGCAGCGGCGAGTCGGCGCCAATGCCGGCGGCGGCGCTGCCGATGCGGTCCAGCAGGCGGCGTCCCGGCAGATGGGCGCCCTGCAGCACGTCCAGGTCTTGCAGGGCGGCGCGCAGGAAGGGGGCGTGCAGGCGGCACAGCTGCTCGCGCATGCCCTTCGGCAGCAGCTCGTCGTTGAGGATGAATTCGAACAGCATGCCGACCAGTTCTACCACGATGCGCTCGGAGCCGGGCGGCAGGTTGGCCAGCCGGTCGAGCAGGGCAAGCGGCGCTTGCGGGCCGGAGCTGATATTTTCCCGCTGCAGCTGGCGCAAGGCGCCGTCAAGCTGCTGGCGCAGCTGGCTTTGCGCCGGCTGCGCGCTGTACTTCATGCCGGAGGGCGTGAAGAAGCTGTAGACCAGCTCCTGCAACTCCGGCTTGGCATGCATCGGCATGCCGCCATGCTGCATGGCCGGCTGGGCGCCTGGCGGCATCCCGTGCGGCGCTCCGGCCACGCCTTGCGGCAAGTCGAACTGCTGTTGCTGGATCTGCTGCTGCAGGACGCCAAGGCGTTCCACACGCTGGCGCATGGCCTGGTCGGCGTCGGCCTGGCCGGTAACGGCGCGCTGCCATGCCAGGCGTTCCTTTTCGCGCTTGTTCAATGCCGTAGGCCGCGCCAGCAGGCGCGAACGGATGCCGCGCGACTCGAATACCTCGCGCAGGCGGGTGTAGAAATCGCCCAGTTCCACCGTCATGGCTTCCGACAGCACGTCGAACAGCAGCTTGCTTTGCGCTTCGTCAGTCACGATGGCCTGCAGGCCGTCGTACAGGGCGCGCGCCATCAGGTAAGGGCGGAACGGGTTTTCACGTTCGCGCACTTCGCTGTCGCCATGCATCTGGGCGATGATCAGGTTCAGGTGGCCCAGGCTCAGTTCATCGGCGTCGCGCAGACGCAACAGCAGGCGCTCCACCTCGATCTGGCGTGTCACCACTTCATCTTCGACCAGGGACAGGGTGTCGGCGCGGAAGTCGTGCAGGCCGGTGCGCAAGTCGGTGTGCATGGTCTGCACGGCGCGTGCCAGCAGGGCGGAGTAGGCGCGCTCCATGCGCGCGCGCAGGGCGGCCCCGTGCTCGCGCAGGAAGAGGCGGCAGGTACTGGCCATGCGCTGGTCCGCCGGAGACGCCGTGCGCGCGGATTCACCCAGCGCAGCATCGGCCCGGTCGGTCATCCGCCTGCACAGGGTGCCAAATCCGGTTTGCGCTTCTTCAAGGGCAAGCGCGAGCACCCGTTTCAACGTTTGCATATGCATTGATTCTAGCGAAATGTTGCACCGAAAAGCCAACAAATTAACGGTTGAGTTGTGTCAAAATGCAATATTCAATGCAATCCGAACTGGAGTTTCCGCCATGCGCACAGCTTTCATGGCTTCACTGATCTTCGCCGCGGCATCTGCCCATGCCGACGTGAGCCTGGTCGGAACCCTCAAAGAGAAGGCCCTGCTGTCGGTCAATGGCGGCCCGGCCAAGACTTTTCCGGTGGGCGCCAGCCTGCCCGACGGCAGCAAGCTGGTGGCCGTGACTTCCGGCGAAGCGACCATCGAGGAGCACGGCAAGCGCTATACCATCCGCCTGGGCGAATACGCCGCCGCCCCTGCGGCAGGCGGCAACTCCATGGTACTGTCGCCCGATCCTTTGGGCCACTATAACGTACAGGGCGAGATCAATGGCGTACCGGTGCAGATGCTGTTGGACACCGGTGCTTCCTTCGTTTCCATCCCGGCCGCATTGGCGCGCAAGATGGGCATCGATTACCGCGGCAAAGGACGGCGCGGCATGAGCTCCACCGCCAACGGCACCACGGAAGTGTGGCTGGTCAAGCTTGACCGGCTCAAGATCGGCGAGCTCGAATTCGCCAACGTCGACGCCACCGTCAGTGAAGCGCCGCTGCCGGTCATCCTGCTTGGCAATTCAGTCCTCAAGCGGGTCGACATGAAGACGGAAGCTGGCAAGCTCACCTTGAGCAAGCGTTTCTAAGCGGCTGTCGCCTCGGCCAGGCGGCTTTCGTACAAGGCGGCCACCACGTCCGATTGCGTGACGATGCCGGCGAAGCGGTTTTCCGCGTCCACCACGGGAATATGGTGGAAGCCGGAATCGGCCATCATCGGCACCAGCTCCGTGATCGGCGTGTCGATGCGCGCGGTGCGCGGGTTCTTCACCATGATCTGGCCAACGACTTCCGGCTTTTCCGAATGGCTGGTGCCGCTGGGGCGCAGGAATTCGCGCAGCTGGCGGCGCATGCCGTGGTAATCGTGCAGCCCGCCGTGCGTCATGAAGTCGCTGGTGGTGACGATGCCTATCACGCGCCGGACCCGGTTCAGCACCGGCACCGCGGCGATGCGGTGGTCATGCATTTCGCGCCAGGCCTGTTCCAGCGGCGTGGCGAATTCCGCCGTCACCACGTCCTTCGACATGATTTCGCCGCAGGTAATGATGCCGAAGCGGCGCTGGTAGGCGCGCATTTCCGTCTTCAGGAACAGTTCTTCCAGGTCGTCGCGGCTGATGTCGAGCACCTGGTTGTACTGGCGCAGCACGGCGTCCAGGTCTTCGGGCTGGAAGCCCAGGCGCACCGTCGGCACCTGGTCCCTGGTGGCATGCGGGTTGGGGTGGGCCAGCAGCTGCTTGTGCGGATAGCGGCGGCCGGTCAGGTTGTTGTAGGCGATGGCGGCCATCACGATCACGACGCAGTCGATCAGCACGGGACCGAGGCCGAAGCCGAAACCCATGGCGTGGATCTTTGGTCCGCCGATCACCACCATCAGGGCTGCCGCGCCGCCGGGCGGGTGCAGGCAGCGCAGGGCGAACATGGCGGCAATCGCCATCGGCGTCGCGAGGCCGATGGCCAGCGTGCCGTCGCCGAACAATTTGACGCACAGGGCGCCCATCAGGGCCGACACCACATTGCCGCCGATGATGGACCAGGGCTGGGCCAGCGGGCTGGCTGGCAGGCAGAAAAGCAGCACGGCGGAGGCGCCGATCGGGGCCACCATCCAGATGGCCTGGTCGCCCAGCATGGCGTGGGCAACGACGGCGGTGAGCAGGAGGCCAAGCAGGGCGCCGAAGCTGGCGCGAAGGCGTTCACGCTGGCTGGTATTACTGCGGGCGGGAACTAACGATAAAAGCAGGGATTTCAGCATCCCGGCATTATCCCACGGTTGAGCGTAACTCTCAGCCGCCGGCGCCGTGCGACACCAGGTCAAGCGGCAGGCTGGTGGTGTACTTGATCTGCTCCATCGAGAAGGCGGAAGAAACGCCGGTCAGCTGCGCCGCCTTGATCAGCTTCTTGTAAAAACGGTCATATCCTTCGATATCGGTGGTCACCACTTTCAGCAGGTAGTCGACGTCGCCGCTCATGCGGTGGAATTCCTGCACTTCCGGCAGCGCTTCCACGGCGGCGGCGAACTTGGCCAGCCATTTTTCATCGTGCTGGCTGGTGCGCACGCTGACGAAGACCGTCACCGGCAGGCCTGCCTTGCGGCGGTTGATGATCGCTACGCGGCGCTCGAAATAGCCATCCTCCTCCAGCCGCTTCAGGCGTTTCCAGCACGGCGTGGTGGAAAGGCCAACCTTTTCCGCCAGCTCCGCCACGGACAGCGTGCCATCCACCTGCAAAGCGCCGAGTATCGCGTAATCGTAGCGGTCGAGATCGTTCATTTTTACTTATATCGATATTTGGAATGCTTATTCTACATTGCAGCCGGTTTGGAGTAATTTTGGAATGGGCAATTCGGCGCTGTTTCGTAAACTATCCACATGAGCAAAGAAATTTATCTCGACGGGAATGCCACCACCTGTGTGCTGCCCGCTGCGGTCGACGCGGCGGTGCAAGCCATGCGTGATTGTTTTGGCAATCCAAGCAGCACCCATGCCACTGGCCTCAAGGCCAAGGCCATGATGGACATCGTGCGCCAGTGCGCCCGCCGCCTGCTGGGCGTGGGCGCCGGCCGCATCATGTTCAATAGCGGCGCCACGGAAGGCATCCAGACCGCTGTACTGTCGGCGCTGTGCGCGCTGCGCGAACGCCGCGAGCGCGGCGAAACCACCGGCGGCCTGCTGGTGTACGGCGCCACCGAACACAAGGCGGTGCCGGAAGCGCTGGCGCACTGGAATCGCCTGCTGGGCCTGGGCCTGGAATTGAAAAAGCTGCCGGTCGACGGCGACGGCCGCCACGACCTGGCCGCCCTGCGCGCGCTGGCGCCGCAGGCGGCCTTCGTCTGCACCATGGCCGCCAATAACGAGACCGGCGTGGTGTCCGACCTGCCTGGGATTGCCGCTGCACTGGACGGCAGCCAGGCGCTGTGGATGGTCGACTGCGTGCAGGGCCTGGGCAAGCTGTCCCTCGACCTCGGCCACACCCGCATCGATTACGCGCCATTCTCCGGCCACAAGCTATACGCGCCGAAAGGCATCGGCATGCTGTACGTGCGCGAAGGCGCGCCATACACGCCGCTGGTGATGGGCGGGGGGCAGGAAGCCGGCCTGCGCTCCGGTACCGAAAACATGGCAGGCATTGCGGCCCTGGGCGCCGTGCTGGCCGCATTGGAAGAAGGCGGCACGTTCCGTACGCCGGCCGAATTGCACGGCTTCCGCGAAAAGCTGGCGGCCAGCCTGCGCGCAGCCTTGCCGGGCATTGTCTTCAATGCCCCGTTTGAAAAAGCATTGCCGACTACCCTGAACTTCTCCGTTCCTGGCTTGTCGAGCAAAGAGTTGCTGGACGTGTTTGACGCCGCCAATGTGCGCGTCAGCGCGGGCAGCGCCTGTTCTGCATCCAAGGCGGCGCCGAGCTATGTGCTCGACGCCATGGGCTTGCCCGCCTGGCGCAGCAGCAGTGCGGTGCGCATGTCGTTCGGCCCATTGGCCAGCGAAGAAATGATTAACGAAGCCTGCGCGCGCATCGAGCGCTGCGGCAAGGCGCTGCGCGATGCCGGCTTGCTGGATACGCCAGTCTCCGGAGCCAGCGCGCCGGAGGGCGTGCTGCAACTAAGCCTGGCAGGCAACCACACCTGGCTGCTGCTGGATGCTCCATCGCACCAATGCATCGCGATCGATTTGCAGGCGGAACTCGCGGAGCGCGTCGACAGCTTGCTGCGCAGCCATGGCTACCAGCTGCTGGCCCGCCTTTCCACGCGCGATGGCGCTTCGTGGACGGCCGATACGGCAAGCCTGGCGTTTGGCGCGCAGTCCCTGCGCCGCGTGGCGCTCGATGCCGACCAGCAGGCTTACCTGCTGTGCAGTGGTGATCGTGTGGCTTATGCCTTTACCGGCATGGCTGCGTTGCGCGATCTGGCGGGCGCGGTGCCTGCCGATGCCCTGCTGTGCACTGGCCGTGAAGAATTGAATGCTTGCTGCACCAGCTTGCGTGCGGAGGCGCAGGGCGGGGTCGCTGGCGCTGACTTGAGCCTGGACAGCGTGGCGCTGGCACGCTTGCTGGAGGCGCAGCCGCAGGCGGTGCTGGTGGATGTGCGCGAGTCGTATGAGCAGGCGGCCTGCATTCCAGGCGGACGCGCGGCGCAGAGCGTGCCTTTGAGCCGGCTGGCCGCGTTTGTGCCGGGGTGGCTGGGTGCTGCAGAACAGCCGCCATTGGTGTTCTTCTGCCGCAGCGGGAATCGTAGCGCCAAGGCGGCGCAGTGCATGCGCAGGCTTGGCTACCGTAATGCTTTCAGCCTGGGCGGGGGGATTGCCCTGGCAGCGCCGGGGTTGGCGCTGGCTGCGTAAATTTTGCGAAGTGGTATCCTGTTTGCGGCGGCCTTCGGGTCGCCGCTTTTTTTTTAAACCCGGGTTTTATGGGTTTAGAGCTTCATCTCCAGCATCGCGCGGAACTGGGTGTAGGTCGGGGTGAAGGTGGTATCGCTGCGCAGCCCATTCGCCTCGGCGTAGGACGACCGCGCCAGGTTCTCCTGGTGCAGCGTATTCGCCGCCGACAGGCGCAGCTGCGTCTTCGGCGAGAACTTCCACAAGCCATACACATCCAGCGCGCGCTTTGGAACCGCGTAGGCATACTGCCTGTCGGAAATGCGCACCTCGCCGCCGCCCTGGTAAGAGTAGGACCCGCCCAGCGTCAACGGCGTCTTATCCAGCTTCCAGTCCGCGCCGACGGTACCGCTGACCGGCACCTGCTGGTCCAGACGGTTGTTCGGCCCCGGCACCGTATCCAGCCGCGACCAGTTGCGCGTCACGTTGGCACGCATCTCCACGCCCGGCGCATCTTTCATGATCGCGCGCAAAGGCAACTTGGCCTCCAGCTCCAGCCCGTAGGTATTGGCCGTACCGGCATTGACCGGGCGCGACACCCAGGAGCCATCGATGAAGTCGACACGGCGGCGCGTGATGTCCTGGATGCGGCGCGCATAGGTGCTGGCCGACAGCAGGCCGCCGCCTTCACCCAGGTAGTGCTCGAACGCCAGGTCGAGGCCCCAGGCCAGCTCCGGCTTCAGGTCCGGGTTGCCCATCGAGTCGGGCGAGGTCGAGCTATTGTTATTGGACGTAAAGCGGCGCGGGATCAGGTCGCCCACGCCCGGCGCCTTGTAGGTGCGGGTCAGGCCCAGGCGCACCTGGTCCTTCTTCTTCTCGCCGAATTTATACAGGGTCTGGAACAGCGGGCTCAGAACGCTGGAATTGCTGTCGATGCTGCCGTAATCGCTGCCGGTGCTCTTGATGTTCACGCCTTCCCAGCGCAGGCCGAAATACACGGACCAGCGGTCGGTCACATTCCATTCATCCTGCGCATAGGCAGCAAGACGAACCACGTCGGCAGAGTACACCTGGTCCAGGTTCTGCGGCGCGGTGCCGGCCGGCGCGCGCCAATACTCTTCGCGCTGGATGCGGTCTTCATCGCGCTTGCTGTAGCCTACGTCCCAGCCAGTGGCCAGCGCGTGGCCCGGCACCAGCGGGCTGGAATACTTGCCGGTGCTGGTAAAGCCCTTGTCGGTCGATGCGGAGGTGATGGTGCGGGTGCGCTCGAACAGGGTGCCGGTCTGCAGGTTGGGCGCCTCCGACTTGCGGTGGTTGTAATTGACGCCTGCTTTCATATCGAGCTTGGCGCCATCGGCCAGCGGACGGGCCCAGCTCAAGTCGGTGCGGAACAGTTCGAAGTCGGCCTTGATGTCCTGGCTTAAGCCACTGAACATCGGCTCTTCGCCCGTCAGGGTAGCGACTTGTTCTGTGTTGTGGGCACGGAAGCGGTTGAGCGCGATGAAGCTTTGCGACGTGATCACGTCGCCCGGCTTGATCGCATAGTTGATGCGCGGGGCCAGGTTGAAGTTGCGGAAGCTGCCTTCGCTGGTGTCTTCTGCGCGGCGCAGCAGGGGCGCATCGCCCGAAGCCTCGGTAACGACGTGGCTTGGCCGGTCGATGTCGCTGTAGATCATGCCGCCGCCGATGGAGTACGACCACGGGCCCTTGCGGTCCGACATCTGCAGGTTCAGGCTCGCACCCGGATGGCCGTTTTCCGATTGCACGCCGGTCTTGATCTCGGTCTGCGCGGTGGAGATGGCGCGCTTCAGGACGATGTTGATGCCGCCGGCAATCGCCTGCGTGCTGAATTCCGCGGTGGCGGCGCGCATCACTTCGATGCGCTCGATCATGTCCGGCGTCAGCGAATCGAGCGAGAAGCCCGGTGGCGCCGGCTCGCCATTCAGCATGATGGAGGTGTAGCCGCTGCCCAGGCCACGCATGCGGATATTGCCGCCGCGGCCCTGCACGCCGTCGATCGTGATGCCCGGCAAACGCTTCAGCACTTCGCCGATGCTGGTATCGCCGTTCTTCAGGATTTCTTCCTGCGTCACCACGATCTTGGTGGCGGTGTCGTTACGGCGGATATCCATGGCGGCACTGCCCTTGATCTCAACCTTTGGGGTGGGCTGGTCGTCGGCATATGCGAGGTGCAAGGCTTGCACGATGAGCAGGAAGGGCAGGGCAATTTTCTTCATACAACGGTTTTGGCTTTTCGGAAACCCAGCAGGATACACCGGGAACAAGGTAACCAGCAGCTTATCGATCGTTCGTTACAAACGGATAACAAAATTGCTGCAAATCCAGATAAGATAGCGTTACCACAAACAGGAGGCAAGCTTGCGGAAAACGATAATGAAACGCCTGGCGGTGCTGGGCGCAGTGATGGCGGCGCTGAACGCGCAGGCGGCGCCGCATTTTGCCGTGGTGGGCGACCGCTTCGAGCTGGACGGCAAACCTTATGTCATCCGCTCCGGCGACATGCATTACGAGCGCATACCGCGCGCCTTCTGGCGTGAGCGCCTGCAGCAGGCGCGGGCCATGGGGCTGAACACCATAACCACCTATGTGTTCTGGAACCTGCACGAAGCGGAGCCGGGCCGCTTCAACTTCAGCGACAACCTGGACCTCGCCGCATTCGTCCGCACAGCAAAAGAAGAAGGCTTGAATGTGGTGCTGCGCCCGGGGCCCTATGTCTGCGCGGAGCTGGACTTTGGCGGCTTCCCTGCCTGGCTGCTGCGCACGCCGGGCCTGCGCGTACGCAGCATGGACCCGCGCTTCCTGGCCGCGACCGAGCGCTACTTCAAGCGCCTGGCGCAGGAAGTGGCGCCGCTGCTGTCCTCGCGCGGCGGACCGATCCTGATGACGCAGGTGGAGAACGAATACGGCTCCTACGGCGACGACCACGAATACATGGCCGCCATCCGGAAACAAGTGCACGACGCAGGTTTCGACACGCCCCTGTTCACTTCCGACGGCCCCGACCCAAGCCTGCTCGACCGCGGCACCTTGCCTGGCGTGACCGCCGTCGTCAACTTCAACGGCAGCCTGGATGAAGTGAAGGACGCCTTTGCGCAATTGGCCGGCTTCCGCCAGAACGTGCCGCGCATGGCCGGCGAATACTGGGCCGGCTGGTTTGACCACTGGGGCGAGCGCCGCCACCAGACCAGCCCCAGGATGGCAGCCGACGCCGTCGACTGGATGCTGGGCCAGGGCATTTCCTTCAACCTGTACATGGCGCACGGCGGCACCAGCTTCGGCTGGCAGCCAGGCGCCAACGCCAGCGCGACCACCTACCAGCCCGACACCACCAGCTACGACTACGACGCCGCCATCGACGAGGCCGGCCGGCCGACAGCAAAATTCTTCGCCATCCGCGCAGCCATCGCCCGCCACCTGGCTCCGGGCGAGCGCCTGCCGGACTTGCCCAAAACTGCGCCGAGCATCGCTATTCCGCGCTTCACGCTGGACGAGTCGGCAGCGCTGACGGATTCCCTGCCAACACCGATCGCCTCGCACCTGGCACGCAATATGGAAGCGTATGGCCAGGGATACGGCTTCATTGTCTACCGCAAGCGCTTTGCGCAAGCGGCAGCGGGCAAACTCGACCTCGGTTCCGTGCGCGATTACGCCCACGTGCTCGAAGACGGCGCCATCATCGCCACGCTCGACCGCCGCCGCAACGAGCACGAAGCCGACATCGACTTCAAGGCCGGCAGCACGCTGGACGTCGTGGTGGAAAACATGGGCCGCGTGAATTTCGGCCCGCTGCTGGCGGACGAGCGCAAGGGCCTCACGCGCCCGGTGAGCCTGGGCGGCAAAGCGCTGCTCGACTGGGAAGTCTTCACACTGCCGCTGGACGACCTGAGCGGGCTGTGCTTCAAGCGCAGCATGCCGGCCAAGGCCGGCCCGACTTTCTGGCGCGGCCACTTCAACGTCAATGCACCGGGCAGCACGTTCCTCGACACCCGCATGCTGGGCAAAGGCCACGTCTGGGTCAACGGCCACCATCTCGGCCGCTATTGGCGTGTTGGCCCACAGCAAAGCTTGTTCCTTCCAGCGCCATGGCTGAAAAAAGGCGACAACGAAATCATCGTCCTCGATCTCGACGGCGCCAAAGAAGCCCTGAGCCTGCAAGGCTTGCCCGACCCGGTGTTCAGCACACCATGATAAAAGTCGGGGTCAGGTCGAGCAAACGGACACGGGCTCGACCGGAGCCGGGCTTCATATGTACGCTAGCGAACAGTCATCTTTCGTGCGCCCGCATAACATTCTTTGAAAGATACTGCCCGTCTGCGCGGCAGTGCGAAGAATAATGCGAGGCCCCCTTGAAAGAGCGTCTTTTTTTATGGCCGGCCGCAAGTGCCGGGTTCAAGGAATCCGAATCGGGCTCCCTGCAAAGCGGAGCTGGCGAGGACGACGATTTGCCGCTGCGCGGGGAACTGTTCAGCGCGCAGCAGATGGAACACCATGGTCGTTCCCTGGCTGCAAGCCACGAACTCAGCAAGCGTGGCGGCGGTGACCGCCTGCTGGCGCGCCTGAGCGAAAACGAAGCGCTGATCGCGACCACTTGCGAAGGCTTGACCGAGGCCGTGAAGGAAGGCCGCCAGGTCACGCCCGCTTCCGAGTGGCTGCTCGATAACTATTACCTGATCGAAGACCAGATCCGCACTGCGCGGCGCCATTTACCCAAAGACTACAGCAAGGAATTGCCGCGCCTGGCGAAAGGCGCGCCCGAGGGCACGCCGCGCGTCTACCAGATCGCGCTGGAAATCATCGCCCACGGCGACGGCCGCGTCGATCCGGAAAGCCTGTGCCGCTTCGTCGAGGCCTACCAGGAAAAGGAAACGCTCAAGCTGGGCGAGCTGTGGGCTATCCCGATCATGCTGCGCCTGGCGCTGATCGAGAACCTGCGCCGCGTCGCCGCGCGCGTGGCGGAAAACCGCTTCCAGCGCGACCTGGCGAACAGCTGGGCCGACCAGATGCTGGAAATCGCCGACAAGAACCCGAGCGGCTTGATCTTGCTGGTGGCCGATATGGCGCGCTCGGAGCCGCCCATCACCAGCGGTTTCGTGGCCGAACTGGCGCGCCGCCTGCAGGGCCAGAGCCCGGTGCTGACGCTGGCGCTGAACTGGATCACCTATCGCCTGGCGGAAGCGGGGCAGACCATCGAGCAGCTGATCCAGGCCGAGATCCATTTGCAGGCGGCCGAACAGGTATCGATTTCGAACAGCATCGGCAGCCTGCGCTTCCTCAGCACCATGGACTGGCAGGAGTTCGTCGAGACCATGAGCGTGGTCGAACAGACCCTGCGCGAGGACCCAGCCGGCACTTATCCGGACATGGACTTCTTCACGCGCGACCAATACCGCCACTGCGTGGAGCGCATGGCGCGCTATTCCCCGGCCACGGAGGCGGAAGTGGCGCGGCAAGCGCTCGAGCTGGCGCGCACCCGCGCGGGCGATGTCGATTCGCGCCTGCACCACGTCGGCTACTACCTGGTGGGCGATGGCATGCTGCTGCTGGAGCGCCAGGTGGGCGTGCGCCTGCCGCCGCTGCGTTCCCTCAAGCGCACCTTGCGCACTTCGCCCCTGCTGTCCTACCTCGGCGCGATCGGCGTGCTGTCGGTGATTGCGACTGCGCTGATGCTGGAACGCGCCTGGCGCGACGGCGTGCAGCCGTGGACGCTGGCGGTGCTGGCCATCCTCGGCCTGATGGGCAGCAGCCAGCTGGCGCTGGCGCTGGTGAACTGGGCCGCCACATTGTTTGTCGAGCCGCGACCCTTGCCGCGCCTGGATTTCCGCAACGGCATTCCGCCGGACGCGCGCACCATGGTGGTGGTGCCGACGCTGCTGTTCAACAAGGAAAACGTCGACGAGCTGTGCGAGCAGCTGGAAGTGCGCTTCCTCGCCAACCGCGACCCCAACCTGCGTTTCTGCCTGCTGACCGACTTCGCCGATGCGCAGGAGGAGACGCTGCCGACCGATGCCGCGCTGACCGAGCGCGCCGCCGCCAACATCGCGCGCCTGAACCTGAAATACACGGAAGAAGGGTCTGCTGCGCCTTTCCTGCTGCTGCACCGCCCGCGCCGCTGGAACGCATCGCAGCGCGCCTGGATGGGCGAGGAGCGCAAGCGCGGCAAGCTGTCGGACCTGAACCGCTTCATGCGCGGCGGCGCGCAGGACGCGTTCTCGCTGATCGTGGGTGATATCGACGACCTGCCATCGTTCAAATATGTGATCACGCTGGATACCGACACGCAGCTGCCGCGCGATGCGGCGCGCCAGTTCGTCGCCACCATGTGCCATCCGCTGAACATGCCGCGCGTCGACCCGCGCGTGCGGCGCGTGGTTGCCGGTTATGGCGTACTGCAGCCGCGCGTCACGGTCAGCCTGCCGAGCGAAGACGCCTCGCATTACGAAAAGCTGTGCGGCGGCGAGCCGGGCATCGATCCCTACACCCGCACCGTCAGCGATGTGTACCAGGACGTGTTTGCGGAAGGCTCCTTTATCGGCAAGGGCATCTACGATGTCGACGTGTTTGAGGAAGTGCTCGACGGCCGCTTCCCGGCCAACCGCATCCTGAGCCACGACTTGCTGGAAGGCTGCTACCTGCGCGCCGGCTTGCTGAGCGATGCGCAACTGTATGAACACTACCCTGCGCGCTACCGCGACGACGTGAGCCGGCGCCAGCGCTGGATCCGCGGCGACTGGCAGCTGCTGGCCTGGCTGGCCCCGCGCGTGCCGCTGGCGGGCGGCAAGCGCGAAGCGAACCCGCTGTCGGCCTTGTCGCGCTGGAAGCTGTTCGACAACCTGCGCCGCAGCCTGGTGGCGCCTGTCCTCACATTGACGCTGCTGATGGCCTTCGCCTTGCTGCCGCACCCCTGGTTCTGGACGTGCGCCGTGCTGGCTATCATCTTCCTGCCGCCGCTGGTGAGCGGGCTCTATGACGTGCTGCGCAAGCCGTCCGACACCTTGTGGAGCCAGCACGTGCCCGCTTCGCTGCAGCGCTGCGGCCTGCAGTTCTCGCATGCCTTGCTGACGCTGGTGTTCCTGCCGTACGAGGCCTATGTCAGCCTGGATGCGATTGTCCGCACCGGCTGGCGCCTGCTGGTTTCGCGCCGCCGGCTGCTGGAATGGCGGGCTTCCGCACTGTCCCGCTCGGGCGCCAGCCTGGCCAGCAACTGGAGCACGATGTGGGTATCGCCGCTGATCGCACTGGCTGCCGGCGCCGCACTGGCGCTGCAGCGCCCCAGGGCGTTCGAGGCGGCGCTGATCTTCCTGGTGGCCTGGTTCGCCGCACCGCTGGTGGCCTGGTGGATCAGCAAACCGATAGCGCGGGTGCAGACGCCGCTGAACGAAGACCAGAACCTGTTCCTGCACAAGCTGTCGCGCAAGACCTGGCTGTGGTTCGAAACGTTTGTCGGGCCGGAAGACAACTGGCTGCCGCCAGATAATATGCAAGAGCATCCGAGCCAGGTGGTGGCGCACCGTACTTCGCCCACCAATATGGGCATGGCGCTGCTGGCCAACCTGACCGCCTTCGACTTTGGCTACATCACCGGCGGGCAACTGGCGGCGCGCACCGTCAGCACGCTGGACAGCATGGCGCAGCTGGAGCGCCACCAGGGCCACTTCTACAACTGGTACGACACGCAGTCGATGAAGCCGCTGATGCCGATCTATATCTCCACCGTCGACAGCGGCAACCTGGCGGGGCATCTGCTCACGCTGCAGGCCGGCCTGGTGGGCGTGGCCGAACTGCCCATCGTGCATCCGAACCTGGCGCAAGGCCTGGCGACTACCTGCGCGCTGGTGCGGGAGACGGTCGCTTCCGCCGGCGGCGTGTCGGCCGAGGCGCTGGCCGCCCTGGAAAGCGCCATCGCCGCGCCGATCCCGGCGGTACCGGCCAGCTTGCGCCAGCAGCGCGCCTGGCTGGTACGGGCTTGCGAGGGCTGCGAACAATTCATCCGGCAAGCGTCGGCCCCGCTCGAGCCGCAACTGGCGGCATGGGCGGGCGCGTTGCACGCGCAATGCCGCGGTGCGCTGGACGAACTGGATGCCTTCGCCCCCTGGGTCACGGCGCAGACCGAAGCGCAATACGACACCACGCTGGACCGCATCCCGACGCTGCGCGAGCTGGCCAGCTGGCCGCTGCCTGGCGCCGCCTTGAGCGACCTGGCGCCGGACGAGCGCGAGCGCCAGCAGCAGCTGTCGGCGCTGGTGGAGCAGGGCGCCGCGCGCGCGCGCGAACGGCTCGACACCATGAACCGCCTGTCGCACCAGGCCAATGAATTCGCCAAGGTCGAATACGGATTCCTGTTCAATCCGACCACCAAGCTGCTGGCCATCGGCTACAACCTGAGCGAGCGCCGGCTCGACGCCAGCTGCTACGACTTGCTGGCTTCCGAAGTGCGCCTGGCCAGCTTCGTCGCCATCGCCCAGGGCCAGCTGCCGCAGGAGCACTGGTTCGCCATGGGACGCCAGCTGTGCATCGTGCACGGCCAGCCGGTGCTGCTGTCGTGGAGCGGCTCGATGTTCGAGTACCTGATGCCGCTGCTGGTGATGCCGACCTACCCCAGCACCCTGCTGGACCAGACCTACCAGTCGGTGGTGGCGGCGCAGGTGGAATACGCCAGGCAGCGCAACGTGCCGTGGGGAATTTCGGAATCCGGCTACAACACCACCGACGCGGCCCTCAACTACCAGTACCGCGCTTTCGGCGTGCCCGGCATCGGCCTGAAGCGCGGCCTGGCGGAAGACCTGGTGGTGGCGCCTTACGCCACGATGCTGGGCCTGATGGTCGACCCGGACGCTTCCTGCCAGAACCTGCAGAAGATGGCGGCCATGGGCTTCATGGGCCGCTATGGTTTCTACGAGGCGATCGATTACACGGCGGCGCGCCTGCCGCGCGGCCAGCAGTACGCCATCATCAAGTCCTTCATGGTGCACCACCAGGGCATGGGCTTCCTGGCGCTGAGCTATGTGCTGAACGACAGGCCGATGCAGCGCCGCTTCGAATCGGATCCGCTGCTGCAGTCGACGCTGCTGGTGCTGCAGGAGCGCAGCCCGCGCATCGGCGCCTTCCATTCGGCCAGCGCCGAGCAGGCCTCGGTGCGCAGCACCGCGCCGGAGCAGGCCGCGCCCATGCGCATCATGAACCAGCACACGCCGCCCGTGCCGGAAACCCAGCTGCTGTCCAACAGCCGCTACCACGTGATGGTGAGCAGCGCCGGCGGCAGCTACAGCCGCTGGAACAACCTGGCCGTGACGCGCTGGCGCGAAGACAGCACCTGCGACAACTGGGGCCAGTTCTGCTACGTGCAGGACGTGGAGGACGGCGCCGTCTGGTCCACCACCTACCAGCCGACCCAGGCCGAACCGAAACGGCTGGAAGTGATCTTCTCCGAAGGCCGCGCCGAATTCCGCCGCAGCGACAACGACATCGAGCTGTACACGGAGATCGTGGTCTCGCCGGAAGACGATATCGAGATGCGCCGCACGCGGGTGACCAACCATTCCGAGCGCCGCCGCATCATCGAATTCACCAGCTTTGCCGAAGTGGTGATGGCGCCGGCGCCGGCCGACAATGCCCACCCGGCCTTCAGCAAGCTGTTCGTGCAAACCGAGATCGTGGAGGACGAAAGCGCGATCCTGTGTACGCGCCGTCCGCGCGGCAAGGACGAAAAAACGCCTTACCTGCTGCACGTGATGACGGTGCACGATGCACAAGTGCAGCAGGTGTCGTACGAGACGGACCGCGCCCGCTTCATCGGCCGCGGCAACACGGCGCAGTCGCCATTGGCGGTGCGCCAACCGGGTCCGCTGTCCGGCAGCGAAGGCTCGGTGCTCGATCCGGTGGTGGCGATCCGCTACCGCATTGCGCTGGAACCGGGACAAGTGTCGGTCATCGACGTGGTGACCGGCATGACCGATACCCGGGACGCGGCCCAATACCTGATCGACAAGTACCAGGACCGCCACATGGCCGACCGCGTGTTCGAGCTGGCCTGGACCCACAGCCAGGTGGTGCTGCGCCAGCTCAATGCGAGCGAGGCCGAGGCCCAGCTGTATGCGCGGCTGGCGAATCACGTGATCTATCCGAATGCCGCGCTGCGCGCCGATCCCGGCATCCTGGTGCGCAACCAGCGCGGCCAGTCGGGCCTGTGGGCATACGCCATTTCCGGCGATTTGCCGATCGTGCTGATGGAGATCCGCGACGCCTCCAACATCGAGCTGGCGCGCCAGCTGGTGCAGGCGCACGCCTACTGGCGCCTGAAAGGACTGGTGGTGGACCTGGTGATCTGGTACGAGGACCGTTCCGGCTACCGCCAGGCGCTGCATGACCAGATCATGGGCCTGATCGCTTCGGGCATCGACGCCCAGGCGATTGACCGTCCCGGCGGCATCTTCGTGCGGCCGACCGAAAGCATTTCGCCGGAAGACCGCGTGCTGCTGCAGACGGTGGCGCGGGCGGTGTTGAGCGACGAACGCGGTACGCTGTCCGAGCAGCTCAAACGCGGAGTGGCGCCTTCGCTGCGCATGCCGCCTTTGCTGGCCGAACCGCGCAGCGAAATCGCAGAGCGCGAGCGCGGCGCCGAGCCCGCCGGCGTGGCCTTGCCGGCCGACTTGATCCTGTCCAATGGGCTGGGCGGCTTCACTGCGGACGGCAAGGAATACGTCATCTCCACGCGCGCCGGGCAGCGCACGCCGCTGCCCTGGTCGAACGTGCTGGCCAATCCGCAGTTCGGCAGCGTGGTGTCGGAAAGCGGGCAGGCCTATACCTGGCAGGAAAACGCCCACGAATTCCGCCTGACGCCGTGGCACAACGACCCGGTGTCGGACCTGAGCGGCGAGGCCTTCTACCTGCGCGACGAACAGACGGGCCGCTTCTGGTCGCCGTGCGCGCTGCCGGCGCCGGGCGCAGGCAGCTACCTGACGCGCCACGGCTTCGGCTATTCCTCCTTCGATTATGCGGAGGCGGGCATCAGCAGCCGCATGACCACCTTCGTGGCGCTGGACGCGCCGGTGCGCTATACCGTGATCCGGGTGCACAATGAGTCGGACGTGGTGCGCAAGCTGTCGGTGACGGGCTATGTGGAATGGGTGCTGGGCGATATGCGCTCCAAATCGGGCATGCATATCGTGACCGAGATCGACCCGGTGACTGGCGCGCTGTTCGCGCGCAACGCCTACAACACGGAATTCACCGGCCGCGTGGCCTTCTTCAATGCCGATGCTTCGGTGCGCACCGTGACATGCGACCGCAGCGAATTCATTGGCCGCAATGGCAGCCTGGCGCGGCCGGCGGCGCTGCGGCGTGTACGCCTGTCGGGCAAGGCCGGCGCCGGGCTGGACGCCTGCGCGGCGATCCAGGCGCCATTCGAACTGCAGCCGGGGCAGGACCGCGAGATCGTCTTCGTGCTGGGCATGGGCGGCCGCCGCAACGCCGATGCGGCCAATATCGTGCAGCGCCACGGCGGGCGCGGCGCTGCGCTGCAGGCGCTGTCCGAAGTGCACGCGCATTGGGACAAGGTGCTGGGCGCGGTGCAGGTGCAGACGCCGGAACCTGAACTCGACGTGCTGGCCAACGGCTGGCTGATGTACCAGACCATCGCCTGCCGCATGTGGGCGCGCAGCGGCTATTACCAGAGCGGCGGTGCTTTCGGCTTCCGCGACCAGCTGCAGGATGCGATGGCGATGGTGCACACGCGGCCGGATATCCTGCGCGAGCACATGATCCTGTGCGCCGGACATCAGTTTATCGAGGGCGATGTGCAGCACTGGTGGCATCCGCCGTCGGACCGCGGTGTGCGCACGCATTGCTCGGATGACTACCTTTGGCTGCCGCTGGCCGCGTGGCGCTATGTCGCCAGCACCGGCGACATGTCGGTGCTGGACGAGAAAGCGCCCTACCTGGAAGGCCGTCCGGTGTCGCCGGAAGAGGATTCGTACTATGACATGCCGACGCGCTCGGCGCAGAGCGGCGACCTGTACGAACACTGCGTGCGCGCCATCCGCAACGGACTGCGTTTCGGCGAGCATGGCTTGCCGCTGATCGGCTCCTGCGACTGGAACGACGGCATGGACAAGGTGGGCGAGCATGGCAAGGGCGAGAGCGTGTGGCTGGCCTGGTTCCTGATCGAAGTGCTGCAACGCTTTGCCGAAGTGGCGGACAGGCGCGAAGACGCATCCTTCGCCAACGAGTGCCGCGAGCAGGCCAAACAGCTGGCAGCCAATATCGAAGCCCATGCCTGGGATGGCGAATGGTACCGCCGCGCCTACTTCGACGACGGCACCCCGCTGGGCTCCGCGCAGAACGAGGAATGCCAGATCGACTCGATTTCGCAAAGCTGGGGCGTGCTGACCGGCGCCGCCGACAAGGCGCGCGTGGAAGGCGCGATGGAGCAAGTGGACAAACGCCTGGTGCGGCGCGATTTCGGCCTGATCCAGCTGCTCGACCCACCGTTCGACAAGTCCGGTCTGAACCCGGGCTACATCCGCGGCTACGTGCCGGGCGTGCGCGAGAACGGCGGCCAGTACACCCACGCCGCCATCTGGACCGTGATGGCCTTCGCGCGGCTGGGCGAAGTGGAGCGGGCCTGGGACCTGATGCGGATGATCAATCCGGTACGCCACGGTTCCGATCCCGCATCCAGCCAGCGCTACAAGGTCGAGCCGTATGTGGTGACGGCCGACGTCTACGCCGTTGAGCCGCATGTCGGCCGTGGCGGCTGGAGCTGGTACACCGGCTCCTCCGGCTGGATGTACCGCCTGCTGCTGGAATCCCTGCTTGGCCTGACGCGCCAGGCCGACAAGCTGCTGCTCTCACCGCGCCTGCCGGCCAGCTGGCCCGGCTTCACGCTGCAATACAAGCACGGCGGCAGCACCTACGTCTTGCGCATCACGCGCGGCGAGGCCAGCGCTTCGCCCACCGAGATCGCCCTGGCGGACGATGGCAACACCTACGAGATCGAGGTGAAGGCATAGAACCCGATGTCTGCGGCCGGTGTGCTATCCTCTGCGCGCTTGTAACAACAGAGAGATGCCATGTTCCGACTGTCTTTGCCGGCCGCTGCGCTGGCCGCAGCTTTTGCGATGCCCGCCTGGGCGCAGGATCCGCTGAGCTTTGCCCGTTATGACCAGGTGCGCACCACCGACCTGCACCTGGACCTCAAAGCCGACTTCGCGCGCAAGACGCTCGACGGTTACGCTGAGCTGTCGCTGAACTGGGTCGACAAGTCGGCCCGCACCCTGGTGCTCGACACCCGCCAGCTGAAAATCGCGCGCGTGCAGGTGCTGCGCCCGGACGGCAGCTGGGCGCCGGCCTCCTTCATGCTCGACAAGCAGGACGCGAAGAAGGGCCGCGCCCTGCGCATCGCCCTGCAAACCCAGCCCGAAAAAGTGCGTATCTATTACCGCACCGCCCCAACCGCCAGCGCGCTGCAGTGGATGAATCCCGAGCAGACCCTGTCGGGCAAGCGTCCCTTCATGTTCAGCCAGTCGGAAACCATCGACGCGCGTTCCTGGGCGCCGGTGCAGGACACGCCGGCCGTACGCTTCACCTACAGCGCCCGCATCGACGCACCTGCCGGCATGCGCGTGGTGATGAGTGCCGAGGGCGACCAGCACGCCACCGGCAAAGGCGGCTGGACCTTCAAGATGCCGCAGCCGATACCGGCCTACCTGCTGGCCATCGCCATCGGCGAAATCGAGCTGCGCAACCTCGGACCGCGTACCGCTGTCTACGCGGAACCGGGCCGCATTGATGCCGCCGCCTATGAACTGGCCGATACCGAGAAAATGGTGAGCGCCGCCGAATCGCTGTACGGTCCCTATCGCTGGGGGCGTTACGACATGCTGGTGCTGCCGCCGTCGTTCCCGATCGGCGGCATGGAAAACCCGCGCATGACCTTCCTGACCCCGACCATGATCGCAGGCGACCGCAGCCTGAACGACCTGATTGCGCACGAGCTGGCGCACAGCTGGTCCGGCAACCTGGTCACCAACGCTTCGTGGAAGCACTGGTGGCTGAACGAGGGGTTCACCACCTACGTCACCACGCG
Organism: Massilia eburnea; assembly: GCF_009720745.1. Lineage (GTDB taxonomy): Bacteria > Pseudomonadota > Gammaproteobacteria > Burkholderiales > Burkholderiaceae_D > Rugamonas > Rugamonas eburnea. Next base: position 267,421 of record NZ_WNKX01000002.1, on the reverse strand, counting down.
CATCGTGGAAAGCCTGTACGGCAAGGAAGTGGCGGACATGAACCTGCAGGTGGAGCAGGCCGAAGCCATCGCTTCGCTGAAAGACATCCCGCCCGCCAAGCAAGCCTTGCTGACCAAGGACCCTGACACCAATCCCGACACCTATACCGACGAGGGACTGGCTTATCCGAAGGGCGCCTGGCTGCTGCACACGCTGGAAGAGCGCGCCGGCCGCGAAGTATTCGACCCGTTCCTGCGCGGCTGGTTCGACCAGCATGCCTTCCAGTCCGCGACCACCGAAGAATTCGTCGACTACCTGCACAAGAACCTGCTGGCGAAGAATCCCGTCATCATGGGCGATGCGGAACTGGATGAATGGCTGCATGGCAGCGGCATCCCGTCCACTGCGCAGTACGTGAATTCACCGCGCCTGGCCGCGCTGGATGCCAAGCGCGAAGCCTGGCTGAAGGGCGAGCTCGCCACCAGCCTGCTGGAGACGCCAGGCTGGATCGCGCTGGAGTGGATGCACTTCCTGAACGGCATCGATGGCAAGGCCAACGCCGCCCAGATGAAGGAGCTCGATGACGCCTTCAAGCTGCACGATACGAAGAATAATGAAATCGGCTTCCGCTTCCTGCTGGCGTCCGTGCACGCTGGCTATGGCGTGCGCGAGCCGCTGAACGCCTTCCTCATGAGCGTGGGCCGCCAGAAGTTCGTGGTGCCGCTGTACAAGGCGCTGCTGGCCAATCCGAACGAAGCTGCCTGGGCCAAGTCGGTCTACGCCAAGGCCCGCCCGCGCTACCACCCTGAGACCCAGGGTTCCGTCGACAAATTGCTGAAGAAATGACCATGCTGCTGAAGAAACCACTCGCCACCTTGCTCATGCTGGCCTTTGCCGCCGGCGCCGCTGTGACCACCTCCGCGCTGGCCGCGCCGGAAGCAGCAGTTGCGGCAAGCGCCGCTGCTGCACCGGCCTACGACCTCGATCGCGACGTCAACCTGGCATTGAAGACTTTCGACGTGCCGGGCATGGCCATCGCCATCGTGAAAGACGGCAAGGTCATCGCCGCCAAGGGCTTCGGCGTGCGCAGGCTGGGCGACCCGGCGCCGGTAACGGCGAAGACGCTGTTCGAGATCGCTTCCAATTCCAAGGCCTTCACGGCGGCGCAACTGGCGCAGCTGGTGGACGATGGCAAGCTGTCCTGGGACGATCCTGTCACCAAGCACCTGCCGAGCTTCCAGATGGCCGACGCCTACGTGACCCACACGATGACCGTGCGCGACCTGCTGGTACACCGCAGCGGCCTTGGCCTGGGCGCCGGCGATTTGCTGTGGTGGCCGACCACTACTTTCAGCACCGATGAAATCATCGACCGCCTGCGCAACGTGAAGCTGGCCACCAGCTTCCGCAACAACTACGCCTACGACAACCTGCTGTACATCGTGGCCGGCAAGATCATCGCGCAGAAGTCCGGCAAGAGCTGGGAAGCGGCGACCCGCGAACATATTTTGGCCCCGCTGGGCATGGACGGCACCACCACCAATGTGGAGGAAATGCTGAAGACCGCCGACTACTCGGCGCCGCACAGCAAGATCAATGGCAAGGCTGCCGTGGTCAAGCCGATGCCGGTGCAGAACGCGGTGGGCGCGATCGGCGTCCAGACCAATGCCGAGGATATCGCCAAGTGGATGCAGGTGCTGCTCAACGAAGGCAAGATGGAGAATGGCAAGCAGCTGTTCAGCGCCAAGCAGGCGCGCGAAATGTGGAGCCAGCAAACGCCGATGAAGGTCAGCGAACCGAAACCGGCGCTGATGGCCACCAAGCCGAACTTCGCCGCATATGGCCTGGGCTTCCAGCTGCGCGATTACCGCGGCCGCAAGATCGTGATGCACGGCGGCGCGCTGCAAGGCTTCTATTCGCGCATCGTGATGGTGCCGGAAGAGAAACTGGGCGTGGCCATCTTCACCAATGCCGAGAATGGCCCGTCGATGTCGGCGCTGCAGTGGCGCATCCTGGACAACTACATGGGGGTGGCGCCGACCGACTGGATCAAGCTCTACGCCGAGCAGGAAGCCGAAATGCACAAGGAGGAACTGGCGCGCCAGGGCAAGCTGAGCGCGGCCCGTGCGGCAGCGTCCAAGCCTTCGCTGCCGCTGGCTTCCTACAACGGCGACTACAAAGACGACTGGTATGGCACGGTGAGCATCAAGCAGGCGGGCGGCAGGCAGGTGATGAGCTTCAGCCGCACGCCTGACCTGACCGGAACGCTGGAGCACTTCCAGCACGACACCTTCATCGTGCGCTGGAAAGAGCGCAACTTCAACGCCGACGCTTATGTGACGTTTGCGCTGAACCCGGACGGTTCGATCGAACGCATGAAGATGGCGCCCATCTCCACCGAAACGGACTTCAGTTACGACTTCGCAGACCTGAACTTCACTCCGGTCAAGAAACCATAAGTCGCTTTGCCACGCGGCAAATGCGCCGCGTGGCCACCTTCCAGCTTGGCCCCGCGCCTGACAAATTCCATACAAAGCAGTGAGAATTCGAGAGCTTCTTTTATGTGCAAATGCAGCATAATCCTATGCCTGTATCTGCACATTGGAGTGTGAATGAACGAACTGATCCTGTCGATTGCGGTGGTGCTGTGCGGCATGTTTGTCGCCGGTTACGGTTTTATTGCTTTGATGAGTCGCTTGCAATCCCGATAGGGAGTTCCAGTTCAAATACCTTGCGCTTGTGCCCTGCGATTTCCGCCAGAGCGCGCCGGAAAGCCGGGTAGCCATTCAGAAGCTTATCGAAGCTGCCGTCGGCCTGGGCAAGCTTCAAACCTCGCTCCACCCGCTCCGCCATCGCCTTGTTATCCTTGCTGACGAAGAAGTAGAACGGCACGCGGTAATGCAGGAAGATGGTCGGCTCCACCATCAATCCTTCCTTGCCATATTGCTGTTCTTCGGCCCAGGCCTCATGCACGCCGCGCGGCATGAAGTCGAAGCGTTTCGCTTTCAGCATGGGGAACAGCGAGCTGTAGTTAACCGTCGTTTCCACCTTCAGGCCATTGTGGCGCAGCACGTCCACTGAAGGCCAATTGGCGCCGGCGCCGGCAGTCATCTTGCGCAATTCTTCCAGCGTGCGCACGTCGCGAAAGCGTGCTTCATCCTCCTTGCGGATCATGAACACGCGGTAATCGTTCAAGTCGCGCACCAGCGATACGCGGATCGGCAGCAGTTCGCGTTCACGCTGAACATTGGTGCCATCCCACATGATGTTGATCACGCCGTTGCGCTTGATTTCCAGCGCGCGGCGCGGGCTGGTCAGCTCATAGGGATAGAACTCGATGGAGAAGGGGCCTTCCGTCTTTTCCAGCGCAAGGCGCAGCAGCAGGTGGAAGTAGGTCACCTGCACTTCCGAGCCCGGCGTGACGGAAGGCAGGATAAAACGCATCAGTGGCGCGCTGGACGCCGTATCGGCGGCGCAGGCAAGGGTGGATGCTGCCGCCAGCAGCAGGCCGGCGGCAGCGCGTTGCAGCGTTTTCAGCACTTATTGCGGCTTGACGAACTTCAGGGTCATGCGGTCGCTCTCGCCGATGGCGGCATATTTGGCGCGGTCCTTGTCCTTGTTGGTGAAGGTAGGCGGCAGCGCCCAGACACCGTTTTCGTGGTTGGCGTCGTCCCTGGCGTTGGCATTGACTTCGGACTTGGCTACCAGCTTGAAGCCGGCTTGCTCGGCCATCTTGATCACGTAGTCTTCATGCACGTAGCCGGAGCTGGCTTCAGCGTCCTGCTTCATCGAAGCCGGCAGGCGGTGTTCCTCGACGCCGAAGATGCCGCCAGGTTTCAGGCTGTCGTAGATATTGGCCATCATTTTCTTCATGCCCTCGTCGCCGATACCGATCCAGTTGTGGACGTTACGGAAGGTGAGGACCATGTCGGCGCTGCCCTTCGGTGCGTAGTTGTACACGCCTTTGCCCGGCATGAAGGTGCCGTAAGTAACCTTGTCGCGGCCCGGGTCCTTGGCCAGGAACTTCTGGAAGCCTTCGGCACCGTTGGCGGTGCCGGCGGCGATCAGCTTGCCCTGGTCGCGCAGGTAAGGTGCCAGGATCTCGGTGTACCAGCCGCCGCCCGGCGACAATTCAACCACGGTCATATTCGGCTTGATGCCGAAGAAGGTCAGGGTTTCGTATGGGTGGCGGTATTGGTCGCGCTTGACGTTTTCGGCTGCGCGGGCAGGGCTGGCGATGGCAGCCTTCAGGGCAGGATCGGCCAGGGCGGCGCCGGAAAAACTGGTGAAGCCAACGGCCAGCAGGCCGGCCAGGACATACTGTTTCATTCAGGAGTCTCCTTTTTCGTTGGGCGGGCGGCACGGTGTATCCGGTCGCCCGGGACTTGATGATCGGACAAGCTGGTCGCCCGGTCAAGTGTCCGCTCCGGACGCCGTGCGGACACTGTCCGGACACAAATAAAAGGAGGGGCGAAAAAGGGGACGTAACGCTTTTTCAAAGAAAAAGCGTTACGTCCCCTTTTTCGCCCCTCCTTTTATTCAGTATGTTTCTGGTTTGTACAAGCTTTACACAATGGCATAAAAATTGCGTACGATTGGTCTCCTGCAAGCTGTCTTAGGTAAAACGATAACCCTGGAGAGACTATGGAACGACGTGCATTCCTCAACATGAGCGGCGGTGCGATGGCCGCCATGATGATGCCATTTGGCCGCGCCATTGCGGCCGACGAGCTGATTAAACCCGTGGAAGTGAAGTTCAAGAAGATGCTGGCAGATACCGCGCTGACCGCCGCCACCCAGGCCGGCGCCAGCTACTGCGACGTGCGCATCGGCCGCTACCTGAACCAGTTCATCACCACCCGTGACCTGAACATCGAAAACGTCACCAACACCGAATCCGCAGGGGTGGGGGTGCGCGTGATCGCCAATGGCGCCTACGGCTTTGCCGCCACCAGCGATATGTCGCCGGACGGCGTGGCCGGCGCGGCACGCCAGGCGGTCGCCATCGCCAAGGCCAACTCCAAACTGCAGGCCGCGGGCGTGGTGCTGGCGCCGACGCCGGGCGTGGGTGAAGTTTCCTGGGCCACTCCGATCAAGAAAGACTGGCGCACGGTGCCGATCAAGGACAAGGCCGATCTGCTGATCACCGCCAACAAGGGCGCGCTGGAATCAGGCGCTTCCTTCATCCAGTCCTTGCTGTTCCAGGTCAACCAGCAGAAATACTTCGCTTCCACCGACGGTTCTTATATCGACCAGGACTTGCACCGCCTGTGGGTGCCGTTCTTTGCGACCGCCGTCGACAAGGCCACCGGCAAATTCCGCAGCCGCTCCGACCTGGGCACGCCGGTCGGCATGGGCTATGAGTACCTGGATGGCCGCAAGGAAGACAAGATCAAGGCAGCGGGCGGCGTCGCCACGCTGTACGGCCGCTCCTATGACCTGGTCGAAGATGCCAAGGCCGCCGGCCGCCAGGCCAAGGAAAAGCTGACCGCCAAGTCGGTCGAGCCGGGCAAGTACGACCTGGTGCTGTCGCCTGAACACATGTGGCTGACCATCCACGAATCGGTCGGCCACCCGACCGAGCTCGATCGCGTGCTGGGCTACGAAGCCAACTTCGCCGGCACTTCCTTCGCCACGCTGGACAAGCAGCAGTCGAAGAAATTCAAGTACGGTTCGGACCTGGTCAACATCGAAGCCGACAAGACCATCCCGGGTTCCCTGGGCGCGGTCGGCTACGACGACGAAGGCGTCAAGTGCAAGCACTGGGACCTGATCAAGGACGGCATCCTGGTCAACTACCAGGCCACGCGCGACCAGGTGGCGGTGATCGGCGAGAAGGAGTCGCATGGCTGCTCCTACGCCGATTCCTGGAGCAATGTGCAGTTCCAGCGCATGCCTAACGTGTCGCTCAAGCCGGGCAAGAAGAAGATTACGCCGGATGAACTGGTGAAGGACGTGAAGAAGGGCATCTACATCGTGGGCGCCGGTTCCTTCTCGATCGACCAGCAGCGCTACAACTTCCAGTTCGGCGGCCAGATGTTCTACGAGATCAAGGACGGCAAGATCGGCCAGATGCTGGAAGACGTGGCTTACCAGTCCAATACCCAGGAGTTCTGGAACGCCTGCACCGCCATGTGCGACGAGCGCGATTGGCGCATGGGCGGTTCCTTCTTCGACGGCAAAGGCCAGCCGATGCAGGTGAGCGCGGTGTCGCACGGTTCGTCGACTTCCCGTTTCAACGGCATCAACGTGATCAACACTGCCCGCAAGATCGGCTGAAAGGACTGCGAATGAAAATCCTGAACCAGGAAGAAACCAAGCGCATCGCCGACAAGGTCATGTCGCTGAGCAAAGCCGACGAATGCATCGTCACCATCAACGGCAGCCGCACCGGCAATATCCGCTATGCGCGCAATGCGGTGTCGACCGCGGGCCTGGTGGAAAACACCCAGCTGTCCGTATCCGTCGCCTTCGGCAAGAAGCAGGGCACCTCGGTCATCAACGAGTTCGACGACAAATCGCTGGCCAAGGCAGTGCAGCGCGCCGAGGAGCTGGCCAGGCTGGCGCCGGAAAATCCGGAATTCATGCCGACGCCGGACAAGCAGGCGTTCAAAGGGTCTGATACCTTCAGCAAGTCGACCGACGCCATCAACCCCGAGTACCGCGCGCAAGTGGCGGCTTACAGCATCGAGGCCTGCAAGAAGAAGGGCCTGGTGGCGGCGGGCTTCTTCACCGACCAGTCATCGTTCGAAACGATCGCCAACTCGCGCGGCGTGTTCGGCCACCAGACGCAGACGGGCATCGACTTCACCTGCACCGTGCGCACGGAAGATGGCCGCGGTTCGGGCTGGGTACGGCGCGACGCGCAGGATGTGGCGCGCTTTGATCCGCGCGCTGCGGCTGAAGTGGCGATGGAAAAGGCGATCCGTTCGGCCGAAGCCAAGGCGCTCGAGCCGGGCCGATATACCGTGATCCTGGAGCCTGCCGCGACGTCCGACCTGCTGGCGTATATGTTCAACAGCTTCGATGCGCGTTCGGCGGACGAAGGCCGCAGCTTCCTCGCCAAGAAGGGCGGCGGCAACCGCATGGGCGAGAAGCTGTTCGATGAGCAGGTGAACGTGTGGGCCGACCCGTGGGATAAGGATGTTGCCGTACTGCCTTGGGATAACCAGACCTTGCTGGCGCGCGAACGCATGGACATCATCAAGCACGGCAAGATAGCTTCGATGAACTACTCGCCTTACTGGGGCAAGAAGATGAACCAGCGTGCGGTTGGCGCACCGGGCAATATCATCATGTCCGGCGGGACCAAATCGACCGAGGAGCTGATCGCTTCAACCAAGAAGGGCATCCTCGTGACGCGCACCTGGTATATCCGCATGGTCGATCCGCAGACCGTGCTGCTGACCGGCCTGACCCGCGACGGTACTTTCTACATCGAGAACGGCAAGATCAAGCATCCGGTGAAGAACTTCCGTTTCAACGAAAGCCCTGTGTCGATGCTGAACAACATCGAAGAGCTGGGCCGGCCGGAAGTGCTGGCGGGCGATGAGTCGCAGTTTTCGCTGTTGATTCCTGCGATGAAGGTGCGCGATTTCAATTTCACCTCTTTGTCCGACGCAGTCTAAACCCGCTGAGTGGGTCAGACCCTTGGGTCTGACCCAGGTTTACCGGGTTCAAAAGTTTTTGGAGCACCCATTGGAACGTAGATCCTTCCTGAAAGTCGCCGCCGCAACCGGCAGCACCATGCTGATCCCCGTCTTCGGCAACGCCATCGCCGCCGAAGACCTGCTCAACCCGATGGCCCGCAAGTTCAAGAAAGAACTTGCCGACGCCGCGCTGAACGCCGCCACCAAAGCCGGCGCCAGCTACTGCGACGTCCGCATCGGCCGCTACCTGAACCAGTTCATCACCACCCGCGACACCCGCGTCGAAAACATCATCAACACCGAATCGACCGGTGTCGGCGTACGCGTGATCGCCAACGGCGCCTACGGCTTCGCCGCCACCAACGCCCTGACAGTGGACGCTGTGGCCGACGCCGCGCGCCAGGCCGTGGCCATCGCGCGCGCCAACGCACGGCTGCAGGCCTCGCCGGTAGAACTCGCGCCGGTCAAAGGCGTGGGCGAAGTGGCATGGCAGACGCCTTTCAAGAAGGATTGGCGCGCCGTGCCGATCAAGGAAAAGGCCGACATGCTGCTGGCCGCGAACAAGGCTGGCCTGGAAGCCGGGGCCTCCTTCATGACGGCCAACCTGTTCCAGGTCAACCAGCAGAAATATTTCGCCTCCACCGATGGCTCCTACATCGACCAGGATATCCACCGCCTGTGGTCCCCGTTCACCGCTACTGCAGTCGACAAGGCGACCGGAAAATTCCGCACGCGCGACGGCCTGTCGTCGCCGGCCGGCATGGGCTACGAATTCTTTGACGCCGGGCCGGAGCACAAAGTGCGTGCGCCAGGCGGCGTCACACCACTGTACAACGGCGGCTACGACATCATCGAAGACGCCCGCGCGGCCGGCAAGCAGGCCCGCGAAAAGCTGACGGCCAAGTCGGTCGAGCCGGGCAAGTACGACCTGGTGCTCAGCCCGGAACACCTGTTCCTCACCATCCACGAGAGCGTGGGCCACGCCACGGAGCTGGACCGCGTGCTGGGCTATGAAGCCAATTACGCCGGCACTTCCTTCGCCACACTGGACAAGTGGAAGAGCAAGAATTTCAAGTACGGCTCCGACCTCGTCAACATCGTCGCCGACAAGACCACGCCGGGCTCCCTTGGCTATGTGGGCTACGATGACGAAGGCGTGGCCTCGAAGAAGTGGGACTTGATCCGTAACGGCATCCTGGTGAACTACCAGGCCACGCGCGACCAGGCGAAGATCATCGGCGAGAAAGCGTCGCACGGCTGCTCGTACGCCGACTCCTGGAGCAGCGTGCAATTCCAGCGCATGCCGAACGTTTCGCTGGAGGCGGGCAAAAAGACCATGTCGGTGGACGATATGGTAAAGGACGTGAAGAAGGGCATCTACATCCTGGGCCGCGGCTCTTATTCCATCGACCAGCAGCGCTACAACTTCCAGTTCGGCGGCCAGCTGTTCTACGAAATCAAGGACGGCAAGATAGGCCAGATGCTGAACGACGTGGCTTACCAGTCGAATACGCAGGAGTTCTGGAATTCCTGCTCGGCGACTTGCGACCAGCGCGACTGGCGCATGGGCGGCTCCTTCTTCGACGGCAAAGGCCAGCCAAGCCAGGTGAGCGCGGTGTCGCACGGTTCCTCGACCACGCGCTTCAACGGCATCAATGTGATCAACACCGCCCGCAAGATTGACTAAGGACACCCGATGAAACTCCTGAGCAAAGACGAAGCGAAAAGCATTTGCGACAAAGTGATGGCCATGTCCAAGGCCGATGGATGCCGCGTGAACCTGAGCGGCAGCCGCAAGGGTAATGTGCGCTATGCGAACAACAGTGTTTCCACCGCCGGCCTGATCGAAGACACTACGCTGGTGGTCAGCGTCGCCTTCGGCAAAAGGCAGGGTGCTGCTACCTGCAACCAGTTCGATGCGAAGTCGCTGGAAGCGGCAGTACGCCGGGCCGAGGAAATCGCACGACTGGCGCCCGAAAATCCTGAGTTCATGCCGGCCGTGGGCAAGCAGGACTTCAAGGCCAGTAATACGTTCCAACGTAACGCCGAGGCATTCAGCCCGGAATACCGTGCCGATGTGGCCTTTGCCAGCATTGATGCGGCGAAGAAAGCGGGACTGCAGGCTGCGGGCTTCTTCAACGACAGCATCGGTTTTGACTGCATCGCCAACTCGAATGGCGTGTTCGGCTTCCAGGAAATGGGCGGCTTGAATTTCACCGTGACCACGCGCACCGATGATGGCCGTGGTTCGGGCTGGGTCAACCGTTCGGCCTACGATCCCAAATCGTTCGATCCGCGCGCAGCTTCCGAGATCGCCATTGAAAAGGCGCTGCGTTCGGTGGACGCCAAGGCGCTGGAGCCGGGCCGCTATACCGTGGTGATGGAGCCTGCCGCCACCAACGACTTGTTGAACTTCATGTTCAGCGCTTTCGATGCGCGTTCCGCCGACGAAGGCCGCAGCTTCCTGTCGAAGAAGGGCGGCGCCAACCGCCTGGGTGACAAGCTGTTTGACGAGCAGGTGAACGTCTGGACCGATCCATGGGATGCCAATGCCCCGGTGCTGCCATGGGACCAGGGAACGATGCAGGCGCGCGCGCGCCGCGACCTGATCAAGGGCGGCATGATTACATCGCTGGACTACAACCGCTACTGGGCGCAGAAGCAGGGCAAGGCGGCGACTCCGTCGGCCGGCAATATCATCATGGCAGGCGGCGCCAAGTCGACCGAGGAATTGATTGCATCGACAAAGAAGGGCATCCTGGTGACGCGCACCTGGTATATCCGCATGGTGGACCCGCAATCGGTGGCGCTGACCGGCCTGACGCGCGATGGCACCTTCTACATCGAGAACGGCAAGATCAAGCACCCGATCAAGAACTTCCGCTTCAACGACAGTCCGGTATCGATGTTGAACAATATCGATGAACTGGGGCGTCCGGTGCTGATCGGCGATACCGATTCGCGCAAGCTGATGATCCCGGCGATGAAGGTACGTGATTTCAACTTCACATCGCTGTCCGACGCGGTCTGAGGAATGCCCGCCTACGACTTCTACTTCACCCGCCTGACCTACGAGTCAGGCGACTGGGACGTCGACATCCGCATGCCCAGCAACGTGCTTAACTCGCTGGTCGAATACACGACCCTGAAAGTCGATCCCGTCGAGCGCATCGTGGCATTGTCCGACCCCAAGATGCTGGAGGCCCCGTTCTGCTACCTGGCCGGCCACAAGCTGGTGCAATTCACACCGGCAGAACGGAAGAATTTCGAGCGCTACGTGCGGGGCGGCGGCTTCGTCTTCGTTGACGACTGCAACCATGACATCGACGGACTGTTCGCGAAGTCGTTCGAAGCGGAAGTGGCGAAAATTTTCGGGCCCAAGGCCCTGCACAAGATCCCCAACAATCACTCGCTGTATTCGGCCTTCTTCAAGTTCGATGGTCCGCCGAATACTGGGATGGAATTGAACGGCTGGGGCGACGACCTGGTGCACGAGTACCTGAAGGCGGTGGAATTCAACGGCCGCATCAGGCTTTTGTATAGCAACAAGGATTATGGCTGCGAATGGGACTATGATTTCCGCAACAAGCGCTGGCTGGCGATCGACAACACGCGCTTCGCAGTCAACATCATTCAATACGCGTTGGGAGCATGACCGTGGCTGAAAGCGGCTGGAGCGAAAACGAAATCGGCGTGCTGCACGCCAAGGTAAAGGCACTGAAGGCGAGCATGGGCCGCGTCATTATCGGCCAGGAATCGGTGATCGACTCCCTGGTCATCTGCCTGCTAAGCGGCGGACATGCGCTGGTCGAAGGCGTTCCGGGATTGGGCAAGACGCTGCTGGTCAAGTCGCTGGCGCAGGCGACGGACATGGAATTCCGCCGCGTGCAGTTCACGCCCGACCTGATGCCGTCCGATATCGTCGGCACCGAAATCCTGGAGGAGGACCACGCGACAGGAAAGCGCGAATTCCGCTTCCAGCAAGGCCCGGTATTCACGCAGGTACTGCTGGCGGACGAAATCAACCGTGCACCGCCGAAGACGCAGTCGGCTTTGCTGGAAGCGATGCAGGAGCGCTCGGTGACGTTCGCCGGCCGCACGCACAAGCTGCCGCGCCCCTTTTTCGTGCTGGCGACGCAGAACCCGATCGAGCAGGCAGGCACCTATCCGCTGCCCGAAGCGCAATTGGACCGCTTTCTGCTGCATATCGATGTTGGCTATCCCAGCGAAGACGAAGAGATTGCGATGGTGTCCGCAACCACCCACGCCGGCCTGAAGGACGCCGAGCCGGCGATGGACGCGGAAACCTTGCTCCGCCTGCAAGCGCTGGTGCGCGACATCGAAATCGGCGAACACCTGCTGCGCTATGCAACGCGCCTGGTGCGCGCCACCCGGCCGCGGGAAACGACGGTCGATGCAGTGAAGAAGCACGTCGGCTGGGGCGCTGGTCCGCGCGCTGGCCAGGCGCTGGTGCTGGCTGCCAAGGCACGCGCCTTGATGCAGGGCCGCCTTGCCGTCACGCGTGAAGACATCGTGTATATGCTGCTGCCAGTACTGGCGCACCGCGTGCTGCGCAACTTCGAAGCGGAAGCTGACGGCATTGCGATCGCCGATATCCTGGCCGCCCTGCGCGACGCCATCAAGCCAGAATAAGCATGCTGGAAACACCTGTGCTGCTGGCGCATTCCGCCGACCTTGAACTGGTGATCCGCCACGTTCTGGCGGGCCTTGGCCATGGGATCCACGCTGGCCGTGAACGCGGCGCCGGCGTTGAGTTTTCCGAGTACCGTGCGTATGCGCCCGGCGACGAATGGCGCCGCGTGGACTGGAAACTGCTGGCGCGCGCCGACCGCTATTACGTGCGCGAAGCGGAGCGCGACAGCCACGTCGCTACCTGGCTCGTGCTGGATGCCAGTGCATCGATGGCGGAGCCAAGCCGCCGCGTGGATGGCCTGAGCAAGCATTGGTACGCACGCACGGCGCTGGCTTGCGTGGCGGCGATTGCGCAGCGCCAGGGCGATGCTTTCGGCTTGCTGCTGCTGTCGGGAGGGCGCGTCGAGTTCACACCAGCCTCGCGTGGGCCGCGCCATTTGCAGCGCGTGCTGGCGGCGCTTCAGCGCGCCACGCCGGCGGGAGGATTGCCCGATGCGGAGACGCTGCGCGCCAGCCTGCATTTCGCGCGTTCGCAAAGCATGGTGTTCGCCGCCACCGATGCGCTGGACTGGCCTTCGCCCCTTGGAGAGGCCTTGATCCGCCTGCGGCATATGCGGCATGACGTGCGAATGCTCGCCTTGCGCACCGAGGCCGAAGTCGAGGCGAATATCGCCGCCGGCCACGCCTACCGTGATCCGGAAGCCGACGGCGGCCTGCACAGCTTTGCCCGAGAGGGACGCGAAGCCTATCGCGCGGCGCTCGAATCGCATTTCGGTGCAGTCCGAGGCGCCTGCCGCCAGCATGACGTGCCGCTTTGCGAGGCGCGTATCGAGCAGCCGCTGGGCGAGGTACTCCGCGCCTGGCTGCGCAATCCGGAGGCGCGCCGGCCATGACCAGCATGCAGCCTTTGTGGTGGTTCGCCTTGCCGGTGCTGTTGCTGCCGGTGTGGTGGCATATGCGCAAACGCGAACGTACCCGTACCGAGCTCCTGGCCACCGCCCGCTTCCTGCCGGCCGCAGCGCCGCAGCAGCAGCGCATGCTGCGCTGGTCGGACGTGCCGCTCCTGCTGGTGCGGCTCGCCCTGCTGCTTGCGCTGATCGCCTGGCTCGCGGTGCTGGCAATGCCGTGGAAGGGAGACACTGTTTTCGTCGACCCAGCAATCGAATCCTCGCCATGGACGGCACAGCAAATCCAGGCCGCCGGCATGGCCGCCGCCGCACGCGAGCCGCTGCCGGCCGACGTATGGAACTGGCTCGCCCTGAACGAGCATGAATGGCGCCCGCAGGCGCGCTTCCTGATCCTCGCGCCAAGCGCCGCGATGCCAGCGCTCCGCCCGCGCCTGGCCCACGCCGCCGAGCTGCGCCTTTCGCCCCCGGATGCTGCTTCTGCCCATGCTCCCGCCGCACTCGCTTCTTCCGCTGCCGCGGCCAGCGCATCGGGCCACCTCGCGCCGATGCCCACCGTGGCGCCCCGCGACCGCCATGTGGTCGTCGTTGCGCCGCCCCAGCGGATCGCGAACTGGCAAGCGTTGTTCGCGGCCTTCAGCACTGCCGCAGACGGCGCCAATCGCTATGTGATTGCGGACACGCCAACACCGGAAACCGAATTGATTGTCTGGGACCGCCAGGACGCCGAACCGCCGCCTTCCTGGAAAGCACCCCTGTGGTGGCGCGCCGGCGCCGACGGGCAGAAGCAAACGCCGCAGGGCCTCACCTGGACTGCTGCCAAGTGGCCGCTGCAAGACATCGACGCCGCCCGCGCCCTTTACGAGCGCTGGCAAGCCGCCACATTACTCCCCGCGGCCTACCCAATGCCGGCCCAGTCCATGGCACCCGCTCGCAACAAGCCGCTGCCGACACCCCTGGCACGCTCGCCGGCTTGGCTGGCCCTTGCTCTGATGGCCTTGTTCGCAGCCGAAAGGATCCTGGCCCATGCCCGCCGCCGCTGACCATCTGGCCAGCGTGCGCCAGCGCATGCTGCACGCGCTGGTCCGCCGCCGCGCCGCCAGCTGGCTGCTGCCGCTGCTTCCTGTCGCCGCGCTAGCCATCGCGAACAACAATGTTTCGACACCGGTAACGCCGAGCGTGCTGGCCGCACTGGCAGCAGCGGCCGCGCTTTGGGCCGCAATCGACTTCACCATCTGGCGCAAACGGATCGAAGACAAGTTGCCATCGTGGCTGAATGCCGCCGTCCCCGAGTTGGAGGACAGCAGCGCAATGCTGGCGGCGGCGCCTGACACGCCCCTGGGGGAACTGCAACGCAATCGCCTGCTGGCGCGTATCGGCGGCGCGCTCACCGATGAGCGCCTCGGCAATATCGCAAAACAAAAATCCCGTTTCAACGCAATCCCGCTGGCATTGGCCATCGTCGCCGCAGCGGGTGCCTGGGCATACGCCGCCGCGCATGGCGCGCCGCACTCGACGCCGCAAGGCCACGGGCCGGCAGTGCAGGCAGGAGCAGTGGCCGGCATCAGCCTGCGCACGGAGCCGCCTGCATACACTGGGGTCCAGCCAAGCGAAGGCGGGGCGCGCGACTTGCAGGTCCCTCAGCACAGTAAAGTGCGCTGGTGCGCCATCAACGCCGACGCGGCCATCGAACTTGGCGACGGCCAGACCCTGCAAACCCCGGCCGGCAAATGCGCTGAATGGACGGCGATCGATTCAGCATTCTGGCGAAACCGCAGGAATCCGTCCCAGCGCTATACGATCCGCGTGACGCCCGACCTGCCGCCGCAGGTAACGATCGCCGCGCCAAACGAATCGGTGAGCGTCCTGAAGCCGGAAGCGCAAAGCGCACAAATCAGCGTCAATGTCAGTGACGACTACGCAATCACCAGGGCTACGCTGCACATGACGCTCGCACGCGGCAGCGGAGAAAACATCCGGTTCACGGACAAGGAAACCCCGCTGCCAGCTTCGCCGGACCCGCGCAAGCGCAGTTGGAACAAGCAATGGCTGTTGAAGGAGCTTGGCATGGAACCAGGCGACGAGCTGTACTTCTTCGTACGCGCCAGCGACAACGCGCCTGCGCCGCACATCGCTCAGTCGCCAACCTACACCCTGCGCTTGCCCGGCCCTCCAGGTGAGGCGCAGGAATCAACCGCCCTGCCGTCGCTGGCGAAGCCGGAAAACCTGCGCAGCCAGCGCCAGATCATCATCGACACCGAACAACTGGTAGCCGACATGCCGCGCCTTGGCGCCGCCGCAGTGCGTTCACGCAGCGAAGCAATCGCCGGAGACCAGGCCAAGCTGCGCTTGCGCTACGGCCAGTTCCTCGGTGAAGAGTCTTCCCTGTTCGGCGGCGATGAGCATGACGATGGCCACGCGCATGGCGGCGCCGCGGAAACCAAGGGCCCAGGCGGCTTCGGTACCGGCAATATCGCCGCTGAATATGGCCACACGCACGACCAGGAAGGCAACGCCACCATCTTCGACCCGGCGACGAAAGAGGTCCTGCGCCGCGCCTTGCGCGCGATGTGGGACGCTGAAAAGCAGCTGCGAGCCATTGTGCCAAAAGCAGCGCTGCCGCCGGAGTACAAGGCGCTGGGTGCAATCAAGGAGCTGCAGCAGGCCGAACGCGTCTACCTGCACCGGACGGCTTTTGTGCCGCCAGCGATCAAGGAAGAAAAACGCATGACCGGGGAAATGACGGGCGCCGCAAGCTACCGCCGTGCGCAAGCCGCAGCGGATGAGTTCATGCCAGGCGATGTGCGCGACCTGGTGCAGGCGCTGGGCGGCGACGGCGCTTTACCGGCCCTGTGGAGCAAGGCGGCGCGCGAAGCCGTGGCCCGGCTGCCGGACGATGAACAGCGCCTGGCCGCCCAAGCCGCAGTGCAGGATGTTGCCGATGGATGCCAGCCTTGCCGCGCAAAATTGCGTGCCTGGCTGCGCGCAACTATCGCGCAAGCGCCCGTCTTGCTGCAGGCCCGTCCACAAGCGCAGACGCGCTTCGGCTTGGCATTGCAAGGGAAGGGGGCGCAGTGAACGTGGACATCAACCTGCTGTACGCCGGCGCTGCGCTGGCCGGTACGGCCAGCGCCCTGCTGTATCTGCGCGGGAAGCACTGGGCCGATGCGGCGTTGGCCTTTGCTGCCGGCATATCGCTCGCGGCCCTGCTGGCTGCACCCGCAACGTTGACGGCTTCCGGCAGCGCGGGACCGCTGGCCTTGGATACCACCGGTGCCGGCATCGTTCCGAGCGACGCTCTTGCCTCGGCGCTGGCGCAACTGCCATCGACGCCGAGGAATGCCCTGATCGAAATCAAGGGGCATGGCCTGCAGGAAGCGCAATGGCGCGACATGCCTGTGCGCCGGGTCCAATGGCAGCCGTCAAACGAAGGCTTGCTATGGCTGGATTTTCCGCGCACCTTGCCCTTGGGGCGCAGCTTTGCGCTAACCGTACGGCGCGGCACGCCGCAAGCCGGCTGGCGCCTGCAACTGCTGGCTGAAAACGGCCAGTTGCTCGCTGAAGCGCGTGCTGGCGATGCGGTGGCCGAGGCGCTGAGCGTGCAATGGCAGCCGCCAATGGCGGAAACTATGGTGCTGCAGGCGCGCCTGCTGGACAAGGACGGAAAAACCGCCGCGCAAGGCCCGGTGCCGCTGCGCGTCCTCGACGCGATTCCACTGCAAGTGCAAGGCCGCTTTGGCGCGCCATCGTTCGACACGCGGGTACTGAACCAGTTGCTGACGGATTCGAACTCCATCATCGACTGGCAAACCACGCTTGGCAAGTCGCTCACCCGCAGCGAGGAAGCGCGCGCACCGCTAGTCCATCCGAACCTGCTGGTGGCGGACGCTGCCTGGCTTGAAAGCGGCGGGCTGCGCGGCGCGCTGGCGCAGGCAGCGCAAGGCATGCCTGTGCTGGTCCTGGGCGGCAATGCGGGCGATGCGGCGCTGTGGCAGCGCGAACTCGGACTGAAACTGGCGCCGCAATCGGCCACGACCGAGCGGGAAGACATGCGGCATCTGCTGCTGTCGGGCGCCACACTAGATTTCGCCGCAGGAGCGCAGATCCCGGCTGCGGGCGGCGCCTGGCAAGCCTTTGCCCGTGACAAGGACGGCAAGCCCTGGCTGTGGCAGCGCGAATGGCAAAAAGGCCGTCTCCTTTGGCTGGGCGTGCGCGATTGGCACCGCCATGCAATCAGCGAACCTGCGGCGCTGGGACAATGGTGGCAGCAGGTACTGGACATGGCGGCGCTTGGTAGCTTGCAGAAAGTGCGCTGGCTCGAGGCGGAGCCGATGCCGCTGCCAGGCTTGCGCACCGAGCTATGCGCGCAAGGCGTGGCGGCAGGCGGCGCCGTCAGCGTGGGGCAGGAAGCCATGCGCTGGCAGGCGCGTAGCGAGCGCGCCGATGCCGCTTGCGTGGCGTTCTGGCCGCGCGCTGCCGGCTGGCTGGCGCTCAACAGCCAGGACACGGAAAGCGCGGTCTTCGTCTACAGCGTCGAGGATTGGCCGGCGTGGCAAGCGGCGCTGCGGCATGACGCGACGGCCCGTTATGCCAGCCGCAGCGCCCAGCCAGTTGCGAGACTCCCCCGCGCCGGCAGCGCAGCAGCAGCCCCCGCTGCCGTCGCGGACACGCAACAAGCATGGGCCTGTGCGGTTCCGCGCTGGCTTCTCGGCCTCGCCTTCGCTTCCAGCCTGCTGCTGCTTTGGTGGCGCGAACGCCGCTGAGCGGAAAGCTGTGCTAATGTCGTCGCATGAAAGCGATCGATCAATTCCGGGCCAAGCCAAGTCTCAAGCTGCGCGACAAGGACGCCAAAGCCGACGCCAAGCCGGACCAGGACGCGCTGGACAAAGTGCTCGATGACATCTCCGATTTGCAGGAGATGCTGTATGCCGAGCGCAAACGCAAGCTGCTGATCGTCTTACAGGGCACGGACACCTCCGGCAAGGACGGCACCGTGCGCCACCTGTTCAGCAGCATCAACCCCATGGGATTGCACGCGACCGGCTTCCGCGCCCCCACTGAAATCGAGGCTGCGCACGACTTCCTGTGGCGCATCCACCGCGAAGTGCCCAAGGCCGGCGAAATCGGCGTCTTCAACCGCAGCCATTATGAAGACGTATTGATCACGCGCGTAGTGGGCATGATCACGCCGGCCGAATGCAAGCGCCGCTACGCGCAGATCCGTGACTTTGAACGCATGCTGGCCGAAAGCGGCACCACCATCGTCAAGTTTTTCCTGCATATATCGAAGGACGAGCAGCGCGAACGGCTGCAAGCGCGCGTCGACGACCCGCACAAGCACTGGAAGTTCGATCCGGAAGACTTGAAGCAGCGCGAGCTCTGGAAGGACTACCAGAAAGCCTACAGCGATGCGATCACCGCAACCAATGCCGATCACGCACCGTGGTACGTGATCCCCGCTGATTCGAAGCGCTACCGCAACGAAGCGGTCGCACGCGTGCTGCTGGAAACCTTGCGCGGGATGCGGCTCGACTGGCCGCCGCCCGACAAGCGCCTGCACAAGCTCAAGGTCCGCTAAACAGCGAAGTGGTAGACGAAGAACTTGTCGTCGCGCACCCAGCCCGCGGCCTGGTACAGCGCCTGCGCTGCTTCATTCGTGGTTGCCGTCGATAGCGTGAGGCGGATCGCGCCAAGGTCTTTGGCATAGTTGATTGCAGCCGACAACAGTTTTCCGCCGACGCCCTTACGGCGTCCCGGCTGGTCGACAAACAAATCGTTGAGTATGAAGGTCCGTGCCAGCGATACAGTGGAAAAGCTGGGATAGAGCTGGGTGAAACCAACCGCGCGCTCGCCGTCGAATGCGATGAAGATAATCGATTCGCTGTGATCGAAGCGCGCCAGCAGGAATTCCCTGGCGGCGGATGCATCGCCCTCGCGGCCGTAGAACTGGCGATATCCGTCTACCAGCGGGACCAGCGCGTCAAGGTCGGACAGCAAGGCTTGGCGAACAGTGATGGTACTCATATATCTCCTCAAGTGAAAATCAGGCCGCCCAATTGCGCACATACTCTGGCGGCGCCACCTGGCAGGCCGGGTCTTGCTGCGGCGCCAGGCGCAACTGGGTGAAAGGCAGGATGCCGGCCCACGCAGCCACACCCATATCTTCCTCATCGTCTTCCACGCCGCCGCTGCGCACTTTGCACGCCGCTTCGGCCAGGGCGATGCGCAGCACCGTGGTGGCGGCAAACTCCTTGTCGTTGCCGGGACGGATTTCAGCCTGCCGGCCCGGTGCCAGATGCTCCATGAAGGCCGCCAGCGAAGCGCGCTTGCCAGCTTCGTCGACTTCTTCAAAGCGGCCGTAAATCATCACGGAGCGGTAATTCATCGAATGGTTGAAAGCCGAACGCGCCATCACCAGCCCGTCCAAATGCGTGATGGTGACGCAGGCATCCTGCGCCACTAGCTGCTGCAGCATGCGGCTGCCGTTCGAACCATGGATATACAGGTAATCGCCTTCGCGCCAGCAGGCCGTCGGGATGCAATGCGCGCCGTACCCGTCGCTGAAGGCGATATGGCAGATATAGGCCGCATCGACGATGGCGCGGGCCTGGTCCTGTTCATAGCTGGCGTTACGGGCGATGCGCTTGACGCGCGTGCGGTCGGAAGGGGGTAGTGTCGTTTTCATAACGACGGACTATAATGTCCCGCTGGCCCCGGCAACAGGTCCAGGGGTGCGCAAAACCATGGAGCCAAGTTTGGACTACTCGCTGCTGATTTCAAATTTCACCGCCAGTCACGGACACCATGGCTGGCCGCGCCAACGCCTGCTGCACGAGTGCCTGCGCGCCGCCATCCGCGACGGCACGCTCGCTCCCGGCACCCGCCTGGTCGCCACGCGCGCGCTGGCGGCGGAACTGGGCGTGGCCCGCAACACCGTGCTGTACGCGTACGAACAGCTGACCAGTGAAGGCTATGTCACCACGGACCGCAGCGGCACCATCGTCGCCGCCGTGGCGCCAGTGCGCCAGCACCAGGCCAGCGTGGTCGTGCCGTACAAAGGTTTGTCGCAGCGTGCGCAGAACCTGCGCCACAGCACCGCCTCTGCAGCTACCGGCGCCCCTTTCGTGCCGGGCGTGCCCGATCTCCCAAGCTTCCCGATCGGCCTGTGGCGCCGCCTGCTGGAACGCGCCTGGCGTTCGCTGCCGACCGACAAGCTGAATTACGGCGACCCATGCGGCGAGCCGGTGCTGCGCGAAGCCATCGCCGACTACCTGCGCGCCTCGCGCGGCGTGGTTTGCGAACCGGCGCAAGTGTTCATCACCGACGGCAGCCAGAGCAGCCTTGACCTGTGCGGCCGCGCCTGCGCCGACGCCGGCGAAACGCTGTGGATGGAAAATCCGGGCTACGGCGGCGCCATGGCCGCCTTCCGCGCCGCCAGCGTGAAGCTGGAAGGCATCGACGTCGACGATGATGGCATCGCCCCGCGCGAGGAGGACTGGACACAGCGCCCGCCGCGCCTGATCTACAGCACGCCCTCGCATCAATACCCGACCGGCACTGTGCTGTCGCTGGCGCGGCGCATGGCGCTGATCGACGGCGCGCGCTCCTGCGGTGCGCTGATCGTCGAAGACGACTACGACAGCGAATTCCGCCACGACGGCCCGCCGCTGGCGTCGATGCAGGGCCTGCAGCCGGATGCCCCGGTGCTGTACTGCGGCACCTTCAGCAAGACCATGTTCCCTGGGCTGCGCATCGGCTACCTGGTGGTGCCGCCCTGGCTGGTGCAGCCGCTGGCCACCATGCGCCAGCAATCGGCCTCGCGCGGACGCGCCGCCGACCAGCTGGCGCTGGCCGAATTCCTGCGCAGCGGCCAGTTCGCGCTGCACCTGCGCCGCATGCGCCGCCTGTACCGCGAGCGGCGCGACGCCCTGGTGGAAGCACTGGACAAGCACCTGGGCAGCATCGCCACCGTCTGCGGCGCCTCGGCCGGCATGCACCTGTCGCTGCGCTGGGAAGATCCGCGCCTGTCCGACGTCGAGATCAGCCGCCGCGCACTGGAGCAGGAAGGCATGATTGCCAACGCGCTCAGCACGCACGCCGTGACAGGGCAAAGCAACTGGCATGGCCTGGCCCTGGGCTATGGCCAGGTGGCGCCGGCGCAAATGGATGGCCTGGTCAAGCGCCTGGCCGCTGTTGTTCATTTAACGGCCTATGAAAATTTTTACCGAAAGTTCAAATAGTTGATGTTTACCAGAGCGCCCATGTTTTTAGAATGAAGTAAATCTGGCCTGACCAGATGTAGTCAAAAACAAGAGACATGAACTGGGGTGCAATGAATCAACATTTCCTGAAACTGCGGCAACATTTCAAGGCCGACATGATGGCGCGCTACGCCGTCGACGAGCAACTATTCGACGCCGCCAGCCGCGCGATCGAGCCGCTGGCGGTGCCGTTTGCGGTGCGGCGCGGCGAACTGCTGCAGCGCGTGGGACAGACCGCGCGCGAAGTATTCTGGCTGACCGGCGGCGTGTCGCGCGTCGGCTACGTGAGCGAAGGCGGCAACGAAGTGACCATGCGCTTCGCCACCGAAGGGCATATCGCGAATGCCTACGAAGACTTGCTGGAGTACCGCGGCGAGCAGCCTTCGCGCTCCTTCATCGTGGCCGAGACATCGGTGCAGGGCTATCGCTTCGACTGGGAGCAAATGAGCCAGCTGCGCAGCCGTGACCCGGCGCTGATGGCCTATATGGTGCGGCTGCTGGAGTTTGCCGTCGGCTGCCAGGCGCGCCGCTTCATCACGCACACCGCATCGAGCGCCGAAGAGCGCCTGCTCAATTTCCGGGAAGAGTATTCGCAGCTGGAGCGCCGCATTTCGCAAAAGGTGCTGGCATCCTACCTGCAGATCACGCCGGCCTACCTGTCGCAGCTGATGCGCCGCGAGCAGATGCAGGAAGCCGCTTAACGCACCTGGTCCTGCTCCTGTTTCAGGAGCGTGGACATGTATTGCGGGGTGATGCCCAGGAAGGAGGCCAGCGACTTCTGCGCGATGCGCTGCTCCAGCCCTGGGTATTGCTCGCGGAAAGCCGCCAGGCGGCAGTTGGCCGACGTCATGCTGCGGATCAGGCTGCTCTGCGAATAGCGGCGGATCGACAGCTCCGACACCTTCAGGTAATACTCGCGCATGATGCAGTGCTCTTCGCGCAGGCGCGCCAGCGTCGCCCACTCCACCCGCACGCCTGTGATGGCCGTTTCCGCAACGATGAATTCCTGCGCCGGCAGGCCGTCCTGCGCCGCCAGCAGGTCGTGGTGCGAGCCGCAGGACTCGCCTTCCGAAGAAAACGCCATCGTCACCTCGCTGCCGTCCTTGGTCAACATGCCGCGCCGCGCCACGCCGCGATACAGCCAGTAGGCCACGCTGGCCGGCACCCCCGCATGCTGCAGGTAGTCGCCCTTGCGGAATTCGACATGGGTCACGTGCGGCGCGAGGATGCGGTTGAATTCGTCGAACAATGCACGCGATACGCCGACCCGGCTCATCGATTGCTGGACGAACTCTTCGCGCTGCTTGAGGAAGACATCGGACATTGCGGAAACTCTTGGTCTTTTTGACAATGTTGTTTCTCGTGCGAAACAACGAACCCCGCAATATAGCACGACCGCGTGTAGCTGGACTACGCGCCGGCCATCCAGTCCCGCAAGCCGTCGACCCATGGCTTGGCGTTCAGGTTCATGGTCTTCCTGATCTGGCTGGCGCGTTCGTACAGCACCGAGAAATCGATGGAAGGCGAGCGCTTGAAGGCAATCACCACGATGTTGGCGTCGTGCACTTCGGGCAGCCATACCACGGCGTCGAACACCAGCTCCATATGCTGCAGGTTCTTGGCGTAGTTGTCGAAGTCGCCGAAGACATTGGTGGTCATGATGCCGTCCGGCCCCAGGCAGTCATAGCAGGCCTGGTAGAACTCCGGCGTGTCGAGCACCGGGCCGCGCGCTTCCTCGTCGTACAGGTCGACCTGCAGGGCGTCGACCGTGCCGTGGTTGCGCGGGTCGAGCACGAAATCCATGGCATTCATCTGCCGCACGTCCAGGCGCCCGTCGTTCGGCGGCAGGCCGAACTTTTCCTCGCACATGGCGATCACGTTCGGATTGAGCTCGATGGCCGTGACGCGCGCCTTGGGGAATTGGCGGTAGCTGAATTTGGTCAGGGCCGCGCTGCCCAGCCCGAGCTGGACTATATGGCGGGGCGCCGGCAGGAACAGCGTCCACATCATCATCATGCGTACGTACTCCAGCTCGATCACATCGGGCTTTGCAATGCGCATGGCGCCCTGCACCCAGGAGGTACCCAGGTGCAGCGAGCGCACGCCTTCAAACTCGGTGATGGTGGCGGGAGGAAAACCAGGCTGGTCAAATCTTCGGGATGGCATAGAGCGCTAGTTTACCAGCCCGGCCGCCTGCCCGCACCGGGCTGATATCGAGCGTGCCGGAATAGCTGGCCGAGGCCGGACCGGCGGAGTTTCCGGAAAAGCGCAGGCCGGGCGCCTGCAAGGTAGGCCGCACGATTGACGCGTCGTTTGATCTACATCAGAGGGGTAGTATCAAAGTCACGGCAAGGCCGCCGCCTTCGCGGTTGGCCAGTGTGATGCGTCCGCCATGGGCTTCGGCGATCTCGCGCGCCAGGGCCAGGCCCAGGCCGGTGCCGCTGCGCTTGGTGGAGTAGAAGGGCACCAGGGCATTGGCCAGCACCGCTTCGCTCATGCCGGGCCCGCGGTCCTGCACCTCGATGCGCAGCATGCCTTGCTGGCGGCGCAGCTCCAGTCCGACTTCGTCCGGCGGCGAGCCCGACTCGTGGGCATTCTTCAGCAGGTTGAGCAGGGCTTGCTCCATCTGCGCCGCGTCGAAGGCATGCGCTTCTTCCGGCACCTCGCCTTGCAGCTTGAACTGCACCTGGTCGGACAGCGCGGCCAGGAAGGCGCGCCAATCCTGCTGCTCCAGGCGCGGCGTGGGCAGCTTGGCGAAGCGGGCGTAGCCGAGGATGAAGCTTTCCAGGTGGCGCGTGCGCTCTTCGATCGTGGCCAGGATTTGCGGCAGGCGCTCGGTCTGGCCGCGCCGCACCAGTTCGGCGCCGGAATGGGCCAGCGAGGTCAGGGGCGCAAGCGAGTTGTTCAATTCGTGGCTGATGACGCGGATGACTTTTTTCCAGGTCTGCACTTCCTGCCGGCGCAGCTCTTGCGTGAGCTGGCGCAGCAGCAGCAATTCATGCGGGCGGCCGTTCAGGCTGAAGCTGCGCCGCGCCAGGTGGAAGACCTCCTCTTCCTCGCTGTCGCCGATGGTGAACAGGCCATCGCCGCCGCGGCCCATTGCATCGCGCAGGGCGGGCTGCACGCGCGCCAGCAGCTCGGGCAGGTGCAAGCCTTCCAGCTTGCGGCCCTCGTTCACCAGCTGGCGCGCGGCCAGGTTGGCGAAGACGATGGCGTCGTTGTCGGTCACCAGCAGCATGGCCACCGGCGTGTGCTGGACCATGGTATCGAGCAGCAGCTCGCGCTGCACCAGGCCCAGGCGCTGCTCGCGCAGCACATGGCCCAGCTCATTGTGTGCGGCCACCAGGTCGCTCAATTCATCGTTCTGCGGCCAGTGCAGGCTGAAGGAAAAATCGCCATCGCGGTAACTGGTGACGGTGCCCGTCAGCGCGCGGTAGAGCGAAAGCTGGTGCTGCAGCTGCGCCCGGATGGTAATGACGGCCAGCGGCACCAGGCACAGCAAAGAAATCCCGACCACGATGGTCGGATGCCTGGGCAGAAGCTGATCCAACCCAAGCGCGATCAAGATCCCAGTCGCCGTCAGCGTCCCCACCAGCGCCGACCAGCGCGTCAAGAGAGAGAGCCGCATACTAAACGGATGACCTCGTGTCCCACCCTGGGGTCACACCCGAATCGGGACACGGCCTCGGCCGCCGCGCGGCAGAGCCCGTGTCCCATTTCGGGTGTGCCCCCAAGGTGGTACACGGGGTGAACAGTAGGGGAGGACGGGGTGCTGTCATGGGCGGGCGATGCCGAGGCGTTCCATGCGGCGGTAGAGGGCTTGGCGGGACAGGCCGAGCTCGGCGGCGGCTTGGGCGACGACGCCGCTGGCGCGCTGCAGCGAGGCGATGATGGCGTCGCGGTCGGGTTCCTGGTCGTGGCTGGCGCCAGGGACGGTGTGGCCGTTGCTGGCGCTGGCGGCCGGCAGGCCAAGGTCGGCGACGGTGATCGCGTCGCCGTGGGCCAGCAGGCTGGCGCGCGCCATGACGTTTTTCAGTTCGCGTACATTGCCGGGCCAGCCGTGCGCCAGCAGGGCTGCTTCGGCGTCGGCGCGCAATTGGCGTTCGGTGCCCAGGAAGTGGCGTGCCAGCGGCAGGATGTCGCCGGGGCGCTGGGCCAGCGGCGGCAGGCGCAGTTCGATGACGTTCAGCCGGTAATACAGGTCTTCGCGGAAGCTGCCGGCGCGGATCATGGCCGGCAGGTCGGCATTGGTGGCGCTGATCACGCGTACCTGCACCTGGCGTTCACGGTTGGAGCCGAGGCGTTCGAAGCGGCCTGTTTCCAGCACGCGCAACAGCTTCATCTGGCCGGCCAGCGGCAGGTTGCCGATTTCGTCGAGGAAGAGGGTGCCGCCGTCGGCTGCTTCAAACTTGCCTTCGCGGGCTTTGGAGGCGCCGGTGTAGGCGCCGGCGTCGGCGCCGAATAATTCGGCTTCAATCAGTTCGGCCGGCAGGGCGCCGCAATTGAGCACCACGAAAGGGCCTTCGCGCACGGCGGAATTGGCCTGGATGATTTCGGCGATGCGCTCCTTGCCGGTGCCGTTCGGGCCGGTGATCAGCACCGGTACGTCGGCGCGCGCGACCTGGCAGGCGAGCGAGATCACGCGTTCGGTGGCCGGGTCGTTCCAGACCATCTTGCGCAGGTTGAAGCGTTCCAGTTCGCGCCGCTGGCGCAGTTCGCCGCTGCGGTGCTGGTTGAGGGCGCGGTTGGCCTGGCCCAGTTCCAGCAGGTTGCGTACGGTGGCGATCAGGCGCTTGTCGTCCCAGGGCTTGGACAGGTAGTCGGCGGCGCCGGCCTTGATCAGGTCGACGGCGGCGTCCAGGTGGGTCCAGGCGGTGAGCAGGATGACCGGCAGGTCGGGATGGCGCTTTCTGATGGCGCGGAATAGTTCGATGCCTTCTTCGCCGGAGGTGGTGTCGGCGCTGAAGTTCATGTCCTGTACCACCAGGTCGATGCTGGCGCTGCGCTGGTCGAGCAGCGCGAGGCCTTCTTCTGGCGATGCGGCGCGCAGGGAGTCGATGTCGTGCAGGGAGAACAGGACTTCGAGGGCGACTGCGACGGCGGCGTTGTCGTCGATGATGAGTACGGTTGGCATTTTGGCAGGATACATGAAAACCCGGTAACCAGGGGCAGACCCAAAGGGGCAGCCCCCCAAAGGTCTTGTGACCTGTGCTTTGGGATGGGGCCGTCGGCATTTTGCGAAGAGCAAAGTCGCACAGCCGACACCCGCGGCGGCAGATGCTGGCCCCAGATTGACCGGTTTAAGCGGAGCGTGTCGCCATCGCCGGCGAGATCGAGGCGGCGCGCCACGCGGGCCCGTACACAGCGGCGATGCCCAACGCCCAGAACGCCGCGGCGCCAATCACCATGTACTCCGCCGGCAAGCGCTCCAGTTCAAGCCTGGACACCAGCACCTGGTTCAGGGCGAGCGCCCCCAGCAGGCCGCCGACAATCCCGGTGGTGGTGATCATCAGGTTCTCGGTCACGAAATAGCGCAGGATGTCGAACTTGCGCGCCCCCAGCGCGCGCCGCACGCCGATCTGCTTGCGGCGCTGCGTGACCCACAGGCTGGCCATGCCGACAATGCCGCTGGCGGTCACCACCATCAGCAGCACGCTGACGGTGATCAGCATCCAGGCCAGCGCGTAGTCGGCCTTGTAGCGGTTCACGCGCTGTTCCGACTGCGTCTTGCTGTGCACCACCACCTGGCCGTTATGCAGCTTGCGCATCGCCTCTTCGGCGTCCTTCATGGCGCGGTCGCGCTGGCCCGGTTCGGCGCGCAGGGTGTACAGGGTGCGCGAGGCGCCGGAGCTGCGGGCCGGGACCATGGTCGACATTTCGCCTTCGGCGCCCATCGCGGCGCTTGGCGTTTCCAGGGTCTCGATCACGCCGATCACGCTGACTTCGCGGGCTTCGGCGCCGGTGCCGTAATACATTCTCTTGCCGACGTAGCTGGCCGCGTCCGGCCATACCTTTTCGCCCAGCGCTTTGGTGATCAGGGCCACGGTGGGGAAGGCCTTGCTGGTATTCTGGTCGAACTCCAGCACGTCCTGCGGCGTGAAATCGCGGCCGTCGATAATCTTCAGGCCCCAGGTCTTGACCAGCGAATCGGACGTCACGTACATGGTCGGGCTGGCGGTGCTGCGCTCCTGCTCGCGGTTGGCGGCCACGCTGTTGTAGTTGCCGGAGCTCGACAGCGTGATCTGGTTGGTATTGGCAACGGAGGTGATGCCCGGCACGGCACGCAGGGCGGCGGCCTCCGCCTTCTGCATGGCGATCTGCTGCTCGTGGCCGCCGGGATTGAGGGCCTTCACGCTGATGCTGAACACCTGCTCTTCATTCACGATGCCGGTCGGGCGCGCCGTGACCGCCTGCCGCACGCTGACGATGTGCAGGGCGTTGGCCAGGATGGCGAGGCTGAGCGCCACTTGCACGGCCACCAGGATCGGGCCGGTCTTGGAGCGCATCAGCGCGGAAAAGATTGGTTTGATTTCCATATTGTCCTCACTGCGATTTCAGTTGCAGGGCCGGGGTGACCTGGCAGGCGCGCCAGGTCGGCAGCAGGCCGGCCAGTATGGCGGCGCTGACCGACATGACGAAGGTCACCAGCAGCATCATCCAGTCCATGTGGGTGGTGACGGCGATCTGTTCGGAGATGCTGCCGATCAGGGTCAGGGCGGCAAGCGCCAGGACCAGGCCGAGGATGCCGCCGGCCAGGCCCACCACCGCGCTCTCGATCAGGAACTGGGTGAAGATATCCTTGCGCGAAGCGCCCAGCGCGCGGCGTACACCCACTTCAGGCGCCCGCACCGAAAATTTCGCCAGCAGCAGGCCGATGGTGTTGACCAGGCAAAGCAGCAGGAAGCCGAAGGCCAGCATGGCCGACAGGCGGCTGTCCTTGCCCACCACTTTCTGCTCCTCCAGCCATTCCATCACATTGAACAATTTGTTGGGTGCATTGCGTTGCAGGCGTCCCAGCTTGCGCTGTTCCGCGGCATAGGCGTCGAGCCAGGCTTGCAGCTGCGGGCGGTCGGACACCGAGTGCAGTTCGAACCAGAACTGGATCCAGACGCATTCCGAATCGAGCAAAGCCTGGTAGCCGGGCCCGCGTTCGCTGCTGCAGTTCATGTTGCCGTTCTGTCCCATCTCGTGGCGGACCGCGTTGTGGAATGGGATGTAGAACTCGTCCTCGGCGCCGAAGGCGCCAGGGCCGCCGATGATGCGGTGAAAGCGCGGCACCGGGTCCCATTTGCCGAACACGCCGACCACGGAATAGTCGAAGCCGAACATGCGCACGCGCTGGCCGACCGGGTTGGCATTGCCGAACAGCTTTTCCGCCAGCTTGCTGCTCAGGACTACCACGTCGGCGCCGGCCTTGTCGTCCGCCTCGCTCCACGGGCCGCCGTACTGGAACGGCACCTCGAACATGGCGAAGAAGTCGCGCGTCGGCGTCAGGCCTTCGACGGTAAATACCGGCATGTCCTTGCGCGCCGGTTCCACGGTGCCGGAGGCCCCGCGCATCGCGGTGCGGCGGTCTCCCTGGCCCGAAGCGAGCAGGTTGACAGCGTCGCGGTAGGACATTTCATCGCCATCGCGCTCGCCCGGCGTGTAGCCCTTGAGCGGACCGTTGTCGATCAACGGTACGATCAGGCGCTCGCTCTTGCCCGGGATCGGGTCGCCCGACATCACGTGCAGGATGGTCAGGGTGGAAACGGAGGCCGCCACGCCGACCGCCAGGATCAGTACCATCAGCGCCGTCAGCACCGGATTGCGGCGCAGGCTGCGCACGCCCAGCAGGAAATAGTATTGGAACATCTCAAGCCTCCTTGGCAACCACCAGCGATGGCGATTTGCGCACCAGGTCCGATACCTGGCCGTCGATGATGTGGACGTTGCGCTGGGTGCGCTGCGCCAGCTCCGGATCGTGGGTCACCATCAGGATGGTGGTGCCCTCGGCGTTGATCTCTTCCAGCAGCTCCATCACGCCGCGCGCCATCTGGGTATCGAGGTTGCCGGTCGGTTCGTCGGCCAGCAGCAGCTTGGGCGAGCCGGCCAGGGCGCGCGCGATCGCCACGCGCTGCTGCTGGCCGCCCGACAGTTCGGCCGGGAAGTGGCGCATGCGCGAGGCCAGGCCGACCTTGGCCAGCGCGTCCTCGATGCGCTCCTTGCGCTCGGCGGCGTTGAAGCCGCGGTAGCGCAGCGGCACGTCGACGTTGTCGAACAGGTTCAGGTCGGGGATCAGGTTGAAGCCCTGGAAGATGAAGCCCAGCTTCTCATTGCGCAGGCGCGAACGGGCGTTGTCGTCCATGCCTTTGACGTTGATGCCGTCGAGCACGTAGTCGCCGCTGGTGAAGTCTTCCAGCAGGCCGGCGATGTTGAGGAAGCTGGTCTTGCCGGAACCGGAAGGGCCGGTGACCGTGACGAATTCGCCCTGCTTGACATCGATCTCGAAGCCGCGCAGCGCGTGGGTTTCGATCATATGGGTGCGATACACTTTGCTCAGGTTAGTCATGCGCAGCATGTTCAATCTCCGTAGGGGTTATTTATTGATCGAGACGCGCTTGGCGTTCTCAAAGCTTTCAGTACCGGCGACCACGATCTTGTCGCCTTGTTTCAATCCATTGACGATTTCCACTGCCGCCACGCTGGTGGCGCCCAGCTGCACCGGGGTGCGCACGGCGATGCCGTCCTGCACCAGGTAGACGAAGCGGCCGCCTTCCGATTCCACGAACGGGCCGCGCGGCACCATCAGCACATTGTGTTTTTCGTCGATCAGCAGGCGCGCCGACACACGCTGGTTCTGGCGCACGCCTTCCGGCTGCTGGTCAAAGCGCACGCGCGCCAGCACCTGGTTCTTCACCACTTCCGGCGACAGGGCCGACAGCTTGCCCTTGGTCTTCACGCCGGCCACTTCGATTTCCACGGTCATGCCCAGGCCCAGGTCGTTGACATAGGTTTCCGGCACTTCCAGCTCGACTTCGAGCTGGGACAGGTCGACCAGGGTCATGAGCGGCGTGTTGGCCTGCACCACGCTGCGGTTGGCCACCGACAGCGTGCCGATGAAGCCATCGACCGGCGCGCGCACCGTCAGTTCGTCGACGCGGCGCTGGGCGTTGGCCAGCGACAGCTTCTGGCGCTCCATCTGCGCGGTCTTGGTTTTTAGCTCCAGCGCCACGTTGTCGCCTTCCAGTTCGGCGGCCTGCTTGGTGTGCCTGGCGCGGATGTCGGCGGCGGCCACGGCGTCCCTGGCCTTCTGCATATCGATCTTGGCGATGATGCCGTCGGTCGATACGCTCTCGTAGCGCTGCAGGGTGCGCTGGGCGGAGACGCGGTCGATTTCCGCGGTGTCGGCTTCGCGCTGGGCGGCCAGCTTCTGCTTGCGGGCCAGGATTTGCTGGCGCGCGACTTCGGCTTGCAGTTCGTTGAACAGGGTCTGTTCTTTTTTCAGTTCGTCGGCCAGGTCGGGCGATTCGAGCACGGCCAGCACCTGGCCTTTTTTCACGGTGTCGCCGGCATGCACTTTCAGTTCGACCGTGGAAGTGGAGGTGGAATACAGGGTCGGGCTGACGGCGGCCACGATGCGGCCGTTGACGGCGGCGTCGCGCACCAGGGTGCCGCGCGTGACTTCGCCGATGCGCAGGCGCGCCGCGCTGATCGAATGTTCGCTGCTGCTCCAGCCTTTCAGCAGCAGGTAGCCGGCGGCCAGCAATGCCACGGCGCCTGCCAGCAGCAGCAATTTGCGGCGCGGAATGCGGCTGCTGGGAGCGGCGAGCACTTGGTCCTGGTGTGAGGTGTCGCGGATCATGTTCTTGTTCCTGGTGTCTGGTGATTTGGTCAAGCTTGCCCATGCATGAAGTGTGCCAGCTTCTAAGTGGTTGATTTGTAAGGAGCATGTCTTGGTGTTCGGGCTGTCCGCGAGCGTCCACCCTGTCCACGCTGTCCGCCCGTCCGCAAGCCGTGCTACTTGATTTTTTGGTAAGCGGCTATACTTGTAGGGTTATCTTTGTGGCAAGGAGTGGTTCTGTGGAGTATCCGTTCCCGGAAAGCGCAGTGGCGCGGTACGACGAGCTCGCCGGTGCCGAGGGCAATGGCGCGGTGGATGGCCAGACCTGGCAGGACTTGCTGTTGCCGGCTTACCTCGCGCAACTGGGTGCGGGCGCCAGCATCTTTGGCAGGCAGATGCTGTACCGTCGCTTGCGGCGCGGCCAGGACGCGGGCGCTGCATCGTCCGGGCGTGTCCGCGCGCTGCTGTCCGACGGCGCGGTGCGTGAACGCCTCGCCGCCCAGCTCTCTCACTTGCGTGAGGCAAGCGCGGAGGTCTGCGAGGCGCTGTTCCTGCCGCCGCTGTTGGCGGCATCCGGCTCGGATGGCGCCAGCCGCGCGGCGTCAGCGTCGCCGCTTGCGCCGCCGCCGCGCTGGGCTGGCTGGCTTTGGCTGCTGCCGCTGGCCTTCCTGGTTTGCATCGCCGCCAGCTTCTTCTGGCTGCCGGCACTGGTCCCAACGCTCGTGCTGTCGCTGCTCCTCGCGGCAATCCAGGTCGCTTTCAGTGCACGCATGCAGCTTTGGCAGCCCGTCGCCGAGGCACTGCAGCTGCAGCTCTACGTTCATAGCCGGCAGGAAGACGCGCCCGGCGTGGCGCAAGCCGCCCAGCTGCGCGGCAAGCTGGCACGCAACAAAGTCGCCGCCGCCCCTGGCGTGGCCGAATATGCCGACTGGTTCATGCTGGCCAACCTGAAGCACTTCTTCGCCACGCGCCGCCTGGTGCGCGAACACGCTGCCTTCCTGCGCGACAGCTACCGGCTGGTCGCCGGCCTGGATGCCGACCTCGCATTGGCGCGCCATGTGTCCGCCCTGCAGCAATGGTGCTGGGCGGAGGAAGGCTGGGAGCAGGAGATCCAGCTGCAAGCCGTGCATCATCCGCTGTTGTCCGGCACCGAGGCTCTGGACCTGTCCCTGGAAGGCAGGAGCGCCTTCATCAGCGGCCAGAATGGGATCGGCAAAAGCACCTTGCTGCGCACTGTCGGCCTGAATTTGCTGGCCGCACGCGCCTTCGGCTTCTGCTACGCGGCGGCAGCGCGGGTGCCCAACCTGCCGGTCTACGCCAGCATGCAGAATGAGGATGCATTGGAAGGTGGCGAAAGCCTCTATCAATCGGAGCTGCGCCGCGCGCAAGAATTGCTGGCGCTGGCGAAGGAGCCGCAGCGCGCGGTGTTCATCATCGACGAGATTTTCCGCGGCACGAACCACCTGGAGTCGGTCTCCGCCGCCGCCGCAGTGCTGGAGCAGTTATGCGCGCGCGGCACCGTGCTGGTGTCTTCGCACAATGTGGTGCTGGCGCAGCTGCTGGAGCCATGCTGCGTGCCGCTGCTGGTGCAAAAGCGCGCCGGTCGCCTGGCCCTGACGCCCGGCGTGCTGGCCGACACCAACGGCCTGACCCTGCTGGCGCAATCCGGCTTCGAACCCGCCATCGAACAGCGCGCCCGCGACGTCTACAAACGCCTTTCCGGCCGCCTGGTGTCCGCTTAAGCGGCGGCGCCTGCCGGCGGAGGAGGCGCCTTGCGCTTGCCGCGGCGCAGCCACAGTTTGGTCAAGCCATACATGATCGCGATCATCGCGGCCCAGGCGATGTAGACCACGGCCAGCGACGGCTCGTAATCCTTGGGCAGCGTCAAACCGCCCGGCCCGCCCGTCGGTATCGAGCCGTAGCGCACAAGGAAGTAGACGCCGGACAGGAAGTGGATCAGCGCGATGTGGACCACGTAAAAGAACATCGGCGTGCCGCCAAACATCAGCAGCATGGGCACGGGCCGGATGCGCTCGAACCACGCCAGCAATGGCAGGGCAATGCCGATGGTCGCGCACAGGTAGAGCAGCGAAGGCGGGTATTTGTGCACGCGCATGAAGGAAATGAAGTCCCACACCGGGCCGCGTCCCTGAGGCGACCACGGATCGGGATCGCCGTAGAAATTCCCCGCCCGCAGCACGACAAACGCCAGCAGCAGCACCGCACCTGCAAGCACCAGCAGGCGCTGCCTCCGCGCCGCATCCCACCTGAAGACAGGACCCATCGCGTAACCCGCTGCGATCAGCCCAACCCACGGCATCAGCGGGTAGGCGATGAACACACCGTAATTGCCGGCCACCGGCCAGAAGCCGCTCTGGTGCCACATCATCCACAGCGGGTTGTTGGACTGGATACCATCGAACAGGTTATGCGGCAGGATCAACAAGGCGGCGACGGCGGCGACGGCCGGCAGCGGCAGCCACACCAGTCCCGCCAGCACAACCATGCCCATCCCCAGCGCCCAGATCACCTGCAGGATCGTGATGTTGTAGGCGAACTGCCAGCTGAACGAGATCCAGGTGACCTCCAGCACCAGC
Source organism: Massilia eburnea (assembly GCF_009720745.1). GTDB lineage: Bacteria > Pseudomonadota > Gammaproteobacteria > Burkholderiales > Burkholderiaceae_D > Rugamonas > Rugamonas eburnea. The sequence goes on along the minus strand of NZ_WNKX01000002.1, from coordinate 233,553 downwards.
AGCAGCAAGCCGCGTGTGAACAGGTAGCGCGATAGCGCCGGAATGCCGGCCTTGGTTCCGCGCAGGTAGGCTGAACTCCCCGCCAGCAATACAAAAGTCGAGGCGCACAAATGCGTGATCCAGCGCGTGGCGAACCACAGCGGCGTCGTCTGCGCCAAGTCCTCCGGATTGAACTGCGCGGCGCCGAAAAAGTCGCGCGTATGGTCGAGCGCCATCAGCACGATCACCAAACCGCGCAGCATGTCGATGCTGGCGAGCCGTCCCCTGTTTTCCATATGCTGCCCCGTTATTTTGTTGTCTGGTCATTCTAGCAAGACATGAGCGTGGCGTTTTTAATTTCTGTCTTGACAGAAATTAATGTAAGCATAGAATGGCAGGCATGGAACTGAAACCGATAGCCGAACGATTCGTACTGCACTGGGGCGAGATGGGCTCGCGCTGGGGCGTCAACCGCACCGTGGCGCAAATCCACGCGCTGCTGTATCTCGCGGCGCGCCCGATGGATGCCGAAGAAATCCAGCAAACGCTGGGCGTGGCGCGCTCCAACGTCAGCAACAGCCTGAAAGAGCTGCAGTCGTGGAACCTGGTGAAGGTGGTGCACCTGCGGGGTGACCGCCGCGACCACTTTGAAACCTCGACCGATGTGTGGGAGCTGTTCAAGCTGATCGTCGCCGGCCGCCGCCAGCGCGAGATCGACCCTACCGCCGCCGCGCTGGCCGATTGCCTGGCCAATCCGGCCATGGCGGACGAAGACGAGGGCACCCGCGAACGCATTGAAGAAACCCTGAAGTTCATCGACATCATGGCGACGCTGTCGGACGAACTCTTGCGCTACAAGCCCGAGACGCTGATGAAGACACTGGGCGTGAGCGCCAAGATCAGCCGGGCAATTCGCGGCAAGCAGTAATCGGAGCGCAGGACGGCGGGCAGTGATGCCCGTTTTTTTGAAATTGATATTTCTGTTTTGACAGAAATTACTGTCATGAGGGGTTGATGGTGAAAGTGCTGGTATGTGGCGCCACAGGATTTATTGGCCGCGCAGTCTGCGCGCGGCTGGCAGCGGCAGGGCATGAGGTCCTGCGCGGCGTGCGCCGCCCTTCGCAGCCGGGCGATGTGGCCATCGACTACAGCGTGGACCTGTCCACAGCCGCATGGATCGAACGCTTGCGCGGCGTGGACGCCGTCGTCAACACGGTCGGTATCATCAGCGAGCATGGCGCGGCGCGTTTCGACACCCTGCATGCCGTGGCGCCATCGGCCCTGTTTGCCGCGTGCGCCGAGGCGGGCGTGTGCCGCGTCGTGCAGGTCTCAGCCCTCGGCGCGGAAAGCGGCGACACTGCATACTTCACCAGCAAGCGCGCTGCGGACCAGGCGCTGATGGCGCTCCCGCTTGAATGGATCATCCTGCGCCCGTCGCTGGTGTTCGGTCCCGGGGGCGATTCGGCGGCCCTGTTCTGCAAGATGGCCAGCCTGCCCATGGTGGCCGCGCCGGAACTTGGCGCGGCTCGCTTCCAGCCGATCCACATCGACGACCTGGCGCTGGCCGTGGAAGCGTCCCTTGATCCCGCCACGCCAGCGTGCCGTGTGATCGCATGCGCCGGCGGCAGCGCGGCCAGCTACGACCAAATGCTGGCCGCCTATCGCCGCGCCATGCACTTGCCGCCGGCGCCCGTGCTGCACATCCCCGCCTGGGCAATGGCGTGCGCCGCATGGCTGGGCGGGAAACTTCCCGGCGTCCCGCTCACTCCCGACAACTGGCGCATGCTGCGCGCCGGCAGCGCTGTACGCGAGCAAGATGCGCATTGCGCCGCCACCGCAATGCGCGAACTGCTTGGCCGCGCGCCGCGCCCTATCAGCGAATTCATACCAGCCGCAAGCGGCGAACTGCTCCGCCTGCGCCCGCTGGCAAGCTGGCGCAATGCGTTGCTGCGCTGGAGCCTGGCCGTCGTCTGGCTGGCCACCGCGCTGGTCAGCGCCTTCGCCTACCCGCCGGCAGACAGCCTTGCCATGCTGGCCCGGGTTGGCATCGAAGGCTGGCCTGCCACCGCGGCACTGTACGGCGCAGCGGCGCTGGACGCCGCCTTCGGCATCGCCTGCATTGCCCGCCCGCGCCGTGCGCTCTGGCTGGCGCAAGGCGCGCTGGTACTCGGCTACAGCGCGGTGATCGCGGCCTGCCTGCCGGAATACCTGTGGCATCCCTTCGGTCCCTTGCTGAAGAATGTGCCGATCCTGGCGATCCTGATCATTTTGTTTGCGGAGGAAAAATCGTGGACTACCTGACCATCAAGACCATCCACATCCTGTCATCGGTGCTGCTGGTCGGCACCGGCTTTGGCACGGCGTTCTACCTGTATTTCGCCAACCGTTCCGGCTCGGTGGAAACCATCGCCGTCGTGTCGAAGCTGGTGGTGCGCGCCGACTGGTGGTTCACCACGCCTGCCGTGATCGTGCAGCCGCTGTCGGGCGCCTGGATGATTTATCTCGCCGGCTATCCGCTGGATGCCTTATGGATCAAGGCTTCGCTGGCGCTGTATGTGCTGGCCGGCGCCTGCTGGCTGCCCGTGGTGTGGTACCAGATCCGCATGGGCAAGCTGGCGCTGGCCGCCCATGCAGCCAGCACCGAACTGCCCGCGCTGTACTGGCGCTATGCGCGGCGCTGGGAATTGCTTGGCTATCCCGCCTTCGTCGCCATGCTGGCGGTGTACTGGCTGATGGTGAACAAGCCGGCCTGAGGCTACTTCTCCTGTGAGCCAGGCTTGCCCTTGTCCATCACTTCGCGGCAATCGCCTTTGAAGGTGGCGTTGTCGTAGTTGGTCCAGCCGTAGCTGTCCACCACGCGCTTGTGCACCTTGAAGTCCTTGTTCAGGAAGCTCCATTCCGGCTTGTCGTCCGGGTAGCGGATATTGGCCACGTCCAGCATGGTGTGGAAGATGTTCTCGGTGGCCAGCCTGGCCTTGCGGTTGCGGTACAGGGCCAGCACCTTTTCCGGGTAGCGCTCGCGGTACTGCTCCGAATACCACATGAAGGCCGGCACGTGGAATTCATATTGCGTATTGTGGCCGTGGAAGGCCAGGCGGCAGGAGCCGTCGTACAGGGTCTGGCCGTGGTCGGCCACGTAGAGCATCGACGCCAGCTGGTTGGTGGCTTTCAGGTCGCCGATCACATGGTCCAGGAACCAGTCGGTGTACAGGATCGAGTTGTCATAGCTGTTGTTCAGCTGCGGCTTGATTTTCAGGTCGGTGTAGACCGGCTTGTCGATGCCGAACAGCGACGGCTGCCACTTGTCGAATTCTTTCGGGTGGCGCTGGCTGTAGTTCCAGTGGCTGCCCAGCGAGTGCAGCACGATCAGCTTTTTCGGCGCCGGGTCGGCCAGCGCGCGCTTCAGCGGTTCGAACAGCACCGAGTCGAAATTGGAGCTGTTGGTAAAGCCGCCCAGGTTGAGGAACTGGATCACGTCCGCTTCCTTGGCGAAGACGGAGACCGGCGTGTCGTACTGCCCGAATGAGATCTGGTTCGACAGCCACCAGGTCTTGAAGCCCGCTTCCTTGTAAGCCGTGAGGAAGGACTTTTCGCTGAAACCGTCCTTCAGGCTTTGCGTGGCCGGCTTGCGTGAAATGATCACCGGCACCGACAGCCGCGTGGCCGAGACCGAGGTAATCAGGTCCGACAACGGCACCAGGTTGCCTTCCTTGCCCAGCAGGGGATTGGTTTCGCGGCTGTAGCCGTTCAGGCTCCAGCGGTCGTAGCGCGACGATTCGCCCAGCACCATCACCACGATTTCCGGCTCATTGCCGCCATCGAGCTGGCGCGCGCCGAAGGCAAAGCTGGCGCTGCGCTCATTGAGCTCGGACAGGTAGCGGCGCTCCTTGTAGAAGTCGTAGCCGCGCGCCATCAGGCCGAAGGGCCAGGATTCGATGAAGGCTTTCGGCTCCAGCGGCACGCGGGCCCAGTGGGGCAGGGCGGGACCGGGCAGGTGCAGGGTGTGGGCGCCGCGTTCGGCCCCGCTGGCGGAGGCGTCGTCGTCCGAGTCCGCATCGTCCGACGCGCTGGCGCGGCTGGCCTTGACGCTGCCGCTGTGGGCGTAGGGGCCGCTTGGCGGCGCCGCGTCGACGCCGAATTCATAGCCCCAGGCCGCCACCGCGCCCAGCACCACCAGGATGGCCAGCGCCACCCAGCGCGAGCCGTCATGCCAATCGAGCTCGCGGGTCTGGCGCGCGGCGCGGAAGCTCAGCACCCACCACACGGCCACCGCGATCATCACCGCCACCATGCTCCATACTTTATTGCCCAGGAATTCCAGCGCCTCGCGCGGGCTGGTTTCGGCCAGGATGCCCAGGTGGTGGGGGGAGATGCCCTGGCCGTAGAACACGAACAGGTAGATTTCGGTCGGCAGCGCCAGGAAGGCCGGGATCAGCAGCCAGTGGAAATAGGCCGGCCGCTTGAACAGCGCCCACACGGCAATCCACGCCACCAGCTCCATGCCCACCAGCTGCCAGGGCTGCTCCACCGGCTTGCCCAGGAGCAGCGGCACGAACGGCACCGCCGACAGGGCCAGGTAGCTCATCAGGATAAACAGGTGTGAAGGGCGCAGCAGCAGTCGCATTTCCGGCAATGGTGGTCTTGATCAGGCCGTATTATCCAGCCAAATCCGGCAGCGGAAGAGGAAAAGTTACAACAGGGCAAATATGTCGCGGGCGCGTACCGGCCCTGAATCAGCCGTTTCACCGGACGCCGATTGATGGCATGATGGACATCCTGCATTGAATCTTGCTGCCTAATGTATAGGCCCGGGCCGGCGTTGCGCGCCACGCAATGCTGCCTAAAATTTCCGCATTCAGGTTGACTGAGCTGTTAACCAGGTATATACTCGCGAGTTCTCAATTTAGTCTGCGCATCGTATACGCCTCTTTTTGAGCGACGTTCAGCGCACCCTAAGAGATACCGTTTTAGCCCCCGGGCAAGGCTGCCCGGGTTGTCAATGCTGTAATTTTGTTGGATTTAAAACGATGCCAACCATCAACCAATTGATTCGCCAACCACGTACCAAGCTGGTCGTGAAGAGCAAATCGCCGGCACTTGAAAACTGCCCGCAAAAGCGTGGCGTGTGCACCCGTGTGTACACCACCACTCCTAAGAAGCCTAACTCGGCACTGCGTAAAGTTGCAAAAGTGCGTCTGACCAACGGTTTCGAAGTGATTTCGTACATCGGCGGTGAAGGCCACAACCTGCAGGAACACAGCGTTGTTCTGCTGCGCGGCGGTCGTGTAAAAGACTTGCCGGGTGTGCGTTACCACATGGTCCGTGGCTCTCTGGATACCCAGGGCGTGAAAGACCGTAAGCAAGCTCGTTCCAAGTACGGTGCGAAGCGCGCTAAGGCCGCTAAGAAGTAATTTGCAGTTTAACTGAGTTGAGGCGGTCGCGAGACCGAGTAAGTGGATGGCTATGATGGCCACCGCGAGTGCCAAATCAGAGGCGCTCAACTGAAGAAAAGGAAATGACATGCCACGTCGTCGTGAAGTACCCAAGCGCGAAATTCTGCCGGATCCAAAATTCGGTAGCACCGAAGTCGCTAAATTCGTAAACGTCCTGATGCTGTCCGGCAAGAAGTCGGTTGCAGAAAACATCATCTACGGCGCCTTCGACCACATCCAATCCAAGTCCGGCAAGGACCCGCTGGAAGTGTTCACCGCAGCGATCAACAACGCCAAGCCGCTGGTTGAAGTGAAGTCCCGCCGTGTTGGCGGCGCTAACTACCAGGTTCCAGTCGAAGTGCGCCCAGTGCGCCGCCTGGCCCTGTCCATGCGTTGGCTGCGTGAAGCCGCTAACAAGCGCTCCGAAAAGTCCATGCCACAGCGCCTGGGCGGCGAGCTGCTGGAAGCCGCGGAAGGCCGTGGCGGTGCAATGAAGCGCCGTGACGAAGTCCACCGTATGGCTGAAGCGAACAAAGCGTTCTCGCACTTCCGCTTCTAATACGTTTGGCCGGCCATTCGTGGCTGGCCTAGTTCAAGCCGGGCACATTTTTCTCAAGAAAATGCTGCTCGGTTTTGTCCATTCAAAGATTTAGGATCAATTATGGCCCGCAAGACCCCCATTGAGCGCTACCGTAATATCGGTATCTCCGCTCACATCGACGCCGGTAAGACCACCACTACCGAGCGCGTGCTGTTCTACACCGGCGTGAACCACAAGATTGGTGAAGTGCACGACGGCGCCGCCACCATGGACTGGATGGAGCAGGAGCAAGAGCGCGGCATTACCATTACCTCGGCAGCGACGACCTGCTTCTGGAATGGCATGGCCAACAACTTCAAGCCACACCACATCAACATCATCGACACCCCAGGGCACGTTGACTTCACCATCGAGGTGGAGCGTTCGATGCGCGTTCTGGACGGCGCTTGCATGGTTTACTGTGCAGTGGGCGGCGTGCAGCCACAGTCTGAAACCGTGTGGCGCCAGGCTAACAAGTACAAGGTCCCTCGTCTGGCCTTCGTGAACAAGATGGACCGTACCGGCGCCAACTTCTTCAAGGTCTACGAGCAGATGCGTTCGCGCCTGAAGGCCAACCCGATCCTGATCCAGATCCCGATCGGCGCTGAAGACAACTTCAAGGGCGTGATCGACCTGGTCAAGATGAAGGCCATCATCTGGGACGACGCGTCCCAGGGCATGAAGTTCGACTACGTGGACATCCCTGCAGAACTGCAGGATTCCGCCGTTGAATGGCGCGAGAAGATGGTTGAAGCCGCTGCTGAAGCGTCGGAAGACCTGATGAACAAGTACCTGGAAGAAGGCGAACTCTCTGAAGAAGAGATCAAGCAAGCCCTGCGCCAGCGTACCATCGCTTCGGAAATCGTTCCGATGATGTGCGGCACCGCCTTCAAGAACAAGGGCGTGCAGGCCATGCTGGACGCCGTGATCGAATACCTGCCATCGCCAGTGGACATCGCTGACGTTGCCGGTACCGACGAAGACGAACAGCCAGCTACCCGTAAGGCTTCGGACGAAGAGAAGTTCGCTGCCCTGGCATTCAAGATCATGACCGACCCGTTCGTGGGCCAGCTGGCCTTCTTCCGCGTCTACTCCGGCGTGGTGAACGCAGGCGACACCGTGTACAACTCGGTCAAGCAGCGTAAAGAGCGTCTGGGCCGTATTCTGCAGATGCACGCTAACCAGCGTGAAGAGATCAAGGAAGTCCGCGCCGGCGACATCGCCGCTGCAGTGGGCCTGAAGGACGTGACCACCGGCGAAACCCTGTGCGATCCATCCTCGATCATCACCCTGGAAAAGATGGTGTTCCCAGAGCCAGTGATCCAGCAGGCAGTTGAGCCTAAGACCAAGGCTGACCAGGAAAAGATGGGCCTGGCCCTGAACCGCCTGGCACAGGAAGATCCTTCGTTCCGCGTGAAGACCGACGAAGAATCCGGCCAGACCATCATCGGTGGTATGGGCGAGCTGCACCTGGAGATTATCGTTGACCGTATGAAGCGCGAATTCGGCGTGGAAGCAACCGTTGGCAAGCCACAGGTTGCATACCGCGAAACCGTGCGCAAGTCGGTGTCCGACGTGGAAGGCAAGTTCGTCAAGCAGTCCGGTGGCCGCGGTCAGTACGGTCACGCTGTTGTTACCCTGGAACCACAGGAACAAGGCAAGGGCTTCGAATTCGTCGACGCGATCAAGGGCGGTGTGATTCCTCGCGAATTCATCCCTGCGGTGGAAAAAGGCGTGCGCGAAACCCTGAACAACGGTGTTCTGGCTGGCTACCCAGTGGTCGACGTCAAAGTCACCCTGACCTTCGGTTCCTACCACGACGTTGACTCGAACGAAAATGCATTCCGCATGGCCGGTTCGATGGCGTTCAAGGAAGCTTGCCGTCGCGCCAACCCAGTGATTCTGGAGCCAATGATGGCTGTGGAAGTCGAGACTCCGGAAGACTACGCCGGTACCGTGATGGGCGACCTGTCGTCCCGCCGCGGTATGGTGCAGGGCATGGACGAGATCCCAGGCGGCGGCGGCAAGATCATCAAGGCAGAGGTACCTCTGTCGGAGATGTTCGGCTACTCGACCATCCTGCGTTCCGCGACCCAGGGCCGCGCGACCTACACCATGGAGTTCAAGCACTACTCCGAGGCGCCTAAGCACGTGATCGACGCAATCGTCACCGCTAAAGCGAAGTAAAATTGATATTTACCCGGGCGGGGGAAGATCCCCCCGCCTGGTTTGACCTTAAATCTAAAGTTCTGAGGAAGAATTAAAATGGCAAAAGAAAAGTTCGAGCGGACTAAACCGCACGTGAACGTTGGCACCATCGGTCACGTTGACCACGGCAAAACCACCCTGACCGCTGCAATCGCAACCGTTCTGTCGAAGAAGTTCGGCGGCGAAGCGAAAGCTTACGACCAGATCGACGCTGCTCCAGAAGAAAAAGCACGCGGCATTACCATCAACACCGCCCACGTCGAGTACGAGACCGCCACCCGTCACTACGCTCACGTTGACTGCCCAGGCCACGCCGACTACATCAAGAACATGATTACCGGTGCTGCGCAGATGGACGGCGCGATCCTGGTTTGCTCCGCAGCTGACGGCCCAATGCCGCAGACCCGCGAGCACATCCTGCTGGCGCGTCAGGTTGGCGTTCCTTACATCATCGTGTTCCTGAACAAGTGCGACCTGGTTGACGACGCAGAACTGCTGGAACTGGTCGAAATGGAAGTGCGCGAGCTGCTGTCCAAGTACGAATTCCCAGGCGACGACCTGCCAATCATCAAGGGTTCGGCACGTATGGCGCTGGAAGGCCAGCCAGGCGAAATGGGCGAAGAGTGCATCATGCGCCTGGCCGACGCCCTGGATTCCTACATCCCAACCCCAGAGCGCGCTGTTGACGGCACCTTCCTGATGCCAGTGGAAGACGTGTTCTCGATCTCCGGCCGCGGTACCGTGGTGACCGGTCGTGTTGAGCGCGGCGTGATCAAGGTCGGCGAAGAAATCGAAATCGTTGGTATCGTTGACACCGTCAAGACCACCTGCACCGGCGTGGAAATGTTCCGCAAGCTGCTGGACCAGGGTCAAGCCGGCGACAACGTTGGCCTGCTGCTGCGCGGCACCAAGCGTGAAGACGTTCAGCGTGGTCAGGTTCTGGCGAAGCCAGGCTCGATCAAGCCGCACGCTCACTTCACCGGCGAGATCTACGTTCTGTCGAAAGATGAAGGCGGCCGTCACACCCCGTTCTTCAACAACTACCGTCCACAGTTCTACTTCCGTACCACCGACGTGACCGGTTCCATCGAACTGCCAGCGGACAAAGAAATGGTTATGCCAGGCGATAACGTCTCCATCACCGTGAAGCTGATCTCCCCGATCGCTATGGAAGAAGGCCTGCGTTTCGCAATCCGTGAAGGCGGCCGTACCGTCGGCGCCGGCGTGGTTGCCAAGATCATCGACTAATCGTTTTTTAGTCTGATCGAAAACGGGCCGGCATGTGCTATCATGTCGGCCCGTCGCAGTATTTACATACATTGCCGGAAACATATTGTTGCCGGTTCGTTCTTTTAAGGAATAAGCATGTCCGCTCCAAACCAAAAGATCCGTATCCGCCTGAAGGCTTTCGACTACAAGCTGATCGACCAGTCCGCACTGGAAATCGTTGACACCGCCAAGCGCACCGGCGCTGTGGTAAAAGGCCCGGTTCCTCTGCCAACCCGTATCCAGCGTTACGACGTGCTGCGTTCCCCGCACGTGAACAAGACTTCGCGCGACCAGTTCGAAATCCGCACCCACCAGCGCCTGATGGACATCGTGGATCCAACCGACAAGACTGTTGACGCCCTGATGAAGCTGGACCTGCCAGCTGGCGTGGACGTCGAAATCAAACTGCAGTAATCCCGGTTTCGTCGCAAGACAAGAAAAGCCCGCTTCGGCGGGCTTTTTTATTTGCGCCGAGGCGTGAAAACGAAAGAGCCCGCATATGCGGGCTTTCTTATTTTGTTTTCTGATAACAAATTAAATTCGGCAAATTGCCAAATGAACAGCAAATACATATTGGTGACACTTTAAGACAATTATTGAACGTTCGGTAAAACTAGCCACATTCCCAATTTTTCGATTATCATTCACGGCTTTTATTTTTCATAAGTAAATATTAGGGAGTGAAATAGTTGAACGCTAAGCCAAACCTGAATAAGAGCGTAATCGCTGCCGCTGTGGCAGTCGCATTCGCCGCCCCAGCTTTCGCACAAGAAGCCGAAGCACCTAAGCTGCAACGCGTGGAGATCACCGGTTCCAGCATCAAACAGAGCGCGCGCGAAAACGCCGGCGCCCTGCAGACTTTCACCCATGCTGACGTCGAGCGCACCGGCCAGACCTCGGTGCTGGGCGTGCTGACTCAGATCTCCGCCGTCGACACCAACATCAGCTCCGCCTCCGCCAGCTCCGGCAGCTTTGCCACCGGCTCCTCCGGCATCGAACTGCGCAACCTGGGCAAAGCTGCGACCCTGATCCTGGTCAACGGCCGCCGCATCGCGCAGTACGGCCTGGCCGACGGCGCACAAGAAAACTTCACCAACCTGGACGCGATTGCGGCTGACGCGATCGAACGCATCGAAGTGCTGAAGGATGGCGCATCCGCCACCTACGGTTCCGACGCCATGGCTGGCGTGGTCAACATCATCCTGCGCAAGGATTACACCGGCATCAAGCTGAAGGCCAACTATGCGCAAGCGCAGCACTTCGCTGACCAGCGCACCCGTTCCGTATCCGGCCTGTTCGGCTTCGGCGACGTTGAGAAAGATGGCTACAACACCTACCTGGCCGTGGAAGGCCGCAAGGCGGACGGCTGGTCCACCGGCGACATGCGCGACAAGGGCCTGGTACCTGACTGGCACCGCCAGACCCCGGGCCGTTCGACCTGGGATGCCAAGAGCACCTATTCGCCAGCCGGCAACTACCTGGTAGGCGGCGTCCTGAAGCCGGCAGCAAGCTGCCCGGTTGACGCCATCGATCCAAAAGACGGCGCCTGCAAATGGGACGCCCTGCCTTATGCTGGCCAGACCACTGACAACCGCCGCTGGGCATTGCTGAGCAACACCCACTTCAAGATCGCCGGCGACATCGACGCCAACTTCGAAATCACTTCGGCTGGCGCGCAAACCGAATACATCGTTGCTCCGTTCTCGACCCAGAACGGCGGCACCACCTCCAGCCGCAGCGTGTGGTACAACGCGATCGACGGCAAGATGGTAGGTCCGTTCTCCTATCCTAAGCTGCCGGTTGGCCACGCGTATAATCCGTACGCCACCCCGACTGAAATCCGTGCCCGCCTGCTGGATACCGGCGACGGCTTCAACTTCAACCGCACCGACTCCAACCAGAACCGCGTCATGCTGCGCCTGGAAGGTTCGTTGGGCGATTACGACTGGAAGAGCGCCGTCGGCTACATGGATTCGAAGGCGACCAAGGCTACCCGTGCTCCTAGCGCCGTCGGCTACACCGACGCCATCGTCAACGGCACCTACAAGTTCGGCCAGCAGAACGATCCAGCCCTGCTGGACTCCATGTTCCCGGTCCGTACCACTGCCGGTAAGGCAAAAATCACCTTCATCGACGGCCTGCTGACCGGCGAAGTGATGCAACTGCCAGCCGGCCCAATGAGCTTCGCAGTGGGCGCCGACGTGCGCAAGGAACACTACGAAATGGCCAGCTCGGACAACGTGCTGCGCGGTGACCTGGTCGGCATCTTCGGCCTGCAGGTGAGCGATTCGCGTTACCAGGGCGCCGTGTTCGGCGAAACCCTGGTGCCTCTGCTGAAGGGCCTGGAGCTGTCCGCGGCTGCGCGCCTGGACAAGACCAACAAGTCCGAAGCCCACGTATCGCCTAAGCTGGGCCTGAAGTACACCCCGTTCGACGGCCTGATCCTGCGTACTACCGCCACCGGCGGCTTCCGCGCACCGAACATCGTTGAAACCGGTAACGGCCTGGGCCGCAGCTCGGTGCAGAACAGCGTGGTCGACCTGCGCCGTTGCCCGGCCGCGACTGAGCTGAACAACATCGTGCAGAACGCCCCTGGCGCAACCCCTGCCGACAAGCAGCGCGCTAACGCCTTCCGCAACAGCGACTGCCTGGGCAGCCTGCCGAACTTCACCACCTCCAATCCGGACCTGAAGCCGGAAACCTCGAAGTCCTTCACCGCCGGCATCTTCTTCGAGCCAGTGAAGAACACCTGGTTCTCGGTCGACTACTACCACATCGAGCGCAAGGACGAAATCGGTACCCGTACCGTGCCTGAACTGCTGCGCAATGAAGCGTCGCTGGCCCCGGGCCAACTGGTCCGCGTGGACAACACCGCTGCCGACAACGAGTTCATCGCCCTGGCCAAGAAGTACAATCCGAATACCACCGCGAACTTCGGTGGCGTCGGTACCATGGGCCTGGTCTACAACCCGTACGTCAACAGCGGCAAGACCCGTACTTCGGGCTTCGACTTCGAAGCGTTCAACAAGGGCCGCATCGCCGGCGTTGCAGAATACTCGGTCAAGATCGACGGCGAATATCGCTGGAAGTACCAGCAGTTCGACGTGGTCGCCAACGAGTACCTGCCGAACCAGTTCGGTACCTGGGACCGCGGCTCGCGCCTGATCGTCAACGTGCGTCCATCGCTGAAAGTCGGCGCCTGGGATCAGGGCCTGACCTTCAAGTTCAAGAGCGCTTACAGCAACAACAGCGAAGACTCGCCGAACTACTGCGTCGAGCAGAAGGTTACCGCTGAAAACATGGATGCCTGCAGCAAGGTGAAACCACCGGTCATCGTGGACTACAACCTGACCTACCGCGGCGTGAAACACCTGACCCTGAGCGCCTACGTCTACAACCTGTTCAACAAGGAGCAGGCAGTACGTTGGCGCGATGGCTTCAGCTTCACCAGCCCAGCCCTGCGTACCTTCGGCGCCGCTGCAACTTACGAGTTCTAAGCGTTACGTGGCATAAGCCATAATAGAGGCCGGGCAGCGATGCCCGGCCTTTTTTTATTCCGGAGACAAGAATGAAACGCGTGATTGCTATCGCCGTACTCGCCCTGCTGGCCAGCGCCTGCGGCAAGAAGACCCCGGTCGACCAGGCTGCGCAGGATATCAAGGCCATGGGCGCCCAGCGCAACAAGGCACAGGATGCCATGAAGGCGATGGAAGAGAGCCAGCAGAAAGCCAAGGAAGCGGCCGACAAGGCAGCCGACGACGATAAGCAGAAATGAACGACAAAACCATCCTCATCGTCGAAGACGAGCAGGCGATTGCAGACAGTATCGCTTTCGCTCTCGGCAAGGAGGGCTTTGTGCCGCGCCATGTAACGCTGGGCGAGCAGGCGCTGGCCGCAGCGCGCGATCAGCCGCCGGCGCTGGTGATCCTCGATGTCGGCCTGCCCGATATCAGCGGCCTCGATGTGTGCCGCCGCCTGCGGCAGTTCTCCGAAGCGCCGGTGATTTTCCTCACCGCGCGCAGCGATGAGATCGACCGCATCGTGGGCCTGGAAATCGGCGCCGACGATTATGTGACCAAGCCGTTTTCGCCGCGCGAGCTGGTGGCGCGCGTGCGCGTGATCCTGCGCCGCGCTGGCGCACCTGCGCCGCTCGCCGCAGCACCGGCTGCCGCGAGCGGCAAGACATTCGAGCTGCGCGCCGCGGAAGCCCGCATCCTCTTCGCCGGCCACGCGCTGGACTTAACCCGCTACGAATACCTGCTGCTGAAAACCCTGGTCGAACACCCCGGCCATGTGCTTTCGCGCGCCCAGCTAATGGACCGCGTCTGGTGCGACGCCCCTGATACCCTGGACCGCACGGTGGACGCCCACATCAAATCCCTGCGCGCCAAACTGCGTGCGATCGACGACAGCGCCGACCCTATCCAGACCCACCGCGGCATGGGTTACAGCTTGCAGCCTGGCGCATGAAGATCGGCCTGCGCATCCTTCTGGGCTATTTCCTGATCGTCGGCCTGGCGGCCTGGTTCCTGCTCAACATCTTTGTGCAGGAAGTCAAACCCGGCGCCCGCTCCACGCTGGAGGCCGCAATGGTCGATACCGCGCAATTGCTGGCCCAGATCGTCGCCGATGATATGAAGGAGGGAGCGAGCGCTCGAACGCTGCTGACGAAAATCGCCGCCGCCAGCCGCAGTGCCGGCAACCGCATCACTATCACCGATGGGAAAGGCATTGTGCGCTTCGATTCCGAGGGCAAGGCAGTCGGCCAGGACTACTCGCGCTGGAATGACGTCTACCTCACGCTGCGCGGAAAATACGGCGCCCGCATGTCGAGCGACGTGCCGGGCGAATACGGCAGCCTGGTGATGTACGTGGCAGCGCCGGTGCGCGACGGCGACCGCATCATCGGAGTGCTGACAGTCGGCAAGCCAATCTCCAGCGTGCAGGGCTTCATTGAGCGTAGCCAGCGCAAAATCCTCAAGTGGGGCGCCTTGCTGCTTGGCCTGTCGCTATTGATTGGCGTTGTGATCACATGGCGCATGGCCAGCACCGTCAACAAACTGATGGTCTTCGTGGAAGCGGTGCAAGATGGACGCAAAGCCGTCATGCCGAAGCTGGGCAGCAGCGAAATCAGTACCCTCGGCCACGCGCTGGAAGCCATGCGCGCCAAGCTGGAAGGCAAGGATTACGTCGAGACCCTGATGCACACGCTGACGCATGAATTGAAAAGCCCGATCGCCGCCATCCAGGCCGCTGCCGAACTGCTGGAAGAAGACATGCCACCCGAGCAGCGTCGCCAGTTCCTCGCCACCATCCAGGCGCAAAACGCCCGCCAGCGCGATCTGATCGACAAGCTCCTGGCGCTGGTACGGGTCGAAAAGCAGCAACGTATCGATGACGCCATTCCGCTCGATGCAGCCGGCCTGCTGCAAGACGTCGCAGGAGACTTCCAGTCCCGCCTCGCTGCCCGCCAACTGACGCTGGAGATGGATGCCGAGCCGGCGCTGGAGCTGCAGGGCGATGCCCTCTTGTTGCGCCAGGCCCTGGGCAACCTGCTCGATAACGCTATTGGTTTCGCGCCGCCCGGCAGCACAGTGCGTCTCTCCGCGCACCGCAGCGATGGACATGTCGAAATCAGCGTGAGCGACGCCGGCCCGGGCATCCCAGCCTATGCCAAAGCGCGCCTGTTTGAACGTTTCTATTCCCTGCCGCGCCCCGATGGCGCCAAAAGCACCGGACTCGGATTGCCTTTCGTGCGCGAGGTCGCGGCGCTGCACGGCGGCAGCGCGCAGGTTGCAAACGGCGAAGACGGCGGCTGCCGCGCTACGCTCCTGCTGCCGCTTCACACTGAGCGCATCAACAACGCATAATCGCTCACTACACTGGCGCAACCTCAATAACAATAGGAAGCGCCAAACCATGCAAAAACGACTCCTGGTCAAAGCCTTCATTGTCGGCGTACTGATGCTGCTGCTCGGTATACCGCTGGCCATGATCCAATCGACCATCAGCGAACGCATCGCCTACCGCGATGAAGCTGCCCGCAGCATTGCCGCCGATTCGGTCGGCCAGCAGCAAATCTATGGGCCTGTGCTGGTGATGCCGTATGACGAGGTGTATACCGTCGAAGAGAAAGACAAGGACGGCAAGCCAGAGATTAAACGCTATCGTAAGCACTCGCGCCACCTGGTCTTCCCCAACCAGCTTGATGTGCAATCGAACCTTGGCACGGAACGGCGCCACCGCGGCATCCACCAGGTGCTGATGTTCAATGGCGCGCACAAGATCAGCGGTGATTTCATCCTGCCGACAATGAGCGAGTTGCCGCATACCGAGTCTGGTTCACAGATCACGCCTGACCGGCCCTTCATTTCGATGGTGGTGGCGGATGTGCGCGGCGTGCGGGATATTCCGCGCCTGGTGTGGGGCACGCGCAGTATCGAATTCGAGCAGGGTTCTGGACTGCATTCATCGCGTCAGGGTTTGCACGCCACGCTCGCAATGGAAGATGCTGCCCCGGGCGCGATAACGTTCAGTTTCAACCTGAACCTGGCAGGCATGAACAGCCAGGCGTTTGTGCCACTTGCGCGGAATAACCGCTTCGTGATGTCTTCGCCCTGGCCGCATCCGCAATTCACTGGCCGCTTCCTTCCGGAGCAATATAACCTGAGTGACAAAGGCTTCCAGGCGGTGTGGCGCATCTCGTCGCTGGCTAGCGAGGCGCAGGCGCAGCTGCGCCAGCGCGAGCAGTCCGCGGGGCAGGGCGACGCCAGCCTTGGGCCTCTGGATACGATCATGGCCAGTTTCATCGAACCCGTGAACGTGTATTCAATGGCCGACCGCGCCACGAAATACGGCCTGCTGTTCGTCGCGCTGACCTTCGCCGCCTTCTTCCTGTTCGAAGTGATGAAGCGCCTGCCCATCCACCCGGTGCAATACCTGCTGGTGGGCCTCGCGCTGGCCCTGTTCTTCCTGTTGCTGGTCAGCCTGTCCGAGCACTATGCCTTCGTTGCCTCCTACATCGCGGCCAGCGCGGCCTGCATCGTGTTGATCGGCTACTACCTGGCGCACGTCATGCATGACTGGAAGCGCGGCGCAGGCTTTGGCGGCGCCTTGTGCGGCCTGTATGGCATCCTGTTTGGCTTGCTCAATTCGGAAAACAATGCCCTGATGCTGGGCGCGATTCTCTTGTTCGCCGT
Organism: Massilia eburnea; assembly: GCF_009720745.1. Classification (GTDB taxonomy): domain Bacteria; phylum Pseudomonadota; class Gammaproteobacteria; order Burkholderiales; family Burkholderiaceae_D; genus Rugamonas; species Rugamonas eburnea. The sequence continues at coordinate 216,886 of NZ_WNKX01000002.1, read as the reverse complement.
GCTGGCTGCAATCATGGTCGCCACGCGCAAGGTTGACTGGTACAACTTGAATAATCCGGCCACCGTGCCGGCGGAGCCAGCGTAATGCTGCCGGGCGGCTTGCTGACGCCGGCGCTGGCCGATGGCGCGCAGTTGGCGCTCATCGCCGGATACACGGGCGGCCAGCCGGGCGATCCGGTGCGCGTCATGCTGGACCAGCGCGGTCTGCGTGTGCTGCTGGTGCTGGCCAGCTATGAAACGGTGGCATGGCAGCTCGATATCCGTCCGGGAACGGAGCTGGTTGGCGTGGTGGTTAGCGCCTACCGCGCGGTGGCTGTCGCGGGGCACGGCGAAGCGCCGGTCTATCGCATGTCGCTGCCGTGTGCACCGGCGCCCGGCAGCGCTGCCTACCAGGACCTGATGCATATCCTGCAGGCCCGCTTGGGACGTAGCCAGCCGGATGTGTTCCGTGGCTACCTGCGGTTGCCGGAGCAGGTCGCGATTGCTTGCGCTGGTTCATGTGCGGGCCAGGCCGCGCCGCAAGTTGCCGCTAGCGGCCAGCACACCAAGTCCGGCCAGCAGCATCAGCCAGGAGGAGGGCTCGGGCACCAGCAGTTGCAGTTCGAAGCCCGAGCGCAAATCCCACCAGGCTTGCTCGACCTGTTCAGTGTCGTTGCGTACGTAGGCGGTCATGCGTTGGTCGAATAATTGGGCGATCGGTCTCGGAACCAGCTGGAAAAGGGTGAACTGCGGTTCGCCAAACCCATACGGCTGCACGAATTGGGAAAAGGCGAGCAGCGAGCCATAATAGGGAAAGTCCGGATTGGTCGCACTGAGCCCGCCATGCAGGCGCACACTGAAGGTGGCGAAGGTGTTCGGCAGTACCTCGAAGCCGGGCAGGAGCAGGTCGGCGCCGGTCTGTCCCTTGTTTTGCTTTGTGCCTTCGGTGAATTCGATATGCGCGGTGGCTGACGTTTGGTCTGGCGCCACGCTGACGGAGGAAGAACTGCCAAGGTAGCCGATGGACGAATGAAGCGGCATGGTCGAGCTGTCCGGACGCTCCGGCTGGTCGTACAAGTTCACCTGCTGGCAGGAGTCAGGAACGAAGCAAAGCTCGTTATGCAGGAAACCGCGCGGGGCGCGCGTCAGCATCACGCCGGGCGCCGGGCCATCGGGATCGATGGCAGTTGCCGTCATCCGGATATAGTCAAATGAAACCGCGCCCTCCAGGAAGCGCGTCTGGGCCCATGCGGGCGAGCTGGCGGCGACGCAGGACGCCGCCGCGATTGCCGTTGCTAGCCGGTGCGAAGTCTTCATGTTCGATCCTCCCTGACCGGCCAAGCGTAGCGCGAAGCTGCCCGCGTGAGCGCCACTATGGGCGCGTGAAGCTCCACTGCTGGTTGCTGCCGCTATTCAGCGGCCACTGGATGATCTGAGCGTTCTCTGCGGTGCTCTTGTTCTGCACGTCGACCACATAGCCGCTCAGCAGGTTCTTCACTGTGTACCAGCCGCTGGCGGGGCTGGCGAAGCTCCATTGCTGGCCGTTGCCGGCCCAATAGCCCCATTGCGCGATATTGGTGCCGGCGGTGGTGGAGTTCTGCCAATTGTCCAGGCTGCGCAGGCTGAGGGCGTTGATGATGCTGTACTGGCCATCGCCGTGACCGATCAGGTACCACTGCTGGTGCCTGCCGCCGCTGTAGGTTTGCTGCTGCACCATGGCGCCGTCGCTGGTCGAGGCATTGGCGACCGCCAGCGCCTTGCCGCTCAGGCGTGACTTGATCACATACGGCCCGTCGCTCATGCCGCCGCAGCCCGCGAAGTCGGTGAAATTGCGGGTCAGCGTCGGCCAGCCGCCGCTGTAGGTCATGCGCAGGATGTCGAGCTTGGGATTGCCGTTGTCGGTCAGGTCGTAATAATGGATGGACGTGAAGTTGCAGCCATCCTGCTTCAGCACGCCGATATGGCCGGGGCCTTTGTACTTGCCGTCCACGTTCGGCAGCGCGGTGCGGGTACCGGAGTAGGGGCCGGTGATGCTGGTGGCGCGCTGCACTTCCACGTAATAGGTGCTGTCGACGCCCTTGCAGCAGGCGCCGCGATTGACGAACAGGTAGTAGTAGCCGCCGTCGCGCGCAATGTAGGGCGCCTCCATGTCCAGTCCGCCTCCGCCCAGGATTTTGGTGACGTTGCCGGCCGGCTTGCCGGTCGACTGGTTGATCTCGACCACGCCAATGCCGCCGAAGAAGGAGCCGTAGCTCATATACACCTTGCCGTCATGGTCCCGGTATAGCGCCGGGTCGATGGCGTTGATCTCGCTGCTGCCGCCAAACGATTCGACCACGATGCCCAGGTCGGTCCACGCAGGGTTTTTCAGCGAGGCCGAGCGCGCCACGCCGATCGCCGAGCTGGAAGTGCCGAACGTCGAGACCGAGTAATAAATATAGTAGTAGCCGTTCATGTGAATCACGTCCGGCGCCCAGAACGAGCCGCTGAAGTTGGGGATCTTGCTGGTGATCCAGCTCGGGTAGGTGGTGAATACCGGTCCCGGCCCACCTTGCCAGTTGATCAAGTCCGTGGAGGTCGAATACCAGATCCCGGTGCCGGTGGTGAAGTTGAAATAAGTATCGCCATCTTTCGTGATGGTGCCCGGGTCATGGGCATTCTGCAGGCCGGTGAGGGTAACCGCCTGGGCGGCGAAGGCGCACAGAGCCAGGCAGCAGGCTGCCAGAAAGCGTTTCATGGAGTCTCCTTTGTAGTGGTTGTCCACTCAGCTTAGGAGTGGCAATAGTGCAATCCCAATCACATTTTTTGCTGTGGCGATACAGAAATCGGCATGCCGCCCGCTCACGTCAGGAGCAGGCCGGCTAGCAGCATCAGCCAGGCGGCAGGCTCGGGTACGGCCGGCAGCAGTTGCAAGGCCAGGGACGAATGCAGATACCACCGGGCATGTTCGGTCTCCGCCGTATCGTTGCGCAAGATGGCGACAATCAGCTCTGGGCCCATGCGGGCAGGGCGCTGGCGAGGCACAGCGTCATCATTGCAGAGCTTGCCATCTTGACCATTTTATCCTCCTGATAACCGGACCAACATAGCGCGTTGGCGAAACGTGGCGCGCCATGTGGAAAACACTGACATACCTCGTACAAAGCTGTTGCGTCAAGAGGAAATTCTCGGTACACTAGCCGGCTTCGGTATGGGTTCGTCTTTTTTATGCCCGTATCTTTTTTTGTAGTTAAACAAAGCCCCGCCCAATCGTAGGTGGGAATGGAGAAAAAATGAGCCTTGGCCTCCTCGGTCGCAAGGTTGGTATGATGCGCATCTTCACCGATGACGGGGATTCGATCCCAGTCACCGTTGTCGACGTATCGAACAACCGTGTTGCGCAAATCAAAACTCCTGAAGTGGATGGTTATTCCGCTGTTCAGGTTGTCTTCGGTCAGCGTCGCGCATCCCGCGTGACTAAAGCTGCTGCCGGTCACTACGCTAAAGCAGGTGTTGAAGCTGGTTCCTTCATCAAGGAATTCCGCGTTGACGCAGCTAAAGCATCCGAACTGAAAGCTGGTGAAGTTATCGCCGCTTCCCTGTTCGAAGTCGGTCAAAAGATCGACGTGCAAGGTGTGTCGATTGGTAAAGGCTATGCCGGTACCATCAAGCGTCACAACTTCGCATCGGGTCGTCAAACCCACGGTAACTCCCGTTCGCACAACGTACCAGGCTCGATCGGTATGGCGCAGGATCCAGGCCGTGTGTTCCCAGGTAAGCGCATGACCGGTCACATGGGCGACGTCACCGTCACCACCCAGAACCTGGAAATCGCTCGTATCGACGCTGATCGCCAGCTGCTGCTGGTGAAGGGTGCAGTACCAGGCGCGAAAAACGGCCAGGTTGTTGTATCGCCAGCTGTTAAAGTTAAAGCAAAGAAGGGAGCTTAATCGATGGAACTGAAGCTCTTGAACGCGCAAGGTCAAGTCGCCTCCAACGTAGCCGCCGCTGACACCGTCTTCGGCCGTGACTACAACGAAGCGCTGATCCACCAAGTCGTCGTTGCTTACGCTGCTAACGCACGTAGCGGTAACCGCAAGCAAAAAGACCGTGAAGAAGTCCACCACACGACCAAGAAGCCATGGCGCCAAAAAGGCACCGGCCGTGCTCGTGCTGGTATGTCCTCCTCCCCGCTGTGGCGTGGTGGTGGCCGCATCTTCCCGAACTCCCCTGACGAGAACTTCTCGCACAAGGTCAACAAGAAGATGTATCGCGCAGGTATCTGCTCGATCCTGTCCCAGCTGGCCCGCGAAGAGCGTCTGGTTGTGATCGAAGATCTGGCTATCGAAGCTCCTAAGACCAAGCTGCTGTCGCAAAAGCTGACCGGCATGGGTCTGGACTCCGTCCTGATCGTTACCGACACCATCCAGGAAAACCTGGAACTGGCTTCCCGCAACCTGCCGAACGTGCTGGTTGTCGAGCCACGTCACGCTGACCCAATGTCCCTGGTCTTCTACAAGAAGGTCCTGGTCACCAAGGCAGCTCTGGCACAGATTGAGGAGATGCTGGCATGAGCGCAGTTATCAAACACAGCGAAGAGCGCCTGATGAAGGTGCTGCTGGCTCCGGTCATTTCCGAAAAAGCCACCATGGTTGCGGAAAAGAACGAACAGATCGTGTTCCTGGTTTCCAAGGATGCGACCAAGCCAGAAATCAAGGCCGCCGTTGAACTGCTGTTCAAGGTTGAAGTGGAATCGGTGCAGACCGTGAACCGCGAAGGTAAGGTCAAGCGTTCCGGCCGTTTCATCGGTCGCCGCAACCACACCAAGCGTGCTTTCGTGTGCCTGAAGCCAGGCCAGGAAATCAATTTCACCGAGGAGGCTAAATAATGGCACTCGTTAAGATGAAGCCAACCTCCCCAGGCCGTCGCGGCATGGTGAAGGTTGTGAACAGCGACCTGTTCAAAGGCCGTCCGTTCGCCGCCCTGCTGGAAAAGAAGTCCAAGACTGCTGGCCGTAACAACAACGGTCACATCACCACCCGCCACATCGGCGGTGGCCACAAGCACCACTACCGTGTTGTGGACTTCAAGCGCACCAAGGATGGCATCCCGGCGAAAGTGGAGCGTATCGAATACGATCCAAACCGTACCGCACACATCGCCCTGCTGTGCTACGCCGACGGCGAGCGCAAGTACATCATCGCCCCGAAAGGCGTTGCTGTTGGCGATACCCTGCTGAACGGTTCGGAAGCGCCGATCAAGGCCGGCAACTGCCTGCCAATCCGTAACATCCCAGTCGGCACCAACATCCACTGCGTGGAAATGCTGCCAGGTAAAGGTGCCCAGATGGCCCGTACCGCTGGTGCTGTTGTGGTCCTGATGGCCCGTGAAGGTACCTACGCCCAGGTTCGCCTGCGCTCCGGCGAAGTGCGCCGCGTGCACATCGAGTGCCGCGCCACCATCGGCGAAGTCGGCAATGCTGAACACAGCCTGCGCAAGATCGGTAAAGCTGGTGCGATGCGCTGGCGCGGTGTTCGCCCAACCGTCCGCGGTGTGGTGATGAACCCGATCGACCACCCGCACGGTGGTGGTGAAGGCCGTACCGCAGCTGGTCGTCATCCAGTGTCCCCATGGGGCCAGCAGACCAAGGGTAAGAAGACTCGCTCCAACAAGCGTACTTCTTCGATGATCGTCTCTCGCCGCGGCAAGAAATAAGGATAAACCATGACTCGTTCATTGAAAAAAGGGCCGTTCTGCGACGCCCACCTGGTGAAAAAAGTCGAAGCCGCACAAGCGACCAAAGACAAAAAACCAATCAAAACCTGGTCCCGTCGCTCGACGATCATGCCTGACTTCATCGGTCTGACCATTGCCGTGCACAACGGCAAGGTCCACGTGCCTGTGTACGTTTCCGAGAACATGGTTGGTCACAAGCTCGGCGAATTCGCGCTGACCCGTACCTTCAAGGGCCACGCTGCTGACAAAAAGGCTAAGAAATAATGGAAACTAAAGCTATCCTCAAAGGCGTTCGCCTGTCGGATCAAAAAGGTCGCCTGATCGCTGACCTGATCCGCGGTAAGAAGGTTGACGCCGCGCTGAACATCCTGCAGTTCAGCCCGAAAAAAGGCGCGTTCATCGTCAAGAAGGTTCTGGAGTCCGCCATCGCGAACGCCGAGCACAACGACGGTGCCGACATCGACGAACTGTTCGTGAAAACGATCTACGTCGAAAAGGGTCCAATCCTGAAGCGCTTCACTGCACGCGCTAAAGGTCGTGGCGACCGTATCTCGAAACAATCCTGTCACATTTACGTGACTGTCGGTAACTAAGGAGCTGCGATGGGTCAGAAAATTCATCCAACCGGTTTCCGTCTGGCGGTCACCCGTAACTGGGCATCTCGCTGGTACGCAACCAACGGTAACTTCGCTTCCATGCTGAACGAAGACCTGAAGGCACGTGCTTTCCTGAAGAAGAAGCTGAAAAACGCTTCCGTAGGCCGCATCGTCATCGAGCGTCCTGCCAAGAACGCACGCTTCACCGTGTACAGCTCGCGTCCTGGCGTCGTGATCGGCAAGAAGGGCGAGGACATCGAAGTCCTGAAGTCCGCCCTGACCAAGATCATGGGCGTGCCAGTGCACGTGAACATCGAAGAAATCCGTAAGCCGGAAATCGACGCTCAGCTGATCGCTGACTCGATCTCCCAGCAGCTGGAAAAGCGTATTATGTTCCGCCGCGCCATGAAGCGCGCCATGCAGAACGCAATGCGCCTGGGCGCCCAGGGCATCAAGATCATGTCCTCCGGCCGTCTGAACGGCATCGAGATCGCCCGTACCGAATGGTATCGTGAAGGCCGCGTGCCTCTGCATACCCTGAAGGCGGACATCGACTACGGTACCTCCGAAGCGTCCACCACCTACGGCATCATCGGTGTCAAGGTGTGGGTCTACAAGGGCGACCGCTCCGCCACCGGCGAAGCGCCAGTCATCGAGACCCCGGCTGAAGAGAAGAAGCCACGTGGCCCGCGCCGCGAAGACGGTAAGCCAGCTGGCCGCCGTCCAGCTCCAGGCGCCAAAGCCCCAGCCGCCCGCCGCGCTGCCAAGCCGGCTGCAGCTGATAAAGCAGGAGAATAAGCATGCTGCAACCAAGCCGCAGGAAATATCGTAAAGAGCAGAAAGGCCGTAACACCGGCATTTCGCACTCCACCGGCACTAACGTGTCGTTCGGTGAGTTCGGCCTGAAGGCCGTGGCTCGTGGCCGTATCACTGCACGCCAGATCGAGTCCGCTCGTCGTGCAATGACCCGTCACATCAAACGTGGTGGCCGTATCTGGATCCGTGTTTTCCCAGACAAGCCGATCTCCAACAAGCCTGCTGAAGTCCGTATGGGTAACGGTAAGGGTAATCCGGAGTACTACGTTGCCGAAATCCGTCCAGGCAAAGTCCTGTACGAAATGGATGGCGTTGGCGAAGAACTGGCACGCGAAGCGTTCCGTCTGGCTGCTGCTAAACTGCCTCTGGCTACCACCTTCGTGGTGCGCCAGGTTGGCCAATAATTGGAGTGAAATATGAAAGCATCTGAACTCCGTGGCAAAGACCAGGCTGCACTGCAGAAAGAACTGAACGACCTGCTGAAGGCGCAGTTCGGTCTGCGTATGCAAGCTGCTACCCAGCAGCTGGGCAACAGCTCGCAGCTGAAGAAGGTCCGCCGCGACATCGCCCGCGTGAAAACGGTAATGAACTCGAAGGAAGCGAAATGACCGAACAAGTTAAGCTGAAGCGTACTCTGATCGGTAAAGTCGTGTCCGACAAGATGGACAAGACCGTTACCGTTCTGATCGAACGTCACGTCAAGCACCCTCTGTATGGCAAGATCATCGTCCGCAGCGCCAAGTACCATGCGCACGACGAGACCAACCAGGTCAAAGCCGGTGATACGGTAGAGATCGTGGAAGGTCGTCCGATCTCCAAAACGAAGGCGTGGACGGTGACCCGTGTAGTGCAAGCTGCACAAATCGTCTAAGTAAGTTGCAAGCCGGGAGCGTGAGTTCCCGGCCACAATTTAATTAGTTCTTGCAGGCCCGCAGGTTTTATGTGATACTTGCGGGCTTCGTCCATGTATCCGCCGCAAAGTTTCTCTCCGCAGACGCGATAGCGGTCAGTACTTGTATGAAGATCAAGCACCCAATCAGTGCGCATCGTGCGCGCTGGCGGGACCAAGACTGACCGATGTCCGCATTGTGTGGATTCTTCGGCTTAAGTTGGGAAAGAGATAACTATGATTCAAACTGAAAGCCGGCTCGAAGTAGCCGACAACACCGGTGCCAAGGAAGTCATGTGCATCAAGGTGTTGGGCGGTTCCAAGCGCCGTTACGCTGGCATCGGCGACGTGATCAAAGTCACCGTTAAGGTGGCTCAGCCTCGCGGCCGTGTCAAAAAAGGTGAAATTTATAACGCCGTGGTTGTGCGCACCGCTAAGGGTGTGCGTCGCCAGGACGGTTCGCTGGTGAAGTTCGACGGCAATGCTGCTGTCCTGCTGAACAACAAGCTGGAACCGATCGGTACCCGTATCTTTGGCCCAGTGACGCGTGAACTGCGCACTGAGAAGTTCATGAAGATCGTGTCCCTGGCACCGGAAGTCCTGTAAGGAGTCAGACAATGGATAAGATTCGCAAAAACGACGAAGTCATCGTCCTGACTGGTAAGGACAAGGGCAAGCGCGGCGTAGTGACCCAGCGTGTAGACGCTGAGCACGTCGTGGTGGACGGCGTTAACGTGGCTAAAAAAGCCGTTAAGCCAAACCCGATGACTGGTGTTCAAGGTGGCATCGTTGATAAGACCATGCCTATTCACGTGTCCAACGTTGCTCTGTTCAACGCTGCGACCGGTAAGGCAGATCGCGTAGGCTTTAAAGAAGTGGACGGCAAAAAAGTCCGCGTCTTCAAGTCGAACGGCGAAGTAGTGAAAGGGTAATCAGAAATGGCCCGTCTGCAACAACTGTACAAAGACAAGATCGTCGCTGAGCTGACCGGTAAATTCGGTTACTCCTCCGTGATGGAAGTGCCGCGCCTGACCAAGATCACCCTGAACATGGGTCTCTCGGAAGCCGTGGCTGACAAGAAAATCATCGAGCACGCTGTTGGCGACCTGACCAAGATCGCCGGCCAGAAGCCAGTCGTGACCAAGGCCCGTAAGGCAATCGCAGGTTTCAAGATCCGCGAAGGCTACCCGATCGGTACCATGGTGACCCTGCGCGGCGCCCGCATGTACGAATTCCTGGACCGTCTGATCACCGTGGCCCTGCCGCGCGTGCGTGACTTCCGTGGTGTGTCTGGCAAATCCTTCGATGGCCGTGGTAACTACAACATCGGCGTGAAAGAACAGATCATCTTCCCGGAAATCGAGTACGACAAGATCGACGCACTGCGTGGTATGAACATCTCGATCACCACCACCGCGAAGACCGACGACGAAGCCAAAGCGCTGCTCGCCGCCTTTAAATTCCCGTTCAGGAACTAAACGATCATGGCAAAACTCGCACTGATTAACCGTGAACAGAAGCGTGCTGACCTGGTGGCTAAATTCGCTGCCAAGCGCGCCGCTCTGAAGGCCATCATTGATGACCAGACCAAGTCGGAAGAAGAGCGTTACGAAGCACGCCTGAAGCTGCAGGCACTGCCGCGTAACTCGGCTCCAACCCGTCAGCGTAACCGCTGCCAGGTCACCGGTCGCCCACGTGGCACCTTCCGTAAATTCGGCCTGGGTCGTATCAAGCTCCGTGAATTCGCCATGCGTGGCGAGATCCCGGGTATGACCAAAGCCAGCTGGTAATAGGAGAATAAGCAATGAGTATGAGCGATCCTATCGCCGATATGCTGACCCGTATTCGCAACGCACAGACCGTGCAAAAGACCTCCGTGGCAATGCCATCGTCGAAGGTTAAAGTTGCGATTGCCAACGTCCTGAAGGATGAGGGTTACATTGAAGATTTCGCCGTGTCCACCTCTGAGGGCAAGTCGGAACTGAAAATCGGTTTGAAATATTATGTAGGCCGTCCTGTGATCGAACGTCTGGAACGTGTTTCGCGTCCAGGCCTGCGTATCTACAAAGGCAAAGATGAGATCCCAACCGTGATGAACGGCCTGGGCGTGGCAATCGTGTCGACCCCGCAAGGCGTCATGACCGATCGCAAGGCGCGCGCTACCGGTGTTGGTGGCGAAGTCATCTGCTTCGTGGCTTAAGGAGTAACACAATGTCTCGTGTAGCTAAAATGCCGATCGTTGTGCCTGCTGGCGCCGAAGTTGCCATCTCCGCACAAGCGATCACCGTCAAGGGCCCGCTGGGCACCCTGACCCAGAGCCTGAACGGCCTGGTTAAAGTTGAAAACAACGCTGGCACCCTGTCCTTCGACGTGGTGAACGACAGCCGTGAATCGAACGCCATGTCCGGCACCCTGCGTGCCCTGGTCAACAACATGGTAGTGGGCGTCACCAAGGGCTTCGAGAAGAAGCTGTCCCTGGTCGGCGTGGGCTACAAAGCCCAGGCTCAAGGCGACAAGCTGAACCTGTCCCTGGGCTTCTCGCACCCAGTCGTTCACGACATGCCTGCCGGCGTCAAGGTGGCAACCCCAACCCCAACCGAGATCATCATCTCTGGCGTCGATCGCCAAAAGGTTGGCCAGGTGGCTGCCGAAGTGCGTGCTTACCGCTCCCCTGAGCCTTACAAGGGCAAGGGTGTCCGCTATGTGGACGAAGTGGTTAAGCTCAAAGAAACCAAGAAGAAGTAATTAGGGGCTGACGATGGACAAAAAAGAATCTCGTCTGCGCCGCGGACGTCAAACTCGCATCAAGATCGCGCAACTGAAAGTGAACCGCCTGTCGGTCCACCGCACCAACCTGCACATTTACGCGAACCTGATCAGCCCGGACGCCAAAGTTCTGGTTTCGGCCTCGACCGTGGAAGCGGAAGTACGCGCCGAGCTGGCTGGCAAGTCTGGCAAGGGTGGCAACGCCGCCGCTGCCGCACTGGTTGGCAAGCGTGTCGCAGAAAAAGCACTGAAAGCGGGCATCACCGAAGTCGCCTTCGACCGCTCCGGTTTCCGTTACCACGGCCGCATCAAGGCGCTGGCTGAAGCCGCGCGTGAAGCTGGCCTGAAGTTCTAAGGGTACGATCATGGCAAAAATGCAAGCAAAAATGGCATCCGATAAGCCGGATGATGGCATGCGCGAAAAAATGATCGCGATCAACCGCGTGACCAAAGTGGTCAAGGGTGGTCGCATCATGGGCTTCGCAGCGCTGACCGTGGTTGGTGACGGCGATGGCCGCATCGGCATGGGCAAGGGCAAGTCGAAAGAAGTTCCAGTCGGTGTGCAGAAGGCAATGGAAGAAGCCCGCCGCAACCTGATCAAGGTTCCTCTGAAGAACGGCACCCTGCAGCACACCGTCACCGGCCGCCACGGCGCGTCGAAAGTGATGATGTCGCCAGCTAAGCCAGGTACCGGCGTAATCGCAGGTGGCGCGATGCGCGCTATCTTCGAGGTGATGGGCGTGACCGACGTGGTGGCGAAGTCCACCGGTTCGAACAACCCATACAACCTGGTGCGCGCCACCCTGGACGGCCTGGCCAAAATGAGCACTCCAGCTGACATCGCTGCCAAGCGCGGCAAGTCGGTTGAAGAGATCCTGGGTTAATAGGGAGCACTTCAATGAGCACTATCAAAGTCAAACTGGTGAAGGGCCTGATCGGCACCCGTCAAGACCACCGCGCTACCGTGCGTGGCCTGGGCCTGCGTCGTGTGAACTCTGTCAGCGAACTGCAGGACACTCCTGCTGTGCGCGGCATGATCAACAAGGTCGCCTACCTCGTTAAAGTCGTTTCCTAAGCGACCCTTAGGAACTGGAGAAAACAATGCAACTGAATACCATTCAACCAGCAGAAGGCGCGAAGCACGCTAAGCGCCGCGTTGGCCGCGGTATCGGCTCCGGCCTCGGTAAAACCGCAGGCCGCGGCCACAAAGGTCAGAAATCGCGTTCGGGCGGCTTCCACAAAGTCGGCTTCGAAGGCGGTCAAATGCCTCTGCAGCGTCGTCTGCCTAAGCGTGGCTTCAAATCCCTGAATGCCACTTTCAAGGCTGAAGTGCGTCTGTCCGACCTGAGCGCCCTGGCTGTCGGTGAAGTCGACATCCTGGTGCTGAAACAGGCCGGCGTGCTGAATGTTCTGGCACGCGACGTACGTGTGATCGCTTCCGGCGAAATCACCAAAGCAGTGACCGTAAAAGGCCTGAAGGTGACCGCTGGCGCGAAAGCAGCCATCGAAGCAGCTGGCGGCTCGGTAGCCTGAGTCAGCTAGCTTAATCGGAGCGAAAATTGGCAACGAACCAACAGCTTGCTAAATCCGCCGCCGCCGGCTTCCCATGGAACCGGCTGTGGTTTTTGCTGGGCGCTCTGGTGGTGTACCGTATCGGTGCACACATCCCTGTTCCGGGTGTCAACCCGGTAGAGCTGGCACGACTGTTCGAATCGCAGCAGAACGGCATCCTGGGCATGTTCAACATGTTCTCGGGTGGCGCGCTGTCGCGCTTCACAGTCTTTGCCCTGGGCATTACTCCATACATCTCGGCCTCGATCATCATGCAGCTGGTGTCGATCGTGTCCCCGACGATGGAGGCGCTGAAAAAAGAAGGTGAATCGGGCCGTCGCAAGATTACCCAATACACCCGTTATGCAACTGTCGGTCTGGCACTGTTCCAGGCGTTCGGCATCGCGGTGGCGCTGGAAGCACAGCCCCTGCTGGTGATCGACCCTGGCATGGGCTTCCGCTTCGTCACCGTGGTGACGCTGCTGACCGGCACCATGTTCGTGATGTGGTTGGGCGAGCAGATTACCGAGCGCGGTCTTGGTAACGGCATCTCGATCATCATCTTCGCCGGTATTGCTGCTGGTCTGCCGAACGCACTGGGTGGCTTGTTCTCCCAGGTGTCGCAAGGCGCCATCGGTGCACCGTCGGCGATCCTCATCGTGCTGCTGGTGGCTGCCGTCACCTACGCCGTGGTGTTCGTGGAACGTGGTCAGCGCAAGATCCTGGTCAACTATGCCAAACGTCAGGTCGGTAACAAGATCTACGGTGGGCAGACCAGCCACCTGCCGCTCAAGCTCAACATGGCAGGCGTGATTCCGCCGATCTTCGCTTCGTCGATTATCTTGTTCCCGGCTACCATCGTGGACTGGTTTTCGAAAGGTGCGGACCCCGCCAACACGGTGGTGCGCTTCCTGAAAGATCTGGCTGCGTCGATGGCTCCTGGTGAGCCAATCCATGCACTGCTGTACGCCGTGGCAATCATTTTCTTCTGCTTCTTCTACACCGCACTGGTGTTCAACAGCAAGGAAACTGCGGACAACTTGAAGAAGAGCGGGGCCTTTGTGCCAGGGATTCGTCCCGGTGAGCAGACAGCCCGTTACATCGACAAGATCCTGATGCGATTGACCCTGGCGGGCGCCGTGTACATTACCGCCGTGTGCTTGCTGCCGGAATTCATGCAAGCCCAGTGGAAAGTGTCGTTCTATTTTGGTGGTACTTCGCTGTTGATTATTGTGGTTGTGACCATGGACTTCATGGCTCAAGTGCAAAACTATGTGATGTCGCAGCAATATGAATCGCTGCTGCGCAAAGCTAACTTCAAGGGCGGACTTCCGACACGATAAATGGCAAAAGACGACGTCATTCAGATGCAGGGCGAGATCCTGGAGAACTTGCCTAATGCAACTTTTCGAGTAAAGCTGGAAAACGGCCACGTGGTACTCGGCCACATTTCGGGTAAAATGCGGATGAACTATATCCGCATTCTCCCTGGCGACAAGGTCACGGTTGAATTGACGCCTTACGACCTGAGCCGGGCCCGTATTGTGTTCCGGACAAAGTAATTAATTAAGCAATTTCGAACATAAGAGAGTGCAATCATGAAAGTTAACGCTTCAGTTAAGCGCATCTGCCGCAACTGCAAGATCATCAAGCGCAAGGGCGTGGTCCGCGTAATCTGCGTGGAAGCTCGTCACAAGCAGCGTCAAGGTTAATTCGAGGGAATAACGAATGGCACGTATTGCAGGGGTTAACATCCCAAATCATAAGCACACCGTTATCGGCCTGACCGAGATCTACGGTATCGGCCGTCCTCGTTCGCAGTTCATCTGCGCACAAGCCGGCGTTGCAACCAACAAGAAGGTCAAGGACCTGGACGACAGCGAGCTGGAAAAGCTGCGTGAAGAAATCGGCAAATTCATCGTGGAAGGCGACCTGCGCCGCGAACTGTCGATGAACATCAAGCGTCTGATGGACCTGGGCTGCTACCGTGGTCTGCGTCACCGTAAGGGCCTGCCGGTCCGCGGTCAGCGCACCCGCACCAATGCACGTACCCGCAAGGGCCCGCGCAAAGCCGCTCAATCGCTGAAGAAATAATTAGGGAACTACTATGGCTAAGCAACAAAGCTCCGCAGCAGCCGCTCGCGTACGCAAGAAAGTCAAGAAGAACGTCGCTGAAGGTATCGCACACGTTCACGCTTCCTTCAACAACACCATCATCACCATCACCGACCGCCAGGGCAACGCTCTGTCGTGGGCGACCTCCGGTGGTGCTGGCTTCAAGGGTTCGCGTAAGTCGACCCCGTTCGCAGCGCAGGTTGCTGCTGAAGCCGCTGGTAAAGTTGCGCAGGAATGCGGCGTGAAGAACCTGGAAGTTCGCATCAAGGGCCCTGGTCCTGGCCGCGAATCCGCTGTTCGCGCACTGAACAACCTGGGCATCAAGATCACCGAGATCCAGGACGTGACCCCAGTGCCGCACAACGGCTGCCGTCCTCCTAAGCGTCGTCGCATCTAATTAGTCAGCAAGACCATGGCCGGTCTGGTGTGGACCGGCCACCGTTTTTCTGCAACAGAAAATCGCTGGAACAGTGAGCCGGAAACGGTTATACTGTCCGGCTATTTTTGCCTTTCCGGTTCGCCGGCGAGGCTTTAGCCACGCCTGAGTCGAAAGTGGACCAGGCTAGCGCCTAACCGCATTCCGATGCGGCTGGGGCGTCATTCAATCATTAAAGGAAATATACCGTGGCACGTTATATCGGACCAAAAGCAAAACTGTCCCGCCGTGAAGGCACCGACCTGTTCCTGAAGAGCGCACGCCGCTCCCTGGATTCCAAGTGCAAACTGGACGTCAAGCCAGGCCAGCACGGCGTGAAATCCGGCGCCCGCACCTCCGACTACGGCAACCAGCTGCGCGAAAAGCAGAAGGTCAAGCGTATGTACGGCGTGCTGGAACGCCAGTTCCGCCGCTACTTCGCTGAAGCTGAGCGCCGCAAGGGCCCAACCGGCGAAACCCTGCTGCAACTGCTGGAATCCCGTCTGGACAACGTTGCATACCGCATGGGCTTCGGCTCGACCCGCGCTGAAGCGCGTCAGCTGGTTTCCCACAAAGCCTTCACCGTGAACGGCCAAGTGGTCAACATCCCTTCCTTCAACGTGAAGAAAGGCGATGTGATCGCCGTGCGCGAAAAGTCGAAGAAGCAGACCCGTATCGTTGAAGCGCTGTCGCTGGCTGAACAAGTCGGCATGCCAGCTTGGGTGTCGGTTGACTCCAAGAAAATGGAAGGTACCTTCAAGTCCTTCCCAGAGCGTAACGAAATCGCTGCTGACGTCAACGAATCGCTGATCGTCGAACTGTATTCCCGTTAATCGCGGGTGCTGTACCAAGGCGGGACTCGGTCCCGCCTTTTCCATTTAATGCCATCAGCCTTATCGGTGTAACGAGCCGAGGGTAATGAAAAGGACATTTACATGCAAAATAGCTTGTTGAAACCACGTATTATCGATGTTGAAGCCCTGGGCCACGGTCACGCCAAAGTCGTGATGGAGCCATTCGAGCGCGGCTACGGCCACACTCTGGGCAACGCGCTGCGCCGCGTGCTGCTGTCTTCGATGACCGGCTACGCGCCGACCGAAGTCACCATCGCCGGTGTCGTTCACGAGTACTCCTCGCTGGACGGCGTGCAGGAAGACGTGGTTGACCTGCTGCTGAACCTGAAGGGTGTCGTGTTCAAGGTGCACAACCGTGACTCCGTGACCCTGACCCTGAAGAAAGAAGGCGAAGGCCCAGTGATGGCATCGGACATCGACCTGCCGCACGACGTCGAGCTGATCAACCCAGAACACGTGATCGCCAACCTGACTGCCGGCGGCAAGCTGGACATGCAGATCAAGGTCGAAAAAGGCCGCGGCTACGTTCCTGGCAACGTGCGTCGCCTGTCGGAAGACGCCAACAAGACCATCGGCCGCATCATCCTGGATGCATCGTTCTCGCCAGTGCGCCGCGTTTCCTACGCTGTCGAATCGGCGCGTGTGGAGCAGCGTACCGACCTGGACAAGCTGATCATCAACATTGAAACCAATGGCGTGATCACCCCGGAAGAAGCGATCCGTCAATCGGCCCGCGTGCTGGTCGACCAGCTGAACGTGTTTGCTGCCCTGGAAGGCACCGAAACCACCGCTGAAGCGCCATCCCGCGCTCCAATGGTCGATCCGATCCTGCTGCGTCCAGTGGACGACCTGGAACTGACCGTGCGTTCGGCCAACTGCCTGAAAGCAGAAAACATCTACTACATCGGCGACCTGATCCAGCGCACCGAAAACGAGCTGCTGAAGACCCCGAACCTGGGCCGCAAGTCGCTGAACGAAATCAAGGAAGTGCTGGCATCGCGCGGCCTGACCTTGGGCATGAAACTCGAGAACTGGCCACCTGCAGGCCTCGAGAAGTAATTTTGCTGTGCCGCCCGCTGCACCTGCGGCGGGCGTATTTAACTGATAACCGGACCGCGCCTGGGCTTGCCAAGGCGATCGAAGATCTCGGATTTAAACATTATCGAAAGGAAGTACCATGCGTCACCGTAACGGCCTCCGTAAACTGAACCGTACCTCGTCCCACCGTCTGGCAATGCTGCGCAACATGACTGTTTCGCTGCTGCGTCACGAAGCGATCAAGACCACCCTGCCAAAGGCAAAGGAACTGCGTCGCGTTGTGGAACCAATCCTGACCCTGGGCAAGACCGACACCCTGGCCAACAAGCGTCTGGCCTTCTCCCGTCTGCGCGACCGCGAGATGGTTCTGAAGCTGTTCGCTGAACTGGGCCCACGCTACGCAAACCGCAACGGCGGCTACCTGCGTATCCTGAAAATGGGTTTCCGTCATGGCGACAACGCTCCAATGGCTTTCATTGAGCTGCTGGACCGTCCAGAAGTCTCCTCCGCTGACGAGGCACCAACCGCTGAGTAATATCAGTCAGGTTTATTAGAAAGCCGGGCATTGCCCGGCTTTTTTTATTTCCACTGGTAACAGCTTAAAGCGGCGTTAAGCCTGCCGGTGTAAGATTGGCGTGCCCGATCGATTCACCGTCCAAGACCATGCACCGTAAAGCGTCCTCCTTCCCAGCGTGGCTGTTTGCCGCGCTCTCGCTCTTTGTCATCCTGTTCGCTGGTACGGCGCGCGCCGACGAGGAATTCCTTGATCCACAGGTCGCATTCAAGTTTTCCGCCAAGGTGGTGGAAGGCAAAGCCGTGGCGGTGACTTACGAGATCGCCGACGGCTATTACATGTATCGTGAACGCTTCAAGTTCGACGCCGACGGGGCGACGCTGGGTGCGCCGCAGATCCCGCCGGGCAAGGTGAAATACGACGAAACCTTTAAAAAGAACGTCGAGACCTATCACAACCAGGTGACGATCTTGATCCCGGTCCAGGCGCCGGGGCCGTTCACCCTGAAGGCGACCAGCCAGGGCTGCTCGGAAAAAGGCTTGTGCTATTCGCCGATGGAATCGACGGCGCGCCTGATGGTGGTCGGCGGCGCCAGTTCGGCAGCCGGCAACAACCTGTTCGGCCTGGGCGGCGCCAAGAGCCCGGCGCCGGGCGCACAGAGTGTGCCAGGCACGGCGCAGCAGCCTGCGGTCGATACGCCTGCGGCCACGGCCAGCGCGGCAGCTCCCCAGGTTCCTGCGGCAGCGGAGGCCAAGGCTTCCGGCGACAGTGAGATGGGCAAGATCGAATCGGCCCTGAAAGGTGGCCGCCTGCTGGTGATTGCGCCGCTGTTCATCCTGCTTGGACTGGGCCTGTCCTTCACCCCATGCGTGCTGCCGATGGTGCCCATCCTGTCCTCGATCATCGTGGGCGACGGCGTTGGCCCCGGCCGGCGCTCGCGCGGCTTCGTCCTGTCGCTCAGCTATTCGCTGGGCATGGCCATTGTTTATACGGCGCTTGGCATTGCGGCCGGCCTGATTGGACAGGGGCTCTCGGCGGCCTTGCAAAACCCGTGGGTGCTGGGTGCCTTCGCATTGCTGATGGCGGGCATGTCGCTGTCCATGTTCGGCGTCTTTGACCTGCAGGTGCCTGCCGGCATGCAGTCGCGCCTGGCAAGCGTATCCAACCGCCACTCCGGCGGCAAGCTGGCCGGCGTCTTCGCCATGGGCGCCATTTCCGCGCTGATCGTTGGGCCATGCGTGGCAGCGCCGCTGGCCGGGGCCCTGGTCTACATCAGCCAGACGCGCGACGTTGTCATCGGCGGCCTGGCGCTGTTCTCGATGGCGGTCGGCATGAGCATTCCGCTGCTGCTGGTCGGCGTTTCCGCCGGCGCCCTGGTGCCGCGTGCCGGCCTCTGGATGCAGGGTGTGAAGCGCTTCTTCGGCGTGCTGATGCTGGCTATGGCCTGGTGGCTGGTGGCGCCGGTCCTGCCGGGCAAGGTGCAGATCATCGGTTGGGCCATCCTCGGCGTCGGTTATGCGTTTTACCTGCTGACCCATGAGAGCGGCAAATGGATTCCCAAGGTCACTGCAGCGCTATTCGCCGTCATGGGGATTGTGCAGATTGCCGGCCTGGCGACGGGCGCCACCGATCCGTTGCATTCGCTGGAAAAGCTGAGCGGCCGCAGCGAACGCCACCTGAAATTCACCCGCGTCAAAACGGTGGCGGACCTGGATGCGGTGCTGGCGCAAACCGGCGGCAAGACCGTGATCCTCGACTTTTATGCCGACTGGTGCGTGTCCTGCAAGGAGATGGAGAAGCTGACCTTCATCGATCCGGCCGTGCAGCAGAAACTGGCCAATACCATTTTGCTGCAGGTGGATGTGACGGCGAATAACGACGACGACAAGGCCATGCTGCAGCGTTTCACGCTGTTCGGTCCGCCGGGCATCATCATGTTCAATTCCGCCGGCCAGGAGATTCCCGATGCACGGGTCATCGGCTTCCAGGATACGGAGAAATTCCTGCGATCGCTGCAAAAGCTGGATTAAAAAAGGGCGCCTGGGGCGCCCTTTAAACTTTATTGGCTATGGTGCTGCATCATGCGCCCATGTTCGCGGTGGCCGAAATGGCTGGCCTTTTCATCGAACACCTTTTGCTGTTCCGGCGTCAGGGTGGCGTAGAAAGTCTTGGTGGCGGCCAGGTTGCTCTCCATGCGGGCGATGTGCGCCTTGGCCATTTCAATGTGTTTTTCCATGCGCTGCGGCGCCGGCATATCCTTGAATGCCGCGCGGTCGAATTGGCCGCGCTGCGGCATATTTGATTTCATCGCCGACATATAAGCCTGCCAAGCGCCTTCCTGCGCCGGCGTGATCTTCAACGCGTCGTGCATGCGTTTGGCATGCTGGTCCATGCGTTCCTGCATTTTGACGGGGTCGAATTTAGTGGCCGCATATTGGTGTTGCGGGCCTTCCTCGGCCATGGCCGGCAAGGCTGCCACGCCAAAACTGATGATTGCTGCGCCGATGGCGAATGCCTTATGCAAGGTTTTCATCTTTAATCCCTTCAGAAATGAACTTGTGAAAATGTGCTCTCGCACAGCACATGGGAGCATCTTCCATATTGAGTGTTTCCGCCAAGTGTCCCCGGGCTAAGACTTTGTATCCAGTTGTTGCATATTCGATTACTTTATGTCAGCATCGCCGCCTTTTCGAAATTCTTGGTGAAATGCATGCGTAATAGTTGGGTCGGAATGATGGTTGCCGCGGCGATGATGTCGGGTTGCGGTGGCGGTGGAGGGGGTAATAATGGTTCAGTTGCGCAGGAGGCCGGGCAAGTCGGTGCGCAGAAAACCTATATGGCTGCTAGCTCAACCGTTGGCGACTACTACACTTGGGAAATTGCGACACACGATCAAGGCTCCACTGTCGATTCCTATGATTACACCACCAGGTCAGTTCGCAGCGTGGCGGCCGATGGCGCCATCTCCGCCGACTATCTGTATGACTACATCAGCGCGGCAAGTCCGCTGGCTTACGCGTCGAGTACCATTTCGGTGAGCCTCGATAAGCTCGGCCGCTGGGTAGGGACCACCACTGCAACGTGCATGGGCGGGCCCAATCCGCCGATTTATAACGTTGCGCCAAATACGATCGCCGCCGGCATGAGCTGGCAGAGCTCCGGCATTATCCAAAGCAAGTGTGCGCTTGATGCGGCGACGCAAAGGACGTTTGCCATCCAGGATAACGTCCTGCCGATGGAGCAGGTAACAGTGCCGGCCGGAACTTTCAATGCCCTTAAGGTGGTGCGGAACGCAACGGAAGAAGACAGCAACCTCATCCAGCGGACCGAGCAAACTTGCTGGTGGGAGCCCGACCTGGGAATCGAGGTCAAATGCGCGTCCACTTTCACTAACACCAACAAATCAACTGGAGCAGTCAGTGTCCGGATCGGCACGCAGTCGCTGCGTGGCTATTCCAAGCAGAAGCTTGGGCGCAAGCTCGATACCGAGCTACGCTTCATGGGCAACTGGAGGGGAAGCTTCAACGGCATGCTCCAGGGACAGAACGTGTCCGGTATGTGCAGCCTGATGATCGACGGCGGCAATATCAACGGCAACTGCGCCGGCGCGACCCTTTCCTTCAATATCCGCGGCAATGTCCGGGCTGATGGAGCCCTCACTTTCACAGCGTCCGATAATGGCAATTCCGGCACAGCCTTTATTGGCCAATTCGACAGCCTGCAGCAAATGAGCGGCAGCTGGAGTATGCCGAATGCCGGCAGCGGCAGCTGGGTCATGACCCAGGATTGATCGCACCACGCCAGTTTGTAACGCAATGTATAGACCGGAAAGGTTTACACATGGCGATACAAACTGGTTCCACGGCCCGGCGGTATCAAGGGATAATTGTAGGCATGGAAAATGCCGCCTCAATTCTGATCGTCGATGACGACCGCGATATCCGGACCCTGCTGCAGGATTACCTGGAGACTAACGGC
The DNA here is from genome assembly GCF_009720745.1 of Massilia eburnea. Classification (GTDB taxonomy): domain Bacteria; phylum Pseudomonadota; class Gammaproteobacteria; order Burkholderiales; family Burkholderiaceae_D; genus Rugamonas; species Rugamonas eburnea. Next base: position 195,660 of record NZ_WNKX01000002.1, on the reverse strand, counting down.
TACCGCACCCATGGCGCCGGCGATGGCGCGGCCATGTGGAAGCTGCTGGACAACACGAAGCCCGACCTGATCGTGCTGGACCTGAACCTGCCCGGCGAAGATGGCCTCACCCTGTGCCGCAAACTGCGCGCCCACTCGACCCTGCCGGTCATCATGCTGACCGCCCGCAGCGAGCCCCTGGACCGCATCCTCGGCCTGGAAATGGGGGCCGACGATTACCTGCCCAAACCCTTCGAGCCGCGCGAACTGCTGGCGCGCATCCGCAGCGTCCTGCGCCGCAGCACGACGACCGCCGCCAGCGGCGTCGAGAAAGCCAGCCGCATCCGCTTCTCGAACTGGGTGCTGGACCTGACCGCGCGCCACCTGGTCAACCCACAAGGCACGGTGATCATGTTGTCCGGCGCGGAGTTCCGCCTGCTCAAGGTCTTCCTCGAGCACCCGAACCGCGTGCTCAACCGCGACCAGCTGCTGAACCTGACCCAGGGCCGCGATGCCGACCCGTTCGACCGCTCGATCGACATTCAGATCAGCCGCCTGCGCCAGAAACTTGGCGAGGACGCGCGCCTGCCGCAAATCATCAAGACGGTCCGGAACGGGGGCTATGTGCTGGCCGGTACGGTGGCCGTGGAGCCGGACTGATGAAATCCTTTTTCCGGGGCATGACGGGCCGGGTCTTCCTGGTCCTGATGCTGGGCATTCTTGCCTCCGCCGCCCTGACGCAGTACCTGGCCGTCAATGAACGCCAGCGCACCCTGCAGCGCTACCGCGATTACTTCGCCCTCGAACGCGCGGAGCAGATCATTTCCACCGCCGGCGTCGTGCTGCCGGACTCGCGCAACCAATACCTGCGCGTGGCGAGCATGGGCGCCATCAAGCTGGAAGTGCTGGGCCAGCTGAGCGGCGTCAGCCCGCAGCTGAGCGAGTTTGCCGCAACACTGAGCAATCGCCTGGGCAAGGAATACACGCTGCGCTCGCTGCTGGAGCGCCCTGACGCGTGCGAGCGTCCGACACCCACCTATACCGCCTTCCCGGTATTCGGCGCCGGCACCGGCATCTGGCGCGGCACGTGTGAATCGCTGGCCGTGACCATGCCCGACGGCCAGCACCTGAAGCTGTCGATCCTGCCGCCGCGCCAGCCGGCGCCGACCGGCACCAATGAATACGTCACGTTCGTTCCTTTCCTGCTCAGTATTGCCGTGCTGGCCTACCTGGTGGCGCGCATGACCATGGGACCGCTGAACAAGCTGGCCGACGCCGCCAAGAACCTGGGCCAGGATATCAATCACCCGCCGATCAAGCTGGGCGGGGCGACGGAAATTCGCACCGCCTCGGCCGCTTTCAATGCGATGCAGGCGCGCATCCGCCAGCACATCGCGCAACGCACGGAAATGCTGGCCGCCATTACCCACGATTTGCAGACTCCGCTGACGCGCATGCGCCTGCGCCTGGAAAAGGTGCAGGACGCCGAGCTGCAAGGCAAGCTGCTGGAAGACCTGTCGGCCATGCAGCAGATGGTCAAGGAAGGCCTGGACCTGGCACGCAGCATGGACACTACCGAAGCCATGCAGCGCGTCGATCTCGACGCCTTGCTGGACAGCGTGTGCAGCGACGCCGCCGACGCCGGCCAGCAAGTCGACCTGAAAGGCCGCGCCGCTATGGATATGATGGGCCGCCCGCTCGATATTCGCCGCTGCCTGGTCAACCTGATCGACAACGCGGTGAAATACGGCCAGCGCGCCCATGTGTCGGTCGAGCGCCAGGCCGGTTCGTCGACCGTGCGCATCCGCGACGAAGGCCCGGGCATTCCGCCCGGCCAGCTGGCGCAAGTGTTCGAACCGTTTTACCGCCTGGAGACTTCACGCAACCGTTCCTCTGGCGGCACCGGCCTGGGCTTGACGATTGCGCGCAATATCGCTGAGCAGCACGGCGCCAGCCTGAGCCTGGCTAACCACCCGGAAGGCGGCCTGGAAGCCACCCTCGTATTCCCCGAATTTTATGCAGGAAAGTAGTTCGATCTCATGAAGAAGAAAACTTTGGCAGTAGTGGTAGGCCTGGCCGTGGCGATTGGCGGCGGCGCCTGGTATGCGGGCAAGGGCCCGGCAGGGCAGGGCGCCGGGCAGGCGCAAGGCGGCAAGGGCAAAGGCGACCAAGGACCGACCACGGTCAACGTGGTGGCGCCGCTGCGCCAGGATGTGCCGGTAGCGCTGGCCGCCAATGGCACGGTGAGCCCGATCTCGACTGTCGACCTGCACCCGCAAACCACCAGCACCATCGTCAAAGTGCATGTGAAGGAAGGCCAGTTCGTGAAACAGGGCGAACTGATGTTCTCGCTCGACGCCCGCACCGAAGCGGCCAATGTGGAAAAAGCCGACGCGCAAGTGGCGAAGGACCGCGCGGCCTTGGCCGATCTGGAGCGCCAGTACAAGCGCGCGCAGGAATTGCGCGGCCAGAATTTCATCGCCCAGAGCGCCGTCGATACGCTGAAGAGCCAGGTCGATTCCGCCCGCGCGCTGCTGGAGGCCGACACAGCCGCTTCGCGCGCCAGCAAGGTGGACCAGAGCTATACGCAGATCCGGTCACCGTTGAATGGCCGTGTTGGCGCCATCAACGTCTACCCGGGCAGCCTTGTGCAGCTGAGCACCTCGCTCACCACGGTGACCCAGCTGAACCCGATCAACGTTGCCTTCACCGTGCCTGAATCCAGCCTGGCGGCCCTGCTCGATGCGCAGCGCGCCGGCAAGGTGGCAGTGCAAGCTTTCCAGAACAATTCGGGCAAGCCGATCAACGGCCAGCTGAGCTTTGTCGACAATACTGTCGACCCGGTGGCCGGCGTCATCCGCGTCAAGGCGGTATTCGATAATGCCGACACCCGCTTGTGGCCGGGCCAGTACGTGAATACGCAGCTGACTGTGGCTACACTGAAAGATGCCTTGGTCGTTCCGCAGAACGCCATCATCACCAACACCAAGGGGACTTTCGTGTATGCCGTGGCGCCTGACCAGACCGCCAAGGTAATGAACATCAAGCGCCTCCATGGTTTTGGGGCGCTGGTTGCAGTGAGCGGACTGAACGGCGATGAAAAGATCGTGGTGGAAGGCAAGCAGAACCTGCGTCCAGGTATGGGCGACAGGCAGCAGCTGTTTGCGATGCGCGCCACCATTGTGGTGTTTGCGGCATCGGTGCTGCTGTATGCGATCAAGATGAACGGCACTTCGATCTACGAGCTGGTTTCTTCGGCTTACCAGATTACCCTGGTGGGGGCCTTTGTGCCGCTGGTCATGGGCCTGTACTGGAAGCGAGCCACGACCCAGGGCGCGATCTTCTCGCTGGGCGCCGGCATTTTCACCTGGATTGTGTTCTTCCCGCAGATTTCTTCGCTCGGCGCGACGTTCCCGGGGCAGCTGGCTGGCTTGCTGGCGGGCTTTATCGGCATGATCGTGGGCTCGCTGATGCCCCAGGTGCTGCAGAACCGCCATGATGGCGTGCACCACGTCAAAGGCTTGAACGCATAAACAACAAAAAGGGGACGTAACGAATTACCGCCTGGCGGTAAATCGTTACGTCCCCTTTTTTTGTTTTCTTAAGCCAGGCCTTTGAGCTTGCGCGCGATGTCGAGCGCGAAGTAGGTGAGGACGCCGTCGGCGCCGGCGCGCTTGAAGGCCATCATCGATTCCATCATCACCTTGTCATGATCGAGCCAGCCGTTCAGCGCGGCGGCCTTCAGCATGGCGTATTCGCCCGATACCTGGTAGGCATAGGTCGGCACCTTGAATTCATCCTTCACGCGGCGCACGATGTCCAGGTAAGGCATGCCTGGCTTGACCATCACCATATCGGCGCCTTCAGCCAGGTCCAGCGCAACTTCGCGCAAGGCCTCGTTGGTATTGGCAGGATCCATCTGGTAAGTGAACTTGTCCGCCTTGCCCAGGGCTGCCGCCGAACCGACCGCATCGCGGAACGGGCCGTAGAAGGCCGACGCATACTTGGCCGAGTAAGCCATGATGCGGGTGTGGATCAGGCCTTTGTCTTCAAGCGCCTTGCGCATCACGCCGATGCGGCCGTCCATCATGTCGGACGGGCCCACCACGTCCACGCCGGCTTCGGCCTGGCACAGCGCCTGGCGCACCAGCATCTCGGTGGTCTCGTCGTTCAGGATCGAGCCTTTTTCGTCGACCGTGCCGTCCTGGCCATGGCTGGTGTACGGGTCCAGCGCCACGTCGGTCATGATGCCCAGCTCAGGGAAATTCTTTTTCAGCTCGCGCACGGCGCGCGGGATCAGGCCTTCCGGATTGGTCGCTTCCACGCCGTCATTGGTTTTCAGCGATGGGTCGATGTTCGGGAACAGCGACAGCACCGGGATGCCCAGCTTCACGCATTCCTCGGCCACCTTCAGCAGGTTGTCGATCGAGATACGGTCCACGCCCGGCATGGTGGTGACCGCTTCGCGGCGGTTTGCGCCTTCCACCACGAAGACCGGATAAATCAGGTCATCGACGGTGACGGTGTTCTCGCGCATCAGTGCGCGCGAGAACGGATCGCGGCGCATGCGGCGCATGCGGATGGCTGGGAAATCAGGAGTGATCATTCTTCGCTTTCATCAGGAGTTGGCGCTGCGCCGTCATCGGCGAGGCCGGCCAGCTCTTCGATTTTGGCCGTCGCTTCCTCAATGCCGATGCGCTTGAGCGCGGAAAACAGTTGCACGGTGAAGGGGAAGCCTTCGCCGTCTTCATCGACGTAGCTGTCAAGCTTGGCCTTGGCCTGGCGCAGCACGTTGATGGATTCATTGCGGTTCAGCTTGTCCGCCTTGGTCAGGATGCAGTGGATCGGCTTGCCGGTCGGGGCGAACCATTCGATCATCTGCTGGTCCAGGTCAGTGAACGGACGGCGCGCGTCCATCATCAGCACCAGGGCGGCCAGCTGGTCGCGGCGCTGCACGTAGTCGCCCAGCAGGCGCTGCCAGTGGTTCTTGGCGTCGCCCGATACTTCCGCATAGCCGTAGCCCGGCAAGTCGGCGATCAGGCACTGCAGTTCGTCCATATTGATCGGGTCGTGGCGGTGCATGGCCACGTGCGCGCCGCCGATCGAGAAGAAGTTGATATGCTGGGTGCGGCCAGGGGTCTTGGAGGCAAATGCCAGGCCCTTCTGGTTGCACAGGATGTTAATTGCGGTGGATTTGCCAGCGTTGGAGCGGCCCGCAAAGGCGATCTCTGGCACCGACGTGCGCGGCAGGTCGCGCAGGTGGTTGACGGTGGTGAAAAAGCGGGCTTGCCAGAGTTTAGACATGGGGAAAGCAACAAAAAGGGGGCAAAAAAGCAGGAAAGCTATTGTACAATAAGGGGTTACGAATTGTTGCCATGCTATATTGCAATGATTCCTCTATCACTAATAACTTACTTCTGTCCCAGGGTGTCTGAATGAATCGTGCGTTTTCGCCATTTGTAAAATCCTTGTTCGTTGCAATGCTGGCTGTTACCGGTGTGGCTTCCGCCAATGAAGCACACGCTCCTGCCGCCGCCAAGGCTGATCCAGCCAAAGGCGCCACCCTGTTTGCAGAAGGCGATAACGCACGCGGTATTCCGGCATGCGTCTCCTGCCACGGCGCCAAGGGTGCATCGACCATCACCGTCAACCCTAAACTGGGTGGCCAGGGCGAAGCCTACGTTTACAAACAGCTGGTGGCCTTCACCACCGACGCCCGTCCAGGCACCGTGATGACCGCCTTCGCCAAGGCGCTGACCGACGAAGAAAAGAAGAACATCGCCGCCTACCTGAACACCGAGCCAAGCAAGTCCGGCGCTGCCAAGAACAAGGACACCATCGAACTGGGCAAGAAGATCTACCGTGGCGGCATCGCTGAAAACCGCGTGCCAGCCTGCGCATCCTGCCACGGCCCGGCCGGCGCCGGCATGCCAGCCATGTACCCACGCGTGGGTGGCCAGCACCAGGACTACACCGCCGCCACCCTGAAAGCCTTCAAGGCCGGCACCCGCAAGTCCAGCGCTGAAATGCAAGCCATCGCTTACCGTATGTCCGACAAGGAAATCGAAGCGGTCGCCGACTACATGGCTGGCTTGAAGTAATTGTGATGCACCGCCCGCAGCAAGGGCGGTACTGGACATGAAAAGGGGCGGCCGCGCAAGCAGGCTGCCCTTTTTGTTGTTATTCTCCTGATTTTTTCCCTTAGCAATGAGCGACGCCCCAACCACTTCCGGAATCCAGCTGCGCAACCGGCGCGGCCCAGTGGCAGAAACCGTCGAGCTGCTGTCTTCGATGCGTTTCGCAATCGCGTTGTTCGTGGTGATCATCTTCGCCGCGATCATCGGCACCATCGTGCAGCAAAGCCAGCCGATGCCGAACTACATCAACCAGTTCGGGCCGTTCTGGTTCGAAGTGTTCAACAAGCTGGGGCTGTACGCGATTTACTCTTCCTGGTGGTTCGTCTCCATGTGCGCCTTGCTGGTCGTGTCGACCTCGCTGTGTGTGGTGCACAACACGCCGAAGATGCTGAAGGATATGCGCAGCTGGCGCGAGAAGGTGCGCGAGGCTTCGCTCAATAATTTCCATCACAAGGCCCACTGGCAGTCGCCGGTGGCGCGCGAGCAGCTGGCGCTTCAGACGGCGCAGCGCCTGGGCCACGCCGGCTATGCCGCCAAGATCGTGGAGAAGGACGGCGCCATCCTGGTAACCGCCAAGCGCGGCGCGGGCAACAAGTTCGGCTACATCTTTGCCCACAGCGCGATCGTGATCATCCTGATCGGCGGTATGCTCGATTCCGACCTGCCGATCCGCTTCCAGCAATGGATCCTGGGCAAGACAGCCTTTGAAGGCACCGGCCTGATTGCCGACATCCCGGCCAAGCACCGCCTGGGCGTACACAATCCGACTTATCGCGGCAACATCGCGCTGCCGGAAGGCACCACCGGCAACACCGCGATCCTGCAACGTCCGGACGGCGTGCTGCTGCAAGACCTGCCTTTCTCCATCAAGCTGAATAAATTCGATATCGACTTCTATAGCACCGGCATGCCGAAGCTGTTCGCCAGCCACGTGACCGTGCGCTCGAACGAGACCGGCAAGACCATGGATGCCGTGGTGGAAGTGAACAAGCCGCTGATCTTCGAAGGCGTGGCGATCTACCAGTCGTCCTTTGAAGACGGCGGCACCAAATTGAAGCTGCTCGGCTACCCGATGAAGGGTACCGGCAATGGCACCTTCAACCTCACCGGCGAAGTGAATGGCACGACCAAGCTGAGCGAAGACTACACGGTGGAGTGGACCGACTTCCGTCCCTTTAACGTTGAAAACATTGGCAATCAGGATGCGCGCGCCGTCACCAAGGGCGAGAGCCTGAACGACTCTTTCGCCCGCAGCCTGGACAAGCAGCTCGGTTCGGCCGCCAAGACCGCCCACAACAAGGATTTGAAGAACGTCGGTCCGTCCGTGCAGTACAAGCTGCGCGACAAGAACGGCCAGGCGCGCGAATTCCAGAACTACATGCAGCCGGTGACCATCGAAGGCGACACCGTTTACCTGGCCGGCGTGCGCGCCAACCCGTCCGACCCGTTCAGCTACCTGCGCATCCCGGCCGACGACGAGCATAGCGTACGCGAGTGGATGCGCCTGCGCGCCGCCGTGCAGGACCCCGCGCTGCGCCAGAAGGCCGCCGCGCGCTACGCCGCGCAAGCCATGCCGCAATCGAAGGCCGGCGACGCCCTGCGCGCGCAACTGGAAGCCTCTGCGCTGAAAGGCCTGGAAATCTTCGCCGGCGACGACAAGGGCGCCGGCTTCTTCGCCATCAGCCGTTTCCTGGAAAAAGTGCCGCAGGCCGAGCAGACCAAGGCCGCCGAGATCTTCCTGAAGATCCTGAATGGCACGATGTGGGAGCTGTGGCAGGCCGCGCGCGAAAAGGATGGCATGCCGCCTGCCGCGATGGACGAGAGCCACGGCCGCTTCCTGCAACTGGCCACCAATGCACTGTCGGACAGCTTCTTCTACGGCGCCCCGGTCTACCTGCAGCTGGATGAATATATCGAAGTGAAGGCATCGGTATTCCAGGTCACCCGTTCGCCGGGCAAGACCGTTGTGTATATTGGATGCCTGTTCCTGGTGCTGGGCGTGTTTGCGATGTTCTACATCCGTGAGCGCCGCGTCTGGGTCTGGATCAAGGATGGCGCCGATGGCAGCGGCGGCGCCGAGGCCCTGATGGCGATGAGCACCCAGCGCAAGACGCTGGACTTCGAGAAAGAATTCAAGGAACTCAAGGAAAAACTGCCGCAATCGGCGTAAGCTGGTGCCAGGTTTTGGAGAAAGCAAATGGAAGCAACACAAATCTATGCCCAGCAGCCGGGCTATTTCAAGCGCCTGGGGGCCTTTGACTGGCTGTTCGCCCTGGTGCTGTGCGCGGGTGCGCTGTACGCCTTCAACCGCTTCGGCGCCTACATGGATTATTACGAGAAGGGCATCCTGCTGGCTTCTGCGCCAGCCTTTGCCGCCTTGGGCTGGTACTGGAAGCCGGTGCGCTGGCTGATGCCGCTGACCTTCGCGCTGGCGCTGGCGGGCGTGGCCATGTACGGCGGCCAGCTGGCAGCGGCCGATTCGCGCTTCTGGCTCAAGTACATGTTGTCCAGCCAATCGGCAATCCTGTGGATGAGCACCCTGTTCTTCCTGTCGACCCTGTTCTACTGGGGCGGCATGTTTACCCGTTCGGCGCTGGGCGCTGCGGCAGGTTCGATCCTGTGCTGGGCAGCCGTGGTGCTGGGCGTGACCGGCATGCTGGTGCGCTGGTATGAGTCTTACCTGATCGGCACCGATATCGGCCACATCCCGATTTCGAACCTGTACGAGGTGTTCGTGCTGTTCTCGCTGATCACCGCCATGTTCTACCTCTACTACGAAGAGCATTACGCCACCCGTGCGCTGGGCCCCTTCGTGCTGCTGGTGATCTCGGCGGCGGTCGGCTTCCTGCTGTGGTACACGGTGGCGCGCGGCGCATCCGAAATCCAGCCCCTGGTTCCGGCACTGAAGAGCTGGTGGATGAAGATCCACGTGCCGGCCAACTTCATCGGCTACGGCACCTTTGCCCTGGCCTCGATGGTGGCCTGGGCCTACCTGCTCAAGTATGAAGACTCGCGCACGCTGTGGCTGGCGCTGGTCATCGCACCAATCGGCATCGTGGCGGCAGCCTTCCTGATTGCCTTTATCGCCGGTGCGGAAGCATCCACCACCGCAGCGATTGGCCAGATCAGCATGAAGGTTGGCGTGCTGGTGGCGCTGTTCGCCGTGACCAACCTGGTGCGCGGCTCCTTCGCGGACCGGCTGCCCAGCGGCGAAGTGCTGGAAGACGTAATGTACAAGGCGATCTCAATCGGCTTCGCCTTCTTCACCATCGCCACCATCCTCGGCGCGCTGTGGGCGGCGGAAGCCTGGGGCGGCTACTGGTCCTGGGATCCGAAAGAAACCTGGGCCCTGATTGTCTGGCTGAACTACGCAGCATGGCTGCACATGCGCCTGATGTCCGGCCTGCGCGGCAAGGCCTCGGCCTGGTGGGCGGTGGTCGGCCTGGTGGTGACCACCTTCGCCTTCCTGGGCGTAAACATGTTCCTCTCAGGCTTGCATTCCTACGGCAAGCTTTAATATCGGCTTCAGCAAACTGGTGTAAGGTTTAGCTATTACCTTGCACCAGTCCTGGAGCTGACCATGCTGATCTTACCTTCCGAAATCACGCCGCGCGAAGTTTTCGAATCGCGCCGCAAGTTCATCAAGCTGGCCGCTGCGGGCGCCATCCTCGGCCCGGAACTGGCGCTGGCGCAAGGCGGCGGCCTTGCCAAACTGCCCGCCAAGCGCAATCCCGCCTTCGCCGTCATGGAAAAGCAGACGGCCTACAAAGACGCCACGACCTACAACAACTTCTACGAGTTCGGCACCGACAAGTCGGACCCGGCCGAGAATGCGCACACGCTGCGCACGCGCCCGTGGACGGTGCAGATCGAGGGGGAAGTGAAAAAGCCGATGACGCTCGACATCGACAGCCTGCTCAAGCTGGCGCCGCTGGAAGAGCGCATCTACCGCCATCGCTGCGTGGAGGGCTGGTCGATGGTGGTGCCGTGGATCGGTTATTCCTTCTCTGAGCTGATCAAGAAGGTCGAGCCGACCGGCAATGCCAAGTTCGTTGAATTTGTCACGCTGGCAGACCACCAGCAAATGCCGGGCGTACGCAGCCGCGTGCTGGATTGGCCGTACGTCGAAGGCTTGCGCATCGACGAAGCGAATCACCCGTTGGCGCTGCTCACGGTGGGCATGTACGGCGAAGTGCTGCCGAACCAGAACGGGGCGCCGGTGCGCATGGTGCTGCCGTGGAAGTACGGCTTCAAATCCGCCAAGTCGATTGTGAAAATCCGCTTCGTGCGCGAGATGCCGCGCACTTCCTGGAACAAGTCGGCGCCCAATGAATACGGCTTCTATTCGAACGTGAACCCGGACGTCGACCACCCGCGCTGGTCGCAGGCCAGCGAGCGCCGCATCGGAGAAGACGGCTTCTTCACGCGCAAGCGCAAGACGCTGATGTTCAACGGCTATCCGGAAGTGGCATCGCTGTACACCGGCATGGACCTGAAGAAGTTCTACTGATGGCCTTCACTCCCACACCGCGCCAGCTGACGGTCATCAAATCCATCGCCTTCGTGCTGGCGCTGCTGCCGTTCTTCGCACTGGCCTACCTGGTAGCGGCCGACAGGCTGGTCGAGCCGCTGCAATACATCACGCGCAATACCGGCTCGTGGACCTTGTACTTCCTGTGCATCACGCTGGCGGTCACACCGCTGCGGCGTATATCCAGCTGGAACTGGCTGCTCAAACTGCGCCGCATGATGGGGCTGTACGCCTTCTTCTACGCGCTGCTTCACTTCACCACCTTCCTGTGGTTCGATCATTTCTTCGACGTGCAGGAGATGCTGAAGGACGTCGCCAAGCGGCCTTTCATCACCGTCGGCTTCACAGCCTTTGTGCTGCTGGTGCCATTGGCCGTGACCAGCACCAACGCCATGGTGCGGCGCCTGGGCGGTAAGCGCTGGCAGGCCTTGCATAAGCTGGTGTATGTGATTGCCCCGCTTGGGATTCTGCACTTCTGGTGGATGCGCGCCGGTAAGCATGACTTCAACAAGCCAATTCTGTTTGGCCTGATCGTGCTTGCCCTGCTCGGCATTCGCGTCTGGTGGGCGCGCAGCAAAGCAGCTGCTTCGCCCGCCGTTGCTGCACCCCGCCGCTGACAGCTTCTTCTGCGCCAACGCAAATCGCGCTCCCGTGGCACCGCTAAGCTGGTGGCATGGGCATCCTGCCTGGATGCGAAAACTAGCATGGAAGTGTTCGAGCCGGATCCGGCGGAGGATGAGTAGGGGCGGCGTTGGCTGCCGCCCCGGCAGGATTACTTGATCACCGATTCCAGCGCGAACAAGTCGGCTGGGTTTTCGCGCTGGCGCACGATGTGGACCTTGTCGCCGTCGACAATCAGCTCCACGGCGCGGCCGCGGGTGTTGTAGTTGGAGGCCATGGTCATGCCGTAAGCACCGGCTGTTTTCATCACCAGCAGGTCGCCCGGCGCGACGTTCAGTTCGCGGTCGCGCGCCAGCCAGTCGCCCGATTCGCAAATCGGGCCCACCACGTCGAACATGGCGGCGTCGGACTCGGTCTTCACCACCGGCTGCATATCCATCCAGGCCTGGTACATGGCGGGGCGCGCCATATCGTTCATGGCCGCGTCGACGATGCAGAAGTTCTTCTCTTCGCCGTGCTTGATGAATTCCACGCGGGTCAGCAGCACGCCGGCATTGCCGACGATCGAGCGGCCCGGCTCGAAGATGACCTTGATCGGCTTGCCGCCGTGCTTCTGGGCGCGCCAGGCGTCGATGCGCTTGAACAGGCGGCCCAGGTAGTCGCCCACAGGTACTGGTGCGCCGTCGCCGTAATCGATGCCAAGGCCGCCGCCGATGTCGAGGTGGTGCAGGTGGATGCCTTCGGCGCCCAGTGCGTCGATCAGTTCAATCAGCTTGTCCAGCGCTTCCAGCAGCGGTGCGTCGTCCAGCAGCTGCGAGCCGATATGGCAATCGATGCCGGAAACGTCCAGGTGCGGCAGGGCGGCTGCGGTGCGGTAGGTTTCCAGTGCGTCGTCGAAGGCGACGCCGAACTTGCTGGCCTTCAGGCCGGTGGCGATGTAAGGGTGGGTCTTGGCGTCCACGTTCGGGTTCACGCGCAGCGAGATGCGCGCTTTTTTGCCCATGCTGCCTGCTACTTCGTTCAGGCGGTGCAGTTCGGGGATCGATTCGACGTTGAAGCACAGGATGTCGTGGGTCAGCGCCAGGCGCATTTCTTCCACGCTCTTGCCGACGCCGGAGAAGATCACTTTCTTCGGGTCGCCGCCGGCAGCGATCACGCGCAGCAGTTCTCCGCCCGAGACGATGTCGAAACCGGCGCCGCGGCGCGCCAGCAGGTCCAGGATGGCGAGGTTGGAATTGGCCTTCATCGCATAGCACACCAGCGCGTCGCGGCCGACGCAGGCGTTGGCGTAGGCGTCGAAATTGCCGGTCAGCTGGGATTTGGAATAAACGTAGGCCGGGGTGCCGTAGTTTTCTGCGATGGTACTGAGCGCGACGCCTTCGGCGTGCAGCACGCCATTCTGGTATTCAAAGTGGGACATAGCTTACTGTTGGGATGCTGGTGGGGTGGACGGAACCGGAGCCTCTGGCGGTGCCACGCCCGGTTTGCCCGCGGTAGCGGGTTTGGCGGGTGGCTTTGGCAGGTACAGTGGGCCGGTTTGGCCACATCCGGCCAACAGGACTGTCGTTGCAAGGACAGCAAGTGCGATTCGGGACTTCACGATTAAAATAGGGGCTTGATAGGAATCTTGGAGTGTAGCATGACCGAATCGGAATTTTTGGACCTGGCTGAAGCGACCCTGGATGCAATCGAGGCGTCGCTGGACCGCTTGTGCGAGCAGGATATGGTGGATGTGGAGTGCAGCCGCAGCGGCAACGTGCTGGAGATCGAGTTTGTGGGGAATGGCTCGAAGGTGATCATCAACTCGCAGGCGCCGATGCAGGAGCTGTGGGTGGCGGCGCGCTCCGGTGGTTTCCATTATCGCCAGGTCAATGGCAAGTGGACGGATACGCGGCGTGGTACCGAGCTTTATGCGGCGTTGTCGGAGATTGTGACGGAGCAGGGTGGGGCGCCGGTGGTGGTGGCGCCTTAAAACCCGGCAAACCAGGGTCTGCCCCAAGCCGGATGGCCGTCCCGTCAGACCCGACCGGCCTAAGCCGCAGGCTGTTGAACAGACTGGGTCAGACCCTTGGGTCTGACCCAGGTTGCCGGGTTTAGAACAGCTCGTTCTTGACCGCGTCCTTCTGCTTCTCCTCCGCCGGCGTGCCGCGCGTCGCCCCTTCCAGGCTGTCGATCCCTACGCCCGGCGGATTCTCGGCATAGTAGTACTCGCCATCCTGCGAGATGATGCCAGGTGGAATCGGCCGCTCTTCAATCGGAATATTCTTCAGCGCCTTGGCCATGTAGCCGATCCAGATCGGCAAGGCCAGGCCGCCGCCGGTTTCCTTGTTGCCCAGGTTCTTGGGCTGGTCGAAACCGATCCACGCGATGCCCACCAGCTTGGCCTGGTAGCCTGCGAACCAGGCGTCGATCGAATCATTGGTGGTGCCGGTCTTGCCCGCAATATCCGGGCGCTTGAGCGACAGCGCGCGCGTTGCGGTACCAAAGCGCACCACGTCCTTCAGCATGGAATCCATCAGGAAGGCATTGCGCTCGTCGATCACGCGGTTCTTTTCGTCGCCAGCCTTGTCCGGATTGGCCTGCGACAGCACTTTGCCGTTGGCATCGGTGACCTTGGCGATCAGGTAGGGCGAAATCTTGTAGCCGCCGTTGGCGAACACGGAATAAGCGCCCGCCATCTGCATCGGCGTCACGCCGCCCGCGCCCAGCGCCAGTGTCAGGTAAGGCGGGTTGCGCTCTGGATCGAAGCCGAAGCGGGTGGTGTATTCCTGGCCGTACTTGGCGCCGATGCGGTGCAGGATGCGGATCGAAATCATGTTCTTCGACTTGGTCAGGCCGCGCCGCATGGTCATCGGGCCTTCATACTTGCCGTCGTAGTTCTTCGGCTCCCAAGCCTGGCCGCCGGTCTGTCCGGCGTCGAAGGAGATCGGGGCGTCGTTGATCATGGTGGCCGGCGACAGGCCGCGTTCCAGCGAGGCTGAATAGATGAAAGGCTTGAACGAGGAACCCGGCTGGCGCCAGGCCTGGGTCACGTGGTTGAACTTGTTGCGGTTGTAGTCGAAGCCGCCCACCATGGCCTTGATCGCGCCGTCTTCGGTGCTGGCCGAGACGAAAGCCGATTCCACTTCCGGCATCTGGGTGATCTGCCAGTCCTTCCCTTCCTGCATGACGCGGATCACGGCGCCGCGGCGGATGCGCTTGTTCGGCGGGTTCTTGTCCGACAGCCAGCTCTTGCCCATGGCCAGGCCGGCGCCGGTGATGGTGATTTCTTCGCCGGAGGCGGTGCTGGCGACCACCTTGTCGGGAGCGGCGCTCAGGACCATGGCCGCCACGATATTGTCGCTGTCCGGGTGCTCGGCCAGTTCGGTCTCCATGATGTCGTCGGCTTCGGACTTGCTGGCCGGCAGGTCGACATAGGATTCCGGGCCGCGGTAAGGGTGACGCTTCTCGTACTCCATCACGCCGGCGCGCAGCGCCAGGTAGGCAGCGTCCTGGTCGGCCTTGGTAATGGTGGTGAAGACATTCAGGCCGCGCGTGTAAGTCTCTTCCTTGAACTGCTCGTACACCAGCTGGCGCGCCATTTCCGCAACATATTCGGCATGAACGCCAAACGCACTGCTGTCCGTTTTCACTTTTAGCTGTTCATTCTTGGCCGCTTCGTACTGTGCGGGCGTAATATAGCCAAGCTGGGCCATGCGTTGCAGGATGTACTGCTGGCGCACCTTGGCGCGCTTCGGGT
The DNA here is from genome assembly GCF_009720745.1 of Massilia eburnea. Lineage (GTDB taxonomy): Bacteria > Pseudomonadota > Gammaproteobacteria > Burkholderiales > Burkholderiaceae_D > Rugamonas > Rugamonas eburnea. The sequence goes on along the minus strand of NZ_WNKX01000002.1, from coordinate 180,653 downwards.
TGACCACCGGGTTGTAGGCCGAAGGCGCTTTAGGCAGGCCCGCCAGCATGGCCGCTTCCGCCACGCTAATGTCTTTCAGGTTCTTGCCGAAGTAGATTTGGGCGGCCGAAGCAAAGCCGTAGGCCCGCTGTCCCAGGTAGATCTGGTTCATGTAGACCTCAAGGATCTGGTCCTTGCTCAGGTTCTGCTCGATCTTCCAGGCCAGCAGCGCTTCATATGCCTTGCGCTTGAACGTCTGCTCGCTCGATAAAAAGAAGTTGCGCGCTACCTGCTGCGTGATAGTGGACGCCCCTTGGCGGGCGCCGCCGGTCGCGTTATGCACCGCGGCGCGCAGGATGCCCCAGTAGTCGACGCCGCCGTGTTCATAGAAGTTGCTGTCTTCGATCGCCAGCACGGCCTTCTTCATGACATCGGGGATGTCCTTGCTGTGCACCAGGTTGCGGCGCTCTTCGCCGAACTCGCCGATCAGCACATTGTCGGCGGAGTAAATGCGCAGTGGCATTTTGGGCCGGTAGTCGGTGATGGTGTCCAGCGACGGCAGGTTGGGGTAGGCCAGGGCCAGGCCGAACACCACCAGCAGCACGCCGGCGAGAATCAGGCCCAGCAGGGAAATCAGGGCCACCAGCAGGAAACCCTTCGGCTTCTTGGCCGAGGTCTCGGGGGAATTAGCAGTCATATCCAGCTTCAGTAGGTTTATGCAAAGGCATTATAAATGAGGCCCCTGGCCCCTGAGCGCACGTGATAACAGGAAATATTTACTGTGGGCAACTAAACAACTTAGTTAATTGATAGCCATTAAATGCAACATTGGGTGTGGCAAAACGCTCACAAAACATCAATGGTGCACTGGAGAAATACCTTTACATTGCGCTGACAATGTTGCTAGCATCTAATGTACTGTCTCATGTTTGCGGTCTAAACACGGGTTTTTAAACGAATTTGGATATGTAAATGTCTATGGAGTTGTCAGGAGTGCATCCATGTCATTGGACCTGAAAGCCCTGTTTGGCGGCGCCCAGGGCCCGCTGGTTGGCTTAGATATCAGCACCTCGAGCGTGCGCCTGGTGGAATTGTCCGAAGTGGGCAAGGACGGCTTGCGCCTCGAGCGCTATGCTTCGGAGCCACTACCGCGCGGCGCGGTTGCCGACGGCAATATTGAAAATATGGAGCAAGTGGTCGAGGCGGTACGCCGCCTGGTCAAGAAAAGCGGCACGCGCGCCAAACACGTCGCGCTGGGCATGCCGCCTGCTTCCGTGATTACCAAGAAGATCGTGCTGCCGGCCGGGATGACCGAAGGACAGCTCGAGGTGCAGGTCGAATCCGAAGCGGCCCAGTACATCCCGTTTGCACTCGACGAGGTGAGCCTGGACTTCGACGTGATCGGCCCGGTCGCCAATTCCACCGAAGACATCGAGGTGATGCTGGCAGCAGCGCGTCGCGAAAAAGTCGACGACCGCGTGGCGATTGCCGAATCGGCCGGCCTCAAGGCTTCGGTCATGGATATCGAATCCTACGCCGCACGCGCCGCACTGGACCGCGTCACCTCGCAGCTGCCGAACGCCGGCGCAGGGCAGGTGATCGCGCTGTTCCAGATCGGCGCCGTGTCGACGCAGATTTCCGTCATGCTTGACGGCGCCACCATCTACGAACGCGAGCAGCCCTTCGGCGGCAACTCGCTGACCCAGGATATCGTGCGTACCTACGGCCTGGCTTTCGAAGAAGCCGAGGCGCGCAAGAAGGCCGGCGACCTGCCGGAGAATTACCAGTCCGACGTGCTGGGGCCATGGCTGGAAGGCGCGGCGCTGGAAGTGACGCGCGCCATCCAGTTCTTCTTCACCTCGACGCCATTTACCAAGATCGACCAGATTTTCCTGGCCGGCGGCTGCGCCTTGCTGCCGGGCCTGCTGGAAATGATCGCCAGCCGTACCCGCATTTCGAGCGCGGTGATTTCGCCGTTCAAGGGCATGCAGCTGGCTTCGGGCTTGCGTGAAAATGCGCTGCGCAGCGATGCGCCGGCATACCTGGTGGCCTGTGGCCTGGCCATGCGGAGGTTCGACCGATGATACGCATTAACCTGCTCCCGCACCGGGAGGAAAAGCGCAAGCTGCGCAAGAACGCCTTTTACGCCCTGCTCGGCCTCGGCCTGGCGGCCGGCGTGACGATTGTGGCCATGGTCAGCGGCTACAACGCGCGCGAGCTGTCGATCCAGGAGAAACGCCAGGAAGTGCTGAAAGGCGCGATCGTGGAGCTGGACAAGAAGATCGCGGAAATTTCCACGCTGCGCCAGGAAATCGATGCGCTGAAAGCGCGCCAGCAAGCGGTCGAAGATTTGCAGGCGGACCGCAACCAGCCGGTCTACCTGTTGGATGAACTGGTGCGCCAGACGCCTGCCGGCGTGTTCCTGAAATCCGTCAAGCAGGAAGGGCTGAAGGTCACGCTGACCGGCGCGGCGCAGTCGCAGGAGCGCGTCTCCGAACTGCTGCGCAACCTGTCAGGCAACTCGCCATGGCTGGAACGTCCCGACCTGGTGGAAGTCAAAGCCGGCAGCATGGCCGGCCCCACGGGCAAGGCAGCATCTGCCCGGCGTATCGTCGAATTCCAGCTGTCGGTCATGATCAAGCGTCCACGCGAAAAGGACGAAAACCCGGACGGCAAGCCGGGCGCCAAACCTGGCGCCAAGGGCCCTGCCGCTGTCAAGTCCTGAGAGCAAAAACATGGCAACTGATTTGAAAGATTTAGGCGAATCGCTCAGCGCCCAGTTCAGGAACCTGAACGGCCTGCACCCCGGCCTGTGGCCGATTGTGCCGCGCATCCTGATGGCGGTGGGCGTGGCGGGGCTGGCAGTGCTGGCCGGTTATTTCCTCTCCTGGCAGAAACAGTACGAGGACCTGGAACAGGGCGCGGCAGCGGAACAGAAGCTGCGCGACGAGTACACCCTGAAGGTGGGCCAGGCAGTCAACCTGGACGAGCTCAAACGACAGAAGGAAAAGGTCGACCAGTATGTGGTGCAGATGGAGAAGCAGCTGCCAGGCAAGGCCGAAATGGCGGCGCTGCTGTCGGACATCAATAATGCCGGCACTGGCCGTGGCCTGTCGTTCGAGCTGTTCAAGCCGAGCCGCGTCGACGTCAAGGAATACTACGCCGAGCAGCCGATCGAACTGCGCGTCAACGGCAGCTACCACGACCTGGGCTCCTTTGCCGGCGATCTGGCGGGCATGGCGCGTATCGTCACGCTGAACAATATTTCGCTGGAAACCAAGGGCCGCGACGGCAGGGACCTGCCGCCCGGCACCCTGCAGCTGAATGCCACCGCGAAGACCTTCCGCTACCTTGATCCGGAAGAAGTGGCCGAGCAGCGCAGGGTTGCCAACGACAAGAAGAAAAAGGGAGGGAACCAGTGATGAAGAAGTTCGCCCCCCTCGCCTGCGCCTTGCTGCTGACCGCTTGCGGCGAGAGCGACGTGCAACAGGTGCGCAGCTGGATGAAGGAAGTCGAGGCGCAGACCAAGCCGACCGTCAAGCCGCTGCCGGAGCCAAAGACTTTCGTGCCCTTCGCCTATAACGCTGGCGACGTGCTCGATCCGTTCAACTCCAGCAAGCTGCTGACCGAACTGGGCAAAGGCCGCCCGGGCGGTACGCAGGCGCCCGACCAGAACCGGCGCAAGGAATTCCTCGAAAGCTTCCCGCTGGATGCCATGAAGATGGTCGGCACCATGGAGAAGAACAATGTGGTGCTTGGCTTGTTGCAGATTGACCGCACCGTCTACCAGGTCAAGAAGGGACAGTACGTGGGACAGAATTATGGTTTGATCACCGGGGTCAGCGAAGACGCGATCACGGTGCGTGAAATTGTTCAGGATGCGGCCGGCGACTGGGTCGAGCGCATGTCGAAGCTGGAACTGCAGGAAAGTAAGGAGAGCTCCAAATGATCGCCATCAACACCCTGAAGCGCCTTTGCCGCCAAGCCAGCGTCGCGCTGGCGCTGGCCGGCAGCGCGGTGGTTGCGCAGGCACAGCAAGGCAACGCGATCGAATCGATCACGGCCAACCAGCAAGGCAACAATGTGATCGTGAAGATCGGGATGAAGGACGCGCCGCAAAAGTTGCCGATCGGCTTTGCCATCACCAACCCGTCGCGCATCGCGCTCGACTTCGGCCAGACCGTCAACGGCACTGGCAAGACCAGCCAGGACATCAACCTGGGCGACCTGGCCAGCGTGAATGTGGTGCAGGCCGGCGACCGTTCGCGCCTGGTATTCAACCTCAAGCGCCCGCTGAACTACGCTACCGCGATCGACGGCAAGGCGATCATTTTGACCATTGACGGTTCCGGCGGAGTGGCGCAGGCGGTTGATGCGCGTGGCTTGCCCGTGGCCGCCGCCGCCCCGGCACCGGCCAAGGCGGCCGGCAAGCAATTGCTGCGCGACATCGACTTCCGCCGCGGCACCAACGGCGAAGGCCGCGTGGTGATCGACCTGCCGAACAACCAGGTGGCCGTGGACATGCGCCAGACCGCCACCGGCGTGGTAGTGGACTTCATGAAGACCGGCCTGCCGGAAACCCTGCGCCGCCGCCTGGACGTGACCGACTTTGGCACCCCCGTTACGCGCATCACCACCGTGCCGCAAGGCGACAACGTGCGCATGACCGTGGAAGCGCATGGCCTGTGGGAGCAGAGCGTGTACCAGAGCGATACCCAGCTGGTGGTGGACGTCAAGCCGATCAAGGAAAATCCGAACAAGCTGGTGCAAGGCACCCAGGGCTATCGCGGCGAGAAGCTGTCGTTCAACTTCCAGAACGTGGAAGTGCGCGCCGCCCTGCAAGCGATTGCCGACATCTCGGGCCTGAACATCATCACCAGCGACAGCGTGCAGGGCAACCTGACCCTGCGCCTGAAGGAAGTGCCATGGGATCAGGCGCTGGACGTGGTCTTGCAGGCAAAAGGCCTGGACATGCGCAAGAACGGCAACGTGCTGTGGATCGCGCCGCAGGAAGAGCTGCTGACCAAGGAAAAGCTGGTGATGGAACAGAAAGCCCAGATCGCCGACCTGGAGCCGCTCAAGTCCGAGATTTTCCAGCTGAACTACCAGAAGGCTGATGCGTTCAAGACCGTGTTCGGCATTGACGGCGCGGGCGACAGCAAAAACCGCGTACTGTCCAAGCGCGGCAGCGCCATCATCGAGCCGCGCACCAACCAGGTGTTCGTGACCGATATCGCTTCCAAGATTGAGGAAGTGCGCAAGCTGATCCAGAAGACCGACGTCGCTACCAAGCAGGTGCTGATCGAGGCGCGCATCGTGGAGGCGTCCGACACCTTCACCAAGAACCTGGGCGCCAAGCTGGGTGGTTCCTTTGTCGGCGGTATCGGCAACAACCACAACGCCGCGATCAGCGCGACCCAAACCGGCGGCCGCAGCGCTTATCCTGCTTCCCCTCTCGGCGGCAGCGGCACCGGCACCGTCGCCACCAACGTCACGCAGCTTGGCACCCAGTTCATCAACCTGCCGGCTGGCGCCATCAATGGCTCCGACGCTGGCAGCCTGGCGATCAGCCTGTTCGGTTCGAATGCCAACCGCTTCCTGAGCCTGGAACTGTCGGCGCTGGAAGCCGATGGTACCGGCAAGATCATTTCCAGCCCACGCGTGGTGACCGCCGACAAGGCGCCCGCCATCATCGAACAGGGTGTGGAACTGCCATACCAGGTGGCCACTTCTTCCGGCGCAACCTCGATCGTGTTCCGCAAGGCTAACCTTAAGCTGGATGTGGTGCCGCAGATTACGCCGGATGGCAATGTGGTGCTGGACGTGGACGTCACCAAGGATTCCGTGGGCCAGGAGACGCGGGCCGGTTTCGCGATCGACAACAAGCACGTCAAGACCCAGGTGATGGTGGAAAACGGCGGCACCGTGGTGCTGGGCGGTATCTACCAGCAAGTCGAGCGCAACTCCACGTCCAAGGTGCCGCTCCTGGGCGACCTCCCTGTGCTGGGCTACCTGTTCAAAACCAACTCGCGCACCAACGACAAGACCGAGCTGCTGGTCTTCATCACGCCGAAGATTGTGGCCGACCAGCTTTCGGCGCGGTAAGCATGAATTGCGCTATCATGCGTGAATGCAAAATGTTTACTTAGTTGGATTGATGGGGGCGGGCAAAACGACCATTGGTCGCCAGCTCGCCCGCAAGCTGGGCTTGCGGTTTGTCGATTCCGATCATGAAATCGAAAGCCGCACGGGCGCCTCGATCCCGTGGATTTTCGAAATCGAAGGCGAACCAGCATTCCGCCGCCGGGAAGCGGAAGTGATCCGCGACCTGACCGGCCAGCAGGGCATTGTGCTGGCCACCGGCGGCGGCGCCATCCTCAACGAAGGCAGCCGCGCCCTGCTCAAGGAACGCGGCACCGTCATCTACCTGCGCGCTTCGATCAGCTCGATCCTGGCCCGTACCGCGCACGACAAGAACCGGCCCCTGTTGCAGACGGCCGATCCCCGCAAGAAACTGGAAGAACTGCTGGAGCAGCGCGAGCCGCTGTACATGGCGATGGCCCACCTGGTCATCGATACCGGCCGTCCCAACGTACAATCGATGGTCCAGAACATCATCAACCAGCTCGATGCGCTGGCCTGCCAGGCTGCGCCCAACTGCGTGACCAAGGCTTTGCCCGCTATGAACGAACAAACCAATATCCTGCTCAACGTCGACCTGGCCGAGCGCAGCTACCCGATCGCCATCGGCCCGGCGCTGCTGGACGACGCCGGCCTGCTGGCCAAATACGTGGGCGGCAAGAAAGTCGCCATCGTCTCCAACGATACCGTGGCGCCGCTGTACATGGAGCGCGTGCGCGCCCCGCTGCTTGCCGCCGGCAAGGAAGTGATCGAAGTGGTGCTGCCGGACGGCGAAGAGCACAAGCACTGGGAATCGCTGATGAAGGTGTTCGACGCGCTGCTGGCGAACAAGGCCGACCGCAAGACCACCCTGGTGGCGCTGGGCGGCGGCGTGATCGGCGACATGACCGGCTATGCCGCCGCGTCCTACATGCGCGGCGTGGACTTCGTGCAGGTGCCGACCACCTTGCTGTCCCAGGTGGATTCCTCGGTGGGCGGCAAGACCGGCATCAATCACCCGCTGGGCAAGAACATGATCGGCGCTTTCTACCAGCCGAAGGCGGTGATCGCCGATACCAGCACCCTGGAAACGCTGCCGGTGCGCGAATTGTCGGCCGGCCTGGCGGAAGTGATCAAATACGGCTGCATCATCGACGTACCGTTCTTCGAATGGATCGAAGCGAACATCGGCCTGCTGATGGCGCGCGACAAGGGCGCACTGGCTTATGCCATCGCCCGTTCCTGCGAGATCAAGGCCGACGTGGTGCGCCAGGATGAACGCGAAGGCGGCCTGCGGGCCATCCTCAATTTCGGCCATACCTTCGGCCACGCCATCGAAGCGGGCATGGGTTATGGCGCCTGGCTGCATGGCGAGGCGGTCGGCTGCGGCATGGTGATGGCGGCTGATTTGTCGCAACGCCTCGGCTTCATCGACCAGGCTACGGTGCAACGGATCCGCGACCTGGTGGCCGCTGCCGGCCTGCCGGTCGTGGCGCCGGACCTGGGCGCAGAACGCTGGCTGGAGCTGATGGAAGTGGACAAGAAAAACGAAGGCGGCGCGATCAAGTTCATCCTGCTCGAGCCGCTGGGCAGCGCCCGCATCACGACGGCGCCGCAAGACCTGTTGCTGCAAACCCTGGCTGCCTGCACCAAGTAATATGGAAGAGACGCTCGCCCCCTACGCAGCACATTCTGACAAGGGGCGCGGACGCCGCTTCCCCGAAACGCCGCACGCCTCGCGTTCGCAGTTCCAGCGCGACCGCGACCGCATCATTCATTCGACCGCATTCCGCCGGCTCGAATACAAGACCCAGGTCTTCCTCAATCACGAGGGGGACCTGTTCCGCACCCGCCTGACCCACAGCCTGGAAGTGGCCCAGATTGGCCGCTCACTGGCGCGCAACCTGCGGCTGAATGAGGACCTGGTGGAGGCCATCGCACTCGCGCATGACCTGGGCCACACGCCGTTCGGCCATGTCGGGCAGGACGTACTGCACGAATGCATGAAAGAGCACGGCGGCTTTGAGCACAACCTGCAAAGCCTGCGCGTGGTGGATGTGCTGGAGGAGCAGTACGGCGCGTTCGATGGCCTGAACCTGATGTTCGAAACGCGCGAAGGCATCCTGAAGCACTGCTCGGTCAACAATGCGCGCCTGCTGGGCGACGTGGCCCAGCGCTTCCTCGACAAGACGCAGCCTTCGCTGGAAGCGCAGCTGACCAACCTGGCCGACGAAATCGCCTACAACAGCCACGATATCGACGATGGCTTGCGTTCCGGGCTGATCTCCATCGCCCAGCTGGAGGAGGTGGAATTCTTTGGCCGCCTGTGGCGCGAGGTGCAAGCCGCGCACCCGGGACTGGCGGGCCGCCGCGCCATCTACGAAACCCTGCGCCGCTTGATCACCGCGCTGGCGGACGACCTGATCGTCACTTCGCAGGAGCGTATCGCAGGGCACAAGCCGCAAAGCATGGATGACGTGCGGGCCGCGCCGCCGCTGATCCGCTTCTCCGACCCGATGCGCAAGGACGCCACGGAGCTGAAGCGCTTCCTGCACGAGAACCTGTACCGCCACTACAAGGTGAACCGCATGCGTGTGAAAGCCAGCCGCATGGTGCGCGAACTGTATGAAGCGTTCGCCTCCGATCCCTCCCTGCTGCCGCCGGACTATCGCACGGAACGCGGCGACGCGACGGCGCAGGCGCGCCGCGTGGCCGACTACATCGCCGGCATGACGGACCGCTATGCGATCGCAGAGCACCGCCGCATCTATTCGCTGGAAAACCTCTAGCCTTGCGTCGCGGCGCGTAGCGGGTTAATCTTCCGGCAAGCTCAACTTGCCAGATTAGCCATGACCGACACCGCCACCGCCCCTGCCGCCGCAGCCGCCGCCCCGCAACTCAGCAAGCACCGCATCGAAGCCCTGGTCGATGGCATCTTTGCCGTCGCGATGACGCTGCTGGTGATCGAATTGCGCTTGCCCGAGCACGCCAATGCGCACAGCAACGCCGAATTACTGGGTGTCTTGCAGGAGCTGGCGCCGACCTTTATTTCATGGGTGCTGAGCTTCGGCGTGCTGGCACTTTACTGGACCGCCAACCACCGCCTGTACAGCTATGTGCGCCATGTGGACACCCCTTTGCTGTGGTACACGATCCTGCTGCTGGCGGGCGCCAGCCTGCTGCCGTTTGCTTCCGCCGTCAACAGCCGCTACCTGTCCCAATTGGCGCAAGTCGTGTATGCGAGCGTGATGTGCCTGATGTCCATCGGCTCGCTGCTGGTTGCCACCCGCATCTACCGCCACCCGGAGTTGTGCGCCCATCCGATGGACAAGGCGACCTATATTGCAGCCTGCACCCGCACCTGCATCATGATCGTGATCGCCATCGCGACCGTGGTGGTGGCCGGCCATGTGGTCGGCATCGCCAACTCCGCCTTCATGCTGCTGTTCTTTGCCCGTCCCATCAGTAACCTGCTGACCCGCCGCCTACGCTAAGTTTGCGTTACCTCAAGCGCTTTCGCGCTTGGGCTTGCTTGAAAGCGTAGCGCGCAGGGTCCATGATGGGACTTGGGAGCCGCCATGGTGGATGACGAGGACGATACCAAGCTGATGTACGAACGGCGCTTTGCTGTGCTTGAGCAAAATGTCGCAGTCATCATGTCCAATTACGCGACCAAGGAAGACATCGCGCACCTCGGAACTCAGATCGTGCGCATGGAAACTCAGATGGCGCGTATGGAGACGCGCCTGATCAAATGGGTCATTGGCGCGATGGCAGCCAGCGTCGTGAGCGTCATCGGGACTGCGCTGAGTATCGCGAAATTGTTTATTAACTGAGCGCGCTCAGAACATCCTTGCTTGGCTGCGCTCGCCGAGCAGGTCGAGCAGGAGTTTCTTGATTGGGGCTGGCAGGGCGGCGCCGGGGATCGCGGCGGCGTCGAGCCAGGTATAGCGGCCGTCGCCTGCCAACGCGGCGCGGGTGGAGAGCGTGACCAGCAGCGGGTGGATATACAACTTGTAGTGCGTGAAGATGTGCACCACCGGCAGCAGGCGTTCCAGGGACTCCATTGCGCCGAAGGATTGCACAGCGGTGGCCACGGCCGCATCCTCGGGGGCGTCGGCTTGCGCCTTGTGGCCGGCCAGTTCGGGTAGCGACAGCAGGCCGCCCCAGATACCCGTTGCGGGGCGCTGTTCCAGCAGCACCTGGCCGCGATCAAAGATCAGCAGCATGTGCGCTACTTTTTCCGGTGTGGCTTTCTTCGGCTTGCGGACCGGTAGTTCAGCGGTGCGGCCGGTGGCGAAGGCCACGCAGCGCGGTGCCATCGGGCAGCGCTCGCAGGAAGGGCTGCTGCGCGTGCATAGCGTGGCGCCCATGTCCATCAAGCCTTGCGTGTAGGCTTCGATGCCTTCGGCAGGCGCCAGCGCTTCGGCGCGTGCCCACATCGCTTCTTCGGTCTTGCGCTCGCCGGGATAGGTGTCGATGCCGAACACGCGCGCGAATACGCGCTTCACATTGCCGTCCATGATGGCGGCGCGGCGGCCGGCGGAAAAGGCGGCAATGGCAGCCGCCGTGGAGCGTCCGATGCCTGGCAGTTCGGCCAGCAAGGCCGGATCGGAAGGGAACTCGCCGCCGTATTCGGCCATCACGCGCTGCGCACATTGATGCAGGTTGCGCGCGCGGGTGTAGTAGCCCAGGCCGGCCCACTGCGCCATCACGTCTTCGACGGGAGCGGCAGCGAGCGAGGCGAGGGTGGGGAAACGCTCAAGGAAACGCGCGTAATAGCCGAGGACTGCCGAAACCTGGGTCTGCTGCAGCATGATTTCGGACAGCCACACCAGGTAGGCGTCGCGAGTATTCTGCCACGGCAGGCCGTGGCGGCCATGTTCCTTCTGCCACGCGACCAGCGTGGCGGCAAAGCTTGGATCTTCGTACTGCAATTACGCCGCTGCCTCCAGCACGACAGGTTCGGCGGCAATCGCCTCGTTGATGGCCGCAGCCAGCGCAGCCAGCTTGGCTTTCTGCGCTTCCAGCTCGGCCTGCGTGGCTTCGAAGGCTTCGATCTTCTGCTCCAGCGTATCGGTCGCATCGTGGATGCGCGCGATGGACGCCTGGCGATGCTTCAGCTGTTCCTTATGCTGGCGGATCTGTGCTTCCAGCGGCGCCATGATCACCTTCAGCCAGGCGTCCGCGTCGGCATTGGCCGCCTTGAAGCAGCGCTTCACGGACGAGGCCACGGAATCGAAGAAGCGCTCCATCAGCACCACGCGCGACGTGGTCAGCATAGTCGCGGTGCCGAACTGCTTCTCGTAGATGCTATGCGCCTCGTTGATCTCGTCGCGGTACTTGGCCAGCGAGAAGGCCATCGGCATCGCCAGCGACAGGCCGTGCTCCGCCGAGAACTTCTTGTACATGGTTTCCATCATGTTGCGGATTTCGTCGACCTTGCGCTGCGATTCATCCAGGTTGGCATGGATGGTATCGAAGTAGGTGCCGATCGCATCGCGCAGGCCGGTGGTGAAACGGCTCGACTGCATGCCGGCGCGCGCCTTGACCAGGCTGTCGCGCAGCACGTCCATGCCCAGGCTGGAATACAGCTCGGTGGACAGGCGTGTGAACACGGCGCGCGTGGCCTGCAGCTTGAACAGGCTCTCGTCGAATTCCTTCTTCTCCGCTTCGACACGGCGCGCCATGTGCGCGATCACGGTCTGGTTCTTGCCGCGCAGGCCTTTGAGCTCGAGCAGCTGTTCGACGATGCCGCGCGTCTTGGCCGACAGCGAAGCGTATTGCGAACCGCTCAGCGTCTGCAGCTCGTCGCCCAGGCGGCGGCGGATGATGTCCTTGCGGGCCGGGATCATTTCATTGAACAAGGCGCTTTCCAGCTGCTTCATGCGGCTCTTGTGCACCAGTTCGTGGTCGCCGGTGATCTTGCCTACCAGCGCTTTTTGCGCCGACACCGGGAACACCTGGCGCGAATCGAGGCCCAGCATGTGCGCCGCGTGTTCGCGCTGGCGCGCGATCTCGGCTTCGATTTCTTCTTCGGTTTTCAGCGGATCCCACATCGAGTCGATCTTGTTCAGGACGACCATGCGGCCGGCGCCGTTGCCGATATGGGTGCGCCACACTTCGATATCGCTCTTGGTCACGCCGGTATCGGCGGCCAGGATGAACAGCACGGCGTGCGCGTGCGGGATCAGGTTCAGCGTCAGTTCCGGCTCGGTGCCGATGGCGTTCAGGCCAGGCGTATCGAGGATCACCAGGCCTTGCTTGAGCAGCGGGTGCGGGAAGTTGATGATGGCGTGGCGCCATTGCGAAATCTCGACCAGGCCGTCGTTGTCCAGCGTAACCGGCATATCGGGATCGTTCTCGTCATACAGGCCGTAGCGCTTGGCTTCCTCCACCGGCACGTGGCGGGTCAGGCTGACCTGCTTGAAGGTTTCCTGCATCTGCTCCGCGGAATCGAGGTTCAGCGGCAGCACGTGCCAGGCGTGCGGGTCGTCGCGGTAATCGCTGGTCGACAGGTTTTCGGCGCGCGTTTCGATCGGCAGCAGGCGGATGCAAGCCGGGTAGGCCGGATCGTACATCAGCTCGGTCGGGCACATGGTGGTGCGGCCGGCTGCGGACGGCAGGATGCGCTGGCCGAAGTCGGCGAAGAAGATCGAGTTGATCAGCTCCGATTTGCCGCGCGAGAATTCCGCCACGAAGGCCACCGACAGCTTGTCGTCGGCCAGCTTGGACAGTGTGCGCGCCAGGCGCTGTTCGGTCGACGCGTCGGCCAGGTCGGCCTGCACGACCCAGTCCCGATAGTTTGCGACGGCGCTCATGACGCCTTGGCGCCATTGGGCGTATTGTTCGAGGTCCCTTACCATTCTGCTCTCGTTATTTCTGGCAATTTACACAATAAAAAGTGGATCGTTGTCCCTGTTTGATCTGGCGCACAGGCGCGCCGCAACGACGGCAGGGGACACCAGCACGATCATAGACGAAATATGTCTGTTGGAAATACCCTGATTGTCCATTTACACCGATAAAGTCGCGTAAAGTGCTGCCTCCTTGCACAATTGCCTCGGCCAGCACCTCGCGAATGGCCTGGGCCAGGCGGTCGTAGCGTGCTGCGCTGATGCGGTTAGCGGCCGTTTTCGGGTTGATCCCGGCGCGAAACAGGCTTTCAGAGCAGTAGATATTGCCTACTCCGACAACAATGTCGCCTGCCATCAACACTTGCTTGATCGCGGCGCTGCGGCTGCGTGTCTGTTCGAACAACAATTTGCCGGTAAATGCGGGCCCAAGCGGTTCAACGCCCAGGCCGCGCAGCAGCAAATGTTCTTCCAGCCCGCCATCTTGCATTGAATGCCACAACACGGCGCCAAAGCGACGCGGGTCGGTCAGACGCAGAACGTGCCTGCCATCTGCGCCTTCCACCACCATGTCGAAATGATCATGTTTTTCCGCCGGGATGCCAGTCGGCAGCACGCGCAAGTGTCCGCTCATGCCCAGATGGATGATCAGCGTGCCATGCTCGAATTGCAGCAGCAGGTATTTGCCGCGCCGATCGGTTGCGATGATGCGGCGGCCTGCCAGCAGGGCCGGCAAGTCTTCCGGGAAGGGCCAGCGCAAGCCGTCGCGCCGCAGCACTACGTCGCGCACGATACGGCCTTCGATATGGGGCGCGACACCGCGGCGGGTGACTTCTACTTCTGGTAATTCAGGCATAAGTCAGGCATAAGGATAGTTTTCTACAGGTTGGCGTAGAATCAAGTCTTGAGCCCGATTTGCAGGATCTTCCTTTGAAAAACGCATTCGCCATTGTAACCCTGTCGGCCCTTGTGTCGGCCTGTGCAGTCGTGCCCAAGGAGCAGGCCGCGCCCGCGCCCGAAGCGCCCGCCGTCCCGGCGCCGACGCCAGCTGCTGAAGCGATCGCCAAGGCCGCGCCGCTCGATGAAAAGCTGCCCAGCGTCGAGCTGACCAGCGATTTGTTCTACAAGCTCACCAAGGCCGAACTCGATTTCAAGCGCGGCCAATGGCAAAGCGCTTACGTGACGATGATGGTGCTGGCGCAGCAGACGCGCGACCCGCGCCTGGCGCGGCGCGCATCGGAAATGGCGCTGTCGGCCAAGCAGGGCAATGAGGCGCTGGCGGCAATCCGCCTGTGGCGCGAGCTGGCGCCGGAATCCGACGAGGCGGCGCAATACTTCCTCGGCTTTGCCGTGCTGGGCGACGACCTGGGTGAGGCGGAAGCGCTGTTTGCGCAGCGCCTGAAAGCCGCGCCGGTCAATAGCCGCCCGCTGCTGATGTTCCAGATGCAGCAGTTCCTGCAGCGCGCGAAAGACAAGGCAGCTGCCTTTGCCTTGATGGAGCGCGTGCTGCAGCCGTACCTGAATACCCAGGAATCGCACCTGGTGCTGGCGCAGGGCGCCAACGCCGCCAGCGATGCCGAGCGCGCCCGCGCCGAAGCGAAAAAGGCCGTGGAGATCAAGCCCGATTCCGAGCTGGCCACCCTGACCCTGGGACAGATGCTGGGCGACCTGGATGGCACGCAGAAGCTGTTCGCCGGCTTCCTGCAGAAGTACCCTGCCGCGCGCGAAGTGCGTTCGGCCTATGCCCGCCTGCTGGTCGAACAAAAGCAGTACGACCAGGCGCGCGAACAATTCCTGATCCTGCTGAAAGAGCAGCCCGACAATCCAGGCACGCTGTACGCACTGGGCATCATGTCGCTGCAAGGACAGGACACCAAAGCGGCGGAAGATTATTTCAAGCGCTATGTGCAAGTGCTGGAGAACCAGCCGGATCCGGATCGTGATCCGAGCAAGGCGCTGATGCTGCTGGCGCAGATCGCAGAAGAAAACCACGACTACGACGGCGCCCTGGCATGGCTCGACAAGATCGATGGCGACGATGCGCGCAGCAACCTGGCGGCGCGCCTGAAACGCGCCCACATCACCGCCGCCAAAGGCGATGTCGACGGCGCCCGCGCCCAGTTGAAGGACATCACGCCAGCCGACCAGGCCGAGCAGGTGCAGATCCTGCAGACCGAGGGCCAGCTGCTGCGCGACTCCGGACGCTCGGTGGAAGCCTTCAAGACCCTGCAGGATGGCGTGCTGCGCTTCCCGAACAGCCCTGACCTGATGTATGACTATGCCCTGGCCGCAGAAAAGCTGGGCAAGGTCGACGCCATGGAAACGGCGCTGCGCAAGGTGATCGAATCGATGCCGGACAACCACCACGCCTACAATGCGCTGGGCTACTCGCTGGCCGACCGCAATATCCGCCTGGATGAGGCCTACGAGCTGATCGACAAGGCCTTGAAGATGGCGCCCGGTGACCCTTACATCATGGACAGCATGGGCTGGGTGCTGTTCCGCATGGGTAAGCTGAAAGAAGCCGAGCAATCGCTGCGCCAGGCCTACGCCCTGCGCGGCGATGCGGAAATTGCCGTGCACCTGGGTGAAGTGCTGTGGACCCAGGGCGACAAATCGGGCGCCGCCAAGCTGTGGCGCGAAGCGCGCGCCAAGGACCCGAAAAACGACGCGCTGCGCAGCACGCTGGCGCGCCTCAACGCTGGAATTTAATGAGCTTCAAGACACTCGCCGCCATTGCCGGCGCGGCCGCCATCCTGTGCGGCTGCGCCACCGCTCCCACCACGCCGCCATCCACTGCCGCCGTTGCACCTTATACGGACACCCTGTCGCTGGCTGGCCGCCTGAACGTGCGCTACATCAAGGATGGCAAGCAGGAATCGGCCACCGTCAACTACACCTGGAAGCAGGATGCGCAGCGCACCGACGTGGCCCTGTCTACGCAGTTCGGCAACATCGTGGCCATGATTGAGGTCACGCCGCAAGGGGCCACGCTGCGCGAGGGCGGCAACAAGCCCCCGCTGCGCGCACCCAGCATCGACGCCCTGAGCGCCCGCGCCCTCGGCTGGTCGCTGCCGGTATCGGGCCTGCGCGGCTGGCTGCAAGGCCACGCCACCGCGGCCGACGGCAAGACATGGACCGCCAGCCCGGCGAATAATGAGGTGACCACGCGCGAAGGCTGGCATCTGCAATACGTCGACTGGCAGGATGGCAGCTCGCCGCCGCGCCCGAAACGCATCGACGCCGAACATCCCGGCGGCGGCGACGTGCAGCAGATGTCGCTGCGGATCGTGATCAATCAAGAATCATGAAAAGCCTGTTGAATTGCCCGGCCCCGGCCAAGCTGAACCTGTTCCTGCACGTGAATGGCCGCCGTGCCGACGGCTACCATTTGCTGCAATCGGTATTCCAGATCATCGACCGCAGCGACACGCTGCACTTCTCCCTGCGCGACGACCAGGAACTGCACCGTACCAACGATATCGAAGGCGTGCCGGCCGAGCAGGATCTGGTGATCCGCGCCGCCCGCATCCTGCAGGCCGAGGTGCTGCGCCGCACTGCCGCCATGCCGCCCGGCGTGAACATCACGGTCGACAAGATCCTGCCCATGGGCGGCGGCCTGGGTGGCGGCTCTTCCGATGCAGCTACCACTTTCATGGCCCTGAACAAGCTGTGGAATGCCGGCCTGACCCGTGAGGAACTGATGGCCCTCGCCTTGCCGCTGGGCGCCGACGTGCCTTTCTTTATCTTCGGCGAGACCGGCTTTGCCGAAGGCGTGGGGGAGGACCTGCAGCCGGTGGCGGCGCCGGACTGTTGGTATGTTGTTATCGAGCCCGGCGTGGCCTGTCCGACCGGGCAGATTTTTACCTCCGAGCATTTGACAAGGAATACGCCGCCCGTTAAGATGTCGGACTTTTCCAGCTACCATGCAAATCGACAAGATCTGCGGCAGTTCGGGAAGAACGATTTGCAACAAGTGGCGTGCCGCTTATTCCCGCAGGTAGCAGAAGCGGTAGAATGGCTGGGCGCTTACGGCGATGCCAGGATGACTGGCTCCGGAGCTTGTGTGTTCGTCGCAGTCCATAGCGAAGAACAGGCCGATGCGGTGCTTGCGAAAGTGCCAGCCGCCTGGACCGGATGGAAAGCGAAGGCGCTGAAACGGCATCCGATCATCGCAAAGTTGTGAAGCGTAAAAAGATTTGGTTTTTCGTGAAATAGGCTATATAATGTCGGCCTACTGACGGAAGACAGTCAGTTAAGAGTAGGGGAATCGCCAAGCTGGTTAAGGCACCGGATTTTGATTCCGGCATACCAAGGTTCGAATCCTTGTTCCCCTGCCACCGTTTTCCCTGGGCCTGTCGAGGCAGCAGTCTCCAGCCAGGGTTAAGACAAAGACTCCTGCAACACAGGAGTGCCTCAAAGAATTCAACACTACCTCTCGGGACTCCCAATGGCTTACGAAAACCTGATGGTTTTTACCGGCAACGCTAATCCAGCCTTAGCAGAAGGGGTCGCAAAAAATCTCGGCATCCCACTCGGCAAAGCAGTCGTTTCCAAGTTCTCGGACGGCGAAGTCATGGTCGAAATCAACGAAAACGTCCGTGGTAAGGACGTGTTCGTGCTGCAATCGACTTGCGCGCCAACCAATGACAGCCTGATGGAACTGATCCTGATGGTCGATGCCCTGAAACGTGCGTCCGCTGGCCGTATCACCGCTGCAATTCCTTACTTTGGCTATGCCCGCCAGGATCGCCGTCCGCGTTCCGCCCGCGTAGCCATTTCGGCAAAAGTCGTTGCCAATATGCTGGAAGGCGCCGGCGTCGAGCGCGTCCTGATCATGGACCTGCACGCGGACCAGATCCAGGGCTTCTTCGATATCCCGGTTGACAATATTTACGCTTCGCCAATCCTGCTGGGCGACCTGCAGAAGAAAAACGAAGAAAACCTGCTGGTAGTGTCGCCGGACGTCGGCGGCGTGGTGCGCGCCCGTGCGCTGGCCAAGCGCCTCGGCTGCGACCTGGCCATCATCGACAAGCGCCGTCCAAAGGCCAACGTGTCCGAAGTGATGAACATCATCGGCGACGTGGAAGGCCGTAACTGCGTGATCATGGACGATATGGTCGATACCGCAGGTACCCTGGTCAAGGCTGCAGAAGTGCTGAAAGAGCGCGGCGCCAAGAAAGTGACCGCTTACTGCACGCACGCTGTGCTGTCCGGTCCGGCAATCGACCGCATCAGCGGCTCTTCGCTGGACGAACTGGTGGTGACCGACACCATCCCTCTGTCCGAAGCGGCCAAGGCATGCGGCAAGATCCGTCAACTGACCTGCGCGCCGCTGCTGGCAGAGACCTTCAAGCGCATCATCAAGGGCGATTCCGTGATCTCCCTGTTCGTCGACTGACAGTTTTTCCGGCCGTGGCGCATGCCGCGGCCGATTTGTTGAAGTGCCCTGGTCGCGGGGCACTTCGTTTATCGACAAGGCGCGAGCCTTGTTTTATTTTTTGGAGTATTCCATGAAAGTTGTAGCATTCAAACGTGATCTGCAAGGTACGGGTGCGAGCCGCCGCCTGCGTAATTCCGGCCAGACCCCTGGCATCATCTACGGTGGCGTTGAAGCCCCTGTGACCATCGCCCTGGACCACAACGCACTGTTCCACGCGCTGAAAAAAGAAGCTTTCCACTCGTCCATCCTGGACATGGAAATCGACGGCAAAGTAGAAAAAGTGCTGCTGCGCGACTTCCAGATGCACGCGTTCAAGCAACTGGTTCTGCACGCTGACTTCCAGCGCGTTGACGCCAACAAGCCACTGCACGTGAAAGTTGCCCTGCACTTCGAAAACGCTGAAGTGTCCCCAGCTGTGAAACTGCACGCTGCAACCATCAGCCACGTGGCCAACGAGATCGAAATCTCCTGCCTGCCAGCTGACCTGCCAGAGTTCCTGACCGTTGACCTGTCCGCTATGGACGTTGGCCAGTCGATCCACGCTTCCCAGCTGAAGCTGCCAAAAGGCGTGACCATCGTGACCCACGGTTCCGATGCCACCATCGCTACCGCATCCGTGCCAGCCGGCGCTGTTGCTGCTGAAGCCGCTGCCGCTAAAGAGTAATCCTCTTTCGCTGTAACAAAAATGGGGATGTACCCTTTTAAAGGGGTACGTCCCTTTTTTATTGTTATGGCCGTGGCTGGGGCGCCGCCGGCGGCACGACGATGTGGTCGTTCAGGCGCAGAAACTTGAACCCCGCCAGGCCGTTGCTGGCGCGCGCCTGGGTGCGTGCGATGAAGTCTTCGAACGGTTCTTCGCGCACTTGCGGCGCTGATGAATGCAGGAAGCGGCGCTGGCCCTGCGTATCGAGCACGACCAGGCCAACATGGGTCACCATATGCTGGCCTTTGCGAACAGAGACCACTTCCACCATATCGCCTTCATCCAGCGTGCTGAATTGCGCCATGGCTTGCGCAACCGGCAGGTAGGCTTGCACCGAATCCTGCACCGGAATGTCACGCTGCACGTGGTGCTGCGTTTTCAGGAACAGGGCGCGGTCGACATGCATGGCGTAGCTGGCGCCGTTGCTGGCGTCGGTGAGCAGCCAGCGGTTGCTGGTGTTCCAGTCCACTTCCATATAGTGGTTGCGGCTGGCGACGCCGATCACGCCATCCTTGTAGCGGATGCGCTGCAGGGTCCAGAAGAACTCCTCCCACGAACCGCTGAGCGCCATCGCGTACGTATGCTCGGCGAATACCAGGCAATCGCTGGCTTCCAGGCTATACATAGGGAGCGTGTCGTGCAGCTCGTAAGGAAACTCGCCCAGCAGGTTCAGCTTGTACGGCTGGCCGATATTGCGGCGGCCGATCGCGGCGATACGCTTGCGCAGGTCGGGCTCGGCGCGCCGCTGTTCGGCGATGAAGGCGCCGGCCTCCTGTGGCGTCATCTGGTAAATCTGTTTCGGCTCGGCCGCCGCGCCCAGGGCGGCGGCAAGCATGACGCTGGCGAGAAAGCTCATGTTCAGGCGGGTTTGGTTTTGGATGGCCAGGTGAAATAGGTCCTGGCGATATAGCCCCATGGTACGGCAATAATCGCCAGCAGCACACCGAGGAAGGCGTAGGTCGTGCTTTCCGCCGGCGAACCGGCCAGGGCGCCGCGCTTCCACAGCGGATAGGCGACGATCGACAGCCACATTACCTTGTACAGGATCTCCAGCAGGATGATCGGCAGCATGCGCACCGGGCGCAGGATGCCCAGGCCGGCCAAGGTAGCGAAGGCGGTCCAGACAGTCCAGGCCACGGCATCGTTCGGCGCCCACTGGCCCTGGTGGGTCAGGATTTCAGTCCAGGTGGTCTGGCCCAGCATGAAGAACATCAGTCCGTACAGCAGGCGCAGCAGGTAGATGTTGATGCGCATGACGCCTTCATGCCGCGCGTCGCGTTGCCACAGGCGGGCCAGCATCAGCCCACCTCTTTCAGCATGGTTTCGACCGAGGCCAGGCGGCCTTTCATATCGGCCAGGGTGATCTGCATGGCGGCCAGCGCGGCAGCATTTTCTGCCTGTGCGGCGGCAGACTTGGCGGCCAGTTCGCGATAAGCGTCAGCGCTGGCGGATTCGGCACCTGCCTTGTGGGCGGCGGACCAGTACTTCATCCCAAAAATCACCAGCACCGTGGCAAGCGGCAGGCCAAGGGTCAGAAAGTAAACATGTTCGGACATACTGTCATTCCTCTTCCAGGTTGAGATGCTTGGCGGCTTCCACAATGGCTGCGGGATCGAGCGTCAGGCAGAAATCCGCCACTTCGAAATAATTCAGGGCCTTGCCGTCGCTGGAGAGCTCGTGCTTGCTGGTCACGAGTCCAGCGGCCTCCAGCTTGGCAAGGTGCAGGTGCAGCAGCGGGCGGCTGATGCCTACATCGCGCGCCAGCTGGCTGACGTAGTTGCGGCCTTCCGTTTTCAATGCGGCGATGATGCGCAGGCGGTGCGGATTGGCGAGCGCTTCCAGCGTCGGCAACAGGTTGCGCATGCATTTCCTTTCCGTTTTAAATTGAAGACACGTGTAATAAATATCTTACAGGTGCGGATCATTGTCAAGTGTTCTATGCTTTTGAGGACGATTCACCACAAGGAGGGCGGACAGATGAAAGCGCAACTTGCAGGCATGATGGTGCTTGCCGCCGTATGTGCGGCGCCGGCGTATGCGGCTGACGCCAAGGCCGATATGGCGGGGATCAAGGCCCTCGACCAGCACTGGCTGAAGGCGTTCACAGCTGCGGATGGCGATGCGATCGCCAGACTGTACGACGAGAATGCGGTGCTGATGCCGCCGGGCGCGCCGGCCGTGAAAGGCCGCGCGGCGATCCGCGATTTCCTGGTGAAGGAAGCGCAAGGCGCCGGCAAGGCGGGTATGGTGTTCACTTTCGGCGATGTGTCCGATGGCGGCGCGAATGGCAACCTGGGCTGGTCGTCGGGCAGCTATATCGTGAAGGATAAGGACGGCAAGGTGGTCGAGACCGGCAAATACCTGTCCGTGAACAAGAAGGTCAACGGCAAGTGGATGTACTGGCGCGATACCTGGAACGCCGACAATCCGCCACCGAAATAGTTCCGCGCCTTCCTGTGCGCCGGCTCAAGGCGCGCCGCGCGAGAATGGCAAACAATGGTGGTCTGCCGACAGCGGGAGACCATCATGGAACAGCTGACTCCGGATGACCGGATCGCCGCACAGGAGAAGGCCTTGGATGCAGTCAATTGCGAACTAGCCTTGCTGCGACAGCATATGGATGCTCAATTCACGCGCATGCGCGAGCTGTCTGAGGCACAGTTTGCCAGCATGCGTGTAATGTTGGAAACGCAGGATGCGAACATGCGCCAATATGTCGATAACGGCCTCATCAAATTGCGGCTCGAAATGCAACTGCATACGGACCAAGCTGTGGCCGCATCAGCGGCGCAACTGAGCGTCAAGATCGACAAGAGCACTCACTGGGCGATTGGCTTGCTCATCTCGGGACTGGTTGGCATTATCGCGCTGGCGGCGCGTGGGCTGTTGTGACGGAGGCGCGGGTATAATCTGCGGTTTTGCACTCGCAACCGCAAGACCATGCCCATCCGCCTGATCGTTGGCCTCGGCAATCCCGGCGCCGAATACGAACAAACCCGTCACAACGCCGGCTTCTGGCTGGTGGACAATCTCGCCAATTCGCTGCCGAATGCGCGCCTGCAGCGCGAGGCCGGTTTCAACGCCATGGTGGCCAAGACCATCATCGGCGGCAACCAGCTCTGGCTGCTCGAGCCACAAACCTATATGAATCGTTCCGGCCAGTCGGTCGGCGCAATTGCGCGCTTCTACAAGATCCAGCCGGATGAAGTGCTGGTGGTGCATGACGAACTGGATTTGCCGCCCGGCGCGGCGAAGCTGAAAAAAGGCGGTTCCTCCGGCGGCCACAACGGCCTGAAGGACATCACCTCCGCCCTCGGCACCCAGGACTACTGGCGCCTGCGCATCGGGATTGGCCACCCGCGTACGCTGAACCTGAACCAGCCGGTGGCGGACTTCGTGCTGCACCGTCCGCGCCGCGAAGAGCAATTGCTGATCGAAGAAGCGATTGAAAAGGCGCTGCGCATCATCCCCACCGCCGTCGCCGGCGATTTCGCCAAGGCGACGATGGAGCTTCACACGCCTTAAGTCGTAGTGCCTGCGTGCCGCAGCAGGCGCCATACCATTCCCGCCACCACGGCCACGCCGAGCACCAGCACGCCCCACAGCACCATCAGGCGGCGCTGGGCGGAGCTGTTGTCGTCCACCGCGCGCTTCGCTGCAGCGGCCAGCACGTCCGCCTGTGCTTGCGCCGGGCTGGCGCTGGCGCGTTCGAGCGTGCGCAGTTCCGCTGGCGTGAAGCCTGGCGCCACTTCCCCGATATCGCGCGCCGCAGGCGCAGCCTTGTCGCGGCCTACAGCGAGCGCATAGGGCGGCGTGCCGCCGGCGACGAATACCAAGGTTGCCGGCTCCCAGCTTACGCGCAATGCAGGCTTGTCTGCCGGCGGCTGGTCGAAGCGCAGCACCCAGCGGGCGCCCAGCGCCCATGGCGCGGCAACATCGCCCGAAGTACGCGCGCTGCCGTTCTGCTCCAGGCGGTAGAAGGTGGTGCGTGCGGCAGGTTCAAAGCGGAACTGCCCCGAGCGGCGCAATTGGGCGTAGTTGCCCAGCGTGACGGGCAGCACCACATTGCCGCTGTCGATCTGCAGCCCCACCCGCTGCGGCGTGACGCCGGCAGGCATCGCGTATTGCAGGTCGCGCGGATCGCGGCCCGGTTGCGCCGGCAGCAGCAGCGATTCGGTCGGCGCAGCTGCATTGCCCTGTACCGGTGACTGCGCGCTGATGCTGCCGAACTGCAGCGGCTCGCCGCCGCGCCAGCTGAGCCGCGCATAGCGCATCTGGCGCGCCGGGAATTCCAGCTTGTCGTTGGCCAGGGTTTCCGCGCTGTCATTGGCGAGCCAGCTCAATTCAGCGACACCGACAGCTTCCCAGTGCTTCAGGTCGTCGCTGGCCTCCAGCCACACCTGGCCGGTATAGGTGTGGCGGCCCGGGGGCAGGGTAAATTGCAGGGCATCGATCACGGGCGGCTCCGCGCTGGCGTCCTGGCGCAGGTCGAGCACCAGTCCGGCCAGGCGTTGCAGCGCCTTTGCCGTGGCGGCATCGCGTGCCGCCGGCAAATGCACCGCGACCATGCGGCCATCGGTGCCGATGTTCACTTCCAGACCCGCCAGCGGTGCGTCCGCGCGCTCTGCCATGAGGGGGAAGATGCGAACTGGAAGAGCGCGCTGCGTGACGGCTGCTGCCGCTTCCGGATGGCGCAGCGCGAATGGCTGTTGTACGCCATGCGCGTCAAACACACGCAAGTCGGTGAGCGAGGGCGAGCGCGCGTTCAGGTAGGCGTCGCGCGGCAGCTGCAACTGCACTACGCTCGGCTTGCCGTTGACAGCGAGCGGGATCAGGTGGGTGTAGTCCTGCGGCGTATCGCTTGGCGCCGCGGTAGTCAGGGCTGCGGCCAGGAGCAGGACATTCATGCGGCCTCCTTATGCTTTTCGCCGTTGCGGTCCGACGGGTAGGGCGCCAGGTAGCCGATGCCGACCATCAGTGCACCGACGCCGAGGAAGGAAACGATGCGTTCCACGCCGCCGACGTTCGACAGATCGACCAGGAAGAGCTTGGCCACCACCACGGCAAGCAGCACTGCACCCGCGATCCAGAGCTTGCGCTCCTGCCTGCGCGCCGCCTGGCGCATCAGCGGCAGCGCGGTCACGCTCCATACCAGGGACAGCATCGCCTGTACGAACTGGGACGCGAACAGCTCATCGAAGTTGTACGGCACGCCGACGTAGTGCGACACGGTGCGCAGCAGCGCCAGGTTGAACCAGGCGTAGGCCAGCAGTGCGGCGGCAGCCTGCAATTGCGGGCGGTACGGCTCCAGCAGGTCGCGCTGCAGGCGATAAGCTGCCACCGCCAGCAGCAGCGCAAAGACGCTGGTCAGGTCGAGCGG
The DNA here is from genome assembly GCF_009720745.1 of Massilia eburnea. Lineage (GTDB taxonomy): Bacteria > Pseudomonadota > Gammaproteobacteria > Burkholderiales > Burkholderiaceae_D > Rugamonas > Rugamonas eburnea. Next base: position 156,174 of record NZ_WNKX01000002.1, on the reverse strand, counting down.
ATTGGCCAGGGGGACGTAGGGCAGCGGCGCCATGGCGCCATCCTGCGTCAGGTTCCATACCGCCACCAGCAGCAGCGACCAGGCGCAGCCCAGCGGCAGCAGCATGTCGCGGTACCAGGCGGCGACAGGGCTGACCGGCCAGCCGTCGGCGCGCACACGGCGCATGACCCAGGCCAGGCCGCCCATCATCAGCCAGGCTGGCAGGAAGCTGGCCCAGGCTGGATCGGCGCCGCTGCCTTCCAGGCCGCGTGAAATCCAGTGGGCGCCCACCGGCCAGATCATCAGCCACGGCCCGGTGCTGCGTACAGTATGCAGCAATACCAGTGCGGCCTTCGGCAGCGTCGCGCGGCGCATCATCCATTCGGACAGCAGCCACAGCGCTGCAAAAGCGGTCCACGCTTCGCCGGCCGGCATGGCGCCGCTCCCATACAGCACGCCAAGCATGGATACGGTTGAAATGCCAAACAGCAGCCATGCCGGTACCGCTGCGGCGTCCAGCGCCCGCCATTGCAGGCGGGACGCCAAATGGAGCAGCAAAGGCGTGCTGGCCGCAATCAGCAGGCTGTACGAGCTGGCACGCAGCGGGCTGTACATGTCAAAGTTGCCGGTGCTGAGGATTTCGTAGTGCGCCAGCAGCCAGTTGGAGAAGGTGGGCGCGACCACGAACAGCCACCACATGCCGGCGTAGGCCAGCACGGCGTTCGACAGCTGCGCCTGTTCGCTGTGGCGCTTCAGCATCAAGGCCGTGAACAGGGCGCCAACAAGCAGCAGCACGCTGCCGACGATCGGTGTGGCGAACAGGTCCGGCGAGACCGGGGCAAGCTGCCCATCCCGCGTGATCAGGAAGGCCAGCACCAGGCCAGCCAGCAGCTGCGCCGCCATGGACAGCGCGCGCGCCATTTGCCAGGCCAGCTGGCGCCCGATCAGGGCCATGACCACGGCGGCGCCGAGGGCGCTGGCGGCCAGCAGGTTGGCTTGCATGGCGCCGCTGGTGCGCAGGACGATTTCGGTCCAGGCGCCGCCGATCAGCCAGGCCGCGGAGCCGGCCAGGAACAGGCCGCCCAATAGCTGCAATCCTCCTTTGCCATCTTGCTCGGCATGGCTGCGGAAGCGCATCGCCATGATGCAGGCGCTGATCGCCAGCAGCAGGAAGCCCAGCCACAGGTTGGAGTGCAGCGCCGCCTCCTTGTCCAGGCCAGTGATGGCGCCGGTGAAGCTCAGCCATGCTCCCAGCTGCACCAGCAGGCCGAAGCCCCAGGCCAGCGGCTGGCGCTGGCGCAGCCCGATCCAGACGATGCCGGCGCCTTCCAGCGCCCATGCGGCGGAAGTCCAGCGGCCATCGAGCGCCATGGGGATGGCCAGGGTGCCGAATACCACGGCCAGCGCGGTAAAGGCATCAACCAGCAAGCCATAGGTGGCGCGGCGGCGCTGCAGCACCATCGACAGCACTCCGTAGAACAGGCCAAGCGCCAGGGCGGAATACGCCATGCCGAACTCGAATCCCTTCACCAGCCCGAATTGCAGGCTGGCTGCCAGCATGGGCGTACCGAATACCAGGGTGCCGTCCACATAGCTTTTCAGCTTGGGCGCTTCCAGGTGGGCGTACGCGACGGCGATGCCGACGTAGTACAGGAAGAACAGCACAAGGAAACCCTGGGCCGACAGGTAGTATTGCGGCTCATAACGCAGCACGCCCCATGCGGTACCGATAGCGAAGGTGAAGGCGAAGCCGAGCAGGTTCAGCGCGCGCCAGGAGCGGATCAGGGCAATGGCCAGCACGCCGGCGTTGAGCAGGGCGTAGTAGCTGAACAGGGCAATGTGGCTGCCCTGGCCGGTGGACGCCAGTATCGGCGCCGCAAAGCCGCCGACGATGCCGAAGATGGCGAGCCATTGGGCGTTCTGCAGCACGGCCAGCAGGCAGGTGCCGATCGTGAGCAGGAACAGCATGACGAAGGCCATGCCGCCGGGGATCAGGTGGTAGATGCGGAAGGCGCCAAATACCACCAGCATCAGCACGGCCATGCAAGTGCCTTGCAGGGGCAGGCTGACGCCCTGGTTGTCGTTGCGGATGCGCCAGGCCCAGGCCAGCGCGGCCAGGTCGGCCAGCACCATGCCGGCCAGGCGCAGTTCGATTGGCACCGTGATGCGGGCGGCCGCATATTTCAGCAGGAAGCTGACGCCGATGAAGAGGATCAGCAGGCCAATCTTGGCGACCAGGTTGCCTTCAAACAGCCAGTTGCGGGCGGCCTTGAACCAGGCGGGAGGTTCGCTTGGCGGCAGCCGCGGCGGTTCTGGCGGCGAGGGCGGAGCTGGTGGCGCCGGCGGCGGCGCATCGCTGCGGACCGCTTCCTTGGCAGCTGCCCAGGCTTGGTCTTGTGCACTGGGGGCAGCTTGTTTTGCAGCGAGCCGGGGCAGGGCTTCGTCGTCGACGCGGACGATGCGCGGTTCCTCCTCCTGCACGGCCCGGGGCGGGGCAGCGCTAGCGGCTAGTGGGGGCATGGCTGCGGTGCGGGCGACCAGTGGTTCGCGTTCGGCCGCCGTTGCGGGGGCGGGGGCGGTGGGCTGCTGCGCGCTTGGCGGCGCGGTGGCGGCAGCGGGCGGAGAGCCATGGCTGGGTGCCGCGCCGGCAGGCCGCTGCTGCAGCTCGAACAGCGTTATCTCCACTGCAGCGAGGTCGCGCTGCAGCTTGAGGACGTGTTCGCGGGCCTGGCGGGCATCACGCCGCGCCATCCAGGCCCAGCGCGCGACAACCACCAGTGCGATAAACAAAAGCAAACCCATGATTGCTCCTTCTATTGTTCTCTTGGCATTATTTGCCAGCAGTAACAATAGTGCAAGCCCTGGCGATACCCGTATCGCCAGCCGCCCATGGGCGTATCAGGATTCGATCCTGCTCACAACTCTGCTTCGGGGACCAGCAGCAGCAAGTCCGTGGCGCCGACGTCGACTCCTGCCTGGGTCAGCAAAGTAGTGGCCTGTCCGCGATGGTGGGTCTGGTGATTGAAGAAATGCAGCAGCAGCTGGCCCAGGGCCTTGTGATGGGCGTCGCCGTTATAGCGCCGGTAGGCGATGACCGCATGCAGATCGTGGTCGCGCAGCGTGGGCGCCCATTCCAGCACTTGGCGGTCGAGCAAGGTGCGCCGCCCGCGCAGCGCTTCCAGCGAATCGAACAGCATCTGGTCCAGCGCGGCCGGGGCGGGCAGGGCGGCAATCGGCGCCAGTGCGTCGGCAAAGCGCGGATCGGCGGCAAAACGCTTGAGCCAGATCGTATCGGCCACCGCAATGTGGTTCAGCGTCGCCAGCAGCGAGCCGAAGAAGGCCTTGCGGTCGGCCGCCAGTTCTGCCGGAGGCAGCTTGGCCGCTGCTTCGTACAGCTTGTTGTTCATCCACTCGTTGTAGTGGGCCAGCAGGGCGATATGGGCGGTTCCAGGCATGATCTGGGGTACAATCTCGGTCTATTTGCGGAAAATTCCGTAGCAGAACATTATATTTAAAGGTTTTCCATGAGTCTCAAATGCGGCATCGTCGGCCTGCCTAACGTCGGCAAGTCCACCCTTTTCAATGCACTGACCAAGGCCGGTATCGCGGCTGAGAACTATCCATTCTGCACCATCGAACCGAACGTCGGCGTGGTGGAAGTGCCTGATCCGCGCCTGAAGCAGCTGGCGGAAATCGTCAAGCCAGAGCGCATCCTGCCAGCGATCGTGGAATTCGTCGACATCGCCGGCCTGGTGGCTGGCGCATCCAAGGGCGAAGGCCTGGGCAACCAGTTCCTGTCCCACATCCGCGAAACCGACGCTATCGTGAACGTGGTGCGCTGCTTCGAAGACGACAACGTGGTGCACGTGTCCGGCCGCGTTTCGCCGCTGGACGACATCGAAGTGATCCAGACCGAGCTGGCGCTGGCCGACCTTGGCACCGTTGAAAAAGCCATCCACCGCGAGCAGAAGAAAGCCCGTTCCGGCGACAAGGACGCCGCCAAGCTGGTAGCCCTGCTGGAAGTCCTGGTGCCGCACCTGAACGAAGCCAAGCCAGTGCGCGCACTGCGCCTTGACGCTGAAAAGATGGAGCTGATCAAGCCACTGTGCCTGATCACCGCCAAGCCGGCCATGTACGTGGCCAACGTGTCCGACAGCGGCTTCACCAACAACCCGCTGCTGGACCAGCTGACCAAATACGCCGAAGAGCAGAACGCGCCGATCGTGGCCATCTGCGCTGCCATCGAAGCGGAAATCGCCGAACTGGACGACGCCGACAAGGAAGAGTTCCTGTCCGACATGGGCATGGCCGAACCGGGCCTGGACCGTCTGATCCGCGCCGGCTTCAAGCTGCTCGGCCTGCAAACCTACTTCACCGCCGGCGTGAAGGAAGTGCGCGCCTGGACCATCCACGTGGGCGACACCGCACCGCAAGCGGCGGGCGTGATCCACACCGACTTCGAGCGCGGCTTCATCCGTGCCCAGACCATCGCCTTTGACGACTACATCGCCTACAAGGGTGAGTCCGGCGCCAAGGAAGCGGGCAAGATGCGCGCTGAAGGCAAGGAATACGTGGTCAAGGACGGCGACGTGCTGAACTTCCTGTTCAACGTCTGATACGCTCCCACCGCAACGAAGCCGCGCCTTGCGCGGCTTTTTTATTGGATTTTCGAAAAATGGGCTATCGGGTCGAGAAGATGTCGTCCGAAGACGCCGGCTGGCTCTTCGCCGTTACCGTTGACCGGAATGCCGGGCGCGTCATGCTATCGCTGCTTTCGCGGGGAGGCAAATATTGAAATTCACTTTCGAGAAAATTTCGGACGAGGACAAAGAACGGATCATTGCAGATGCCAATAAAGGCAACGGGCCTGCAGTTGAATTTGCCAAATACGGTGACACCTACTTCTATGAAGACCCCGGCTGGGCAGTTGACCGCTGGCGCACGTCGTATCTGATCAGGGCTCCCTTATGCACCACATCAGGCACATCACAGCGATTTTATTACCTGTTCTCGGAAGGCGAGTGGTACAAGCTGGAGCGGCGCACAATGTTCTCCAATCAATTCGTAATTCGGGGGCAAGAGCAGGTTCGTCCAAATTTGCTAAGCCATTTGAAGGAGCAGCTCACGGCGGCGTTCGCTGCTTATGGGGACATGGGCGATGGAAAGGGCGACCACTTTGGTGCAACATTCCTTCCCGTCTTTGTCCTGGAAAGCAAACGCCGCTAATCGCAGTCTTCGAGATCGCCCAAATCCCAGGCTTACGAATCGGACAGCAGTTTTCCCGCCTTGGCCCAATGTTCGCGCGGCACCTCGGTGATCACGATTTGCAGGCTGTCGGGTGGACAGGCCAGGGTCTCGACAGAGACGCGGGTAACTTCACTGACGAAGGCGCGCTTTTGTTCCAGGGTACGGCCGGGGTGCATTTCCAGGTACAAGATAGGCATGACTTTTCTCCTTATACGGCACGCCGGGATGGGTGCCAACGAAGACAGTGTTACCCACTTCATTGATTAGATAAACATGCAATAATTTGGGTCATTCCCAACCTGCAGGTTCTTAATCATGGATAAGCTGGCCGGCATGGCGATGTTTGTGCGCGTCGTGGATGAAGGGAGCTTTGCCGCCGCCGCTGCCCTCAGCGGCGTCTCACCCACCATGGTCGCCAAGCACATCCGAACAATTGAACAGCGCCTTGACGCGCGGCTGCTTCATCGCACGACCCGCCGCCAGCATTTGACCGAGGTGGGGCGGCTGTACTATGAACGCTGCAAGCAAGTGCTGTCGGAAGTGGCGCTGGCCGAGGGCAGTGCCGCTGAACTACGGGCCAGCCCGCGAGGAGTGGTCAGGCTGGTGGCCCCGGTCAGCTTCGGCAGCCACAGCGTGGTGCCGGCCCTGACGGACTACCAGGCGCGCTATCCCGACGTCAGCGTCGAGCTGACTCTGGATAACCGCAAGCCGGACCTGATCAACGGCGGGCACGAACTGGGCATCCATATCGGCGCTATCGATGCCGTGGAGCTGGTGGCGCGGCCTTTGCGCCCTTATCGCAGGATTCTTGCAGCTGCGCCAGCCTATTTATCCCGTCACGGCCGGCCGGCACATCCGGACCAGCTGCCAGCACATAGCTGCCTCGGCCTGTCGTACTGGAGCCGCCATGACCGCTGGCATCTGCAGGGCCCCAATGGGGAAATCCGGGAAGTGCTGTTCAAAGGTCGCTTCATTGCCAACCAGGGCAACGCCTTGCGCATCGCGGCGCTGCATGGCGCCGGCATCGTGCTGCAGCCGGAATCGGTGCTGGCCGAAGACATAGCGGCGGGGCGCCTGGTGCAGGTGTTGCCCGACTGGGAATTCCGCACCACGCCGATGTACCTGATCTACGCCCAGGACAGCAGGCCGACCGCAAAACTGCGCAGCATTATCGACTTCCTGCTTGAGCGCTTCGGCCCGGCGAACTAAGGCACTTCAGTCGAGCAGCCATCGGCTGGCGCAAAGCGTGCTGGCAACCAGGCGCGGATGCTGGCCAAGGCTTTGCGCCAGTCTGGCGTTCTGTGCGGCATTGCCGCTCACCAGCCGTATCTCGTTCGAGCGCAGGAACGGCTCGTTTTGCACCAGGTCGGCGACATAAGGTGCGCACTGGATGTCAATGAAGACGGCCTGGCGGCCGGCGGAAGCAACAGGCTCAGGGATGTTGTGCAAATGGGCCTGGATAAACCCTTCGACTTGCATCGCCCGCAAGGGCAACGCGAGCATCAACATTCCGGCACATGACGCAAAGCTGAAGCCAATCGCCCGGGCTTGCTGGGCTGGCGAGGACAGCGCCAGCCGCTGCAGCGCCACGGCGGCCAGGATTGGCAAGGTCAGCCAGGCGGCATGAAAATAGCGATATCCCCATCCATGTCCCTGGTCGAATGGCACGATGAAGTAGCCGAGAAGGCTGAGCCAGGCCGATGCCGCCAGCAGCTTGTACCAAGGTCGCCCAGGCTGGTCCAGGCTGCCGATCCAGGCCAGCACGGGCAGTCCCGGCACGGCCCATACCAGCAGTTTGACAACGCCCACCAGGCGGGCGGTGAAAATGCTAGCGTTCGGGAGCGAGAAATTGCCGAGCATGCGGCCCGCATCGGCGCCCAGCGCAGCCGCATGCATATCGGACACATTGTGCATCAGGTACAGGCGCCATCCCAGCCCGAAAACCAGGCTCAGGGGCAAGGCGCCCGCGATCAGGTAGCCCAATTTGCGCCAATTGCGGGACGGGCCAAGCAGCAAGGCGACGATCCATGGCAAGGCATACATGGCGACCGGAAATGGATTGACGGTCGTCATGCCCACCGACAGGAAGACGCCAGCCGCCAGCATCGCAGTCGTCGTGCCACGCACATAATTGAGCGTGAACATGACGGTACAGAACAACTGCAGCGGCATCCCGTAGAAGCTCATGCCGTCGACCAGGATGACCGGAGATGCGAGCGTTGCCAGCAGCGCAAAGCCACGCGCGGCGGCATCGTCCACCAGTTCATTGAGCAGTTTGCTCAGGCCCAGTACTGTCAAGCCGGTCAGCACGGGGTTGCACAGCCATGCCAGGTTCAGCGCACTGAACGGCGCCATGATCACGGATAAACTGGGCCAATAGACGGCAGCGATCGCGCCGGAAGCATGGGAAACGTTGATGAACGAACCTTGAAAACGCACTGGCACCAGCGCATCCAGCAGCGAGGGCGGAAGTTGTCCCGACAAATGTCCGCTGGCGAAGATCTGGGCTTGCAGGTAAGAGGCGTATTCGTCCATCGAGAGCGGGTGCCGATGGTAGGCCAGCGCTGCCCCCAGGCCGGCGATGACCAAGGCTGAGCAGGCGAGCGCGCCGGGACGGCGAGCGATGGCTGCGAACATCTTCTGCAGACGGCCACTGCGGTCGCAGCAGAGCATGGCCAGCGCCGCCAGCAGCAAGGACAGCGCACTTGCGGGGCCATCGAAGCTGACAAACAGATCGGAAAAAATCGGCGATAGCCCGCTGCCAAAGCGGGAAAAAACCAGGACGGCAGCCATGCCGGCCAAGGCCAGCAGCACGCTGGCCCACTGCCAGCGTGGAAGCGTGGAGATACGGTCACTGCTCATTCAACACAACCTTGGTAGAGTTCGGTGTACACATCAACCGCATGGTCCCAGCTCCAGGCCTGGCCCGCGAATTCCGCCACCGCGCCGCGCCGTGCTTCCAGGACGGCCCGATCCGCAGTCAAGTCGGCCAGGCGCCGCTGCCACTGCTCAACGGTATCCGGCGCTGTCACCGAAAGCTCAAACAGAAGCGGCCGGCCCGCCTCGCAACCAGCGGCCGTTTCGTCGCTGACCAGGGCCGGCAGCCCGCAAGCAAATGCTTCCTGTACCACGAGCGGGAATCCTTCGCCCCGGCTGGGCAGGACAAGCAGGTCGGCAGCACGATACAAGTCGGCCAAATCCGCATGCGCCAGTCCGTCGAATATCCTGACATTGCTGGAGGGCGCCAGTTCCGACCGCAACGGCCCCTGCCCGACAAAAATCCAGTGGATGGCGGGTAACCGTGACACCAACGGTAGCAGCAGGTGCAAGCCTTTCTTTTCCACCATGCGGCCAACAAACAGGCATACCGGAGCGTTTTCAGGTATTCCCAGCCGGGCGCGAATGAGCATGCGCTCACTGGCAGGTACGGGATGAAACAGTTGCGTGTTCACGCCATTCGGCAGATAAAGGGGCGCCCGCGGGAACGCAATCTTCGAGCAGAAGTATGCCTGGACGACGTTGCTGATGAATACCACCCGTGATGCACAACGCAAGGCCAGACTGCCTACGGTGCGGTTGACAGCGGACAGGGTCGCAGACAGGACCTTGCTGTTGTATGGAATTTCGCCGATATGCTGGGTAAGTACCGTGGTCTTGCCATGCACGCGCGCGAAAGCCAGCGCAAGCAGGGAGCCAGGATAAATAAAGTCATGAATATGGACAGCATCGCAGTCGCGGATGGCCGACCACAGCGCAGGAATGCCTCGCCCTATCCATATTGGCAGTGGCAAGCCGGTCAAGCGCTCCACCAGGCCGCAGTTCTGCATCGGATGATAGCTGAGGCCGCCATCTGGCCCGGGCGTTTCCGCGTCCGCGCTGGCAAACCAGGCGACTTCATGGCCGCGTTCAGCCAGGCGGCGATTGATGGCGGCCGCCACCAGTTCGATGCCGCCGCGACGCGAAGGGAAAAAATGGGTGACGCTGACGATACGGAATTTCCGTCCCATCCGACTTCTCATAAAACGCTTGAGCGGCCAACCTTTGCGCGCCCGAAAACAAAGTAGCGGGTGGACAGATAGCCAATCACATGCAGCATGACGGTGGCTACGCATATCGCCAGGTTGATATTAAGCCCCAGCACTTCCACCAGTAGAGCCATCAGCAGGATATTCGCACCGAGCAGGGCGACGCATTGCAGCGCATAGCGCGCGAAAGACGCCAGCGACTGACGCTCCTTTTGATTAAAGGTTATAGTCGCGTGCAAAGCGTAACTCAGCGGCGTCAGAATCATGAAGGAGGTCAGGGCCGCTGCCACATAATTGAAGCCAAGAACCAGGATGGCACCGTTCTGTATCAAAAGATTCAGAAGGGCGCAACAGGCCCCGACCATCAGGTAACGGAGCGGTTTCCTGGCGCCAGGAAGCATCAGATTCTCTCCCACATGCCAATGAACTGCAAACCATTGGTCATCGCCCCCAGCAAGCCGGTGTGCACGGGAACGGCCGGCTGCAGCGCTACGCGGCGCATGCCATGCGACTCGATGAGCTTGATCCAGTCCCAGCGCCGCTGGTAATGATACAGCGAGGGAATGCGGAAGCGCCGGTTGCCCAGTTCATCCAGGATGCAAAGGGCGGCATAGCCCAGCGGCGAGCTATAGGTATGGTCCTTGATGAACAGGTAGCGGTCGGTACAGCGGATCAGGTCCAGCAGGCTGGCCTCCGGCGATGCGCAATGGTGCAGCACGTCGATCGCATAGGTCAGCGTAAATTGCCGGTCGTTGAATGGAATCGTGTCACCCGAATAGATGACCGGGTCGACCAGGCAGTTTGGGCGCTTGTAGACATCGAGCGGAGTGATTTTCTCCGGCCAAAGCGTTGCCGCGAAGTTCTTGGCGAAAAAGCCGTCGCCACAGCCAAAATCAAGCACCGATTCGCACTCGAGGGGCTGCAGCATCGGCTGGGCCAGCGCCAGTATATTGTTCCTATACTCTGTCATCGCGTCTTTTCTTGATAGCTAAAACCAAATGGCCGGACGAAGCCGGTCCTTCATGGTTTGGAGGAGGTGAGAACATTTTGCTGAGTGGCCTCATCGTCCTGAGCTTCCCGCCTGCCAGGTTCCATGCGCGTCTTTGCCAGGAAAATCAGGAATGCGGAGAACATGGCCTCAAGACCGATGACGATTGCCGTGGAAGCTGCGATGGCCAGGTGCACGGTATCCTCCATGCCCGTCGAGGAATTAAGCCAGCGTACCAGCAAAGCGGTATCGACCACCAAGCCAAGCAACAAGAGCGCCCCGCTGACTGCGAGCGTGATCTCCAATGCATGGGGACGAATCTCGCGCACACGGTCGAACCCGAGGTTATCCGGCACATTGGGGGCCAACAAAACTTTGCCCAGGACGCCCATCGAAATAACGTTGGCCCCGATCAGCGCCAGCATGGCGCCGAGCACCATGAAGTGAACACCGATATAGTGGGTGCCAATTGTCAGCGGGCCGCCAACCAGGACTGCCATCAACACGAGTCCCAGCAACAGCATGGTGCCACCGGGGCGGATATAGACGTAGTCAGGGCAATGGCTGATGATGAAGCGCAAATGGCGCCAGCCATCGCGGAACGAGCGCAGGTGTGGCGGCCGGCCGCGTTTATCGGGATACAGCTTGATCGGCACTTCAGATATCCGTAAGCCGTGCCGGGCCGCGCTGGCCACCATTTCGGTCGCAAATTCCATCCCCGGCAGGCTCAGGTCCATACGTTCAAACGCGGCGCGCGTAAAGGCGCGCATGCCGCAGTGGAAATCGCCGACTGGCACCCTGAATGCGATACGGGAGATGAAGGAAAGTACGGGATTACCCAGGTAACGGTGCAGCGGGGGCATGGCCCCGGGTTCGATACCGCCGCGGAAGCGATTGCCCATGACCAGATCGTTGCCCGCTTCAATGGCCTGAATGAACTGGTCGAGCTGGGACCAGTCATAGGATTCGTCCGAGTCGGCCATGATGATGATGTCGCCTTGCGCGGCGCGGACTCCGGCAGATATGGCGGCGCCATAGCCCTTTGTACTCACGTGCACCACGCGAGCGCCGGCGGCCTGCGCAACGGCGACCGAGCGGTCCGACGAGCCGTTATCGGCTACCAGCACTTCACCCTGGATTCCCAAGCGGGCAAAACAGGCGGCAGCCTTCGCGACACACTGGCCTACCGTGCGTTCCTCGTTCAGGCACGGCATCACGGCGGTCACATGCGGACGATTCATAGTTAGATCATTTAATGGTTAGGCTGCGGGAAAATGCTTGTTATCTTTCCCCTCTGCAAGATCACATTGTTGCACAAAAACAATTTCGACGATAGAACCTCTTGCGCTGCCGTGGCTTGGACGCGTCAGATAAACCGGGCCAGGTTTAAGGCTGCGCTTTCGCCTCGTACGCCTGGATGGCTTTGGTGAAATTGTCCATCAAGGGATTCGGTACAGCCAGCGACAATTGGTAGTGCTCGACCAAAAAGCCCTTGCCGGTGTTACGCAGCACACCGCTGGCCTGGCAGGTCCCCATCTGCGTGTTGAGCTGTTCGTCGAACCATACATATCGCTTATCGGGCGAAAAATAGACATTGCGCTTTTGCGCGGTGAAGTTCCAGGCTTTCTTGCGGTCCCAGAAGCGCTTGGCCCAGGCCTTGAATTCCTTATAGCTCCACACTTCGCTCTTGTCGGTGCCGATGAAGACGGCATCCGGCGTGAACTTGTCCCAATAGCCGGGACGGGTGTTGGCCGCATCGTCGTGCCAGCTGTCGACGAAGGCGTTGACCTGCTGGCGGAACTCGGTGTCGGGATCGGCCGCCAGGGCGCTTTGCATCATCAGGGCAGTGGCGGCAGCGATTAGCAGGCGCTTCATATTGTCTCCTCGGTACATGTTAGCGAAATAGTATAATCGTTGGATTGTGCACAGCTTCCAGTAAAAAAATGGCTTCACCCAACGAAAATGCCAGCATGGCACTGTTCTGCGACTTCGAAAACGTCGCACTGGGCGTCCGCGACGCCAACTACGAGAAATTCGACATCAAGCCGGTGCTGGAGCGCCTGCTGCTGAAGGGCAGCATCGTGGTCAAGAAGGCCTACTGCGACTGGGACCGCTACAAGGGTTTCAAGGGCCCGATGCATGAGGCGAACTTCGAACTGATCGAGATTCCGCACGTGCGCCTGTCGGGCAAGAACTCGGCCGATATCCGCATGGTGGTCGACGCGCTGGACCTGTGCTACACCAAATCCCACGTCAACACCTTCGTCATCATTTCCGGCGATTCGGACTTTTCGCCGCTGGTGTCCAAACTGCGCGAGAACGCCAAGCGCGTGATCGGCGTGGGCGTGAAGGATTCGACTTCCGACCTGCTGGTGGCCAACTGCGACGAATTCATTTTCTACGACGACCTGGTGCGTGAATCGCGCCGCCAGCGCCAGGCCACCCGCAACGACCGCGAGCAGCAGCCTAAGCGGTCGCCGGAAGAGGAAAAGCGCCGCCGCGAAGAGATGGACAAGCGCCGCAACCAGTGCGTCGAGATTGCCTACACCACCTTCGACGCGCTGGCTGCCGAACGCGGCGAAGGCAAGATCTGGGCGTCCGTGCTGAAGGAAGCGATCAAGCGCCGCAAGCCGGACTTCAGCGAGTCGTATTATGGTTTCCGTACCTTCGGCAACCTGCTGGAAGAAATGAAAGCGCGCGGCCTGCTGGAATTCGGCCGCGATGAAAAGTCGGGCGCGTATGTGTACCGCAGCAGCCAGCCGGTCGTGCTGCCTGTTGTAGAAGCGCCGGTCGAACAGGAAGCTGCAGTGGATGCGGTCAATGCCGAAGCGGCGGAAGGCGCGGCCGAAGCTGGCGCTGCTGCGCCGGTCGAAGCTGGCGATGCCCGCCGCGAACGCGAGGGCCGCCGCAACCGCGGCAACCGTGGCGGCCGTGGACGCCGCGGCGAGGGTGACGCGGCGCCAACCGCTGTGGAAGTGCCGGCTGACGCGGAAGTTGCGGCAGTAGCGGCGGTGGAAGAGGCGGCGCCGGTGGTGGAGGCGGTCGCCGAAGCGCCGGTGGAAGCGCCGGCCAAGCGCACCCGCGCTGCGGCCAAGAAGCCGGCCGCCAAGAAGGCCAGCTCGCGCGGCAGCAAGGTAGCGCAAGCCGCTGCCGATGCGGCGGAAGCTGTGCAGCAGGCGGAGGCTGTGCTGGCTGCGGCCGCGGAACCACAGGTGGACGCTCCTGCGGAAGCCAAGGCCGAAGCGCCGAAGCGCGCCAAGAAGCCAGGCACCCACAAACCTTCGGCACGCAGCAAGCTGCCGAAGAAGCCGAAGGCAGAAGCGGCCTAAACCGGTCACGCGGCGGCCGCGTGCCTGTGTCAGACCCTGCGGGGCTGACACAGGTTTACCGGTTTTCTGCCATACTCCAGGGCACTATGCCCTTCATCTCCGAACTCACCCTCTACCCGATCAAGTCCTGCGCCGGCCTGTCGCTGAAGCACGCCACGCTCACCCGCGCCGGCCTGATGACCGAGCAAATCTACGACCGCGAATGGATGCTGGTCGACGCCAACGGCATCGCGCTGACCCAGCGCGAGCACCCGCGCATGGCTCTGATCGTGCCGCGCCTGAAAGCGGAAACCATGGAGCTGCGCGCTCCCGGCATGCTGCAGCTGGAGATCCCCCTCGGCCTGCCCGACCCCGATAGCGCACCGTCGCTGCAGGTGCAGGTCTGGGACGACACGGTTCTGGCCTACGACTGCGACGACCTTACCGCGACCTGGTTCAGCAAATTCCTCGGCATCGAATGCCGCCTGGTGCGCTTCCACGCCAACGCCAAGCGCCTGACCAGCGGCAAATGGACCAATGGCGACCAGCACCCGACGCTGTTCTCGGACGGCTACCCGATCCTGGTGATCGGCACAGGCTCGCTGCAAGACCTCAATGAAAAGCTGCAGCAGCAAGGCCGGCAGCCCTTGCCCATGAACCGCTTCCGCCCCAACCTGGTGGTGGGCGAGCTGGACGCCTTCGAAGAGGACTACACCGAAGAATTCCGCATCGGCGAGGCCGTCCTCAAGCCGGTCAAGCCCTGCGCGCGCTGCCCCATGCCCTCGGTCGACCAGATTACCGGTGAATTCGGCCCCGACCCGCTGGACATCCTGCAAAGCTACCGCGCCAAGCAAGAAGTCGATGGCGGCATCTGTTTCGGCATGAATGCAATCGTAACAACAGGTGATGGCCTAAAACTATCGGTTGGCGACCAAATCGCGGTTACACTGTCGTTTTAGAAGTGAATGGCGGCGGGCGATGGAGATCACGCAGAAAATCACGGGCAAACAGCCGTCGCAGGCGGAACTGGCAGCGGAAAACCAGTCCCTGCGCGGCCGTCTTGCCTACCTGATCGACCAGGCCGAACGCAATCACTCCATCATGATGCGCCACCAGGCGTTTGACCTGGAAATCGTTGGCGCGGCCAGCTTTCCCGAGCTGATTGGCACCATCTTCCGCACCCTGCCGGTGATTTCCGACCTGGACGCGGTCACCTTGACCCTGGTCGACGTGGACGACGATATCCGCACCGTGATGGAAAAGCTGGGCGTCGATTTCGCGGAATTCCCCGACCTGGTGTTTGTGCCGGATGTTTCGGAGCTGGCCTTCGATCTCGAGCCGGGCCAAGCACCCAAGCCACAACTTGGCATGTTCGACGCGCAGAAGCATGCGCGCCAGTTCCCGCGGCCGGGCGCGCGCCTGCAAAGCGTGGGTGTGGTGCCGCTGCTGCGCAACAAGCGCCTGATTGGCTCGCTGAACCTGGGCAGCGCGGATCCGACGCGTTTCTCGCCCAGCCTGGGCACCGATTTCGTCGAGCACATGGCCTCCATCATTGCCATCTGCCTGGAGAACGTGATCTCCAATGAGATGCTGAAGTACATGGGGCTGACCGACGCGCTGACCGGCGTGTTCAACCGGCGCTATGTGGATCGGCGCCTGCTGGAAGAGATTTCGCGGGCGCGCCGGCAGTCGTATCCGGTGTCGTTCATGTACATCGATATCGATCACTTCAAGCGGGTCAACGATACGGTCGGCCATGGCGGCGGCGACGAGGTGCTGCGTGAGGTGGCCAACCGGATCAAGGCGGAGCTGCGGCTGTCGGACGCGCTGGCGCGTTTTGGCGGTGAAGAGTTCGTGGTGCTGCTGATTGATGCGGACCTGGAAAGCGCGGCGTATGTGGCCGAGCGCATCCGCGCGGGGATTGCGGCCAGCATGATCGAGCTGTCGCATGGGGTGAAGGTGTCGATTACGGCCTCTGTCGGCGTGTCCAGCCTGGCGCAGGTGCCGGCCGATGGCAAACCGGAGGAACAGGCGGCGCAGCTGATTGAGCAGGCGGATGAGGCTTTGTACCAGGCTAAGGAAGGCGGGCGTAATCGCGTGATCCGGTTTGCTGCCTGAAAACCGGTACCCCGATGTCTGACCCCGTGGGTCAGGCAACGGTTTACCGGTTCAGGCCAGCAAATCGCTTTCCGTGCGCGCCACCTCTTCCGCCGTGCCGCGCAACACCACCACATCCCCAGCTTCCAGCGTCATGCCCGGTTCAGCCTCCAGCCGCGTCTTGCCGCGCCGGATCGCCGAAATCTCAGCGCCGTTTTCATCCAGCCGCAAGTCCCGCACGCACTTGCCGATGCAAGAAGCCTGCTCCCCCAGCGGCACCGAATGCAAGCGCACCATCTCCGCCTCCTCGCCGCTATCGCTGGCGCCGTGGAAGTAGCCGCGCAAAGACGCATACCGCTCCTCACGCGCGCGCTGCACGCGGTGCACCACGCGCCGCAGCGGGACGCCCAGCATCACCAGCGCATGGGAAGCCAGCATCAGCGAGCCCTCCATCAGCTCAGGCACCACCTCCGCCGCGCCGGCTTCCTTCAGCCGGTCGAGGTCCGAATCATCATGCGAGCGCACGATCACCGGCAACTCCGGCGCCAGCTCGTGCACCAGGTGCAGCACCTTCAATGCGGAGGGCGTCGAAGCATAGGTAATCACCACCGCCGACGCCCGCTTGATGCCCGCCGCCACCAGCGACTCGCGCCGCGCCGCATCGCCGTAGGATACGTTGGCGCCGGCATTCTGCGCTTCCTGCACCCGCATCGGATCCAGGTCCAGCGCCTGGTAAGGAATTTTCTCCTCAGTCAGCAGGGTCGCCAGCGACTGGCCGGAGCGGCCAAAGCCCGCCACGATCACATGCTTTTGCGCCGACATCGTGCGCGCCGCGATATTGGTCAGGTTCAGCGACTGCATCATCCATTCGTTGGCGGAGAACTTCAGCACGATCTTGTCCGAATGCTCGATCAGGAAGGGCGCCAGCAGCATCGACAGCACCATCGAGGCCAGCACCACCTGCACCACGAAGGGATCGACCAGCTGCATGCCGCCCACCACGTTCAGCAGCACGAAGCCGAATTCGCCCGCCTGCGCCAGTGCCAGGCCGGTACGCATGGAAGTCGAGGTGGAGGCGCCAAACAGGCGCGCCAGGCCCGCGATCAGGGCAAATTTGAGCAGCACCGGGCCGGTCAACAGCACCAGCACCAGCCACCAGTTCTCCAGCACCACGCGCGCATTGAGCAGCATGCCGACGGTGATGAAGAACAGGCCAAGCAGCACGTCGCGGAAGGGCTTGATGTCCTCTTCCACCTGGTGCTTGTATTCGGTCTCGGAAATCAGCATGCCCGCCACAAAGGCGCCCAGCGCCATCGACAGGCCGGCCTGCTCGGTGATCCAGGCCGCACCCAGCGTCACCAGCAGGAGGTTGAGCATGAACAGTTCCTGCGAGCGGCGCAGCACGACAATGGTGAACCACTTGCGCATCACCTTCTGGCCCAGGAACAGCAGCAGGATCAGCACCACGGCTGCCTTCAGCGCCGCCAGGCCCAGGGTCTTGGGCAGGTCGGCCGGATTCTGGGCCAGAGCCGGAATCAGGATCAGCAACGGCACCACCGCCAAATCCTGGAACAGCAGGATGCCGATGATCTTGCGCCCATGCTCGCTTTCCAGTTCCAGCCGTTCCGTGAGCAATTTGACCACAATCGCGGTGGAGGACATGGACAGCGCGCCGCCCAGTGCAAACGAGGCCTGCCAGCCGAGGTGGATCGAGGCCGGCAGCATGAAGTGGATGATCCAGCCAAACACCATGGTGGCGGCAATGGTCAGCACCACCTGCGCCATACCCAGCCCGAACACGACGGAGCGCATGGCCTTCAGCTTGGGCAGGGAGAACTCCAGTCCGATCGAGAACATCAGGAACACCACCCCGAATTCGCCCAGCAGCTCGGTGGCGTGGCTTTGCTCGGCCAGCCCCATGGCGTGGGGGCCGAGCAGGATGCCGACAGCCAGGTAGCCCAGCATCGGCGGTAAATGCATCATGCGGAAGGCCACCACGCCTAACACGGCGCTGCCCAGGAGGAGGAGGGTCAGTTCAAGGGGTGTGAACATCCGTTGTTGTTTCGTCTGGCAAGTTTTTTGCTTATCTAATTCGGCTATACTTCGGGCATGAGTGTAACCCATGAAAAAACAATGCTGAAATCTTTTGATGCCAAGACCGCAACCCGCGCCCTGGAACTGGCGCGCGAGGCCCTGCAGATCGAGACCGACGCCCTGGCCGCGCTGAACGCGCGCCTGGCCAACGACGAGACCGTGGGCCAGGCCGTGTCCTTGTTGCTGCAATGCAAGGGCCGCGTGGTGGTCTCCGGCATCGGCAAGTCTGGCCATATCGGCAAGAAAATCGCCGCCACGCTGGCATCCACCGGTACCCCGGCCCTGTTCGTGCATCCGGCCGAAGCGGCGCACGGCGACCTGGGCATGGTGACCCCGGAAGACGTGGTGATCGCCATTTCCTATTCCGGCGAAGCGGCCGAACTGATGGCCATCCTGCCGGTGGTCAAGCGCATGGGCGGCCACGTGATCGCCATGACCGGCAAGCCGACCTCGAGCCTGGCCAAGCTGGCCGACGTGCACCTGGACGTCTCCGTGGCCAAGGAAGCCTGCCCGATGAACCTGGCCCCGACCGCTTCCACCACCGTCACGCTGGCGCTGGGCGACGCGATCGCCGTGGCGCTGCTGGAGCTGCGCGGCTTCAAGGAAGAAGATTTCGCCCGCTCCCATCCTGGCGGCGCCCTGGGCCGCCGCCTGCTGACCCATGTGCGCGACGTGATGCGCAAGGATGCCGCCATCCCGGCTGTGGGCCTGGAGACGCGCCTGCCGGACGCCCTGCTGGAAATCACCCAGAAGGGCATGGGCATGACCGCCGTTGTCGACGCCGGCAACAAGCCGGTCGGCGTCTTCACCGACGGCGACCTGCGCCGCATGATCGAGAAGGTGCAGGACTTCACCAAGGTCGTGATCAAGGACGTGATGCACCTGAACCCGCGCACGATCGGCCCCGACCAGCTGGCGGTGGACGCCGTGGCGGTGATGGAAGAATTCCGCATCAACCAGATGCTGGTGGTGGACCCGGACGGCACGCTGGTCGGCGCGCTGCACATCCACGACCTGACCCGCGCCAAGGTGATCTGATGAGTATCAAGAGCGAAGACCTGGCCGCCCGCGCCGCCAAGGTACGCCTGTTCATCTTCGACGTCGACGGCGTGCTGACGGACGGCAGCCTGACCTATGGCGCCGACGGTGAAACGGTCAAGACCTTCAATGTGCACGACGGCCTGGGTATCAAGCTGCTGCAGGAAGCGGGCATCAAGACCGCCATCATCAGCGCGCGCCGCACCCCCATCGTGCTGGCGCGCGCCAAGGACCTGGGCATCGAATACGTGCACCAGGGCGGCCACGACAAGCTGACCCCATTTAAAGCCCTGCTGAACGAATTGGGCCTGGGCGAAGAGCAGGTCGCCTTCATCGGCGACGACGTGGTGGACCTGCCCCTGCTGCGCCGCGTCGGCTTTGCCGTGAGCGTGCCGAACGGCCGCAAGGAAGCGCAGCAGCACGCCCATTACATCACCGAAGCGGCGGGCGGCCGCGGCGCGGTGCGCGAAGCCTGCGAATTCGTGCTGCACGCTACCGGCAATTACGAACGCGTCATGGCGCAGTTCCTGGTGTAAGAGGAGCAAGCGATGCGCAACCAGAGGATAGCCCACCGCTTCCGCCTTTCAGTCGGCATGGTCCTGGTGCTGACGGCGGCGCTCGGCAGCTTCTACCTGCTCCAGTTGCTGAACCGGGCGGGCGAGCAGATTCAGGCCGACAAGCGTGCCAATGAGCCCGATTACATCATCGAAAACTTCTCCTTCGTGCACATGTCGAAGGAGGGCAAGCCAAGCTACATCATTGCCGGCGACAAGCTGACGCACCGTCCGATCGACGATTCGTCGGTGATCGACAAGCCGCGCGTGCACAGCCTGGCCAGCGACAAGCCGCCGATGGAAATCCTGTCGCAAACGGCGCGCGTGGACCAGGGCAATAGCCGCGTCACCCTGAACGGCACCGTCACCATCGACCGCGCGGCGGCGCCGGATGCGCAAGCCATGCACATGGCAACGGAAAAACTGGTGGTCTTCCCCGACGAGGATCGCATGGAAACCGACCTGCCCGTGAAAATGAAACTCGGCGACGCGACTGCCACCGCCAACAGCATGCGCGCCAACAATGCAACGCGCGAAGTTCACCTGCAAGGCGCCGGCACGCTGGTGCTGCCGCCCAAGGCACAATAAAAAGGAATGAAAATGAAACGACTACTGTTGTCGGCCGCCCTGCTGCTTTGCGTAGCCGAGCCTGCACTGGCAGAAAAGGCCGATTCTTACAAACCGACCAACATCAGCTATGGCTCGCTCGACATTGACGATGTCAAGCAAGTGACGGTGCTGAATGGCGGCGTCGTGCTCACGCGCGGCACCCTGAAAATGACGGCCGAACGCGCCTTCGTCAAGCAGTCGCCGGAAGGCTTCCAGCAGGTGACCCTGTTTGGCGACGGCAAAAAAGCGACCTTCCGCCAGAAGCGCGACGGCGCCGGCGACCAGTGGGTGGAGGGTGACGCCGACCGCATCGAATACGACGAGCAGGCCGAGCTGGTGAAGATGTTCGCCAAGGCCACGATCCGTCGCCTGGAAGGCGGCAAGCAGAACGACGAAGTGCAGGGCGAGTTCATCTCCTATGACAGCCGGAAGGAATTCTTCAGCGTGCGCAATACCGCCACCGGTGAGAGCAAGCCGGGCGGCGGCCGCGGCACCATGGTGATCCAGCCATCGCGCACCGAACCTCCTGCCACGCCGCCAGCTGCCAAGCCGGCCGCGCAGCCGGCCACGCCTGCCACGACGCCACTCACCACGCCTCCTACCTCGCCGGAGAAGAAGTAAGCATGCAAGCAAATTCCTGTGCAAGCACGCTGGTCGTGCGCGGCCTCCAGAAAACCTATGGCAAGCGCCAGGTAGTGCACGACGTCTCGCTGCAAGTCGACTGCGGCGAAGTGGTTGGCCTGCTGGGCCCCAACGGCGCCGGCAAGACCACGTCCTTTTACATGATCGTGGGCCTGGTGGCTTCCGACGCCGGCACCATCGATATCGGCGGCATCGACGTGTCGAGCCTGCCGATCCACAAGCGCGCCACGCTGGGCCTGTCCTACCTGCCGCAGGAAGCGTCGGTGTTCCGCAAGCTGACGGTGGAAGAGAACATCCGCGCCGTGCTGGAGATCCAGAGGGTCGACGGCAAGCCGCTCAGCAAGGCCGAGATCGACCAGCGCCTGGAAGCGCTGCTGGCGGACCTGCAGATCGAAAAGCTGCGCGAGAACCCGGCCCTGTCCCTCTCCGGCGGCGAGCGGCGCCGCGTGGAGATCGCACGCGCCCTGGCCACCAACCCGCGCTTCGTGCTGCTGGACGAACCGTTCGCCGGTGTCGACCCGATTGCCGTGATCGAAATCCAACGAATCGTGCGTTTCCTGAAGGAGCGCAATATCGGCGTGCTGATCACCGACCATAATGTGCGGGAGACCCTCGGCATCTGCGACCGCGCCTACATCATCAACCAGGGCGCTGTGCTGGCTTCAGGACGTCCTGACGACATCATTGCCAACGAATCCGTGCGCCGCGTGTATCTCGGCGAACACTTCCGCATGTAAGCGAAAGTCATGAAACAAACACTGCAACTGCGAACCTCGCAACACCTGGCGCTGACGCCGCAGCTGCAACAATCCATCCGCCTGCTGCAGCTGTCCACGCTGGAGCTGCACCAGGAGTTGGAACAGCTGCTTGGCGACAATCCCATGCTGGAGCGCCTCGACGATCCGCTCGACCACTCGGTGCGCCTGCTGGCCGATGGCGCCATCAGCCAGGGCAGCGGCAATGGCGCGGAAGGTCCCGCCACGCCTGCGCAAGAAGGCCCGCCAGGCGAAGGCGGCGAAACGGCGGCCGCCGCCGAAGGCGAAGGCTATGAAGGCGGCGAAGGCGAAGGCAGCAACGGCGGCGACGATGGCGACTGGAGCAGCAGCTCCGGCAGCAAGTCCGCCGATGACGAAGACAGCCGCCCGCAGCTGGAAGCCTCCGGCTGCACCCTGCGTGAACACCTGCTGGAACAGATGCGCGTGACGGTGCAGGAGCCGCGCGACCGTGCCCTGATGGAAATGATCATCGACGCACTGGACGACAACGGCTACCTGGAAGAACCGCTGGAAGAAATCCATGAGCGCCTGCCGCCCGAGCTGGAAATCGAACTGGATGACCTGCGCTGCAGCCTGGTGCTGCTGCAAAGCTTCGACCCGCCCGGCGTCGCTGCGCGCAATGCCTCGGAGTGCCTGGCGCTGCAGATCAAGCGCATGCCCGGCGTACCGCTGGTGACGCGCCGCATGGCCCTGCTGATCGTGGAGAAATACCTGACCTGGTTCGCCCAGCGCGAATTCAACAAGCTGAAAAAAGCGCTCGACTGCGACGACGAAGACTTGCGCGAGGCGCAGTGCGTGATCCGCCAGTGCAATCCGCATCCGGGCGCCGAGTTCGCGTCCGGCGAATCCGATTACGTCGTGCCCGACGTGATCGTGAAGAAGGGCCGCAACGGCTGGCTGGTCACGCTCAATAACGATGTGGTGCCGCGCCTGCGCGTGAATGCGCTGTACGCCAACCTGCTCAAGCAGGGCAAGGGCGAGTCGCAGATGAACGGCCAGCTGCAGGAAGCAAAATGGCTGATCAAAAATATGCGCCAGCGCTTTGACACCATCCTGCGCGTAGCGGAAGCGATAGTAGAAAGACAAAAGAATTTTTTCAGCCATGGCGCGGTCGCCATGAGGCCCCTTGTGTTGCGTGAAATTGCTGATACACTGGGACTACACGAGAGCACTATTTCTCGCGTAACAACTCAAAAATATATGCTCACCCCGCATGGCATGTTTGAGTTGAAATATTTCTTTGGTAGCCACGTCGCGACCGAAGCTGGGGGTGAGGCTTCATCGACCGCGATACGGGCACTGATCGTGCAATTGACAGGAGCAGAAGACCCGAAAAATCCTTTATCCGACAGTAAGATTGCGGACATGCTGGGAGAACAAGGCATGGTGATTGCGCGACGGACTGTTGCCAAATATCGAGAAGCGTTGAAAATCCCTCCGGTAAGCCTCCGCAAATCTTTGTAGTGCAGTGCATGGGTTCCTCTGTGCGCCACGGCGCGTACGAACTCGAGAGCGACATCATCTTTAGGAGTGTGTATGAATCTCACCATCAGTGGACATCATGTCGAAGTGACCCCGGCCATTCGCGAGTACGTTCAGAACAAGCTGGAACGAGTCAAGCGCCATTTCGATCAAGTAATCGATATTGCTGTCATCCTGACTGTAGATAACCTCACCGAGAAAGAGAAACGCCAGAAAGCGGAAATCAACCTGCGCATGTCTGGCAAAACTGTTTACGTCGAAAGCCTGTCGCAAGATCTCTACGCCGCCATCGACACCCTGATTGATAAACTGGATCGCCAGGTCATGAAGTACAAAGACCGTGTGCAGAACCACAATCATGCGGCCATCAAGCATTTCCCGGATACGTACGAAGCACCACCCACCGCCATATAAAGGACTGGCCGTGTAGCACACCAAAGGGCGCAATTGGCGCCCTTTTTTGCGGTTAAAATAATTGCATGAGCGAACACGTCCAAACCCATATCTCCAACGGCACCGGCTTCATCACGCTGGACCGCCCCAAGGCCCTTAATTCCCTGTCCCTCGACATGGTGCGCGCAATGACCCAGGCGCTGCTGGATTGGCGCGACGACGCGTCCGTGGCCGCGGTGGTCGTACGCAGCAGCAGCGAGCGCGCCTTGTGCGCCGGTGGCGATATCCGCTTCTTCCACGATGTCGGCCGCGCCAGCACCCAAGGCGGCAGCGCACTGCTGGAGGACTTCTTCACCGAAGAATATGCGCTCAACCACCTGATCCATTTCTATCCCAAGCCTTATGTGGCGCTGATGGATGGCGTGGTAATGGGCGGCGGCATGGGCATCGCCCAGGGCGGTCCGGATTGCGGCGTACGCATCGTCACCGGCCGCACCAAGATGGCCATGCCGGAAGTGAATATCGGCCTGTTCCCGGACGTCGGCGGCAGCCACTTCCTGTCGCATGCGCCCGGCCAGTTGGGAATGTGGCTGGGCCTGACGGGCCTGACCGTCGGCGCTGCCGATGCGCTTTACCTGGACCTGGCCGACTACTTCGTGCCGGAGACCGAACTGGCCGCGCTGACCGCGCTGGTCGAATCCACTCCCGGCAAGTCTCTGCGCGACGCGATTGCCGTCTTCGCCGGCCCGCATAACGCCTTTGCTGGGGACAGCGAGCTGGAAGTGCAACGCGCGCTGATCGACCAGCATTTCTCGGCAGGCTCGGTGCCCGCCATCATGGAATCGCTGCGCGGCGACAGCCATCCGTTCGCGCAGAAGTCCCTGAAAGCGATGGAATTGCGTTCGCCATTGATGATGTGCGTGACCCACGAACTGCTCAAGCGCGGCGCCGCATCGGGCGTGTCCGATTGCCTGCGCATGGAGCGCAACCTCGTGCGCCGCAACTTCGAGCACGGAGAAATCTATGAAGGCGTGCGTGCGCTGGTGATCGACAAGGACAACCAGCCGAAGTGGAATCCCGCTACGCTGGCCGAGGTCTCACCCGAGATGGTGGCCCGCTTCTTCGAGCCATGCTGGCCGGCCTGGGCGCATCCGCTGCGCCATCTCGCATGAGGGAACTGGACCGGATCGATCGCGGCATCCTCAATATCCTGCAAGAAGATGCCAGCACGCCGCTGCGCGAAATCGCAGAGCGCGTGCATTCGTCGGTCGCCACCTGTCAGCGCCGCATCGAAAAGCTGCGCGCCGACGGCGTACTGGTGAAAGCGGTCGCACTGGTCGATCGCGCGCTGGCTGGCCGCCCGCTGACGGTCTTCGTGTCGGTAGAACTGGAAAAGCAGAACACCGACATCCTCAAGCAATTCGAGCACCGCATGCGCTCCGAACCGGAGGTGATGTCCTGCTACGAAGTGGCGGGCGAATTCGACTTCCACCTGATCGTCACAGTGGAATCGATGGAAGAATACAGCGCCTTCACCCGCCGCGTCTTCACCTCCCACCACAACGTCATCAACGTCAAGAGCCTGTTCGCCATGAACTGCTCGAAGTTCGAGACCAAGCTGACGCTTTGAGCTTGCATTACATTTGCTCTCCGCGTACTTTTTCAAAGAATGTCTGCGGCGCTTTGGCAACGATGACTTTCCCTGGCAGGGTCTTTTCAAGGAATGCGATCACGGCCTGCTCTGCATCCTTGTTCTGCATCAGGGAAAGGTCCTTCGCGTCCTGCCCTGCAAGCAGAAACCGATAGTGCCGATTTCCCTGCTGGCCGTAGACTTTAAGCTGATCTATCTCTGCAAGGGGCATGGCTTCCACTGTTTGCCTGAATCCTGGATTTCGGAATAGCAGGGTGTGTTCCAAGACGGCGACGATCGGCTCGCCATCCGGCCCGAGCTTGCGCATCTGGAAGCAGCGCATGATTGCCATGGCCACGAACATGCCAACGGCCCCCAGCAAATGGCCGTTGCCCGCGAAGTGATAGAACAGGGCCAGCGCAGCCCCGATGGCATAGAGACCCAGCTCGCGGGTCATGGCGATCGGTTTGAAGACGCCATGTTGCGTTACGTGGAAAGAAGGAAGCTGCGTTCTCCGATCCCAGGCTGCCAGCATCACCGCACAACATGGCAGCCAGACCCAGAGAATTTCGGATTTGATGGCCGCGACACCGCCAGGGCCGAAGAAGCGATCCGCGGTCAAAGGAGAAACCTTGATGAGCTGCGCGGCGAAGAACATTCGTTGCTCCGATAGCGGCCACCAAAGCGCCGCACCTAGGCCGCCGGTTGTGCACATATCAAGCAATGGATGCGAGACGCAGGCGAACGCTACAAAGGCCGCTGCGGTCCGTCGGCCCGCATGCAACCATGGTGCAAACAGGGCCGCCAGCATGCCCAATGCAAGCGCAAATACGATCGAGTGCGAAGCCCCCCGATGGCCGAATTGGTCGCCGTACTCGATGCCGAGTTTGAGTCCGATGACGTCCAGGTCAGGCATCATCGAAGCAAGCATTCCTGCGATAAGCAGCTTGCGTGAAATGCGTCGCGGTCCGAGCGCGAAGCCGAGTGCCAGCGGGATCGCGGCGTGCGTGAGAATAGTCGGCATGGTGCTTACTCGTAGTGCGCGAGCACGAGGACTGCGGACCGGAATGCTTGCTGCGCTGTCACTCTTTAGGGCAATCGACTGGAGGCAGCGGACCAAACACGACTTCGGATTCCGGCGGGCCGGAAGTCTGCAGGATGTAGACGACTTTGGCGGCGGTGTCGATGTACATCATGTGTGCACGGCCGCCGGGCAGCATGCCGGGGGAATTGAGGTTGATCTGGCGTGTGTCGCGCAGATGCTCTGGCAGCTTGGGCACGGTGGGCCATTTTTCCTGCGTGCCGGACGGCGACACGAAGTGGCCGTAGTGCGCGGCTGTGCAGCGCCAGATCGGGTCCGGCTCAACGGGTGCAGAGCCTAGCGCTGCTGCAAGCAGTAATGAGATCGCCATATGCTGATGATAGATCAATAGTCTGGTGACGCATCAGATTAATTTGTTACCTTTGGCTGAGCTGTGGCCTGGCTGGTGGCGCTCCGCTTTCCATACGGATGCGCAGCACGCCGTCTTCCTTGACCAGCAGAACGGCGTAAGAGTGCGAGGTCGATGCTGCGCCGGTCTGATCGCTACGCGCGACGCCGCCGGTGATCATCACCGCCTGGTCGCCGATCTTTTCGAATGCTAATCCTTGCCAATGGAACATGACGGGCGGTTTCCAGCTGCTCGCATATTCCTTCGACAGTTTGTCGAACGGAACTTCTTCCTTCCACTCTCCGCCAATGAAGATGGTGCCCCGCCGGGAATAGCGGTTGGCAAGTGCCTTACGGTCGCCTGCGGCGAGGTCGTCGGCGTAGGTGCGCATGAAGAACTGCGCAAGATCGAGGATGTCGGTGGCCGCGGGATCGCTACAGGGGATCTTTGGCAAGGGGCCGAAGATCACCACGGAATCCAGCGTCCCGGCGGCTTGCTCGATATAAGCCTTGCCGCTCTTGGTATCCGCATACATCACGTGCGACTTGCCGCCGGCGTATGCGCCCGGGGTGGCAAGCAAGATGGTGCTTTTGCCGCGCAGATGTTCCGGCAAGGATTTCAGCACGGGCCATTTGGCCGAGGTGCCGGATGGGGAAACGAAGGCCCCATAGTACTTCCCAGTGCAGAGCCAAGCCGGATCAGGGTCGACATCGGCGCCGGCGGCGCCAACGGCGGCAGCTGCCAGCAGTACGAGTAAGCTCATTGTTCTCCGCTCCTTCGCGCATGAAGAAGTGAGCTTAGCATAAAGCTAAGTGAAAAAATTTCCCACTGGCCTGTGTGAAATCGGGAAACCGTTCCACTCGGACTGCCTAAGATGAGCGCTCGTCGTTTGAAAGGAGAGCATCATGATTGACCACGTATCCATCGCCACCTGCGACCTGCCGCGCGCCGTGGAATTCTACAAGGCTTGCCTGGAGCCGCTCGGCTACAGCGTGCAGCACCAGGACGCTGGACAGGCCATCTTCGGCGCAGACGGCCACTGGGCCTTCGCCATCTATCCGGCGCAAGGCGACGCGCCCCTGGTGGGACAGCGCGGCCATATCGCCATCAGGGCCAAGTCGCAGCTGGCGACGCACGCCTTCCACGCCAACGCCATCGCGCAAGGTGCGGCCTCGCTGCGCGCCCCGGGCCTGCGTCCTGACGTCAACGAGCGCTATTTTGGGACCATGATCACCGATCCGGACCAGCATACGATCGAAGTGGTGCACTGGATGGACTAATTTGGTGCACGGGGCCGGCCGACGGCTGGCCCGCATCTTGCTGTAACGCTTGGATCATTCACTTTACCGAAGCGCTCATGACCACCATCCGCTCAGCCCACCCGGCCGATGCCGCCGCGATCGCGGCAATTTACAACCACTACGTCGCTACCACCACCATCACTTTCGAGGAAGCGGAAGTCGGCATCGACGACATGGCCAGCCGCATCGCGAAAGTCATCTCTTCCAAGCTTCCATGGCTGGTGCTGGAGCAGGAAGGCAACATCCTCGGCTATGCCTACGCCAGCAAATGGAAAGAACGCTCCGCCTACCGCTTTTCGGTCGAGAGTTCGATCTACCTGCATCAGGCGGCGCGCGGAAAAGGCCTTGCGCGCAGGCTGTACCAGCATCTGTTCAACCTGCTGCGCCAAAGCGGTGTGCACTTGGTGATTGGCGGGGTGGCGTTACCCAACGAGGCCAGCGTGGGCCTGCACGAAAAAATGGGCTTCCAGCCTGTTGGCGCCTTCAAGGAAGTCGGCCGCAAGTTCGGCCGCTGGATCGACGTCAGCTATTGGCAGTTGCGGCTGGAGTGAGGGCCCCAATGGCGTTGTCGCCCGCAAGATCGCGCGCCGCAGCGGACTGGCCGCAGATGCCGACTGCCACTTCCCAGAAATGGCCGAGCTCATTGCCTCTGCCAATCGTCATAACGCAGTTTGCCGAGGCGGACTTTTGAGTTGGATGCGGGCACCAAGCTCGTATCATCCAGTTCCGTACCAAAGTACAGCGCTTTCGGATCGGTGACGATAGCGCGCGTTTCGCCAATTGCCGCCAGTGCGCGGCCGACGATCAGGTCGAGCCGGAATTGTTCAGGACCTGCCACTTCCACGGTGCCGTTAAGCGGCGCCGCAATGGCCGCTTCGGCTACTGCCGCAGCGACGTCGTCCGAAGCGATAGGCTGGATCAGCGCGGGCGACAGGCGAATCGCCCCCTCTACCACTGAACCTTGCCCGATCCCGGCCATGAATTCCATGAATTGGGTGGCGCGCACGATGGTGTAGGGAATTCGGCCATCCTTGATGATATTCTCCTGCGCGACCTTGGCACGCATGTAGCCGCTATTTGGCATGCGCTCTGCGTTGACGATGGACAGCGCCACGTGATGCTTCACGCCCGCTTGTGATTCAGCCGCCAGCAGGTTGCGGCTAGATCCAGTGAAGAAGGCCATTACATCGTCGTCAGCCCAGGAGGGCGAGTTGGCTACGTCGACCACGACATCCGCACCTGCCAGCGCATCTTCCAGGCCTTCGCCCGTGACCGCATTTACACCGCCTTTGGGTGAGGCGGCAATCACTGCATGACCCTTGCCACTCAGGATGGCGACTACTTTGCTGCCTATCAGGCCAGTGCCGCCGATAATTACGATTTTCATTTCAAGCTCCTTATACCAGGCCGGATTGGTCCAGGCCGAAATTCTTGTCGAACGAACCCGGCACCAGCGTGAAGGCTATATTGGCGCGGTTCCATGCGTTGATGGACATGATCACGAAGGTCAGGTCGGACAATTCCTTTTCCGAGTATTGCGTACGTACGCGCTCATAGACATCTGTGGGGACTCCCTGTTCAGGAATTCTGGTCAGGATCTCGGTCCAGGCCAGCGCGGCGCGTTCGCGCTGTTCAAACAGGGGCGACTCACGCCAGTTCACCAGATGGTGCAAGCGCAGTTCCCGTTCGCCGTGCATGCGGGCTTGCTTGATGTGCATGTCCAGGCAAAAGGCGCAGCCGTTCATCTGCGAGGCGCGAATTTCCACCAGATGGCGAATCGATTGTTCGATGCTGCTGGACTCCAGTGCATTGCCGAGCTCAATCATCTTCTTGACGAGTTCCGGGGATTGTTGGAAGTAGTTGATACGCTGGCTCATGGTCTATCCTTTCAGGTGCCGGGGTCACATTGACAGCCTCATGTTAGGCGACGGAGAATCAGCTGAAATGACGAATACCCCTGAATTCCTGCCAACGTCCCGCCTGGTGCTTTTCCTGGCTTATGAGGAAGTCGGCCTGTTTGATTTGACCGGTCCCCAGACCGTGTTCTGGGCAGCCGACAAGCGCTTGCGCGCGCGTGGCCAGGCAGGCTATGTGCTGCATACGGCCAGTGTGAGTGGGGGACTGGTAGGCTCCGCAGAGGGGCTGGCAATCATGACGGAGCCGCTCGACGCCTTCGACCCGATGGACGTCGATACCATTGTCGTTCCAGGCTCGCCGCACATGCCGCGTATCCAGTGGCTGCAACAGAAGCTGACGGACTGGTTGCGCCAGGCTTCTTCGCAATCGCGCCGTACGGTTTCTGTATGCAGCGGCACGTTCCTGCTGGCGCAGGCAGGGCTGCTTAACGGCAAGCGCGCGGCCACGCATTGGGCCATGTGCGACTTGCTCAGGGAGCGCTTCCCATCTGTTGAAGTCGATAGCGACGCAATCTTCGTGCGGCAGCAGGCGGTGTGGACTTCGGCCGGTGTCAGTGCGGGCGTCGATCTCGCGCTTGCGCTGGTGGAAGCCGATTGCGGACACGCCATCGCCATGCAGGTGGCGCGCGAGCTGGTGGTATTCCTCAAGCGCCCCGGTGGACAAGCACAGTTCAGCGAACTTTTGCTGGCGCAGTCGGAGGAGGGGGAACTTTTCGAACGCCTGCATCTCTGGATCATGGATAACTTGACGCTTGAGCCGATGTCGGTGGAGGTCATGGCAGAGCGGGTGAATATGAGCCCGCGCAATTTCGCTCGCGTCTATAAACAGAAAACGGGGCGCACTCCTGCCAAGGGCGTGGAGGTGTTGCGGATAGAAGCTGCGCGCCGCATGCTGGAGGGTTCGCCGCGCAAAGTGGAGCAAATCGCGCGGCTGTGCGGTTTCGGCAACGAGGAGCGCCTACGGTCAGTGTTTCAGCGCACCCTTGGCGTGGCACCGCGAGATTACCGCAGGTGTTTTGCCGTCAAGGCTGATTCCTCCGTGTAGGCGCCAAAGTGGCTGGATGAACCTGCGGTCTTCAGGTTTGCTCGCGGTGGCGCAGCACCACGGTTTCGACCGGTGCGAAATGGCGCGCCAGGCGTTCAGCCATATAGACTGAGCGGTGCTGGCCGCCAGTGCAGCCGACCGCGACCGTCAGGTAGGAACGGTTGTCGCGCTTGAAGTGCGGCAGCCATTTGGTGACGAAGTTTTTGATATCCTGGAACATCTCTTCCGCGCTTTCCTGTGCATCGAGGAAGGCGATCACTGGCGCGTCGCGGCCGTTCAGCGGACGCAGCGCCAGGTCATAATAGGGATTCGGGATGGCGCGCACGTCGAACATGAAGTCGGCGTCGAGCGGCACGCCAACCTTGAAGGCGAACGATTCGAACAGCAGCGTCAACGGCGCGTTTTCGCTGTGCACCAGGTCCTTGATCCAGGCGCGCAGCTTGTTGGCGCTCATCTCCGAAGTGTCGATCACGTGGCCAAGCTGCTGGATGGCAGACAGGCGTTCGCGTTCTTCGGCGATACTTTCAATCAGCGTGCGGCGGCCGGCAGGATTCTGGCCCGGGTGGACTTCATGCGACAGGGGATGGCTGCGGCGGGTTTCCGAAAAGCGTGCCACCAGCGAGTGTGTGTTCGCGGTAAGGAAGATCACCTTGACCTCGTGGCCGTCCTCTTTCAGCTTGCGGTATTCACCGGGCAGGCTGGCAAGGCTGGATGCACTGCGCGCATCGACCGCAACGGCGAGCGCCGACGTGCCGTCCAACGCAAGGCGGTTGACCAGGTCGGGCAGCAGCGCGGGCGGCAGGTTGTCGACGCAGTAGTAACCTGTGTCTTCGAGCACGTTCAGCGCAACGGACTTGCCTGCGCCGGAAATACCAGTGAGTAGGACGATTCGCATGTGACTGATAGTACCATCAGTCGCCGGACATGGCTTGGCGCTGGCGCTCCATGAATTCTTGCAGGGT
Source organism: Massilia eburnea (assembly GCF_009720745.1). Lineage (GTDB taxonomy): Bacteria > Pseudomonadota > Gammaproteobacteria > Burkholderiales > Burkholderiaceae_D > Rugamonas > Rugamonas eburnea. Next base: position 124,658 of record NZ_WNKX01000002.1, on the reverse strand, counting down.
GTCGATGCCGCGCAACTGCAGGATGGTGTTGCGTACCGCGGCTTCCAGCAGCACCGCGATATTGCGGCCGGCGGCGACGGGAATCACGACCTTGCGGATCGGAAGCCCCAGCACGTCTTCGGTCGGGAACTGGAACGGCAGTCGCTCCACTTCTTCTTCCAGCGCCGAGCGGCGCACCAGGTGCACGATCAGTTTCAATCGCATCTTGCGGCGCACGGCGGTCTCGCCAAAGATCGCTTTGATATCGAGCAGGCCCAGGCCGCGCACTTCCAGCAGGTTTTGCAGCAGCGGTGGGCAGCGGCCTTCAATCATGTTCGGTGCAATGCGCGCGAATTCCACCGCATCATCGGCCACCAGGCCGTGCGAACGTGAAATCAATTCAAGACCCAGTTCGGATTTACCGAGGCCGGAGTCGCCGGTGATCAGCACGCCCACCCCCAGCACGTCCATGAATACGCCGTGCATGATGATGCGCTGCGCCAGCTTTTTCGACAGATAGACGCGCAGGAAGTCGATCACCTGTGCCGCCGGAAGCGGGGTGGAGAACAGCGGGATATTCTTTTCGTCGCAGATCGCCAGGATGTCCGGCGGGGTCTCAAGGCCCTGGGCGATGATCAGCGCCGGTGGGCCGCCCGCGATCAGCTCACCGATCACATGGGCGCGCGTCAGCGATTTGAGGCGCTGGTAGTAGTTGATTTCCTGGTGGCCGAACACCTGGATGCGTCCAGGGTGGATGGTATTCAAGTGGCCGACCTGGTCGGCGGCCGAAGCCACGTCGCCGGAGATCAGGCGCTCGCCGCCAGGGAAGCCGGCGAACCAGCCCAGCTGCAGGGTTTCGCGATTATCGTCGTACAGTCTCTGGATCGTCAGCGGCGTTTGCAGCATGTTCAACCTGCCGCTTGCAGGCTAGGCTGCCAGTTGACGATGCGGCTGTAGACCGATTTCGGGTCCGGGTCTTCCGTCAGGGCCTGGCGGAAGGCATCGTCCGAGAACATTTCCGCAATCTCGGACAGGATTTCGAGGTGCTGCTGTGTCACGTGATCAGGGATGAGCAGGAAGAACAGCAGGTTCACCGGCTTGCCGTCCGGCGATTCGAAAGGAATCGGCTCAGCCAGGCGGACGAAGGCGGCCAGCGGCGCCTTCAGGCTCTTGGAACCCTTGATGCGCCCGTGCGGTACCGCCACGCCGTGACCGAGGCCGGTGGAGCCCAGGCGTTCGCGCGCGAACAGGTTGTCCGAAACGGTGGAGCGAGCAATGCCGCAGTTGTTCTCAAAGATCAGGCCGGCTTGCTCGAAAGCGCGCTTTTTGCTGGAGACTTCCAGGTCGAGCTGGACGTTCTCTAGCGAAAGGATTTTGCTCAGGTTATTCATGACACGACATTAGGTGCTGTTGCGAGCGCATTATAGGCTTGTTTCTCAGCCGTGTAACTCGAATTTCACGCAATGTTTCCCGTTGGAAAAACCTTTTACTGGCGGGCGTTGCGCAAATTGGACGGCCGCTGTGCACTACTAAAGTTGGTGCGCCATGGGTTGATATCAAGGCCGCCCCTACGGGTATATCGGGCATACACCGTCAAATGTTGAGGCTTGCATTGACGTAGTATGTCGGTAAAGATGCGCTCGACGCACTGTTCATGGAACTCATTATGCTCCCGGAAACCGATCAGGTACTTGAGCAAGCTCTCCTGGTCGATCTGCGGACCGTAGTAGCTGATCTGCACGCTGCCCCAGTCGGGCTGGCCGGTGACCAGGCAGTTTGACTTGAGCAGGTGGGAAACGAGGGTTTCCTCTACTGGCAGTTCGTCGAAGTTGGCTTTCAGGGTTTCCGGCTGCGGCGAATAGTTGTCGACGTCGATGTCCAGGCGGTCCAGCAGCTGGCCTTCGAGTTCACCCATTTCCAGCTTGGCGAAGTCTTCCTGCATGGTCAGGGTGACGTGCACATTGGCGCCGGCGGCGGCCGACAAATCCTGCTGCAGCAGCATTTTCAGCGCATCCGGGCCGGCCAGCCTGGTCTGGTTGAAGGAATTGAGGTAAAGCTTGAAAGATTTCGATTCGATCAAGTTCGGCGAGTCGGCCGGGATGGTGAAGCGCGCCACCGCCACTTGCGGCTTGCCGCGCATGTTCAGCCAGGAGAGCTCGTAGCCGTTCCAGATGTCCACGCCGAAGAAGGGCAGGGTGCCTTTCAGGCCCAGCTCATCGCGCTTGCCCTGGCGCGGGATGGGGAACAGCAGTTCTGGCGCGTAGTCGGTGCGGTAGGCGGAGGTTTTGCCGAGGGGGGAGTGCTCTGGGAGGTTCATGTTCGACAGTTTACCTGAAACCCGGTAAACCCGGGTCTGACCCAAGGGTCAGACCCCCAACGGTCTTGGGGGCGCGGGGTTGGTTCTTGTTGAGAAGATCAACGGCGCACAACTCAAACCCTTGGCGGCGGCGCAGACAGGGTCTGACCCTTGGGTCAGACCCTGGTTTACCGGGTTTAAAGGAACAGCTTATACACCGGATTCTGCGACTCATCCCAATAGCGATACCCCAGCGTCGCCAGGAACTGGGTGAATTTCTCCGCATCCTGCGCAGGCACCTGCAAGCCGATCAGGATCCGCCCCACGTCCCCGCCCTGCGAGCGGTAATGGCACAGCGAGATGTTCCACTCCGGCTCCATCGAATCAAGGAAGCGCATCAGCGCCCCCGGGCGTTCCGGGAACTCAAAGCGATACAGCAATTCATCTTTCGCCAGCTCGCTCTTGCCTCCCACCAGGTGGCGCAGGTGCGACTTGGCCAATTCATCGTGCGTGAGGTCAAGCGTCTTGAAGTCATTCTCCTCAAAGCGCCGCGCAATGGCCGACGACTCGCTGCGGTCGGCAATCTGCACACCCACAAATACGTGCGCCTGCTCTTTGTCGCTGATACGGTAATTGAACTCGGTCACATTGCGTGGACCAACCAGCCCGCAGAAGCGCTTGAAGCTGCCGCGCTGTTCCGGAATGGTGACCGCAAACACCGCCTCGCGCGCCTCGCCCAGCTCCGCGCGCTCCGCCACAAAGCGCAAGCGGTCGAAGTTCATATTGGCGCCGCTGCACACGGTCACCAGCGTCTCGCCCTTGATCGGATACTTGCTCATCTCAGCACGTTCCACATAAGCCTTGGCGCCGGCAACGGCCAGCGCGCCCGAAGGCTCCAGGATCGAGCGCGTATCGGTGAACACATCCTTGATCGCTGCGCAGATCGCATCGGTATCGACCACGATCACCTCGTCGACGAACTGCTGCGCCAGGCGGAAGGTTTCCTCGCCCACCAGGCGCACTGCGGTGCCGTCCGCAAACAGGCCGACGTCGGACAATGTCACGCGCTCGCCTGCCTTGAGCGAACGGCCCATCGCGTCCGAATCCATGGTCTGCACGCCGATCACCTTGATGTCCGGGCGCAGCTGCTTCACATACGCGGCTACACCCGCAATCAGGCCGCCGCCGCCGATCGGCACGAAGATGGCATGGATCGGGCCGGAATGCTGGCGCAGGATTTCCATGGCAATCGTGCCCTGGCCGGCGATCACTTCCGGATCGTCGAACGGATGCACGAAGGTCAGCTTCTGTTCTTTTTCCAGCTGCAGGGCGTGGTTGTAGGCGTCCGTATAGGACTCGCCATGCAGCACCACTTCCACGCTGGCGCCGCCGCGGCGACGCACGGATTCAACTTTCAGCTGCGGCGTGGTGGCCGGCATGACGATGAGTGCACGGCAACCGAGTTTGGCTGCGGACAGGGCAACGCCCTGCGCATGGTTGCCGGCCGAGGCGCAAATGACGCCGCGCTTCAATTGCGCGTCGCTCAGATTCGCCATCTTGTTGTAAGCGCCGCGTACCTTGAAGCTAAAGACGTCCTGCATGTCCTCGCGCTTGAAGTAAATCTGGTTGCCAATTCGCTGCGAGAGAATCGGCGCCAGTTCAAGCGAAGTTTCATGGGCCACGTCGTAGACGCGGGAAGTCAGGATTTTCTTCAGGTAGTCGATAGTCATGGTTTGCAAAGTAAAAGGTGTGGTGCAAAGACTGTCAACGGCGGGTAACCGGAGGAGGCGCACGCCTGCCATGCGGGTATGCGGGTGGCGGGCTGTCTAACGTGCAGAGAGCTTGGTATGGATGATTATAATTGAAGCCATGATTGAACACGCTATCCACTGGCTGCTGAACCTTTTGGCGGCGCCCGAAGTGGGGCTGGCCTCGGTATTTATCATCAGTTTTGTTTCGGCCACACTGGTGCCCTTGGGGTCGGAGCCCGCTGTCTTTGCCGTCTGTAAAGCCAATCCCGAGCTGTTCTGGCCGGCCATGGCGGTCGCCACCCTGGGCAATACGCTGGGCGGCGTGGTCGATTACTGGATCGGCTATTACGCCAAGAAGGCCTTCACTGAAGAACGCTCCAGCCGCTGGTTTGGCTGGCTGGCGCACTATGGGGCCAAGACCATGCTGCTGTCCTGGGTGCCGGGCATCGGCGACCCGCTGTGCACGCTTGGCGGCTGGCTGAAGCTGCCGTTCTGGCCATCGACCCTGTATATGGCGATCGGCAAAGGCGTGCGTTACCTGACCATGACGTCCCTGCTGTTGTACGTGCCGGATGGCTTCTGGCGCTCGCTGGCGCATACGCTTGGCGGATAAACTTCCGCATAGCAGCAATGATGCAAAATTGCGATGAGAAATTGGCGATATTTTCTGAATGAACAATGGTTTGGCTGCGCATTTGCCATGCATTATTCAGGTGGTTGACGTTAACGGAACCCTGATGCCTACTAAGGCTGTTCCCATCTTGTGCGCCGCAATAAGATAGAATGTCCTGTCCCAGCGTCAGCTCCCCCGTCCTCGCATAATGAACGCACCAGCACAAATCCAGGCACTGCTCGCCGAATCGCCAGATGGTCACGCCCCTACCCGCTTGCGGGAAATTCCGTACAACTACACGTCCTTCTCCGATCGCGAGATTGTGATTCGCCTGTTGGGCGAAGAGTCCTGGGCGTTGCTGGATGAATTGAGGGCTTCCCGCCAGACTGGCCGCTCCGCACGCATGCTGTATGAGGTGCTGGGCGATATCTGGGTCGTGCGCCGCAACCCTTACCTGCAGGACGACTTGCTGGATAACCCCAAGCGCCGCCAGGCCCTGATCGACGCGCTGCACCACCGCCTGACGGAAGTGGACAAGCGCCGCAACACCGTCGATGCCGCCGATGCCGAGTCGCAGAAGCGCAGCGGCAACGTGGAGAAGCTGTTGCGCGCCGCCAGCAAGGCAGTGGCCGACTTCGGCGAAGAATTCCGCCAGATGTACGACCTGCGCAAGCGCACGCAGAAAGTCCTGGGCAAGTACACCGAGAAGCACAATATCTGCTTCGACGGCATGAAGCGCATCACCCACGTGACCGACGCCACCGACTGGCGCGTGGAGTATCCGTTCGTGGTGCTGACCCCGGACAGCGAAGATGAAATGGCCGGCCTGGTGAAAGGCTGCATCGAACTTGGCCTGACCATCATCCCGCGCGGCGGCGGCACCGGCTACACCGGCGGTGCGATTCCGCTGACGCCGCTGTCGGCCGTGATCAACACCGAGAAGCTGCTCAAGCTGGGCGCCGTTGAAATGAAAGTGCTGCCCGGCCTGGACCGCGAGTACGCGACCGTCCATTCGGAAGCGGGCGTCATCACCAACAAGGTCAGCGAAGCGGCCGAGAAGGCGGGCTTCGTGTTTGCGGTCGACCCGACTTCGGCCCACGCTTCCTGCATCGGCGGCAATATCGCCATGAACGCGGGCGGCAAGAAGGCGGTGCTGTGGGGCACCGCGCTGGACAACCTGGCTTCGTGGCGCATGGTGGACCCGAACGGCGACTGGCTGGAAGTCACGCGCCTGGACCACAACCTGTCCAAGATCCACGATACGCCGCTGGCGCGCTTCAAGCTGGAATGGACGCATCCGAACGGCCGTGGTGAAGCCAAGGGCGAGCCGTTCAAGACCGAGATCCTGGAGATCGAAGGCCGCAAGTTCCGCAAGGAAGGCCTGGGCAAGGACGTCACCGACAAATTCCTGGCCGGCCTGCCGGGCGTGCAGAAAGAGGGCACCGACGGCCTGATCACGTCCGCCCGCTGGATCCTGCACAAGATGCCGAAGTTCACGCGCACCGTCTGCCTGGAATTCTTCGGCCAGGCCCGCGATGCGATTCCGTCGATCGTCGAAATCAAGGATTACCTGGACGGCTTGCCGGCGCAGGGCGAGCAGTTCAAGACCATCCGCCTGGCAGGCCTGGAGCACCTGGACGAGCGCTACCTGCGCGCCGTCGGCTACGCCACCAAGTCCAAGCGCGGCGTGCTGCCGAAAATGGCGCTGTTCGGCGACATCGTCGGCGACGATGAAGGCGCCGTGGCGCTGGCCGCGTCCGAAGTGGTGCGCCTGGCAAACACCCGTGTCGGCGAAGGCTTCGTGGCCGTGAGCCCGGAAGCACGCAAGAAATTCTGGCTGGACCGCGCCCGCACCGCGGCGATCGCGAAGCACACCAACGCCTTCAAGATCAATGAAGACGTGGTGATTCCGCTGAACCGCATGGGCGAATACACCGACGGCATCGAACGCATCAACATCGAGCTGTCGATCAAGAACAAGCTTCAGCTGGCGGAAGAACTGCGCGAATTCCTGGCGGCTGACAAGCTCCCGATCGGCAAGAGCGACGATGCGTCCGACGACAAGGTCGGCTACGACGAAATGCTGGGCGACCGCCAGGCCCAGGCGCTGGCGCTGGTGGACCAGGTGCACGCGCGCTGGACGTTCATCCTCGCCAACCTGGACAAACCGCTGGCCGATGTGCGCGGCGACCTGCTGGCGCTGGGCCTGCAGCACCTGGCCGGCGCGCTGGACGACCGCCTGCAGCACCAGCCGCAAGCGACCTTGTTCGACGTAGCGCAAGACCGCACCGTGCGTATCAGCTGGAAGCAGGAAATCCGCGCCCAGCTGCGCCAGATCTTCAACGGCGGCGCCTACAAGCAGATCCTCGAAGAAGCGCAGGCGATCCACAAGCGCGTGCTGCACGGCCGCGTGTTCGTGGCGCTGCACATGCACGCCGGCGACGGCAACGTGCACACCAACCTGCCGGTCAATTCGGACCATTACGAAATGCTGCAGGATGCGCACAAGGCAGTCGCGCGCATCATGAAGCTGGCCCGTTCGCTGAACGGCGTGATCTCGGGCGAACACGGCATCGGCATCACCAAGCTGGAATTCCTGACCGATGAAGAAATCGGCGCATTCCGCGAGTACAAGAAGCGCGTCGACCCGGAAGGCCGCTTCAACAAGGGCAAGCTGCTCAACCTGCCGGGCATGGAGGCGACGCTGGAAAACGCCTACACGCCGTCCTTCGGCCTGATGGGCCACGAATCGCTGATCATGCAGCAAAGCGATATCGGCGACATCGCCAACAGCGTCAAGGACTGCCTGCGCTGCGGCAAGTGCAAACCGGTGTGCTCGACCCACGTGCCGCGCGCCAACCTGCTGTATTCGCCGCGCGACAAGATCCTCGCCACCTCATCGCTGATCGAAGCTTTCCTGTACGAAGAGCAGACACGCCGCGGCATCTCGATTCGACACTGGGAAGAATTCGAAGACGTCAGCGACCACTGCACCGTGTGCCACAAGTGCGCTACGCCGTGCCCGGTCAATATCGACTTCGGCGACGTGTCGATGAACATGCGTAACCTGCTGCGCAAGATGAACAAGCGGTCGTTCAATCCGGGCAAGAAGGCGACGATGTTCTTCCTGAACGCGACCGATCCCGCGACCATCAACGCGACCCGCCAGACCATGATCGGCTGGGGCTACAAGGCGCAGCGCCTGGGGCACGAAGTGTTCAAGGCCGTGGCGCGCAAGCAGACCAAGGCGCCGCCTCCGACGGTCGGCAAGCCGGCCGTGCGCGAGCAGGTGATCCACTTCGTGAACAAGAAGATGCCGGGCAACCTGCCGAAGAAGACCGCGCGTGCGCTGCTGGACATCGAAGACAACAAGATGATCCCGATCATCCGCGATCCGAAGAAGACCAATGCCAATACCGAGGCGGTGTTCTACTTCCCGGGCTGCGGGTCGGAGCGGCTGTTCTCGCAGGTTGGCCTGGCAACGCAAGCCATGCTGTGGGAAGTAGGCGTGCAGACCGTGCTGCCGCCAGGCTACCTGTGCTGCGGCTACCCGCAGCGTGGCGCGGGCGATTTCGACAAGGCCGAGAAGATGATGACGGATAACCGCGTCCTCTTCCACCGCATGGCGAATACGCTGAACTACCTGGATATCAAGACCGTGGTGGTGTCCTGCGGCACTTGCTACGACCAGCTGGCGACCTATGAGTTCGAGAAGATCTTCCCAGGCTGCCGCATCATGGACATCCACGAGTTCCTGCTGGAGAAGGGTGTCAAGCTGGAAGGCGTGGAAGGCACGCGCTACATGTACCACGATCCTTGCCATACGCCGATGAAGCAGCAGGATCCGATCAAGACCGTGAATGCGCTGGTGTCCACCATCGACAACGTGAAGATCGAGAAGAACGACCGCTGCTGCGGCGAATCGGGCTCGCTGGCCAATGCCCGTCCGGATATTTCGACCCAGGTCCGCTTCCGCAAGGAGCAGGAGATGGTGTCGGGCGCGGACAAGCTGCGCGCCGACGGCTTCAAGGGCGACGTCAAGATCCTGACGTCCTGCCCATCCTGCATGCAGGGCCTGACCCGCTACAACGACGATTCCGGCACTACCGCCGATTACATCGTGATCGAGATCGCCAAGCACAAGCTGGGCGACAACTGGCTGGTGGATTACGTGGCGCGCGCCAATGATGGCGGCATCGAAAGGGTCCTGGTATGACGAACGCAAATTGCGACCTGTGCAAGCTGCTGGCCAGCTTTGACGCGGCGCCTGCCGGCGCTGCGAGCCCGCTGGTCTGGCGCGACGAGCGCCTGGCTGTCGTGCTGGTTGACGAGCCGGGCTATCCCGGCTACGCCCGCGTGGTGTGGCATGAGCACGTGCGCGAGATGACCGACCTGTCGCCGGAAGACCGCGGCCACGTAATGAAAACCGTGTGGGCGGTGGAACAGGCGCAGCGCACGACCATGGCGCCGCATAAAGTCAACGTGGCCAGCTTCGGCAATATGACGCCGCACGTGCACTGGCACGTCATCCCGCGTTACACTGACGATGCGCACTTCCCGAACCCGACCTGGGGCGCGAAGCAGCGCGAAGCCGATCCGGCCGCCGTGGCAGCGCGCGCGGCCTTGCTGCCGGCCCTGCGCGCGGCGATCATCCTGAACTTGAAATGAACACACCAACCGGCCTGACAGTCCACAGCAAATCGCGCTACCTCGAAATCTCTTTCGACGATGGCGCGAGCTTCAATATTCCATTCGAGCTGCTGCGCGTGTATTCGCCGTCGGCGGAAGTGAAGGGCCACGGACCGGGCCAGGAAGTACTGCAAGTCGGGAAGCGCGATGTGGCGATGACCAACCTCGAGCCGGTCGGCAATTACGCCGTCAAGCCGACTTTCGACGACGGCCACAATTCCGGCCTCTACACCTGGGATTATCTATACGGCCTGGGCGCCCGCATGGAGCACCACTGGGCCGATTACCTGAAGCGATTGGAAGCCGCCGGTTTCCCGGGCGACTCTGGCCGCGAGCCAGGAACCGTACTGCCTGGCGCATCGGCCAAGCCGCACGGTTGCGGCCATCACCACTAATTAGCGGGACTTGCGGCGGCGCATTGCCAATGCTGCGAGACCCAGGCCGACCAGGCCCAGGGAAGCCGGTTCCGGCACTTGGCTGGCAGGATCTGCCAGGTCGCTGGCGGTGAACACGACGCGGGTCCAGTCGGTGTTATCGTAAATCCAGACGTTGGCGCCGCTGCGCCAGCCGTTGAAAACGTACGATGGCGCCACGGCGTCAGTCTGGGCCCAGGTGTTTGCCTGCGTGGTGGTGTGCCAGCTCAGACGGTCACGCTCGGACATGCCGCAGGTATCAGCGGTGGTCTGGCAAACGGTATCGCCAAGGCCGGCAAAGCCCATCGACAAAGCGTTGAAATACCATTCGGTGCCATTGGCGACGTGCACAGCGTTTTGCGTCGTGTAGGTGGTTACGTCGGTGTAAAGCGCGCCGGACAGGACGTCGATCACGCCGGAATCCTTATGCATGGCGCCAATCATCACGTAGTCGCCGTGGCCCGCAAACAGGTCGGCGATCGACACGTTGCTGCCGTAGTTGCTGCTGCTGATCAGGGACCAGCCCCAGTTGTTCACGACCGTGTTGTAGGACACGTCGTTGACCGGACCAACCGGCAGGTAGGCTGCGTGGGCGCTGCCGGCGCAAGCCAGGACGGCGACGATTGCTGCGATTTGTTTTTTTAACATATTTTCCCTCAGTTATTGGACGAACGCTGAGGGAAGAGCAATCTTCGTTCCAGCCTAGAAACTCAGACTGAAAAACGGAAACAAATCAATTACTTGCAAGCAAATTGCAAGGCTGACTCGGTTGCAATGTTGTGGAAATGTAAAATTTTCCGACACCCGGCGCGGACGCCGGGTGTGGCTGGGAGGAGAATCAGTTGACCATCATTTTGCGGCGCTGGAACTCTTCGTAGCGCTGCTGTTCGCGTTCCCAGATATAGCGGAAGGCGGCGCGGGCCTCTGGAGTCAGGCGGCGGATTGCCTCAACGTTGAAGGTCATCGGATGCGGTTCAGCGGACGCCAGGGCGCGCGACTGGGCGCGGGTGGCATCGATGAACTGCTTGGTGGCTTCGTCGATATCCGGGAAAAAAATGTCCGCGGGCAATTTTTGCTGAAGCTCCATCTGAAATCTCCTAAGTACGACAAAGTGTCTGAGCCATAAAACGACCCGAGGAGCATTCTGGTTGACAAGCCTCATCAAAATCTGTGCGCCACCCCACAAATGTATAATGCTGCAAACATTAGGCACCTTTAATATGACCAACACCACCCATTTCGGTTATAAAACCGTCAACGAAGACGATAAAGTCAAGGAAGTCGCCAAGGTCTTCCATTCCGTCGCCGCCAAGTACGATGTCATGAACGACCTCATGTCCGGCGGCCTGCACCGCATCTGGAAGGCGTTCACGATTGCTAATGCGGCGGTGCGTCCGGGCATGAAGGTGCTCGACATCGCGGGCGGCACCGGCGACCTGGCCAAGGCGTTCGCCAAAGCCGCGGGTCCGAGCGGCGAAGTCTGGCTGACCGATATCAACGAGTCGATGCTGCGCGTTGGCCGTGACCGTCTCTTGAATAAGGGCCTGGTTACCCCCACTTTGATTTGCGATGCGGAGAAGTTGCCATTCCCGGATAACTACTTCGACCGTGTCAGCGTGGCTTTCGGCCTGCGCAATATGACGCACAAGGATGTTGCACTTTCCGAAATGCGTCGCGTGCTGAAGCCGGGCGGCAAGCTGCTGGTGCTGGAATTTTCGAAAGTGGACCAGCTCCTGCAAAAGCCCTACGATTTTTACTCCTTCACGGTGCTGCCGTGGATGGGCCAGAAAGTGGCCAACGACGCCGAGAGCTATCGCTACCTGGCCGAGTCCATCCGCATGCACCCTGACCAGGAAACGCTGAAGACCATGATGCAGGCGGCGGGTCTGGAGCGTGTGCAGTATTACAATCTGACGGCGGGTGTGGCCGCTCTCCACACCGGCATCAAAATGTGAGTTTTCAAGCAATGAAGATGAAGAAGTTCCTGGCCGGCGCGATGATGGCGCTGACCGCCCTGAGCATGATGAGCGAATTGTCGGCACGCCCAATGGGCGGCGGCAAGTCCTTCGGCCGCCAGTCCGCTAACGTCAGCAGCATGCCGCGCCAGACCGCACCTGTTGCGGCGCCGACAGCGCCGACGGCGGCCTCGACTGCTGCAGCGCCGGCAGCGGCCCGTCCCGCCACCGCTGCTCCTGCCCCAGCGGCTCCTGCCCCGGTGCAGAAGCCAAGCATGTGGAAAGGCCTGCTCGGCGGTGCCCTGCTGGGCCTCGGCCTGGGGGCACTGCTGTCGCACTTCGGCCTGGGCGGCGCCATGGCATCGGCCATCGGCTCGATCCTGATGATCGCCCTGATCGGCGGCGTGATCTTCTTCATCGTCGGTATGCTGCGCCGTAAGTCGCAGCCGGCGCTGCAGCCCGCATTCAGCGGCTATAGCGGTGGCGGCTCGGCGACGCCGGAAATCGGTTCCGGCCTGAGCCAGCAGCAGCCTGCGGCCTTCGAGCCGGTGGTGCAGCCACTGGCGGCGCCTGCGGTGCACACGCCTTGGGGCGTGCCGGCTGATTTCGACACGCCAGGTTTCCTGCGCGCTGCCAAGTCCAACTACATCCGCTTGCAGGCGGCTTGGGATAAGGCTGATGTGGAGGATATCCGTACCTTTACCACGCCGGAAGTGTTTGCCGAGCTGCGCATGCAGATCCAGGAGCGCGGCGCGCAAGCCGAGTACACCGATGTGGTGGCGATCGATGCTGAACTGCTGGGCATGGAGAGCGATGGCAAGGATACGCTGGCCAGCGTGAAGTTCTGGGGCAAGATGAAACCTGCCTCAGACGCGCTGCCGGAACCGTTCCAGGAAGTCTGGAATCTGGTGAAGCCGCTCAACGGTAGCACCGGCTGGATGCTGGCTGGCATCCAGCAGCTTGCGTGAGTTGGCGCTGTAACTGGTAAGATCGAGACCGCCCTGGAATTCCGGGGCGGTTTTGTTTTGTGTAACCCGGCTAAAACCGGCACACCGGTGTCAGGCCCCCGGAGTCTGACACCTAAGACGCGACTGCCGCGGTTGCCGGTTTAAAAAGACGAAAAACATGTTGCCATTCCCTCCCAAACTGCCCGGCCTGAGCCTTCCCGCCGCCGCCACCATCAACCACCTGCTGGCGCAGGAGCCATGGGCGCGCACTGAGCTCAAGCTCCACGCAGGCAAGGTCGCCGTGATCGACGCCAGCCCGGCCGTGCTGCGCCTGCGCGTGGCCGCGGACGGCATGGTGGAGGCAGCAGGCAGCGATGCGGCAGCAGCGGTAACGATCCGCCTGAAACTGAGCGACTTGCCGCTGATCGCGCAAAACCGCGAACGCGCCTTCTCCTATGTGCAGATCGATGGCGACGCCGAATTCGCCAATGCCATTTCGCACCTGTCGCAATCGCTGCGCTGGGAAGCCGAATACGACCTGGAAAAACTGGTCGGCCCGATTGCGGCAGTGCGCCTGGTGCAAGGCGCAAAGGCGTTAGTGCAGGGCGCGCGCAACGGCCAGCGTAAAGTGGCCGAGAATGTCGCGGAATACTTCCTCGACGAGAACCCGCTGTTGATCCGCCCGGTAACGGCGGAAAGCTTTGCTGCCGATGTCACGCGCTTCCGCGATGACGTGGAACGCGCCAGCAAGCGCCTGGAAAAACTCGAACAAAAACTGGCTAAATGATCCGTAAATTCCTCCGGCTGTTCAAGATCGTCCGCGTCGCCGTCCGCTACGGGCTGGACGAAATCGCCATTTCGGGCTTTGACAAGCCGCGCATCAGCAAATTCCTCGATGTGGCGTTCTTCTGGCGCGACCTGTCGACGCCGCGGGCCGTGCGCCTGCGCCGCGCGCTGGAGGAGCTGGGGCCGATCTTCGTGAAATTCGGCCAGGTGCTGTCGACCCGCAGCGACCTGTTCCCGCTCGATATCGTGGCCGAGCTGTCCAAGCTGCAGGATCGCGTCCCGCCGTTCGACTCCAACCTGGCGATCAAGATGATCGAAGAGTCGCTGGGTGCGCACCCCGATGAATTGTTTGCGCGCTTTGAGCGCGTGCCGGTGGCTTCGGCCTCCATCGCGCAGGTGCACTTTGCGGCGTTGAAGGATGGCACGCAAGTGGCGGTCAAGGTGCTGCGTCCGGGCATGAAGAAATTGATCGATGAAGACGTGGCCCTGATGCATATCGCAGCCAACTTCATCAACCGCGTGTGGGCGGATTCCAAGCGCTTGAAAATCCAGGAAGTCGTGCAGGAGTTCGACAAATACCTGCACGATGAACTGGACCTGATGCGCGAAGCGGCCAACGCCAGCCAGTTGCGCCGCAATTTCGCCGAATCGAAGCTATTGCTGGTGCCGGAGATGTATTGGGACTATTGCTCCAGCAATGTGATCGTGATGGAGCGCATGCACGGTATTCCGGTATCGCAGATCGACCGCCTGATCGAGGCCGGGGTTGATCTGAAAAAGCTGTCGTCCGATGGCGTGGAAATCTTCTTTACGCAGGTGTTCCGCGACGGCTTCTTCCACGCCGATATGCACCCGGGGAATATCCTGGTGTCGATCGAGCCGGAATCGTTCGGCCGCTATATCGCGCTCGATTTCGGCATCGTCGGCACGCTCAATGATTACGACAAGGATTACCTGTCGCAGAACTTCCTGGCCTTCTTCCGCCGCGATTACAAACGCGTGGCGGAGGCGCACATCGAATCCGGCTGGGCGCCGAAAGAAACCCGCGTTGACGAACTGGAGGCGGCGGTGCGCGCTTGCTGTGAACCGATCTTCGACCGTCCGCTGAAGGATATTTCGTTTGGCCAGGTGCTGCTGCGCTTGTTCCAGACTTCGCGCCGGTTCAATGTGGAAGTGCAGCCGCAGCTGGTGCTGCTGCAGAAGACGCTGCTGAATATCGAAGGGCTGGGCCGCCAGCTCGATCCGGACCTGGACCTGTGGAAGACGGCCAAGCCTTACCTGGAGCGCTGGATGGCGGAGCAGGTGGGCTGGCGCGGGCTGGTGGAGAAATTCAAGGCCGAGGCGCCGCGCTATTCGCATATCTTCCCGCAGCTGCCGCGCCTGGCGCACCAGGCGCTGACACTGGCGGCGGAACGCGATGTGGAAACCAAGCAGCTGCTGGCGCATTTGGTGGCGGAGCAGCGGCATACCAATCGCTTGCTGTCGTTCTTCGCGTTCTTCGTCGGGTCGTTTGTGCTGGGCGCTGTGGCGTACGTGGCTTATGCCCGACTTCACTAACCGCGATCCGCGCACGGCGGAGTTTTGGGATCAGCGGTTTGAGGCGGAGTTTATGCCGTGGGATCGGGGTGGGGTGCCGGGGCAGCTCTCCGCCTGGCTGCAAACCGGTACACAAGTGCCTGACCCGCAGGGTCAGGCACCGAACTGCCGGGGTTCGGTGCTCATCCCCGGCTGCGGCACCGGCTACGAACTGCAGGCCTTCTGCGAAGCCGGCTGGAACGCCACCGCCATCGACTTCTCCCCCTCCGCCGTTGCTGCGGCGCAACAAGCCCTCGGCCGCTGGCGCGAGCATGTGGTGCAGGCCGACTTCTTCGAATTCCAGCCAGCGCAGCCGCTCGACCTGATCTACGAACGCGCCTTCCTCTGCGCCATGCCGCGCGACATGTGGCCGCGCGTGGTACAGCGCTGGGCTGACTTGCTGCCGGAAGACGGCTTGCTGCTGGGCTACTTCTTCTTCGACATCAGCCCGAAAGGGCCGCCTTTCGGCGCCGACAGGCAGCAGCTGGAACAGTTAATGAGCGCTCACTTCACCAAAGAGTGGGACGAACCGGCAGAAGACTCCATCCCCGTATTCCAGGGCAAGGAGCGGTGGATGGCCTGGCGCCGGAAAAAAGCTTTATAATTCAGGGTTTTGATGTTTTTTGCGGAGTAATAGATGCCAATCTACGCTTACCGCTGCGAGGAATGTGGCTTTGCCAAGGATGTGCTGCAAAAGATCTCCGATCCGCAGCTCACGGATTGCCCTTCCTGCGGCAAATCCACCTTTAAGAAGCAACTGACCGCGGCCGGCTTCCAATTGAAAGGCACGGGCTGGTATGTCACCGATTTCCGTGGCGGCACCGCCCCGGCAACCGGCGTCGCCAGTGCGCCTAAAACCGAAGCTCCGGCGGCAGCTGCTCCGGCGCCTGCGCCTGCACCTGCGAAGTCCACCAGCGAGGCGTAATTACCCCGCACAAGGAACACGATGCGCAAATATTTCATTACCGGCTTGCTGATCCTGGTCCCCCTGGCGATTACCGCCTGGGTGCTCAACATCATCATCAGCACCATGGACCAGTCGCTCCTGATCGTTCCGGAGCGCTGGCAGCCGCGTACCCTGATCGGTTTCGATATCCCGGGCCTGGGCACTATCCTGACCGTGCTGATTGTGTTCATCACCGGCCTGCTGACCAATAACCTGGTCGGCAATTTCGTCGTCAGGCAGTGGGAAAAGCTGCTGCACCGGATTCCGGTGGTCAGCTCCCTGTACGGCAGCGTGAAGCAGGTATCGGATACGCTGTTCTCCGATTCGGGCAATGCTTTCCGCAAGGCCGTGCTGGTGCCTTACCCGCACGCGGATTCGCGCACCATCGCATTCCTGACCGGCGCACCGGCCACCGAAGTACAGAAGCACCTGGACGGCGAATACATCTCCGTCTACGTGCCCACCACGCCCAACCCGACTTCCGGCTTCTTCCTGATGATGCCGAAAAAAGACGTAATCGAACTCGATATGAGCGTCGATGCCGCACTGAAGTACATCGTTTCGATGGGCGTTGTCGTCCCTGAATAAAACTTAACCTGAAACTGAGAATCAATATGTCCTCCATGCGTACCGAATACTGCGGCCTCGTTACCGAAGCCCTCGTAGGCCAAACCGTCAGCCTGTGCGGCTGGGTGCATCGTCGCCGCGACCACGGCGGTGTGATCTTCATCGACCTGCGCGACCGCGAAGGCCTGGTGCAGGTGGTCTGCAACCCGGACCAGGCGGAAGTGTTCTCCGTCGCCGAATCCGTGCGTAACGAGTACTGCCTGCGCGTCACCGGCACCGTGAAAGACCGCCTGGCCGGCACCGTCAACAACAACCTGAAGTCGGGCAAGATCGAAGTCGTTGCCGCCAAAGTGGAAGTGCTGAACGCCTCCGTGCCTGTTCCATTCCAGCTGGACGACGACAACCTGTCCGAAACCACCCGCCTGACCCACCGCGTGCTGGACCTGCGCCGTCCACAGATGCAGAACAACCTGCGCCTGCGCTACAAGGTGTCGATGGAAGTGCGCAAGTACCTGGACAACCTGGGCTTCATCGATATCGAAACTCCGGTACTGACCAAGTCCACCCCGGAAGGCGCGCGCGACTACCTGGTGCCATCCCGCGTGAACGCGCACGAATTCTTCGCGCTGCCACAATCCCCGCAGCTGTTCAAGCAGCTGCTGATGGTCGCCAACTTCGACCGCTACTACCAGATCACCAAGTGCTTCCGCGACGAAGACCTGCGCGCTGACCGCCAGCCGGAATTCACCCAGATCGACTGTGAAACCTCGTTCCTGAACGAGCAGGAGATCCGTGACCTGTTCGAAACCATGATCCGCAACGTGTTCAAGAACACCATGGACGTGGAACTGCCAAACCCATTCCCTGTGATGGACTTCGCGGAAGCCATGGGCAAGTACGGTTCGGACAAGCCGGACATGCGCGTGAACATGCAGTTCACCGAACTGACCGACATCATGACCAACGTCGAGTCGAAGATCTTCTCCAGCGCGGCCAACATGAAGAACGGCCGCGTGGTCGGCATGCGCGTGCCGAACGGCGGCGCCATGTCGCGTTCCGAGATCGATGCCTACACCCAGTTCGTCGCCATCTACGGCGCCAAGGGCCTGGCTTACATCAAGGTCAATGAAAAGGCCAAGGGCCGCGATGGCCTGCAGTCGCCAATCGTCAAGTCGCTGGACGACGCGACCCTGAACACCATCCTGGAGCGCACCGGCGCGCAAGACGGCGACCTGATCTTCTTCGGCGCAGACAAGGCGAAGGTTGTGAACGACGCGATCGGCGCGCTGCGCGTGAAGATCGGCCACTCGGAGTTCGGCAAGGCCAACGGCCTGTTCAACGACGTGTGGGCGCCGCTGTGGGTGATCGACTTCCCGATGTTCGAATACGACGAAGAAGAAGACCGCTGGACCGCAACCCACCACCCGTTCACTTCGCCGAAAGACGGCCACGAAGACATGCTGGAGACCAATCCAGGTGCATGTATCGCCAAGGCCTACGACATGGTGCTGAACGGCTGGGAACTGGGCGGCGGCTCGATCCGTATCCACCGCGAAGAAGTGCAGTCGAAGGTGTTCCGTGCGCTGAAGATCGGTGCCGAGGAAGCACGCGAGAAGTTCGGCTTCCTGCTGGACGCGCTGCAGTACGGCGCGCCTCCGCACGGCGGCCTGGCGTTCGGCCTGGATCGTATCGTGACCCTGATGACCAAGTCCGACTCGATCCGCGACGTGATCGCTTTCCCTAAGACCCAGCGTGCACAGTGCTTGCTGACTCACGCGCCTTCGCCAGTGGACGAGAAGCAGCTGCGCGAGCTGCATATTCGCCTGCGTGCGGCTGAGCCGAAAGTGGCCGGCTAAAACCCGGTAAGGCAGTGTCAGACCCAAGGGTCTGACACTCCACTGACAGCGCCGCAGACAGGGTCAGACCCTTGCCGGATGGCCGTCCCGTCTGACCCAGATTTACCGGGTTTAAGCATGAAGCCCTACAAAATCCCAGAATCCGTCCTGGTGGTGATCCACACCGCCGACCTGGAAGTGCTCCTGATCGAGCGCGCCGGCAATCCCGGCTACTGGCAATCCGTCACCGGCTCGAAAGACGCCCTCGATGAACCGCTGCTCACCACCGCCACCCGCGAGCTGTTCGAAGAAACCGGCATCGTCGCCGACGGCAAGACCATCGTGCTGCGCGACTGGGGCCTGCAGAACATCTACGAAATCTACCCCGTCTGGCGCCACCGCTACGAACCCGGCGTGACGCACAACCTCGAGCACATCTTCAGCGTGCAGGTGCCGCGCGGGATCCCCGTCATGCTCAGCCCACGCGAGCACACCGCCCACGTCTGGCTGCCTTATCTCGAAGCCGCCGACCGCTGCTTTTCCCCGTCCAACGCCGAAGCCATCCTGCAGCTGCCGCAGCACCTGTAACTAGCATATTGCTCGTTAATCGTTCGTCCCGCGTTTGGCTATAATCGGACATCGACTGACACGCTAAGGGGCGCAAGCCATGCCGGAGACCCAGGATATCCTGCTGGAGCAGCTGCAAGTCGGCTTATACGTCCACCTCGACCTGAAGTGGTTCGAGCACCCATTCGCTTTCAGCCATTTCAAGATCAAGTCGCAGGAGCAGATCCACCAGCTGCGCAGCCTGGGCTTGCACAAGATCCGCATCGACCCATCCATGAGCGACGTGCAGCCGATCGCGCTGAGCGCCCAGGCGCAGGCGATTGCTGCGGCTGCGCCACCTCCGCCGCCTGCGCCGGAATCACCAGAACTCGCCGTCAAGCGTGCCATGATGGAGCGCATGCGCCAGCAGCGCGAGAACGCCGCCCGCATCGAGCACGCCTTCATCGATACCGCGCGCGCCATGAAGGACATGGAAAAGAGCATTTTCGCGCGCCCGGCCGAGAACCTGCAGAAAGCCAGCGAGATGATCGGCAAGATCGCCGACTCCATCCTGAGTGCGCCTGAACTGGCGATCCACGTCATGGGCGACCGTACCGGCGGCGAAGAAATCTACCTGCATTCGCTCAACGTCACCATGCTGTCGATGATGATCGCGCGCGACATCAAGCTGCCGCGCGAGGTGGCCGGGCCGATGGGGGTGGGCGCCATGTTCCATGACATTGGCGTGCGCAACATCCCCGACCGCGTGCTGACCAAGACTGAGGCGTGGACCCACTCCGAGCAAAACCTGTACGAGACGCACTGCGCGGTCGGCACGGAGATGGGGCACCAGCTCAAGTTCCCGGCCGCTGCGGTTGCCATCGTGCGCGACCACCATGAAATGTTCGACGGCAGCGGCTATCCGCGCCACCTGAAGGGCGAGGAGATCGGGGTGCTGGCGCGTATCGTGTGCATCGCCAATTACTACGACCGCCTGTGCAATCCGGTCAACGGAACCCCCGGCCTGACTCCGCACGAAGCGCTCTCGCTGATGTTCGCCAAGAACCGCGGCAAGTTCGATCCCAAGCTGCTGCAGGTCTTCATCCGCTGCCTGGGGGTCTACCCACCTGGCACGATCGTGCAGCTGTCGAACGGCGCCACCGGCATGGTCGCTACCATCAACACCGAAAAGCCGAACAAGCCGGAGCTGGTAGTCTACGAGGCCGGAGTGCCGCGCGAAGACGCCATCATGGTCGACATGGAACGCGAAGCCGACCTGAACATCGTGCGCGCCATCAAACCTTCGCAAGTACCGAAAGAGATCTACGCCTACCTTAGCCCGCGCAAGCGGGTCAGCTATTACTTCGACGCCACCAAGCCGGGTCAGGGAGCGGCCGGGTGAGCTCCGAACTTCGCTCCGAATTGCGCCAGCTGATGCTTGACCACAGCCCGCATATGATGCTGCTGGTCGACCCTTCCGACTTGCGCATCATCGTCGCCAACAAGGTGGCGGAGCAGGTGCTTGGCTACACGGCGCCGCAGATGATGGAGATGCTGATCACCGATATCGAAAGCTCGCTGCAGGACGTGTTCTACTGGGAGGACGTGCGCAGCGGCCACTTCCAGGATATCGATGCACAGGAGGGCGAATACCAGCGCGCCGATGGCACGCAGATCATGGTCATGAAATCGCTGCGCGTGCTGCGCCACCAGGAGCGTTGGCTGATCCTGATCCTGGCCCGCGATGCGCGCCACGAGCGCAAGGTGGAGGACGTGCTGGAGCAAACCCTGTCCCAGTTGCGCACCACGCTGGAGGCGACCGGCAACGGCATCCTGGTGATCGACTGGCACAACAAGATCGCCAGCATGAACCGTCAGTTCAGCGAGATGTGGAATATCCCGGAAGCCTTCCTCAAGAGCGGCAACGATGGCGCCATCCTGGAATTCCTGACCGCGAACGTGGCCGAGCAGGAGTTATGCCGCGAGCGCTTGCTGCAGGTGAGCGACCCGCACGAAAAGCTGGACCAGCTCCACCTTCACAACGGCCGCGTGTTCGAATGCCGTTCGCGCCCGCAGTTCCTGGGCGAGCGCATCATCGGCCGCGTGTTCGGCTTCCTCGACATCACTGAGCGCGAACATAGCGAGCATGTGCTGCGCGAATCGCGCGACCAGCTGGAAAACCGCGTGCATGAGCGCACCCTGGCGCTGCAGATGGCCAACCTGACGCTGGAAAGCGAGAAGGCGCGCCAGGCGGATCTGATCCGCAAGCTGGGCGAAGCGCAGAACCAGCTGCTGCAGTCGGAGAAGATGGCTTCCATTGGCGTGCTGGCAGCCGGCGTGGCGCACGAGATCAACAACCCGGTGGGCTTCGTCAACTCCAACCTGAGCAGCCTGCAGCGCTATATGCAATCGCTGATGCGCCTGCTCGATGCCTACGAGCTGCGTGAACAGCACCTGCCCGAGGGCGAGCGCAGCGAGCTCAATGCGCTGCGCAAGGAAATCGACGCGGACTACCTGCGCGAAGACCTGGGCAGCCTGTTGTCCGAATCGATGGATGGACTGGACCGCATCAAGCGCATCGTGCAGGACATGAAAGACTTTTCCCACGTCGGCGGCGGCGACGTGCTGGTCGCGAACCTGGAAACGGGCCTGGACAGCACGCTGAACGTGGTGTGGAACGAGCTGAAATACAAGGCGGAAGTGATCAAGGAATACGGCGGCGTGCCGGAGATCGAATGCATCCCGTCGCAGTTGAACCAGGTGTTCATGAACCTGCTGGTCAACGCTGCCCATGCCATCGAAAATCGCGGCCGCATCACAGTACGCACCAGCTATGAGAACGAGATGGTGACGGTGTCGGTGAGCGACACCGGCAGCGGCATCGCGGCGGAAAACCTGGGCCGCATCTTCGAACCCTTCTTCACCACCAAGCCCGTCGGCAAAGGCACCGGGCTGGGTTTGTCCCTTTCCTACAGCATCGTGCAGAAGCATGGCGGCCGCATTGAAGTCGACAGCGAAATCGGCAAAGGCACCACCTTCCGTGTGATCCTGCCGCGACAGATGGCGCCCGCGGCCGAGGAAAACGAGGTTGTAAATTGACTAATATTGGCGCGGCTCGCTAAGATGCTGCGCATGAAAAAGCTTTTCCATCTTGGCCCGCGCGCCAGCACCGTCCGTCCCGAGCACTCCGGCTCCTGCCATAACTGCCACGCCGACGTCTCTGAAACGTATTGCGGCCAGTGCGGGCAGAAGGCGCACGTGCACATCGCTAGCGCCCGCGAGTTCATCCACCATTTCATCGGCCATTATGTGGCGGCGGAGGGCAGGCTGTGGCCGACGCTGAAGGCCCTGCTGTTGCGTCCGGGGCAGTTGACGCTTGAGTACATCGGCGGGCGCCGCACGCGTTTCATCGATCCCCTGCGCCTGTTGCTGACCGTCTCGCTGCTGGCCTTCCTGGCCATCAAGCTGATTGTTCATGTGGATACAGCCATGCCTGCGAACGGCGCGGCGGCGCATCCAGCAACATCGCAGGCGGAGGCAGAGGCAAAAATGGAGCCGCTGCAGAAGCTGGTCATTGAAACCTACCGGCGCAACAGCCCGGCATTTGCGGAAAATTTCGCGCGTTACTATCGCATGCCCGACAACGAGCAAACGCAGTCATTCATGACATCATGGCTATCGGTCGGACCGACCGTTGCCCTGCTCATGATTCCGGTGATGGCCTTCTGGCTCAAACTTGTGCAAATGGGCACCGGTTGGCGTTACGGCGAGCATCTGGTCTTTTCGGTGCACTGGCTGTCCGCAGCCCTGTTCGGCTTGGCCGTCTCAACGTTCACCCACTATGCATGGCTCGCCTTCGTGGCCGCCTTGCCGATCTATCTTCTGCTATCCATGCGCAGGGTTTATGGCGGCAATTGGCTGCTCGTGTTCCTGCGCGCCTCCGTGGTCGCTTACCTGAGCTTCGTGAGCTTCAAGTTTTGCGTCTGGATCTTCATATACGGCCGGATGGCGATGGAGCATGCCGTCAATTGAGGCAGGGAATGGCGAAATCGACGTGGTAATGTTCGTCATGCCGGACCCAAGGCTTCCCCTTCATGAAATTGAGCTGTTTCAGGGCGGCGCCGCGCGGCGTATCGAACAGGCGCGGCAGGTAGGCAGTGTCGAAGATGACCAGAGCAATGCCGTGGCCACGCGCGCGGGCGGCCTGGTCGAGCTGGTACAAGTGCTCGGCCATGGCCGCGAAATCGATGCTGTAGTCGCCGTAGCGTGCGTTCTTGTCGAATTCAATGCCATAGCCGAAGCGCTGGGTGGGTGGCGTCGGCAGGCGCGCCGGCTGGCCTGCCTTGTCCCGCACCGGCACGAAGAAGTCTACCGATAAGCCATTATTATGCGTGCGGTGGGGGCGGATGCGGCCGCCGTGTGCGAAGCCGGTCTCGCCATATACATAGAGTGCACCGGGTGCTGCGCGCTCGAGCTTTGCATACGCGTCCAGCATGATGGCCGACACTTCGCTGTGCACATAGTTACGCCCCATGGCAGCACCCAGCGCGCTATAGGCGGAAAAGTTGGAGCCTTCGCTCGGAAGCTGAACGCTGTCTTCGATGCTGCCCTTGTTGACAGTGCCGTGGCAGGTGCTGGCCGCCCCGGCCGAGGCGGTGCAAACCGCGAGCAGGGCGGTGAGCATAAGGCGGGCGAGCCTCACCGTGCAGGCGTCGCCAGGAAACGGCGCAGTGCGTAGCAGGCGGGCAGTGCTGGCAGTGCGACCAGGATCCAGGTCGCTACGCCGGGCACAGAGGCGCTGGCCGCACCGCTATCGGGCCAGAAGGTGATGCCGGTGTTCACGGCGGCGTGCAAGGCGATGCAAGGGATCAGGGAGCGGGTACGCTCATAGAGCCAGCCCGCTACGATGCCGAAACAAGTCGCGCCAACGAACTGGTACATATTGCCGTGGGCGAAGCCGAACACGACCGCCGAGCCAATGATGGCGTAGCGCCGCTCGTATTGCTGCAGGAAACTGCGCAAGACGATCCCACGGAACAGCATTTCCTCGACCACGGGCGCCAGCACGCATGCAGCAACGATCTGCGGCAAGCGCATTTCGCCCATGAGGTTGAATTCTTCCTGCAAGCTCGCATTCATGGGGAAAACGGTCTGCAGCAAGTCTTCCACCCCACCCATGACCAGCAGGTAGAGTGGCGTGGCCAGCAGCACCAGCGGAACCACCAGGGTGACGGTCGCCGCCGAGGCCGAAGGCGAGGCGTTGAACAGTTCACGGTAGCCCAGGTTCTTCCATTGGAGCAGGGCGGT
The DNA here is from genome assembly GCF_009720745.1 of Massilia eburnea. Taxonomy (GTDB): domain Bacteria; phylum Pseudomonadota; class Gammaproteobacteria; order Burkholderiales; family Burkholderiaceae_D; genus Rugamonas; species Rugamonas eburnea. Next base: position 100,453 of record NZ_WNKX01000002.1, on the reverse strand, counting down.
GAAAATGATGCCGTTTGTCAGTACCGTAGCAATGGTACCCAGGCTGTAGAGATCGTCCATTCCCAGCCAATGGCGGGCATCGTACAGGGCATATGCCATCAGGTAGCCAAGGGCCCAGACGCATAGCACCAGGAAGAAAGCCTCCGGGGCGGAAGGGAAGGTTGTGTGTCGCTCATTCATGAGGCATGACTATAATGCAATTCGAGACACTTTTGACACCCAGCAAGCCGGGCAGTTGGGGTTAGAATCAAATTCATGAAGATTCGTGTCGCTACATACAACATCCACAAGGGCGTGTCGTACCGCAGCCACCCCCGGGTGCATGCCTTGCGCCAAGCGATTGAGGCTTTTCATGCCGACCTGGTTTTCCTGCAGGAAGTGCAGGGCCAGCACGACCGGATAGAGGCGCGCTACGGCGAGGAAAGCCAGGGTCACCGTCATTGGCCGAAGAAAGCCCAGCATGAATTCTTTGCCGGCGAATCGCACCAGTCCGTGTACGGGTTGAATGCGCAGTACGACCATGGCCACCACGGCAATGCGCTGCTCAGCAAATATCCGATTGCGCGCTGGACCAATACCGACATCTCGGACCATGCCTATGAATCGCGCGGCATCCTGCATTCGGTGGTGGAAACGGAAGGCAAGCTGGTGCACTGTTACGTGATTCACCTGGGCCTGTTCGAACGCAGCCGCGTGCGGCAGGCCGATATGCTGATCGAGGCGGTGCGCGAGTCGGCGCCGAACGGCGAGCCGGTCATCATCGCCGGCGATTTCAACGACTGGCGCAACACGCTGACGGACCGACTGCAGAGCGCACTCGGGGTGCGCGAAGTGTTTGACGAGGTCAAGCATGGCAATCCGGTGGGCGACCTGGTGCGTACCCTGGCGCGGCGCAAGCATGCCCAGCGCCCGGCACGCACCTTCCCGGCAGCCTTGCCATTTTTCAGGTTGGACCGCATCTACGTGCGGGGCTTCAAGGTAGAATCCGCGGAAGTCCTGCATGGCCCGCTGTGGGCCAAGCTGTCGGATCATGCGCCCATCGTGGCGAACCTGAAACTGGTCTCCTGACACATGCGTCACGTCGATTTTTTAGCCGATAACGAAGTCAAGCTCCTACACTGCGGCACCGATTATTTCCCGGCGCTGGTCGAGGCGATCGAGGCCGCGCAAGCCGAGATTTATTTCGAGACCTATATCTTTGCCGAGGACGAGACGGGCAAGCATGTCATGGCCGCGCTGATCGCCGCCGCCAGGCGCGGCGTGACCGTGCGCATGATCACCGACTGGTTTGGCACCGGCCACAAGCCGGCCTACCGCCTGCATGCCGAGGCAACGGCGGCCGGCATCGAGCACCGCATCTTCAACCCCTGGTTCCGGCGCGGCGTGACCCGCACCCACCGCAAGATTTGCGTGGTGGATGCCGAGGTGGCATTTGTCGGCGGCATCAATATCAACGACGACCTGTTCTCTGACCGCGACCGCCGCATTACCCTGGCCGCCCCGCGCTGGGATTTTGCCGTGGCCGTGCGCGGCCCCCTGGTCGAGTCCATCCAGGCCGAGGCGGAAGCGCAGTGGACCCGCCTGGGCCATATGAACATCGTCAAGCGCATTACCCTGTTCAACGAAATGCGCAAGCTGAACAAGATTGCGCGCCAGAGCACGATGCAGGCCGGCTTTGTGGTGCGCGACAACCTGCGCAACCGGCGCACCATCCAGCGCGCCTACCTGCAGGCGCTGGGGCGGGCGAAGAAGAGCGTGCTGCTGGCCAATCCTTACTTCGCACCGGGCCGCAAGTTCCGCCGCGCGTTGGCGGCAACCGCCCAGCGCGGGGTGGAAGTGGTGCTGCTGATCGGCGTCGGCGAACTCTGGCTGCAGGACGCGGTGGCGCACTCCTTTTACGCCAAGCTGCTGCAAGCCGGGGTGAAGGTGGTGGAATACCACAAGACGCAATTGCACGCCAAGGTGGCGGTAATCGATGATGACTGGGCGACGGTCGGTTCGTCGAATGTGGACGGTCTGAGCCTGTTCCTCAACCAGGAAGCCAATGTCGTGATCAAGGACGCCGAATTTGCGCGTGCCTTGCGCCTGCAGATTGAGGCCGCCATTGCGGAAGGCCAGCCGATCCACGCCCAGGACTTTGAACACATCGGGCGCTTCCGGCGTATCGGTTATGAAGTCGCGTACTTCTTTTACCGCACGCTGATGCGCATTTTTGCAGTAGGGAAGTACACATGAGTGACGTCAGAATTGACAAATGGCTGTGGGCGGCGCGCTTCTTCAAGACGCGCCAGCTGGCCATTGATGCCATCGACAAAGGCAAGGTAAAGCTGTCGAGCGGAGAGCGCATCAAGCCATCGCGTAATGCAAAGCTGGGCGAGCGCCTGCATATCGACAATGGCGCGGACGAATGGGACGTGCTGGTGGTCGGGATTTCCGGTAAGCGGGAAGGAGCGCCGATTGCGCGCCTGCTGTATGAGGAAAGCGAGGAATCGCTGGCGCGCCGGGCCGCCTTGATCGAGCGCAAGAAACTGTTTCCCGAGCCCTTCGCCGACAACAAGGGCCGTCCCACCAAGCGCGACCGGCGCCAGTGGGAACGCGCCACCGACAATTGAAAAAGGGGACGTACCCCATTTTTCTACGGTCTTCTTCGCCTCCGGCGAACAAAAAAGGGGTACGTCCCCTTTTTTCATTTGTTGCGTCGCAACAATAGAGGTGCGCTTCTAGTCGTGCCGTTTGACTTTCGCCACACGCTGGATAATAGTACGAACGTTCGCAAAACTTTTCACCAGCGGCCGATCTGTTAGAGCGAGAATAAGGTTTTTCCTTCTTTCTGGATGGGTTCCAAAGTGAGCGGCGTTATTGTAAATACACCAACTAAATTCATGCGCAAAGGCGAAATGACCCGTGCGGCCATCCTTGATGTGGCCCTCGACCTGGCAAGCCGTGACGGCCTCGAAGGCCTCACGATCGGTTTGCTCGCCGATAAGATGAACATGAGTAAGTCCGGCGTATTCGCCCACTTCGGCTCGCGGGAAGATTTGCAGATTGAAGTTTTGAAGCTGTACCACCATCGTTTCGAGCAGGAAGTGTTCTATCCGGCGATGAAGGAGGCCCGTGGCCTGCCTCGCCTGCGCGCCATGTTTGCCAATTGGATCAAACGTGTGAGCGTGGAAATCGCCTCGGGCTGCATCTATATCAGCGGCGCCGTCGAATACGACGACCGTCCGGGCCCGATCCGCGAAGAGCTGCTGGCAATGGTCGGCGCATGGCAGGCAGCCTTGCTGCGTTGCGTGCGCCAGGCCATCGACAACGGCGACCTGCGGGCCGATACCGATGCTTCCCAGCTGGTGTACGAGATGTATGGCCTGATCCTGGCCCTGCACCATGAGGCGCGTTTCATGCGTGCCCCGGGCAGCGTGGACCGGGCCGGCACGGGCTTCAACCGACTGATCGAAGATTACCAACCGACTTAAGGCTGCATGCGTCGCAGCAGCCAATAAAAACACAACCTTTTAGCCTTCTGGAGAAAAAAATGGGTCAATACGTCGCGCCAATCCGTGATATGCAGTTCGTGCTGCATGAGCTGCTGAAAGTGGAAGAGAAGCTGAAAGAGCTGCCTGCCCACGCCGACACCGACGCGGACATCATCAACCAGGTGCTGGAAGAGGGCGCCAAGTTCACCTCCGAAGTGCTGTTCCCGCTGAACCACTCGGGCGACCGCGAAGGCTGCCACCACGATGCAGCGGCCAAGACCGTGACCACGCCAAAAGGCTTCAAGGAAGCCTATGCGCAGTACGTTGAAGGCGGCTGGGCCGCTCTGGCCTGCGATCCTGAATTCGGCGGCCAGGGCCTGCCTATCGTCCTGAACAACTCGTTCTACGAGATGCTGAACTCGGCCAACCAGGCATGGACCATGTACCCAGGCCTGTCGCACGGCGCCTACGAGTGCCTGCTGGCGCACGGCACCCCTGAACAGAAGTCGACCTACCTGCCTAAGCTGGTTTCCGGCGAATGGACCGGCACCATGTGCCTGACCGAGCCGCACTGCGGCACCGACCTGGGCATGCTGCGCTCGAAAGCCATCCCTAACGCCGACGGTTCCTGGAACATCACCGGCGCCAAGATCTTCATCTCGGCCGGCGAACACGATATGTCCGAAAACATCCTGCACCTGGTGCTGGCGCGCGTGCCGGACGCTCCTGAAGGTTCGAAGGGCATCTCCCTGTTCCTGGTGCCTAAGTTCATCCCTAACGCCGACGGTTCGATCGGCGAGCGCAATCCGATCTTCTGCGGCGCGATCGAAGAGAAGATGGGCATCCACGGCAACTCGACCTGCCAGATGAACCTGGACGGCGCCAAGGGCTGGATCATCGGCCAGCCGAACAAGGGCCTGAACGCGATGTTCGTGTTCATGAACGCCGCCCGCCTGGGCGTGGGCGTGCAGTCCCTGGGCCTGACCGAAGTGGCTTACCAGAACGCGCTGGTGTACGCAAAAGACCGCCTGCAAATGCGCTCCCTGTCCGGCGTGAAGAACCCGGACGGTCCTGCTGACCCGATCATCGTGCACCCGGACGTGCGCCGCATGCTGCTGACCGGTAAAGCCTACGCTGAAGGCGCGCGTGCTTTCGCTTCCTACGTGGCGCTGCAGATCGACCGCGAACTGCACCACCCGGACGAAGAAGTGCGCAAGGAAGCCGGCGACGAAGTGGCCCTGCTGACTCCGATCATCAAGGCCTTCATCACCGACAACGCATGGATCGCTACTTCCGATGCGATGCAGGTGTACGGCGGCCACGGCTACATCTCCGAGTGGGGTATGGAGCAGTACGTGCGCGACGCGCGTATCAACCTGATTTACGAAGGCACCAACACCGTGCAGTCGCTGGACCTGCTGGGCCGTAAGATCCTGATGGACAACGGCGCCAAGCTGCGCAAGTTCGGCGAGAAAGTGCGCGCCTTCGTGGAAGAAAACGGCACCGACGAAGCGATGTCCGAATTCATCACTCCGCTGGGCGACCTGGGCGAGAAGCTGACCAAGCTGACCATGGAAATCGGCATGAAAGCCTTCCAGAACCAGGACGAAGTGGGCGCCGCCGCTGTGCCTTACCTGCGCGTAGCGGGCCACCTGGTGTACTCCTACTTCTTCGCACAAATGGCGAAGATCGCCCTGGAAAAAGAAGCGTCGGGCGACAAGTTCTACACCTCGAAGCTGGCAACCATCCGCTTCTACTTCGGCCGCCTGTACCCAGAAACCGCAACCCTGATCCGCCAGGCGCGTTCCGGCGCTGCCAACCTGATGGCCCTGGATGCTGACCTGTTCTAATTAAAGGAAAAACATGAGCAACTTCAACGTGAAAAAAGTAGCGGTGCTGGGCGCCGGCGTGATGGGCGCGCAGATTGCTGCCCACTGCGTCAACGCCAAGGTACCAGTCGTTCTGTTCGACCTGCCGGGCAAAGAAGGCACGCCTAAAAACGGCATCGTCCTGAAAGCCATCGAGAACCTGAAGAAGCTGTCGCCTGCGCCGTTCGGCGACAAGGCTGACGCGGAACTGATCCAGGTCGCCAACTACGAAGACAACCTGGACTTGCTGGCCGGCTGCGACCTGATCATCGAAGCCATCGCCGAGCGCATGGACTGGAAGCACGACCTGTACAAGAAGGTCGCTCCGCACATCGCCCAGAACGCGATCTTCGCATCGAACACCTCCGGCCTGTCGATCAACAAACTGGCTGAAGGCTTCGACGACGAACTGAAGGCGCGCTTCTGCGGCGTGCACTTCTTCAACCCGCCACGCTACATGCACCTGGTGGAACTGATCCCGACCACCTCCACCAAGCCGGAGATCCTGGACCAGCTGGAAACCTTCATGACCTCGACCCTGGGCAAGGGCGTGGTACGTGCCAAGGACACCCCGAACTTCATCGCCAACCGCGTTGGCGTGTTCGGCATCCTGGCCATCATTCACGAAGCCGAGAAGTTCGGCCTGTCCGTCGACGTGGTGGACGACCTGACCGGCGCCAAGCTGGGCCGCGCCAAGTCCGGTACCTTCCGTACCGCCGACGTGGTTGGCCTGGACACCATGGGCCACGTGATCAAGACCATGGAAGACAACCTGCCGAACGATCCGTTCGCAGCGCTGTACAAGACGCCAGCCGTGCTGTCCGGCCTGGTCGCCAAGGGCGCCCTGGGCCAGAAATCCGGCGCCGGCTTCTACAAGAAGGTCGGCAAGGACATCATGCGCCTGGACGCAGCGACCGGTGAATACGTCGCCGGCGGCAAGAAGGCAGACGACATCATCGCCCGCATCCTGAAAGAAAAGGATCCGGTCAAGAAGATGAAGGCGCTGCGCGATTCGACCAACCCGCAAGGCCAGTTCCTGTGGGCGATCTTCCGCGACGCTTTCCACTACATCGCGATCCACCTGGAATCGATCGCCGACAACGCACGCGACATCGACTTCGCCATGCGCTGGGGCTTCGGCTGGAACGTTGGTCCGTTCGAAACCTGGCAAGCAGCCGGCTGGGGCCAGGTTGCACAGTGGGTCAAGGAAGACATCGAAGCAGGCAAGGCGCTGTGCAATGCACCGCTGCCAGCGTGGGTCTTCGAAGGCAAAGTGGGCGAGCAGGGCGTGCATACCCCTGATGGCTCGTTCTCGCCGGCGACCAAGTCCTACACCCCGCGTTCCGACCTGGCTGTGTACAAGCGCCAGGAATTCCGCGCTCCTGTAGTGGGCGGCGGCGGCGCCGATCCTAAGACTGCCGGCGTGACCGTGCACGAAGACGAATCCGTACGCCTGTGGCACACCGGCGACGACGTCCTGATCCTGTCGCTGAAGACCAAGATGCACGTGATCGGCAAAGGCGTGATCGGCGGCATCCAGCGCGGCCTGGCCGAAGCTGAAAAGAACTTCAAGGGCCTGGTGATCTGGAACACCGACGCAGCCGAAGGCGGCGCCTTCTCGGCCGGCGCCGACCTGCAGGAAGCCCTGCCAGCCTTCATGGCCGGCGGCGCGAAAGCAGTCGACCCGATCATCAAGGAACTGCAAGACACCTTCATGTCGATGAAGTATTCCAACGTGCCAGTGGTGGCGGCTGTTGCCGGCATCGCCCTGGGCGGCGGCTGCGAAATGGCGCTGCACGCATCCAAGCGCGTAGCGGCCCTGGAATCCTACATCGGCCTGGTGGAAGTGGGCGTTGGCCTGATCCCTGGCGGCGGCGGCCTGAAAGAAGCGGCGGTACGTGCTGCCCGCGAAGCCAAAGGCAACGACATCCTGCAATTCCTGAAGACCGGCTTTACCAACGCTGCAACCGCGAACGTTTCGAAGTCCGCGCTGGAAGCGAAGGCCATGGGCTACCTGAAGGAAGACGACATCATCGTGTTCAACGCCTACGAACTGCTGCACGTGGCGAAGACCACTGCACGTGCGATGGCTGACGCAGGCTACCGCGCTCCGATCCAGCGCCCAGTGCCGGTAACCGGCCGTTACGGCTGGGGCACCATCCGCGGCCAGCTGGTCAATATGCGCGATGGCGGCTTCATCTCCGCGCACGACTACAAGCTGGGCGACATGATCGCCGAGATCGTGTCCGGCGGCGACATCGACCAGGGCAGCGTGGTGAGCGAGCAGTGGCTGCTGGATATGGAACGCAAGGCCTTCCTGGAATTGCTGAACCATCCTAAGTCGCAAGAGCGCATCATGGGCATGCTGCAGACCGGTAAGCCGGTACGCAACTAAGAGCAAATGTCCATCCTGTCGCTGGCCTTCAAACTTTTACTTCGAGTGAAACCTGGCATGGTCTATGAGCAAATCAAAAAGCACATGACGGAGTCGCTGCCGTTCGTGCGCCTGCTCGGCATCCGTATCGACAGCATCGGCGCTGGTACGGCCGAAGTGTCGATGCCGGACGACGGCAAGCTGCACAACCACCTCGGCACGCCGCATGCAGGTGCGATCTTCACGCTGGCCGAAACGGCGTCCGGCGCGGCCATGGCAGGCGGCTTCGCCGACCTGATCATGGACATGCGCCCGGTCGCCAAGGAGTCGCGCATCCAGTACCAGAAAGTAGCCAAGGGCGCGACGCGCGCCTCCGGCAAGGTACCGGGCGACCTGGCCGCGATCCGCGCACAGCTGAAGGATGAAGGAAAAGTAGCGTTCCCGGTCAACGTCGACATCTTCGACGAACACGGCACGCTGGCAGCACAAGTACAGGTGGACTGGTACCTCTCCGCCAAACGCTAACGAACACAGATACTGGAAAGCTTAAAAATGAGCAAACAACTCCAAGACGCATACATCGTCGCCGCTACCCGCACCCCGATCGGTAAAGCACCGCGCGGCATGTTCAGCAAGACCCGCCCGGACGACCTGCTGGTCGCCGCCATCAAGGGCGCCATGGCTGCCGTGCCTAACCTGGATCCTGCACTGATCGTCGACGCCATCGTCGGCTGCTCCTTCCCGGAAGCAGAGCAGGGCTTCAACATCGCCCGTAATTCCGTGGTGCTGGCGGGCCTGCCGAACACCGTGGGCGGCGTGACCATCAACCGTTACTGCGCTTCGGGCATCACCGCCCTGGCCATGGCGGCGGACCGCATCCGCGTTGGCGAAGCCGACGTGATGATCGCCGGCGGCGTGGAATCGATGTCGATGGTGCCGATGATGGGCCACCACCCATCGATCAATATGGACACCTTCAAGGACGAGAACGTGGGCCTGGCCTACGGCATGGGCCTGACCGCCGAGAAAGTGGCGCAGCAGTGGAAGATCTCCCGCGAAGACCAGGACGCATTCGGCCTGGAATCGCACCGCAAGGCGATCGCCGCCCAGCAAGCCGGCTTCTTCAAGGACGAGACCACCCCGGTCGAAATCATCACCCGCACTCCTGACCTGCGCACCGGCGAGATCAAGGTTGTCAAGCGCACCGTGGATACCGACGAAGGCGCGCGCGCCGACGCCTCCATGGAAGGCATGGCCAAGCTGAAGCCAGTGTTCGCCGCCAAGGGCACCGTGACCGCCGCGACCTCCTCGCAGATGTCCGACGGCGCCGGCGCGCTGATCGTGGTCTCCGAAAAGATCCTGAAGGAACACAACCTGACCCCGCTGGCCAAGTTCTCTTCGTTCGCCGTGCGCGGCGTGCCACCGGAAATCATGGGCATCGGTCCTAAGGTCGCCATCCCAGCCGCTTGCGCCGCTGCCGGCATCACCCAGGACCAGTTGGACTGGATCGAGCTGAACGAAGCGTTCGCCGCCCAGGCCCTGGCCGTGATCCGCGACCTGAACCTGGACACCAGCAAAGTGAACCCGATGGGCGGCGCAATCGCCCTGGGCCACCCACTGGGCGCAACCGGCGCGATCCGCGCTGCGACCGTCGTGCACGCACTGCGCCGCAACCAGCTGAAGTACGGCATGGTCACGATGTGCGTGGGCGCCGGCATGGGCGCAGCAGGCATCATCGAGCGCGTATAATCCACGCGCAACGACGTAGCCAGGAAGGCGGGTCACAAGCCCGCCTTTTTTACATCCACAGTCCTGTGAGCAGCAGGTGTCAGACCCTGCGGGTCTGACACTGGTTTACCGGTTTAAAGAACGGAGACAAAGAACAATGGCAATCCTGACCAGCAAAGCCAACGGCATCCTGACCATCGAATTCGACCGCCTCGACCGCAAAAATGCGATCACCTCCGCCATGTACCAGACCATGGCCGACACCATCAACGCCGCCGAAAGCGACGCCGAAGTGCGTGCCATCCTGATCACCGGCAAGCCAGAGATTTTCACCGCCGGCAACGACCTGGTCGACTTCGCAACCACCACCGCCGCCAACGACGGTGTCGCGTTCTCGGACCGTCCGGTAATCAAGTTCATGAAAGCCCTGTTCGCCAGCACCAAGCCGGTGGTAGCGGCGGTGAACGGCGCCGCGATCGGCATCGGCACCACCATGCTGATGCACTGCGACCTGGTGTACGCCGCCGACAACGCCAAATTCTCGGTGCCATTCGCGGCGCTGGGCCTGTGCCCGGAATTTGGCTCCAGCATGCTGCTGCCTGCCAACGGCGGCCACGCCCGTGCGGCGGAAAAACTGATGCTGGGCGAAGCGTTCAGCGCACAGGAAGCCTACGACATGGGCCTGATTTCCAAGCTGCTGCCGGCCGACCAGGTACTGGCGCACGCGCAGGCGCAAGCGGCCAAGCTGGTCGCGCTGCCGGCCGAATCGATCCGCCAGACCAAGCGCCTGATGAAGGCCGGCCGCGAAGCGCTGAAAGCCCACATCGATGTGGAAAGCGCGCAGTTCGGCGCCATGCTGAGCGGCGCTGAGGCCAAGGAAGCCTTTACTGCCTTCTTCGAAAAACGCAAACCTGACTTCTCCAAGTTCGCGTGACCGGGGCAATGCAAGCGATATCCGCGCTGGCTTGCCTGCCGTTTGGCTTTCTTGGCCTTTCGATCGCGACCGCCGGTCTGGCGGCGGCACCGCACATTCAACGGCCACCATCCCTGCGCCACCTCTGGCTGGTCCTGCTCGGACTCGCGGTCAGTGCCGGCTTGGCCGCAGGCGTGGTTCACCCGAGCGCCGGAGCCAGCATTGCCGCCTTGCTGGCGTTCGCATGGCTTGCGACCAGTCACGGCAACGCCGTCGTGCGAGCGTGCTTCACGGTATTAGCGCTGCTGCTGGCATTTGGGCTCGCACTGCACGCCGTACCAGGATTTGACAATCCGCTGTTGCTGAAGGATGTCCGGCTATCTCCCGATTCAGCCCCGTACACCATGTACGCGAATTTTGACAAAGGCGTGGCAGGACTTGTGCTGCTGGTGTTCTTCTGCCGGCGCGCCAGCACCTGGCGGGATTTTGCCTCCGCGTGGCGATCGCAAGCGCCATTGTCAGCAGCGCTCGTCTGCGGAGTGTTAGGCGCAGGCTGGGCGATTGGATTGGTTCATCCCGATTTCAAGCTGTCGCCATTCCTGCCAATGTTCGCCGTTGTCAACCTGCTGTTTGTCTGCGTGGCGGAGGAGGCCTTCTTCCGCGGCGTGATCCAGGGCCAGCTCGCGCGCTTCGGCGAAACCATGGCGGCCACTGTCTCCGGCCTGCTGTTCGGGGCGGCGCACCTGGGCGGCGGCTGGCAGTTTGCCGCGCTCGCCAGCCTGGCGGGACTGGGCTACGCGCTGCTGTATTCAAGGACGCGGCGCATCGAGATCCCGATCGCCACCCACTTCCTGCTTAACCTCGCGCATTTCATTGTGTTCACCTATCCGCGTTCCGCTTGAAAAGGCGTGGGTCGCGCACTGCACCGCGTATAATCCTCGCGACGTTTTTAACCGGAGATCCATTAATGTCTATGCAATACCTGCGCCGCGCCGCTGCGCTGACCGCGCTGGCTGCCGCCATCGCCAGCCCTGCCCACGCCGGCAGCTCCGCCTCCTCCGCCTCGAGCGCTGGTTCCGATATCTCGGGCAGCGTGTCTGATTCGATCACCGGCTCCAGCAAGAGCTCCAGCGGCGACGACAAGAAAGTGGCTGCGGGCCAGTACCGCGTGATCGATGTGGCTGAAGCTCCGGGCAAGCCAGGTTCGACCCGCCTGAAGCTGCAAGGCCAGGGCAATGAATTCTTCCTCGATCTGCCGAAAGCTGCACTGGCCGATCGCGCACTTCAAGCGGGCTCGCTGGTCCAGGTGAATGAGCGTGCCTACGGCTACGAGTTTGCCTACGCCGACACCCGCCAGGCCTTCTTCCTGGCCCTGGACGACGCATGGCAACGCGAACTGCGCTCGCACGCCATCTGATCGCCGCTTGCCTGGCGCTGGGCGTGAATGCCGCAGCGCAGGCTGGTGGAATGATATTCTGCGACCGTCCCGCCAAAGTGACGGCGACGGCGCAGGACCACGTGCTGCGTTTCAGCGCAGTCGTGAAAGAAGAACTGGACCGCTCAGGCGCGACTGCCGCTGTTGTATCGCGCGCCGGCCTTGACCTGGCGCGTTTTGGCCTGCGTTATTCGCACGCTGGCCTCGCACTCAAATCCAATCCCAACAGCCCCTGGTCCGTGCGCCAGCTTTACTACGCATGCGACGAAGCACGCCCGCGCATCTTTGATCAGGGCATGGCTGGATTCGTGCTCGGCGCGGAACAGCCGACGGAAGGCCACCTGTCGCTGGTCATGCTGCCGCAAGAAAAAGGCGACGCGCTGCAGGCGGCTGCGCTGGATGCGCAAACCCCGCTGGCGCTGCTGGCCGGCGAATACAGCGCCAATGCGTATGCATACAGCACGCGCTACCAGAACTGCAACCAGTGGCTGGTGGAGCTGATCGCCAGTGCCTGGGGCGCGGCAACTTCAAAACGTGAAGAAGCACAGCGCTGGCTGCGCGAGCATGACTACGAAGCGGAGCCGGTCAACGTTGGCGCCGCCCTGGTGCTGGCCGCACACTTTGTGCCGCTGGTCCACGTGCTGGACCATCCGGATGAAGACCTGAGCGCGCGTACCATGCGGGTCAGCCTGCCAGATTCAATTGAACATTTTGTCCAACGTGAAGCGCCGCAGGCGCGGCGCGTCGAGCTTTGCTACAACACCAGCCACATCGTGATCCGGCGCGGCTGGCAGCCCTTGGGCGCAGGCTGCGAGGCGCAGCCTGGCGATGAGGTCATAGGCTTCGATTAAGTACGGTCGTAGCTGAACTGCAGGCCGGCGGTGCCGCCGGTTTCGATGAACAGGTTCATGAAGGCTGGCACGGTATCCCTGCGCTGCCAGTCGCGCTGCAGTTCGCAAAACAGCTGTGCCACGCTGATCATCTTGCCGCCCGCCTGCTCGATGCGGCGCAGCGCCATTTCGTGGGCGGTCACCGAAGTGCCGCCGACGGCGTCAGCCACGACATAGACTTCATAGCCTTCGCGCAGTGCGTCCAGGGCCGGGAAGGTCAGGCAGGCCTCGGTCCACAGCGCGGTCATGATCAGCTTTTTGCGGCCGGTGGCTTCCACGGCCTTGCGGAATTCCACGTCTTCCCAGGAGTTGATGCTGGTGCGGTCGTAGGTCGGGAATTCGCCCAGCACTTTGTTAATCTGACCGATTGGCGGCTTGTTCAGGCCAGTTTTCACGTTCACGGTGGAGTGCACGATCGGCAGGCCGTAAGCCACGGCAGCCTTGCAGGTACCCACGATGTTATTGACCAGCAGCTGGCGGTCCATCGATGCGATGGAGTTCACTTGCACCGGCTGGTAGTCGATGATAACGAATGCCGAGTTTTGAGGGGTGAGCAAGTCGTCCTTCTTCGGATCACGAATAGCTTCGCTTGTCATGGCGGTCTCCTTTGGGTGGGTTAAGCAATTGGATTGAAAACGTAAGCGTCTGGCGCCGCTCGTTGTTTGGCATGGCCTGCTCGGTTCAGTTCCCTGGAATCTTGCCGAATTTGCCGCCGGTGAAATCGCGGAAGGCTTGCTCGATCTCGGCATCCGAGTTCATGACGAAGGGGCCGTGCCCGACAATGGGTTCGTCGATCGGCAGGCCGCTTAACAAGAGCACGACTGCGTCGCTGCTGGCTTCGACCGTCAGGTCCTGGTCGGTGCGGCTGAGGACCACCAGTTCCGCCTCTTGGGCTGCGGTGTTTTCGTTGACCATCACGGCGCCGTGGAGGACGGTGACTGCCGTGTTCCAGCCATCCGCGGCCGGCAAGCGGACCGGTACGCCGGCCTTCAGCTGCAGGTCCCAGACGTTCATGGGGGTGAAAGTGCGGGCGGGACCTTGATGTCCTTCATAGTTCCCCGCGATCACGCGCAGGGCGCCCGCGCCGTCCGGCAGGCCGATGCGGGGAATGGTTTTGCTGTCGATATGCTGGTAGCCGGGGGCCGACATCTTGTCCTTGGCTGGCAGGTTGACCCACAGCTGGACCATGTCCAATATGCCGCCCGCGCGGGTGAACGCCTCGGAGTGGAATTCTTCGTGCAGGATGCCGGAGGCCGCCGTCATCCACTGCACGTCGCCGTCGGTGATCACCCCGCCCTGGCCGGTCGAATCCCGGTGCGCCACCTCGCCTCTGTAGACAATGGTCACCGTTTCGAAGCCCCGGTGCGGGTGCTGCCCGACGCCGCGCACTGCCTCGGCCGGCTCGAACTTCATCGGTCCGGCGCGGTCCAGCAGCAGGAAGGGGCTGAGCTCCGGCCCCATGTCGTGGTAGGAGAACAGCGAGCGGACCGGGAAACCATTGCCGACCCAGTGCTGGCGCGGGGCGCTGTAAACACCGATAACGTTCTTCATGATGCGCTCCTGGACTGGCAAGGGACAACTGCCAGATCAGTATGTGCCATGAATGGCATCTTCGATAGGCGCAAATTCTGTCGACTGCGTTCTCCCAGGAGAACAATGGGCGGCGCCTTAGCAATGTAATAAAATAGCCGGGTTTGCCTAAAAGTAACTCGATGACCCTATGGATACGCCCCTTGCTTCGCTCTACCTGATCTCCGTAGGCGCGCTAGCAATGTCTGCATTTCAGGCCGCACTGTTGGCGCGCAACAGCACTTATGTGCGGGCGTGCTGGACTTTTGCCGTCATCTGCCTGACGTTTGCCTGCTTCCAGTACGCGAATGTGCACCAGCAGGTGGCGCCGGACCTGGAGCATGCAATCCGGGCCCATAAATGGGTCAACTTCTTCTCGCTGCTGCTGGTGCCGCAGACCTGCTACCTGATTGCCTTGCTGGACACGCGCAAGGCCGCATTAAGAATCAGCTACGGCATCTCCGTGGTTTCCGCCTTGCTGGTGCTTGACAACTATGTTGCGCCATACGGCTACCGCTTTTCCGAGCTGGCGGTGGATGCCCCTGTCGAACTGGCGTGGGGCGAGCGTGCTTTCCTGCTCTTTGGCGACACCACCAAGGCGTATGCGGTGAACCGCCTGCTGTCGCTGGGGACGGCGGTGCTGGCAGTCTTCTTCTGTGCCCGCGCCTGGCGCCAGCGGGCGCGTTTCTCGAACGTCCTGGTATGGATCTCGGTGGGGCTTGTCGCAGGGACGGCGGCGCTGGGCGGTGCGGCCGATACCGGCATGCTGCGCGTACCGTATTTGAGCGGCTTCGGCTTCCTGTTCCTGGCGGCGTCCTTCCTGCTGCTGGTGCGGCGCGAGGCGACGCAGCGCCTGACTGAAAAGATCCGCATCAGCGCGGCGCTGGAGCGCGAAGTGGAGAGCCACAAGCAATCCAGCCAGCGTTTCGAACGCGCCCTGACCAATGATGCGCTGACGCGATTGCCCAACCGCGAAGGAGCGCTGGACAAACTGCGCGCCATGTTCGCCTGGAGCGAATCGAGCCTGACCCGCACTGCAGTGCTGCTGCTGGACCTGGACCGGCTGGCGATCATCAACGGAACGCGCGGCTACGAAGCCGGCAATCAGGTGCTGATCGAAGTTGCACAACGCCTGCGCGAGCACTGCGGCAAGCGCCGCCTGGTGGCGCGCCTTGGCAGTGCGCGTTTCGTCGTTGGCATTGCGGGCCATAAGACCCTGGCCGGCATCGAGCGCGAAGTGGAGGGCGTGCTGGAAGCGATCAAGCCGCCGTTCACGGTGGCGGGCACAGTATTGAACATGACATTCAGCGCCGGCGTGGCGATCTATCCGGACCACGCCAATTCGCCGGAAGACTTGCTGGCATCGGCGGGCCTGGCCCTGCACGAGGCACGCGACCTGGGGCCAGGCAACCTGCGCATGTTCCATCCATCGCTGCAGCAGTCGCTGAGCGAACGCATCGGCCTTGAGAATGAGCTGAAGGAAGCGTTGGTCAACGGCGAATTCTTCCTGCATTACCAGCCGCAGGTCTGCGCGGTCACGGAACGGGTGCTGGGCATGGAGGCGCTGGTGCGCTGGCAGCACCCGGAACTGGGCCTGGTCATGCCGGACAAATTCATTCCGCTGGCCGAATCGACGGGCGCCATCGCGGCGATCGGTTCCTGGGTGCTGGAAACCGCCTGCAAGCAGCTGCAGGACTGGCGCGCGCTGGGCTTTGGCGACGTGCGGATGGCGGTCAACCTGTCGGCGCAACAGCTGCTGCTAAGCGACCTTGGCGAAAGCGTGCAGGCGGCACTGAAGCGGGCCGGGTTGATGGGTGCGGACCTGGAACTTGAAATCACCGAGTCGGTGCTGATGCAAGACCCGCAACGCTCCATCGAGAAACTGGAAGAGTTGCGCAGCCTCGGCGTGCGGCTGTCGATTGACGATTTCGGTACCGGCTACTCCTCGCTGGGCTACCTGAAAATGCTGCCGGTCCATTCCTTCAAGCTCGATCGCAGCTTTGTGCGCGATATCGGCACTTCCGAAAAAGACCTCGAAATCTGCGCCACCGCCGTCGGCCTGGCGCGCAACCTTGGGCTGGAAATCGTGGCGGAAGGCGTGGAAGATTCGGAGCAGGCGGCGCAACTGCGTCAATTGGGATGCAACTTCCTGCAGGGTTACTACTTCGCCCGCCCGCTGGCGGCCTACGCGGCGACCAACTACCTGATGGAAGAGCGGGAAAGCGCCGCTGCCTGACCGGAAATGCGCGCTTCGTGATAGATTCCGGTGAAACGACTACGACCGGGAGCTGAAGTGGGAATCATCGATGGCATGCTGGGTAACGCCTCCAAGATCGACGTGGCGGACCTGCGCGAAGACTTCGCCAAGGTACTGGCGCCCAATGAGCGCGTCGAACATGCTTACCAGCTGATCCGCGATTACCTGGTATTCACCGACAAGCGCCTGGTAGTGGTGAATATCCAGGGCGTCACCGGCAGCAAAAAGGAGTATCACTCCATCCCCTACAGGAGCGTGACGCATTTCAGCATCGAGACCGGTGGCACGCTGGACCTCGACGCGGAACTGAAGATCTGGATTTCCAGCACTGCCGAACCGTTCACGCAAAAATTCAACAAGCGCCTGAGCATTTACGAAGTGCAGGCCGTACTGGCAAGCTACGTCTTGAAATGAAACGCTTCGGCCTTGTCCTGGTGCTGGCCGCAATCGCCTTCTTCATCTGGGGCGATCCCGCCGGATCGCTGCAACGGGTCGGCATGTGGTCCTGCCAGTGGCTGCACGTGGCCAAGGGGTGCTAGCGCCGCTTAGTTGACACCATAGCGCGCGCGGATGGCCGGCAGCGCGCCGTTCTGTTCGAGCTGGGTGATGGCCTGGTTGATGCGCGCCAGCTGCGCCTGGGTTGTGCTGGCGGCATTCAGCATCAGGTGCACCGGCGCACGATAGGGAATGTAGGGCAGCTGCACGATCTTGACATTCTGCTGGCGCGCCACATGCCGCAGGGCGTTGGCATCGCCCATGATCAGGTCGGCCCGACCTGCTTCCAGCATCTTGATGCCTTGCTCGAAAGTGCTGAAGGTACTGCGCCGGCCTTCGGCATTCAGCATTGGCAGGGCGCGCTCGTAATCGTCGCCGTAAAAGCCCAGGCGCGGCGCCAGCAGGCTGGCGTGCTGGGCCGCCATGGACTGGAAACTGTCGATACGGCGCAGTTTGTCCAGCTTCTCCGGCACGGTGAACAGGCCGACGGTCTCTTGCCGGTACGGCAGGCTGAAGCGGGCAAAGCCGCGCCGCTCCTCGGTGGCGGAGGCGGCCATCAGCAAGTCGAGTTTTCCTTGCTGAAACAATACATTGCGCCGCGCAATGGGCATTTCCTTTTCCAGCTGCAAGCTGCAGCCGGCATGGCTCAGTATGGCCTGCAGCAGTTCAAAATCGACGCCGCCCAGCACTGCCTTGTCATTATGATAAAAATATGGCGGCCACTCTTCGGGGGCGAGGCGCAAAGTGCAGGCGCCAGCTGGGCTGACAAGCTGTAGCAGGAGGGCAGTAAGCAACAGCCTCATGGCTGAGGGCATCCGAAAGTATCCACAGGGACAGTGTTTCAGATGGCCGCGTCGCTGTAAAGCAGAAAGCTTGTGAATGTGGTGCCGGTATATTTCCCGACCGCCGGCCCCGGTAGTGACGCCGCGAAGCGCCAGGTGCAAGCATTTTGCGGGCCGAATGTGACGGCGGTTTGACGCCTGTGTGACGGCTTGGTGTAATAGCGCCCATGACAGAAATCAATGCAATACTGAAACAAGCGGTGGCGCTGCACCAGCAGGGCGAACTGGGCCGCGCACAGGCGCTGTACGACGACGTCCTGCGCGCCGAGCCGCTGAATGTCGATGCCCTGCACTTGAGTGGGGTGCTGGCGCGCCAGCAGGGCGATCCTGAACGGGCGCTGGCCATGATCGATGGCGCCTTGTCCCTTGACGGCGGCCGCGCCAGGGTCCACTGCAATCGCGGCGTGGTGTTGCAGGACATGGGGCGTTACGACGAAGCCCTGGCCAGTTTCGAGCGCGCGCTGGCGCTGCAGCCCGATTACGCCATGGCGCTCAGCAACCGTGGCAACGCGCTGCGCCACCTGGGACATATCGACAAGGCGCTGGACAGCTATGATGCGGCGCTGCGCCTGTCGCCCGATTATGCGGAAGCGCTGTGCAACCGGGCCCTCGCGTTGCAATCGATCGCGCGCCACGAGGCGGCGCTGGACAGTTTTGGCGCGGCCCTGGCCGTGCGTCGTGCTTACCCGGAAGCGCTGCATGGCGCCGCAGTCTCTTTGCTGGCGCTGGGCAAGCCGGTCGATGCGCTGGAGGGCTTCGAGCGCGCGCTGCAGCTGCAGCCCGAATATGCGGAAGCCTGGTGCGCACGCGGCGCCTTGCTGTTGCGCTTGCAGGAGCTTGACGAGGCGCTGGCGAGTTTTCATGATGCGCTGACCGTGCGCCCCCGCTACGCGCGTGCCCAGCTTGGCATGGCGAACACGCTGCGCGCCATGGGCCGCAACGGGGAAGCGGTCGAAGCCTACAAGACCGCGCTGGATGTTGGCGCCGATGCCGCCACCGTCGGCTATATGCTGGCCATCATGGGCGCGCAGCAGGCGCCGGGCGCCTCGCCGTCGGCCTACGTGAAAGCGCTGTTCGACCAGTATGCCGGCAATTTCGACCACCACCTGGTCGACGTGCTGCGCTACCGCACGCCGACGCTCCTGGTCGAGGCGCTGCGCCGCCACCTGCCGCCGGGCGAACTCGATGTGCTGGATGCCGGTTGCGGCACTGGCCTGTGCGGGCCGCTGCTGCGTCCCATGGCCTGCCTGCTGGAGGGCGTCGACCTGTCGGCGCACATGCTGGACAAGGCGCGCGATACGGGCTTATACGACGGCCTGTATTGCGGCGAGATGGTGGGTTACTTGCGCACGCGCCCAGCCAGCAGCGACGTGATCGTGGCGGCCGACGTGTTCGTCTACGTGGGCGATCTGAAGCCGGTGTTTTCCGTAGCGCGGCTGGCGCTGCGCAGCGGCGGCGTCTTCGCCTTCTCGGTCGAGGAATACGAGGGCCCGGAAGACTTCATTTTGCGGACTTCCGGCCGCTACGCCCATTCGCGCACCGGCATCGAGTCGCTGGCGCGCAGCCACGGCTTCGCCATCCTTGAAATCGCCCCGAGCACGCTGCGCCAGGAAAGCGGCGAAGACATGCGGGGCCTGTTGGCCATCTTGTCCGGAGCTTGAATCTCACTATGCAAATGATCTTCTTCGACAAAGGCAAATGAGCATGGCCGAACCTTTGGAAATCGCCGCCAATGCGATCATGGCGGTCTCCATCTTCCTGGCTGGGCGCAATAACATCCATTCCTGGTGGACCGGCATTGCCGGCTGCTCGCTGTTCGCGGTGCTGTTCTATGGTTCGCAGCTGTATGCCGACGTGGCGCTGCAGCTGTTGTTCATCGCCACCTGCATCATCGGCTGGCGCCAGTGGCTGCGCGGCGACCATGGCCACTCGCTGCATATCCGCACCACACGTCCCGCAACGCTGCTGAAAATGGCGCTGGCCGGCGTATTTGCCACTGCTGGTTATGGGCTGATGCTGAAGCATTACACCAATGCGTATGCGCCCTTCATCGATTCGGCGGTGCTGATGTTCTCTGTTATCGCCCAGGTGCTGCTGATGGGGCGGCGCATCGAGAACTGGCCGGTATGGCTTCTAGTGAACACAGTCTCGGTGCCGCTGTACGCCAGCCGCGGCTTGTACCTGACGGCTGCGCTGTACGCGGCCTACTGGATCAACGCCATCGTCGCGTGGCGGCACTGGCGCCGCCAGCGCGAGGCGGGCGCTTAAAAACGGTGCTCGTAATTGAGGCGCAAGCTGGCGCGTCCAGGCGTTCGTTCCATGCTTTCAGAGCGACCGTCCGGAACATATACCTGGGTACCCTGAAGAATTGCCGGATGTGCGACGTTCAGCGCCGTTACGCGGATTTTGCTGGCGGCATCAATCTTGTAGCCGACATAGGCCTCCACCGAGCGCCGGACGCCGCTGTAGCTTGACTGCGCCGGCGTGATCCGGCTCCAGCCACCGGTGGACAGAGCAAGGTTGGCCCCTGCGCTCCATGGACCATGGACGTAATCTAGCATTAAGTTGCCCGTCCAAGGCGATTGCTGGCCCAAGCGGTTGTTTGGCCCCGGCGCATTGTCGATCGAGGAAAAATGCCGGCCGGCGCTGAACGAGAACTTTAAATCCTGGTGCGGAAATTTGAGTTCCATCTCCAGGCTGCGGCTGCGCGCCTTGCCGATATTATGCGGCGAGGACACCCAACGCACGCCGTCGAATTCCGTCATCGTCACAATCGCATCGTTGATGCGGCGCGCGCCGGCTGACAGCGACAGCAGTGCACCTTCGGCCCAATAGTAATCCCACGCCAGATCCAGGCCGTGCGAAATTTCCGGCCGCAGGTTCGGATTGCCGCTGTAATCGGGCGAGACCGGCGAGTTGTAATCGTTGGTGCCGCGCCGCGGCACAAATTCGTAAGCAGGGGGGAGCTTGTAGGTTCGCGCCAGGGCGGCCCGCAGCTGGCTCTTGCTCTCGCCTGGAATCTTCCACAGCGCTTGCAGCAAAGGACTGGTAACGCCGCTGTGGCTTGAGATGGGCGGGAAGTCAGAGCCGGCGGAATGGGCGATACCCGCCTCGCGCCGCACCCCGGCATAGACGGAGAGGTTGGGATTGACCTCCCATTCATCTTGCAGGAACGCGGAAAAAGTGGTCAGGCGCGAGTGGTATTCGCGGTCGAACGGAGCGCCTGCGTTGAGCGGCAGCGGCGGCTCGAATTGCAGTTCATGGTCGCCCTGGTTGGTGTAGCTGGTATCCCAGCCGGCGCTGGCGATGTGCCCAGTGGCCAGCGGCGTGCTGTATTTGCCTTTCCAGCTCACGCTTTTTCCGGTGGGGCCGGTGTCGTTGACACGATCAAGCGCAAGTTCTCCGCCGGCGGTGTAAGCGTGGCGCACGAAATGACGCAACGCCCTGGCGGCGGAAGCCTTCAGCGTGGTTTCAAACGCGCTGCCGTCATCCAGTTTGACGGACCAGCCTAAGTCGGTGCCGGCGGAACCCATGCGGTTTACGCGCGACTTCAGCATGCGGGCGAGAGGATTCTCCGGCCCGAACAGGCTTGCGATGCCGCCATCGCTGCTTGAGCGAATATCAATGTAGTTGGCGCGGAGGCTCCAGTCCAGCTTCCTGCCCGGAGCCAGTTGCAATGACATGCGGGCATTTGTGCTGGCGTTCCAGATGTGCTCGACCAGATCCTGGTTTTCGCGCTGCAGATACAGCGGGGCGCCATTTGCATCCCAGCTGCGCAAGTCGGTGTGGCTGCTCGCCTGCAGGCTGCCATGGTTGAGCGCTGCGCTGAAGGTGTACGACATGTCGCCTGCCTTGTCGGCCCGGGTGCCCGAGAGGCTGTCCATCGACCTGCTTGGCGCGCCGCCAAGGCTCGCGCGCCATTCGCTGGATGGCTTGCTGGCGGGCTTGCGCAGCACCACGTTGATGGTGCCGGCGATGGCGCGTGTACTGTATTCGGCTACGGCGGAGCGCACCACTTCGATCTTTTCGATCATCTCGGGAGAGAGGTTTTCCAGGGCGAAGCCGGGCGGCGGCGTGCTGCCGTCCACCAGTACTTGCGTGTAGCCGGCGCCGAGGCCGCGCATGCGCGGCACGTTGTCCACCACGCTTACGCCCGGCAGGCGTTTCAGTGCATCCAGCACGGTGGGATCGCCATACTTCAGCAATTCGTCGCGGGTGACGACGATGCGGGAGGCGGTATCTTGCTGGCGCAGTGTGTCGGCGCTGGCCTTTACCTGCACAATCGGCGGAGTTTCCTGGGCGTAGGCGCGTGCGCAGACCACCGCCGCACAGGCGATCAATCGAAGTTTCATGGGTTTGGAGTTACTTCAAGACGAAGATGGCATTCACGGTCTGTGAATAGGCGATCGAGTCCGGCACACTGAAGTTGCCGCTCTGCGGGGCGGTGCCGCGTGTTTCACGTCCTCGCTGCAATTCGAGGAAGGGCGCGCCGACTTGCGTCAGCGGACCAGGGGCGACGGCGACAACGCGGCCGAGCTTGCGGCCGAAGGCTTTGGCCAGCGAGCTGCCCTTGTTGCGTGCGTCGTCGGCCGCTGCGGCCATCAACTGGGCGTTGATGTCGTCGCCGTCGGTGCGGTCGAAGGTGGAACTGATGTTGGTAATGTGTTCTTTTTCCACCAGTTTGGAAACCAGGTCCGGCCACTGCGCCAGGTCGCGCACGCGGGCGTGGAACAGGCGGCCCATCGAATAGACCGCAGGCTTTTCGGCGTCGACGGGAACGGTTTTCTTTTCGATGTCATACGACTCGATGTCCGATTCCTGCACGCCGTGCTCGGCCAGCAGTTGCATGACACTGGCGCTCAGCTCCTGCAATTGGGCGGCGGCCGCCTGCGAGCTGCCGTCCTGGGCGCCGGCTTCGAACTTCACTTCGCCGATGTCGGGCCGCATCCACAGCTGCGCCTTGCCGCTGGTGCTGACGAAAGGATGCGAGGGCAGGGCGGTGCCCGCCGCCTGCGCGCTGCAGGCGGCGGATACGGCCCACAGCGCGAGCGCTGCAATGGTGGAGCTCAATTTCATGCCATTACTCCAGGGTCCACACGTATTGCAATGGCGCTTTGCCGGGACCGTTCTTGAAACGGCACTTGGCAATGCCAGTACGTGCTGCTTCGTCCAGGCCGGGATAGCCGGACGACTTGACGATCGCCGAGTCCTTGACGACGCCTTCCTTGTCGACGGTGAATTCGAGCCTCACGGTGCCGGTGTGCTGGGCCTTGAAATCTTCTGCCGGCCATTCAGGCTTGGCGCAGCTGCCAAAGTCCACCGTAAGTTGTCTTGGCTTGTCGGCGGCCATGGCGTGGCCGCAGATTGCGAGGGTGGCGAACAGCGCTGCCGTGTTCAGTTGTTTCATTGTTTCAGTCTCCTTATTCGAGGGTCCATACGTACTGCATTTGCTGCCAGGTCGAGACGGGCTTGCCGCGCACCTTGGCAGGGACGAAGTGGCACTGGGAGATGCCGGTTTGTGCTGCCTGGTCGAGGCCAGGATGTCCGCTGGAATGAACGACCCTGGAACCAGCGACGCCGCCTTTTTCATCGATGTTGAATGACAGCGTTACGGTGCCGGTGTGCTCCGCACGCAAGTCTTCAGTTGGCCACTGCGGCTTGGAACAGCTGCGGAAGTCGACGACTGCCTGCGTGCGCGCCGCAGGCGTGCTAGCCGTCTCGACGCGGGCATTGGCATAGCCGGCGAGGCAGGCTGCGGCTACGCCCAGGACGGCCAGCAAGGCTTTCCAGTTGCCGCGTTGCTGCTGCGGCACCACCAGCTGGCGGATGCGCTGCGTCAGGTCGCCACCGTCGGCCGCGAGAGCCAGCCGCTGCTTGGCGAACTGCATTTTTTCCAGCTCCGACAGGGCCAGTGCCAGGCGGCGCGGCTCACCCGTCATGTCGGCGGCGATCGCGTCGGCCACCAGTTCGCGTTCATGGCGGATGCGGCGCGACAGCCACCACACGGCCGGATGGTAGAACAGCAGTGTCTCGATTACGTTCTGCAGCAGGTTCACCAGGAAGTCGTGGCGCCGTACGTGGGCCAGTTCATGCGCCAGCAGGGCTTCCAGCAGTTCCGGCGGCATGCGCGCCACCAGTGCCGCCGGCATCAGGACAACGGGGCGCCACCAGCCCGCGGTAATCGGGCTGGCCAGCGCTTCAACGATGCGCAGCGATACCGCGCGGCGGATGCCGAGGCGCGTCGCCATATGCGACAAGCGCTGCTGCCAGTGTGCATTGCGTCCGCCGGTGCGGCGCGTGCGGGCGATCCAGGCCAGGCCGAATGCGCTGCGCAGCGCCAGTGCGCAGACGCCGGCGAGCCAGGCGCTGACCAGCAGCGGCAGACGATTGTCGATATTGGTCAGGAGCTCACTGTTCGCAACAGCTTCGTTACTGGGTGCTGCGAGCAAGGCTTGCCAGGAGCGGCCCGGCGCTTGCAGCGCGTCGGCGAATTCATAGGCGGGCCACAGCAGGCATGCCAGCAGCGCCAGGCAGGCCACCGTATAGCGTGAGCCGGGACTGGCGCCGCGCATCATGCGCAGCAGGGCGGCGGTGGCGATGCCCACCAGCGCGCCTTGCCACAGGAAGTGGATCAGGGTCCAGCCGGCGGCGTTGATGATGTTATTCATTCGGCTTGTCCTCCTGCTTCAGCAGTTCTTCGATTTCGGCGCGTTCCTTTTTCGAGATGCCGCTTTTCAGCGCCGCCAGCACCAGCGCCTTGGCGGAACCGGCGAAGGCGCGCTGCAGCAGGTCTTGCAGCATATTGCCCTGCATCGCCTCGCGCGCCACGGCGGCGGCGTAGACGTGGGAGCGCTGGCTCTCGTCGCGGATCAGCAAGCCCTTGCCATGCATGATCTGCATCAGGCGCAGCACGGCGCCGTAAGCAAGATCCGGCTTCTCGGCCAGCATGGCCTCATGTACTTGTTTGGCAGTGGCAGAGCCAAGCGGCCAGATCGCTTGCAGCAGTTCCAGCTCGGCTGGGGTTGGTTTCGGAATGCTAGCCATGTTTATTTCCTTGTAACGTTTTGACTAGAATAGCCTGTCTAGACAGAGTTGTATACTTTGCCGCTTTCCCTGTGGCGAAATGTAGACAGCCATGTCTATATATCCAAATTGCATATGCGTCTGAAATTTAATTCGTTTCAGAAATGAAATGGTGGCCTTATAGTTGCCTCATGAAAACGCGAGTCCTACAACACCGCCACACCATCACCATGAGCTGCATGGCGCAGCACATGCGTCGCTGCTAAGCCTCTGCAAATCCCCGTAATACCGTTTTGCCCGAACCCGCCCACAAGGCAGGGCAGGGCGCTGCACACCCAAAAGGAAGAACATGATCAAGCCTCTCAGCATCACCCTGGCCATCGCGGCCGCTTTCCCGCAATTCGCCCAAGCCGAAGAAGAACTGGCCCGCGTGGTGGTTACCGGCTCGAATATCCGCACCTCGCAAAAAGAAGGCGCCAGCGCCGTACAGGTGCTGAGCGCCAAGGAACTCGCGGCTACCGGCAAGACTACCGTGGCCGATGTGCTGCGTTCCATCTCCGCCAACAGCGGCAATAGCTACAACGAGCAATACACTGGCAGCTTCTCCGCAGGCACGGCGGGCTTGTCGCTGCGCGGCTTGGGCCAGAAGAACACCTTGATCCTGGTGAACGGCAAGCGCGTGTCGCCTTACGCGACTGCGCAGGAATTGCAGGAAGTCTTCGTCGACTTGAATTCGCTGCCGCTGGCGGCGGTACAGCGCATCGAGGTGCTGAAAGATGGCGCATCGTCGGTCTACGGTTCGGATGCGGTGGCGGGTGTGGTCAACATCATCCTGTACAAGGAATTCAAGGGTACCGAGGTCAGTGCGCAAGTGGGTTCTTCCACCGAGGGCACCGGCCAGCTGGAACGCAGCGCGTCGCTGCAGACAGGCTTTGGCAGCCTGGATGACCAGGGCTGGAGCGTGGTGTTTTCGCTCGATGCGCTGAAGCGCGACAAGCTGCAGCAAAGCGATGTGTCCTACCTGCGCGGCAGCGACTTCCGCGGCAATGCCAATGGCACGCTGGCGTGGACGCCAACGAATTACTACGGCACCTCCGATCCGACCAGACAGCTCGGCGGCGTTCAAGGGCCGCTGCAAGTGCAGAATTACGGCGATATCACGCCGGGCAAGAGCGGCCAGGTGCTGGCCTTCAACCCTGCCGAATTCCGCACCCTGATTCCGGGCGTGGAGCGCGTGCACACCTCGCTGCGCGGCACCCTGAAACTCAATGAAGACACCGAAGCCTATGCAGAAGGCCTGTACGGTTACTCCTGGGCCGAGCAGACGTTCGGCGCCCCACTGACCGTGGGCAGCGGCCTGCGCGCCTGGAACAACGCCCAGCAGAAGCTGGACAACATCAGCGTGGTGCTGCCGGTCGGCCATCCGGACAACCCGGGCGCCACGCCGCTGCCATTCACCGCAACGCTGTTCGACCTGGGCGCGCGCCAGAAACAGGACAAGGTGGACTTCTTCCGCGTGCTGACCGGCATCAAGGGCTCCTGGAATGGCTGGGACTATGACGCATCCGTCGCCCGTTCCGGCAGCAAGCTGAAAGAAACCGTGCAGAACTTCGTCAACCGCTACGCCTTCGAAAAAGTGCTGGCCGACGGCAGCTACAACTTCGCCGACCAGTCGAAGAACAGCGAAGAGGTCCGCAACCGCCTGCGCCTGTCGACCTTGCGCCCAGCGGAATCGACGCTGACAGTGGCCGACTTCAACGCCTCCAAAGAACTGGCACGGCTGCCGGCCGGCGCGCTGGGCTTCGCCTTCGGTGGCCAGTGGCGCCAGGAAGAAATGAATTCCAACACCTCGACCGCCGTGCTGTCGGGTACCGAACTGCGTCCTGCGATCAACATCATCAAGGGCAAGCGCGAAGTGGCCGCTGGCTTCGCCGAATTCAACGTGCCGGTGCTGCAAGACCTGACGCTCAACCTGGCCGGCCGCGCCGACAAATACAGCGACTTCGGCTCCGCCTTCTCGCCGAAAGCCAGCGTGCGTTACCAGGCCGCCCCGTGGCTGCTGGTGCGCGGCACGGTGTCGCGCGGCTTCCGCGCACCGTCGCTGCCGGAGATCACCAACTCGACTTCGGTCAGCTACGGCTCCGTGATCGATGCGAAAGACCCGGTCACGCCAAGCCAGCCGCGCGGCATCACCAACATCACGATCGCCAACAGCCAGTTGTCGCCTGAGCGTTCCAACAACTTCAACCTGGGCTTCGTGGTGTCGCCGTCGGCCAACAGCAGCGTGGGCGTGGACTTCTATCACATTCGCACCAAGGGCGTGATCGATACCGAAAGCACCGACACCATCCTGGCCAACGAAGCGGCCCATCCCGAGAAAGTCGTGCGCGATGCCCAGGGCCGCATCCTGACGCTGTACCGCCAGTACGCCAACCAGGGCGAGCGCGTGGTGAGCGGCATCGACCTGGACCTGCGCCACAAGCTGGCGAAAACCGCCTACGGCA
Organism: Massilia eburnea; assembly: GCF_009720745.1. Classification (GTDB taxonomy): domain Bacteria; phylum Pseudomonadota; class Gammaproteobacteria; order Burkholderiales; family Burkholderiaceae_D; genus Rugamonas; species Rugamonas eburnea. The sequence continues at coordinate 73,082 of NZ_WNKX01000002.1, read as the reverse complement.
GCGTGACCCTGAACGCGCAATTGAGCCGCGTGTTCAAGTACGAACAGCCGCTGTCGCCTGGCGAGCCGCTGACCAATGGCGCCGGCACCAACTACTTCGGCTCCATCCCGAAATGGCGCGGCACCACCAGCGCTACCTGGGAGCTGGGCCAGTGGAACACCAACGTCGCCTGGAATTATGTGGACGGCTACGAGCAGACTACCCGGCCCGGCGAGCGCGTGAAGCCGTTCGCCACCGTGGACCTGAACGTAGGCTACAAGTTCAACGCCGCTACCAGCGTGAACCTGATCGTGGCCAATGCCTTCGATCGCAAGCCTTCGTGGGATAGCTCGTTCGCCCTCGTCGACTACACGCAAGGCGACCCGCGCGGCCGCTTCGCGTCAGTCAAACTCAATCACAAGTTTTAAGGATTGAGGCGCGGTAGCTGCTGGGGGTAGTGCCCATCCGCTCGCGGAAGGCGGTGGCGAAATTGCCGGCATTGGCAAAGCCCAGCAGCAGCGCGATGTCCTGCACATCCATGTCGGTATCGCGCAGCAGCTGGATGCCGCGCTGGATGCGCGCTTCGCGGATATAGGCAAACACCGTCATGCCGGTGTGGGTACGAAACAGCTGGTTCAGTTTTTCGCGATAGGTGCCCACGCTGGCGGCAATTTCGGCCAGGCCGGGCAGGGCGGCCAGGTTGTCGTAGATCAGGCGCTTGGCTGCGTTCACGATGACTGAATCGGTATCGATCACTTCAGCCCCGGCTGCTTCCTGCGCCGGCCGTTTCATCAAGTTCAGGTGCACGTGGATGCGTGCCGCCAGTTCTCCCGGCGTGAAGGGCTTGCTGACGAAATCAACCCCGCCCAGCTGCAGGCCCATGATGCGGTCTTCCACCGCCTCGGTGCCGCTCAGGAAAATGATGGGGATATCGCGCGTCGCCGGGTTCGCCTTGAGCAGCCTGCAGCAGGTATAGCCATCCATATTCGGCATGCGCACGTCGAGCAGGATCAAGTCCGGCTGGCCGGTCAGCGCCAACTGGTATCCCTGTTCGCCATTGAAGGCCACCGACACCCGGTAGGGCATTTCGCTCAATAAATCCACAAGCATGCGCTGCTCGAACGCGGAATCATCCACGACGAGGATATTTCGCACTTGGGCGTCGCTGGTCAGGTACATGAGTTCATTATGCCCATGTTTCAAAAAAAGTTGCGCATTTCACATCTGGCAAAGGAATTTTCGCTTCCGGCAAACATTGTGTGCGCCGCAACAACGCAGAATGGAAAGAAGATAGCTACGTCCCTTGCAAGAGTGATTTTTGGTGAGTCTTTTGAGGGTGTTTTCGATGTTCAATGGAGACTGAAGCATTCAACTGGTTAAACCAGACGATCCAACCGACTAGGAGCTAACATGAAACATACCGACTTTGGCCAAATGCCTTGCCCGATTGCGCGTAGCCTCGGCAAGGTGGGCGAGTGGTGGAGCATCCTGATTCTGCGTGATGCGTTCTATGGCCTGACCCGCTTCGATGAATTTGAGAAGAGCCTGAAGATCGCGCCGAACATGCTGACCCGCCGCCTGGCCGGTCTGGTGGAGGGCGGCCTGATGGAGCGCCGCCAGTACAGCACCCGTCCGCCACGCTATGAGTACATCCTGACCAAGGCTGGGCGCGACTTCAAACCTGTGCTGCTGGCTTTCATTGCCTGGGGGAATGAGCACCTGTCGCCGGAAGGCGCCAGCTTGCTGGTGGTGAGCCGCGAAACCGGCAAACCGGCCGACCAGGTTCTCGTCGACGCCAACAGTGGCCTGGCCATCAATGACGAGGACTATATGTTCGCGCCAGGGCCTGCAGCACCGGAAGTGATGCGTAACCGTATCACTGAAGCCGGCCGCCGCATGCCGAATTAAGGCTGCAGCTGTTCGTAGACCGCCGTGGCGATCTGCGACAGCTCCTTCTTGCCGACGGCAGCCGACAGCGCATAGCCGAAGCTGCCGTCGATCCAGTAGAACACTCCCACATTGCCCTCCTGCGCGAAACGGAAGCCCGTGTCGCGGTTCTGCTTTTGTCCGGAGCTGACGTAAAGCGTCATGCGCTGGCCGCTGGCGTCGGCGTACATGAATTGCGCTACCGGACCGGTATCGCCCGGCAGCAGCCTGCCTCCCACCAGTTCGTAGCCTTGTTTCGCCAGTTGCGGCGGCCGCAGTTGCTTGCCCAGGCGTTTGGAGAGCCAGGCCACCAGATGCTGCTGCTGGTCGGCGCCGACTTCCACTGGATGCTTTACTTCGGGCGTGTAGACGGCGTGGGCAATGGCCGCCTGGCGCGGCAGTGCGGCCAGGGATTGCGGGAGGGCGTTGGCGGCCAGGCTGGCGCCGCTATCCGCGCCGGCGCCGCGCAGCGTCCAGCCGGCGGTGCCGCCGACCAGTCCCGCGCCGACGGCTACCGCCACCATGGCAGCCATGCGGCGCCAGGCTGGCACAGGCCATGCAGGCGCGTGGCCGGCCGCGCTGCCGGCCGAAGCGGGAACGGGAGGCGCATCGATCAGGGATTCCGCGCCAGCGTCGGCCGTGCCTACGCTCCAGGCGCCAGCGCTGCCTGGCGTCGCGGCGGGGGCGGATGGCGCGCCCGCGCGCGGCGGATGGAGTACCTCGGGAATGGGGGCGTCCAGCGTGTCGTCGAACAAGGCGTGCAGCGCAGCATTCTGCTCGCGGTAGGCATGCAGGCGCGCGGCTTCGGCAGGGTGTTCGGCCAGGTAGCGATCCACCGCAGCTTGCCGATCCGAGGGCAGGCGGCCATCGACCCAGGCTTGCAGTTCGGCTTCGTTCATTTCACGACCTTCAGGGTGGCGGCGGGTGCTTGCCCCGTCATCAGCCGCCGTAAATTCTCGCGTGCGCGGCTCAGGCGCGACATCACCGTGCCTAAGGGGATATCGAGCATGGCTGCTACGTCTTCGTAGCGCATGTCTTCCAGCGCCACCAGCAGCAGCATTTCGCGCTGGGCGGAAGGAAGCTGCTGCAAGGCGCGCTCCAGGTCGCGCAAGTCCAGCGCCGGGGGAGAGGCCGCGGCGGGCGGGCCGCCATCCTCCAGCTCCACGGCGGGCGGCGGGGCGCGCCGCAGCTGGTCGATGTGCAGGTTGTGCATGATGCCGAACAGCCAGGCGCGCAGGTCGCCATCTGGCCGCCACTGGCCGATGCGCGACCAGCCGCGTTCCACCGTGTCCTGCACCAGGTCGTCCGCACTGGCGCTATCGCCCGTCAGCGCCCGCGCATAGCGGCGCAGGCGCGGCAGGCAGGCCAGCAGGAGCTCACGCACATCCTGCATCCGCTTAGTCCTTGACCACGTGCCACATGTCCTTGACGTTGTCGCCCGCGCGCTCGCCGGCCTTCTTGTCGCCCACGAACAGGTAGAGCGGCTTGCCCTTGTAGGCCAGCTGCTTGCTGCCGTCATCGCGGGTAATGGACGACCATGGTGCGGCCAGTTCGCCGCTGGCTGCAACGGCAGGCCAGTTCTTCAGGCAGCCGTCGACGCAGGCGCTCTTGCCGCTGCCGGCAACGTCCTTGTCGAAGGTGTAGACCGTCATGCCGGCGGCGTCGACATACACGCCATCGGCCTTTTTCAGCGGTTCGGCGGCAAAGGCGGTGGTGCTCACCAGGGCGGTCAGGGTCAGGGCGATGAGTTTCATTGCAAGTCTCCTTGTTGGGTGGGAAGTATTGCGTATACGTAGCGTGTGGTCGGCTTATTCCATCCTCCCTAAAATAATTTTCTACCTATTTTGTCACGGAGGACGAAATGAACAATTTCATGCGTGTAGCTGTGTTGTCGGCACTGTTGGGAACCGGGAGCGCCTGGGCCGAAGGGCTCGCCAAGGCCGACCAGAAAATGCTGACTGACCTGGCCATGGCCAATATGGCCGAAATCGAGACGGCCAAGATGGCCTTGCAGAAGACCCAGAGCGACCGGGTCAAGAGCTTCGCCCAGCAAATGGTCGACGAGCACACCAAGGGCCTGGACGAGGTGCGCAAAGTGGCTTCCGCGCACAGCGTGACGCTGCCGAACGAGCTGGACGCCAAGCACAAGGCCCTGGCCACCAAGCTGGAGAAGCTATCGGGCGACAAGTTCGACCGCAGCTATATGGAGCAGGCCGGGGTGCAATCCCACAAGGAAGCGCAGCAGCTGGTCGCCAAGGTCGAAACCTCGGCCAAGGACGACGAGCTGAAATCGCTGGCCACCCGGCTGAAGCCAACCATCCACCAGCACCTGAATAATGCGGAGCAGCTGAATGCGGCAGTCCAGGGCGGCACGACGGCCGGCAGCAGCGGTACCCAGGGCAGTGCCGGCAACAGCGCCGCGCAACCGGGCGAAGCGGGCAATCGTGCGGCGGGGACAACAGGAGGCAATAAGCCGGACTCCAGTATGCAAAACCCCAAGCCCGAACGCCGATAGGAGATATTTAAGCTACTTGAACAGCGAAAAGTGCGATCGTGCTGTATGATTCTTGGGAGTAACACCTATTTCAAGGATATCAAGTAGTGGAATTGTTCGCGCTCGACCAGGAGCTGGCCCAGTGGGAAGCGGAATTGTCCCTTGCGGAAGGGGAAACTCGCGCGAAGCTTCTATTCCGCCTGGCCTGGCACCTGCGCCAGCGCGATGTTGTAAAAGCGGCACAGTATGCCGAAGAAGCGAAAGCGCTGGCCTTCCTTTTGCCGGCGGCGGAAAGTCGTGTGCTGGCGGCGCGCTGGGAGCTGGTGCGGGCCGAAGCCTGCTGGCTGAGCGGCGACCTTGACGGCGCCGGCGACATCGCGGAACGGGCGATGCTGGAATTCGCACGCCAGCACGACCGGCTGGGCGCGGCCGATACCCATAGCCTGCTGGCCTGGGTGGCATTCGACCGTGGCGATTCCGCCGCCTGCGAGAATGAGCTGGCGCTGGCCATCGCCGACGCACGCGCGGCGGGCGACGGCATGCGCCTCGACATCTTCGAGAGCCTGGCCGCGCTGTTCAGTGTCTTCCGCAATGCGCCGGCCGCGATTGAGCGCTGGAGCAAGCGCTTTCCGCACGAGCTGGCCGGCCGCCATCCTGTGGTGGCGGGCTGGATTTCCGACTACCTTGGCACGGCTGCCTTTCAGGCGGCGGAATTCGGGCGCGCCATCAGCCACCTGATCGGCGCTTACGAGGCGGCGCGCATGTCGGGCCAGGTGCGGCGCGCCATTATCCTGGCCACCAATATCGGCAATGCCTTTACCCGCCTCAACGCGCACGAAGCGGCGCTGGAATGGATGCAGCGCGGGCTGGAACTGGCCCGGCCGACCGGCTGGCCGATGTGCATCGGGCTGACTCAGATGCAGGCGGCGGAAACGCTGCGCCACCTCGGACAGCGCCAGGCGGCGAAGGGCCTGCTGCGCGAATCGCTGCACATGCTGGCGCCCTTGTCCGGCTCGCGCGCCTTCGTCATGGCGCTGGAATACCAGGGTGACCTGGCGCTCGACCTTGGCGACTACGAAGGAGCACTGGCCAGCTTCCGCGAACTTGAACAGCGCGGCCATGCACTGGCGCAGAACGATTTCCAAAGCTGCGCGCGGCGCGGCCAGGCGCACGCGCTGGCGGGGCTGGGCAGGATGCAGGAGGCGCAGTCTGCAGCCATGTCGGCGCTGACGCTGGCGCGCGACTTGAGCGATCCGTTCAGCCAGATTTCCGCCTTGCGCGTGCTGGCGGACATCCACGCAGGGAATGCGCGGTCGGTGCTGCAGTACCTGCGCGAAGCGCTGGCCATTGCCGCCACCATCGATGGCTACATCTTGCCAGGCGAGCTGCTTGACTCGGTGGCGCGCGAATACGCGGCGGTCGGCGATTTTGCGCGCGCCTATGAATTTTCGGTGCAGGCCAATGCAGCGCGCGACCGTACCCATAGCCAGGAAGCCACCAACCGTGCCATCGCGATGCAGGTGCAGCACCAGACCGAACGCGCGCAAACCGAAGGCGAACACCATCGCCAGCTGGCCGCCGCCGAAGCCGAACGCGCCGAAGTGCTGGCCCGGACCAGCGCTACCCTGAGCCATCTCTCCGCCATCGGCCAGGAGATCACGGCGCAGCTGGATGCGTCGGCCGTGTTCCGCGCGCTGGACCGCCACGTGCATGGCCTGCTGGATTCGACGCACTTCTCGATCTTCCTGCTGCAGCCCGATGGCGAGTGCCTGGATTGCACCTTTGGCGTTGAAATGGGCTTGCCGCTGCCGCCGATGCGCATTGCGCTGTCGGATGAAAACTTCAACACGGCGCGCTGCGTGCGCGAGCGCCGCGAAATCCTGATCGAGATCGAGGACAAGTCCGATACGCCCAACCTGATTCCCGGCACGCTGCCGACATTGACGCTGCTGTTTGCACCGCTGACCATTGGCGAACGCGTGCTGGGCGTGATGACGGTGCAGTCGATGCTGCCGCGCGCTTATGGTGAGCGCGAGCGCCTGATCTTCCGCACCTTGTGCGCATACGGCGCCATTGCGCTGGATAATGCGGCGGCCCAGGCGCAGCTGCTGGAAAAGAACCTGGAGCTGGAACGCGCCTACAAAGCGCTGGAAGACGTCAGCCTGACCGACCAGTTGACCGGCCTGCGCAACCGCCGTTTCTTCCTGCAGCATGTGGAGTCGGACGTGGCGCTCAGCCTGCGCGGCTATGACGGCCTGGCCGCCGGCGAGGAAGCTTCCGGCCGCGACCTGGTGTTCTACATGGTCGACCTGGACCACTTCAAGGAAGTCAACGACCGGTACGGCCACGCGGCGGGCGACTCCGTGCTGGTGCAGATGAAGGACCGCCTGCGCGAAGTGTTCCGCGAATCGGACTACCTGGTGCGCTGGGGCGGCGAAGAATTCCTGGTGCTGGCGCGCGCCACGGACCGCAACGGGGCGCATGTGGTGGCCGAGCGCATCCGCCAGGCGGTATGCTCGCGCGGCTTCCTGCTGCCGGACGGCACCCAGCTGGCGCGCACCTGTTCGATCGGTTTCGCCTGCTATCCCTTCCTGCCTTCGCAACCGCGCTTGATGTCATGGTCGCAGGTGGTGGAGCTGGCGGATGTGGGCCTGTACATCTCCAAGCATTCCGGACGTGATGCCTGGACGGCGCTTCAGCCCACGGACGCGGCGCAGCCGGAGCAACTGTTCCCGCGCCTGGTGCACCAGTTAAGCGATTGCGTGGAACGCGGCGAAGCGCGCATCGTGACCAGCCTGGGGGAGCGCACTATAATCTGCCCATGAGCAAACATCGCTGTTCCTGGGCCAATCCAAATAATCCGCGCTATATCGCCTACCACGACCAGGAGTGGGGCGTGCCGTGCCGCGACGAGCTGCGCCTGTTTGAAATGCTGAACCTCGAGGGCGCGCAGGCGGGCCTGAGCTGGGAAACCATCCTCAATAAGCGCGAGAATTATCGCGCGGCGTTCGATGGCTGGGACGCGCGCAAGATTGCGGCGTACGACGAAACCAAGATCGCTGCACTGCTTGCCGATCCGGGAATCGTGCGCAACAAGCTCAAAGTGAATGCTGTCGTGACCAATGCGCGCGCTTACCTGCGCCTGCTGGCGGAGGGCGGCAGCCTGTGCTCGCTGCTGTGGGGGTATGTGGACGGCAAGCCTATCGTTAACCGGATTGCCGCGCAGGGCGACCGGCCGGCGCGTACCGAGCTGTCGGACCGGATCTCCAAGGACCTGGCGAAGCGCGGGTTCAAGTTTGTCGGCTCGACGATTATCTACGCCTATATGCAGGGCATCGGCATGGTGAACGACCATGACCTCGCGTGCTTCCGCCACAAGGAGTGCCGTGGCTGATTCACGCCACGTCGTTCTCGACACCGCGTTCGGCAGCGGCGCACAGTTCATCGCAGCCCTCGCCCGTCATCGCGCCGGCGAGCGTCATCTGCATTACCTTGCGATCGCGCCAGCCATGCCCCCGGCCTCCGCGCTGGCGGCCGGCGCGCCGGGCCTGGCCGCGCAGTGGCCGGTCGACGTGCCCGGCTTGCACCGACTGCACCTGCCATCCGAACGCGTGACGCTCGACCTGTTGATCGGTCCCGTCGAATCATGGCTGCCTGAGATCATCGCCCGCGTCGATGAATTCATCATTCCCGCGCCCATGGATCACATCCGGGCGTTGCAGCGCCTTGCAACGCCCGCATCCACGCTACGCATTCACCAGCCGGATGAGCAAGCCATGCGCGCCCTGCGTGCTGCAGGCTTTAGCGTGGAGGGCGATGCAGAAGATGGCTGGCAGCACGCAACATACACCAGCCGCAAGCCACAGCCGCCGCGTGAGCCAGCGCCAGAGCGCCGCGCCATCGTCATCGGCGCCGGCGTGGCAGGCAGCGCAGCCTGCGAGCGCCTGGCTGCGCGCGGCTGGCAGGTGACCCTGATCGAACGCCATGAGAGCCCTGCGCAGGAAGCGTCCGGCAACCGCGCCGGCATTTTCATGCCGCTGCTCTCGAAAGACGACAATATCCCGACGCGCCTGACGCGCGCCGCCTACCTGTATGCCCAGCGCGCCTGGCAGAACCTCGGCGGCATTGGCCCGCACGCAGCAGGACCAGACGCCGACGCAACCCTCTCCAGGCCGGCGATCCGCGGCGACCAATGCGGCGTGCTGCAGCTCGCCCGCGACGCGGAGCACGCGCTGCTGCAGAAAGAAGTCGTCGACACCTGGCGCTACCCCGAACAATACGTCCGCTGGCTCGATGCCGGGCAGGCGGGCGCCATGCTTGGCGTGCCGACACCTTACGGCGCCTGGCACTTCCCGCAAGGCGGCTGGGCGACGCCCGCCACCGTTTGCCGCGCAATGCTGCAGGCTTGCGGCGACAGGCTGCAGCGCATCTTCCATGCGGAAGCACTGCGCATCGAGCGCGCCCCTGGCAACGGGATCAGCGCAGGCGTGGGCTGGCGCGTACTCGCTGCGGATGGCCGCGAACTGGCCAGCGCTCCCATCGTCATTCTCGCCAACGGCGCCGGAGCCACGGCGCTTGAACAAGCGCGCGAACTGCCGCTGTACACGATGCGCGGCCAGGTCACCCACCTGCAGGACGGTACGTTCCCCAGTCTCCCGATGGTGGTCTGCCGCGAAGCATATATGACGCCGTCGGTTGCCGGCGTCATCAGCGTCGGCGCAACCTACGACAGGTCCGACGACCGCCAGCTATGGCAATCCAGCCAGGACGAAAACCTGCAACGCGCGGAAGAAATCCTTGGCGGCGCCCACGGCGCAGGGGCGCCGCTGCAGGGGCGCGTAGGCTTCCGCACCATGGCCCCCGACCGCCTGCCGCTGGTCGGCCCGCTACCGGACAGCGCAAGCGAGGGCCGCGCCGAACGCCTGCGCGAGTTGCCGCGCCATCAGGGTCTCTACGGGCTGCTCGGCTATGCCAGCCGGGGCCTGATATGGGCCCCTCTGGCAGCAGAAATCCTGGCCTGCCAGCTGGAAGGGGAACCCCTTCCCATCGAAGCAACGCTAGCCGCCGCACTGGACCCGGGACGCTTCCTGCTCAAACAGCGCCGCAAGCTATAATGGTCTCCTATCCAACGGCTGGAGAATCCATGGAAGACCGCGCCGGCTCGCCAGAGCTGTTCATGTTCCTCGCCTCCACGGTGCACGACATGAAGAATTCCATCAGCGTGCTGTCTGGCACACTGGAGAACCTGCTTGTGCAGGCCGGGGATTCCGCGCAAGACAACCCAGCCTACCCACAGATGGCGCACATGCTGTACCAGACCAAGCGCCTGAACGACCACCTGATCCAGCTACTTGCGCTCTACAAGCAAGTCGGCCGCCCCAATTACCCTTTCGATCCAACGCCAGTGCCGGTCAGCGAACTGGTGGAACAACTGGCAGCCCAGCAGCGCGTACTGCTGCAATCGAAAGGCATCCGCCTTGATACCGAATTCCCGCGCGAGCTGATTTGGACGCTGGACGAAGACCTGGTCCTGGGCCTGCTGGCGCACGCCGTCAACAACGCAGTACGTTACACGCGCGACCGCATTGCCCTGATCGTCAGCGAGCAGGATGGCTTCATGGAAGTGCGCGTGGAAGATAACGGCGCCGGCTTCCCGGCCAATATGCTGGAAGCGGGCAAGCTGCTGGGGCAGGGGATCAACTTCCTGACCAACAGCAGCGGGCTTGGCCTGTATTTCGCAAGCGAAGTCGCCAAGTCCCACAAGCATCGCCAGCGCCAGGGCAGCGTCGCGCTGGAGAACGGCGGCACACTGGGTGGCGGCTGCTTTATCCTGCGACTGCCATGAACGCGCCAGCCCTCACTCCGCCCGCAGCAGAGGTTCCGGAAAAGGCGCCAGGCGTCAACTGGGCCGAGAAACGCTACCTGATCGTCGACGACTTCGTTGGTGTGCGCCAGTTGCTGCGCGAAGCCCTGCGCAGCCTCGGCGCCCGCCATATCGACCAGGCCTCCAGCGGCGGCGAGGCAATGGGCCTGTTGGCGCGCGTGCAGTACGACGTGGTGCTGTGCGACTTCAATCTCGGCGACGGCAAGAACGGCCAGCATGTGCTGGAAGAAGCCCGCATCCGCAGCCTGCTGATGCCAAGCTGCGTGTGGCTGATGGTCTCCGCCGAAAAGAGCGTGGAAGCCGTGATGGGCGCGGCCGAACACCAGCCCGACGCTTACTTGCTCAAGCCGATCACCGAAGGCGTGCTGCTCACGCGCCTGAACCGCGCCTGGCAGCGCAAGCAGGTCTTCCAGGAGATCGACGAAGCGTATCTGCAGAAAGACTACCTGCGCGCAGCAAGGCTGTGCAGCGAAGCCGCAGCGGGCAACAAGCTGCACGGACTGGACCTGCAGCGCATGCGTGCCATATTGCTGCTGAAGGCGGGCGAGCCCGAGCAAGCGCGCCAGGTCTACGAAAAAGTGCTGCAGGAGCGCGACTACAACTGGGCCCGCACCGGCGTCGGCAAAATCCGCATGGCCAACGGCGACAACGAAGCGGCGCGCCAGATGTTTGCTGGCGTGATCGCCGAGAACCGTTTCTATCTTGATGCTTATGACCAGCTGGCGAAGTCACTGCAAAACATGGGCCGCGTCGAAGAGTCGTGCGAAGTGCTGGAACGCGCCGCCAAGATGTCGCCCAACTCGGTGCCGCGCCAGCGCGCGCTGGGCACGGCCGCTCTCAAGCTGGGGAATATCGCACTTGCCGAGCGGGCCTTCCGCAAATGCCTGCAGGTCGGCGAATACTCCATCATGAAAACTGTGGACGCCTATTTGGGCCTGGCGCGTGTGCTGGGCCAGAAGAACGACGCCAAGGAAGCCATGCTTCTGCTGGCCGCCGTACAGCGCGACTTTTCGGGCCGGCTGGTGGAGCTGCGCACCAAGATCACCGAAGGCCTGGTCTACCACGAGAGCGGCGACTACCGCCGCGCGCGCAAGTCAGGCGACGAACTGGAAGAAATGCTCAAGGAAGACAGCGCGCGCCCCGACACTTCCACCTGCCTGGAAATGGCCACGCTGCTGTTCGCCGTCGGCGTCAAAGACGCACCCGTCGAGCTGCTGTGCTACGTGGTGCGCAACAACGACGAGAACACGGTAATCCATGACGAAGTGCAGCGCATCTTCGAAAAAGCCCGGATGGGCGAAGAAGGCACAGCCCTGATCAACGCGGCGCGCCGCGACGCATCGGAGATGATGAACAAGGGGGTACTGCTATGGAAGTCCAACAAGCTCGATGACGCCGTGGCCTGGATGCGTGAAGCGCGCCGCAGCCTGCCGGACAATATGCGCATCCTGTTCAACTCCGCCCAGATCCTGATCTCCCACATGCAGGCCAGGGGCTACGATGAATCCCTGATGAACGAAGCAAACGAAGTATTGATGCACGTTGACCGGATCGCGCCGGGCCAGCAGCGCTTTGCCCAGCTGATCGAGCAGTTGCAGAAGTTGATTCCCGGCCGTATGTCGGCGGAAGAAATCGAAGCCGAGCTGACGGCCGCCATGAACGATGACCACGACAAGGAGTGATCCATGCGCGATATCGCCAAAGAGGTCTACAACAAGATGAAAGTGGGGGCTGCTGCCTGGATTCGCCCGGTCAGCGCCAAGGGCGACACGATTCAATCCTTCCAGTCTGCGCACGATGCGGCCAGGGCGCTGGAAGACGAAGGCCTGATCAACATCATGAAGGTGCAGCGCGACGAGGATGGCCTGATCGAAGCCATCCGCATCCAGAAACTCAATTAGGGTTTTGGCGGCGCTTTAGGCGCGCGCTTGGCCGCAGGCTTGCGTGCTGCCGGTTTGGCGGCAGGCTTGCCGTTGTCGTGCGCCGCGCCGTTCTTGGCATCGGCGGCTGGCTTGGCGATCGGGTCGGTCGCCATGGCCGTGTTGACGGCTTGCGTGAACTGTTCCTGCAGCAGGTTCCACCAGGCGGCCGGATTGGCCATCTGGTTGGCGGCGGCGCTGGCCGCATCGCCCGCCGGCTTGCCGTCGGCAGCCGGCTTGGCATCGGGTTTGGCTTCCGGCTTGACTGCTTCGGCAGGCTTGGCCTCCTTCGGCTTGCCCACGTTGGCAAACGGATCGTGATGCGGCGGCTGCTGGACGGCGGCAGCCAGCGACTGGCCCATCGACTTCAGCGCCGCGATGGTGCCGCGCTGTACTTCCAGCGCCTGGATGCTCGAGCGCAGCATGGTGGCGTTCAGGTTGAGCCAGGACTCGACGGCCTTGAGCTCACTGATTTTCTTGTCCAGGTCATCCATCGACAACGTCGGCGCAGCGATGCCGGGAATGCCGATGCCAGGCACGCCCATGCTGCCCCACAGGGATTTGACGAAGTCCAGCGTATCCGTCATCACTGCAGCGCCGGGAATGTGAGGCATTTGTGGATTGGTCATATCGGGTCTCCGAGGGTTGGATGTTTAGCGTAGCACACAGCTCTCCCACACAGCAACGAAGAGCAGCACCAGGACGCAGCCAATGGTAGCCAGCAGAGGTGACAGCGGCATGACCACGGCCAGTGCGCCCAGCACCAGCAGCAGGCCAATGCCGATCAGGTGCGACAGCGGCGGCCAGGCGCGCGTATGCGCCAGCCACTTGAAGAGCGCCAGGCCGCTGAGGAAGATCAGCGGGCCGCCGACGATGGCCGCCATCGCGGCCGGATTGCCGGAATAGGGATGGCTCAGCACCAGTTCATCGCCCACCGCACCGACGATCACGCCGGCCACGATCGGGATATGCAGGTAGGTGTAGTTGTTGCGCGCATGGCGTCCCGGGGTTTGCGAATGCACGATGCGGTGGTGGCCCTGTTCCAGGCCATGGTCGAAGTACAGCCACCACATCAGGATCGAACCCAGCACGGCAAGCAGGAATGCGAACACGGTGACGGTATCGAAGTGCAGGTCGGCGAAAGTGGCTCCGGTAACCAGCAGCGACTCGCCCAGCGCGATGATGACAAACAGGGCGCAGCGTTCGGCCATATGGCTGCCGTCCACGTTCCAGTCAGCCAGGGTAGAGCGGCCCAGGCCTGGCACGAAATAGAACAGCATGGGCGCCGCCAGGTCCACCGCCAGGGCGGCCAGCCACCAGGCTATGCGCGATTCCGGCGCGGACAGTCCGCCTGCCACCCACAGCAAACCGCTGCCGCCAATCCAGACGTTGATGCGCATGAAATTGCGGCGCAAGGAGATGCCGTCCTCGCCGCGGCAGGCGGCCAGCATGGCCAGGGTGCGGCCGGACTGCTGCAGCATGATCGAGGCGCCGAACAGCCAGCCCAGGTCCGAGAAGGCACGCGGAATCGACACCGACATCAGCAGGCCCGCCACCAGCAGGGCAAACAGGGCGGCGCGAACCGTTTTCTTTTCCGGGTCAAACCAGTTGGTGGCCCACACCGTATAGATCCACACCCACCACGTGGCCATGAACAGCAGGCCGACCTGCAGCGCGCCTTCCGCATCGAGCTTTTTCAGCAGCGTATGGGACAGCTGGGTCACGGCAAACACAAACACGAGATCGAAAAACAGTTCGACCATGCCGACCTTGCCGGAATCGGCGTGGCCGCGCTGGCGCAAAAGGGACATCAAAGCTCCTTAACAAAATATCCAGCAAATTATGCCATTGCAGCTGCTGTCAGCGGAAACCGTGCCCGGCACGTTAAACTATCGACTATGACGATTGTTACTTTTCCCCGCCACCGCCGCCGCGTTGTTGCCATTTGCGCCGCCACGGTGGCGCTGCATTTCGTGACGATCAACTGGGTCAGCGGCCGTATCGGCGCTTCGGAGCGCGAGCATGACGAAGAAAAAGACATCATCAAGGCGGAGCTGCGCCTGGCCCCGCCGCCTGCACCGCCTGAAGTGAAGCCGGCCGAGGCGCCGCCCAAACCCAAGCCAAAGCCAAAGCCGCGCAAGGCGCCGAAACCTCCCGAGCCGGCGCCGCCGCCTCCCGATACCGCCGTTGCCGAGACGGGCGCTGGCGAGCCAGCGCCGGCGGCGCCCGCAGAACCGGAAACGCCGGCCGCGGCCAGCCAGGCGGACGCCGCACCTGCGCCGGCCGCAGTAGAATCGCCGCAACCGCCGCCCGCGGCGCCGGCAGAGACGCAAGCAAAATGGAAAGTTGCGTTGCCGCCGTCCGCCAAATTGGAGCTGGACGTCAAGCGCAAGGATGCCGACGGCACCAAATGGAGCGGCTCCGCCAGCATCGTCTGGCAGCAGGATGGCGCCAGCTACAAGGTGACGCAGGAAGCCGGGGTGACGATCGTGTTCGCGCGCGTCAACCTCATGCAAGTGAGCAGTGAAGGCACGATCAACGAGTCCGGCATCGCGCCGACCACGTTCAACGAAAAGCGCCGCAACCGTTCCGCCACGGCGACCCACTTCAACCAGCAGGAGCAGAAGATCACATTTTCCGCCAGCGAACGCACCATCCCGCTGGCGCCAGGCGCCCAGGACCGCGCCACCGTGGTGTTCCAGCTGGCCGCCATCGGCCGCGCCGACGTGAACCAGTACGGCAAGGAGATGGACATCCTCGTCGGCGAAGACCGCGACGCGGTGGTATACCGCTTCCAGCTGGTCGGCGAAGACGAACTGGAAACAGAGATGGGCAAGCTGGTGACCTGGCACCTGACCCGCCCGCCGAAACCCGGCAGCTACAACTCACGGCTGGATTTCTGGATCGCGCCGAGCCTGGACTGGTATCCGGTGCAGATCCGCGTTACGGAAGGCAATGGCTCCGTCACCACACAAACTGTCACCCGCATTAGCAAGTAAGGAAAAAGATATGCGCCGCACCTTGATGATTCTCGCACTCGCCGCAGCCAGCGCAGTTGCCAGCGCAAAGCCGGCCGACTACCCGGTCGCCAAGCGCGCCACCAGCCTGCCGCCGGCAGCCGACCTGACGTACACGGTCAAAGGCAGTACCCACGGCATCCCCCTGATGGGGACAGGGATAATCAGCTGGAGCCACGGCGACGGCCAATACGCCCTGCATACCGAAGCGCGTTCCGGCCTGTTCGGCAAAGTGGTCGACCAGCGCAGCGACGGCCTGGTGGACGAATACGGCCTGGCCCCGGTCACCTATTATGAAAAGCGCATCCGCAAGGACCCGACCACCACCCGCTTCGATCGCAACGGGCATCAGATCGAGTTCGAAGACGGCAAGAACACCCACGCTATCCGCGGCGGCGAGCAAGACCGCAGCAGCGTGACCTGGCAGCTGGCCATCCTGGCCCGCGCCACCCCGGATAAATTCACACCCGGCAGTGAATGGACCTTCTACGTGGCCGGCCGCAAAGAGGGCGCCCCATGGACTTTCCGCGTCATCGGCAACGAAACCATGGAAAGCAGTGGCCTGGGCGACATCAGGGTGCTGCACTTCACCCGCAAGCCGGTCGCCGGCAACGACCAGGACGTCGACGTCTGGCTGGCCCCGGGCCTGGACTGGTACCCGGCCCGCATCCTGTTCAAGGAAGAAAACGGTGATTCTTTCGAGCAAGTCCTAGAGAAAGTCAACCGAAAATAGCCACACTCAGCCTGTTATACTGGCGGACTTAAAAAAAGGGGTACGTCCCCTTTTTCTGTTTTGGCTGTGCGATGGAGTGTAATGATTGACTTAATGGCAAGTGCGGCCCTGGCCGACACCAACCCGACTGAGCAAGAGCAGCAGGATGCCCTGCAGGCCCACTTCCAGCCCCACATTTCCGCCGACGAGATCGAGCAGGTCTACCACCTGAAGCGCGCCCAGCCGCTGTTGCAGGTGTTCACGGCCCTGTTCCATGGCGGCTTCGAGGGGGTGCTGGTGCGCCTGCTCGTTCTGCGCGAACTTGCCAATGATACAACTTCGTCCGCGTTTTCGCGGGCGGATATCAACACGCGCCTGGCCTACCTGCTGCCGGAGAGCCTGGAGACGGTGCTGAACCGCTTGCGTTCCAACGGCCTGCTGGCCTGGGATGCGCAGCAATCCGTCTACCGCGTGACGCCGATGGCGCGCAATGTGCTGGCTTCCATCGACAGCCTGCTGGCCCTGGCCGCACCCGAAGACGACGATGCCGAAATGGGCTTCCTGCTGTCGCAGGTGGCCGGCGCCCAAGCCGTGGGCGGCGTGACCACCGAGCAGTTGCAGCATTTGCTGGGCCGCCTGGTTGATTTGACCGAAGAATTCCGCGACGCCATCGCGTCCGGATCCGAATTCCGCCTGCGCGAGTCGCAGGCAAAGTGGCACCAGGCCTGCGATTGGGTCGAAAAGGGCTCCGAGATCCTGCGTGCCATCACCACCGATGAAAATGCGGACAGCGCCACCCACCGCGCCGCGCAGGCGATCGGCCGCGCCCAGTCGCAGCTGCTGAATATGCAGGGCATGTTCTCGCGCGCGCTGAACCAGATCGAGCGCCAGCGCGTACACCTGGGGCAGTCCGGCCTTTCCACTACCGACATCAAACGCTGGCTGCTGGCGCATGAGGACCTGTCCTCGCTGGCGCAAGATGCGATCGACCAACCGGTGAAACCGCTGTTCATCACGCCTGCCGAGATGATCGACGTCGCCGAGACAGAATTAATGACAGAACGTGCCAATAACAATGGGCTCAATAGCCTGCCTGCCGGCCAGGATGCGCCGACCACGATCAACGACAGCCCTGCGATGCAGAAGGAGCTGGACGACTGGCTGGCCCGCTTGTCCGACTTCGCGCAGCTGAACAACTTCCCGTCCGTGGCCGAGGAATCGCCGCGCGAAGTGAAGGTGCATGAAGCGCTGCTGCCGGCGTCCTTTGCCCTGGCGTCCTACCGCGCTTCCATGCTGCCGCTGCTGGGCGACGAGGCCGAAGCGTCGATGCAGGGCACGACCGCCGACCTGGCCCGCCTGCCGGTGCGCTTCGCGCCGCAGGATGAAATGGTGCAGCTGCCGGACCTGGAGATTGCCGCCATGTCCCTGGCCGCGCTCACCCTCGAATTAGACAAGAAAGAAAGCGGCAAGTCCGATGAGTGACGATTCCCAAATCCTGATCGCGCGCCTGATGGCGCACCAGACCCTGCGCCGCGACGACAAGATGATCAAGCGCGCGCTGTCGGACGAATTGTTCCGCGCCGAAGTCGATGCGCGCCTGGCGGCCTGCGGCATGAAGCTGCTCGATAACGTTTACGCCGACCACGTGACCCTGGCCCTGCAGCGCAATATCGAACCGAAGGTGTTCGGCGCAAAGGACACCTGGCAAAACAATAATTTCGGCTTGGCGCGCGATGGCGTGGCCTTGCTGGTAGTGCTGTGGGCGCTGATCATCCTGCCCAAGCGCGAACGCCAGGAAACCCACCAGGCGGCGGACGATGACCAGAACGATATGTTCGGCACCGAGAAGCCGGTGCCGCGCGCGGAAGACACTTCCATTGGCATCCCGTACAAGGCCCTGCTGGCCGACTTCGGCGACAAGCTGGGTAAGAAGACCCGCATGGACATGAACCTCGGCATCCTGGGCAAGCTCGGTTTCATCGAGCGCCGCGGCGAGATCATCGTCGAAGGCCCGCTGCTCGACCTGCTGATGGATACCGACCTGCTGAAAGAGCGCATCATCAACGGCGCCCTGGCCGACGTGTTCAAACGCGCGCCTGCGCAGATCGTGCACATCCCGCGCGAAGTGCTGGCTGCCGCCAACGATGCCGCGCCCGACGAAGCGGCTCCTGAAACTGCGCCTGAAGAAACCCCAACGGAAGAATAATCGATGTTCCAAATTAAATCCCTTGAGCTGGTCCACTGGGACTACTGGCAGCGCATCAAGAACATTCCGCTGGATGCCAAGATCATCACCATCGCGGGCCAGAACGGCTCCGGCAAGACCACCTTGCTGGATGCGCTGCGCACGCTGTTCGGCCTCGATTGCTCGATGGGCCGCACCTACAAGCACTACGCCCGCCACAGCGGCCAGCAGACTGCCTGGCTGCGCGCCGTGGTGGACAACAAGCCGCAGGGCAAGCAGCTCTCCAACCGCCCGTTCCGCAGCAGCGGTTTCTTCGCCGAAGACGAAGTGACGCTGTTCTGCCAGATCCAGAAAAACGGCGGCGACTGGAAGCGCCAGTACCTGATGCGCCCTGGGAATGTGGACATCGAAGAAGTCACCGAAGCGAACGACTGGCTTGGCGTTGAGAACTACCGCAAGCGCCTGGCCAACGCCGGCCTGTCGCAAGCCATGTCCAAAGTGCTGGCGCTGGAGCAGGGCGAAACCGACAAGCTGTGCGAATACGCGCCGCGCCAGTTGCTGGACCTGGTGTTCCAGGTGTTCGGCGACAAGGAAGTGCTGGATGCCTACGACGAAGCCAAGCGCCACCAGCGCGACACCGAGGAAGAACTGAAGCGCTTCGAAGCCGAACTGGAAGGTTCCAAGACCAACCTGGAAGGCTTGCGCCTGCGCGTCGCCAACTACCACCAGTGGGAAACGCTGCACAAGGAACGCCGCAACCTGCAGGAAGAAGTGCTGCCGTCGCTGGAATACCATGAGGCGCGCGAGAAGTCTGCCAACATCAGCCGCCAACTGCGCGAAGCGCGCAAGCCGCTGGCGCAAGCCGACCAAGTGCTGGCCGACAAGCGCAATGAAGTCGCCAAACAGGCCAAGGCCCTGCAGGACGCGCAGCAGCAGGAAACCCTGCTGGAACAGGAGCAGACCGCGCTGACTTCGCGCCTGAACCACATTAACGGCAAACTGAAGCCCCTGGAATCGTTGGCGGAGCAGAAGTCCCGCCTGCAGAAGCTGGCCGCCGAATCGGGCGCCGACGTAGCCGATGCAGCCGCGCAGCTCGAAACGAAGGAAACCGAGCTGCTGAAACTGCGCTCGCAGCGCGACGCGGTATCCAACCGCATCGCGCAGGACAAGGCCACCATCAACGCGCTGTCGGGCAAGACCGCCATGCCGGAGCCGGACAATGTGCGCGCCATGCGCCGCGCGCTGAACGATGCGGGCATCCCGCACGCCATGCTGTCGGATATTGTCGAAGTGACCGATCCGAAATGGCAGGGAGCGGTTGAAGGTGTGCTGGGCGGCTATGCTTCCGTGGTGCTGCTGGAGCGCTCGTCCGACGCTTCGGCCGCCTACCGGCTGGCGGAGAAGGAACGCTATCGCCACTTCATCGTACCGGATTGCGTGAAGGCGCACGAACCGAAGAACCAAAGCCTGCTGTCGGTGGTGAAGTTCAGCGGCCTGGCGCCGGAATGGCTGATCGACCAGCTGTCGCGCATCACCCGCGTCGAGTCGGTGGAAGACGGCGCAAAGCTGGGCAATATCGAAGAATGGATCACGCCTGAGGCCTACCACAAGGAACGCCGCGGCGGCCGCTCGCTATTCGTGGAAGCATCGCGCTACCGCTTCGGCTCCGCCGGCAAGACTTCGCGTATGGATGCGATTCAGAAGAACCTGCCGAACCTGGAAGCCGAGGAAGACAAGTACACGCTGCAGATTTCCAAGCTGGCCTCCGAAACCTCCGCGCTGAAAGCCCGCCTGGCCGGCGTGGACGCGGTGAAGGAGCTGTCCGCCCGCACCGAGGAATTCGATGAAGCCGCGCGCTCCGCCGTGCCGCTGCGTGCCGAGCGCCTGGAAGTGGGTTCACGCCTGGGCGAACTGCAAGGCCTGATGAAGAACGCCACCGTAGCCCGCACCAAGGCCGACACCGCGTGGCAGAGCGCCCGCATGTCCTTGTCCGAAGCGGAAGCCGGCATGCGCCTGAATTTCAAGCGCCAGATGGAGCAGCGCTCCGACCACGCACGCGCCATGCTGGCGCTGCGCCGCCAATGGCGCCACCTGCCGGGTGCATGGCGCCGTCCAGCGCGCCGTCTGGCGCTGGTACAGCAGCACCAGAACGCGCATCAGGTCGACCTGCGTATCGCCAGCCTGCAGTCTTCGCTGGCGCGTGACGACTGGGAGCTGGATGCGACCGTGATCGACCAGTACGCACGCCTGAACGAGCAGCTGTCGAACCGTAAATCGGAAACCGAAGAACGCCGCTACCAGAACAACCGCGCGATCGAAGCGACCGCCAATGCGCGCGGCGCGTACATCGAGCGCCTGCGCTACACCATCAAGACCTATTCGCAGAACATCAAGGAATTGGGTGCGCTGGCCAATATCGACGTGCACGTCGAGCCGGTCAAGCTGGAGAACGACGACCTGCTGCTGTCGCAGGCCGGCCTGCAGGTACGCTTCAAGTTCGACGGCAAGGGCCCGATCGGCCTGAACGACGGCGAAGCGTCGGGCGGCCAGCAGGTGATGAAATCGCTGGTGCTGCTGATTGGTTTGCTGAAGTCGGAAGACGGTTCCGGCGGCTTCGTCTTCATCGACGAACCGTTTGCCCACCTGGACATCCGCAACATCCAGCTGGTCGGCGAGTTCCTGAAGAACACCGATGCGCAGTACCTGATGACGACGCCGCTGACCCACAACACGGACGTGTACGATCCTTCCGACCTCACGCTCATCACGAGCAAGAAGAAGAAAGACACCACCTGGGCGCAGCCGATCTTCGTGCTGCAGCGGCGCCAGGCGGCTGCGGCCTAGTCGCCGCTTGTGGTAATCCCGATGGCGCGATACAAGGGACAGAACTTGATCATGCCCGTCAGGAGCGGAACGACGCCGATCCAGCCCCACGGGCCGATGTAGCCAAGCAGGGTGGCCGCGATCAGGCCCACGCCGGCAGCTACGCGCAAGGCACGGTCCACCGTGCCGATATTCTCGATGATGGTCATGGCTTTCTCCTTTAACTGAAGACCAGTATGAAGAAAGCCATCTCCCGCCGGGAATGACCTAGATCAAATTCAGGCTGCTTCCTTGGAGCAGGCGCCCAGGATGGCGTCCAGCTCCTTCTTCAGCGCCAGTGCCACTGGCCGTCCGCGAATGCGGTTCACCATCTCAAAGAAGGTGATCCGCATCGCTTTCAAGTCTTCCAGCGTTTGCGCAGCTTCCAGCTTGGTCTGCAGGACTTGCCCACGCAGGCCTAAAGTCGGCTCGATCGTACGCGCATAGAAGTCGCGCGCTTGTTGATACTGCGCAGCGAGTTCCTGTTCGGTCGGCATGACCGGTGCCGCCTGCGGCGGTGGCGGCGCTTCGCCTTCTTCGATGAAACCTTGTGCCAGCAGTTCGGCCACGGCGCTCGCGTCGAGTCCAAGCCCCATTACCTTCGGCAACAGTTCTTCCATTGGATGGCGGCCATCAATCATCACCAGCAGGGTGCGCATCCGCGATTGCAGTCCGTATGTACGTGCAGCGATCTCTTCTCGGCCCTTGTCGGTCTTATTGTAAGTCGTCATAAGAATATTTCCTCATGGCAATCATTTCGTGTGAATTTAGAATACACGACCTTTAAGCAATTGACATCAGTCAAAATTTGGTCTTTAATTTCTGTAACGACAGAAATGAATGAAAAATAACATAAATCAACAACTATTCATTCTGAAAGCGATGGTTTGAGCTAGCTCAACGGTACAAATCGTGTCGCCACGCAAGTTCATGAAGTGTTGTATTTATAAGACAAGGACCACTGCAATGGCCGACCTGACTTTGTATTTCGATAGCGCCTGTCCGCTTTGCCGGCGCGAAATGAGCCGGCTGCGGCGCTGGGATCGCGCGGGGTGCCTGGCGTTTGTTGATATGTCGACGCCCGGTTTCGATCCCGCGCCTTTGGGCGTGACGCTGGCCGCCATGAACGCTGAACTGCACGGCTTGCGCGCCGATGGCGCCATGCTGGTAGGCACCGACGCCATTCTCGAGGCATATACGCTGGCCGGCCGCCGCTGGCTGGTCTGGCCGCTTCGCCTGCGCTTGCTGCGCCCCATGCTGGCATCGGCCTACCGCAGCCTGGCCCGCAACCGCTATCGCGTATCGCGCTGGATCGGCCTGGGCGCCGCGCATCAAGCCTGCAACGGCGACAGCTGCAAGATCTACTTCGGGGACCATCATGGAACGTAAATGGCTGGTGCGCTGGATGTACGCCAGCGCCGCCGCGCACCTCATCATCGGCCTGGCGCTGCCATGGGTCGCCAATGCCGCCGCGCTGGACTGGTACCACGCCTGGCTCGGCGCCCCGGCCTCGCGTCCGCTGCAAGCCTGGTGGCTGGCGCTGTTCGGCCCAACGATCCAATGCGTCGGCCTGTGGATGCTGGCCCTCGTATGGTTCGGCGACCAGCGCCGCGAGGCCGGCGCCTGGCTGTGGATTGCCGCCGGACTGCTGTTGTGGGGGCCGCAGGATATGATGGTTTCGCTGCGCGCCCATATCTGGCCAAACGTGTGGATCGATCTCGCCACCCTCGCACTGCTGCTGCCCGCCGCGTGGCGCCTGTACCGGATCGACGCTGCCTTCCATGCCAATGCCGAAACGCCGCCCATCGCCGGCGAAGGCGAGTTGTTCCGCAAGGTCCTCGGCAGCGAGTGGAGCAAGCTGCATCCGGATATCCAGCAGCGCTTTGCCAGGAATCCCGCGCCTGGCAAGCCGCTGCTGTACTACGGCAGCTTGTCCGAATTGCGTGCCTCTCCGGTTGGCAAGCTGATTGGTTTCGTCAGCAAGCCTTTCATCCAGGGCGCACTGATTCCTTACGACGACAGCGATTTTCCGGTCGACATCCGGGTCTATGGCAAGGAAGGCTCGGCGAACATTTACAAGCAGCGCATCTATATGCTGAACGGACGCAAGCCTATTCAATTCACGTCCTATATGGCGGAAGGCGAGCGTGGCGAGGTGCTGGAGTACGTGGGACTGGGCCTGGGCATGAAGCTCAAGCTGCACGTGGCGGAGGGCAACCTGCATTTCACCAGCGACGGGTACTTCTGGGACATCCTCGGATGGCGCATTCCCCTCCCAGGCATTGTCACGCCAGGCAAGACTTACCTACGCCATTGCAATGAAGCGCCCAACCGTTTCAACATCCGCATCGAAATCCGCCACGCCTTGTTCGGCACCACGTTCGTGCAGGCCGGCTTGTTCCACGAAAGGCGCAAGGCAGAGCAGGAGGCAGCATGAACACCCATTTGCTTGCGATGCAGCTGATGGCCGCCCAGGGCTGCCTTGGCGCATTCGACACCGTCTATCATCACGAACTTACGGAGGCGCTTCCACAGCGAGCCACCGCCCGGCGCGAGCTTGCCATCCATGCCGTGCGCGCCACGATCTACGGCGCGCTGTTTATCGGGCTGTCGGCCTGGGTGTGGCAGGGAGCCTGGACGTGGGTGCTGCTGGCGCTGTTCGGCATCGAGATCGTCCTCACGCTATGGGATTTCGTAGTGGAAGACCAGACCCGCCTGCTGCCGGCAAGCGAGCGCGTAACGCACACCGTGCTGGCAATTAACGGCGGCGCCTTCATTTGCCTGCTATTGCTTGGCGCGCCCGCAGCACTGGCCGAACCGCCCGGCTTCCAGTACGCACCGCAAGGCTGGCTGAGCGTCTTCCTCGCATTGTGCGGCGTGGGCGTGTTTGCCTCCGGCATGCGCGACGCATTTGCAGCGCGCGCCTTGCCGCCAGCCGCAATGGAACCCGTGCACTTCGACGGCGGGCCGCAAACGGTGCTGGTCACGGGCGCCACTGGATTCATTGGCCGTTCCCTGGTGCCGGCCTTGCTTGCCAGCGGCCACCGGGTCATCGTTCTCTCGCGCGAACCGCGCAAAGCGGCCTGGGAGTACGGCGGGGCCGTGCGTGCCGTTGCCAGCATGTGCGACCTGGCGCCGGCGGAAAGCGTCGACGTGATTATCAACCTCGCCGGCGCCCGCATCCTCGGCTGGCGCTGGAGCGAGCGCCGCAAGGCCGTGCTGCGCGGCAGCCGCGCCGGACTCACCAAAGACGTAGTGGACTGGATCGCGAAGGCAGGGCGCAAACCGCGCCTGATGATCAATGCTTCCGCAATCGGCTATTACGGCATTCAACCGCAGGGCAGTGAACAAGTGCTGAATGAAGCCAGCCCGCCGCAAGCCATCTTCATGTCGCAGCTCTGCCAGGAATGGGAGGCCGCCGCCAGCCGCGCACGCGAGTATGGCGTTCCGGTCGCGCTGGCGCGCTTCGGCGTCGTCTTCGGCCACGGCGGCGCGCTGCCAGGCATGCTGCTGCCGTTCAGGTTGGGATTTGGTGGCAGGATGGGGACGGGGCGCCAACGCAATTCATGGATCCACCTCTACGACTTGCTCGCCGCAATGGCGCACGTATGGCGCCTGGGCGCGCAAGCCGACGGCGCTTGGAATTTCACCGCACCCCAGCACCCCACGCAACTGGAATTTGCCAAATCTGCCGCAGCGGCCCTGCGCCGGCCCAGCCTGATGCCAGCGCCAGCCTGGCCAGTACAGCTGCTGCTCGGCGAACAATCGGCCCTGCTGCTGGAAGGTGCCGCCATCGCCCCCGCGCGCCTGCTCGCCAGCGGCTTTACCTTCCGCTTCCCGACAGTAGAAAAAGCACTGTCTGATCTGGTTTGAAAGTCGGGGTCACAGAAAAAGGGGACGTACCCCTTTAAAAGAGGCCTACCCTTTTAAAGGGGTACGTCCCCTTTTTCTGTGACCCCGACTTTTATTCTTGCGGCTTCTGTGCCATGTGCCAGCGCAGCAGGCCGATGGAGTAGGCGGTGAGGTAGCCGATCAGCAGGCCGAAGGGAATCACGGTCAGCGGGTGCTGCATGACTTCGGCCTGGTTGATGATGTGCGGGTGTTCGGATTGGCGGTTGGCGTAGAACTCGACGCCGATCTGCAGCACGCGGGCTACAAACAGCATGCTCACCAGGATGGCGGTGCGGCTCGGCGGCGTGAAGTACAGCTTGAGGCCGACAGTTTCGAACCGGGTCTTCCTGAGCGCGAAGAAGGCCATCCAGGCGCCGG
Organism: Massilia eburnea; assembly: GCF_009720745.1. Classification (GTDB taxonomy): domain Bacteria; phylum Pseudomonadota; class Gammaproteobacteria; order Burkholderiales; family Burkholderiaceae_D; genus Rugamonas; species Rugamonas eburnea. The sequence continues at coordinate 47,835 of NZ_WNKX01000002.1, read as the reverse complement.
CAATCACGGCGGCGGCCATCATCGACAGGGCCGGAATATTGGCCAGCATCGACTGGCCGGCCGCCAGCAACAGGATCGGCAGGCCGGCTGCCGCCACCCAGTGCCGCCACGCGACCGATTCCTGGCGGCGGAACACCAGCTTCAGGCGCGAATAAACGCGCCAGAACAGGGTCGGAACGAGGATCAGCAGGACGACGGTAGTGACAGTCAGTTGCATGGGGGGCGCAATTCATGGAAAAAGAAGGATTTTAACCGGAGGCGTAGAATAGTCCTCCGTGATCTCGCTTTCGGGAGTGCCAGCCATGGAAAAACACCCTATCCACGCCCACCGCGCGCCGGACCTTCCGGTGCCTGTCGATGAGTCCCAGCCGCGCCCTGAGCCGGTGCATCCGCACAGCCCGCATAATCCCGTCCCGCAAGACGAGCCGGTGCCCAACCATAATCCTGAATTGACGCCGCCCGGTCAGTCGAAAGCCCAGTTGTAAAGCACGTCCAGTGCGTTGTTGGTGCCAGTCTGCACCTGCAGCGTTACGCGCGTATTCAGCTTGTAGCGCAGCTTGACCAGGCTGGTGGCGCTGCCGGCGCCTTGCTCGAAGCTGAGATAGGCGCGCGAAGATAGTTTCTTGCCGACCGTGACCACGGTGCTTTCCAGGCCCTTCGCCTGGCTCACGCCCAGTTCATCCAGGCCGACCCGGTTGGCCAGGCTTGGGCCGCCGCTGCCACCCAGCAGGGCGCCGGCGGCGGTGCCGAGCAGGCCCATTTCGTTGCCGGCCATGTCGGCGGTGCCGTGGCCGAGCACCATCCAGGCCAGCTTTTCACTGTCGGGCACCGATGGCGTGGACACCAGCTTGGCAGAGGGCGCCAGTGCGGTGCCGCGCACTTCGACGCCGGCTTCCACATTGGTTTCACTCAGTTCTTCGCCTTCAGGGCGCTTGCGCACGGCGCGGATGTTCAGGCTTGGGTTGTCGTAGGCGCCGGTGAAATTGAGCACGCCGCGTTCGATCGCCAGCCGTTGTCCATAGGCGGCGTAGGTGCCGCTGACGACGCGGATACTGCCGTTCACGCGCGGCGGCCGGCGGTCGGCCATGCGTACCCGCACCGAACCGGCCAGCTGGGCATCCAGCCCTTTGCCGCGCAGGGTGAAGTCGTCGCCCAGGTCGGCTTCCACATCGATGTTCAATGGCTGTCCGCTGCCTGCGGCGGCCCTCGGTTTTTCACGGCCCAGGATCACCACGTCGTCGCTGATGGTCGGTGTATCGAGCGATGGCAGTTCAATGCTGGCGCGGTCGGCCCTGAACTTGCCATCCAGTTCAAAGCGCTTGGCGTCGCGCACCAGGGTGCTGTTGCCGCTCAGGACCAGGGTGCGGTCGGGCCGGTTGAACACCTGCAGCTTGTCGGCGGCCAGCTTGAGGTCCATCGTCAGGTCGCCGTTGGCCAGCCGCAGCCAGCCCTCGGCCTGCGCATTGCCGCCGGTGCCGTCGAAGCGCAATTTCTGCAATTGCAGCTGGTCGCCCGCGACTTTGGCTTGCAGCTCGCCGTTGCGCAGGCGGATGCCCTGCTCGGCCCAGTTGATGACCAGCTGTTCGCCGATTATTTCGCCATCCAGCAGCGGGTTGGCAACCGTACCGTGGCCGGAAGCGCTGGCGCGCAGCGCACCGCCCAGTTCCATGCCCTGCACGCCGAGCAGCGGCGACAGCCAGGAAATGGACGGCAGGCTGGCGCTGGCGCCAAAGGTGAGCGGGCTGTCGGAAGGAATGCGGCCATCGCGCAGCTGGGCGCTGGCTTCCAGGCGCGCGTTGCCGGCGCGCTCGCCTGCCAGTTCGCCCTGCACGCGTAACTGGTCGCCGGCCACTGTCAGGCGCGTGTCCAGCAATTGCAGGCCAAGCGGAACGGGGCGCTCGCCGCCGGTAATCGTGATGTCGCCTTTTTCGCGGAACACGTGGAGGTAGCCGTCCAGCGCCGGCGCTGCACCTTTGGCTGCCGGCGCGGCCAGGTCGAGCGACCAGTCGCCGCCCAGCGTCATGGTGCTGGCGACGTTGCGGCGCCAGGTTTCCGACAACTGCGCCAGGTAGCCGGCATTCACGCCGGCGGCGCTGCCCTTGCTGCGCCAGCGCAGGCCATCCTTTTCGAGCACGTCGATGCGCAGGCGGCCTTCGGGCATGCCGATGGTTGCACTGCCCAGCGCGAGCTGCTCCGGATGGGCGAGGCCGGCGATGCCTTCGCCTTTGCGCCCTGCAATGCGCAGCGCTGCAGGCGCTTGCAGGGCGAGGGCGAAGCGGCCCTTGTTTTGCAGGGAATCTATGCTGCCGCTCCAGCTGTCTGCGGCAAAGCTGCCATGCATTCTGGTGGCGGCGTCGAAGTCGGGATTGGCGGCGGCCAGTTGCAGGGTGTGGTTGCCTGCGGTGCCGCTGGCTTGCAGGCGCAGGCGGTCGAGCTGGAGGCCTGGGATGTTCAGGCCCGTGATCGTCAGGTCGGCTTGCAGCGGGTCGTCCGGCGCGAAGGCTGCGCCGATGGTGGCGCTGCCTTTGATGGTCGAAATTTCGCGCTGGCCGGGCAAGCGCAGGAAGGCGCCGTCCAGCGTGGCGCTGAGGGTGGGCAGCACGATCTCGCTTCCGTTTCCGCCATTGCGGCGACGTCCGCTGCCGCTGCTATTGCCAGCGCTATTGCCGCCGCTTGTATAACCGCTGCCGCGCAAGCTGCCGGACCAGCCGCTTCCGAGCACGGCTAATTGCGGCGCGTCCAGCTTCCAGTCGACGCGGTCTTGCGGTTTACCGATGGAGCCCTTGGCTTGCAGCAGGTTGGGGCCCAGGTGCAAGTCGATGTCGCTGTCCTGCACGCGGCCAGGGGCGGCGGCAAACTTCGCGTGGCCGCTCAGCGCTGCATTGCCCAGCGTGGATGCGGGCTGGAGCCGGATGTCGGCATTGGCCAGCCAGTCGGCGCTGGCGCGCAGCGTTGCGCTGAAATCGGCGTTGACATTGCCGCTCACTGGTGCGCCGAAGCTGGCAGGATTGAGCCGGCTGGCGCTGCCCTCCAGCTTGACGTCCATGGCGCCGGAGAGCGCCACTTCGCCGCTGGTGCGGATCACACTGTCGGAGCGCGCAGGCGCCGCGGCTGGTGTCGTGGCCGCATTGCGCTGGCCGCCTGCCGGGGGCAGGTAGGCCAGCGCGCGCGCTTCGGCGTTGAAGCTGGTGCGCGGATCTTTGTAGCCCCCGCTCAGGATGCCGCTGGCAGTGGCGCTGCCTTGCAGCTGCGGATTGAGCGCTGAAAGTTGGGCGGCGTCGAGCTGCCATTCGAGCTTGTCGCTGGCCGCGCCGAATGCGCCTTTGGCGCTGGCGTTGTTGCGGGCGAAGGCGAGGCGGGCGTCGATGCCGGAGATATGCTGGGCGTCGGCGGCCAGTTTGACGCTGCCGGACAGCGCTTGCCCCATCAATTTGCTGGGCTGTAGCGCCAGCTCGGCGTTGGCGCGCCAGTCGGGCGCCAGTTTGCCGTTGGCCTGCAATTCGGCATTCAGGTCGGCCGACGGGAAATCGCCAAGGGCGGCAGGGTCGAAGCGCTTCACCGTGGCGCTGGCTTTGAATGCTTTGTCCTCTTTCAGGCTGGCCTGGGCGGTGGCGGCGATGCTGCCCTGCCCGGCGCTGAGGCGGGCCTGATGCACCGTCAGCAGCAAGTCCTGCAGCGTGGCGTGGGCGTCGAGGCGCAGCTTGCCTTCGCCAAGCGCGGCGCGCAGGGTGTGCTGCCTGCCTTTCGTTTCGGCGCTGATGTCGCCGGCAATGGCGGTGCGGATAGCAGCGCTGTGCAGGCCGCGCAAGTCGAGGCGGTCGGTATGCAGGCGCAGGGTGGCGGTATCGATGCCGCCATCTTTCGGCAGGCGATGTAGTGCGCCGGCGCCGGTGAACCTGCCTGCTTCACCCAGGTCGATCAGCATGCCGCTGAGGAAGGCATGATCCAGCGTGCCGCCCAGTTGGGCCGCAGCGCTGTGCAAGGGCAGCTTTTGCTGGTCGAGCGGGCCAGGCGCGCTGCGGTTTGTGGCGCTCAGCTTGCCGGACAGCTTGTCGCCGTTGATGGCGGCGTCCAGCGCAAGGTCGACGGCTGCTTTCGGCCAGGCGGGGTCGAAGCGCGAAGGATCGACGTCGTGCGCCTGCAGGCGGAGGCTGCGCAGGGGCAGGCCGTCGAAAGGCGCCAGCATCAGTGTGCCCTCGCCGTTGGCGTAATTCGATTTGCCTTTGACGTCCAGTTTCAGTTGCGCCAGGTCGCCGCTGGCCAGGATTTCCAGTCGCGTAGCGCTGCGCTGGACCAGGCCGGGATCGGGCGCGGGTGTTGGCGGCATGGGCGCGAGGGCGGCGGTGGCGCTCAGTTTGTACGGCCGCAGCGTGGAAATTTCGGCGTTGGCGGCGAGGGCGCCGACGGGCGTTTCCGCGCTGGCGTCCTTCAACTGCCAGCGTTGGCCGTCGCCGAGCAATTGCAGCCTGATGGCGCGCAGTTCGGTGCGGCTGCCGTCCTGCCCGACGATGGACAGGGCGTTGACGCGCCCGTCGCTGATGCGCAGGCGGAATGGCGGCGAGATCGAAGCCGGCATCACGGCGGGTTTGGATGGTCCAGTGGCGCGCGACTCTGCTTTCACCACATGCAGTTCGCTGATCGCCACGCCTTCGCTGAAATACTGCAGCGGCGACCAGTTGATGTCGATGTTGTCGAGCGTGAGCACGCTCGATTCGTCGCGGTAGGTGACGTGGTCGATATGCATGCGGCCATACAGCGAACCGCTGATGCCCGTCACGACGATCTGTCCGCCGCTGGAACGGGCAATCTGGGCCACGAGTTGCTGCAACGTGGTTTCGCGCCCCAGCAGCCAAACGGCACCGCCCAGCACGGCCAATGTCACTCCGCCGCCGATCAGCGTGCGGCGCAGCCATTTGCGGCCGCCAGGCGTTGGCGGCGCATCCGGCGGCGGCGGTGCCGGCGGAACCGGCGGTGCGGGCGGCTTGCGTGGTGTTTCCATCAGAACGTGAACCCCAGCGAGAAGTGCAACCGAACCCTGCGCACGGCGTGGCCGTACGCAACGTCGACGTTGATCGGCCCGACGGGACTCTTGTAGCGCGCACCAACACCGTAGCCCGATTTCGGATGCAGGCCGCCCAGCGAGTTGGCGGCATTGCCGGCATCGTAGAACACCGCGGCGCCCCAGGCCGGCTTGAACCAGTACTGGTATTCGGCGCTGGCGGTGGCCAGGTAGCGGCCGCCCACCGTGGCGTCGCCCTGCTGCACGCCCAGTTCCTGGTAGGCATAGCCGCGCACCGAGTTGTCGCCGCCGGCGCGGAACAGGTAGGTGGTTGGTACGCCTTCCTGGTGCACCGAAGCCAGGGCGCCCAATTCCGCCCGCAGGATCACGGTGGACTTGGCGTTCAGCGGCAGGTAGGTAATGCCGCGCGACGTGGCGCGGATGAATTTTTCGTCTGTCAGCACCGGCAGCAGCGCGCCGCCGAACGTGGCATTGATCACATAGCCCTTGGTCGGGAACACCAGGTTGTCGACCTTGCGCCAGGTGGAGGCCCAGGTGAGCGGCAAGGACTGGCTGTGCGACGACACTACCCGGTTCACGGTCTTGCTCTCGTTCAGGTACTCGAGCGAAACGCTGCGCTCCAGCAGCGGCGTGCCCCAGGCCCGCTTGGCCGCAACGGAAGCAGTGCGCGTGATCTCGCCTTCGATGTCCTTGCGTTCAAGCTGCGCGCCGAAGCTGTCGTTGTAGCCGTCCGGCGTGGTGGGAAAGTAGAAGTCGCTGCGTGCGGCCTGGCGCTTGGTTTCCCAAGTCAGCGCGCTTTTCATCTTCAGGCCGAACACGTTCAGGTCGTCGTATGTGAGCGAGGTGCGGGCGCCTGTGTTGGTGCTGAAGCCGATACCTACGCTGGCGTTTTTGCGCTTGTTCTCCACTACCCGCACCAGCAGGGGCAGCGGGGCCATGGCCATCGGCTGCGGCTCGCCGGCAGCTTTGTTCTGGGCTGCATCGATCTGCTCGCCCACCACGGACGACAGGTCGGCGCTTACTTCAACATTGGAGAAATAGCCGGTGTCCTGCAGCTTGCCCTGGTAGGCCTGCAGCGCCGCCTCGCTGTAGTAGTCGCCCGGCTTGATCGGGTTCAGGTTGCGCACCACCGATTCGGGATAGCGCCGCAAGCCTTCGATCTTCAGTTCGCCGAAACGCATTTCCGGCCCGCTGTCGAGCGTGATGTGCAGCAGCGCGCGCCGCGTGTCGGGATCGACCACCGCCTCGCTGGCCGTCATCTGCGCGCGCGGATAGCGTGTCTGCACCAGCGCTCGCAGGATGTCGCGTTTGGCTTTTTCCCAATCGTCCTGGCGGAATACCGAGCCAGTAGGCAAGGTCCAGCCAGCCTTCAGTGCGGCCTGGTCGAACGCCGTGTCCGAGGTCGAGGCGAAGCCCTCCAGCGTAATCTCCACTTCACCCACCAGCACCGGTTCGCCCGGCACCACGTCCACGGTCACGGTCGGCGTCTCGCTTTCGTCCAGGTGGATGTTTACTTCCGGCGAGTAGTAACCGGCAGTCGCGACCAGCGTCTTGACCTGTTCGGGCGCAGAACGCAGCATGCGCTGCAGCTGGTCGCGGTCCATGCGCGCATTCGTGCGGTAGCGCACCAGGTCCAGGTTGTCTTCGAGAAGCGACTCCAGTGCGCCGGGCGCCTTGATACGCACCTGGTAGTGCCAATCCTGGGCAGCCGCCAGCAAGGGCAGCAGCAGGGCGATGCCGCCCAGTACAAGGCCCTTCAATACTTTTATGCCGGTTTGTGCCAAAATTCGTGGTCTGTGATCTGGATGTCGAAACCGAATGTTACCGGATCAGCAGCCAAATTGGCGTACCCCTAAGATTTTCAAAAAAACCAGAAGAAAGATTTTGCGATGCTGACTAACGACGCCGCACTGGTCCTGTTCAGCGGTGGACAGGACTCGACTACCTGCCTGGCCTGGGCCCTGGAGCGCTACCCGCGCGTCGAAACCATCGGCTTCGATTACGGCCAGCGCCATGCGATCGAGTTGACCGTGCGCCCTGGCGTGCTGGAAAAAATGCGCGCATTGAAGCCTGAATGGGCCGCACGCCTGGGCGAAGACCATATGGTCGACCTGGGCCTGATCTCCCAGCTGTCGAAGACGGCCATGACTGAAGACATTGAGATCGTGATGCAGGAAAACGGCTTGCCGAACACTTTCGTCCCCGGCCGCAACCTGCTGTTCATGACTGTGGCCGCCACCCTGGCCTACCGCCGCGGCCTGAGCGTGCTGGTGGGCGGCATGTGCGAAACCGATTTTTCCGGCTACCCGGACTGCCGCGACGATACGATGAAGGCGCTGCAAGTGGCCCTCAACCTGGGCATGGATACCCGCAACAAGCTGGAAACCCCGCTCATGTGGCTGGACAAGGCGCAAACCTGGCAACTGGCCGAGCAGCTTGGCGGCCAGCCGCTGGTCGACCTGATCCGCGCCGACACCCACACCTGCTACAAGGGGGAGCGTGGCGACCTGCACGACTGGGGCTACGGCTGCGGCGCCTGTCCAGCCTGCGAACTGCGCGCGCGCGGCTACCGCCTGTACCATTCCACACTGGCTGTCAATCGCGATACCAGCGCCGATTGACTTTTTCTATAGGGCAACTACTTTGCCCTGAACAAACTAATATGGTGGTATGCAGAGGCCACCTGCCCGCCCGCCGCTCCAACGCTTGCTCCAACCCCGCTTGCTGGCGGGGCTGGTAGCAGGCCTGTGCCTGACCGCCACGGCCAGCGTCTGGTGGAGCGCGCGCATCGACGCCGAACGCGACGCCCGTGCCGACTTTGAATACCGCGCCCGCGAGCTGGCGAACAATATCGCAGCGCGCATGCAGGCCTATGTCCAGGCCCTGTATGGCGTGCAGGGCCTGTTTGCCAGCTCCGATTTCGTCGACCGCCACGAATTCCACACCTATGTGGAGCGCCTTGAGCTGCGCCAGAATTTCCCCGGCATGCAGGGCATCGGCTTCATGCGCCTGGTCGCCGGGCCGCAGCTGCCGGCGCATATTGCGACGGTGCAGGCGGAAGGCTTTCCCGACTACTCGGTCACGCCGCCCGGCCAGCGCAGCCAGTACGCCCCTGTGGTCTATCTTGAGCCGTTCGACAGCAGCAACCAGCGCGCCTTCGGTTATGACGGACTGTCGGAACCGGTGCGACGCGCCGCCATCGAGCAGGCGCGCGATTCGGGCTTGCCGACCATGACCGGCAAGCTGCTGCTGAAACAGGAGACGGCCGCGCCGGTGCAAGCCGGCTTCCTCATCGCGCTGCCGATCTACCAGAACGGTGTCGGCCGCTATACCGTGATACAGCGCCGCGCCGCAGCCAAGGGCTGGGTTTATGCACCGTTCCGCATGGATGACGTGATGTCGGCCCTGGGCCACGATGCGCAGCGCGGCATGGACGTTGAAATCTACGACGGCGACGACATCAACGACATGGCGCGCATGTACGACAGCGCGCCGGCCGTCACCGCCAATGCGGAGCGGCTGCACAGCGTCCAGCGCCTTAGCCTGGCAGGGCGCCGCTGGACACTGCAAGTCAGCGCGCTGCCGAAACCGGCCGGCCTGCTGTCGGACAAGCCGCACGCCATCCTGGCCGGCGGCCTGCTGTTCAGCGGCTTGCTGGCCCTGCTGTCCTACGTGCTGGCGGAAAGCCGCCAGCGCCTGCGCCTTGCCCTGGAGGACAGCAGCCGCATGGGCGATGAACTGCGCGAAGGGCAGGAAACCCTGCTGGCCATGGCCGAACATGCGCAGGGCAGCCAGGCAGTGCTGCGCTGTATTCTCGATTCCACGGTGGACGGCATCCTGGTCGACAACTACCGCGGCGCCATCCTGAATTCCAACCGCCGCTTCCGCCAGCTGTGGAACGTACCGGAGCAGCTCGATTGGCAGAACGACGGCGCCATCCTGCTGGCCCATATGGCCGGCCAGCTCGAGCAGCCCGACGCCTTCCTGCGCGCCTGTACCCACGACCAGCCGGACGACGAAGAATCCCAGGGCAACCTGCAGATGCGCGACGGCCGCGTGCTGGAAATGACCACGCGCCCGCTGCGCCTGGGCAGCGAAGCGGCGCGGCTCTGGTCCTTCCGCGACATCACCGAGCGCACCCTGAACGAGCGGCGCGAAGAAGGGCGCCATCAGGTGCTGGAACTGCTGGCCGCCGGCGCGCCGCAGCAGGAAGTGCTGGACAGCCTGCTGCGTGGCATCGAAGCTGTCAACCCCGGCATGATCTGCAGCGTGATGCTGCTGGACGAGGAGGGCAAGCACCTGATCGTGGCGGCCGGCCCCAGCCTGCCGGCCTTCTTCAACGACGCCATTCACGGCCTGCCCGTGGGCTTTGGCAATGGCTCCTGCGGCAAGGCCGTCACCAGCAACAGCCGCGTCATTGCGGAAGACATCAGCACCGACCCGCTGTGGGCGCCGTACCGCGAACTGGCGCTGCGGGCCGGCCTGGGCGCCTGCTGGTCGGAACCGGTGCACGGCGCCAACGGCAAGGTGCTGGGCTCCTTCGCCATCTACCACCGTGAGCCGCAGCGCCCCAGCGTCGCGCATATGGCTTTGCTCGACCAGGCAGCCAGCCTGGCCGGCATCGCCGTGGAGCAGGCGCGCGGCGCCGAGGCCCTGCGCGTCGGCGAAGCGCGCTTCCGCAGCCTGTATGACCACGCCCCGGTGGCGCTGTGGCAGCAGGATTGGTCGGCCGTGCGCAGCGCCTTGCAGGAGTTGGCCGAATCCGGCGTGGAAGATGTGGCTCAATGGCTGCAGTTCAATCCCAGCCACCTGCACCGGCTGGCGAGCCTGGTGCGCATCACCGACGCCAATTCGGCGGCGCTGGCCCAGGTGGGCGCCGACCCCGCCAATAAGGCGCTAAGCCGGCTTGGCCTGGCGCAGAATTTCGCCCCGTCGGCGATGGCCATTTTCGGCCGTGCGCTGCTGGCGATGGAGGAGGGCGCCCATCTGTTCCAGGCCGAGGGCAGCTTCCTGCGGCTGGACGGCGTGGAGCGCCAGAACGAACTGACGCTGCTGGTGATGCCGGGCCACGAACAGGCGCTGGATTTCGTGATCGTCTCGACCCTCGACATCACCGAGCGCAAACGCATGAATGAGGAACTGGTGCAGCTGGCCACCACCGACTTCCTCACCGGCCTGCCGAACCGGCGCGAATTCATGGCGCGCCTGGAAGACGAGCAGGCCCGCCTGCAGCGCGACGTCGGCGGCCGTGCTGCGGTGCTGATGCTCGACATCGATCACTTCAAGGATATCAACGACGCCCACGGCCACGACTGGGGCGATGCCGTGCTGCGCCACCTGGCGGGCCTGATGCGCGACTCGCAGCGCAAGATCGACATGCTGGGACGCGTGGGCGGCGAGGAATTCGCCATCCTGCTGCCGGGCGCCGACCTGGAAGCGGCGCGCGCTTTTGCCGAGCGCCTGCGCCAGCGCATCGCCGATACGCCGATGGGCCGCAATGGCAGCACCATCGCCATCACGGTCAGCATCGGCATCGCCGGCCTGGAGCCGGTTGAAAGCACGGGCGATGCAGCCCTGGTGCGGGCCGACCAGGCCCTGTACCGCGCCAAGCGCGGCGGCCGCAACCGGGTGGAAGGATGATCAGTCGGGGCGCATGCGCAGTTGTTCAACCTGGTCGGCCTTGCCCAGGCTGAGGTCGACCAGCATCGCGCCGCTGGTGTAGTTCAGGCGGTAGCTGTACTTGCGCACTTCGCCATCGGTGCTGCGCGAGAGCGCTTCGACCTTGCGCAGCGCGCCCCATTCGCGCAGATCATCCGACACCATCTTGATGAATTCGGGCGACAGGGCTTCGGCCACCTTGGCGCTCAAGCCGTCCGGCTGCTTGCCGCCGGCAATGCTGGCGAACATGGCGCGCACGCGCTCGGCGACCGCAGGTTCGGTTTCCGCAATCGCCGGTACAGGCTTGACGGCCAGCGCCGGCAGGTAATGGGCGGCAACGATGTCGCCCAGCTTGTTCGGCCGCGCGGTCGCGGAATTGGCCAGCACCACCACCGACAGCCTGTCGTCCACAAAGCGGTACAACTGCGCGCGGAAGCCTTGCCATGCGCCGCCGTGCGCAATGGTCTTGTGGCCGTTGCGGTCGAATAGCTGCCAGCCGTAGCCATAATTGGTGGCGCTGCCGTCGTTCAGCTTTGCCGGGGTCCAGCTGGCCTGGCGCACGCTGGCCGGCAGGACCTTGTCGCCGTACAGCGCCAGGTCCCATTTGGCCAGGTCGCGCGCCGTCAGGTACAGGCTCCCGTCGGCCGTGGTATTGAGGCGCGGCGCCACCCAGGACTGGTTGACCGTCTGGCCGCCCTTGCGTTCGTAGCCGCGCGCGCGGTGCGGGATGATGTCGGCTTCGCTGATGATGCGCGTGCCCATGTCCAGCGGTGCGAAGATGCGCTCATGCAGCTGGTCGCCATAGAATTTGCCGCCTGCCTTGTTGCAGATGAAGCCGAGCAGGTGGTAGCCCATATTCGAGTACGACCATTTTTCGCCCGGCGCAAACAGTACCGGGATCTGCGCTTCCAGCGCGATCAGCTCTTCTTCGCTGTAATCCTTGGTCAGGTCAAGCTTGGCGTAAGGGTCGCCCAGGCCTGAAGTGTGCGTCAGCAAGTGGCGGATGGTGATGCCTTCCCATGCCTTGGGCGTGTTGGCCAGGTGCTTTGAAATCGGATCGTCCAGCGACAGCTTGCCGTCTTGCGCCAGCAGCATTACCAGCGCCGCAGTGAAGGTCTTGCCGACCGAGCCTGACTGGAACATGGTCGCCGGCGTGACCTTGACGCTGTTCTCGAGGTCGGCGAAACCATAGCCTTGTTCCCGAATGATCTTGCCGTCTTTGACAACGGCGATGGACACGCCGGGCACATGGCTGCGCTGCATTTCCGCCAAGATGGCGTCATCGAGCTTGTCGGCGAAGGCGGGAGCGGAAAGGGCTAAGGCGAGGGGAAGCAGCAAAATGGTCGGGCGCATGAAAGCAAATCCAGTAGTTGCCAAATTTGCATTCTAGCACCCGGCCCGGGCAATCAGACCGGGGCGTGTTCCAGGGCGGGCGCGGCGGGCTTGCGGCTGCGGCGCTTCATCAGCCAGTAGATGCCGAAGGGGATCAGCAGCGGCAGAAGCAGTGGCGACACCGCCGCCATGGCCGCGACCGCAGCCAGGGCCAAAGCCATGATCACCAGCATGCCGACACCGGCCATCATGAAGCCGACCAGCACCGCCACGAAGGTCATCACGACTGCCACGATGACAAACACGCCGCCGGCGATCACGGTGCCGAGCAGGGCGCCCAGCGGGCCGTCCAAGTCCGAGTCGCCTACGGTGACCACCAGGTCATTGGCGTCGATCGACATCCAGGCTGCAAGCATGCCGAAAAACAGCAGCAGCAGGGTGAGGGCAATTACCTTTTTCATGATGGGCCTCTTGGCGTTGAACATGGTGTCACTGTAGGCCCGCAGCCCCGTCCCAGCCATCGGATTGCGATGAACGGTTGAATTGCCATGATGAATGGAAAAAACGCGCAGATTGCGGCTTGAATTCATTAACTGTTTGCCTATACTGAATATCCGATCTCTGAGATGGAGGGGAATATGGCTTGGCTAGTAAGAGACGGGAGCCAATCGTTGCTCCTGGGAATCGACAGCGAACCGCGCCAGCGCAGCGCATCTTCCTGGTTCGGCGGCGGCCCCAAAGGCCCGCCCTCGGCACCACCGACGATTCCACCAATCATCATCAATCCCTTCAAATACCAGACGCCGGATCCGGCCATCGACCCGCGCATTACGCCGCTCGGCCCGCCGATCATGCCGCCACGACGTCCTGCGATGTCCTTGCATTGACATAGCACAAACCTCGTTACATCCAGTCGGCCCGCATACAACGCGGGCTTTGTTTTCCGCTGGCTCGCCCGCACGCACCCTGATATATTGCCCAGACGCATGTAAATCTTGGGAAAAAGATGGAAAGCCGTCTGCGCCGCCTGGAGGCTGTCCAGGAAATCCTGCTGGAGATCGGCCAGCTGTCCAACAGCTGCACCGATATCACAGTCTTCCTGCAATCCGTGCACGCGGCCCTGGGCCGCATCATGTACGCCGCCAACTTTTATGTGGCGCTGAGCGACCGCGATGCCCCCGGCAATGCGGTGCGCTTCGTGTACTTTGTTGACGAAGTCGACGACCACCCCTACAAGGACCAGCTGGTGCAGCTGGCCACGCCCGACCAGTCGCCCACGGCCTGGGTCATCCTGAACAAGCAGCGCCTGGTGATGACGGGCGACGAGCAGCGTGCGCGCGACGAGAACGATGTCTTCGGTGTCGGCACGGTGGCCGAACATTGGATCGGCTGCCCTCTGCTCGACCAGAACCATGACGTGCTCGGCGCCATGGTGATCCAGAGCTACGACAAGCAGCACACCTATAGCGAAGAAGACCAGGCCCTGTTCGCGCAGATCGCCAACCACGTTTCCAGCGCCCTGCAAGGCTTGCAGAGCATGGACCGCCTGGAGCGCGCCGTTCATGAACGCACGCAGGAGCTGGAACGCGAAGTGGCAGAGCGCAGCAAGGCCGAACGCCTGCAGCGCGCGCTGTACGAAATCGCCAGCCTGTCCGCTTCCGCCTCGGCCGAATCCGACGCCAAGGCGCTGTATGCCCGGCTGCACGAGATCGTGGGCGGCCTGATCACCGCGCGCAATTTCCTGATCGCGCTGTACCACCCCAAGCGCGACGAGATCTCGATTCCTTACTTCGTCGACGAGAAGGACCTGGAAGCGCCGGTCAAGCGTTTTGAATACGGCATCGGCATGAGCTCCTTCGTGCTGAAGAAGCGCAAGCCCATGCTGCTCGACGGCCCGGCCTTCAGCGCGCTGATGGCGAGCGGCGAGATCAACGAACCCTTGGGCAACCAGGGCATTGCCAGCTGGATGGGCGCACCGATGACGGTCGGCGAAGAGGCGCTGGGCGTGATCATCGTGCAAAGCTACGATACATCGGTGACGTACACCCAGTCCGAACTCGATATCCTGGCGTATGTTGCGAACCACACGGCGGCCGCCATCGCGCGCACCCGCGCCGACCTGGCGATCCGCCGCGCCAAAGCCGAACTGGAAGAACAGAACACCGCGCTCGCCTCCGCGCTGACACAATTGCAGACCGCACAATCGGAACTGGTGCGGCAGGAAAAGCTGGCCTCACTGGGCCGCCTGGTAGCCGGCGTGGCGCACGAAATCAATACCCCGCTTGGCATCTGCGTCACCGCCACCAGCCACCTGGTGGAAGAACTGCGGCTGTGCCGCCTCGACCTCGCCGATGGTGCGCTCGACGAAGACGGCTTGCACCAGTTCTTCGATACGGTCGACCAGTCGCTGAAGATCATGACCACCAACACCCAGCGCGCCGCCGCACTGGTGCGCAGCTTCAAGCAGGTGGCGGTGGACCAGTCTTCCGACAATATCCGCCACTTCAACCTGCGCAAATACCTGGACGAGGTGCTGCTGTCGCTGCAGCCCAAGCTGAAAGGCAAGCCGATCAGCGTGCAGGTCGACTGCCCGCCCGACATCCACTGCGAAAGCTTCCCTGGCGCCGTCTCGCAGATCGTCACGAATATGGTGGTGAACTCGCTGGTGCACGGCTTTGAAGAAGGACAGAAGGGCAGCATCCGCATCACCGGCAAGCTCGATGGGGAGCACATACTGTTCGATTACAGCGACGATGGCGTCGGCATGGATTCGACCACGCTGCAGCAGCTGTTCGACCCGTTCTTCACCACCAAGCGCGGTTCCGGCGGCAGCGGCCTGGGCGCGCACATCCTGTACAACCTGGTGACCGGCCCCCTGGGTGGTACGGTGAAAGTAGTCAGCTCGCCCGGCATGGGCCTGCACTACCACCTGCGCTTCCCGCGCGACCAGCGCAAGCAATCAGCATAAAAGCCGGGGGGGGCGGTAAAAAAAGGGGACGTAACACATTTAGCGCGCAGCGCTAAATGTGTTACGTCCCCTTTTTTTTACCGTCCCCCCCGGCTTTAATCCGGGAAGCGATCGTTGATGGCGAGGGCTTTGTCGATGTTCTGCACCATCAGCTCGACGTATTTCGGGTCGAGGTGCTGGCCGGCCACTTCGCGCATGTGGGCGACCACTTGCTCCACCGGCCAGGCGTCCTTGTAGCAGCGCTTGTGCATCAGGGCGTCGAACACGTCGGCGACGGCGACGATGCGGGCATATTCGTGGATGTCGGCGCCCTTCAGGCCTTGCGGGTAGCCGCTGCCATCGAATTTTTCATGGTGCTGGTGGGCGATCACGGCGGCGGCCTTCAGGATCGGGCGCTGTGAGCCGTCCAGGATCGACAGGCCGACCGTCGGGTGCTGCTTCATGATTTCCCATTCGGCGGCGTCGAGCTTGCCAGGTTTGAGCAGCACGGAATCGGGCGTGGCGATCTTGCCGATGTCGTGCATCGGGGCGGCATGTTTCAGTACCGCGGTTTCTTCGGCCGGCATGCCGGCCGCAGTGGCCAGCAGGTGGCAGAATTCGGCCATGCGCCGTACGTGGTTGCCCGCTTCGTTGGAGCGCGATTCCACCACGTCGCCCAGGCGCATGATCAGCTCGGCCTGGGTGTCGGTGATTTCCTGCGTCAGCAGGATATTGTCGAAGGCGATCGCGACGCCGCTGCAGAAAATCTGCAGCAGCTTCTGGTCAATCTCGGAAATCTCTTCCACGCCTTTCAGCACCAGCAGCGAAGCCTTGCCGCTGCTGTTGGGGAAGTAGCCGACGAAGGTGTCGCCTGCCATGCGCGAGATCTGGTTGCGCTCGACATCCTTCAGCTGCGCCAGCAAGTCGGAGGTCAGCAGGCTGTCCTCTTCCTGGCCGATCTGGGCCAGCACTTCGTAAGCGGTTTCGCCGGTGACGGCGGTGGCGCCGCGCAGGCGCACCAGCATGCTTTGCTCAAGGCGCAGCAGCGCTACCACTTGCTGCAGCAGGCCGTTGGCGAAGTCCTTCAGGTTACGCGCCTGGAAGATATGGGCCGAGGCGGCGATCACGCGTTCCAGGCCTTCGCGGTAATGCAGCTGCTGCTGGCGCGCTTCTTCCACCTTCATGATGTCGCGGTAGGCGCGCAGGGCGGCGAAGGTGGTGGTGAACAGCTTGGTGCGATCGAGCTCGGTCTTTTCCTTGTAATCGTTGATGTCGTAGTTGACGATCACGCGTTCTTCCGGCGCCTGGCCAGGCTGGCCGGTGCGCAGCACGATGCGGGTGAACTGGTTGTCCAGGTCTTCGCGCATCCAGCGCGCTACCTCCAGGCCGGAGTCTTCCTTTTCCATCACGACGTCGAGGAAGACCAGGGCTATGTCTTTTTCCTTCGCCAGCACTTCTTTCGCTTCGGCCCCGCTGTAGGCGTGCAGGAAAGTCAGGCCGCGCCCTTCCAGGCGGAAGCGGCTCAGGGTCAGTTTGGTGATGTCGTGAATATCGGGTTCATCATCGACCAGCAGGATTCTCCACGGCGCGAGTTTGGGCGTAGCAGAAGACAAGAAAGACATATTGGCAAATTCCAAATGTGACACACAGTCCCTGGGCGATGCGCAATTTTTAGGCGCATCTGAACGATTGTAGTCTTACCCATTGTTATTAACAACAGGCAATACTGGATACGCTAAATCTTTACAACATCCCTGCGTCGCCGTAACGCTTTTGGCAGCGTTCGCACCAGAAAGTGCGGCGCTGGGTGAGCCCAAGATGGGCTCGGTGGAGCTTGATATTGCAGCGTGGACAGTCACGGCGGTTATGCACCAGCCAATGCTTTTTCAATTCGTATGCCTGCTTCCAGGCCTTGAATTCGAAACTGTATTGGCGTGCCTGTTTCACCAGTTCCCTTAACTTTCCTTGCGGCAATTTACTTACTGTAGAGAGAGGGTGAATGTGCAATCGAAACAATACTTCGTTTTTGATAATGTTGCCAACTCCGGAAAAAATATTCTGGTCCAATAGAACGTCGCAGACAAGACGTTCCGGGTCGTCGCGCAGTTTTCGCAGTGCCAGGCGCGGACTCCATTGCTCCGACATGACGTCGCTGCGCCAATCGTATGCCTGTTCCAGTTCGCCCGGCACCAGCTTGACTGAACAGGAATAGAAGTTCAGTTCGCCGCCTTCTTCAAACTGCAGCGAGAGCCGCGGTGTGGTGCCTTCCTTGCGTTCGTCGATGCGGTAGCTGCCGAACATCAGGAAGTGAATGCGTAGTGTGAAGAGCGGCAGTTCGATCAGGAAATGCTTGCCCCAGCTGCGCAGCGAGAGGATGGGCTGGCCGGGCAGTTCGTCGAAGGGCACGGTTTTGCTGTTGCCGCTGGCAGCGGCGATGGTGCGGCCTTCGAAACTGCGTACCAGTTCGGTCAGGATGACGATCGATGGACCTTCGGGCATGGGCTTCCTCCTGTGCCCAGTGTCGCTCCTGGCTGGCCGCCGCGCCGTGCGCCCGCGCACACGTGCGTGAGCGGTCTTTTCCGTCTCGTTTTATTTGTCAGAAATTGTTTCAATGACAGCGGGGGCGAAGGCGAGGAGTATATTGAAGGTTATCCAGGAAAGGAAACCAATCATGAAACACGCTACTCGATTCTGCATCGCCGCCGCGCTGTTGCTGGCTGCCGCCGCTGCCGCATCGGCCGGCACGGTGACCGTCAAGTACCAGGAGCCGGAAAAGTTCATGGACGTGCCGGCGTGGGAAAGCGACCGCGCGGAAATGCTGAAGGAATTTACCGAACACTTCCAGCGCCTCGCCCAGCGCTTGCCAGCCAACCAGCAGCTGAACATTACAGTCACTGATATCGACCTGGCAGGCCGGGTCGAGCCGCGCCGCCGCCACTTCGTGGACGACGTGCGCATCCTGCGTGGCGGCGCCGACTGGCCGACCATGTCGCTGAACTATACGCTGGAGCAGGATGGCAAGGTCATCGCCAGCGGCGAAGAGCATCTGAAAAACATGATGTACCTGGAGCGCTTTAACCACTATGCGTCCGGCGATACGCTGCGCTACGAAAAACCGATGATCGACGATTGGTTCAAAGCCACCTTTGTTGCTCCGACCCAGCTCAGCAAGAAGTAAGGCTGGCGCTCAGTCGATCCAGTTCACGCGGCTGAACTTGGCGCGGAAGTCGTCCGGCATCGGCACCACTTGGCTGTGCCCGTAGTTGTAGAACACAAAGCCCTGCTTGGCCATGGCGACCAGCTTGCCGTCGGCCGGGCGGGTAACGCGGAAGATCACGTCGCCGCCGTACTTGTTGAAATCCATCACGCCCACTTCGAACAGCAACTGGTCACGGGCATGGGCCTCGGCGCGGTAGGTGGTGGCCAGGTCGGTGACGATGATGCCGGTGCCGTCGGCCTCGGTTTCCTGCACGCCGAACTCGAACAGGAAGCGCGCCCGCGCTTCCGAGATCATCGAAATCATGGAATCGTTGCCCAGGTGGTTGGCGCCGTTGATATCGGTCACGCGCACCGTCAGCTGGGTCGAAAAGCAGAATTGATCGTCCGGGAACGACAGCGTCAGTCTGGCCATGTCTTTACTGGGCAAGTGGGAAAGCGCACATTGTAGCGCGCCTTCGCAGCTGCCCGCGGGTGCATCATGGGCCTTTGACGATCTGGTACACCTTGCCGCCTTCGCTCAGCATGTACAGCTCGCCGGCGGAGTCCTGGCCGAAAGCCGGTACGCGGCCGATATCCCCCACCGCCCAGTCCTTGCCTTCGCTCACTGCGCCATTGGTGTACAGGAAGCTCCTCAGGAAGCCCTTGCAGTAATCCGAATAGAGGTAGCGTCCGGCCAGCTCCGGCATGGCCTTGCCGCGGTACACAAAGCCGCCGGTGATGGCGCAGCCGTTGGCGTTATTGCTGCCGTGGTCGTATTCGAGGACCGGCAGGGTCAGGCCTGCCTGCGAACAGCTGGCGGCGTTGTAGCAGCTCGTGCCTTCCATTACGTTCCAGCCGTAGTTGGCCGGCTTCAGCGTACTTGCCACCACGTCGACTTCTTCCTTCATATCCTGGCCGACGTCGGCGATGTAGAGCGAGCCGGTGGCGGCGTCGAAAGCGAAGCGCCATGGGTTGCGCAGGCCGTAGGCCCAGATCTCGCCGCGCTTGCCTTCCTGGCCGGCATAGGGATTGTCTGGCGGCACCAGATAAAGGGGCGCGACTGGCGTGTCGACGTTCAGGCGCAACAGCTTGCCCAGCAGGGAATCGAGGTTCTGCGCATTGCCGCTGGGGTCGCCGCTGCCGCCGCCGTCGCCGGTGCCGGCATACAGGTAGCCATCCGGGCCAAAGGCCAGCAGGCCGCCATAATGGTTGGTGTAGGTCGGGTGCGGGATGGTAACCAGCCGCTTGAGGGAATTGGCATCAGCCAGGTTGGCATTGCCTGTCGATACCTTCGCTTCATCGATCGCGATATTGCCGAATTTGTCCGTGTAATAGATGTAGAACTTCCCGTTCTGCGCGTAGGAAGGATGGAAGGCCATCGACAGCAGCCCGCCTTCGCCATCCGTGCTGATCAGGCCGGTCAAGTCGAGGAAAGGCGTCGTGCCCAAGGTGCCGTCGCTGGCCAGGATGCGGATGCGTCCGGGACGCTCGACGATGAAGCGGCGCGTGTCGTTGGCCGGCGCGGTCAGCAGTACCGGGGTCTGCAGGCCACTGGCCACTTCGTGCACAGCCAGGGTGAAGGGAGCCGGCGTCGGCGGCGCTGGGTCGGGCTTGGGCGTCTCCGGTTGCGTCACCGGGGCAGAGCCGCCACCGCCGCCGCCGCAAGCAGCGAGGACTGCTGCCAGCAGGGTTGCGGCCAGCGTGGCGGCCGGGGAAACTGCGGCGGCCGCGGGTGCAGGCCGGGAATTCAGGTCATCAGCCATCATTTCCTCCGTAAGGGTCCAGCACTCGAGATTAGGACTGCACAGTTGGGACATCTGTGCGGGAACGCACTTACTGGTTTTCGCTCAGGAACAGCAAGGTATGGCCGTGCGCTTCAGCCGCGCTGCGCTGGTGATAGCTGCTGCGGTGGTTGCAGTTGAAGCCGTGTTCTGCCTCGGGATAAAGGTGGATCTCGACTTGCTCGTTGTGCTCGAAACGCTCGGCAATCGCGCGCACCGCTTCGCGCGGGATATGCGCATCGCGCCCGCCGAAATGCATCAGTAGCGGGGCGCGGATAGCGGCGGCGCGCGCGAGGCAGTTCTGGATGCCGCCGCCGTAATACGCCACGGCGTGCCCGGCATGGCCGTTGGCCAGCGCCAGGAAAGCCATCTGCCCGCCCCAGCAATAACCGATGACGGCCAGCTTGCCCTCGGCGCCCGGCATGGCGCGCAGGGCGGCCGCAGCGGCGCCGATGTCGGCCTGGGTCTGCGCCGTGTCGGCACGTTGCTTGCACTGCGCTGCGCGGGCCCAGTCCGCTTCGTCATAGCCGAATTCCAGCCGCTTGCCCTGGCGCCAGAACAGGTCGGGCGCCAGTACCACATAGCCGTCGGCGGCATACTGCTCGGCCACGCTGCGGATGTGGGCGTTGACGCCGAAGATCTCCTGCAGCAGGAGCAGGGCCGGGCCGTGGCCGCCGCGCGGCAAGGCCAGGAAAGCGTCGAACTCGCCGTCCGGGCCGCGTACGGTGGTCCATTGGGTGCTGAGGTCCATGGCAGATGTATCTCAGTGCGGGTGGCGCGGGCGCGCCAGTTCCTGCAGGCAGGCGTCGAGCGCGCTGCGCGGCAAGCCGGCCACGTTCTTGTCGACTTCAGCCGTCACCAGCTTGCGCGTCTGCTTGTCCAGGCTGTCGCGCAGCAAGCCCAGGAAGCGCGGCGCGGCCACCAGGGCCAGGTGCTGGAAGCGCTGCTGGGCCGCCGCCGTGTCGAGCTGGCGCGCCAGGTGGCGCGCGAACTGGTGCACTTCGTGCTGCACCGGTTCTTCCACGCGGGGCGCGGTGTGGCCGTGGCCATCGGGACCGGCAAACTGGCCGTGGCTGTCGGACGCGACTTGCTTGTTGTCGGCCCGGCCCAGCGGATTGGCCAGGTCTTGGATTTCCTCGGCTGGCAGCTGGCCGTCGCGCAGCTGGAAGATACGGGCGTGGCTGCTGTCGGCCACGACGATCCAGGTCTTTTCCATGCTCGCCTCCCCTGTGGTGTTGGCAGTCCAGTATAGGCGGCCGGTACGGCGCCGGGCGCGCGTGAGCCGTGCGGAAAGTATTGCTTTATGGCATTAAGTGTATGGCCGTGCGAAAATGGTAAGCTCGCACGGCGAAGGCAGGGAGCTATGGACCAAGCAGACAGCACAGCACCTCAACAGGCATTCCGTACCCGCACCGCGGCGTTGGCGCTGTTGTGCGGCTGCGCCCTGACGGGCGCGCTGTTTGCCGGCGCCAGCCGGCTCGAGGCGCAGCGCGCCCAGCTGGCCTTCGAACAGCGGGTGCAGGCGCGTGCCTTCGTGCTGCGCGAGGGCATCAACGGCGCCGTGGCCAGCCTGCAGGCGGTCAACCAGCTTTTCGTCAGCCGCCCCAACACCAGCCGCGAGGAATTCCAGCGCTTCGTTGCGCCCCTGCTGGCGCGCCATCCGTATGTGCTGGGTACCAGCTATTTGCGCTTCATTGAACAGGCCGAGCGGCCCGCTTTCGAAGCTTCGCTGCAGGCGCTGGTGCCCGGCGCCACCGTGCGCGAAATGCACGACGGGGTGACAGTGCCGGCAGCGGTACGCCCGCGCTATCGCGTGATCGACTATATCGAGCCGCTCGCCGGCAATGAGCAGGCGCTCGGCCTCGATACACTCTATCCGCAGCATGACGAAACGGCGCGCCAGCGCGCCTATGCCAGTGGGCAGCCGGCGGCCGGTCCGCTGGTGCACCTGGCGCAGCGCGCCGGCGCGCGCGGCAGCATGGGCGTGGTGGTGTCGATGCCGCTATATGGCGGCGGGCGTGTGCTGGGCGAGACGGCGCTGACCTTGCAGCCGGGCGAGATGATTGCACGCATCTTTGCCAGCGCCGGGCCGGATGCGGCGGCGCTGGACATGAAGGTTTATGCCAGCGCCCAGGCCGACCCGGGCGCCCTGGTCTACGACGCGCCCCCGGCGCCGGAGGGCAATGGCGTTGGCCTGCCCCTGCCGGCCTGGCTCTATCCTGCGCGCACCAAGCCGGTGACGCTGCCGCTGGACGTGGCGGGCAGCCGCTGGCTGCTGGTGGCCTGGCCCGGCTCGCGCGTGCTGGCCAGCGAGCACCTGGCCTCCCTGGCTGCGCTGGCGCTGGGCGTGCTGACTACCCTGATCGGCGCCGCCTTCGTCGACTCGCTCAAGCGCCGCAAGCAACTGGTGCAGCAGCGCGTGGCGCAGCGCACGGCGGAACTGAAGGCGGCCAACCAGGCCTTGCTGTGGCGCCAGCATGCCATCGAATCGAGCACCAATGCGGTGGTCATCACGTCGGCCGAGCAGCATAGCCCGATCGTCTACGTCAATCCGGCCTTCGAGCGCATTACCGGCTACCGCACCGCCGAGGCGCTCGGACGCAGTCCGCGCATGCTGCTGGGCGTGGACACCGAACAGCCGGGCTTTGACGAGCTGCGCACGGCCATGCGCGAAGGGCGCGACGGCCACGCCGTGCTGCGCTGCTACCGCAAGGACGGCAGCATGTACTGGAACGATGTGTATATGTCGCCGGTGCGCGACGAGCAGGGCAAGCTGGTCAATTTCATCTCGATCCAGCACGATATCACTGCCATCAAGGCCTATGAATCGGAGCTGGAGCACAAGTCCACCCATGACGCGCTGACCGGCCTGCCCAACCGCCTGCTGTTGCAGGACCGGCTGGCGCAGACCATCCAGCACTCGGCGCGCAAAGGGCATGAACTGTGGCTGGTGTCGATCGACCTCGATCGCTTCAAGTTCACCAACAGCCGCCTGGGGCACAAGGGCGGCGACCGGCTGCTGCAGATCGTCGCGGCGCGCCTGCAGTCGGCGGTGCGGCCGGTGGACACGGTGGCGCGCCTTGGCGGCGATGAATTCGCGCTGATGCTGTTGCCGGAGCGGGGCGGCCACGCGCCGCGCGCCGAGCAGCTGCAGCGCGTGCTGGACAGCCTGGCGGCGCCGCTGGTGCTGGACGGGACGGAACTGTTCCTGACCGCCAGCGCCGGCATCGCCGCTTTCCCCGGCGACAGCAAGGAGCCGGGCGTACTTGCCGAGCGCGCCGACATCGCCATGTTCCGCGCCAAGGAAATGGGCGGCAACCAGTACCAGTTCTACACGGCGGCCATGAACGAGCAACTGGGCGAGCGCCTGCGCATCGAAAGCGCGCTGCGCACAGGGCTCGAGCGGCGCGAGTTCGAGCTGCACTACCAGCCGCAGGTCGACTGCACCACGGGCCGCATCATGGGCATGGAAGCGCTGATCCGCTGGCGCCATCCCGAGATGGGCATGGTGGCGCCATACCGCTTCATTCCGCTGGCGGAGGAGACGGGCCAGATCCTGGCGATAGGCGCCTGGGTGCTGCGCACGGCCTGCCGCCAGCTGCGCGACTGGCAGCAAGCGGGGCGCAAGGAATTGCGCATCGCCGTCAATGTCTCTGCGCGCCAGCTGGCCGAGCCGGATTTCGTGCAGAGCGTGGCCGAAGTGCTGGCCGATACCGGCCTGGCGCCATGCTGCCTGGAGCTGGAACTGACCGAGAGCGCGGTGATGGACGACGTGGCGCATGCCACGGAAGTGATGCACCAGCTGAAAAAGCTGGGCGTGCAACTGGCGATCGACGATTTCGGCACCGGCTATTCCTCGCTGGCGCATTTGAAGCGCTTCGAGATCGACGTGCTGAAGATCGACCAGACTTTCGTGCGCGACCTGACGGTCGATCCGGACGACGCGGCCATCGTCACCACCATCATTGCGCTGGCCGGCAACCTGGGGCTGGATGTGATTTCGGAAGGGGTGGAGACGCAGGATCAGCTGGACTTCCTGCGCCGCCATGGCTGCCGCCACATGCAAGGCTATCTCTTCGGCCGGCCGATGCCGGCGGCCGATTTCCTCGCGCTGCTGGAGCAGAGCGAGGCCGCGCTCAGCGCTTCACAAAGCTGAACGGATCGCCCTTCTTCCAGGCCGGCATGTCCTTGCCGTTGGCCAGCTCGTAGCCCAGGTTGAGCGTAAACTGGGCTTGCTGCACCATGCCCGACAGGTCCCAGTCGGCGTGGTACTGGTCGCGCACGGTGTGGTAGTCCTTCTTGAAGGCCACGATCCTGGCGGCCGATGCTTCCTGCGCTTGCTCGAACTCGAAGTGGCCGTCGCCAGAGAATACAGCGGAACCGACGTTAAAGGCCGGCACGCCAGCCTTGGCGAACTGGAAATGGTCGGCGCGGAAATAGGCGCCCGACAAATCGGGAATGGCCGGCGCCAGCTTCAGGCCCATTTGCTGCGCCACCTTGCCCGCGCTGGCGTACAGCGTGCTGCGCTCGGCGCCTGCGACGCCGATATCCCTGGTGCGTCCGGCGAAATTCATCGAATCGAGATTCAGGTCGGCCAGGGTGCGGTTCAGCGGGAAGGCCGGATTGGCGACGTAGGCGGACGCGCCGTGCATGCCCACTTCTTCGGCGGCCGGCCACAGGAAGACCTGCGAGCGCCTGGCGGGCTTCTGTACCGCGGCTGCGGCCATGGCCAGCAGGGCGGCGGCGCCGGAGCCGTTATCGATGGCGCCGTTGTAGATCTGGTCTTCGGCCTTGCCGAGGTGGTCCCAGTGCGCGGAATACACGACCGCTTCGTTTTTCAGTTTCGGATCGCTGCCAGGCACGATGCCGACCACGTTGAACTGTTCCACCTGGCGCACGCTGGAGCGGATTTCGCTATGGGCGCTGAGGTTCAGCGCAACCGGCTGGAAGTCGCGCCGCTCGGCGGCGGCACGCAAGGTGTCGAGGTCGAAGCCGGCGGCCTTGAACAGGGTGCGCGTGAAATCTTCCGACAGCCACCCTTCAACCAGGTTGCCGGCGCCAGGCGCATGGAAACGCTCCAGCGAGAAGCTGGTGGCGGGCACGTTCCAGCCGTAGGCGGCGGATGGCGTAGTGTGGATCAGCAAGGCCCCGGCGGCGCCGCGCCGCACGGCTTCCTCGTACTTGTACATCCAGCGGCCGTAATAGGTGTAGGCCTTGCCGGCAAAGCGGTTCGGTTCCTCGGCGGTCGGCTGCGGGTCGTTGACCATCATGACCAGGACCTTGCCTTTGAGGTCGGCGTCCTTGTAGTCGTTCCAGTTTTCTTCGGGTGCGGTGGCGCCGTAGCCGACGAACACCAGTGGCGCGTCGAACACCACGTCCGCGCGGCCGCTGCCGGTGCCGATCAGGACATCTTCGCCGAGGCGCGGCGCCAGCGTGCTGGCACCGGTGCTGAACTTGATCGAGCTGCCGGGCAGCAGGCGGGTGCCCTGGAATTTCACGGATTGGCGGTATGCACCATTGGCAAGCGGCTTCAGGCCGATCGCCGCTGCCTGCGTTTCCAGGTAGCGCACGGCCAGGTCGCCGCCGCGCTGGCCGGTACCGCGGCCTTCGAGCAGGTCGTCGGCGAGGAAGGAAAGGTGGGCGCGCAGCGGCGCTTCCTTGACGGCGGGCGCCTGCTGCGCCAGGGCGGTAGCGGCGGCCAGCAGCAGGCCGGCGGGGATAAAGTACTTGATATTCATGGCGGCGATCTTACTCCATAATGGTCGAAACAAAGGAGACCCCATGCAAGTGATCATCATCACCGGCGCGTCCGACGGCATCGGCGCAGAGATGGCGCACCAGCTGGCGCAAAAAGGCGTCGCGCTGGTCCTGGCGGCGCGCAAGGAAGCGGCCCTGCAGGCCGTGGCCGCCGCATGCAACGCGGCCGGGGCGGAAACGCTGGTGGTGCCGACCGACGTGGCGCAGCAGGAGCAATGCCGGCATCTTGTGGCGGCGGCCGTTGAACGCTTCGGACGCGTCGATGCGCTGGTCAATAACGCTGGCCGCTCGGCGCATGCGCTGTTCGAGGAAGTCACGGACCTGGGCTGGTATGAGGATTTGATGAAAGTGAACTTGTGGGGCGCGATCTGGTGCACCCACGCGGCGCTGCCTTACCTGAAGGCTTCACAGGGGCGCATTGTGGCCGTTTCTTCGCTGGCGGGGCTGGTGGGCGTGCCTGGGCGCACCGCATACGGCGCCACCAAATTCGCCATGGCGGGGTTCTTCGAGGCGCTGCGCGCCGAGCTCAAGCCGCATGGCGTGAGCGTGACCACGGCCTATCCGGGCGTGGTCGATACGCAGATCCGCTACCGGGGCTACAACGCGGCGGGCGGAGAGCTTGGCAAGAGCAGCCTGCGCGAAGACGCGGCGATGCCGGTGGCCGAATGCGCACGCCTCATTATTGAGGGTATGCAGGGGCGCAAGCGGGAGGTGGTGATGACGGCCAAGGGCAGGCTGGGACGCTGGCTCAAGCTGCTGGCGCCGGGATTGATTGAGAAAATGGCATTGAATGCGCTGAAGGATGATGTGAAGCCGCACACCTAGACCCGGTAAATCCGGGTCTGAGCCAAGGGTCAGACCCATCCACTGCAGAATGCGCCGACAGGGTCTGACCCTTGGGTCAGACCCAGGTTTACCGGGTTTAAAGGGTAAAATAGCGAATTCCCGTCGCATCAAGGCGATACAACAATAACCCCACGAGTGCCGCCATGTCAGACACCCTGTTTACCGATTTGAACCTCAGCGCCCCCATTTTGAAGGCGCTGAAGGAAGTAGGCTACGAGACCCCGTCTCCGATCCAGGCTTCTACCATCCCCCACCTGCTGGAAAACCGCGACGTGCTGGGCACCGCGCAAACCGGCACTGGCAAGACCGCCGCCTTCGCGCTGCCGATC
The DNA here is from genome assembly GCF_009720745.1 of Massilia eburnea. GTDB lineage: Bacteria > Pseudomonadota > Gammaproteobacteria > Burkholderiales > Burkholderiaceae_D > Rugamonas > Rugamonas eburnea. The sequence goes on along the minus strand of NZ_WNKX01000002.1, from coordinate 20,967 downwards.
CTGTCCCGCATCGACATCAAGCAGGCGGCCCCGCAGGCGCTGGTGCTGGCGCCGACGCGCGAACTGGCGATCCAGGTGGCCGAAGCCTTCCAGCGCTACGCCACCCACATCCCGAAATTCCACGTCCTGCCGATCTACGGCGGCCAGTCCTACGGCCCGCAGCTGCAGGCGCTGCGCCGCGGCGTGCACGTGGTGGTCGGCACCCCGGGCCGTGTCATCGACCACCTGGAAAAAGGCTCGCTCGACCTGTCGCAGCTGAAAACCCTGGTGCTGGACGAAGCGGACGAAATGCTGCGCATGGGCTTCATCGAAGACGTCGAGCGTATCCTGCAGGAGACGCCCGATTCGCGCCAGACCGCCTTGTTCTCGGCCACCATGCCGGCCCAGGTGAAACGCATCGCCACCACCTACCTGAACGACCCGGCTGAAGTGATGGTGGCGGCCAAGACCACCACCAACACCAACATCCGCCAGCGCTACTGGCTGGTGTCCGGCATGCACAAGCTGGACGCGCTGACCCGCATCCTGGAAGCCGAGCCGTTCGACGGCATGATCATTTTCTCGCGCACCAAGATCGGCACCGAGGAACTGGCGGAACGCCTGCAGGCGCGCGGCTTCTCGGCCGGCGCCATCAACGGCGACATGCAGCAGGCGGCGCGCGAGCGCATCATCGGCCAGCTGAAGGACGGCAAGATCGACATCCTGGTCGCCACCGACGTGGCGGCGCGCGGCCTGGACGTGGAGCGTATCAGCCACGTGGTCAACTACGACGTGCCGTACGATCCGGAGAGCTACACCCACCGCATCGGCCGCACCGGCCGCGCCGGCCGCAGCGGCGAAGCGATCCTGTTCATCACGCCGCGCGAGCGCAACCTGCTGAAGCTGATCGAGCGCACCACGCGCCAGCCGGTAACGCCAATGACGCTGCCGACGCTGCAGGCCGTCAACGACGTCCGCATCGGCAAGTTCAAGGACCAGATCACCGACACCCTGGCGCAGGAAGGCCTGTCCTTCTTCGAAAACCTGGTGCGCGAGTACGAAGCCGAACACAATATCCCTGCGGTGGAAGTGGCCGCCGCGCTGGCCATGATGGCCTGCGGCGGCAAGCCGCTGCTGCTCGATAAATCGCGCGAAAAAGGCTGGCACGAAGACGGCGCACCGCGCCCGGAAGGCCAGGGGCGTGAAGGCCGCGAGCCGCGCGAGCCACGTGAACCGCGCGAGCCGCGTCCGAAGAAGGAACGCATCGAGCGCGAGCCCGAGCAGGGCATGGCGACCTACCGCGTGGAAGTGGGTTACCAGCACGGCGTCAAGCCGGGCAACATCGTGGGCGCCATCGCCAACGAAGGCGGCATCGATTCCAAGTTCATCGGCCGCATCGAGATTTACGACGACTACTCGCTGCTGGACATGCCGGCGGACCTGCTGCCGGGCGACATCGACGCGCTGCAAGCCCTGCGCGTCGCCGGCCAGCCGCTGCGCCTGCACCGCGATGGCGAAACGCCGCCGCCGGCGCCAGCCGCCAAGGCGCCGCGCGCAACGAAGCCCGAGCGTGCAGCCAAGCCGGAACGTGCCGAGCGTGAAGCGCCGCCTTTGTCCGCGCGCGACGATGACGACGAGCCGATGTTCGAGGAAGCACCAAAGCGCAAGAAGAAAGAAAAGGCAGGCGAGGGCGCCCCGATGCCAATGCGCGCCTACCGCGTTGAAGTAGGTTCGCAGGACGGCATCAACCCGGGCAACCTGGTCGGCGCCATCGCCAATGAGAGCGGTCTCGAATCGCGCTTCATCGGCCGCATTGAACTGTTCGACAACCACGCCTTCGTCGAAATGCCGGACGGTATGCCGGACGACATCTTCAAGCACCTGCGCAAAGTGTGGGTCGGCGGCAAGCAGCTGAAAATGACCCTGGCCGACGCCATGCCGCCAATGTCCGGCAAACACACCCCGCCGAAGAAACCGGTTGCCAAGCCGAAGCGCTGATGCGTGCCAAGGGCCGGGCTCGCCGCCCGGTCCAGCCGAGCAGGTGAGTCAGGACCACTTCGCATCATCGTCGCACCGATGTACTGAAAGCTACTGAAATTTTTCCTGAAATAGCGCTATCACGGCCAAAACAGGCGTTTTTTCAGTAGTTTCAGTAGTAGTTTCAGTGGCTTTCAGTAGTAGTCACCGACAAGCGTGCAAAGGACACCGGCTTGCGAGCCGCGGCTGGCGGCGTCATGAAGACTTGTTGCCGGATTTGCCATCCCCACGTTATGCTGCTGGCTGTTCCGGACATTGCCGAGAAAGCCATGCTCAAACTGATTCGCCATTCTCTGTGCGCCGCCGCTGGCGCAGCTGCCGTCGGCGCCTCCGCCGCTACCATCACGCCCGACGCCGTTGTCACCAAACCGCTCAGCCTTGACGAATATCTTGCGCTGAAAGGCCCCGCGCCCGACAAACGCATCGTTTACGGCTCCGCACCGAGCCAGTTCGTGGAATTCTTCAAGCCCGCCGGCCAGGGGCCACATCCGGTCGTGGTGCTGATCCACGGCGGCTGCTGGACACGCCACTATGACGGCATCGAACAAATGCGCAATATGGCAGGCGCCATGGCGAAAGACGGCATCGCAGTATGGAGCGTGGAATACCGCCGCTACGACGAAGAAGGCGGCGGCTACCCCGGCATGTACCAGGACGTCGCCACTGCCGTGGACTTGCTGAAGCACGAAGCGAAAGCCAGCGCGCTGGATTTGAACCGCATCGTGGCGGTCGGCCACTCCGCCGGCGGCCACCTGGCGCAATGGGCCGTGTCGCGCCACAAGCTGCCGGAATGGAGCCCCGCCTGGGCGCCGCAGCCTTTGAAAATCAAGACCGTGATCAGCCTTGGCGGCCTGGCCGATTTGCGCAATGAAGCAGCCCTGATCCGCACCAGCTGCGATTGCGAATCGGCCTTCATCGCGGGCAAGCCAAGCGCCCAGCGTCCCGACATCTTCGCCGACACCTCGCCAGCCGAAATGCTGCCCGCAGGGGTGCACACGGTGCTGATCCACGGTGAACTCGACACCATCTCGCCCACCGTCACCGGCGAGAACTACGCCCGCCGCGCCAAATCCGCCGGCGACACCGCCGAAGTGCTGGTCCTCCCCGGCGGCAGCCACTTCGACGAAGTCTCGGCAGATTCCAAATCATGGGTGATCATCCGCGCCCAGATCCGCAAAGCGCTTGGCATCTAAGATTCCGCTTGCGCACGTATTGCCAGTCGTTTTCCATTTCAATAGCGAACATGTACCGCGATTATTTATTCATCCGCCAATTGCCAGCCCTCCTAGCGCTGATATTTGCCTTCAACCTGGCGCAAGGAGCGCCTGCACAAAAGCCAGCGGACGTGCTGCGTACGGGCGCCAGCGCGTTTTCACGTAACCCGGTTCTTCCGAAATGGGCTGATCCGCTGGAGCCCGTTCCCGCGCCGAAATCCGAGGAGCCTGTCGTTATCCGCCTGTCGGAGACCCAATTCTGGACAGGCGCCAACCCGGCTTACCTGGTGAATCGCGCGACGCAGGTGAACTCCTCCTCGCGCCTGTCGGAAATTGGCCAGTTTTCCATCGGGTTCATTCCGGCTTACCAGAAGCTGATCGTGCATCGCGTGGCAATCTTGCGCGACAATGAAGTGCTGGATCGCAGCAAGACCGCCAATATACGCGTGCTTGATAATGAAAATAATGCGGCCAGCGGCTACTATCATGGTGCGTCAAAGGCCCAATTGCTGCTGGAAGATGTGAAGGCCGGCGATACTTTGTGGATTATCTATACCGTCGAAGGCACCAACCCGGTATTCGGCTCGACGTGGAACGAGACTCTCACTTGGCCGAAGGAAGCACCGATTGAATTGCGCAAGGTGAGCGTCCTTCAGCCGGCTGGCCATCAGGTGCAGTGGCGTGTGTCCGGCGACCCGCAGGCGGAATTGCCGAAGCCCAAGGTTGAGCAACGCAACGGCCTCACCAGGCTGGTATTCCAGCAGGCTGCGGTGCCGGCGGTGGAGTATGAACCTGCCATCCCGCCAAACCTGATTCCGGTGCCAGTTCTCGACTTCAGTGAATACAAAAACTGGAACCAGGTGGCGCAATGGGCAAGTGCGCTGTTTTCCGGCACCACGCCTGTCACGGAGGTGCAAGCGCTGGCGCGAAAATTCACGGGAGAGTCGCTGGAGGAACGCGCATCGCAGGCCCTGCATTGGGTACAGGATGACATCCGCTACTTCAGCGCATCGTTGGGAGAAAACTCGCATCGCCCCCAGCCGCCGGAAGTCGTTCTGAAGCGGCGCTTTGGCGATTGCAAGGACAAGAGCCAACTGCTGGTGGCTCTTTACCATGCCATGGGGATCGAAGCGCAGCCGGTATTGCTGCATGCTACTGCGCCCAAGATACCGGAGCAGTTCCTGCCATCGCCTGGAAATTTCAATCATGCGATTGTGCGTGTTGTGCTGAACGGGAAACCCTATTTCGTCGATCCGACGCTGGCCGGCGAACGCGGCTTGATTTCGGCGTTGCCGGTGCCAGTGCCTGCCGCAGCTGCCCTGATTGTCAGCAATGACAGCACCGGTTTGATCATGCTGCCCGAAGAGACGTTTGACCAGCCGCTGGTCGACCGCAAGGAACAATTGAACCTGGAAACCTTGCACGGTGACGCGCAGCTGAAACTCAGGATTGTCTACCGTGGCCGCTTTGCAGCAGGAATGCGCCAAGGCTATCGCTCTATGAGCTCGTTTGACCTCAAGAAAGCGATGCTTGCGGAATATGAGCGAACATATCCCGGCGTCAAGCTGGATGGCGCCCCAGCCTTCAGCGACGGTGACGGCGGTACCAGCTTTATTGTTGATGCCCAGCTGATTATCCCCAAGGCCTTGAAGGAAAAGAACGGCATGCTGTATCTGCAGCAGCGCTCGCATATTATGGAAGGCACGCTGGGCATACCGGACAAATTGGTGCGCAAGTATCCATTCCGGTTGGCTGCCGGCCGCTATCGCGCCAGCTACACGCTCGACGCGTCGCTGCCGAGCGAAGCGCGCCTTGTGAAGGAGGACGACAAGCTGGCCCTGCACACGAAATACTTCGATGCGCGCGCCCAGCTCACCTGGCGCGGCGCCCATCTCAGCTATTTCATCGATTACGCCATCAACCAGCCCGAGGTCGAAGCGGCCGAGCTGCCAAGCTTGGCTGACGAGATTCGCAAACTGAATCCCATGTTCGAGTCGGACTTGCGCTTTACACCCGTGATGGTGGCGCCGCAGGCAGCGAAAGAGGCGTCTTTGCGCGTGCTCGATATCTTGCAAAAGCTTAGCGTGCATGAAGATGCGCTCCTGGCGGCACTGGCCAGCGGCAAAAAGCCCGAGGTGAAGCTGGACGAAGCTGCGTATGCCAAGATGAATTACCGGGCGCTATGCGAAATGGTGGTGGAGGGCGCCTCGGTCAGCGAATGGAATCCGATGATCGGGATGGCGATCGAGCCCTATTACAAGATCGTGGACGAACGGGCCGACCAGCGCACCAAGGATTTGTGCGGCGCCCGGCTGCTTCTGATCAAACATGATCTCATCAATGCGAGCAAGGAGTTGGCCAGGCTGCAGCCCGACGACGCCGATCCGCTCACAATGGTGCAGGCTTGGGCCGACTTCCACGCTGGTGCTCCGGCGCAGTCCCGTGCCAATTTGCTGCGGTTCCTGAAGGCCAAAAACGCAGCCGATACCTTGGGCGCTGACGATGGCATGATGGCACTGGCGCTATCGCGGCGCATGGGCATGGCCGAGCCAGCGGAACTTGTCAATCTGTCGTCCGAGCTTCGGCAGGATGCCTGGCCGATGCCCTTGTTCAAGCGCCTGCGCGGTCAACTGACTGACGCTGAATTGCAGGCCATGGTCGACGCCCTGCCGCCAGCGGCCCGCGAATACGCTGCGCTGGAGGCGCATTTCGCCATCAGCCAGACCCATCTCGCAAACAATGAAAGGCGTCTGGCCGATCAACATCTGAACTGGCTGAGACGCTACAGTCTTCCGGGCAGTCTGTTTGAGGTGCTGGCAACGCGTGACAAATTCAGCGAAGAATACGCTGATGCGGATATGCGGGAAGTCTGGAAAATCGAAGGCAAGAAGGGGTCGCGTAGCGATATCGTACGCCATTTGACTGCTGCTGCAGAGCGAGGAATTACTTCGGCGCAAAGGGCACTGGGCTGGCGTTACGTATATGGCGAGGACGTGGACGCTGACCCGGCCAAAGGCGTTTCCTTGCTGGAGGCGGCTGCGGCCAAGGGCGATCCTGATGCGATGAATACGCTGGGGCGGGTTTATGCCCTCGGCAAATTGGGCCAGCGGGATGGAATGCGTGCAGTGAGCTACTATCGGCAAGCGGCCGAAAATGGCGATCACCATGCGGCCTATAACCTTGGCAAAGCTTACTGGTTTGGCGACCTTGGTCTTCCGGTAGATCTCGACCAGTCCTTCCGCTTCATGAAGGATGCTGCGGAAATGCGGAACTCAAGTGCCGAGTTTTATCTGAGCCGCATGTATTTCGAAGGAAAAGGCACTACCAAGAACGATTCCCTTGCGATGTTCTGGGCCTCCCAGGGCTACTACCAGAACGACTGGGAAGATAAGGCACAACTGGGCCTGTTAATGGTGAAACTGAGAAAGGACGAGGCGGGACGTAAGGCCGGAACGAACTTGCTGCTGGATGCCGTGGTCGCGGGGAACAACTATGCCAAACTCGAATATTCAAAGCTGGTGCTCAATACGAGCAAAAACGAGCGTGAGTTGCAGTCGGTGTTCATCTGGGTCAAGCAGGCTGCCGACGCTGGGCTTGAGAGCGCCCAGGCGCTGTTGGGGCGAATGTATGTTGAAGGGCTGGGTGTCAAGGTAGACGTGACGCGCGGAATGGAATTGTTGGCGAAGCAGGAGCAGGAAAAACTGCCCGATGCGTTTAACGAGCTGGGGAAACTTTATCGCAACGAAAAATCTGGCGTGACCGACAAGGCCAAAGCTGCCGAGTATTTCCGGCAGGGCGCTGCGCTAGGACAGCGCGAGGCCGCCCAGGCGCTCGCGATGATGCTGCATACTGGAGAGGGAATTCCGCGTGACGTTCCGCAAGCGATTCAGTATTACGAACTCGCAATCAAGTCGGGCTTCCTTGATTCCATGAACAACCTGGCCGAAATCTACCGACAGGGTGAAGACGGCATCCCTCGCAATATAGACAGGGCCGTCTCCTTGCTGCGCGGCGCCGCGCAAATGGGGCACACCTTCGCCATGGTGAACCTGGCGAACTATTACGAAAATAATCCTGCGGCCGACAAGCCCGAATTTCTACCCCTGGCTTATTACCTCCTTGCCAGCAAATACGGCGAGAGCGAGGCGACGGCTGGCTTGACAAGAGTGAAGGCCAAGGCATCCCCAGAAATGCTGGCAGCGGCCCAAAAGTTCGTTACCAAGTGGAGTCCTGGGCAGGCGATGCCGGAAGAAAGCTGAACGGTCGCCCGCAAGGCGCTTGGCCGCTGAATAAAAGGCTGGTTATCGGAGGGGCGCTGGATATAATGAATTTGGATAAATCAATAAAAAGAACGCCATGATTATCTACAAATTCGGGTATCCGGACCTCCAGGTTTCGCCGGACATCAGCCCCTTCGTGATCAAGCTGGAAACCTGGCTGCGCATGTCGGGCATACCGTACGAGACCCGCACTGGCGCCAACCAGGCCATGCCGCACCAGAAACTACCCGTCGCCATGATTGCCGGCGAACTGGTCCCCGATTCAAGCCTCATCATCCAGCACCTGCAGTATCTCCACCCTCAAGCCATCTCCGACCAGAACCTCTCCGCAGACGAGCGCGCCCGGTCTTGCGCCTTAAGGGCCTTGTTCGAGCAGCACCTGTATTTCGTGCTGCTGTATAACCGCTACGCTATGCAGGCCAACTTCAATGCCTACAAGCCGCTGCTGCTCGATTACGCGAAACGCAGCACGCCCGCGTGGCAAAAGCCATTCCTGACAACCTTCGCACCGTTGATTTTCCCCTTCGTGCAAATGAAGTATCGCCGCATGGCGTGGCAACAGGGCACGGGAAGGCACAAGCCCGAAGACATCAACGCGATGGGCATTGAAGTCTGGAAGTCGGTGAAGGAAATTCTGGGCGACCAGCCCTTCCTGTTAGGCGGGCAGCCCAGCCTGATCGATGCGACGGCGTTCGGCTTCCTGAACGCCGAAATACGCCATCCCTTCCCGAGCCCGATTCACGACTACGTGCTGGGCCAGCCGGCGCTGGTTGCATATCACGACCGCATCTGGGAACGCTACTGGAAGCAACCAGTCACGCCTTCGGCGGCGGATATTTGATGGCGTTGAGCTTGATCTTTTCCAGCGCCGCCGCGTGCAGGTCGACGTCCAGCTTGTCGGCGATCTGCACCAGGTAAAGCAGCACGTCGGCCAGCTCATGGCAGATCGCCTGGTGCTGTCCTTCCGCCAGCTCGCCGGCCCGGCCGGTCGGCAGCCATTGGAAATGCTCGGCCAGTTCGGCCACCTCCACCGACAGCGCCATCGCCAGGTTTTTCGGCGTGTGGTACTGCTCCCAGTCGCGCGCGGCCGCGAAGGCGCGCGTGCGGTCGCGTAAGTCGGTCAGCGAATCCGTCATGCCGCCTTCTCCATGAATACGCTCATCGGATCGTCCGGGTAATCGCCGTACGGTCCGCGCACGCGGTAGCCCAGGCGCTCATACAGGCCGATAGCTTCAGGCTGCGACGGTCCGGTCTCCAGCATGAAGCGGCGGCAGCCGCGCGCTTGCGCTTCCAGTTCAAGCTTGCCGAGAAGGCGCTGCGCCACGCCCTGGCCGCGCGCCGATGGATGCACGAACATGCGCTTCACTTCTCCAAACTCGGGCGTCACGACGATGGCGCCGCAGCCGACCGCCGCACCATCGTTATTGCGGGCTACGGCAAACAGCACATTCGGCTGCAGCAGCGAATGCATGTCGAGTGCGTACACGCATTCCGGCGGGTACAGCGACAGCTGATAGGCGTCCAGCTGGTCGATCAGGGCCACGACTTCGGGCTGGTTGGGAGATTCGAGTTTGATGTCCATCGTCCAATGGTATCATCCTCGCGCCACCTGACCGGGGCCGGTCAGGGGTGAGACAGAAATAAGGATAACCATGAAATCGCTAGTTCCTCATGCCATTACACTGGCAGTCAGTGCACTCGTCGCCACCAGCGGCATCGCAGCAGAAAACAGCGCCTATACCCCGCGCGCGGAAAACCCTTACCTGAGCCAGTCCGATGCCGCCGCCCGTTCGGCGCGCGTGTCGAACGTAGCTTATGTACTGGACTTTACGCTGACCGGCAAAGAGACCTTCAGCAATACCACCACTGTCAGCTTCGACCTGAAAGACAACGCGCAGCCGCTCACGCTGGACCTGGACAAGGCCACCGTCAAGCGCCTGGTGGTCAACGGCAAGGCGATCGCCGCACCGCAATACAACAACTGGTTCATCACCCTGGCCGCCGCCGACCTGCAGGCCGGCCGCAACACGGTGACCGTTGAATTCGAGCGCAAGCACAGCACCAATGGCGAGGGCCTGCACCGCATGGTCGACCCGGTCGATGGCCGGGTCTACACTTATTCCCATTTCGAGCCGGCCGCCGCGCACCAGATGTTCGCGCTGTTCGACCAGCCGGACCTGAAGGCGACCTACCAGGTCAATGTGACGGCGCCTGCCGATTGGACTGTGGTCTCCACCACGCGCGAAACCAAGGTGGAAGCGGCAGGCGATGGCAAGCGCTGGACCTTCCCGGTCTCCAAGATCCTTAGCCCGTACAACTTCTCGATGCACGCCGGCCCGTACAAGGTGTGGGAAGACACCAAGACCGGCAAATACCCGATGCGCGTCTTTGCGCGCCAGTCGGTGGCCGACCAGATCGATGCTGCTGAATGGTTCAAATACACTGCGCAAGGCCTGGCCTGGTTCGACGACTACTTCGGCGTGCCTTACCAGTACGGCAAATACGACCAGCTGCTGGTGCCGGACTTCCTGTACGGCGCGATGGAAAACGCCGGCGCTGTGACCTTCGCCGAACACGCCTTCCTGCATAAAGAGAAAATGACCGGCGACGAGAAGCACGAACTGGCCAGCGTGATCATGCACGAAATGGCGCACCAGTGGTTCGGCGACCTGGTCACCATGCAGTGGTGGAACGGCCTGTGGCTGAACGAGAGCTTTGCTTCCTTCATGGGCACCTTGGCCACCGCCGAAGCGACGGAGTTCAAGGACTCGGCGTGGCAGTATTTCTACTCTCAGGGCAAGGCAGGCGCCTACGTGCAGGACCAGCGCGTCACCACCCACCCGATCGAGACGCCGGTGCCGTCGACCGCCAACGCCTTTGACAATATCGACGCCATCACCTACTCGAAAGGCGCCTCCACCCTGAAGCAGCTGCGCCACCTGCTGGGCGAGGAAACCTTCCGCAAGGGCGTGCACAACTACCTGGTCAAGTACCAGTTCAAGAACGCCAAACTGGACGACTTCATCGGCAGCCTGGCCGAAGCGGCTGGCCGCGACCTGGGCCAGTGGACCCAGGACTGGCTGTACCAGCCGGGCGTGAACACCATCACCGCCAACTACAGCTGCAAGGCCGGCAAGATCGATTCCTTCAGCCTGCAGCAGAGCGCCGTGCCGCAGTTCCCGACCCTGCGCGAGCAGCGCGTGCAGCTGGCCCTGATGCAGAAGAAGGGCAAGCAGCTGGCCGTGGCCAAGGTGCTGCCGGTGACCTACAAGGGAGCCACTACCGAAGTGGCGGAGCTGAAAGGCGCCGCCTGTCCGGACCTGGTCTACCCGAACTACCAGGACTGGGGCTTCGTCAAAGGCAAGCTTGATGCGCGCTCCGCAGCCACCGCGCGCAAGGACGTGAGCAAGGTGGAAGACAAGCTGCTGCGCACGATGCTGTGGCACAGCATGTGGGACAACGTGCGCGACGGCGACCTGCCTCTGAACGAGTTCCTCGACACCGTGCTGGCCAACGCGCCGGCTGAACGCGACTACGTGCTGCTGGGCGATGTGCTGGGCAAGACCCAGAACGCGCTGCGCTACCTGCGCACCATGTCGGCCGACGCCAAGTACACCCGCGACACCGCCGAGCGTATCGGCAAGATGGCCTGGGCGCGCACGGCTACCACCACGGGCGACTTCCAGCGCCGCTGGTTCAACACTTACATGGCTGCCGCCGGCAGCAAGGCGTCGCTGGAGCGGCTGGCCGCCATGCTCGACGGCCAGGTCAAGGTGAAAGGCCTGGCGCTGAGCCAGGAATTGCGCTGGGACATCATCGCCATTCTGAACCGCTATGCCTTCGACGGCGCGGAAGCGCGCATCGCCGCCGAACAGGCGAAGGACAAGTCCGACAGCGGCGAACTGGCCGCAGTGGCGGCGCAGGCCGCGCGTCCGGACGCGAAGGTGAAGCAGGAATGGCTGGCGAAGATCGGCGACCAGCAGACCAAGCTGCCGTTCTCGCGCATCCGCGCCGCGATGCACAGCCTGTATCCTTCGACCCAGGTGGCGCTGAACGAGCAGAGCGCCGCCGAGCGCCTGGCGCAGCTGCCGGCGCTGGACAAGTCGGCCGGCCCGGTCTTCATGCGCGATTACGCTGGCGCCATGATCCCCGCCACCTGCACCGCGGCCAGCGTGCAGCGCCTGGCCGATGCGGCGGCGGCCAATCCCGACCTGAGCGCCGGCACCCGCCGCGCGCTGCTGGTGGCGCACCAGGAAGACCAGCGCTGCGTCTCCATGCGCAAGGCGCTGACCGTTCCGTTCAGCTAAAACGGCGCGCGGGTGGCGTTGTGCGGCTTCAGGGCCGCCTGCGCCGCCAGCAGGTCCAGCAGCGCCGGCAACGGCGCCGGGCGGCCCAGCAGGTAGCCTTGCAAAGCATGGCAGCCGTGGGCCGCCAGGAAGTCGGCCTGGGCCTGTGTTTCCACCCCTTCCGCCACCACCCGCAGGCCCATTTGGCCGGCCATGGCCAGGATGGTCTGCACGATCACCACGTCGCTGGCGTCGTCCGGCATGTCCATGATGAAGCTGCGGTCGATCTTCAGCTCATACAGGGGCATGCGCTTCAGGTAGGCCAGGCTGGAATAGCCGGTGCCGAAATCATCGATCGAAAAGCGCACACCCAGCGTAGCCAGCTCGTTCATGCGCGCCACGGTTTCTTCCAGCTTTTCCACCAGCAGGCCTTCCGTCACCTCCAGGATCAGCAGCGCCGGCTGCACGCCGTGCGCCTGCAGAACGCCGCGCACCTGCTGTACGAAGTCGGCCTGGCGGAACTGCTGCGGGCTGACGTTGACCGACAGAGGCAGCGATAACCCCAGCGCAGCCATGCGCTGCTGCGCCAGGCAGGCCTGCTTCAGCGCCCACAGCCCGAGCGGGACGATCAGGCCTGCGTCTTCGGCCAGCGGGATGAAGATCGAGGGCGCCACCATGCTGCCGTCGTCGCGCTCCCAGCGCATCAGCAGTTCGGCGCCGTGCAGCCGGCCCTGGCAGTCGAACTGCGGCTGGTACACCGTCAGCAGCCGTTCCTGCTCGATGGCCTGCGTCAGTTCTCGTTCCAGCGTCAGGCGCCGTTCGACCTCGGCCTGCATGGCCGCTTCGAAGAAGGCAATGCCGTTCCTGCCCGCGGCCTTGGCGCGGTACATCGCGGTATCGGCTTCGCGCAGCAGGTCGTCGGCGCTCTGGCCGAACTTGGGCAGCAGCGTCACGCCGATGGATGCCGAGCAGCCGTAGCCCTGGCCGCCGATGTCGAATTCCTGCGCCAGCGTGATGCGGATCTTTTCCGCCACGGCTTGCGCCGCATTGCCGGCCGCCGCCAGCTCCGGCCCCAGGTGCGACAGCAGCACCACGAATTCGTCGCCGCCGATGCGCGCCACGGTGTCGCTCTTGCGCACCAGCTCCGACAGGCGCTGCCCGGCCAGCCGCAGCAAATGGTCGCCGGTGGCGTGGCCGCGCGCATCGTTGATGGTCTTGAATCGGTCCAGGTCGACAAACATCACGGCGCTGAATACCTGCTGGCGCTCGGAGCTGGCCAGCAGCCCGGCCAGGCGGTCCAGCAGCAGGCGCCGGTTGGGCAGGCCGGTCAGCGGGTCGTAAAAGGCCAGTTGCTCGCCTTCGGACAGCGAGCGCGCCAGGTGGCGCAGCAGTACGCCGCAGCTGAAGGTGAGGATGCCGGCGATGAACAGGTAATTGAGCGCCACGATGGCCGCGCGCAGCAAGTTGTCCTCCGACAGGCCCATGGCCGCCGGGTCGGGCGCGGGCGCAAAGCCGGTCAGCACGATGGCCGCGGCGCCTGCCATCAGCAGCCAGATGGCGGGCTTGAGCCCCACCAGCAGGGCGGCCAGGCAGGGCACGGCCAGCAGGTAGGTATGCGCCACCGGGCCCACTTGCAGCATCAGCGCCACGCCCACCGCGAAGGCGATCAGCAGGAATTGCATGGCGCGCGCCGGGTAGGCCACCACCCCTTGCAGCCGCCAGAGCGCGGCCAGCCAGGCCAGTGCGACGGCGTCCACTGCAACGACGCCCCACAGTCCCTCGCGCACCGACTGCACCACGCTGGGGATGGCCGTCGCCAGGCCCAGGATCAGGACCACCTGCACCAGGCGGGCAAAGATCATTTCGCGCCAGTGGGTGATCTGGTCGGGGGCAGGCATGCCGCGTATCCTCCATCTCGCAAGTACGGACGATGGTACGCGCAAACCCAGGCGGTGTCACTCTTGGTAAAATTTGGGCGAAAAACTAGTATGACAGGAGTTAAAGGTTGAGCATCATCGATTTCCCGCCGCCCGCCGCGCCGATCAAGGTGCTCCTGGTGGACGACCATCCCCTGCTGCGGGCCGGCCTGGCGGAAGCCATTGCCGGCCAGGGGGATATGCGGGTCGTGGCCGAAGCGGGAGACGGCCACGAAGCGCTGGCTGCCTGGGAAGCCAGCCGGCCCGACGTCACCATCATGGACCTGGCCATGCCCGGCATGTGCGGGGTGGAGGCGCTGCAGTCGATCCGCGCCCGCTTCCCCGCCGCCCGCATCGTGATGCTCACCACTTTTGGCGGCGACGCCCAGGTACGCCGCGCGCTGGAGGCGGGTGCTTGCGGCTTCCTGCTAAAGAGCAGCCTGCGCAAGGAGCTGGTGCAGATGATCCGCACCGTGCACGAAGGCCAGCGCTACATCTCGCCCGAGATTGCGCAGCAGCTGGCCAGCCACCTGGGCGCTTCCCTGCTCAGCGAACGCGAAGTGGAGGTGCTGCGCTGCGCCGCCGCCGGCAACGCCAACAAGCGCATCGCCAGCCAGCTGGCCATTTCCGAGGAAACGGTGAAAGCGCATATGCGCAGCATCCTGGCCAAGCTCGGTGCCAACGACCGCACCCACGCCGTCACGATTGCCCTAAAGCGCGGCATTATCGCGCTTTGACGCTTCGGGCTTGGCAGCGTCGGTCCCGGACCGGACCGCCATCGCCAGCAGCAGTGCCACCGCCGGCAGCAGGCCGACCGCCATACCCCAGCGCGAGGCCAGCGCACCGCCCACGCAGCCCAGGGCAAATGCCAGGATGCCGCCGCCCAGCGCCGCCAGCGCCGGCCGCTCGGCCCCGCCCACCCGGTCCAGGGAATCGATCACCAGCTGCGTCACATTGCCGGTCATGACCGTGCTGGCCGGCAGCTTGGCCAGCAGCAGCTTGCCGTAGCCGTTCTGCGCGCCCATGGCGGCGGCGCACAGCAGGCCGGCCGCCATGTCCCAGCGCGCGCCGGCCGCCGCCGCCAGCATCAGGGCCGCCTGCAGCAGGTGGGCCGAACGCAGCGCGTCGTCGCCCACGCGCTGGCGGCGCCGCACCAGCGCGCGCACCGCAACCACGCCTGCCACGAAGGCTGGGAAGGCCAGAAGTTTGAGCAGCACGTCATTGCCCGGCGCCACCAGCTCGCGCCCGAGCAGCACGAAGTTGCCCGTCACGTGGGCCGTGAACAGCCCGTGCAAGGCGACGAAGCCGAGCGTGTCCACATAGCCGGCCAGGAAACTCAGGCTTGTTCCGCGTGCCATTGCCATAGTCCTCCCTTCTGCGCCAGGTCGTGCCAGGCCACCAGCAGGAAGCCGCCGGCCAGGCCAAGGTGCTCGTAAAAGCTGTTGGCTGCCATGAAGCGCTCCATGCCCGCCATTTCCCAGTAGCGGTTGGCGATGAAGCTGGCCGCCACCGTGAACAATGCCAGCCAGGCAGCGCCCAGCCAGCGCAGGCGGCCGCTCAGGACCATGGCCGCCGCGCCCAGCTCGAAAAGGATGACGGCGGCCGCCAGCGGCGCGGCCGGCGCCAGGCCGAAGTGCTGCATCTCGCCCACTGCGCTGCCGAAGTCCAGCAGCTTGTTCAAGCCGCCCTGCAGGTAGGCCGCGCACAGCAGGAGCAGGGCCAGCCAGCGCAGGACACGCCAGCCGGCGTTGGCGCGGCCAGTGCGCAGGCGTGCGGCGCCGGGAAGGTGCGGCGCCATGTCACACCGCCCAGCAGGAGCAGCCCAGCGCGCCCCAGAACGACTTCAGGTCGGCGATCGGCAGGGAGCGGGTCCAGGCCGTCGCGTGCTGGTGGCCGTGCATGCCGCATTGGCTGGAGCAGCCGCATGCCGCCGCTGCCGCAAGGGCCGCAGTGCGCGCGTGGCCCGCCGCTGCGCCGCTGCCGGCGGCGGCCATGGCGCCGGGCTTGACGCCCCAGGCGCCGTAGCCGCCGTAGCGGCTGACCGGCGACCAGTCCGGCATGGCCGGCGGCATTGGCGGATCGTAGGCGCCAAACGGCCCGGCGCCATACACCACCTTGCCCCCCACAACGGTGAGCAGCGAAGTTGTGCCGGCAATCTCGTCTTCCGCGCAGCGCAGGAAGTCGCGGTCGGGCACCATCAGGTCCGCCAGCTGGCCGACGGCGATGCGGCCTTTCTTGCCTTCCTCGTTGGAAAACCAGGTCACGTTCTCGGTCCACATGCGCAGGGCGGCTTCGCGGTCCAGCAGGTTGCGCTGAGGGTAGAGCCGCATGCCGCCCACCGTGCGCCCGGTGGTCAGCCAGGACAGCGACACCCACGGGTTGTACGAAGCCACGCGCGTGGCGTCGGTACCTGCCGACACCTTGACGCCCGACTCCAGCAGGTATTTGACTGGCGGCGTCGCTTCCGCCGCCGCTGCGCCGTAGCGTTCGACGAAATACTCGCCCTGGTAAGCCATGCGGTGCTGCACCGCAACCCCGCCGCCCAGCGCCGCGATGCGGTCGATGGATTTGGGGGAAATGGTTTCCGCATGGTCGAAGAACCAGTGCAGGCCCTCCAGCGGCAGTTCGCGGTTGACCTTCTCGAACACGTCCAGCGCGCGCGAGATGGTCTCGTCGTAAGTGGCGTGCATGCGCCACGGCCAGCGGTTCTGCGCCAGGATGCGGATCACGCCTTCCAGGTCGTCTTCCATATTGGCCGGCATGTCGGGGCGCGGCTGGCGGAAGTCTTCGAAGTCGGCGGCCGAGAAGGTCAGCATCTCGCCCGCGCCGTTGTGGCGGAAGTAGTCGTCGCCCTGCTGGTACTTGCTGCTGGCGGCCCAGTTCAGGAAGTCTTCCTTCTCCTGCTTGGGCTTTTGCGTGAACAGGTTGTAGGCCAGGCGGATGGTCAGCTCGCCGGCGTCGGCCAGCTGCTGGATCACCTGGTAATCCTCCGGATAGTTCTGGTTGCCGCCGCCCGCGTCCAGGGCGCCCGTCACGCCAAGGCGATTGAGTTCGCGCATGAAATGGCGGGTGGAATTGAGCTGGTATTCCGGCGGCAGCTTGGGCCCCTTGGCTAGTGTGGCATACAGGATCGAGGCATTCGGTTTCGCCAGCAGCAGGCCGGTCGGGTTGCCGGCGCCGTCGCGCAGGATCTTGCCGCCCGGCGGTTCCGGCGTGTCGCGGTCGTAGCCGACGGCACGCAGCGCGGCGCCGTTCAGCAAGGCGCGGTCGTACAGGTGCAGGATGAACACCGGCGTGTCGGGCGCCACGGCGTTCAGCTCCTCAATGGTCGGCAGCCGCTTTTCCGCGAACTGGTGTTCGGTAAAGCCGCCCACCACCCGCACCCACTGCGGCGCAGGCGTGATCGCTACCTGGGCGCGCAGCATGGCCATGGCGTCCGCCAGCGAGCGCACGCCGTCCCAGCGCAATTCCATATTGAAGTTCAGGCCGCCGCGGATCAGGTGCAGGTGGTTGTCGATCAGGCCGGGCAGCACGCGCCGGCCTTGCAGGTCGATGACGCGGGTCTGCGGTCCGGCCAGCGGCAAAATCTCGCCGGCCTGGCCGACGTGGGAAAAGCGGCCGCCTGTGACGGCGACCGCATCGGCCTCGGGCTGGCCCTTGTCCAGCGTCGTGAAGCGGCCGTTATGGAGTATCAGCTCCGGTGCAGCAGTCATTGCGTTTCCTCCTTGGTGCTGGCGCCTGGCAGCTCGCCGAAACAATGCGGCTTGACCTGCTCATGCAGCCAGGATACCTGCTGGTCCTTCGGCTCCAGCCACTGGCGCACCAGCGGCGGAAGCTGTTCTCCCAGCAGGATGCCGAGCAGCCCCACCAGCGCCACCACGGGCGGCGCCGGCGAGCGCACGTTCAGTACGCCGTACAGGATGCCGGCCAGCAGGCCGGCTCCCAGCGAGAGAAGATAGATCTTCACTGGCCTTCCTTGGCGTGGAACATGGTCTGCGCGTAAATGATACCCAAACCGTAGGCGCCGCCGAATTTCTTGGCAATGCCGGTGGTCAGCTCGTAGGTATCGGTGCGCGCCCAGTCGCGCTGCAGTTCCAGCAGGTACTGCAGCGAGGTCATTGGACGGGCGCCCGCCTGCACCATGCGGTCCATGGCGCGTTCATGCGCCTCGGACGACACGTCGCCGCAGGCGTCGGCGATCACGTACACCTCGAAGCCCTGGTCCAGCGCCGACAGCGCCGGCCCGACGATGCAGACGCCGGTCCACAGGCCAGCCAGCACGATGCGTTTCTTGCCGATGGCGTTCACGCGGCGTATCACGTTCTCATCTTCCCAGGTGTTCATCGAGGTGCGGTCGGTGATTTCCGCGCCCGGGAAGGCTTCCTTGATTTCGTCGAACACCGGGCCGGAGAAGCTCTTTTCGGCCACGCTGGTGATGATGGTCGATACGTCGAAGCCGGCGGCGGCGTGCGCCACCAGGGCGGCGTTGCTGCGCAGGGTGACCGCGTCGATCGAGTGGGTGGCGAAGGCCATCTGCGACTGGTGGTCGATCATGATCAGGGTGTGGTCGCGCGGCGTCAGCAGCAGGGCGCCCGGGGTGGCTTTAGCGGTGATGGTCATGTTGTTTTCCTTTCGTTGAATTACCAGAGTGGTCGCAATTTATCGAGCGCGGCGGAAACGCCGGCCCCGTAAGCCTCGTCGGCCTTGTTGCAGTTTAGGATGTGGCGCTGCTGGATGTGCAGCGGCACGCCGGCCAGGGAACGCGCGGTGTTGTCGAACAAAAACTGACGTTGCTGCTCGTCCATCAGGCGGAACAGGGCGCGCGGCTGGCTGTAGTAGTCGTCGTCGGCACGGTGGTTCCAGCGCGCGGCGGCGCCGTCCAGGGCCAGCGGCGGCTCGGCGTAGGCGGCTTGTTCCTGCCATTCGCCTTTGGAGTTCGGCTCGTAGCCGATGGTGCCGCCCTGGTTGCCGTCGACGCGCATGGCGCCGTCGCGGTGGTAGCTGTGGAACGGGCAGCGCGGCGTGTTGACCGGGATCGCGTGGTGGTTGACGCCCAGGCGGTAGCGCTGGGCGTCGCCATACGCGAACAGACGCGATTGCAGCATGCGGTCGGGCGAGAAGCCGATGCCCGGCACCACATTGGCCGGCGTGAAGGCAGCCTGCTCGACGTCGGCATGGTAGTTGTCCGGATTGCGGTTCAGCTCCAGCACGCCCACTTCGTGCAGCGGATAATCCTTGTGCGGCCAGACCTTGGTCAGGTCGAAAGGATTGAAGGACGACTGCGCCGCCTGCTGCTCCGTCATCAGCTGCACCTTCAGCGTCCAGCGCGGGTATTCGCCGCGCTCGATCGCTTCGAACAGGTCGCGCTGCGACGATTCGCGGTCCTTGGCGATCAGCTCCGCCGCTTCCGCGTCGGTCAGGTTGACGATGCCCTGCTGGGTGACGAAGTGGAACTTGACCCAGTGCCGTTCGCCTTGCGCGTTGATGAAGCTGAAGGTGTGGCTGCCGAAACCGTGCATGTGGCGGTAGGAGGCCGGGATGCCGCGCTCGCTCATGACGATGGTGACCTGGTGCAGCGCTTCCGGCAGCAGGGTCCAGTAGTCCCAGTTGTTTTCGGCGCTGCGCAGGTTCGTGCGCGGGTCGCGCTTGACGGCATGGTTCAGGTCCGGGAACTTCAGCGGATCGCGCATGAAGAACACCGGCGTGTTGTTGCCCACCACGTCCCAGTTGCCTTGCTCGGTGTAGAACTTGACGGCGAAGCCGCGGATATCGCGCTCCGCGTCGGCCGCGCCGCGCTCGCCGGCCACGGTGGAGAAGCGGGCAAAGACCTCAGTCTTCTTGCCCACCGCGCCGAACAGGGCGGCCTTGGTGTAGCGCGTGATGTCGTGCGTCACGGTGAAGGTGCCGAAGGCGCCCGAGCCCTTGGCGTGCATGCGCCGCTCAGGGATCACTTCGCGGTGGAAGTGGGCCAGCTTTTCCAGGTGCCACACGTCCTGCAGCAGCATGGGGCCGCGCGGGCCCGCCGTTTCCACGTTCTGGTTGTCCGCCACCGGCGCGCCGGCGGCGGTTGTCAGCTTGCGGTCCATGGCTTAGCCCTTGATGAAGGCCAGCAGGTCGGCGTTCAGCTGGTCCTTATGGGTGTCGGTCAGGCCGTGCGGCGCGCCCGGGTACACCACCAGCTTGGCGTTCTTCAGCAGCTTGGCCGAGGCCTTGGCGGAAGCGTCGATCGGCACGATCTGGTCGCCGTCGCCGTGCAGCACCAGCATCGGGATGCTGATCTTTTTCAGGTCTTCCGTGAAGTCGGTCTCCGAGAAGGCCTTGATGCAGTCATAGGTGTTCTTGTGGCCGGCCATCATGCCCTGCATCCACCAGGCGTTGATCAGGCCCTGCGACGGCTTGGCGCCCGGGCGGTTGAAGTTGTAGAACGGTCCGGAGGCAACGTCCAGGTAGAGCTGCGAACGGTCTTTCAGCGAGCCGGCGCGGATGCCGTCGAACACTTCGATCGGCAGGCCGCCTGGGTTGGCGGCGGTCTTCAGCATCAGCGGCGGCACGGCGGAAATCAGGCCGGCCTTGGCGATGCGCTTGCTGCCGTGGCGCGACAGGTAGCGCGCCACTTCGCCGCCGCCGGTGGAAAAGCCGAACAGCGCCGCGTTCTTCACGTCCAGCAGGTCCAGCAGCTGCGCCAGGTCGTCGGCGTAGTGGTCCATGTCGTTGCCATCCCAAGGCTGGCTGGAACGGCCATGGCCGCGGCGGTCATGGGCGATGGTGCGGTAGCCGTGGTCGGCCAGGAACAGCATCTGCGATTCCCAGCTGTCGGAGTTGAGCGGCCAGCCGTGGCTGAACACGACCGCCGGGCCGTTGCGCGGGCCCCAATCCTTGTAATAGATTTCCACGCCGTCGCGGGTGGTGAAGGTGCCGGAAGTGCGGCCGGCGGCGGCGCTGGCCTTGGCTGCGGCCGGTGCGGCGGAAGCGGAGAGGGAAGCGCCGGCGGCGACGGCGGCGGTGGCCGCGCCCAGCAGGACGTTGCGGCGGCGGTTGCTGATAGGGGATGACATGGAGTGGACCTTTCTTTTTTAGTGGTTGATTGCACTAAAAGAATAGCCACGCGGCGCCTGCCGCAAATCGCCCATCCGGGGGCGCGCCGCCTACCTCTTTTGGGGGAGGCGCCGGGCCCGCGCACCCAGCCGTCCGGGGCCGGACTATTCGGACGCGGGGCGCGTTGCGGCGGCCGTGCCGCCGGGCAGCCAGCGCCGCA
>NZ_WNKX01000029.1 GCF_009720745.1 Massilia eburnea | reverse complement strand
TCCCCGGCCGATCGCCTTGCGCCGCCCGCGGCAACCATCGGTTCTGTCGCTTCGCTGCCGTCAGCCGGGGACGCGGCGACAGTTGGCTCGCCGGCCAATTCCGCTGCGCCGGCGCTGGACGCGGCAACGGGCGTTTTGCGCTGGGCCGGGCCGCCGCGCGCCGCACGCAGTGCCGGAACCGTGGCCCTTGCAGGCACCGGCGTACTCGCCGCAGGCACGCGCCGCACCGCGGCTGCCGCTGCCGGTTCCTCCATCCTGAACACGGACACCGCCTCCACCAGCCGCTCCGACTGTTCCTGCATGCTGCGCGCCGCAGCTGCCGCCTGTTCCACCAGCGCTGCGTTCTGCTGCGTTGCGTTATCCATTTCCACAATCGCAGTGTTCACCTGCTCGATGCCGGAAGATTGCTCCTGGCTGGCCGACGTGATCTCATTCATGATGTCCGCCACCTGCTGCACGGAAGCGACGATCTGCTGCATCGTTGCGCCAGCCCGGTCGACTAGCGCACCGCCCGCATCGACCTTGGAAATCGAATCATCGATCAGCTCCTTGATTTCCTTCGCCGCGCTGGCGCTGCGCTGCGCCAGGTTGCGCACTTCCGAAGCGACCACCGCAAAGCCGCGCCCCTGTTCCCCGGCGCGGGCCGCTTCCACCGCGGCATTCAGGGCCAAGATATTGGTCTGGAACGCAATGCCGTCAATCGCGCTGATGATGTCCGCCATGCGCGCCGAACTGGCCTTGATCGCGCCCATGGTATCCACCACTTCGCTCACCACTTGCCCGCCCTCGCTGGCGTGGCCCGCCGCCGACACCACCAATTGGTTGGCCTGGCGCGCATTGTCCGCGTTCTGTTTGACGGTAGAAGTCAGTTCTTCCATCGACGACGCGGTTTCCTCCAGGCTGGCTGCTTGCTGTTCGGTGCGGCGCGACAGGTCCAGGTTGCCCGCCGCGATTTCCGCCGCTGCGGTATTGATGGTATCGGTGGAGGTGCGCACCGAACCGACGGTGCGCTTCAAGGCCGACACCATGTCCTTCAGCGCATTGAGCAGGCGTCCCGTTTCGTCCTTGCGGCGCACGTCGATGTCAGCCGTCAGATCGCCATGCGCCACCGTTTCCGCCACCTCCACCGCTTGCAGCAGCGGACCTGTCACCGAGCGTGTGATCAGGTAGCCGGCCACGATGGAGACCACCGTGGCCAGCACCAGCAGCCCGATCATCAACATGGTCGCATCGGATGCGGACTTGGCCGCCTCTTCCCCATCACTGTTCATCAGCCTGTTTTGCAGGGCGAGCATGGCATCGAGCTTGCCGAAATAAGCGTTCTGCAGCGGAATCGCCTGGTTGAACAGGGTTTGCACTGCGCTCTCATGGTCGCCGTCCTTCACCAGCTTGAGTACCTCGTCGCGCTTGGCGCGGAAGGCTTCAAAAGCCTGGGTCTCTTCGGCAAACAGCCTCTTGGCCTCTTCCAGCACAAGCACCTGTTGCAATTTGTTGGCGGCTGCCGTGCCGGCGGTATCCGCTTCCGCCATATTGGCAAGGAAGGCGTCGCTGCCGGCCTTGTCAGGCGCCAGCATGGCGTTGCGCAGCGACTGGGCCGAACGGTTGGAATAGCTGCGCATGTCGTTGGTCAGCTGTACCTTCATGTAGCGGTCTTCGATCAGCCGCTTGGTCAGGCTGGCGTTGTGGCTCAAGCGGCTGATCCCTGTCAGCGACATGGCCAGTTGGATCGCAATGGCCAGCGCAAAACCCATCGCCAGCCGCATACCGATATTCATGTTCGAGAAGCTCATGCCATGCCTCACCGGAAAGTTGGTCTGTGCCTGATGATGGCACAGGCATGGCAAGGCGGCGCAGCGCTCAAAAACTGCGTCGCGTTGTCGCCACAGCAAGCCCAGCTGGGCAATTACTGTATATAATTACAGTATCGCAAGCGAACTCGACTTTTTGTATATGGACTGGCCCCGCCGCATTGCCCACCTCGACATGGACGCCTTTTATGCGTCCGTCGAGTTGCTGCGCTATCCGGAATTGCGCGGCCTGCCGGTGGTGATCGGCGGTGGCGGGCGGCACCAGCCGCGCCAGCTGCCCGATGGCACCCGCGAGTTTTCCCGCCTGCGCGATTACGTGGGGCGCGGCGTGATCACCACTTCCACCTACGAGGCGCGTGCGCTGGGCGTGTTCTCCGCCATGGGCACCATGAAGGCGGCGGCGCTGGCGCCGGATGCCATCCTGCTGCCGGTGGATTTCGACTCTTACCGCAAGTATTCGCGCCTGTTCAAGGCTGCCGTCGCGAGCATCGCGCCGCAGATCGAAGACCGCGGCATCGATGAAATCTACATCGACCTGACCGATGTCGAAGGCGAAACGCGGGAACTGGCCCAGCGCATCAAGGACGCCGTGCGTGCCGCGACCGGTCTGTCATGTTCGATCGGGATCGCACCGAACAAGCTGCTGGCCAAGATCTGCTCCGACCTGGACAAGCCGAACGGCCTGACCGTGGTCGGCTACGACGACGTGCCCGCCCGCATCTGGCCGCTGGCGGTGCGCAAGGTGAACGGCATCGGCCCCAAGGCGGAAAAAAAGCTGGTGGCGCTTGGCATCGACACCGTGGGCCAGCTGGCTGCCGCCGATCCCGCCCTGCTGCAGGAACATTTCGGCCTCAATTACGCCGAATGGCTGCAGCGCATTTCGCATGGCCGCGACGAGCGCGCCATCTCCACTTACCACGAGCCGAAAGGCGTCAGCCGCGAGACGACCTTCTCGCGCGACTTGCATGTGAAGCGCGACCGCGCCGAGCTGTCCGAGATCTTCACCCGCCTGTGCCAGAAGGTGGCGGACGACCTGGCGCGCAAGCGCTATGCCGGCCGCACCGTCGGCATCAAGCTGCGCTACGCCGACTTCCGCACGGTCACGCGCGACCTCACGCTGCCTTCGCCCACGGCCGATGCCGCCGCCATCCGCCGCGCCGCCGGCGAGTGCCTGCGCCGCGTGCCGCTGGACGACCGCCTGCGCCTGCTCGGCGTGCGCATGTCGGCGCTGTGCTCGCTGGAGGAGGCCGGCAGGGCGCAGCCGGCGCAGGGTGATCTTTTTGCTAATATGTGATACCTTTCCCGCGCGAGCTGGCATGTGAGTCCGGCTGCAAACCGGACTACCTATGCAAGCAGATTTCAACCCGGCGCGGCGCGCCTGGCTGGTCGTGATCGCGTTGGGGCATCTCGCCCTGCTGATGGCCTGGCGCCCTGTCGTCCAGCATGCCATTGATGCGGCGCCGCGCATGGATGGTGAGCTGGTATTCCTCCATATGCCGGCGGCCAAGCCGCGCGACGAAACAGCCCCGGCGCCGCGCGCGGCCAGGCAGCCCTCGCATGCGCGGCCCGCGCCGCCGCCGCTCGCCAGCAAAGCAGCCCGGCCCGATGCGCCACCGGCTGCGCGCGAAGAGTCGCCACAAACGATCACCCTGCCATCCAACGCCAGTGTTCCGGCCGACCCTTTTGCCAAACCCGCTGCGCCAGCCGAAACATTGCGCGACAGGGCCCGCATGTCCGCTGCCAGCATCGACCGCCAGCTGCGCAAGGAAAGCCTGAATAAATTCGCCACCATCGTGCAGGAGCAAAGCCCGCTGGCCAAGCAGCTGGCGCGCGCCTACAACGGCGAAGTGGTGCTGGAACAAACCTCCACCATGGGCGATGGCCGCACCATGAAACGCTACCGCGCGGGCGGACAGGAATGGTGCGAATACGTGAACCTGGTCGGCGCGGCCGGGCAGGATCCTTTCCGCGACGGGAACAAAACCCAGGTGAAGACGTGCCCCTGATGGCAATCCACCGCCGGCATGGCCTGCTGGTGCTGGTCGCCGGGCTGCACTTGGCCATGCTGGCCTGCTGGCGCGTCACCGCGCCGCGCACGCAGCCGCTTGGCCAGCAGCGCGAAGGAGAGCTCGTCTTCCTGACCCAAGTGGCGGCCCGGCAGCCAAAGGAGGCGGCACAAAATGTGTCCGCCGCAGCCCGGCCTCCCCGCCGCAAGGTCTCACCGCAGCCGGTCCCGGTCGTACCCTCTGCGCCACCCTCGGCCAGCACGCCGCCGCCCGCCGCCGAAGCGCCCGAACCGGCCATCCCCGACCCCTTCGCCCAGCCGGCGCCGGTGGTGGAAAGCGTACTGGAACGCTCTCGCCACGCCGCCATCGGCATCGACCGCCAGCTGCGCAAGGAGAGCAAAAATGACAACGACCGAGTATTGGTCCACGAATCGAAACTGTCGCAAGATATGGCGCTGGCCTACAAAGGTTCCGGCGCCTTCTCGATGACCGAAACAGTGTTGCCCAATGGAGACAGCCTGGCGCGGGTGACGACTCCCCTCGGCAGCTACTGCATGCTCAAGCGCGGCAACCGCGATCACGCTGGCCTGAACGCGGTCAATAACGCGGGCAAAACATTAATCGTTCGCTGCCCCAAATAGCTCCTGCTAAAATGTCGTTCCTTTGAAAATGCTCAGCTAGGCTGCAAACAAGTATGTGGTTTAAGAATCTCCAGGTTTACCGTCTGCCCGCCCCATGGGCATTTACTCCAGAACAACTCGAAGAAGCACTGCAGTCGCAAGCCTTCTCCCCTGCCAGCAGCAATGAGCTGATGCGCCAGGGCTGGGACAAGCCGCGTCCAAATGGCGGCCTGGTACACGTAGTCAACAAGCAGATGCTGATGGTGCTGGGCACCGAGAAAAAGCTGCTGCCTTCGACCGTGGTCAACCAGGTAGCCAAGGCGCGCGCCGCCGAAATGGAAGAACAGCAAGGCTTCGCCCCAGGCAAAAAAGCCATGAAAGAGCTGAAGGAACGCGTGCACGACGAACTGCTGCCGCGCGCCTTCACCATCCGCAGCAACACCTGGTGCTGGATCGACCCGGTCAACGGCTGGCTGGTGGTCGACGCCGCCAGCCCGGCCAAGGCCGATGACATCATCAAGATGCTGCTGAAAGCCGTCGACCGCATGCCGATCGAGAGCCTGCGCGTTCAGCGCTCCCCAGTGGGCGTGATGACTGCCTGGCTGCAGGACGACGAAGCCCCTGCCGGCTTCACCGTCGATATGGATACCGAACTGCGCGCCACCGGCGAAAGCAAGGCGGCCGTGCGCTACGTGCGCCACACCCTGGAGCCGGAAGAAGTACGCCGCCACATCGCCGCCGGCAAGCAGTGCACCCGCCTGGCCATGACCTGGGACAGCAAGATCAGCTTCGTGCTGACCGAAGCCCTGGCCATCAAAGGCGTGAAGCCGCTGGACGTGATGAAGGAAAACGACGCCGTTACCCGCAACGACGACGAACGCTTCGACGGCGATTTCATGCTGATGACCGGCGAACTGGCCAAGCTGCTGCAGGACGTCGTCGACGCCCTGGGCGGCGAAGCGAAGGCGTAACGTTCGCTACGTCCGTGTGAGCGCCAGCAGGCGCTCGCAATAGCCCGCGGCCATGTCCTCGGGCACATTGGTCACGCCGAGCAGCAGCCCGCCCTGTGCGGGCGCCTGGCCGGCGTACCAGGCCGACAGGGCCGACGGCGACATGCCCAGTCCGCGCGCCCGCGCAACCACTTCCACGTCACTGACACCCGGCGGCAATTGCAGCAGCACACCGAGTGCCGCAGGCGCCTGCACCACGCCCAGCTTGTCCAGTGCCGCACCCAATGCATTGCGCCGCTCCTGGTACAAGCGCTTCATATGCCGCAGATGGCGCAGGTAGGCGCCGCTGCGCAGGAATTCGGCCACCGCCAGCTGTACCACCGGCGGCGGCGCGCTGGCGCAGGTGGACGCCGCCTGCGCCAGCTTGTCCGCCAGTGCCGGCGGCGCCACCAGGAAGCCCACCCGCAGCGACGGCGTCAGCGTCTTGCTGAACGTCCCCAGGTGCAGCACGCGGCCGGCACGGTCCTGCGAGGCCAGGGCCGGGGCCGCACGGCCTTGCGGCTGCAGTTCGCCCAGGTAGTCGTCCTCGATGATCCAGGCTTCCGCCTGCGCCGCCCATTCCAGCAAGGCCTGGCGCCGCCGCAGCGACAGCGTGACGCCGAGCGGCGCCTGCTGGCCCGGAGTGACCACTGCCAGCTTCGCGCGAGGCGCGCTGCGCATGCCGGCAGCCACGTCCAGCCCCTCCGGGTCGACCGGCACCGGCACCAGCTTGATGCCTGCGTCCAGCAAGGCGTCGCGCGTCGCCTTGTAGCCAGGCTGCTCGACCCAGGCCTCCGTGCCTTTCAGTTCCAGCGCGTGCAGGACCAGGCTTAGCGCGCCCGCATAGCCATTACAGACCAGCACTTGCGCTGGGGTGCAATCGAGCCCGCGCGCCACGCACAGGTAGCCCGCGATTTCGGCGCGCAGGGAATGTTCGCCGCGCGGGTCGGGATAGGCCAGGGTCATTGCCGCCGCAGTGCGAGCCGCCCGGCCCAGCACGCGCGACCAGGTCTTGAAAGGGAAAGCGTCCTGCGCCGGCACGCCGACCTGGAAAGGGCGCGTGCTGACGGCCCGGCCGGGAAAGGTTTGCACCACATCCTGCGCTGCCGCCGCAGGGGACATGTCGCGCAGCGCGCTGGCGGCCGCTGCTCCCATGCCGGCGCTGGCGCCCGCACAGACGAAAGTCCCCGCCGCCCCCGCCGTGAACACCAGCTGTTCGTCGCGCAGGCGCTCATACGCTTGCCGCACCGTGCCGCGCGCCACGCCCAGCTGCGCCGCCAGGTCATGCCAGGAAGGCAGGCGCGCTTGCGGCGCCAGGCGTCCATCGCCGATGGCGTTACGCAGGCCGAGGAAAATCTGGTCGGCCAGGGAGGCAGC
This sequence comes from Massilia eburnea, assembly GCF_009720745.1. GTDB lineage: Bacteria > Pseudomonadota > Gammaproteobacteria > Burkholderiales > Burkholderiaceae_D > Rugamonas > Rugamonas eburnea. The sequence continues at coordinate 45,874 of NZ_WNKX01000029.1, read as the reverse complement.
GGCCTTGCGGTCAATGGAAAGGTCGAGTGAATGGTACATAAATTCAGCGAATTCTTGCGTCTTTTTAATGGCCTAAGGCGAAGGTACCATGGTTTTCATCCCAATCTGACGAAAGCCATCATGTTCAAGCCATTTATCGCAGCATTGTTACTGACCCTTTCCACGGTCGCAGCGCACGCGGACGAAGCGGGCAGCGGCGCCAGCCGCGCCAAGCTGGCCGGCAAGGCGCTGGTCGGCCAACCCGGACCGGCGGCGGTCCTGCAGACCATCGACGGCCAGCGTATCGACCTGGCCAGCTTTTACGGCAAGAAGCCGGTCTACCTGAAATTCTGGGCTACCTGGTGCGTGCCATGCCGTGAGCAGATGCCGGCATTCGAAAAAGCGTACGAGCAGTACGGCGACAAGATCGCCGTGGTGGCGGTCAATGCCGGCTACAGCGATACCGAAGCCGACGTGAAAAGCTACCGCGCCCAGCACGGACTGCACATGCCGATCGTGATCGACGACGGGTCGCTGGCGGCCAAGCTGAACCTGCGCGTCACGCCGCAGCACATCGTGATCGGCCGCGATGGCCGCATCGAGCACGTCGGCCATTTGCACGACAAGGAGCTTGAAAACGCGCTGGCGAGCGCCGTCAACGAGCGCAAGGTAGCGAATCCGTTGGCGCTGGCCGCACCGGCAGCCGCGCCGAGCCAGCCCGTCCTGAAGGTAGGTGACCTCGCCAAGGGCCTCCCGCTGCCCGCCGCGCAAGGCAAACCGCGCGCCCTGATGTTCTTCTCCCCATGGTGCGAGTCCTACCTGAAAGAGAGCCGCCCAGCGACTGCGCAAGCCTGCCAGCGTGTGCGCGAAGAAGCCGAAACGCTTGCCGCAAACAACGGCGTCGAATGGCTGGCAGTGGCCTCGCCGGTATGGTCCTCCGACAAGGAAGTCGCCGAATTCGCCCGCAGCAAAAAGTCGCGCATGGCAATGCGGCTGGACAAGGACGGCGCGCTGTTCAATGCCTTCGGCGTGCGCCAGATCCCCAGCGTCGTCCTGCTGGACAGACAAGGCCGCGTGGCGCGCGTGATCGGCCCCGGAGAACGCGGCCTGGCGCAAGCAGTCAAAGCCCTTGAGGTGCAATGATGCGCCGCCTGCTGATGCTGTTTGCCCTGCTGGCTTTTGTCGCCCGCGCCTTTGCGCAAGACTTCCTCGAGCCGGAAGCCGCCTTCCGCTTCGCCGCAAGGATGGCCGATGGCGGCACCGCCGAAGTCAGTTTCGACATCGCCGATGGCTACTACATGTACCGCGACCGCTTCAAGTTCAGTGCCGACGGCGCCAAGCTGGGTGCACCTGAACTGCCGGCCGGCAAAGTGAAGTTCGACCAGACCTTCGGCAAGCAAGTGGAAACCTACCGCCACCGCGTTACGGTGCGCGTGCCGGTGCAGGGCGAAGGCCCCTTTGTGTTGCGTGTAACAAGCCAGGGCTGCGCCGACGCGGGCCTGTGCTATTCGCCGATGGAGTCCGGCATCACCATGCAGGCCGCCGCACCGCTGGCGCAAGTGCTGCAGGGCGGACGGCTGCTGAAGATCGTGCCCCTGTTCCTGCTGCTTGGCCTCGGCCTCGCATTCACCCCCTGCGTGCTGCCGATGGTCCCCATCCTGTCCTCGATCATCGTCGGCGACAGCGCCAAGCCAAGCCGCAAGCGCGGACTGCTGCTGTCCGCTGCCTATTCGCTTGGCATGGCCCTGGTGTACACCGCCTTCGGCATTGCCGCCGGCCTGGCAGGAGAAGGCCTCGCCGCTTCGCTGCAAAAGCCATGGGTAATCGGCGGCTTCGCCCTGCTGCTCACCGCGCTGGCGCTGTCGATGTTCGGCTTGTACGAACTGCAGCTGCCGAATGCCCTCCAATCGCGCCTGGCCGAAAGCTCCAACCGCCGCAGCGCAGGCAAGCTGGCCGGCGTCTTCGGCATGGGCGCCATCTCCGCCCTGATGGTCGGCCCCTGCGTGGCCGCACCGCTGGCCGGAGCCCTGGTCTACATCAGCCAGACGCGCGACGTGCTGGTAGGCGGCAGCGCCCTGTTCGCGATGGCAGCCGGCATGAGCGTGCCGCTGGTGCTGGTGGGCGTTTCCGCCGGCAGCCTGCTGCCGCGGGCCGGCGCGTGGATGGTGTGGGTCAAGCGAGGCTTCGGCGTCATGCTGCTGGCGCTGGCCGCCTGGATGGCATTGCCGCTACTGCCTAGCCACCACACTTCGGCGCTGCCATTCAAGCGTATCAGCAATGTGCAGGAACTGGAGGCCGAACTCGCGAAAGGCAAACCCGTCATGCTCGACTTTTACGCCGACTGGTGCGTATCGTGCAAAGAGATGGAAAAATTCACCTTCAGCGCCGCACCAGTGAAAGCAGCGCTGCAAGGCGCGGTGCTACTGCAAGCCGACGTCACCGCCAACACCGAACAAGACAAGGCCCTGCTGAAACGCTTTGGCCTGTTTGGACCGCCCGCCATCATCCTGTTCGGCGGCGGGGGCAAGGAAGGAGCGCGCGTGATCGGCTACCAGGACGCCGAACGCTTCCAGCAAACGCTGGCGAAGATCAGGTAACTCAGAGCGGCTGGAACACACCAGCCGCTTTGTTTTTCTGCACGTTATCCCAAGCGAAGATCTGGCCGTTCATCGCCACGTACACGCCGGGCGGCAGCACCTGCGCCACGCCGCAGGCAAAGCCCATGTTGAAGAAAGCATCCGAGTTATCGATCTCGTAAGGGATCATGGCACCGGTGAAGACGATGGTCTTGTCCTTGATTGCCGGCCCCAGGACCGCGGCGGTCTGCGGCATGGTATCGGTGCCGTGCACGATCACGATCGCCTTTTCCGACGCAGCCTGGCAAGCGGCCAGCACGCGCTGGCGGTCGGCATCAACCATGTCCAGTGAATCCAGCAGCGACACCACTTCCAGTTCGCAAGGCGTGGTGATGCGGGCGCGCTTGATCGCGGCAGGCAGGTGGCTGTCGGCGAAAGCCAAGGTGCCATTCAGTTCGTTGTAATGCTTGTCGAAAGTGCCGCCGGTGGCAATGATGCGCAGGGTCATGATGAATTAAAATGAAATCGATGAATGGCGTGCATGATAGCCGAAAAAGTTTTCCGCAACCGGCTGGCATTCCGCCGAACTGTTGACTACACTGGGTTTTTTGCCCGGCCAGACCATGAAAGCGCTCGCACCAGGAACCGTGATTTTCCACCGCTACCGCGGCTACGGAGTGATCACGGCCGTCAATTTGCTCACCGGCTGGATCTCCGCCCGGTTTGGCAATGAATCGCGCACGCTCGACCTGAACCTGTCCACCGACGAAGTGCAGTTCGCCGACGGCGAAGCGATCCTGTTCCGCCGCGCCCCGCCCGACCGCATGCCGCACGCACGGCTGATGGCCGTCGTCCGCGAGTTGCACAAGGCCGGCTACCAGAAGTTATACCTGTACTCCTGGCCCAAGCCCTCCGGCCTGCACTGGCGCTGGCACCTGTTCACCGGCCCGCGCGACTGGATGCAGCGCTCCTGGCGCGAAGGCTGGTACGGCTCCGGCGCCGATTACATCTTCAATCCCGTGATGGGCTGGGGCGACCAGCCCGGCGCCACGACGGAAGAACTGGTGCACGCGCTGGCGAAATTCGACCCGCAAGGCCTGGCGCAGGCGCTCGGCCGCGACGAAGACCACACGAACTGGTTCGCCCAAGTCTGCGACGCCCTGCTACCCGGCTACATGTACAGCCTCGACATGCAGCGCCCGCACGGCGCCCCGCTGACCGAGATGCCCGCCGTCCCCGTCATCCCCGTGCGCGCCAACCTCCCGCCCTACCGCGGCCCCGACATCACCTGGCCGCCCGGCTGGGCCGGCCTCTGGAGCAAAGTTCACGCCACGCCCCTACAGTCCAGCCCGTGTCCCACCCTTGGGTCACACCCGAAATGGGACACGGACCCGGCTGTATAGTGCTCCAGCTCGTGTCCCGAAACGGGTGTGACCCCAGGGTGGGACACGGAGTCAGCCGTTGATGTGGTTGACCAGGTTCTGGAAGGCGTGGCGGAAGTAGAGCTCGTAACTTGCTTTCTCGACGTAGCCCAGGTGCGGGGTGCACAGCACATTCGGCATGCGCAGCAGCGGTGAATTTTCTGGAAGCGGTTCGGTTTCGAATACGTCGAGCGCGGCATAGCCGGGGCGGCCGGCAGCCAGGGCTTCTTCCAGCGCGCCCGACGCAACCAGCTCGGCGCGGCTGACGTTGACGAACAGCGCGTCCGGCTTCATGCGCGCCAGGTCTTCGGCGGTGACGATGCCGCGCGTGCCGTCGGCCAGGCGCAAGTGCAGCGAAAGCACATCCGCCTCCGCAAAGAATGCCTCACGCGAAGCCGCCGCTTCGTAGCCATCGGCGACCGCTGCGGCGCGGCTGGACTCGCTGCCCCACACCGTCACCCGCATGCCGAAGGCGCGCGCATACCCCGCCACCATCTTGCCGATCTTGCCATAGCCCCAGATCGCCATGGTGCTGCCCGCCAGCACCAGGCCCAGCGTATTGTGTTCATGCCGGATCGACACTTGCTGCCACTGCCCGTCGCGCAGCTTGCCGGCGTACGGGAACAGCTTGCGCCGCGCCGCCATCACCAGCGCCCAGGTCAGTTCGGCCGGGGCAGTCGGCGAACCCACGCCTTCGAGCACCGTGATGCCCAGCTCGCGGCAGGCTTCCATGTCGATATGCCCGCTCACCTTGCCGGTCTGCGAGATGACCTTCAAATTCGGCAGCTTCGATAGCAAAGTACGGTTGAACGAGGTGCGTTCGCGAATCAGTACCAGCGCTTCGAACGGCGCCAGGCGGGCCACCAGCTGGCCCATTCCCTTCACGGAATTTTTGAAAACTTTGACCTCATGGCCATCCAGAATTTTGAAGCATTCCAAGCCACGTGTTGCGTCTTGGTAATCATCGAGAATCGCAATTTTCATGTCAGTTAGCAGATTTTGTGATGGAAATAGTAGGGAAATAACAGGTTTGTGAATATCTGGAATAGCCTACTACATTAGTCGGGCAATATTCCTACATTTTGGTCGGAAACGCGGGATCGCAGGTGTACAATCGGCCAATTCAAGGAGCCCAACCAGGCTCCAGCAGCATATGTTCCACGTGCCTGAGCCACCCCCGCCAGGCACTCGCGCCCTCGAGAAATCGGGCGCATCGACAGAACCGCCGTATTTCGCCGAAGCAACCAATCTTCCGCGCAAGCTATCTGACGACGATTCCTGCCGTGCCGGGACAAGGACAGAATTCTTTATTGGCATTGGAGGTACTATGAATCAACCCGTTATGGGAGGCGTTGCAACTATGAACGCACCAGCTTACATCAAACAGCAAAAGCTGATCAATTGGGTGGCCGAAGTCGCCGCATTGACCAAGCCTGCCCGCATCTACTGGTGCGATGGCTCGCAGGAAGAGTACGACCGCCTGTGCGCTGAAATGGTTGCCGCCGGCACCATGAAGAAGCTGAACGACGCCAAGCGTCCTAACTCCTACCTGGCTTGCTCCGACCCGACCGACGTGGCCCGCGTTGAAGACCGCACCTTCATCTGCTCGCAGACCAAGGAAGCCGCCGGCCCGACCAACAACTGGATGGACCCGCAGGAAATGCGCGGCACCCTGAACGGCCTGTTCGACGGCTGCATGGCCGGCCGCACCATGTACGTGGTGCCGTTCTCGATGGGCCCACTGGGTTCCCCGATCGCCCACATCGGCGTGGAACTGTCCGACTCCCCATACGTCGCTGTCAACATGCGCACCATGACCCGCATGGGTAAGGCCGTGTACGACGTGCTGGGCACCGATGGCGAGTTCGTGCCTGCGATCCATACCGTCGGCAAGCCGCTGGCTGCCGGCGAAAAAGACGTGGCTTGGCCATGCAACGCCACCAAGTACATCGTGCACTTCCCTGAGACCCGCGAAATCTGGTCCTACGGTTCCGGCTACGGCGGCAACGCGCTGCTGGGCAAGAAGTGCTTCGCGCTGCGTATCGCTTCCACCATGGGCTACAACGACGCCAAGAACGGCGGCGAGGGCTGGCTGGCGGAACACATGCTGATCCTGGGCGTTGAATCCCCAGAAGGCAAGAAGCACTACGTTGCTGCCGCTTTCCCATCGGCTTGCGGCAAGACCAACTTCGCCATGCTGATCCCGCCGAAGACCTTCGACGGCTGGAAAGTCACCACCATCGGCGACGACATCGCCTGGATCAAGCCGGGCAAGGATGGCCGCCTGTACGCCATCAACCCGGAAGCGGGTTACTTCGGCGTGGCTCCTGGCACCAACACCAAGACCAACTCGAACTGCATGTCCTGCCTGAACGAGAACACCATCTTCACCAACGTCGCGCTGACCGACGACGGCGATATCTGGTGGGAAGGCCTGACCAAGGAAGCCCCTGCGCACCTGGTCGACTGGCAAGGCAAGGACTGGACCCCGGCGTCCGGCACCAAGGCTTCGCACCCTAACGCACGCTTCACCGTAGCCGCTACCCAGAATCCTGTGATCGACCCGGCTTGGGACGATCCAGCCGGCGTGCCGATCTCCGCCTTCATCTTCGGTGGCCGCCGCTCCACCACCGTGCCGCTGGTCACCGAAGCGCGCGACTGGATCGAAGGCGTGTACATGGCTGCGACCATGGGTTCCGAAACCACCGCTGCAGCCGCCGGCCAGCAGGGCGTGGTGCGCCGCGACCCGTTCGCAATGCTGCCGTTCATGGGCTACAACATGAGCGACTACTTCCAGCACTGGCTGGACATGGGCAAGCGCCTGGAAGGCAAGGGCGCCACCCTGCCTAAGATCTTCTGCGTCAACTGGTTCCGCACCGACGAAAACGGCCACTTCGTATGGCCAGGCTTCGGCGACAATATGCGCGTACTGAAGTGGATGCTGGAACGCGTGGAAGGCACCGGCGGCGGCGTCGAAAACATCTTCGGCACCACCCCGCGCTATGGCGACATTTCCTGGGACGGCCTGCCATTCACGCCTGAAGAATTCGAGACCATCACCTCGATCGACAAGGACGCATGGCGCGCGGAACTGAAACTGCACGCAGAACTGTTCGAGAAGCTGGCATACCACCTGCCGCAAGAGCTGAAAGACAATATGGCCAAGCTGGAGCAGCGCCTGAACGGCTAAGCTTTACCGCTTCCGCAAGAACGCGTCCTACGGGGCGCGTTTTTTATTCCCTGGCCGCCGTCGACCATTCCGGCCGCTTCTCGACCGGCACTTCCGCCTGGTCGAAGCTGTCGACTTCCTTCAAGGTGTTCGCGTCGTACAGCGTTTCAATGCCGGCGAAATGGATGCCGCCGCAATCGGTGGCGACATGCGTGCCCTTCTTCCAGAACCAGTACTCGCGGATGATTCCCGCACATTCGATGGTACCCGTGCGGCCCTCGTGGTAGACGCGCAATTCCTTTGGCCACTTCCTGCCATCGACCGAGGGAATGAGCGGGGTCACCAGCCAGGTCACAACTTCGCCGTCCGGTGAGAGCCGCACATCTTCCGCATCCCGATCCGAAGTCAGCTTCTGGTCCTTGCCTGATGCAGTCACGACATGGACATTCTTTGCCTTGTCGGCATAGGCCTTGATCAAACTTCCTGCACTAGCGCAGGAACACCCCAAAACAAGCGCAACGGCAAATGCAAAACGGCGATACCCCATCGTCATCCTCCCCAATTTTTGACCCGGCACCAGGTTCCAATAAGCTTCCCCCAACTTTATTGGAACTGCAACGTAAATATGATGGCAAAAACCGCGAACTTTCCACGCACAGCATGATCACGGAAGAGAAGGGCGGTGCGATCGTCGTTACCCATTTCCTAATCGAAGAGAAAAACTGGTCAAAAAATTTTCTTGACACGCTGTTCGGGACCGGCGCAGAATCGCGTCCACTGATTTTATTCACCCAAATTTTTGAAAGGACGACCATGCCACGTAAGGCTATCAACAATCTGCAAATGAGATAGCCCCGCAGCGCGAGCGCTCGGGGCAGGCAATCTAGCCACCCGAGCCGGTCGTTCTTCCAACACGAACCCCGGCCAGGAAACTCGCCGGGGTTTTTGTTTCTACAGCCCCGGCATAACGAAAGACGTTATGCCAATCAAGCAAAGCCTGCACAAAGGCCTGGTGCCTGTGCACATCTATACGGATGACATTGATCATTCGGCCATTCAGCAGCTGCTGAATATTTCGAACCTGCCCATCGTGCATCCGCACGTGGCAGCCATGCCCGACGTCCACGCCGGCATCGGCGCAACCGTGGGCAGCGTGATTCCGACGCGCGGCGCCATCATTCCCGCCGCCGTTGGCGTGGACATCGGCTGCGGCATGAACGCCGTGCGCACCACGCTGACCGCGAGCCAGTTGCCCGACAACCTGGCGCGTGTGCGCAGCGCGATTGAAACGCTGGTGCCGGTCGGCTTCGAGCAGCACGCCTACGACAAGGTGCGCGGCTCCGCCCACGGCCGCGCCGGACGTCCCCTGAACGATCGCCTGGACCGCATCGTGGCGCGCCACAAGGGCATCATGAAGATGCAGCACAAGTTCGCGCAGACCTGGATCTGCCAGCTTGGTACGCTCGGTGGCGGCAACCACTTTATCGAGCTATGCATCGATGAAGCGCAGCGCGTGTGGATCATGCTGCATTCGGGCTCGCGCGGCATCGGCAATGTCATCGGCCGCTACTTCATCTCCGCCGCGCGCAAGGAGATGATGCGGCACAAGGTGAACCTGCCGGACCGCGACCTGTCCTACTTCAGCGAAGGCTCCGAACTGTTCGACGATTACGTGGAAGCGGTGGACTGGGCGCAGGACTACGCGATGCTGAACCGGCGTGAAATGATGCGCCGCGTCGTAGCGGCACTCGCGCCGCACGTGCCGCCGTTCAAGCTCGATGGCGAAGCGATCAACTGCCACCACAACTACGTGCAGCAGGAATCGCACTTCGGCCACAAGCTGTACGTCACCCGCAAGGGAGCCATCTCGGCGCGCGAAGGCGAGCTGGGAATCATCCCCGGCAGCATGGGCGCGCGCAGCTACATCGTGCGCGGCAAGGGCAACGAGGAATCGTTCTGCTCCTGCTCCCACGGGGCTGGCCGCCGCATGAGCCGCAGCGAAGCGAAACGCAAGTTCACCCGCTTCGACCTGGCCGAACAGACGCAAGGCATTGAATGCCGCAAGGACGGCGGCGTGGTGGATGAAATCCCCGCCGCCTACAAAGACATCGACGAAGTCATGGCCCACCAGGCCGACCTCGTCGAAATCGTGCACACACTGAAGCAAGTGGTGTGCGTGAAAGGATAAGCAATGAAGGTAACAATCAAACTTCCCAAGCCGCGTAACCCGCTGGCCGTGCTGGCACGCCAGCGCCGCGCGGGCAACCACCAGCGCAACGAGCAATCGCGGCGCGCCCTGAAGCAGCAGCTGCGCCGTGATCTGGTACGGGGGGAGTGAACATATGCAATCAGCAATCATGTTGAACCAGCAGCAGGCGATAGATTTCTTGCTGCACGTTGCAGTTACACGCCCAGTCTTCATGTGGGGGCCACCGGGCATTGGCAAGAGTGCCTTGGTACGGCGTTTCGCGGAAGCGGTGGGAATGGAGTGCGTCTCTTTGCTCGGCAGCCAGCTCGCGCCGGAAGATTTGCTGGGTATCCCGCAAATCGACGGCAAATGCTCGCGCTTCTTCCCGCCGGCGAACATCGTGCGCGACGAGCCGTTCGTGCTCTTCCTGGATGAGTTGAATGCGTCGTCGCATGAAATCCAGAAGGCGTTCTATTCGCTGATCCTGGATCAGCGCATCGGGGAATACAGCCTGCCGAAAGGAACAATCGTGATTGGCGCAGGTAACCGCGCCAAGGATGCTGCCATCGTCAAGCCGATGCCGTCGGCGCTGGTGAACCGCATGGCGCACATCCATCTGCGCTCTGACCACCGCCAATGGCTGGAGTGGGCGAGCGGCGAAGGCGAGATCCACCCATGGGTGCTGGAATACATCCAATTGCGCCCGGACCACTTGTGGAGCGAGCCGCCGAAGCATGAAGAGCCCTTCTCGACCCCGCGTAGCTGGCATATGCTGTCCGATGCGCTGCATTCTTTTGGCGAAGATGCAAGCGACGACATGCTTGATGCACTGGCTTACGGTTTGTTGTCGCCAAATCATGCAGGAAACTTCAAGGGTTTCCTTAAGCAATTGCGGCACAAGCACGGGCTACACGCCATTATCAAAGGCGAACAGCACTGGCCTGATGCGCCGGCGGACCGAGACGTGTTGTACTTCCTGGCACAGTCCTTCCGCGCCCACTTGCTGAAGGAGTTGCCGGAAGAAGAATCGGCAGTGCGCAGCGCACAGCAAGCGTTGTCAATCCGAGCCAAGGACATGCTGCGCGACTTGGCGCGCATCAGCGTGGAAATTGCCCAATCCATCCTCGGGCAAGACCTGCAAGGACGCCGCCTGCCTGCATGGTTCCTGGTCGAAGTAGCACGCGACCTGCCACGGCTGGCCGGTCGCAGCCAGAAGGAAACTGCATGAACAAGGACAAGAAGCCCGATCCCGCATCGTCTGCGCGGCAAGCAGGCATTGCCCAGGTGTTGGCACACCCCGTTCTTGGCGCTATCGCGGGACAGGCCACCTTCCGTACGGACTTGGCGCACGAGACGGTTCCTGCAAAGGGATGGATTGCTGTGGCGCCGGGCGGTACGGTGTGGCTGCACCCGAAACGACGCGCTCAGCCGGGCGAATGGACGCGCGTTGTCGGCATTGTGCTTTCTTGCCTTGGGCTTGGACTGGTTCGGCGACGTGAACCCGCGCAGCTGTGGGAAATTGCTGCATTGGTCGTTGCAGCGAGGTTTTGCGCTGAACTCAAGATGGGCGAATTGCCGGAGGAATGGCGATTGCCGGAGTGCGAAGACGCAAGCGTGGAAACCTTGCTGCGGCACTTTTGTACCGCAGGCTGTCCTGCACCACTACTGGCCTGGCACGCAGACATCGCTGGCGCGGCGTCCCTGTTTGTGTCACTCGAGGAGAAGCCGGTAGCCTGGCGGCGCCAGACCCCTTGGAACGAACTGCTGGCGGATGGCATCGCACGCGGCGTTGGCAGGGCGCTTGCGATTGCGGGTGGCGCAGCCGTGGGCGAGGCGCACCAGCCGCAAAGCCGTGAACACCGCGCGCGGCGCCGCATGATGGATCGCTATCCTTTGCTGGGCGCATTGGCGGCTAGTTTTGACCTTGAGAACGATGTCCGCATCTGCCAGCAGTACGACATCCGCGTCGCCGCGATCGATGTCGGCGCTCGCCGTATCTGGATCAACCCGACAGCAGGCTTGAACGATGATGAAACACTTTTTGTACTTGCCCATGAATTGCTGCACGCAGGATTAAATCACGCTTCGCGCCGACGCGGGCGTGATCCGGTTCTATGGAATGTCGCTTGCGATTTTGCGATCAACAGCTGGCTGCTCGAGATGCAGGTAGGTTCACCGCCCGCTATCGGCATGCTGTACGACGCCGACCTCGCAGGGAAATCCGCCGACGAAATTTACGATGGCCTCGCCCGCGACATTCGCCGCTCACGCAAGCTCGCTACGCTGCGTGGAGCCGGCCAGCCAGATTTGCTAGGGGAGGACAGTGGCGCACAGTTCACCGACGCAGAAGAATACTGCCGCCGAGCGCTCGCACAGGGCATGGATCGCTGGGAATACGATGGTTGCCGAGGCACTGTGCCGGTTGGCCTGCTGGAAGAAATCCGCAGTCTGGCACAGCCGCCCATTCCCTGGGACGCGCGGCTGGCGCACTGGTTCGACGAACGCTTTCCACCATTGGAAGTGCGCCGCAGCTACGCGCGGCCGTCGCGGAGGCAGGGAGCCACGCCAGATATTCCTCGGCCATTGTTGTGCAAGCCTCCCGAAGAGGATCGTAAAAGCCGCGTATTCGGCGTGTTGCTCGATACCTCGGGCTCAATGGAGCCAGCCATGCTGGGCAAAGCGCTCGGCGCGATCGCCAGCTATGCGATGGCCCGCGATGTCATCGCTGTTCGGCTGGTGTGCTGCGACGCCATGGCCTATGACTGCGGCTGGGTGGAACCGGAAAACCTGCTAGACCGTTTCACCCTGCGCGGTCGGGGCGGAACCGTGCTTCAACCGGGATTTGATTTCCTTCGCGATCTCTCAGTTAAAGGGGAAATGCCAGCGCATGGCCCGATATTAGTGGTGACTGATGGTTGGTGTGAAGATAAACTCGAAACCAGCATGGACCATGCCTTCCTGTTGGCCGATGGACGCCGCTTGCCGTTCACTCCGCGTGGCGAGGTCTTCTACATCGCTGAGTGACTACTGGCCCGAAGTGACAGGCATTGGCGGCAGACCCATCATCTTGCGGCGGATATCGAGTGCGCTTTCGTCCTCGATGATCACCGGCTTGCCGCTGGCCAGCTGGGTGCCGTAGCGCTGCGGCAGTCCTTTGGCGACGCGCAGCCGGTCTTCGGCCTGCGCCAGCTGGCTGCCCGGCACGTCGTTCTCCGCCTGGGCTTCGCGCAAGGCAGGCAGCATGGCCTCCAGCTCCTTTTCGGGCATACGCATCAGGACCGTGAAGGCATTTTGAGACAGCTCCGGCCCAGCGAAACGTGCGCCCGGCCAGCCGTGGGAGGCGACGATGGTCTTCAGCCGCGCCACCTCCTTGCGGTCGCGCGCCGCATCGCGCTTGCCGGGAGCGCCCATGGCTTCCAGCGCCCGAATGGCGGCCAGCTCGCGGGTGTCCAGCACCTTGCGCTTGATGATGATTTCATCGCCAGTGATGGTGGTTGCGCCGCTGCTGCCAGCGGTGCGAATGGTCACGCGCACGTTGCCGCGCGCGTGGGTGAGGGCGCCGCGATTTTCCTGCTCGACCTGATTGCCTTCCACCTGCACGGTGTGCTGCTGGCCGATAGGGAGGGCGATGCGCGCGACTTCCTTGCCGCCGGCTAGCGTTTGCACGCTGATGCGGCTGGGATCGGCAGCCAGGGCAAGCCCGCTGCATGCGAGCAAGAGACCCAGCGCTATCTTGTAAGTGCTCATCATGAACAAACAGTAGCAAACCTGAAGGGAGAGGGGAGCACGGCTGCCCGCGTGACAAAGTGTGACTTTTTGCCAAGCTAACGCAGGCTATCATCGCCGCTTCTATTCAGCGGGGAAAACATGGCGGAACTCGAAGTCGCAAAGCACGGCAAGAACGTGATCAATATGGCGGTCAGCAAGGAACACCGCCTGGTGCACAAACTGAAGGAGATCGCGCTGGAAATCGCAATCATCGTCTTCGCCGTCAGCGTCAGCATCTGGTTCCACAGCATGAGCGAGCATCGCCATGAGCAGCAGCAGGTCAAGGAATTCCTCGTCGGCTTGAAAACCGACCTGGCGCGCGACGCCGGGCAGCTGGATGAAATCGCCAAGTCGTATCACGCCCGTGACAAGACTTATGAATACCTGGCGGCGCTGGATCCGAAGGCCGAACCGGAAGGCGAAAAGTTCGACCAGGCCTTTGCTTTTGCGGACAGCAATTGGTTCTTCGTACCTGTGACCAGCCGCTTCGAAGGATTCAAGTCCGGCGGCAAACTGACCAATATCGAAGACGAAGAACTGCTGAACGACATATTGACCCTGTACCAGCTCACGCACCAGGACATCCGCAATTCCGAGTCAGGCTGGCGTACCAACCAGAACAAGCTGCGCGACTACCTCGACGTCGCGCTTGAGCAAGGGGACTCGCGCGAGCAGCGCTATCACGCGCTCACGACGCCTAACGGCAAGCGCCGCCTGCGCAAGATGATCGCCTTTTACCAGCTCTACGACCGCTACGCCGCGGCGGCTGAACTGAGCAGGAAGATCATCCAGCGCATCGATGTCCTGTACAAGAACGCAGAGTGAATATTTATATAAAGTTTTTCTTGACACTACATTCATGAAGAGCGCAGAATCAGCGCTCGTCAGATATTCATCCACCAGATTAAGAAAGGACAGTCATGCGTATTGCCGCTATCACTTGTATTAACACCAGATAGCCCTGATGCGCGTGCGCTCGGGGCCTTGGCGAATTGCCACCCCCGAGCCGGACGTCCCACGACAAAAACCCCGGTAAGGAAACTTGCCGGGGTTTTTGTTTTTTGATTCCGGCGTGAAGAGGAGATGAATCATGCAGATCCAACTGAGACCTGTCACCCGACAGAACTTTGTTGACGTCGCCGACTTGCGGCTGCTGGACCACCAGCGCGATTACGTGGCCAGCAACGCGTTCTCGATAGCGCAGGCCAGCTTCTGCCCGGAAATGCAGGCGCGCGCCATTTACGCCGGCGACGAGCCGGTCGGCTTCCTGCTGTATGCCGACCTTGGACTGGAAGGCAAGCCCGGTGAATTCGGCGTATGGCGCCTGATGATCGACCTCCGCCACCAAGGCAAGGGCTATGGCCGCACAGCGCTGCAGCTGGCGCTGGCGGAGATCCGGGCGCGCGGCGGCGTGCGCAAGATCTGGATCGCCTGCCAGCCCGACAACACGATCGCCAGGGATCTTTACGCCGGCCTTGGATTCGTCGAAACGGAGAGCGACGAAGATGACGAAATGTATGCCGTACTAGAGCAGTAACGAAAAAGAAGAAGGAACCATCAATGAGACCATATCAACGCTTCCTGAGGAAATGGATCACGACAAACCTGCACGTGGTCAGCAAGGAAAACTTCGCCAACATCGCCGAGCTGGAGCTGCATGAGCACCAGCAGGAGCATGCCGCCAGCATGATGTACGCGATTGCGGAAGCCAGCTTCCATCCCAACTACCACTGCCGCGCCATCGCCGACAAGGACGGCGTGGTCGGCTTCCTGATGTACGCCGCGCCGGGCGCACAAGACGAGCCGGGCGACTACGCGATCTATCACTTGATGGTGGACCGCCGCTACCAGGGCCGCGGCCATGGCCGCCGCGCCGTCGAACTGGCGCTGGCCGAAATCGGCAAGCACGGCGACGTGCAGCGCATCTGGAGCAGCTACCAGCCGGGCAACGAAGTGGCGAAGGAACTCTACGCCGCCTGCGGTTTCATCGAAGCCGGCGTAGAAGAAGACGGCGAGATGTACGCCGTCTGGAGCCCCGATCCTTACTGAGTGAAGGACAGGGTGTAGGCACCGGTCGAGTAGCTGCCATAACTGGTGGCCTCGATGGTGTAAGTGCCGCTGGACGGCAGGGTGAAGCTGATGCGCGAATTGGTGCCGCCGCCGCCATCATCGTCGGACCTGATCACATTCCCTGCCGGGTCGCGCAGGTACAGGTAGGTATCGAAGCTCGACGAAGACATGGCGATGGTCGCGACCTTGCCGCCCGTGCCGGAGAAGGTATAGCGGTCGGTGTAGTAGCTGCCGCCGCGTGCGCCGGCCGGGCAGCCGTTCGATTTGAGCGAGCCGCTGACCGGAGTACCGCTGGTGATTGGCGTGCTGCAGGCGGTCGCTTGGCCCGATGCCTGGTTGAAGCTGACCGGCAAGGCCGGGCCGCTGCCCGACAAGGTGGTCGCTGCGCTGCGCGCTGCGCCGGTATTGGCGCTGGCCGAGTAGCTGATGCTGCCGTTGCCGCTACCGCTGCGCGCGCCGGTCAGCGTGATCCAGCTTGGCACCGTGCCAAGCGACCAGGTGCAGGCGGCATTGGCGGTGACGGTCAAGCTGCCGCTGCCCCCTGCGGCAGCAATGCTGGCGCTGGATGGCGAGATGCTCCACGTCGCGCATGGCGAGGCCGCCTGGCTCATATTGAAGGTCGAAGCAACGCCCGGGGCGGTCAGCATGCCCGAACCGCTGCGCGCCGCGCCCGTGTTGGCTGGCGCCGTGATGGTAAAGCTGCCGTTGCCGGTACCGGTGGCGCCGGCAGAAACAGTGGCCCAGCTTGGCGCGCTGATCGACCAGGTGCAGGTCGTGGCAGCGGCCACCGTGCCGGTTGCGGTGCCGCCTGCCGCCGGGAAGGCGTTGGTGCTCAGGCTGATGGTAGGCACCGTCGGGCAAGGCCGGCCGTCCTGGGTGAAGATGAACGTGACGGACTGCCCCATGGCGAGCAGTTGGCCCGACCCGCTGCGCGCGGCAGGGTCATTATTTGCGGCGGCAGTGAAGGCGATGCTGCCATTGCCGGTTCCACTGGCAGCGCCGGTTGCGGTCACAAAGCTCGGCATGGAGGCGACGCTCCATGGGCACGTGGCGGCGGCTGTCACGCTGAGGGTGCCGCTGGCGCCGAGGTTGCCAACGTTGATTGGATTGGGCGATACCACCGGCGCCGACGGACAGCTTGGCGACGCCGCTTGCGTGGCGTTGACGCTTGCGTTGGCCAGCATGAAACTGACATTGCGCGCGGCGCCGCTCTGGTTGGGGGCCGCAGTGAAAAAGACCTCAAGCAAGCCGCTCTCCGGCAGTCGCTGTACGTTACCACCGTTGACGGTCAGCCAGGAGGGCAGTTCCGCAGCCTCGAAGCGGCAGCCCGGTGCCCCGGTCACCACATAGCTGGCAACACCGCCATCGCCAGGGAAGGCCTGGTCCGGCGACATTACGTCGGTCACCTGGCCGGCACAGGCAGGCTCCCAGACCGCTGCATACGACGTAGCCTGATTCAATTCAGAGCCGCCGGTCATCAGCACGCTGCCGTCGGGCAGGCGCGCGACAGCATTGTCGCGCGCAACCTTGCGCTGGGGGCCGGTCAGGTTCCAGGTGCCGGTCGCCGCCTGGTAGCGCATGAGCTGGCGAGTCCAGTCGGCGGTATAGACGATGTCGCCGTTCGGCAGCAACTTGGCGCTCCGGGGTTCGAAGCTGGCAGGCATGGTCGCGGCGGTTGAGAACTGGCCCGTGGCGGGATCGTAGATTTCGGTGCTGCTCTGCGACCACTCCCGGCGGCCACCGGCAACCAGCACGGTACCGTTGCTGAGGACGACCGGCTGCAGGGTAATGCGCGGTTCATTCATCTGGCCGGTGGCGCTCCATTGGTTGGTGGCCGGGTCCCACAGCTCGGCATTCTTGCTGTAGCCGTCCGAATTGAGGCCGCCCATCTTGAGGACGCGGCCATCCGGCAACACCACCAGTCCGGAATCGTAGGCGCGTTCCATCATCGGACCGGTCCTGGTGAACAGTCCAGTGGACGGATCGAAGACGTCGGCTTCGAGGCCGCCGGCACGCTTGTCGAGCAGCATGACGCGCCCGTCGTTCAGCAGGAGCCCGACCGCGTCGGCACGCGTGGCATTCATTCGGCCGGTCATGCTCCATTGGCCGCTGGCCGGGTCGTAAAGTTCGGCCGTATCGGTGTAATAGCCATTTGTCGACATGCCGCCGGCAACCAGGATGCGGCCGTCCAGCAGGGTCACCGCGGCATGGCTGCGGCGCGGCAGCAACATTGGCGCGCCGGGGGTGAACTGCCCGGTGAGCGGGTCGTAGACCTCGGTGCTGGTGTAGATGACGCTGCCGGGTTGCGGGGCGCCGCCCGTCAGCAGGATGCGGCCGTCCGGCAGGGTGCTGGCCTGGTGGAACATGCGCGGCGCGCTCATCGCGCCGGTCGAGATCTGGGCCTGTGCGGACAGGGCGCAGCAGGCGAGCAGGGCGGCCGCCATAAGGCGGCGCGGGATTGGCTGTTTCAAATTTTTCTCCTTGAAAATATTTCCCTCATACAACTCTAGCCATATTTGTAAAATAGTCAATCAAAAAAAATAACGGGAATATTTAGGTTTGATATTTCGCACATGTGTGCTAAAGTTCGCCACATGGACACCCTGACTGCCAAAAGCGAGGCCACCTTCGCCATCATTCTCGACGCCGCCATGGAAATGGCAGCGGCGGAAGGCATCGGCAAGCTGTCGCTGGGCGAGATCGCCAAGCGCACAGGGATCAGCAAGAGCGGGGTGTTTTCGCGCGTGGGTTCGCTGGAGCAGCTGCAATGCGCGGTGCTGGATGAATACGACCGCCGCTTTGCGGCCGACGTCTTCATGCCGACCCTGCAGCTGCCGCGCGGACTGCCGCGGCTGCAGGCGCAAGTGGCAGCCTGGTTCGAGCGCGCCGCCGGCGAGGCGCTGCGTACGTCCTGCCTGTACACGGCGGGCGCTTTCGAGTTCGACGATTCCCAGGACAACGCGGTACGCGACCGCCTGGCGCAAGGCGTGATGACCTGGCGCGCTTCGCTGCGCAAGACGGTGCTGCAGGCGATGGAAGCCGGCCAGCTGCGGCCGGACACCGAACCGGAACAGCTGGTGTTCGAGATTTACAGCCTGGTGGTGGGCCTGCTGCATGATGCCCGCTTCCTGCGTGACGAGCAATCGCCGCGCCATGCGCAGCGTGCTTTCAACCGATTGATTTCTACGTACAAGAGCTTCAACGACTTGTGATTTTGGGTTGCCGCGGGCACTTGCCTGCGGCCTTTTTTTAATCAGACTTCGCACGGGTGTGCGAAAGTGGAGACGAAAATGCGCTTCCTACTTTTACTGGTGCCGGTCGGCATCTACTTTGTGAGCCAGAGCAGCCTGTGGGGCATCCTGCGCGGGCTGCCCCGCAATAACAGCGATTTCGGCGAAAACTACTAAGGAGCGGCCATGGTCCTCGACTTCTATTTCGATTTCGCATCGGGCTACTCCTACTTCGCGGCGCGCCGCATTGAGTGGCTGGCGGCAGCCCATGGCGCCAAGGTGCGCTGGCATCCGGTGCTGCTGCCCGCGCTGACCCAGGTCACCGGCGTGCTGCCTTCGCCGGTGGTGCCGGTCAAGTGGGCTTATGTCACACGCGACATGCAGCGCACCGCGCAGGAGGAGGCGATTCCGTTCAATCCTTCGCCCGCATTCCCGCAAATGCTGATCGCGCCTGGCCGAGCAATGTTATGGGTGCGCGCCAACCATGGTGAGGAGGTAGCGGTGTCGTTTGCGCGTACCTGCTTCCAGGCTTATTACGCCGATGCGGTGGATATCGCCGACAAGGCGGTGCTGCTGGGAATTGCGGAAGGCCTGGGCATCGATGGATCGGCCTTCCTGGCAGGCATGGAAGATCCGGCGATCAAGTCGCAGTTCAAGGAAGGCAACGAGCGCGCGCTGGCGCAAGGCGTGTTCGGAGTGCCGTTTGTGATCGCGGAAGGGGAACCATTCTGGGGCTACGACCGTTTCGGCAACCTGGAACGCTGGCTCGCCGCCGCGCGCAAAGTAGCCTAGCGCCGCAACTGCTCGTAGGTCAGCCACAGTTCCTTGCGGCCCAGCGGCGTATCCGACGGCAAGCCGGGATTGGGCAGTTCGATGACGCGGCGCTTGCCCAGCGCCGCCCTGGACAGCATCGGCCCGTAATAGCCAAGCAGCAGGCGGTCGAATGAGCCATCGGCCTGCGCCGCTTCCAGGCCGCGCCGGATCTCGTCCGCCAGCTCGCGATTGGCGTAATTGACGAAGAAATAGTCGGCGGCCTTGTAATGCAGCACCAGGTGCGGCTCGTCCGACAGGCCGGGATGGTTGCGAAGTTCGCTCCAGATTTCATTGATGGAGCGCGGCACGGCATCGATGCGGCCCGCTTTCAGCATGGGAATCAGGCGGCTGTAGGCGGGCACGATTTCGGGCTGCAGTCCGGCGCCGCGCAGCACTTTGAGGTCGGGCCAATCGTAGCCCAGCGCCATCCGGACATCGCGCAATTCGCGAGCGTTGTGCACATCGCGCAGCCAATCCCGCTTTTCTTCGCGCACCAGCAAAATGCGCCAGCCTATCAAACCCTTTGATATGGGGATCCGCACCGGCAGCATTTCCACTTCCCGTTCGACCGACGTCATGGTGCCGACCACGTGGATTTTTCCCCGGTTGGCGATCAGCTCCACGATCGCGCGGTTTTGCTGGCGGTACTCCGGCGTCAATTCGGCGTGGTGTTTGCTGCCGGCCTTGCTGAGCGCCAGTTGCAGCAGTTCGAAGCCGTAGTCGGACTGGCCGTTTTCGAAAGATTCCGGACGCGGGTAATAAAGCGTATCGGCTTGCGCACAGGCGGCGGCGAGCGCGCAGGCGCACAGCAGGAGGCGGGTCAAACGATGCGGCTTCGGCATGGCGGCCTCCGCGGCCCGAGGAGTAGGGTGGAGCTACCATTTTACTCCCAGGAGCTTGCGTCCCGTCAACCGATGTTGCCGGTTGACGGGCCTGGGCGCCTTATTTTTTCTTCAGCAGCGGCCCGAGGTATTTGCCGGTGACGCTGGCCGGGTTGGCAGCCACTTCTTCCGGCGTGCCGCTGGCGATGATCTGGCCGCCGCCGGCGCCGCCTTCCGGACCGAGATCGACGATCCAGTCGGCCGTCTTGATCACGTCGAGGTTGTGCTCGATGATGACCAGCGTGTTGCCGTGGTCGCGCAGGCGGTGGATTACCTTCAGCAGCAGGTCGATATCGTGGAAGTGCAGGCCGGTGGTCGGCTCGTCCAGGATGTACAGCGTGCGGCCCGTATCGCGCTTGGACAGCTCCAGCGACAGCTTGACGCGCTGCGCCTCGCCACCGGACAGCGTGGTGGCGCTCTGCCCCAGCTTGATGTAGCCCAGGCCCACGTCGAGCAGGGTTTGCAGCTTGCGCGCGATGACCGGCACCGCCTTGAAGAATTCGTGCGCGTCTTCCACCGTCATGTCCAGCACTTCGGTGATGCTCTTGCCCTTGTAGTGGACTTCCAGCGTCTCGCGGTTGTAGCGCTTGCCGTGGCAGACATCGCAAGGCACGTACACGTCCGGCAGGAAGTGCATTTCGACCTTGATCACGCCGTCGCCCTGGCAGGCCTCGCAGCGGCCGCCCTTGACGTTGAAGGAGAAGCGGCCGGCCGAGTAGCCGCGCTCTTTCGCCACCGGCACGGTGGCAAACAGGTCGCGGATCGGCGTGAACAGGCCGGTGTAGGTGGCCGGGTTGGAACGCGGCGTACGGCCGATCGGCGCCTGGTCGACCGAGATCACCTTGTCGAAGTGTTCCAGCCCGCTGATCGAATCGTGCGGCGCCGGTTCGGTCTGTGAGCCGAACAGGTGGCGCGACAGGGCAGGGTACAGCGTGTCGTTGACCAGGGTCGATTTGCCGGAGCCGGAAACGCCGGTCACGCAAGTCATCAGGCCGACCGGCAGGTTGAGCGACACCTTCTTCAGGTTGTTGCCGGTGGCGCCGGTGATGGTCAGCTGGCGCTGCGGATCGGCCACATGGCGCTTCTTAGGCACGGCGATCTGCAGCTTGCCGCTCAGGTACTGGGCGGTCAGCGATTCCTTCGATTTCAGGATGTCTTTCAGCGGGCCGGCTGCG
Organism: Massilia eburnea; assembly: GCF_009720745.1. GTDB lineage: Bacteria > Pseudomonadota > Gammaproteobacteria > Burkholderiales > Burkholderiaceae_D > Rugamonas > Rugamonas eburnea. The sequence goes on along the minus strand of NZ_WNKX01000029.1, from coordinate 24,604 downwards.
ATCACGTCGCCGCCATGCACGCCGGCGCCCTTGCCCATGTCGACCACGTAGTCGGCAGTGCGGATCGCGTCTTCATCGTGCTCCACCACCAGCACCGAGTTGCCGATGTCGCGCAGGTGCTTGAGGGTGTCGATCAGGCGGTCGTTGTCGCGCTGGTGCAGGCCGATGGATGGCTCGTCCAGTACGTACATCACGCCGGTCAGGCCGGAGCCGATCTGCGAAGCGAGGCGGATACGCTGTGCTTCGCCGCCCGACAGGGTGTCGGCGCTGCGTTCCAGCGACAGGTAATCCAGGCCCACGTTGTTCAGGAAAGTCAGGCGCGAAACGATTTCCTTGATGACGCGGTCGGCGATGTCTTTCTTGGCGCCCTTCAGCTTCAGTTGCTCGAAGTAGGAAAGCGTGTCGCGCAATGGCTTGTCGGCGATCTGGTAAATCGCGCGTTCCTGCTTGCCGGTGCCGATCTTCACGTGGCGCGCTTCCACGCGCAGGCGCGCGCCCTCGCAGCTCGGGCACTTCTTCTCGTTGATGAACTTCGCCAGTTCTTCCTTCACCGCCATCGAATCGGTTTCGCGGTAGCGGCGCTGCAGGTTGTTGACGATGCCTTCGAAGGTATGCGCCTTCACCACGGCCTTGCCGCGCTCATTCATGTAGGTGAACGGGATGGTGGTCTTGCCGGAACCGTGCAGCACCACGTCCTGCGCTTTCGCCGGCAGTTGCTCGAACGGGGTGTCGAGGTCGAAGTCGTAGAAGGCTGCCAGCGCCGCCAGCATCGAGTAATAGAACTGGTTACGGCGGTCCCAGCCCTTCACCGCGCCGGAAGCCAGCGACAGGTTGGGGAAGGCGACAATGCGGCGCGGGTCGAAGAATTCGATATGGCCCAGGCCATCGCACTCAGGGCAGGCGCCCATCGGATTGTTGAAGGAGAACAGGCGCGGCTCCAGTTCCTGCAGCGAGTAGCCACAAGTGGTGCAGGCGAACTTGTTCGAATAAACGTGTTCGGCGCCGGTGTCCATTTCGTAGGCGATGGCGCGGCCGTCGGCCAGGCGCAGCGCCGTTTCGAAGGACTCGGCCAGGCGCTGCTTGATTTCCGGGTTCACCTTCACGCGGTCGATGACCACGTCGATGGTGTGCTTCTCGGTTTTCTTCAGCTTCGGCAGGTCGTCCACTTCATAGATCTTGGCGTCGTGGGTGCCGCTCTGGACGCGGAAGCGCACGAAGCCCTGGGCTTGCATGGCCTCGAACAGGTCGACGTGTTCGCCTTTGCGGTTGGCCACGACCGGCGCCATGATCATCAGCTTGGTGCCTTCGGGCATGGCGAGGACGGCATCCACCATCTGCGACACGGATTGCGCGGCCAGCGCGTGGTCCGGGTGGTTGATGCAGTACGGCGTGCCGACGCGCGCGTACAGCAGGCGCAGGTAGTCGTGGATCTCGGTCACGGTGCCGACGGTCGAACGCGGGTTGTGCGAGGTGGCCTTCTGCTCGATGGAGATCGCAGGCGACAGGCCTTCGATCATGTCGACGTCCGGCTTTTCCATCAACTGCAGGAACTGGCGCGCGTAGGCCGACAGCGATTCCACATAGCGGCGCTGGCCTTCTGCGTACAGGGTGTCGAACGCCAGCGACGACTTGCCGGAACCGGACAAGCCGGTGATCACGATCAGCTTGTTGCGTGGCAGGTCGAGGTTGATGTTTTTCAGGTTGTGGGTGCGCGCACCGCGGATGCGGATTTCTTCCATGTTTGAGCTAGATCAGTCTCAGTGAGGGCAAATACTGTATATAATACCAGTGATCAAGATTGTCTGCTCGCAGCTGCGAAAAGAAAATATAATCGCCGTTTAGCAAAATTTCACCGTGGGAGTTACACATGGCATCTGTTAACAAAGTAATCATCGTCGGCAACCTGGGCCGTGACCCGGAAATCCGTTACATGCCAAGCGGTGATGCAATCGCCAACATTGCAGTTGCGACTTCGTACCGCAGCAAGGACCGCAACACCGGCGAGCAAAAAGAGCTGACCGAATGGCACCGCATCTCCTTCTTCGGCCGCCTGGCCGAGATCGTGGGCCAGTACCTGAAAAAAGGTTCTTCCGTCTACGTGGAAGGCCGCCTGCAAACCCGTAAATATACCGACAAAGACGGCATCGAGAAGTACGCCACCGACATCATCGCTGAAAACATGCAGATGCTGGGCGGCCGTGGCGATACCGGCGGCGGCATGGGTGGTGGCATGGGCGGCGGCGACGACATGGGCTACGACGCGCCGCCGGCACGTCCAGCGCCACGTCCACAAGCTGCACCGGCTCCGGCCCCACGCCCGGCACCGCGTCCAGCGCCTAACTTCTCGGACATGGACGACGACATTCCGTTCTGATCGCGAACGAACCAGCTTCCAGATGAAATCCCGGCAGGCCTGACGCCTGCCGGGATTTTTTTTGGCAGCAGTAGTTAAGATTCGCTTGTAATTGACAGGAAATACACGCCACTTCATGATTTGACATCTAATTCCTCTGGGGAAACAGCATGTTCATTGTCTGGGGTCGCAAGATTACGCGTCGTAAGCTGGGATATGTGGCAGATTTCTGCGGTATTTGCAGGGTTCCCCGGCCATTTCGCATGACCCGGCTTGGGTCGGTGGGCCATGTCTATTACATCAGTTCTGGCGAAGGCAAACTGGTTGGCCATGAGCGTACTTGCACCAGCTGCGGCGCGTTCAGCTACGCGGACCCGAAGGACTATGCCGGCATCTCGAAAAGCTCGGGGCCAATGGAAACCCTGAAGCGCGAGACTTACCCTGGCCTGGATGAAGCCCTGGCGCCGCGCATGGAACTGGAGGCGAAGGTCAAGGCCGCGCCGCACCTGTTGTCGGAGGAAGAGCGGTTAGGCCTGGTTTTCTCGCCGATCAACCTGATCTCGCCCACAGTGGAAAAGCACTTCGCCACCACGCATATGGATGCCGGCGTTGCGCTGGCAATCGGTGGCGGCGTTGCCCTGTGCTTCCTCGGCGCCACCATTGGCAATTCGATCGCACCGGAATTTGGCCCGCAGGGTGTCGTGGCTGGCCTGGTCATCGGGGCTGGCCTTGTCATCTGGCAGCTCATCGCCGCCGGCCCGCGTTTCATGCGCAAGGAAATCCTGCCGCTGCTGGCGAAATCGCTGGCGCCGGTGCAGCCAAGCGAGGCCGAGGTCAACCGGGTTTTGCTCGAACTGAAAAAGGGCGCGGCACAAGATCGGCAGCAAGCTCAAGGCCTCGCAGCTGATTGCAGCCATTCGCTCGCCGCAATAGAAGTTCAAGTATCATCGGGCGGTTGCCAGGACTATATTAAATGCCATGCTCCAAACGCCCGAAGGTTTCCTGCCGCTGATCCAGCCGGCTTCCGCCACCGATATCCAGACGCTGGTGTTCCACAAAGACCGCCTGCTGCTGCGTGAAGAAAGCCTGGCCCTGCCGGCGCACACGGAGCTGATTGCAGCGGGCCTGGAAATGGCTGGCGCTATGCCCCTGGGCACCTGGGAGGGGCGCTACTGGCAAGTGGCGCAGGCGCCGCATGACACGCCGCCGCTGCCGGGACATGCCTATGTCGGCTTGCGCGCCTTGTTCGGCGCAGTCGATGATGGATTGCTGGGCGTCGCAGGCCGCGGCTTCCAGATCGCCGAATGGGCGCGCACCCACCGCTTCTGCGGCGCCTGCGGCTCACCGATGGCGTTGGCGCCCGGCGAGCGCGCCATGCGCTGCACTTCCTGCAGCCATCTCGCCTATCCGCGCATTTCGCCGGCCATGATGGTGCTGATCAAGAAGGGGAACCAGCGCCTGTTGGCAGCGCACGCCAATTCGCCTTACAAACGCTACACCGCACTGGCAGGATTCCTCGAGGCTGGCGAGTCGGTGGAGGAGGCGGTGCACCGCGAAGTGTTCGAAGAAGTCGGCCTGCGCGTGCACAACCTCAAATATTTCGGCAGCCAGTCCTGGCCCTTCCCGCATTCGCTGATGATCGCTTTCACCGCCGAATACCTGGACGGCGAGATCGTCACCGACCCCAATGAAATCAGCGATGCCCGCTGGTTCGGACCGGAAGATGAGTGGCCAGCGCTAACGCATACGGTTTCCATCGCCAGCGAGCTATTGGCAGCGAACCGCCCCTGAACGCGATATACTGGTGGATTGAATTTGACATTTCACGGTCCTTGCAATCATGACTAAAGAAGTATTCACCGAAGACGATTGGCGCCGCCTGCTGGAACATCTGGGCGAAGACCCGACCCGTCCAGGCCTGATCGAAACCCCGCACCGCGTCCACAAGGCGTGGAAGCATTGGGTGTCCGGCTATGGCCAGGACCCGGCGGAAGTGCTGAAGGCGTTCGAAGATGGCGCCGAGCAGTACAACGAACTGATCGTCGTGAAGAACATCCCGGTCTACAGCCATTGCGAGCACCACCTGGCGCCGTTCTTCGGCAAGGCCACCGTGGGCTATGTCCCAAATGGCAAGATTGTTGGCTTGTCCAAGCTGACCCGCCTGGTGGACGTATTCTCCAAGCGCCTGCAGGTGCAGGAACGCATGACCATGCAGATTGCCGAAGCGCTGATGACCGTGCTGGAGCCGAAAGCCGTGGGCGTGGTGGTCAAGTGCCGCCACCTGTGCATGGAATCGCGCGGCATCCGCACCGCCGGCGAAGAAACCGTCACCTCCGCCATGCTGGGCGAACTGCAGCCTAACCTGGCAATGCGCACCGAATTCCTGGCACTGGCCCGCGAGTCCTGATCCATGGCAGACACCATCGAGTGGTTCGACGGCGGCTTTGACGCCGCACTGGAGGCAGCCCGCGCTGCGGGCCGTCCGCTGTTCCTGTACTGGGGCGCCGTGTGGTGCCCGCCGTGCAACCGGGTCAAATACGAAATCTTCGGCCGCGAAGAATTCCCCGCCAAGCTGCAAAGCATGGTGGCGATCCAGCTCGATGGCGACAGCCCGAACGCACAGGCCATGGCCGCTCGCCTGAAGCTGCGCAGCTATCCGACCATGGTGATGTACCGCCCGGATGGCAGCGAGATCACCCGCCTGCCGTGCGAACTCGATGGCGAGCTGTTTGGCGAAGCCCTGATGGCTGCGCGCTTCGCCGGTCACACCGCCGGCGAATCGATGGCTGCAGCGCTGGACGGCACGCGCGCGCTGTCGCCTTCCGAATGGACGCTGCTGTCGAACTATTCGTGGGATACCGACGAGGGCGTGCTGCTGCAAGGCCGCGACCTTGGCGTGACCCTGGCCACCTTGTCGCAGCTCGCTTCCGCCGCCGTTACCGGCGAAGCGGCGGCTGCTGCACGCCAGGTGGAAGATGCAGCGACGCGCCTGCACCTGCACGCGCTGGTCGCGCAGGCTGGCCGCGTGGCCGATGCTTCCTCGCCTGAATTCCTGTTGAAGGTGCTGGGCGATGCGCGCGTGGCGCGTGCCAATATGGATATCTTCGGCAACAGCGGCCACCTGCTGGTGCGTGCCGCGCCGGCGCGCCACGCTGAACTGGCGACCGCCATGGCGAATGCGGCGCATGTGTGGGCGGAAGATATGTGGCTGTCGGCGCCGGATCGGCTGACTGCTGTACGCTTGCAGGTGCGCATGACGCGCATGGGCTTTGCGGGGAAAGACTTGCCGCAGCTGGTGCGCGTTCGTGTTGAGCAGGCGCTGGCGCTGGTGGATGACAAGTATGGGCGCCATACGCTGGTCAACACGGCGGTGAGTGCGCTCAATGACGCGGGCTTGCATGCTGAGGCGGAGGCTTTGCTGCAGTCCACGCTGGTGGAGTCGCATGCGCCTTATTACTTCAAATTGAGCCTGGCTTCAGCGGCCAAGCGGCGCGGCGACTTGCCGGGCATGCTGGATTGGTATGAGAAGGCCTGGCGTTCTTCGGTGGGGCCGGCGACGCGTATCCAGTGGGGCGTGACGTACCTGGCGGCGGTGATCGATACTACGCCGGGCGATAGCGCGCGGATCGAAGCGGCTGCAGCGGCTCTGGCCCAGGATTTTGCCAATGCGCCGGACGCTTTCCAGCAGCGCAACCTTACGCAGGCGCAGAAGCTGCAAGCCAAGCTGCCGGCAGGGCTGGCGCTCGGCGATGCCCTGCGTGCCGGCATCGAAACCCGGCAAACCAGCCGGCCAACCGAAGCCGCAGGCCGTTGATCAGACAGGGTCTGACCCTTGGGTCAGACCCAGGTTTACCGGGTTTCAAGCGAGCCGAAGCACCTCCGCCAACCAATCCACAAACACCCGCACCCGCGCCGACAAATGGCGGTTATGCGAGTAAATGATGGAGACCGGCAGCGGCGGCGCCCGCAACCCCGGCATCACCTCCACCAGCTGCCCATCCGCCAGCAACTGCTCAATCCCCGGCTGCGGAATCTGTGCCAGCCCAAGCCCCGCAAGGCAAGCCCCCAGGTAAGCCTCCGAACTCCCGACCGACACCCGGCTGCGCATCCCCAGCGTTCGCGCCTCCCCATCCACCACATATTCCCAAGGCAGATCACGTCCCGTCTGGCTGGAGAAATAATTCACCGCCCAATGCTCGCGCAAATCCTCGAGCGTTTGCGGCACGCCATGCGCCGCTAAATAGGCCGGGGAAGCCACATTCACCTGCTCCATCGCCCCCAGCGGCTTGGCCACCAGCGTGGAGTCGCGCAACACGCCCGCCCGCACCGCGCAGTCGATTCCTTCACCCACCAGGTCCACCATGCGGTCATTGGCGCCAACGCGCACCTTGATATCCGGGTAGCGCGCGAAAAAATCCGGCAGCGCAGGAATGACGCTCAAGCGCGCAATCCGCTCCGGCAGGTCAACCCTTATCGTGCCGGAAGGCTTGCGCCCATCCGTCAGGAACAATGCATTGATGTCTTCCAGCTCATTGAGCAGGGCGCGACAGCGTTCCACGTACAGCTGCCCCTCGACAGTCAGGCTGACCTTGCGCGTCGTGCGCTGGAGCAGGCGCACGCCGAGCTGCTGCTCGATCGACTGCACGGCATTGGTAACGGTGGGGCGGGGCAGGTCCAGCTGCTCGGCGGCCTGGGTGAAGCTTTTGCTGTCGGCCACCGCCAGGAAGACCTGCATCGATTTCAGCTGATCCATTGTTATCTATCTTCGAATAAAGATGTATATGATGTGGCATTTATTGTTGAATTCGATAATAGCACAATGATCTCCATCGAAACCCCACCTGGAGATCACACATGGAAACCCGCAAACTTGGCAGCACCGGCCCGCAAACCTCCCAGCTCGGCCTTGGCCTGATGGGCATGTCCGACCTGTACGGCCCGGCCGACCGCGCCGAAAGCATCGCTACCATCCACGCCGCGCTGGATGCCGGCGTCACCCTGCTCGACACCGGCGACTTCTACGGCATGGGCCACAACGAAATGCTGCTGGGCGAAGCGCTGCGCGGCCGCAACCGCGAGCAAGTGCAGGTGAGCGTCAAGTTCGGCGCCCTGCGCGATCCGGATGGCGGCTTTATCGGCTACGATTCGCGCCCCCAGGCGGTGGCAAACTTTGCCGCCTACTCGCTGCGCCGCCTGGGCACCGACTACATCGACATCTACCGCCCATCGCGCCTCGATCCGGCCACGCCGATTGAAGACACCGTCGGCGCGATCGCGGAGCTGGTACGCAAAGGGCATGTGCGCCACATCGGCCTGTCGGAAGTGAATGCTGACACCCTGCGCCGCGCCCACGCCGTGCATCCGATCACGGACGTGCAGATCGAATACTCGATGATTTCACGCGGCATCGAAAATGGCCTGCTGCAGGCCGCACGCGAACTGGGCGTCGGCATCACCGCCTACGGCGTGCTGTCGCGCGGCTTGATCAGCGGCCACTGGACCGCCCAGCGCGAAGGCGAGAAGGATTACCGAGGCCTCCACAGCCCGCGCTTCCAGGGCGAGAACCTGAAGCACAACCTGGAACTGGTGGAGCGCATGCGGTCAGTAGCGCAAGCCAAGGGCATCAGCGTGGCACAGCTGGCGATTGCCTGGGTGATGGCGCAAGGCACCGACATCGTGCCGCTGGTAGGCGCCCGCACCCGCACGCGCCTGCAGGAAGCATTGGGCGCGCTGGATGCGGTGCTGCTGCAATCCGACCTGGAAGCGCTGGAACTGATCGTGCCGCAGGGGGCCGCAGCAGGTGGCCGCTACAACGACTACCAGCTGTCGCACCTGGACAGCGAAAAAGCGGCTTAAGCGAAGACTTCCGCCAGGAAGTCGATAAAGGCCTGCACCTTGGCCGCGCGTTGGTGCCGCTGCTGGTACAGGGCGGTCAGCGCGGGGCCGGGAGCCTGGAACCCGGCCAGCAGCGGCCGCAGGGCGCCGCTGCGCAATTCCGCTTCCACCGACAGCGACAGGAACTGGCCGATGCCGGCGCCGGCCTTGCAGGCCTCCACCAGCGAATCCACATGGTCAAAGGAAGCGCGCGATGGCGGCGTGAACGTCACGCCATCCGCGAACTGCCATTCGCGCAGGCGGCCGGCGCGCGGCAGGATGAAATGCAGGCAGTCGAAGCCCGCCAGGTCCGCTGGCTCAGCAGGCACGCCGTGCCGTTCGATGAAGGCCGGCGATGCGCAGCAGACAAAGCGCGTCTGCAGCAAGGGCCGCGCAATCAGGCGCGCGTCGCCGACGTCGCCCAGCCGCAGCAGCACGTCATAGCCTTCCTCCACCATATCCACCATGCGGTCGCTGGCGCTGGCCTGCACAGCGATGCCGGGATGGCGCGCCAGGAAGCGCGGCAGCGCCGGTGCGATGTAGAGCCGGGAGACCAGGCCCGGCATATTCACCCGCAAGGTGCCGCGCGGCTCCTGCGCCGCATGCTGCAGGCTCGCTTCCAGGTCTTCCATGCCGGCCAGCAGGCGCTGGGCATGTTCGTAGCATTCGCGGCCCTCGCCGGTGAGCGACATGCTGCGCGTGGTGCGGTTCATCAGCTTGACGTGGAAATGGGCCTCCAGCGCATTCACCTGAGCCGTGACGGAGGACGTGGAGATGCCCAGCTTTTCCGCCGCGCGCGAAAAGCCCCCGGTTTCCACAACTGCGCAATAGACGCGCAGGGCATCGAGTTTGTCCATCCCGCCATTATCCACAATTCGTGGATTCTGTTTGCAGCCCGGCCCGGTTTTTCCCGCAGCGGATGCCGCCTACACTGGTTTCCATACCAACCCAACTCACAGGAGTTCCTATGAAAGCCATGATCCTCGAAGCGGCCGGCAAACCGCTCTCCCTCCGCGATATCGCCAAGCCAGTGCCAGCCGAAGGACAAGTCCTGGTGCGCATCCACGCCAGCGGCGTCAACCCGCTTGACCTCAAGATCGCCGCCGGCAAGGCCGAACATGCCCGCATGCCGCTGCCGGCGGTGCTGGGCATCGACATGGCGGGCGTGGTGGAAGCCGTTGGCCCGGGCGTGACCGGCTTCGCGCCAGGAGACTCGGTATTCGGCATGACGGGCGGCGTGGGCGGCGTGCAGGGATCGCTGGCTGAATATGCGGCGGTGGATGCCGACCTGCTGGCCCACGCACCGCGTTCCATCAGCCTGCGCGAGGCGGCAGCGCTGCCCCTGGTCTTCATCACCGCCTGGGAAGGGCTGGTAGACCGTGCCCGCGTGCAGCCCGGCCAGTCGGTGCTGGTGCAAGGCGGGGCGGGCGGCGTGGGCCGCATGGCCGTGCAGCTGGCGCTGGCCTCCGGCGCCAAGGTAACGGCGACGGGCCGCCCGGCACAGCGCGAACAGATCGAAGCCATGGGAGCGCGCTTCCTGGAGCAGGTGGACGGCGAAGAATTCGATATCGTCTATGACACCGTCGGCGGCGAAGTGCTGGATGCCTCATTCCGCGCCGCGCGGCAGTACGGCGGCCATGTGGTGAGCGCCCTTGGCTGGGGGACCCACGCGCTGGCGCCGCTGTCGTTCCGCGCCGCTACCTACTCCGGCGTCTTCACCCTGCTGCCGCTGTTGTCAGGCAAAGGCCGGGCGGCCCATGGCGCCATCCTCAAGGAAGCGGCGCGCCTGGTCGACGCGGGCAAACTGAAGGTGCAGCTGCAAGCCGGCCGCTTCACGCTCGAGCAGGCAAACGCGGCGCACGCCGCGGTGGGTGCGGGCAAGGTAGTGGTGGATGTAGCCTGAGCGGAAAGGCCGCCTGCGCCTATTGCGACGCAGGCGGGTTGCTGGCCGGGGCGGCGTCCGCAGCGGGGGCAGGCGCAGCGGGCGCCGCCTCCGCATCGAAGCGCATCTTCGCTTTCTTGCTCTCCGCCGTGTAGGTGCCAAGCTTGGCGCCCGTAGCAGTGGTCGTACCGCCTTCGGAAACCAGGGTGCAGCCCTGCGTCTCCACCTGCCAGACGTATTTGCCGGCGCGCAGGCTCCAGACATTGTCGCCGCTGGCGAACAACTCAAAATCCAAACCTTCCAGCGGCATTTCGCCCAAAGGAATCGCGCGCTGGCAATCCGGCAGGCGCGCCGCCATCAGCGTGTACTGCGCATCCTCTTTCCAGAAATACTCCTGTTGCCGCCGCACGGTCAGCGTATGGTCGCGTGAGCCGTCCACGTAGAAGGTTGCGGAATCATTCACGCAACCGGCCAGTAGAAGCAGCGGCACTACAGTCAGGATCTTGCGCATGGGCTATAGAAAGTGATTGGTTTGAAAGCAATTATAGCCCCCGCGCACGATTGCCGCGCAAGCTCCGCCGTAGGCGTACACTGGAATCTTCCCGATGACAGTTGATCAATGACATGCAGCGTAGTTCGACCATCGATGACCAGGGTTTTCGCCGGATACTCAACCGCAACGTAAGGATACCGCTGCTTGGCGGGATTGTTGCCGCCGGCATTTTCGTGGCCCTGTTTGCCTACCTGATGAGCACCTGGAGCGCGGTCGAAACGACCGAACGCGCGATCGGCAGCGCGCAGGAACTGCGCAAGCTGGCGGTCGACATGGAAAGCGGCATGCGCGGCTTCCTGCTGACGGGTGATGACGCCTTCCTCACGCCGCTCGTCGCCGCGCGGCCGCGCTTCGACACCGCCAGCGACATGCTGTCCGAGATCGTCGCCGACGATGCAACCCAGGTCGAACGCTTGCGCCACATCCGTAGCCAGGAGAAGGAATGGCTGCGTGCAGCCGACCGGATGATCGCCGCGCGCCGCCAGGGAGGCGACTATCTTGGCATGGCGAGAGCGGGCGTGGGCAAAGTGCCGTCCGACGAACTGCGCGAGCAATTCCGCGACTTCATCGCGCATGAAGAGCTGCAGCGCGCGACGCGCAACGAAACCCTGCGCCTGGTGGGCTTCTGGACGGTGGCGATTTTCCTCGCCGTGAGCGTGGCGGTCAGCGCCCTGCTGGCGTGGCTGGGACGGCGCGACCTGCTGCGCTTGTCGAATGTCTACCGCGACGCGTTGCAGGAACAGCACACTCACGCCTACCAGCTGCAGCACCAGGCCTGGCTGCGCGAAGGCCAGAGCCAGCTTGCCGAGCAGGGCATAGGGCAGATGGCATTGCCGCTGCTTTCGTCCACGCTGCTGGAATTCATGGCGCGCTACCTGGACGTGGCGGTGGCCTCGTTTTACGTGGTGCGCCAGGATGGCTCGCTGGAACGCACGGCCGCCTACGGCTTCAGCCAGGAAGACGAGGAAGAAGGCCGCGTGCTGGCGCCCGGCGAAGGCCTGGTCGGGCAGGCGGCCCGCACGCGCCGCACGGTGCACATGACGCAGCTGCCGGAAGGCTATATCAAAGTCTCGTCCTCGCTGGGCAATGGCGCGCCGCAGCAGCTGGTGCTGTTGCCGGTGCACAGCGACAAGAATGTGAACGGCGTGGTGGAACTGGGCTTCCTGCGTGAAGTCGGGCGGCGCGACCTGGACTTCCTTGAGCTGGTGGCAGGAAATGTCGGCATGGCGATTGATGCCACCATGTCGCGCCAGCGCCTGGCGGAGGTGTTGTCGGATACCCAGATGCTGAACGAGCAGCTGCAGGTGCAGCAGGAAGAGCTGCGCACCGCCAACGAAGAACTGGAAGAGCAGTCGCGCATTCTCGAACGCTCGCAAGCGAACCTGGAAACGCAAAAGCTGGAACTGGAGCAGACCAACGAAAAGCTGGCGATGCAGGCCGAAGCCCTGGACCAGCGCAACGCCGCCCTGGCCGCAGCGCGGCGCGACGTGGAAGAAAGGGCGCGCGACCTGGAACGCGCCAGCCAGTACAAATCGCAGTTCCTGGCGAATATGTCGCACGAACTGCGCACACCTTTGAACAGTTCCCTGATCCTGGCCAAGCTGCTGGCCGATAACGCCCAGGGCAACCTGAACGAGGAGCAGGTGCGCTTTGCGCAAACCATCTACAACGCGGGCAACGACTTGCTGGCGCTGATCAACGATATCCTCGACATCTCCAAAGTGGAAGCGGGCAAGCTGGAACTGGTGCCGGAGGATGTGCACCTGCAGGGCATGATCGATAACCTCGATGCCGCCTTCGGCCCGCTGGCGCAGGACAAGAACCTGGAATTCGTCGTTGATCGCCTGCCAGGCCTGCCGGAGACGATCTACACCGATCGCCAGCGCCTGGAACAGATCCTCCGCAACCTGCTGTCGAATGCGGTCAAATTCACCGATCGCGGCAAGGTGATCCTGCGGGTTTCGCCGGGCGAGGCGGGCCTGCTGCGCTTTGCCGTCATCGACACCGGCGTCGGCGTGCGCCCCGACCAGCAGGCATCGATCTTCGAAGCCTTCCAGCAGGGCGACGGCACGCCGAGCCGGCGCCATGGCGGCACCGGCCTGGGATTGTCGATCTCGCGCGACCTGGCGCGCCTGCTGGGCGGCGAAGTGGAAGTGTCGAGCGTGGAAGGGCAGGGCAGCACCTTCACCCTGCTGCTGCCGACGCAATGGGCCGTTGCCGCCCCATTGGCTGAGCCACCCACGGCCCGGCCCGGCGAGTCCGCCGTAACCAGCCCTGCCCCTTCGGCCAGCGCATCGCCAGCGGCGCGGAACGGCGCCGCACAGCCAGCAGGGCGCGCCGACGCGACGGCGGCCGCGCCCGAGGCGGCGCATTCCGGCCGGACTGCGGCCGCAACGGCGGCACTTGCATCCGCCAGGGCTACCGGTGCTGCAGCAAACGGCAGCGCTGCATCCCGCCCCTTCGAAGACGACCGTGGCAAGGCCGCGCCGCCGGAGCGGCTGGTCCTGATCATCGAAGACGACGCCAACTTCGCCCACATCCTGTACGACCTTGCCCACGAAGCGGGCTACCGCGGCCTGGTTGCCTTCACCGCCGAGGAGGGCCTGCGGCTGGCCGAAGAATACCAGCCGCAAGCCGTGCTGCTCGACATCCGCCTGCCCGACCGTTCCGGCCTGTCGGTGCTGCAGGCCCTGAAGGACAACCCGCAAACCCGCCACATCCCCGTGCACGTGATCAGCGCCTCCGACAGCGGCGAAGCAGCGCTGCACCTGGGCGCCATCGGCTACGTGCACAAGCCCGCCGAGCGGCAGGACCTGCTGGCCGTGTTCGACCGGCTGGAACGCCGCTTCACGCAAAAGATCAAGCGCATCCTGCTGGTGGAAGACGACGAACGCCAGCGCGAAAGCATGGTCAAGCTGATCGAGGACAAAGACATCGATATCAGCGCCGTGGCCAGCGGCGCCGAAGCGCTGGAGCAGCTGCACAAGACTGTTTTCGATTGCATGATCATGGACCTGAAACTGCCCGACATGCAGGGCAGCGACCTGCTGCAGAAAATGTCGCAGCAGGAGATCGCCAGCTTCCCGCCGGTGATTGTCTATACTGGACGTAGCATGACGCGCGCCGAAGAAGCCGAGCTGTCAAAATATTCGCGCTCCATCATCATCAAAGGCGCGCGTTCGCCGGAACGCCTGCTGGATGAAGTCACGCTCTTCCTGCACCGCGTGGAATCGCAGCTCTCCAGCGAACGGCAAGACATGCTGAAGGCAGTACGCAGCCGCGACCGCGTATTCGAAGGCCGCCGCATATTGCTGGTGGACGACGACGTGCGCAACATCTTCGCCCTGACCAGCGCCATTGAACAGAAAGGCGCCCTGGTGGAAATCGCCCGCAATGGCCACGAAGCCCTGGAAAAGCTGGACACCGTGCCCGACATCGACCTGGTGCTGATGGACATCATGATGCCCGGCATGGACGGCCTGGAAGCCACGCGCCGCCTGCGCGCCGACGAGCGCTTTGCCCGCCTGCCCGTGATCGCCATCACCGCCAAGGCCATGAAAGACGACCAGGAACAATGCCTGGCCGCCGGCGCCAACGACTACCTGGCCAAGCCGATCGACCTGTCCCGTCTGTACTCCCTGCTGCGCGTGTGGATGCCAACCCTGGAAACAGTGTGATGAGCGACGGCGCCCCGATCAGCAGCATGGAAATCGAGCTGCGCATGCTGATGGAAGCCATCTTCCTCAAGTACAGCTACGACTTTCGCGACTACACTGGCGCCTCGCAAAAACGCCGCGTGCTGCACGCCATGGCTGAAATGGGCTGCAAGACCGTGTCCCAGCTGCAGTCGCGCGTGCTGCACGAGCCGAACGCCTTCAGCCAGCTGCTGCAATTCCTCACCATTCCCGTGACGGAAATGTTCCGCGACCCCAGCTACTACATCTCCCTGCGCGAACACGTGATGCCGGTGCTGGGCACCTACCCCTCGCTGAAAATCTGGGTCGCCGGCTGCAGCACCGGCGAAGAGGTGTATTCGCTTGCAATATTGCTGAAAGAAGAAGGCCTGCTCGAGCGCAGCATCATCTACGCCACCGACATCAACCCGCAATCGCTGGAAAAAGCGAAGAAGGGCATGTTCCCGCTGGAGCACATGCGCACCTACACCGCCAACTACCAGGCCGCCGGCGGCAAACGCGCCTTCTCCGACTATTACACGGCCGCCTACAACGCCGCCCTGTTCGACCGCTCGTTATGCGAAAACGTCACCTTTGCCGACCATAGCCTGGCCACCGACTCGGTTTTCGCAGAAACGCAATTCATCAGCTGCCGCAACGTGATGATCTACTTCAACAGGAAGCTGCAGGAAAGGGCGCTCGGCCTTTTCCACGATTCGCTGTGCCACCGCGGCTTTCTGGGCCTGGGCACCAAAGAAAGCATTGACTTCTCGTCCTACGGGCCCAAGTTCGAAGTACTGGCGCGCCGCGATCGCCTGTTCAGGAAAAAATCATGACCATCTACCCATCGCTTGAGATGGCAGTTGCCGGCCGCAAGACCGAGGCGGTGGTGATCGGCGCGTCGGCCGGCGGCGTGAGCGCCCTGCTGCAAGTGCTGCCCGTACTGCCGCGCGGCTACCGCCTGCCGATCATCGTTGTGCTTCACGTAAGGAGTGGCCGCCCCAACCAGCTGGTAGACGTGTTCCAGCAAAAGGTAGCGATGCCGGTAAGCGAAGCGGGCGACAAGGAAGCTATCATTCCGGGTACTCTCTACTTTGCACCGGCGGATTATCACCTGCTGATCGAGAACGACCGCAGCTTCTCACTGAGTTGCGACGCCCCGCTGCATTTCAACCGCCCCGCCATCGACATCACCATGGAGACGGCGGCGGATGCTTACGGCGCGAGCCTGGCGGCCATCCTGATGACGGGCGCGAATGAAGATGGCGCGGCCGGCATGGCCGCTATCGGCAAGGCCGGCGGCCTGACGGTCGTGCAGGACCCCAGCGAAGCCGAAGTCGAGGTGATGCCGCAAGAGGCGATCGACTTGCGTGCGCCCGACTTGATTTTACCGCTGGACCAAATCAAGCAACTGTTGCTGATGCTGGAGAGGCACTGATGGAACCGACCAATGTTTTGCTGGTGGACGACCTGCCGGAAAACCTGCGCGCGCTGAGCGCCCTGGTGCGCGCCGACGACCGCGCCATCTATCAGGCCCGCACCGGCGAAGAAGCCCTGGCCCTGCTGCTGGAACACGAATTCGCGCTGGCCATCATCGACGTGCAGATGCCCGGCATGGACGGCTTTGAACTGGCGGAGCTGATGCGCGGCACCGGCAAAACGCGCCATATACCCATCGTCTTCGTCAGCGCCGCCGGCAAGGAGCTGAATTACGCCTTCAAGGGCTACGAAGCCGGCGCAGTCGACTTCCTCTACAAGCCGCTGGATGCGGATGCGGTAAGGAGCAAGGTCAACGTCTTCGTCGACCTGTACCGGCAAAAGCAGGAAGTGCGGCAGACCGTCGCCCAGCGCGACGCCACCGTGAGCGAGCTGCACGCCGTGCAGCAGGAGCTGGAGCGCGCGCTGGAAATGCGTGACCAGTTCATGTCCATGGTGGCGCACGAGCTGCGCACGCCGCTCAACACCCTCTACCTGGAAGCCCAGATGCGCAAGCTGCAGCTGGAGCGCGGCAATATGGCCCACTTCGCACCCGAGCAGATGGAACGCATGGTAGCGCGCGATATGCGGCAGATTCACGCCATGGTGCGGCTGATCGACGACATGCTCGACGTATCGCGCATCCGCGCCGGCAAGCTCTCTATCCGCCCCGCCGCGGTCGACCTGGAAGCACTGCTGCAGCGCATTGTCGGCGACCTGTCGCCGCAGGCAGCCGACATGGGCTCCGAACTGCGCCTGACGATCGTGCAGCCCGTCGCCGGCTGCTGGGATGAATTCCGCGTCGAGCAAGTGATCATCAACCTGATCACCAACGCCCTGCGCTATGGCGAAGGCAAGCCGGTCGACGTGCGGCTGCACGCCGACAGCGAATTCGCCCGCATCGAAGTGATCGACCAGGGCCCCGGCATTCCCGAAGAAATGCTGCCGAAAATTTTCGAACCCTTCGAGCGCGGCAAGATGGAAAACGTCCCCTCCGGCCTGGGCCTGGGCCTGTTCATCTCGCGCCAGCTGGCCGAAGCCCACGGCGGCACGCTGACGGCGCGCAGCAAGCCCGGCGAAGGCTCCACCTTCATCTTCACCCTGCCCCGCCTTGTGGACGAAAAATCCACACAGGCCGCTGACCCTGCAGTGGACACTTTGCCTTTGCCCGCCAGTTGTGCCTAAAATGTCTCCATGAAACGAGACTTGCTCAGGGAACGCAGGGAATGGCTACTGCGGCGCAATTGCTCATTGACGCCCCAGCAGATGGGGATGGCTTACGCCCTGATGTGCCTGTTCTCGTTTGCCGTTGCAACAGGCTTTGTCATGGTTGGCATGTGGCAGATACTGATCTTCACCGCGCTGGAAATGACAGCCGTTGCAGCCGCCTTCCTCTACTTCGCCCGCCACGCCACGGACTACGAGCACATCGTGCTCGCCAACGGTCAGCTGCTGGTGGAAAAAGTCTCCGCCGGCAAAATGAGCACCATCCAGCTGGAACTCTACTTCCTGCGGCTGCACATGCCCACCCACCCCAGCGACCTGATCCACCTTGAATCAAAAGGCGTAGCCGTCGACATAGGCTACTTTGCCACCGACCCGCGCCGCCGCGCGCTGGCCCAGGAGCTGCGCGCGGAAGTGCAGGGCGGCCTGTTCAACGCTTAGAAGCGGTAGCCCACGCCAACGCCGAACAGCACAGGGTCCACCTTCACCTTGCTGACCGTGGCGCCGGAGATCATCACATCGCTGCGGATCTGCACCTTCTTGATGTCCACGTTGATGGACCAGTTCTTATCCAGCTTGAAGTCCGCACCTGCTTGCAATGCCAGGCCGAAGCTGTCATGTTCCAGGCTGCCGGTACCGTTAAGGATCTTGTTGTTGGAGAAAGTAGTCCAGTTCACGCCCAGGCCCACGTAAGGGCTGATCTGGGAGGACGGGGTGAAGTGGTACTGCGCCGTCAGCGTCGGCGGCAGGTGCTTGAAGGTACCGATGGACTGGCCATCCAGGTAAACGTCGTGCTTCTGGGGGTAAGTCAGCACCAGTTCGGTGGAGATATTCGGGGTGAAGAAATAGGAGATATCCACTTCCGGAATGGTCTTGCTGCTGACGCTGATGCGGTCGGAAGCGCCCACGCCGCCAACTGGATCAGACTTGTCCGCAGGGTTGATGTGCACCGCACGTGCACGCACCAGCCAAGGGGATTCTTCAGCCATTGCATTCAGAGCCAGGCCACCCAGTACAACTGCCAAAATCGCTTTCTTCATTTCACTGCCTCTTTCACTTGGTCATTGATATTCGGTAAGTGAAAGTCTATTGACGCGGCGCAGCAAAATCTTTGACCTAAATCAAAATTGCCAAAACGAATGTCCACCACTATTGGCGGGGTGACCTGGATCAAGGGTGAGACATCATGTTCAAGCCAAGACCTGCAGCGCATCAAGGCCCCAACCTCTGGCATTTCTCCGCATTAGCGTGGGGCACATCCAACCTGCTGTTATCGCTGTTTGCGATGCCCATCAGCCTCAACCCATTCGGTATACGCCTGCAGCTTTGCCTGGGCTTCGCACATTTCGTTGGTGTGTTCTACCTCTGGCGCCTGGCCGGCAAGCGCGGCAACCCCGAGCGACTGATGGAGCTGGCCATCATCACCCTGGTTTTCATCTACATCGTTCCCTTGTTGATGCTCGCCGCCCCTATGATCGTGCTGGCCGCCTATGCCTTGCCGCCGCCCGCCTGGCAAGCCGTGATCGCGATCATGCTACTCTGTGCCGTCATCCTCGCTATCGTGCGGCTGTGGAATGCCGCCACTGACAACAGCACCGGCCGTTATTTCGACCAATTTGTCAGGTGCGAGCTGAAAGAGGCGACCATCACAAGCAGCTCGATGAGCTATTTTCTGAGTCACATCGGCCGCCATGCCACGCAGCCAAGCCGCATCGATGGCTGGACAATGGTCGCCGCCATCGCCGTGGGCACGCCGGTTCTCAGCTCCAGCATCGCCTACGACAAATCCAGCAGCACACTCGCCATCTGCGCGCTGGTCACCACGCCAATGGCCATGCACGCATTTTCCCGGATGGTGGTGCACACCTACTTTTGGATCTATCGCCTGCGCCGGTTTGAGCGCCAGGCAGGCATCAGGATTCTCGTCAACTTCCGCGACCGGGGGTGATCATGGAAAAGCTGCTACACCATTATGAGCAAGAATTGGTCCGCCTGCGTGAAGCGACGCGCCGATACGCCGAGAAGCACCCCAATACCGCCAGCGCCCTCGAACTTGGGCCAGACGCCAGCACGGATCCGGAAGTCGAACGCCTGCTGCAATCCGTCGCCCTGCTCAACGCGGCCACGCAGAAGATGATCGAAGAAGGGCGCGGCGAATTTCACAAAGCCCTGCTGCAAACCCTGCAGCCGCACTACCTCCGCGTCGTTCCTGCCTGCGCCATTGCCCACGTCGACACATCGTCAGCACGGCCAAATGAAATCAACGCAGTCAGCCGCCTGCCGCTCGGCGCTATCCTGTGCGCAGGCGCGAATAAGTTCACAACTGCCTATGAAGCCTGCATTGCACCAATCGCAATCGCCGACGTCAAATTCCAGCTAACGATAGACCTGCCGGCGTCCTTAAGCCTGCCCGGCGACGCCACTTCTGCGCTAATCATCGGATTGCATTGCACTGCAAACAGTGCGTCTTTCAATCAGCCCCCAGTTCGCAATCTACGAATCCACATCGCAGGCGAACCGGGCCTGCGCGGGGCGCTACTGGACGCCATCCTGATGCACGGCAGGTGTGTGTGCCTTGAGGCGGACGGGGCCTGGCACGCGCTCGCCAAGCCGCCGTTCGCAGCCGTCGGCGAAGGCGACGCTGAAGCCCTGCTGCCATCGCAAGCAGGCCCACAAAGTCCACGCCTCCTCACCGAATATTTCCACTTTCCGCAGAAGTTTGACTTCATTGATCTGGACCTGGAAGGCATCTCCGCAGTGTGTGCGCCGGGATGCAAGCAGATCTCACTCCACATCGTTCTCCCGAGCTGCAACCCACGTCTTCGCGCTGCCTGCATTGAAAGCCTCCGACTCGGTTGCACACCTGCGATCAACATATTCCCCCTCCCTGCCGCACCAATCCGCCTTGATGGCCGGAGCGGAGCCTACCCTCTGCATCCCAAGTTAACAGGCTGCGAAATCTACAGTGTAGAAAAGGTGGCGTTGGTGAAGGCCAGCGGCGAACAGATCATTCCGCCTTTCCACGGCAAGGAGCATAGCATCGCCGGCCCGTACTGGCAGCTGGATGAACAGGAAGGCATTGCACTCAAGTTCATCGACCGCGAGCAACGCCCATTCAATCTTCAATCGGGCACAATTGCGGCGCACCTGACATGCACCAACAGCCACCCATTGCACCGCTCCGCCAAACTGGCAACGGAAGCAAATACCGTATGCTTTCCCATCCAATTCCTGGGCGAGATTACCGCACCTGGGTTCTCGCCAGAGTATGGCCAGCTCGCACAAAGCCTGTACACGGAAGACACAACGTTGCCCGACCTGTGCAGGCAGTTGCGACTTCACGGCTGCAAATTCGCGGAAAGCCTGAAAGGGCTGGTCGCCAAACCGACCACCGCTTGGCTGGAGCACGCGATGGGACGCGTTCACATGTACGGAACGGAATTTACCGTCCTGGTTGACGAACCTGCCCTGCAAGAGCAGAGCATCTACATCTTCGCCGAAATGCTGACCGTTGCGCTGGCGGACAAGCTGCGCGAAAACCGCTTCGCACAACTGCGTATCGCCAATGCGAACGGCCAAGTGCTCCATTGCGCAAAGCCGCGCGTTGGCACGCGGCCGCTCCTGTGAATCAGCGATAGACTTGCCAGGGCCACTCCATTTCACCGTCGCCGTTTGGCCTGCGCTGCACGATATCGAAAGACAGCTTGTCATCAATGGCGGCGAGGAGCGAGCGATAATGCGCGACTTGCGGTTCCGGCGGGGGAAGGTCCATATCAAGCGACCGCTGCTCGCGGCAAGCCATCAACACTGAGCGCTCCGCCATGACATCCGACTGGTTAAAGAGCCAATATAGGAAACGTTGCGCGACAAGCGCCTCCTCCCAAATCGCGCCATAAGCGCCAAGATATTGCGCGGCCAACGGCGGCTCCTCATTCGCCCAGAAATGCATGATTGCATAGGGATTCGGCCGGTGCCCGTTGAAAATCAATTCCGCGATATAGGGATTGATCGCGATCCCACGCCGGAACGCCGTAGCGGCCTCGATGAACTTCTCCTGTTCTACGAGGCACAAACCAAGCTCATAGAAGTAGGGCGAGTACTCCGTTCCATGGTCGGCAAACCAGGCCTGCGCTTTTTCACTCTCGCCCGAACGAAGCAAGACATGGCCGAATACAAAGCGAATGCCGCAGCTATCATCAGGATCGGCGCGCTTGATCATGTCGCACCACTCGACAGCCTTCTCGTACTTTTTCCCCGCGATGTAGCAAAGCAGGATAGTTTTCAGCAGATCAAGGTAGGGCCGGTTGCCGTTATGGTGCCACGGAATCGGACCTGCAAAATCATCCGGAAACATGCTGTTGACCGCCCCAAGCCCACGTACTGCGGTCTCCAGAGCCTTGGCGTGTTTGCCTTTCGCCAGCTGAATCGTAGCGAGAATCCGATATGGCTGCAGCAAAGGCGGGAAGTCATGAATCATCTTTTCGCAGATGGCAGTCATGCGCTTTTGGGTAATTCGATCGTCCTTGAAAGCCTCGACCAACAGATCGAACTTGTCGGACGTTTCCTGCGCTCCCGGCGCGCTGAAGATGAATGCACCGGACTTATCCTCAAAGACTTTGAATTCCATGGCGGGCTCCTTTAAGCGTTGAAGACTCATGCTGGCACAAGCGCGAAGACCATCTTTGCCAAAGATCAAAGCCATCAACAATCACGCGTGCCACCATAGGCACTCGCATCAACCAGACGAACGGAGCCCGCCGTGGACAACGCCCTGCTCAGCTTCTTCCAGCAAGAAAAGGACCTGATCACCGACAACCGTCCATTGCGCCTGCGCCTGGCCCATCCCACACAGATGCTGGAAGATGTGCTGCTGCCGCAGCGTGTGCAAGGCAGCGAATCCATCTGCGGCAGCATTGAGTACCGCATCCTGTGCGTCTCTCTCGATGCCTACATCTCGCTGAAAGAGCTGATCGCGTTGCCAGTCGCCGTCGACATCGTGACCGACCGGGGCGACTTGCGCAGCGTATGCGGCATCGTCACCGAAGCACACGCCGGCGACAGCGATGGCGGCCTGGCCAGCTACCAGATCGTGCTGCGGGACGCGCTTTCGATCATGGAAAAGCGCAACAACACCCGCGTGTTCCGCAACAAGAACGAAGTGGAGATCGTGCAGGTGATCCTGGATGAATGGATGCAGACCAATCCCATCATCGGCGCTTGCTTCCGCTACGAGATGGACGAATCATTCAAGAGCGACAGCTATCCCCAGCGCGAATTCACAATGCAGTACAACGAATCGGATGCCACCTTCATTCGCCGCCTTCTCAAGCGCCGAGGCATCGCATGGTACTTCCGCGCAGACAAATCCAACTGGCCATCGCATACGATGGTCTTGTTCAACAACGCCGATACGCTGCCACCAAACGCCGCCGGCATCGTGCGCTATCACCGCGACGCCGCCACCGAAGAACGCGACAGCATCACATCCTGGTGCGCAGTGCGCACATTGCAGCCAGGCCGCGTCTCCCGCTTCAGCTGGAACTACAAGAACCCCACCGATACGGAGTTCATGACCACAACGGTCCAAAGCCAATCGGACCAGGGATCAAACGGCAACGAAATGTCCGCTACTTTGGACGATTACCTGATCCTCTCGCCCCACGCAGGGGATGACCACGAAGACCTTTGCCAACTTGGTCAGTTAGCCATGAACCGCCATGACCTTGAGTCCAAATGCTTCCATGGCGAAGGCAACGTGCGTGACTTCTGCGTTGGCGAATATTTCGAGCTCGAAGGCCATCCAGAGATCGATGCACACGCTAATGGGGAGCGTGAGTTTGTCATCACCACCCTGCAGATGGCAGTCACAAACAATCTATCAAAAGAATTAACTACTCGCGTCGAGCGGCTCTTTTCACGAAGTCGTTGGGTGCACGAGCCGGAAAGTGAACAATCATCCACACGCATGAAAACAAGGATCGTTGCCGTCCGCCGAGGAATTCCAATCGTTCCCGCATACGATGCGCGCACCGATGTCCCGAACGTCCCAATGCAAAGCGCAATCGTTGTCGGACCTGATGGTGAGGAAGTCCACTGCGATGAACTTGGGCGCGTAAAGGTCCGGTTTCGTACCACGCGAAAGGCAGATCACGAGCATGCGCAAGGCGCAGGCGCTGCGGACAAAGACAATGACTCTGCTTGGGTGAGAGTCTCAAGCAGTTGGGCAGGCAATGGTCCGGGGAGCATGAATCAATTCGGCAGTCTGCAGCTTCCCCGTGTTGGCAGTGAGGTACTGATTGCATTTCTTGGCGGGGATCCGGACCGGCCAATGATTGTTGGCCAGGCCTATAACCAGATTGCTCATCCCCCGGCGTTAAGCCAAGGTGGCGGGCTTCCTGGAAACAGATATCTGTCAGGGTTAAAAAGCCGTGAGGTACAAGGAAGCAAATCGAATCAGCTGCGCTTCGATGATACTTCTGGGGAGATCAGCGCCCAATTATCAAGCGACCATTCGTCTGCCCAACTCAACCTTGGCTTCATTACTCACGAACGGTCCAACGGTTCAGGCGCGAAACGTGGGGAAGGTGCGGAGTTGACGACCAATCGCGCCGCAGCCATTCGCGGTGAGTCTGGCGTGCTCATTTCTGCAGCGCCGTTCGCCAGCCCAAGGCATGAAATGTTGGATCGGGAGCCCTGTCTCAGCGCCGCAAATCTCGCTCACCAAGTGCATAAACACTTGGCAGAAGTCGCTACTAAAGTATCCGAAGACTCGGAAGAAGCTGACTCACTTGGCGAGGTCGTTGCTCGTCTCGAGAACTGGCGTGAAGGTGGAGGGGAGCCACTCCTGGCGCTGTCTGCTCGCACTGGACTTATCGAAGGATCGGCAGGCCCTATAGTGCTGGCAGCTCAAACTGACATCCACTCGAATAGCGCTCACAACACAAATATTGGCGCAGGTGGCAACCTGATTGCAAGAGCAGCGAAAGGTGTAAGCGTCCTTGCCTGCAAATTGGGGATGAAACTTATCGCTTCCGGTGGCGATATAAAGATTCAGTCTCAGAACGGCAGCATTGAGATCTCTACTTCAAAGCAGATCAAACTAATTGCAAATCAAAAAATCGAGCTTCATTCACCTGCCATCAAATTTGTCTCTAAGGGTGCGCAAATTGATTGCGAAGAGGGAAGAATTACTCAACAGAGTAATGGCCCTCACACGATAAAGTCCTCGAAGTTTGATCATTTGAGTGGTGGGGAAGGTTCACCTGAATTGATGACGGCTACAAGTATGGATGTCGAACACGATCAGCAGGTCTTGGTAACAGATCTTATGAGTGATGATCCGATTCCCAATCGAAAATACCGAATCACAGTTGAGGATGGTCAAGTAATTGATGGGAAAACCGACAAGAATGGCCTTACGGAACGCTTCAAAACAAAGACGTGTTGATTTGCACCGAAAATTGACCCACTTTGCCGCATAATTTGCATCAGAATCTGACCCACGTTTAAGACACAATCCTGCTCATGACATTGAGTGGGGAATTGGAGTGATCGACGTGGCATTACTA
>NZ_WNKX01000028.1 GCF_009720745.1 Massilia eburnea | reverse complement strand
CGGCCGGCAATTACGACGTGGTCATCACGGCCGACGGCTATGCAGCCAACGTGGTGGGCGCCGTGCCGGTGGCCGCCACCGGCATGACGTCGCTCAGCACCTCCGCCGCGCCAATCGCACCGGTGGTGGGCCTGACCAATACGATCAGCGGCAGCGTGACGCAAACCCCAGCCAGCGCCACCGAGCCAGCCCTGGTGGTCGCCTCGCAAGCAATTACCGGCGGCCCGACTGTAGCGCTGAAGTTCGCCATGACCCCGATCGGCGGCGGCGCCTACACCATGGTGGGACTGCCTTCGCTGGCGCCACGCTACGCAGCTTATAGCGCGACCCTGCCGCTGTCCTTCGCTGTTGCCACGGCCGTGCCGGGCGCAGGCCAGTACAAGGTGGACGCTTCCGCCACCGGCTACACCGCCAAGTCGATCGCAGCGGTCGATGTCAGCGCCGGCGGCCAGGCCAACGTCAACTTCTCCCTGACGCCGTAAGGGAAATCAAGCCGCCCGCGCTCAGGCACCCTGTTTTCGCGGGCGGATCCATGGCCCGGCTATTTGGCGGTGCGGTATTGCTCGCCAACGATTCCCCAGCCGATGTCGGCGGATCTTTCGGTGCGTGCATCGACAGCTTCCTTCGTCAATTCAGCAACGGCGGCGGCGGCAATTTCAACCCCAGGTTTAGGCATGCTCCTGGCCAGCATCGCAGCAACGATGGGCGAAGCATACGAGGTGCCGCGTACGGTTCGGAAGGAAGGATCCCCGGTTGCGGCAGCCACCATCTTGCTTCCCGGCGCCGCAAAG
This sequence comes from Massilia eburnea, assembly GCF_009720745.1. Lineage (GTDB taxonomy): Bacteria > Pseudomonadota > Gammaproteobacteria > Burkholderiales > Burkholderiaceae_D > Rugamonas > Rugamonas eburnea. The sequence goes on along the minus strand of NZ_WNKX01000028.1, from coordinate 58,230 downwards.
GCTACCTGCGGTCCGCGCGCAGCTTCGGGCAGGGAGTGGCGTTTGTCGTCAACGCCACTGACTCCGATGACGCCCTTGTAACTCGCTGGGTACAACGGGGGTGCTGCAGGTCCATCGTTGCCAACGGCCGCGGTCAGCAGATGGCCCCGCTGGATGACAGCCGAAACGGCACGTTCGAGAATCTGGTTCGGCGGACCGACCAGGCTAAGGTTAATGACCGGGACATTGTTCCTGGCCATCCATTCCAGCGCCTTGGCGATGTCGCTCGCTGAACCGCCTGTTGGAAGCCCGCAATAGACGTCGGCGGCAAATAGCGTCGCTCCTGGCAGCACACCCTGGAATTTTTCGGAACTGCCGATCATCAGGGACGCCACAGCGGTCCCATGATCGCTGGGGACGACCTGGTCCTGGCAGCCCCAGCGTTCAATTTTGCTTGACCGGAAAACCTCGTGATTGACATCGAGGCCGGAATCGATCAACCCCACCCGCAGCCCGGACGCCTCAACAAGCGGCTGCGCCTGGTTACCCGCAACACGCCGCCGCCCCGATCCCGCTGCGCTACTGAAGTAGACGTGATCGAAATCGGCAATTGCCGCTGGAGTAAGCTGATGAATGCGTTCAAGGCCTTCCGATGTCGTCGAAAATCGTTCCGGCACCCGCAAAATCGCCAGCTTGATTCCCAGTTCATCCAACGACTTTGTGCTGTCGGCCATGAAGCCTTCGTTCGCATAGGCGGCCAGCGCTGCGTCGGGGGCGATGACCAATATCTGGCGGCGCAGGACCGGCTGGCCATTGGGATCGGCCTCGATCACGTTCTTGTGAAGCGAGAGCAGTTCGCGCGCCTGCCGTTCGTGCTGCTGTCGTACGGACTCGATATCGGCTCCACGTTCCGGTTCGAGTGAATTATTCCGCTTCAGCAGACTGGCTTCATTCGCCGGATTATCGAAATCGCGAGGTGAGTGCCATGACTGGTTAACCGGCATGCTTGGGCCGGAGCGGCGTCCTTGCGCCTGCGCCGCACCGGCGAAAAGTAGGGCAAGGGCGACAAGCGACGCCATCAAGATCCTGGAGACCGGGAATTTCCTGTGCACTGTTGTTCCTTTCAGTGAAACGGCTGCCATGTTTTCACTCAGTGTAGCGCAACAGGGCAGGGAAACCATATCGGGCGGCAGGTATAATCCCTTCCATGAATGATGCGCTGAAACCTTCACCGGAACCGACATTATCCGACGTCGCCGAACTGGCGGGCGTGTCGCGCGCAATCGCTTCAAGGGCCCTGTCGGCGCAGCCACGGCCCGTTTCCGCCGACAAGCGCGAACGGGTTTTGCGCGCGGCCGAGGCACTGGGTTTCCGTCCCAATCTGCTCGCACGCGGCTTGTCCAGCAAGACGGTCAACCTGGTTGCCATCCTGGTCAACCACATCCATGACCTGTCTGACCTGGACCTTTTCGACTTGTTGCTGGCGGAAATACAGGCGATCGGCAAGCAAGTGATCTTTATCCGTGTCGGCGCCGGCGAACACGCCGAAGCATTCCTGCGCGACGGCGTCGCCTACCATGTCGACGCAGCCCTGGTGTTTTCGGATTTTGCCGACGCAACCACCGTGCGCCGGATGTTCCGCAACAACGCCGTCCTGATGCTGAACGGCCACCACGATCCTGGTGCGCCCTCCGTGACAATGGACGAAGACCACGGCATTCGCGAAGCGGTGGCCGATGCGGCAGCGAAGGGCGTACGCAGCGCGCTCTTGCTGACAGGGCGCACGATGTCGCTGGTGGAGCAGGCCCGCATTGCTTCCTACCGCGCGGCGCTTGAGCGGCATGGCATCAAGTTGCTGGGAGAGCTGGCAGGGGATTACTCCTACGCCAGCGGGCGCGTGCTGGCGCAGCTGATCGACGTCGACGCTACCGACGCCGTGTTCTGTACCTCCGATGCCATGGCGATGGGCGTGCTGGATGCGCATCGCCAGCATTTCCCGCAGCACCAGCCGAAACGCTTCCGGCTCTATGGATTCGATAACATCTCGCTGACGCAGTTCGACGCCTATCCAATTTCATCGATTGGCGCGGACAAACGGGAATATGTGGCGCAGATCGTGCGCATCCTGAACCAGCCTGCGGACCTGGCACAGAACAGCGACCATGTGCTTGTCGCCACGCGTTTCGTGCCGCGGCTGACTGGCTGAAATCATTGAGCAGAAACCGCCAGTGGCGGCGGCGTGTTCTTGCTGCCCCACCATTTCTTGTAGTTCGCCGCGTAAGCGCCGGACTTGATATAGTCGGAAACAAAGCCATTCACGAATTTCAGCAGCGCCGGGTCGCCCTTGGCCATTGCGATCCCGATCGGGGTATTGCCGTACATTGTCGGCAGGGTTTCCAGCTGGTCGTTCCGGCCGGCCAGGTAGTCAAGCAGAGAAGAATCCTCGACTCCAGCATCGGCACGTTTTTGCTGCAGCAGCAAAACGCCATCCGGCGCGAAGTTGTCGGTGTAGACGAACACCGCTTGCGGGGCGGATTCCTTCAGGAAGGCGTCCGCCGTGGTGCCCCGGCCGACCACGACGCGCTTGCCGTTCAGGTCCGCCAGCGTTTTGACGTGCGCGCTTTTTTGCGCAATCACACGCAGTCCAGCCAGGTTGTAGGGGATGGAGAAGTCCACCACGCGCGCGCGTTTCGGCGTGATCGAGACATTGGCCACCACCAGGTCCAGTTGCCTGGACATCAGCATCGAAATGCGTGCGTCGCCTGAGACATCGGAAAAGCGCACCGGGACGCCCAGCTTCGCGGCCAGTTGCGTAGCGACGTCGACATCGTATCCGACCGGTTCGTTGCTGGCGTTGCGAAAGCCAACCGGCTCGCCGCCGAGCGATACGCCGATGCGTACGTAGCCGCGCGCCTTGATTTCCTCGATGCGGCCGGCCAGTGCGGACGCTGCGGCGAGCATCAACGCCGCGGCGGCGGCAAAGCGTTTCAAGCGGTGCTGCATGATCAGTCCTTTCACAGTTTGACGGCGGTTGCGACGCGCAATTCCGGTGCAGCCATGCGTTCGTCCCAATACCAGTAGCGGATCTCTTCGTCGCAGCGGTAATTGACCACCTGGTGATTTCCTTTGGCATCGATGGCGTGGATCACCACACCAGCGAGGAACCCGGTCCGCAGTTCGGAGAGTTCGTCCACTGCAAGCTTGATTGCGTCCGCCAGAGTATAACCAAGCCGCATCGCCAGCACGATGCTGCGCGAAGTACTGCAGCGCATGGTCATCTCGCCAGTGTGCGTGCAGGCGGCGGCGCCATAGCGGCTGTCCGCGTAGAAGCCGGCGCCCGGAATCGGCGAATCGCCCAGTCGCCCCGGATACTTCCATGCCCAGCCGGATGTCGAAGTCACCACGCCAATGCCGTTGCTGGCGTCGCGGCCCAGGAAGACCGTGGTGTCGCGTACCCGTTCCGGATCGGTGATGGTGTTACTGAGAGGCGCCAGCGGGATATCGGGAAACGCGGCCTGCTGTTCTGCCGACATTTCCTTTTGCAGCCGCTCCCACCAGACACGCTTGCTGTCCGGATGCAGCACCTCGTCCACTGCGAAGCCGCGTTCGCTGGCGAAGCGGCGCGCTCCGGCGCCGGTCAGCATGACGTGCGGCAGGTGCTTCATCACCTCGTGCGCCAGTGCGGAAACGGGGAGGGTGGCCGGCACGGCGCCGACCGCGCCGACGTCGCGCGTCGTGCCGTCCATGACACCGGCGTCGAATTCCATTTCGCCCAACATATTAGGCCAGCCGCCATAGCCTACGCTGCGCACCTTGGCTTCACGTTCAACCTTGGCGATGCCGCTGACCATCGAGTCGATGCCGGCGCCGCCCTGTCTCAGCAATTCGACCGTGGTATCAAATCCGGGCCATGCCTCGGCATTTGCAAGCAGCATTTTCATGACTTACTCATTTTGGAAAGGAATTGGGCGATGCGGGGCTGGGCCAGGCCGCCATTTGCGGCGAAGAACTGCACGGCCGGCAGGTCGGCAAGCAGGCGGCCCTGGTCAAGGAACACCACGCGGCTGGAGATCTGTCGGGCGAATTCGATTTCATGCGTGACGAAGAGCATCGTCGTACCTTCAGCGGCCAGTTTTGCGAGGATTGCCAACACTTCGGCTGTCATCTCGGGATCGAGTGCGCTGGTGACTTCGTCCAGCAGCAGGTAGCGCGGTTTCATTGCCAGGGCGCGGCAAATCCCGACGCGTTGGCGCTGGCCACCCGAGAGCTGTGAGGGATAGGCGTCGGCGCGCTCGGACAGGCCAACCGACGCCAGAAGCTTGCGCGCCTCGTCGTCAGCCTGTATTCGCGGCACCTTCAACACTTCAATCGGCGCCAGCGTAATGTTCTGCAGTGCAGTCATATGCGGGTAAAGGTTGAATTGCTGGAATACCGTGCCCGAACAGCGGCGTGCCAGCTGCAACTGCCTGGAATCGTCTACGCGATGACCATCGACGGAAATCGTGCCTGCGTCGAGCTTTTCGAGGCCGTTGATGCAGCGGATCAGCGTCGATTTTCCGGAACCGCTGGCGCCGAGGATGGATACCACTTCGCCCGGTTCGACGCGCAGGTTTATGCCATCCAGTACCGCATGGCTGCCGAAGCGCTTCGCTGCGCCTTCGATAAGTATCACGTTACAAACCCTTCCATTGGCTATGCACACGCAAACGGCCTTCGACGCGGGCGCAGGCCCAGGCAACCAGCCGGGCCATCAGGTAGTACAGCAGGCCGATCACGGTCCAGACGATAAATGGCTTCAGCGTGCGCAAGTTCAGGATGGCGCCGACCTTGGTCAGGTCTACCACGCCAATCACCGAGATCAGCGACGTTACCTGCAGCTGATTGACCAGCAGGCCCGCCAATGGACCGAGGCCGAAAGCCGCAGCTTGCGGCGCGACGATTCGGCGCAGCGTTTGCCAGCGGCTCATGCCGAACACGCGCGCCGTTTCAAGCTGCTCGCGGCCGACCGATTCGATGGCGGAAACAGCGATGACATAGATGAAGGCCGCCGTATTTCCGGACAGCGTGATGAGCGCCGCCTGAACCGGAGTCAGGTCCATTTGCAGCAGTACCGGCAAGCCGAAGAACACCAGGAACAGTTGCACCAGGACCGGTGAATTCTTCAGCAGTTCGGCCAGTGCCGCAGCGAGCGGCGCCGCCAATGGTGTGCGGTAGTAGCGCAGCATCGCCCATGACAGGCCGAGCAGCAAGCCGATGACGGTGGTCGCGATGAACAGCCCTACGGAGACGCCGAGCCCTTGCAGCAGGAGCAGCAGGTCATGGGATGTGAAATCGGTGTAGCGCATCAGCCGTGCTCCCTGTTCAGGCGGCGATGCAGAACGCCCGCCGACAGCGACACCAGCCAGGTCATGGCCGCATACAGCACCAGAAGCAAGGCATACACCTCGAACGGCTGGAAGGTGTCGGCCGCAACAATCCTGGCGCTCCCGGTCAATTCATTGAGCGTGACCGCCGACAGGATGGAGGAGGTCAGGATCAGGTTGACGAACACCGCACCGAGGGGCCGCACGGAACTGCGCAGTGCGATCGGCAGCACGATGCGGCGGTAGATGGCAAGACGCGATAAGCCGCTGACCTGGGCCGCCTCGAGCACGCCCGGTTCCACGGCCAGGATGCCGGAGCGGATTACGTCCGATGTGAAGGCGCCACCCGCCAACGACAAGGCGAGCACTCCGGTGCAGAAAGCGCTCATTTCGATGCCGATCTCGGGAAGGCCGTAAAACAGGAAGAACAGTTGGACGATGAAGGGGACGTTGCGGAAGATGTCGACGTAGACGTCCGCAATACGGCGCGCCACGGGCGACGCGGCGGTGCGCATCAGTGCCGCCATGACACCAAGGAGCAGTCCGCCGGCCAGCGCGAACGCACAGGCGAGGGCGGTCAAACGCGCACCAGCTGCCAAGTCGCCAAGGTAGGGCGCAAGTAAGGTCAGGTCGAACGTCAAACAGGCTGCTCCGCTAAAAGTGAAACCGGTTTCACTGCAAACCGGACGAGTGTCACATAAACAGCATTGAATTTCAAGAGGAGCGCCGAGTCAGGCCAGCAGCGCGGCTTTCAGCTCCGCGACTTTTCCGCTATCGGTCTGGCGGCGGCCGCCGGAATCGAAACCGAAAGCCAGTATCTGGGTGGACGCCGGCGGCAGCAACCCGGAACAAGATGCGTGGACGTCGGTCAGCGGCAGGCGTGCGCGCAGCAAACCGGCATTGCCGGCGTTGATGCCGGCGCCAGGCATGATTGTGATACGTCCGGCAGCGGCGTCAAAACTGCGTTCGAGTCCAGCCAGTCCATCAAGGGCGCTCCTTGCGCCGCCGGAAGTGAGGATACGCTCGAACCCCAGATCGATAGCTTGGCGCGTAGCCCCGGCCAAGTCCGGGCAAAGGTCAATGGCGCGGTGCAGGACGCAGCGGAGTCCGCGCGCCGCAGCCCGCCGCACGAGGCGCTCAAGCGTGTTCAGGTCGAGCTGGCCATCGGCCACCGATGCACCCAGCACGACCCCTTGCAAGCCAGCGGCGGCAACGGCGTCTATCTCATCCAGCATCAACAGCGTTTCCGCCTCGTTGAAGCAGAAGTCGCCACCACGCGGACGTATCATCGCCACGACTGGAACCGGGCTCTCCGATGCTGCACGCAACAAGCCAGCGGTAGGCGTCAAGCCGCCGACTTCCAGCGCGCTGCATAACTCGATCCTGTCTGCACCGCCGCACAAGGCGGCGGCCAGGCCATCGACGTTATCCACGCAGACTTCCAGTGTGATCGCCTTAGACATGTGCGCTTCCCAGTTTTTCCAGCCCCAGCCAGGCAGCGCCGATCAAACCTGGCTCCACCCCGGATTGGCCAGGGACGATGATTGGCGCGCCAGTCTTGCGCAGGATAGCTGCGCGAACCGCCTGATCCAGCCGCGCGATGAGCGGTGCGCTGTTCGCCAGGCCGCCGCCGACCGGCAGGATGGACGCGCCAACGGTGTTGACCAGCATTGCCAGCGGGCCGCTTAACAGGTCGATGAAACAGGAAATAGTTCGCTCGGCACTGGCATCGCCAGCCTGCCAGGCGGCGATGATTTCGCGGCTGTCCATTGGCGACTGGTGCAAGGCAAGGTGCAGGCGTTCCATGCCGCGCGCGCTGCCGACCGTATCGAGACAGCCAGTCTGCCCGCAGCCGCAACGATATCGGGGAATGGACTGTGGCGGCGTGCCGGCAAACTGGGCAGCCACCGGACCGTGGCCCCATTCGCCGGCAAAACCGCCCGGGCCGCTGATCAAGCGTCCACCGATGACCAGGCCGCCACCGACGCCAGTGCCCAGGATAAGCCCAAAGACAGTAGGGTGGCCGCGACCCGCACCGGCATGGGCTTCGGCCAGGGCGAAGCTGTCAGCGTCGTTGATGATCCAGACAGGCAGGCCGAAGGCCGCAGTCAGGTCGGCGGCCAAGGTCCGGCCATCGATGCAGGGGATATTTGCACATTTGATGCGGCCATCGTCCGGATCAATCACGCCAGCGATCGAGATGGCGACGCCACGAGAAAGGCCGCCGGCGACAATCAATGTCCGCATGGCGTCCGTGAAAGCGCCAAAGTCCTTGGTGGGTGTCGGAACCCGGTGCAGCTCGCTGATCTTGCCGTCAGCCGTCGCAACGGCGCATTTGATGGCGGTACCGCCAATATCGAAGCAGGTAATCATGCTGCGAATCATACGAGCAAATGCTACCGGAACACCAGAAACTCCTTCATCTTTAATTTGACATAATATAGATTATGCGAAGTGTTGGCGTGGTACGCTCAATTGCCCACCAAGGCATCCTTGAAGCCCTGAAGCGCCGGTTTTGCCTGGAAATTCGCATCGAACAACAACGGCCAGTCCGGCGATCCTGGCTGATTGATCCAGCTATCGGCGTCCCAAACGCCCCAGACCGTGATGCCGGCCCGCTGCGCAGGCGGCACGGCCCTCAAATACGCGGCAATGATTTCGTGATAGCGTTGCTGCTGCCTGCTCGCAGCCTCCGGCGTGAAACTGGTATAGGCACTTTTCATGCTCACGTCCAGTTCGGAGATCTTCACCTTCAGGCCGCGGTCCGCGATGGCCTTGAGCGAGGATTCGATGGCCGTGATGTTCGGCCAGTCAATGGTCACGTGCATCTGGAAGCCCACCCCGGTAATCGGCACGCTGCGAGATCGCATGCCATCGACAAGCGCCAGCAAGTTAGCTGTCTTCTGGCCGCCGGCCTCAATGTTGTAGTCGTTGTAAAACAGGTCGACTTGCGGATCGATGGCGCGGGCGTTGATGAAGGACTGGTCGATGAAATCATGCCCCATCCTTTGGCTGAACAAAGTGCTGCACAGGATATTGTCGACCGTCGCTTGCCCGTCGTCGGCCAGCGCCTCGTTGACCACATCCCAACTGACCACCCTGCCCTGGAAATGCCCGACGATGGTCTGGACGTGGTTCTTCAGCATGGCGGCAAAGTCGCCGCTGTAGTTCGTCATGAAACTGGGCACTTGGTAGTCGGCATGCCAGATCAGCGTGTGCCCATGCACCTCGATGCCATTCGCGTTCGCGAAGGATATGAATTGGTCGGCCTGGTCGAAAGTAAACGTATTCTCCTGCGGATGCAGGTAACCCATCTTCATGATGTTTCCAGCTGTCATCTGGTTGAAATTCGGGAACACTACAGCCTGTTGCTGTGCGCTGGAGCCGCTGTTGATGATGCTGTTGTTCTCGAACCCTGCATTGACCGCCACACCGACCGGGAAACCCGCCAGCGATTTCAGCCCGGCCGCACTGCTGTCCGTGCTGAAATACGCGGTCAGTGCCTTGTTGCTGTCCATGGTAATGGTCAAGGGGTTAGCGCTGTCGCTGACCGAGCCGCCCCAACCAGAGAACAAGGAGCCCTGCCTTGGCTCTGCTGTGATCGTCACCGCAGAGCCTGCCGGGTAGCTGTAATTGCCCGGCGCAAGGCTGGTCGTCCCATTGCCGCCGCCGCCCACTGCGACTGCCAATGTGTAATTGGCGGGAGCGCTGCTATCGCTGCCATTGACCTGTAACTGGGCGCCGCTCTGCCTGGCAACGTATCGGATGTAATAATTGCCATTAATGCTCGCTGGCATCTGGGTTGATGTGATGTTTCGATATGAAACACCATTGATCGTGAATGTGTCTGCCAGCCTGGACGCGACACTGGTCATCGTGCCTGAAGTGAACAGGCAAACGCTCGCGGGACCATTCAACACGGTCGGCAAGGTCATCGCCTTCGGGTTGCTGCAGATAGCAGTCGACTTTTGCATATTCGCCGCGTTGGCGCTGCTGAGGATACTTAAGAGCGCCAATATCCCGAACAAACAAGAATTCAACGACATCCTGAACTTCCGCGCTGTTTTGATCATGTCCCCATTCCTGTTTCGGTCGCGATGGTAAGGGGAATGCTAACCGCCCAGGTCCGGCCGCTACGTTATGAATTTCCTTAGGTGATAGACCGAAATTTACCAATTGAATGTGCTGACTGGTGTGGTTTCCTCAGTGCAGCAGCGCACAGACGCGTCAATATGGGTAGACTAAAGTGAGATTATTGTCCGCAACAACCCTGTTTCAGGGGGAATATCATGCGCAAATTAGTCACCTCTATCGCCTTGGCGGCATTTGCTTGTGTGCCTGCTTTGGGAAATGCCAGCGTCAACATCTCCATCGACGTCGTTCAATATCCGGTTTTGCAGCGGGTCCCTGGGTACCCCGTTTATTACGCGCCGCATTTGCACGCCAATTACTTCTTCTACGACGGCCTCTATTGGGTCTACGCGGATGGCGTATGGTATTCCAGTCCCTGGTATGACGGCCCATGGGATCTTGTCGCCGTCGATAGCGTGCCGCTGTTTGTTTTGAGGGTACCGGTGCGCTATTACGTCGCGCCACCGCCGATGTTCACAAGCTGGGTCATGAGCGCTCCGCCGCGCTGGGATTCGGTCTGGGGGCCGGGCTGGGCGCATCGCCACCGCAATTGGCAGCGCTGGAATCGCGCCGCAGTGCCGGCGCCGGCCCCGCTGCCGGTCTACCAGCAGCGCTTCACGCGTGCGAATTACCCAAATGAAGTGCAGCGCCGGGAGCTCGTCCAGCAACACTACCGTTACGCGCCGCATGATCCGCAAACGCGGCAACGATGGCCGGCACAGGTCGCAGCGGGCGCCAACCGTCCGGCGGAGCGAACGGCTCCTGCGCACCAGTCCCAGCCCCAGTCAGCCCGGCCAACCGAACCACGCTACGGCGACAGGCGGCAAATGGATCGCGCCGAAGCGCCACCATTCCAACATGCACCGTCACGCGAAGCGCGCCCAGCCCCGCACGAGCGCCCGCCCATGCGGACTGACGCACCGCGCAACGAAGCATTCATGAATCCTGGCCATGCTGAACAACGCGAAGCTGCCCGGAACGCAAGGCCGGAACACGGCGGCCGACCGGACAAAGCCGACCGGCCTGAGAAGGACGAAGGCCATGAACCAGGCCGGCGCCATTAAGACGCCGCTGCTTCAGCTTACAGCTGCGGCCGCTTTGGCGCGGCCAGCGTGCAGTTTTTTATAGCTATCCAGCAGCCGCTGGTGCCTGTCCAGCCCTTCCAGCTTCATGCTCGTCGGCGTCAGGCCGTAGAAGCGGACGCTGCCGTTGACAGAGCCGATGACCGCGTCCATTCGCTCGTCGCCGAACATGCGGCGGAAATTGAATTCGTAATCGGCCAGATCCATATCTTCGGACAGCTCAACTTCGAGCACCGCATCCAGCGCCTGGTAGAACAAGCCGCGGTCCACGGTGTTGTCGTTGTATTGCAAGAAGGCTTCGATGAGTTCTTTTGCCGCTTCAAATTCGTTCAGGGCCAGGTTGATCAGCAGCCGCAATTCCAGCACCGTCAGTTGGCCCCAGACCGTGTTTTCATCGAACTCGATGCCGATCAGCGTAGCGATGTCGCCGTATTCATCGAGTTCGCTGTTCTCCAGGCGCTCGAGCAGCGATTCCAGCGCATCATCGTCCAACAGGTGCAGGTGCAGGATGTCCGAGCGGAACAATAGCGCTTTGTTCGTGTTGTCCCAGACCAGGTCTTCCACCGGATAGATTTCCGAATACCCCGGCACAAGGATCCTGCACGCTGTGGCGCCAAGCTGGTCGTACACGGCTACGTAAGCTTCCTTGCCCATGTTTTCGAGAATGCCGAACAAGGTCGCCGCTTCGTCAGCGTTTGAATTTTCTCCGTGGCCGGAGAAATCCCATTCGACAAAGCCGTAATCGGATTTGGCGCTGAAGAAGCGCCAGGAGACCAGTCCGCTGGAGTCGATAAAGTGTTCCACGAAGTTGTTTGGTTCGGTCACCGCGTTGCTGACGAAGGTCGGGCGCGGCAGATCATTCAGGCCTTCGAAGCTGCGGCCCTGCAGCAGTTCGGTCAGGCTGCGCTCCAGCGCCACTTCGAAGCTCGGATGCGCGCCAAAGGAAGCAAACACGCCGCCGGTGCGCGGATTCATCAAGGTAACGCACATGACCGGATATTGACCGCCCAGCGAGGCATCCTTCACCAGAACCGGGAAACCTTGTTCTTCGAGGCCCTTGATGCCGGCCACAATGCCTGGATACTTGGCCAGCACTTCCTGCGGCACGTCCGGCAAGGCGATTTCGCCCTCGATAATTTCGCGTTTAACCGCCCTCTCGAAAATCTCCGACAGGCACTGGACCTGTGCCTCGGCCAGCGTGTTCCCGGCGCTCATGCCGTTGCTGACGAAGAGGTTTTCAACCAGGTTGGACGGGAAATAAACCGTCTCCCCGTCCGATTGGCGCAGGTACGGAAGTGAGCAAATGCCCCGCTCCACGTTGCCGGAATTGGTATCGTACAGGTGCGAGCCATTCAGCTCGCCATCGGGGTTGTAGATCTCCAGGGTGTATTCGTCCAGGATCTCCGGCGGCAGCGAGTCGCCGGGGCCGGGCTTGAACCAGCGCTCGTTCGGGTAGTGCACGAACGGAGCGTTGGCGATGTCTTCGCCCCAGTACACGCCGGCGTAAAAGTGATTGTTATTCGTGCGCTCGATGTATTCGCCAAGTGCCGATGCCAGCGCACTTTCCTTGGTCGCCCCTTTGCCGTTGGTGAAGCACATCGGCGAGTGCGCGTCGCGGATATGCAGCGACCACACATTGGGGACAATATTGCGCCAGGAAGCGATTTCGATCTTGATTCCCAGGCGCGCCAATTGGGCGGACATATTGGCGATCGTCTGCTCCAGCGGCAAATCCTTGCCCAGGATATAGGTGCTCTGTTCTGCGGACGGATTGAGCGTCAGCAGCGACTGGGCGTCGGCATCGAGGTTCTCGACTTCTTCGATGATGAACTCCGGACCTTGCTGCACCACTTTCTTTACCGTACAGCGGTCGATCGAGCGCAGGATGCCTTCACGGTCCTTTGCCGAGATATCGGGCGGAAGCTCGACTTGGATCTTGAAAGTCTGCTGGTAGCGGTTTTCCGGGTCGACGATATTGTTTTGCGACAGACGAATATTTTCGGTCGGAATATTGCGAGTGTTGCAATACAGCTTGACAAAATAGGCTGCGCACAGCGCCGATGAGGCCAGGAAGTAATCGAATGGTCCGGGCGCGGAGCCATCGCCTTTGTAGCGGATTGGCTGGTCGGCGATGACCGTGAAGTCGTCAAACTTGGCTTCCAGGCGAAGCTTGTCGAGAAAATTGACCTTAATTTCCATTGGAGAATTGCATAGATGATCTGAGATGGCGCCATTATCCGGCTTTTCCGCTTTGCAGCAAAGGAAGTTACTAAGCCAGCCTTAAGCTTTTCGCTTTGCAATTCGGCTTATGATGTATTTTTTGACAAGCCGGCGGAGCCGATCAGATGGTACGAATGTCCAGCAGCCTCCTCCTGTTCGCCCTCGCCTCCCTGGTTTCGGCGGCGGCCGGCAGTTCTGCAGCCGCACTCCCCGCTTCTGCGCCCGGGATCTTCGCCCCTGGAGTCATTTCCGGCCCCGCGAACGATGCCGATCCCGCCTTCGCGCCGGACGGCAAACTGCTGGTCTTCAGCCGCAATGGCGTGCTCCTTGTTTCGCGTATGGCCAAAGGCAAATGGGAGACTCCCGTGATCGCCCCATTTTCCGGTCAATGGTCGGACCAGCAACCTACCATGTCGCCCGATGGCAAATTCCTGGTCTTCGTGTCGAACCGGCCCGTGAACGCGGGTGACGACAAACGCCCGGCTGGCAACCTGTGGCGCGTTGAGCGCACACGCGACGGCTGGGGCCAGCCGGCGCATTTGCCGGAAACGGTCAATCGGGGCAACAGTACCTGGGCGCCCAGCGTCGCAGCCGACGGCAGCTTGTATTTCATCGAGCGCGCTTCACCACAGGCGCCCTTCCGTTTATGGCGTTCGCAATTCCGTAACGGGAGCTATGAGACCCCCACGGCCCTGAATTTTGGCGATGAGGCGACGCAGGACGTGGATCCTGCCGTGGCGCCTGACGAATCGTTTATCGTATTCGGCTCCATGCATCCGGGCCCCGGCGCGCATGAGCGCCTGTATATTTCGTTCCGCAACGCGGCGGGCTGGGGCAAGCCGGTGGATCTTGGTCCGGCGGTGAACAGCGCCGACAACGACAGCAACGAAGCGCGCCTTGGTCCGGACTTCCGCACACTGTATTTCAGTACCGACCGCACGCAGCCGGTCAAGCTGCCGCGCACGCGCGCGCAAGCAGAGGCGGATTTGCGCCGGATTCAATCCTGGGATAACGGCAGCCAGAACATCTGGTCGATTTCACTGGCGCCCTGGCTGGATGCGCCGCACACGCAATAGCTATCGAAGCGCTCAGGCGGCGCTCCATACCGAGCGCAGTCCGGCCACCAGCGCGTCAAAGACCGTCCTGCAGCGCGCGCTATTACGCAAATCGGCATGCATTGTGACCCAGGCTTCGATCGTCAGATCCATTTCCTTACGCAGGAGCCGGACCAGGTTGGCGTCGCGCGACGCCAATCCCACCTGGGCTACGCCGATGCCGGCGCCGGCGCGTATCAGCGCCATTTGTGCCAGGTTACTGTCGCACCGATAGGCGAACGAGTCGCGCGGCCAACCGCCTATCGCGGCGCCGGCGGCACGCAGGAAAGGCGTTTCCACGTCGAATCCGACCAGGCTGTGGCCAGAGAGTGCGGCCATGCTTTTCGGCTTGCCCATGCGTTCAAGGTAGTCCTTATGCGCGAAGAAGCCCAACTCCACTTTGCCGATACGCTGTGCGAGCAGTACATCCTGCTGCGGCCGCGTCATGCGCACGGCAATGTCGGCTGAGCGTCCCACCAGGTCCTCGAGCGCGTCGCTCAGCGCCAGTTCAATTTCCAGTTCAGGGTGGGTGGCGCGCAGCGGCGCCAGGATTGGCGGGAGGATCTCCACGCCAACCATTTCACTTGCTGATATCCGCACTGCGCCGCGCACCGTATTTTGCCCGTGGGCGCTGCGTTCGATCGAGGCGGCAACCTGCTGCATCTCCTCCAGCTGCGTGCGCAGCTGTTGTGCCGCCTCGGTCGGCTGCAGGCCGGCCTGCGAGCGCGTAAACAGCGCCACGCCGAGGCCGCTTTCCAGCTCCGTGATGTGGCGCCCGACAGTCGGTTGCGTCAGGCCGAGGCTGCGCGCCGCGCCCGACAGCGATTGGGCATTCAAGACATGCAGGAAGGTGCGGTACAAATCCCAGGGAATAGAATTCGTCATACAAATCTGTATAGCGACAATAAGTCTTTGGCGGATTTTCGTTTTACCCAAGTTTGCCCATAATTGCCTTCATCGTCAACCTTACGGAGAGCAGCATGAAAACGAATCGAACGGCCCTGGTTCTTGGCGCGAGCGGCGGCATTGGCGGAGAAATGGCGCGCCAGCTGGCCGCAAAAGGCTGGAAAGTGCGCGCCTTGAAACGTGGACTTGGCGTGCCGAGCCGCCTGACCGATGGCGTGGAGTGGATTGAAGGTGATGCGATGAATGCGCCGGACGTAGCCAAAGCGGCGGAGGCTTGCAAGGTGATCGTCCATGCCGTCAATCCGCCGGGCTACCGTGGCTGGGGACAGCAGGTCCTGCCGATGATCGACAACACGATTGCTGCAGCTTCCGTGCATGGCGCCACGGTTGTCTTGCCTGGCACCGTCTACAACTTTGGGCCGGATGCCTTCCCTGTGCTGCGTGAAGACTCGCCCCAGCGCCCTGTAACGCGCAAAGGCAAGATCCGTGTGGAGATGGAGGCGCGCTTGCGCAAGGCCGCCGAAGATGGCCAGCTTCGTGCGATCGTCGTGCGGGCTGGCGACTTCATTGGGCCGGGCGCCCGGAATAACTGGCTTTCGCAAGGCATCATTCGTCCTGGCGAGGTGCCAACGCAGGTCAAGCTGCCGAACGCGCGCGGTGTCGGGCACCAATACGCCTACTTGCCGGACGTGGCGGCGACCATGATCGCGCTCCTGGAAAAAGACGGGAGCTTGCCCGCCTTCGCCTCCTACAACTTTGGCGGCTACTGGGACAGCGATGGGGCCGAGCTGGGGCGTGCAATCCAGCGCGTCGTCGCCGCACATGGCGCAAAGGCGCCGGCGCTGAAGGCTTTCCCGTGGTGGATGATTCGCCTGGTCGCTCCGTTCAACGAGACCCTGCGCGAAATGATGGAAATGCGCTATCTGTGGCAACAGCCGGTCCGGATGGATAACCGGCTGCTGCGCGAGGTGTTGGGCGCCGAGCCTCATACGCCGCTCGAGACGGCCCTCGCCCGCACCCTGGCGGGCCTTGGCTGCCTCCCGGGGCCTGCAGGCCGGCCCGCTGCGGTTACACATCCCAAACAGGCGCAAGTCCTTCAGGGTTGACCATGCGCCCATTGCGCTCCAGCGCCGCAATTTCGGCCATCTCCTGCTCGCTCAACACCAGTGTGGCCGCAAGCAGGTTGCTGGCGAGGTTTTCACGCCTGGTGGAAGATGGGATCACGGCGTAGCCAAGCTGCATTGCCCAGGCCAGCGCCACCTGCGCGGGAGTCGCTTTGCGGCGTTCGGCGATCGCCGCGATCACCGGGTCCTCAAGCACCTTGCCATAACCCAGTGTCATGTACGAGGTGATGTGAATGCCCTGCCCTTGCAGGAATTCGACGAGTTTGCGGTTTTGCAGGTATGGGCTGAGCTCGATCTGGTTGGTCGCGATCTGTGCAGCGCCGACAGCGGCAATTGCCCGCCTGGTGTAATCGATATTGAAATTGGAAACCCCGATCTGCCGCGCCAGGCCGCGTTCGCGCGCGGTGGCCAGCGCCACCATGTATTCCTCGACCGGCACCTTGCTCAGCGGCCAGTGGATCAGCGCCAGGTCGACGTAGTCAGTGCGCAGCTTTTCCAGGCTTTCTTCGAGGCTGGCCACCAGGCGGTCACCAGCGAGATTCTCGTTCCACACTTTGGTGGTCAGGAACAGGTCCTTGCGGGCGATGCCCGATCCGGCCACGCCCTGGCCTACTTCGGCTTCGTTGCCATAAATCTGTGCGGTGTCGATAGCGCGGTAGCCAACTTCGAGGGCATTGCGCACGGAATCGAAGGCGGCTTGTCCTTGCAGGCGGAAGGTGCCTGCGCCGAGCGATGGGATAGTCATTCTTAGTCCTTGGCTGATTCAAGATGAATGACACTCTACCGGCCGAACTCTTTCCGAAAAAGCTGGTTTTCCGCGAAAGATATTTGAATATAATTCAAGGATGAAGACGACACTCGATGAAATGCAGGCATTTATTGCCATTGTGACGACGGGATCGATCAGCGCCGCCGCTGAGCAATTGGGCCTGACCGTTTCCGCTGCCAGCCGCACGCTGTCGCGGCTCGAAGAGAAACTTGAAACCACGCTGGTGCGCCGCACCACCCGCCGCCTTGAATTGACCGAAGAGGGCCAAGCCTTCCTCGACTGCGCGCGCAGCATTATCGAAAAAGTCGAGGAGACGGAAGAAAAGATGTCGCTGCGCCGCCAGGGGCCCGCCGGCCGCTTGCGCATCGACGCGGCGACGCCTTTCATGCTGCACATCATCGTGCCGCTGGTGAACGGCTACCGCGAGCGCTTTCCGCGGGTTGAACTGGAATTGAACAGCAATGAAGGCTTCATCGACCTGATGGAAAAACGCACCGACGTCGCCTTCCGCATTGGCCGCTTGAAGGACTCGACCCTGCATGCCACGCCGATCGGCAGCAGCCGCCTGCGTGTCCTGGCCAGCCCGGAGTACCTGCAGAAGTACAGCATGCCGGCTACGGTGGCCGACCTGGCGAACCACACGCTGCTGGGATTCAACCAGCCCTCATCGCTCAACGAATGGCCTCTGCCGGATAGCGATGGCCAGCCGCTGAACATTACGCCGCAAATCTACTCGTCCAGCGGCGAAACCCTGCTGCAACTTGCGCTGAAGGGAGCCGGCATCGTCTGCCTGTCCGATTTCATGACCTGCGCCGACCGTAAATCGGGCCGCCTGCAGCAGCTATTGACGGCCGAAACATTGGAGGTTCGGCAACCGATCAATGCCGTTTACTACCGCAATACCGCGCTCTCGGCGCGCATCGCGTCGTTTGTCGGCTACATGAAGGAAAAACTGGGCGATCGCGGCTTCGACGAGCCGGTATAATATCCACCCTTGCAACTGTAGGGTTATCACAGAATGTCATTGCTTGACCACGAGCTCGAACTGCTGGCGCCAGCCAAGACCGCGGACATTGGCCGCGAGGCCATCCTGCATGGAGCGGACGCCGTTTATATCGGCGGCCCAGCCTTTGGCGCGCGCCACAACGCCAGCAACCCGATCGAGGACATCTCCGCGCTGGTGGAATTCGCCCATCGCTACCGCTCGCGCATCTTCGTGACAATGAATACCATCATGCACGATTCGGAGCTGGACCTCGCGCGCAAGCAAATCTGGCAGCTGTATGAAGCCGGCGTCGATGCGCTGATCATCCAGGACATGGGTCTGCTGGAAATGGACCTGCCACCGATTCAATTGCACGCATCGACCCAGTGCGATATCCGCACGGTTGAAAAAGCCAAGTTCCTGGGCGACGTGGGTTTCTCGCAGCTGGTGCTGGCGCGCGAGCTGACCCTGGACAAGATCAGGCAGATTCGCGCCGAAGTCGATACCCCGCTCGAATACTTCGTGCACGGCGCGCTGTGCGTGGCCTTCTCCGGCCAGTGCTATATCTCGCACGCCGACACCGGCCGCAGCGCCAATCGCGGCGACTGCTCGCAGGCTTGCCGCCTGCCTTACACCCTGTCGGACAACCAGGGCCGTGTGGTCGCCTTCGAAAAGCACCTGCTGTCGATGAAGGATAACGACCAGAGCGCCAACCTGGAAGCGCTGGTCGATGCCGGCATCCGCTCGTTCAAGATCGAAGGCCGTTACAAGGACATGGGCTATGTGAAGAACATTACCGCCCACTACCGCCTGCTGCTGGACGAACTGCTGGAACGGCGTCCTGAATTTGCGCGCGCCGCCAGCGGCCGCACCCGCGTGCTGTTTACGCCGGACGTCGACAAGACCTTCCACCGCGGCCATACCGACTACTTCGCCAACGGGCGCCAAGACGATATCGGCGCTTTCGATTCGCCGAAATACATTGGCGTGGAGCTGGGCAGCGTAGCGCGCATGGGCGGCGACCATATTGACGTCATCACCAATGCGCCGATGGCCAATGGGGATGGCCTGAATTACATGAACAAGCGCACCACCGTCGGCATCCAGGCCAACTGGGCCGAGAAGCTGGGCGATACGGAAGACGGCCAGCGCTGGCGCATATTCCCGAACGAACAGATGGCCGCCCTGCCGGGGCTCAAAGTCGGCACTGTGATCCACCGCAACCGCGACCACCAGTGGGAAGCGGCGCTGCACAAGAAGTCCTCGGACCGCCACGTTGGCCTGCAACTGGCGCTGTCGGAGATCGAAGGCGGCTTGCGCCTTTCCATCATCGATGAAGACGGCATTACCAGCAGCACCGATGCAGCCATCGCCCTGCAGCCGGCCCAGAATGCCGAACAGGCCGAGAGCGGCCTGCGCGCAAGCCTGGCGAAGATGGGCAATACCATGTTCGTGGCCGACCACGTGGAGCTGAAACTGTCGCAGCCTTGGTTCGTGCCTTCATCCGCGATCAACGCGCTGCGCCGCGATGCGGTGGCGGCGCATGAAGCGGCGCGGCTCGCGGCCTGGCAGCGTCCGCAGCGCAAGGCTCCGGCGCAACCGCGCGCCGTGTACCCCGACACCCAATTGAGCTACCTCGCCAACGTTTACAACGAAAAGGCGCGCGAGTTCTACCACAAGCATGGTGTGCAGCTGATCGATGCGGCGTATGAAGCCCATGAGGAGCCCGGCGAAGTGCCGCTGATGATCACCAAGCATTGCCTGCGCTTCTCGTTCAACCTGTGTCCAAAGCAGGCCAAGGGCGTGCAAGGCGTGCAGGGCCAGGTGAAGGCCGAGCCGATGCAATTGGTCAGCGGTGACCATACCTACACCTTGCGCTTCGATTGCAAGCCGTGCGAAATGCACGTCGTCGGCGCGATGAAGCCGGGCATCCTCAACTCTCCGCCTCCATCGGCGGTGCCTTACAGCCCGCTGGTATTCCACCGCAAGCGCCCTGGCTAGGCCAGCAGCGCGCGAGCTTCGGCCAGCAAGTCCTCGGCGCAGGGCTTGCCGGTCTTCGATTCCCTGATTGAGACATGCCACAGGCCGATCACGCCGGCCAGCTGGCTTTCGTCCTTTGCGTGTTCGATGCGGCGCACCAGGTCAGCTGCAAGCAGGCCAAGATGCTGGCGCGCTGCCACCGCCATCAAGTCGCGTGCGGCGGCCAATGCAGCGGCGCCGACGCCTGCCGCCCGCGGCGACAGGGCCGGCGGTTCAGGCTTTGCGACGGCGGCGGCAGAGGCAGGGGCCGATGAAATGCCGACCAGGCCTTTACGCAGCAGGCCTTCGACGGCTGCCAGCATCTCGTCCTCACCCACCAGCGGGCCGATATCAGCCAGCGACTTTTGTCCGTCCAGCATGATCAGCACGGAGCGCTGACGGGCCGTCAAGCCGGCGCTGCGCTGTCCAACTTCTGCCCGGCCGGCAGCGGTCTTTCCAAACACCGTGCCGCGCAGGCGGATTCGATTTTCTTGAGTGAATTGCATGATGTGATGCTACTGGTCAATTATGACAAGATCATTTCAGATATGGCCTTCCCCGTGATATAAAGGCATCACCATCGACCCGCACGCCAAACCATGCCACCTCGCCTGCGTACGCTAACAGCCACGTTGCTCGCCGCTGGAGCGTATTACTTGCTGGCCCGCTTTGGCCTGATGCTTGCACTGGCCCATAGCAACGCCAGTCCGATCTGGCCGCCATCCGGTTTTGCGCTGGTACTCTTGCTGCGCTTTGGACGGAACTTGTGGCCGGCAATCCTCGCCGGCGCCTTCCTCGCCAACCTCGCTGTATTCCACAACAATCATGCCGCTTCGATGCCGGTGCTGCTGGCCGCGTCGTTAACAATCGCAGCAGGCAACACGGCGGAGGCGCTGCTGGCGCATTGGCTGTTGCGCCACCTGGCCATCGCAGATCTCCGGCTGGCAACCCAGCGCGAGGTCTACAAGTTTGGCGGCGGCGTCGCGCTCGCGGCGCTGGCCTCCGCACTGGTCGGCGTGCTGTCGCTGATCGCGTTCGGGATCATCCCTTCCGAGCTTGCGGGGCAAGTTGCCGCGACCTGGTGGACCGGCGACTTTCTTGGGCTACTGCTGCTGGCGCCGCTGGCGATGGCCGTGCCGGACCATCCGCGGCTGCCCCAGTGGACGTCCGGCCAATACGCTTTCCTCGGCATCCTGTCCGCAGCTGCGCTGGCCGTGTTCCTGACCGATGCGCAGTACGGTGCGGCCCAATTCCTGCCGTATTGCCTGCTGTTCTTCCTCGGCCTGGCCGCAGTAAAGCGCTGGCGCGCGATGGTGCGCATGACACTGCTGATTATTGCGGGCGTCGCCATTCCGGCCACGGTACTGAACCACGGACCTTTCGTCTCAGGCGTCCTGCACCATTCCCTGCTCTCGCTTTCCACCTACCTGGCCATCACCAGCATCCTGGCCTGGGTCCTGGCAACGGAAGACGATCCCGGAGTGGCCGAAGGTTATGCCTGGACGCCGATCCTGACGCTGCTGGCGTGCATGTCGATCACGGTCGCGGCCTGGGGCTGGATCAGCTTTGACACGGAAAGCCGCACGCGCGAGCGTTTCGAGCGCGCCGCCGACAACGTGAGGGAAACGCTGCGCCTGCGCATGGAAAGCTATGAGGCGCTATTGCGTGCAGGCAGCGCCCTTTTCGATGCCTCATCCAATGTCGAGCGCGCTGAATGGCAAGCCTTCGTGGCTGGTTTGCGGCTGCCGGAGGACTATCCCGGCGTACTTGGCCTGGGCTTTGCGCGTTTCGCACCGGCCGGCGCCCTGGCTACGCTGAACAAGGAAGTTCGGGTCTGGCCGGAAGGCAACCGCGATCTGTACGCGCCCATCCTTTACCTTGAACCGCGCTCTCCGCGCAACCTGGTGGCCATCGGCTTCGACATGATGTCCGAACCGACCCGGCGCGACGCAATGGTGGCGGCCATGCAGAGTGGAAAGATGACCGCCAGCGGTCCCATTACGCTTGTGCAGGAGGTCAGCGGCCCCAAGCAAATCGGCTTCCTGGTCTTCAATCCGGTCTATGGCAACAACACGGCAGGCCAGCATGTACTGAAAGGCTTCGTCTACAGTCCGTTCCGCATGGGCGACCTGATGCAGGGCATCTTTGGCGAAGCTTTGCGGGAAGTGCGCCTCGACGTCAATTTCGATGATCCGAAGGGCCAGCTGATGTACACCAGCGCCCGCAGCGGCGTCGGGCAAAGCTTCACGCGCTTGCTCAGCGTGCAAAAGGTGGAAGTGGGCGGCAACGGCCAGACCTGGTCCCTGAGCATCCGTCCGACAGCGCTGTTCGACGCTTCGGTGGACCAGGGCAAGTCCTTCATGGTGCTGGTGATGGGTACGCTTATCAGCCTGCTGTTTTTTGGCGCCAGCCGCAACCTGGTCCACGAGCGTGCTGCTGCGGTGCGGGCCAAGGACCAGTCGGCGAAAGCACTGGAGCAGCAGACTGCGAGCCTGGAAGAATCCGAGGCGCGGTTCAAGCTGCTCACTTCGCACATCCGCAACCACGCCATCGTGCTGCTCGACCCTGCCGGCATTATCACCACATGGAATGAAGGTGCGGAAAAACTGTTCGGCTACCGTGCCGACGAAATTGTTGGCCAGCCCTTGCAGCGGCTCTCGCCCGAGAGCGACAGCCTGACCAGCATGACGCTGGCGCTCGAGCATGGACAGTACGAAGCCACGTCTGCCCGCCGCCGGCGCGACGGCAGCACCTTCCTGGGGCTGAAGCAACTGTTCCCGGTCCATGATGAACAGCGGCGCTGCATCGGCTATGCCATGATCGTACGCGACGTGACGGCCGAGAAAGCCGCTGCAAAGGAATTGAACGACGCCAAGACCCAGGCCGAATCGGCCAGTGCGGCCAAAAGCGCTTTCGTAGCAAATATCAGCCACGAACTGCGTACGCCGATGAACGCCGTGCTTGGTGTCAGCCAGATCCTGGCGCGCACGCCGCTGAATGCCGAACAGCGCCAGTACCTGGACATGGTGTCCGGCGCCGGCCGCTCCCTGCTGGCTTTGCTGAACGACGTACTCGACTTCTCCAAGATCGAAGCCAACAAACTGGAACTCGCCGAAGAAGATTTCCTGGTCGATGATGTGCTGTCGGCGCTGTCCGCAGTCATGGCGATGACCAGTGCGGAAAAAGGCCTGGCGCTCTCGCTCTGCGTCGAGGCCGATGTGCCGGTCTCCTTGCACGGCGATGTGCAGCGCATCCAGCAGGTGCTGCTCAACCTGGTCAGCAATGCGCTCAAGTTCACTGAACACGGCATGGTCAGTGTGCACGGCAGCCGCGACCCGGTACAGCCAGGCATGCTGCGCTGGGAAATCCGCGATACCGGGATCGGCATCAGCAGCGAACAATTACAGCGCCTTTTCACCCCGTTCAGCCAGGCCGATGCGTCGATGGCGCGGCGCTATGGCGGCACCGGACTAGGACTGGCGATTTCCCAGCGCCTGGCCCAGATGATGGGCGGCTCGATCGACGTGGCGAGCGTGCCGGGCCGCGGCACCACCTTCACTTTCCTGATGCCGCTCAGGGAAGGCGATTTGCCCGATCCTTATGCCATGTCCAGCGTGCGCCGTGGTTGGCGGGTACTTTACGCCGATCCGAACCCGCAGCTGCACGACGATGTCGTCCAGATCGCTGCGCGCTGGGGTTGGCGCTGCGACAGCGTCGATAGGGCGGCGGGAATTGAGGCCGCGCTTGCGCGCGGAAATTACGACTTGCTGATTTATGACAGCTGCCTGGCTGCCAGCGCGGGCACGGCTGGCGCGGCACAGCGCATCTGCGTACGCAGCGGCTTGCAGGCCGCCGCAGCGGGCGCCAGTCACGATCCCGAATTGCTGCGCCCCTTGACGCGCAGCGCCCTGTTCCATGCTTTGTTGGCGCAGCAGAAGGCGAGCGCCGCCGAGACCGTGCCCCAGACTGCCTTCAGGAGTGGCAACAAGGCGCTGGAGGGCTTGACCATCCTGCTGGCGGAGGACAATGCATTGAACCAGCTCGTGGCGCGCAGCATGCTCGAAGCCGTCGGCGCCACCGTACACATTGTCGAGAATGGTGCCCTGGCGCTGGAGTTCCTGCGCAATGCGCCCCCGCCGCTGGATCTGGTCCTGATGGACGTGCAAATGCCGGTGATGGATGGCTTTGCCGCGACCCAGGCAATCCGCCATGAGTTGCACCTGGATTTGCCTGTAGTGGCGATGAGCGCCGGCGTGACACTCGATGAACGGGCCGAATGCAATGCCGCCGGCATGGATGGTTTTATCGCCAAACCCGTCGATGCGGATGACTTAATTACAACAGTATTACATTTTGTTCATGCAAAGGCGGGCAATTGAAATCTATCGAAAAGACACAAACGCTATAATTCACTCGCAGTCATTATATTTTTGGAAATAAATGAAAAAGCTTCTGCTCGGGGCAACTTTTGCCGCCCTGTCGTTCCCGGCCTTTGCCGACACCTTTACGACGATCGAAAACCAGCCGCTTTCCGAACTTTGGGTCAATCCCGGCTTCTATTCCTATCACTTCCAGCGCGATAAGGGCTTTGACGACACCAATCCTGGCTGGGGCGCCGAATACCGCTTTTCCACCGTTGCGTCCGCCACTGCAGGCCGCTTCCACAATAGCGACCGCCGCATGTCGAATTATGCGGGCGTCTATTACCAGCCCTGGGCCATCGGCCCGGTACGCCTGGGCGCCGTCGTGGGCGGCTTTAACGGTTATCCCAAAATGCGCGACGGCGGCTGGTTCCTGGCCGCTATCCCGGTAATCAGCATGGAATATCAACGCGTCGGCGTTAACTTTGCTATCGTACCTACATACAAGGAACGTTTGCATGGCGCCTTTTCCGTGCAATTAAAGTTCAAACTGCTGTGATTCAAGATGAACAAGCGCGCTTCCATTGAACACATGCAGGCCGGTTCGCTGGGGGAAATGCAGCGCCTGGCCAGCTTTGTATGCGGCAAGCCTGTACCGGCTGAAGCATTGGCCGATGAGGAGCGCTTGTTCTCGTTTTTGCCGCAAAACCATTCCGATGAGCAGCGCGCCGCATTGGCCGACCTGGCGACCTGCGTGCGCGCCCAGCAGGACCTGCGCCAGAGCCTGGCGCGCGCCAATGGGTTCCTGGCCGGATTTGCCGAGCATGCCCCTGCCCCGCTGTGGATCAAGGATGCGGAAGGCGGCTACGTCATGGGCAGCAGCCTTGATTACCAGGACGGGGCGGCGCTGGACAACCCGGACGTCACCAAGACCATGGAGACCACGGATGAGGGCAAGCGCCACTGGCTGGTGCATAAATTTCCCATCCATGTGAATGGCGAATCGTTTACCGGCGGTTCGGCGATCGACGTCACCACGGAAGTGGAAAAAGAACGCGCCCTGATCCGCCACGATAATTTCTACGTGCTGCTGTCGCGCCTGAGCGCCCTGATTCCCCGCTCGCGTACGCTGGAACAGCTATGCCTGGACGCCTGCCGCCTGGCCGCGCACCAGCCTGGCCTGGATTGCGCCGCGATCAGCCGCAAAGGCGAAGACGGATTCCTGCACCTGTTCGCATCGGCCAGCCGCGAAGGCCAGGAGCGCCACTGGAGCACCGGCGAGACGCCGCCCGACTGGCTGGCGGCGGAACTGGCGGCCCATGTGATGGCCACCGGCCGCGTGCAATCGGGTTCGCGCCGGGGCCACGAGATTGCCTCCTGCATGGCCGTGCCGCTCTTTGTGAACAACCAGCCCTGGGGCGTGGCGACCTTCTATTCGCGCCGCGAACAGCATTTCGATGCCTTCTACCGCGAGCGCGCGGGCGAAATGAGCAATGAGCTGAGCTACGGCATCGAGCGCCTGGTCAATGCGCAGGAAATGCACCGCCTGGCGCGCACCAATGTGCTGTCAGGCCTGCCCAGCCGCCTGCAATTTGAGGAGGAAATCGCCGCCCTGGCCGCGTCCGACGCCCGCGGCACGGTGCTGCTGCTGAATATCAACCGCTTCGACGAGATCAGCTCTGCCTATGGCAATGCCGCCGCCGTGGGCTTGATGCGCCATATCGCGCAGCGCCTGCGCTCCGTGGTGGCGGAGAGCATGCTGCTGGCCCACGTAGGCGTGGGCCGCTTTGCCGTTTTCCTGCCTGCACACGGGACGCAGACTGCCGCTGAATTCATCCATGAGACCGCGGTGCCGATGCTGCAAGGGGCTTACCAGGTCAAGGAACACAAGATCTGGTGCACCATCAATGCCGGCGCCGCTGCGCTGCCGGACGACGGCACCAGCGCCGATGAATTGCTGGTCAAGGCCTGGGATGCATTGGCCTCCGCGCGCGACCTCGACCTGCGCTTCGGCCAGTACGACCGCGCAGCCGACCGGGTCGTGGCGCGCCAGATCAGCCTTGAAGTGGAATTGCGCGATGCCCTGGAACGCCAGGAGTTCGTCAACTTCTACCAGCCCAAGATCGACCTGCGCACAGGGAAACTGACCGGCGCCGAGGCGCTGGTGCGCTGGCGCCATCCGCAACGCGGCTTGGTGCAGCCTTCGGAATTCGTGCCGGAGCTGGAACGCACCGGCCTGGTCATCGCAGTCGGCCGCCAGGTCATGCAGCGCGCCATGCAGGATTGGCGCGCCTGGCGCGAAGCTGGCCTGCAGCCGCCGCAGATCGCGGTCAACGTGGCGCCGGCGCAGTTCCGCTGCGATTCGCTGTTCAGTGATATCGAGCAGGCGCTGAATACGGCGGGCGCAGAAATGCATCCGCTCTCGATTGAGATTACCGAGAGCTCCCTGGTGTCGGACCATGACCGCGTGGTCGATATCCTGAGCCGGGTGCGGGCGCTTGAAGTGCCGGTGGCGATCGACGATTTCGGGACCGGCTATTCCTCGCTGTCCTACCTGGTCAGCCTGCCGGTGGACGTGATGAAGATCGACCGTTCCTTCGTCACCCGTATGTCGCAGGATGCCGGCTATATGGGCCTGGTCAGCACGGTGGTGTCCCTGGCGCACAACCTGGACCTCAAGGTCGTGGCCGAGGGGATTGAAACGGAAGAAGAAGCGAAGCTCCTCAAACTGCTGCGCTGCGAACAGGGACAGGGCTACCTGTACGGCCACCCTGTCCCGGCCGACGAATTCGCGGCCTTGCTCGACGCAGCTTAATTTCTCGAGGCTGCGCGTTCGGTCGCTACCTGGTCGAGGATGTGCTTCGGCACCGCAGCGTAGTGCTGGAACTCCATGGTGTAGGTCGCCCTGCCCTGCGTCAGTGAGCGCAGGGACGTGGAGTAACCGAACATTTCCGCCAGCGGCACCAGGGCGCGCACCTGTTTGCCGCCACCGCCAGGGATTTCGTCCATCCCCTGCACCATGCCGCGCCGCGTGGTCAGGTCACCCATCACATTGCCCATGAATTCCTCGGGCGTTTCCACCTCGACGTGCATCATCGGCTCCAGCAATTGCGCGTTCGCCTTGCGCATGCCGTCCTTGAACGCCATCGAACCCGCCATGCGGAAGGCGTTCTCGTTCGAGTCGACGTCGTGATAAGAGCCGAAGGTCAGCGTGGCGCGCACGTCGACCACCGGATAGCCCGCCAGCACGCCGGCATTGAGCGTTTCGCGGATGCCCTTCTCGACCGCAGGGATGAACTCGCGCGGCACCACGCCGCCCTTGATCGCATCCACGAATTCAAAGCCCTTGCCCGCTTCCATCGGTTCCAGCTTCAGCACGACGTGGCCGTACTGGCCTTTGCCGCCCGACTGCTTGATGAACTTGCCCTCGATATCGCTCACCGGCTTGGTGATCGTTTCGCGGTAAGCCACCTGCGGCTTGCCCACCGTGGTCTCGACGCTGAACTCGCGGCGCATGCGGTCCACCAGGATTTCCAGGTGCAGCTCACCCATGCCGGACATGATGGTCTGGCCCGATTCCTCGTCGGTGTGGACGCGGAACGACGGGTCTTCCTGCGCCAGGCGGTTCAGGGCAATCGCCATCTTTTCCTGGTCAGCCTTGGTCTTCGGCTCCACCGCCTGCGAAATAACAGGCTCGGGGAAGACCATCTTTTCCAGGATGATGACCTTGTCCGGGTCGCTCAAGGTATCGCCCGTGGTCACATTCTTCAGGCCCACCGCCGCGGCGATATCGCCCGCGAACACTTCCTTGATCTCCTTGCGTTCGTTGGCATGCATCTGCAGGATGCGCCCCAGGCGTTCTTTCTGACCCTTGGTCGGGTTGTAGACGGTGTCGCCTGAATTCACCAGGCCCGAATAGACGCGGAAGAAAGTCAGCTGGCCGACGAACGGATCGGTCATGATCTTGAAGGCGAGCGCGGAGAACGGCTCCTGGTCCGATGGATGGCGTTCGATTTCCTGGTCGTCTTCATCATGGCCGGCAATCGCAGGCACGTCGATCGGCGACGGCAGGTATTCGATCACCGCGTCCAGCATGGCTTGCACGCCGCGGTTCTTGAAGGCGCTGCCGGCCAGCATCGGCACGATTTCATTGCGGATCGTGCGCTCGCGCAGGGCCGCCTTGATTTCGTCTTCGCTCAAGGTTTCGCCGTTCAGGTATTTTTCCGTCAGCTCGGGCGTCGCTTCGGCGGCTGCCTCGACCATATGGTCGTGCCACTTCTGCGCCAGCTCTTTCAGGTTGGCGGGGATGTCCTCGTAGGTGAACTTGACGCCCAGCGTCTCATCGTCCCACATGATGGCGCGCATCTTGACCAGGTCGACCACGCCATGGAAGTTTTCCTCGGCGCCGATCGGGATCTGGATCGGCACGGCAGTGCCCTTCAGGCGATCCTTGATCTGCTGCTGCACGCGGAAGAAGTCGGCGCCGACGCGGTCCATCTTGTTGACGAAGGCAAGGCGCGGCACCTTGTATTTATTGGCCTGGCGCCAGACGGTTTCCGATTGCGGCTGCACGCCGCCCACCGAGTCATAGACCATGACCGCGCCGTCGAGCACGCGCATCGAGCGCTCCACTTCAATCGTGAAGTCGACGTGGCCCGGCGTGTCGATGATGTTGATGCGGTGCTCGGGGAAATTGCCGCCCATGCCTTTCCAGAAGGCGGTGGTGGCTGCCGAGGTGATGGTGATGCCGCGTTCCTGCTCCTGTTCCATCCAGTCCATGGTCGCGGCGCCATTGTGCACCTCACCCAGCTTGTGGTTGACCCCGGTGTAGAACAGGATACGCTCCGTCGTCGTCGTCTTGCCGGCGTCGATGTGGGCGCTAATGCCGATATTGCGGTAACGCTCGATAGGTGTCTTGCGGCTCATCACAATCTCCTTGAACGATGCCTTGCGGGCATCTTCGATTCTATCAGTAACAGGACTGCGAAGATTGGGCGGCTCAACAAGAAATCAAGGGAGCGGTTTCGCCTTTATCATCGCGCTGGCGCGGGCAAAGTTGCCCGCACCGAGGTGGTGCAAGGTATGCAGGTCGGCATTGTCTTCGCGGAAGGACCAGTGTCCGCTGGAAAACACACGGTCATCGGCTGCGGCCGCCACGACTTCGGCAAAGCAGGTGTCGTAGGCGTGTTCCGTATGGCGCTCCGGGATCAGGCGGCATTCGAGCCAGGCCACGCAGCCATCGGCGACCAGGGGAACGCCGGTCTGGCGGCCCGGGACGGAAACGAGGCTGAAACGGCTGAATTTATCACCTTCCCGGCCGCTGGATGTGCCAACGGCGTAGGCCAGGTCGGCGGCCGCAGCACCCGGGAGGCAAATGCCAAAAACGCCGCTGGCGGCGATCAGTTCGCGGCTGAGTGTATTCTTGTCGATGACGATGGCGATGCGCGGCGGGGTGAATTCCACCGGCATTGACCAGGCGGCAGCCATGATGTTGCGGCGCCCCGCATGGGCGCTGGTGACCAGGACTGTCGGGCCATGGTTGAGCAGGCGGCTGGCGTGGTCCAGGTCGACGGGTTTGAAGTGTTCAAATGGCTGAGTCATGCGCCATTCTAGCGCCCTCCGAGCACCCTTGCCGGCAGCAGGACAATTGCGCGCAAGAGTTCGAACACGGCTTCGACGCCAATGCCGAGCAGGCGGAACGGCAGCAGCATCAGCCAGACGACCGGATACAGCACCAGGGCCAGCAAGGCCAGCGGCCAGCAAAGGAACAGCAGCAAGAGCCAAAGTAAGAAGCCGAACATCCCAATACCTCCGATTGAAGATGTGGCAACTGTAAAGCGGACGTCCGCCCCGGACAACGGGCATGCGACCAAATGCCGCAGGAGGCGATGAAGGGCCGAAATCCGGGGATAGATGGCGCCTTATGCTGCGAAGGCAGGGATGGACGAAGCTTCGCGCAGCGCCACGGCGCGCATGGCCGCCTGCAGGGACTGGATCTGGCCGCCGGCGCGATAGGCAAAGCTGACCTGGACAGTCTCGCCGGCGCGCACATTGACCGGTTCGGCCAGCGGCAGCGTCATGTAATGGTTCAGCCAGTCGATCGTGCTGTTGCGTTCCGGGACCACGGCCAGGATGTTTTTGGTAATGAAGCGCAGGGCGTTCAATTGTCCGTCGCGCTCGGCTGTGAACAGGCCTTCCCAGCGGTAAAGCGTATCGTTGGGCTGGGTGAAATCAATCAGGGAATAGACTTGCGGCTGGCTTAGCTCGACGGTACCGTTCTGGATCTGCCCGGGCTGCTGGAACTGGACGATCGGGGCAATAAAACCGTCGAAATCGTATTCCTGCTGCACCGGCTGGACCGCCATCAGCACCGCTTCCGGCATGAAGACCGGCAGCGGGCCGCCGAAACGTTCCAGGTAGCGCTGCTTGAAGTGTTCGATGACTTCGACCTGCTTTTCACGCAGCATCGCGACGTGGATCATTTCGCAGATCACGACATCGACCGGCTCCGGCGGCAGGTATTCGAAGGCGTCGGCATGGATGACCTCGACGCGCTCGCCATTTTTGTTGATGGCCAGGAACTTGCGCGCTTCCTGCACCATGTCGGGATTGAATTCGACGCAGTAGACCTTGCTGGCCTTTTGCGCCGCGAAGAAGGACAGCACGCCGGTGCCGCCGCCCAGTTCCAGCACCTTCATGCCCGGCTGGACCACGTAATCGATGGCCGCCTTGAAGTTGTGCATGCGGTTGGCATCCATCAGCATATTGTGGTGGTAATGGACCGGGATGAACTGGCCAAGGTAGCAGCTTTCGATTTCGCGTTCATTCAGCATGGCGGTGGCGCGGCAAGGCGCAGTGGGTTTTCGACGTTTGCATTGTCGCCCCATCCGGCTTGCGCCATTTGCACGATATGAAAGGGAAATACCGCTCTATTTACGGCCGGGGTAACGGCGGATCTGCTCGGCGATCCACGGTTTTTGCGCGCGAATAGCGAATTCAGCGGCGTTTTCCTTCCAGGCGCGGTCCTTCAGGGAAGCGTCGGCGCCCTCTTCCAGCAGCAGCCGGACCGCATCTTCCTGGCCTTCACGGGCGGCCAGCATGAGCGGCGTGGTGCCCGTTGGCGATTCGGCATCGATAGAGGCGTGGCGCTCGAGCAGCAATTTCATGATGGCGGTGTCGCCGGCGGCGGCGGCGTAATGCAGGGCGGTCCAGCCCGGCCGGTTGACCTGGGCGCCTTTTTCCAGCATCGCCAGCACAGCGGGCTTGTTTTTCTGGAAAGCCGCCATCATCAGGGCGGTGTTGCCGTTGGCGGCTTGCTGGTCGATTTTCAGTTTGGGATGGGCGAGCAGGAGCTGGGCGACCTTCATCGCATCGTAGCGCATGGCGACGATCAGGCCGGTTTCGCCGCGCACCGGATCGCGCAGGTTGGGGTCGAGGCCGCGCGCAAGGACGGCCTTCACCGCGACATCGTTATCGAGCTGGATGGCGCGGAAAAAGCTGACGGCGTCGGCTTCCGCATCCGTTGCCGCCCGCGATTGCCCGCTCGCCAGCGCCAGCGCGGCGCTGGCCAGGATGGCGAGTGCTGCGCGGCGGGTTGGCATCAGGCGGCCGCCTTGAACAGTTCGAAGAAGTTGGCGCTGGTTTGTTCGGCGACCTGTTCCAGCGGCACGCCCTTCAGCTTGGCGATGAATTCGGCCACGTGGGCTACGTAGCCCGGCTCGTTCATCTTGCCGCGATACGGCACCGGCGCCAGGTAAGGCGAGTCCGTTTCGATCAACATGCGTTCGAGCGGCACTTCCAGCGCTACAGCCTGCAACTCCCTGGCGCTCTTGAAGGTGACGATGCCGGAGAAGGAAATGTAGAAGCCCTGTTCCATCGAAGCGCGCGCCACTTCCAGCGATTCGGTGAAGCAGTGCATGACGCCTGCAACGCCGCCCTTATCGGTGCCCGCGCCTTCCTCGCGCATGATGCGGATGGTGTCTTCGGAAGCGGAGCGGGTATGGATGATCAGCGGCTTGCGCGTCTCGCGCGAGGCGCGGATGTGGGTGCGGAAGCGCTCACGCTGCCATTCGAGGTTGCCTTCCAGGCGGTAGTAGTCGAGGCCGGTTTCGCCGATGGCGACGATTTTTGGGTGCTTTGCGAGCTCGGCCAGTTGCTCGACGGTCGGTTCGGGCGTGTCTTCGTAGTCCGGGTGCACGCCGACGGAGGCGTAGATATGCGGATACTGCTCGGCCAGCGCCAGGACGCGCGGGAAGTCAGGCAAGTCAACCGACACGCAGAGCGCGTGGCTGACCTTGTTTTCCGCCATCTTGGCGAGGATTTCAGGCATCCGGGCGGACAGCTCCGGGAAGTCGATATGGCAGTGGGAGTCGATAAACATCCCGGCATTGTATACCGACGACGCTGCGTCCGGCTTCTTGAACTGTTCAGGATAAACCAGTCCAAGGCTCCGTCGTCGAGTTGCGGCAAGAAATGCAAGGCGGATTCCGCTGGACTTTCAGCGCATTGCTATCGATCCTGGCCCTGGTCTTGGGCATCATTGCACGGCTGGCGGGACCTTGGTGAGTCAGCTGCCCTCATGCGACGCGCTTGCCGAGAATGATCAGGTCGCGCTCGACGCCGTCGAGGTTGGCGACGCGCGGCAGATTGGCCCAGGTTTCGAAGCCGAACTTCTCGAACAATGCCAGCGATGGCTTGTTGTGGCCGAAGATGAAGCCAAGCACGGTGTGCACATTCACCTGCGGGGCGAAAGCGATGGCTTCCTGCAGGGCGTAGCGGCCGACGCCTTTGCCGCGCCATGCCTGGTCGATGTAGATCGAGACTTCGGCGGTGCCGGAATAGGCGGGACGGCCATAGAAGTTGGAATACGAGATCCAGCCGATAATGCCGTCGCGGCCGGCTTCTTCGAGCACCCACAGCGGCCGGCGGCCGGGCTGGTGCTCATGGAACCACGGCAGGCGCGATGCGACCGATACCGGCTCGGTATCGGCAGTCACTTTGCGCGAGGCGATGGTGCTGTTGTAGATGGCGACAATGGCGGGCAGGTCGTCCAGCGTGGCGAGGCGATGGCGGAACGTCGTCATGCGTTAAAGCGTGTGGGTGGCGCGGGAAGAGCGCAGCGCGGCGCCCAGGATCTCTTCAATACGCAGGCGGGTACGGGTGCCGGATTCGTCTTCCGGGAAATGCACGCCGATGCCCTGGGTCTTGTTATTGGCCGCTCCCGCAGGCGTGATCCAGACGACCTTGCCGGCGATCGCGTATTTGTTCGGATCGTCCATCAGGGTCAGCAACAGATAGATTTCGTCACCAATCTTGTATGGCTTTTGGGTCGGCACGAACATGCCGCCGTTTTTCAGGAACGGCATATAGGCTGCGTACAGGGCCGCCTTTTCCTTGATGGCCAGTGACAGCACCGTCGGCCGGTTGATGGCCGCGGTGCTCGGATCGGTAGGGCTTGCGCTCATTTTTTCCTTTCTTCAGCTACAGCAAGCAGTGTAGTCAAGAAGCATATCTTCAATAAACAGTTTCGGCGACAGCGGGTGGTCCGAAGTTGCGCGGCGCTCGTTGGCGCCCTTGATCGCTCCCATCAGCCGGCTGATGTTCACCTTATCCGCCAGTCCAGCCAGCTCACGCTGGTAACGAGGATAATAACGGATGTTTCCTGCAAGTTTGTACGAAAACAGGTCATAAAGCCAGCGCTGTTGCCAACTAACCAAGGCGGTCAACGGTACTTTCTGCAATTTGTCGGCAGTTTTCAAGGCCCCTTCCACGCTTGGGCGTGCCAGGTACTGCAGGAAGGCGTCCAATTCTTCACGATTGCCTGTTTCGGAGGCAGCGGCAGCGGCCAGCGGCGAGCCGCCCTGCTCGCGCAGCCAGCTGTCGGCGTCGGGCACGCCCTGCTGCTTGAGCCAGGCCAGCGCTTCAGCGTGGGCCGGCATCGGCATGGCGAATTTGCGGCAGCGCGACAGGATGGTTGGCAGCACACGGTCCAGGCCATTGGACGAGAGCAGGAAGACGGTGCCCGGCGGCGGCTCTTCCAGCGTCTTCAGCAAGGCGTTGGAGGCCGGCATGTTCAGCGCTTCGGCCGGGTACAGCACCACCACCCGCAAGCCCTGGCGGTGGGTCGAAATGTTCATGAAGTCGGACAAGGCGCGGATCTGCTCGATCTTGATTTCTTTGGAAGGCGCCTTCTTGGCCGCTTTCCTGTCTTCGCCCTCCTCGCCTTCGCCCGGTTCGTCTTCCATCGCCTCCGGGCGCACCCGGCGGTAGTCGGGGTGGCTCCCTTGCAGGAACCAGCCGCAGCTCGGGCATTCGCCGCAGGCATGGCCGTCCGGCCGGGCGTTTTCGCACAGCAGCGCCTGGGCGAACTGTTCGATGAAATCGGCCTTGCCGATGCCGGCGGCGCCGTGGAACAGGATGGCGTGCGGCATGCGCTGGCGCAGCTGCTGCAGCTGCTGCCAGGCGCCTTCCTGCCATGGATAGCTTTGTCCGCTCACGCGAGCGCTCCAATGATGTGTGCCAGCTCGGCCTGGATGTCGGCGATGCTGCGCGTGGAATCGATGACGCGGAAGCGGTGCGGCGCTTCGGCCGCGCGGCGCAGGTATTCGGCACGGGTGGCCATGAAGAAGTCGGCTTGTTCGCGCTCGAAACGGTCCAGGTCCCGCGTGGCGTCCAGGCGCGCGCGCGCCACTTCCAGCGGCAGGTCGAACAGGATGGTCAGGTCCGGTTCCAGGTTCGGGTGCACCCAGTGCGCCAGCACTTCCAGCTTTTCACGGCTCAGGCCGCGGCCGCCGCCCTGGTAGGCGAAGCTGGCGTCGGTGAAGCGGTCGGAGATGACCCAGGCGCCGCGCGCCAGGCCCGGCTCGATCACCTGGGCCAGATGTTCGCGGCGGCTGGCAAAGACCAGCAGGGTTTCGGTTTCCACATGCATGGCTTCATGCAGCCACAGTTCGCGCAGCTTTTCCCCCAGGGGCGTGCCGCCGGGTTCGCGGGAACTGACCAGCTCCAGGCCGCGTGCCTTGACCAGTTCGCCGACGAACTGGATATGGGTCGATTTGCCGGCACCGTCGATGCCTTCGAATGTGATGAATTTACCGCGCTTGCTCATTGTCTTATTGTTTTTGGTACTGGTTGACCGCCCGGTTATGGTCGGTCAGGTTATCGGAAAACTGGCTGGTGCCATTGCCGCGCGCGACGAAATACAGGGCGCCGGACTTGGCCGGGTCCAGCGCGGCCGTCAGCGAGGCGACGCCGGGCAAGGCAATCGGGGTCGGCGGCAGGCCCACCCGCGTATAGGTATTGTAGGGGGTATCGGTTTCCAGGTCTTTTTTCCGGATATTGCCGTCGAATTTGGGCCCGATGCCGTAAATGACGGTCGGATCGGTCTGCAGCAGCATGCCGAGCTTGAGGCGATTGACGAAGACGGCGGCAATCATGGCGCGTTCGGATTTCTGCCCCGTTTCCTTTTCCACAATGGAAGCCATGGTCAGGGCTTCATACGGCGTCCTGTATGGCAAGCCGGGGGCGCGCTTTTCCCAGGCGTCGCCCAGGCGCTTCATGAGCATGCTGTGGGCCTGGCGGAAGATCGCCAGCTCGCTGGAATTCTTGGCAAACAGGTAGGTGTCCGGGAAGAACAGGCCTTCCGGCTCCTTGAAGTCCGGGTCGATGCGCTCCATCAGTTCGCGGTCGCTCAGCTCGGCCGTGTCGTGCTTGAGGCCGGTGTGCGCGGCTACGGCCTGGCGCATCTGGCGGAAAGTCCAGCCTTCGATGATGGTCAGCGATTCCTGCGCGAATTCGCCGCGCACCAGCTGGTCGATCAGGCGCAGCGGAGTCGTGCCAGGTTTGAGTTCGTACGTGCCAGCTTTGAGCTGGCCGCTCTTGCCCGTGGCCCGCGCCAGCAGGTTGAACATGAGCGGCTGGATCGGCACGCCGGCGGCAGCGATCTGCTGGCCCGCGGCGCTGGCGCCGCTGCCTTTGCTGATGGTGAATTCAATGGCCGGCTCCTGGCCTATCACAGGCTGGCCGGCCCACCAGGCGAACCCGCCCACGGCCCCTGCCGCAGCCAGCAAACCCAATCCTATCGTCTTGCTTATAAACGCCATTTCGAATGCCTGTTCGATACTCCCATCTTGAACCAGATTCAGCCCGGGCAACAGCAAATTCCGGACACCCGGCGCAAATTTCGCGGGATCACTATAATGAAGCCCGTAATGATAATGCCTCACCGTCAGGATATGTGAAATTATGAATAACTGGAATCAAGTTTTGACACAGGAACAAGAAAGCCTGGGCGCCACCCAGCTCGCGACCGGCTTCGTGGCCGCCGTGACCGACCAGGGCCTGATCGCCTTCACCGGCGAGGAATCGGCCAGTTTCCTGCACAGCCAGTTGACCAATGATGTCGAGCACCTGGGCCCGGGCGACGTGCGCCTGGCCGGCTATTGCTCGCCCAAGGGGCGCTTGCTGGCCTCCTTCCTGATGTGGCGCACGGACGAATCGATCTTCCTGCAGCTGCCGCGCGCGATCCAGCCGGCGGTGCAGAAGCGCCTGCAGATGTTTATCCTGCGCGCGAAGACCAAGCCGGCTGACGTTTCCGAGCAGTTCGTCACGCTGGGGATCGGCGGCGGCGACGCCGAGGCGATGCTGCAGAACTGGTTCGATGCGCTGCCGGCCAAACCGTTCAGCAAGCTCGATCATCCGCTGGGTACGCTGCTGCGCGTGGCCGATGCATTCGGCGCCGCGCGCTACCTGTGGCTGACCTCGCCGGAAACGGCATCGGTCGCGGCCCCGGTGCTCAAAGAACGGCTGGCCGTTGGCGGCAACGAAGGCTGGCGCCTGTCCGAGATCCATGCCGGCATCCCGCAAGTCGGCCCGGGCACCCAGGAACAGTTCGTGCCGCAGATGGTGAATTTCGAGCTGCTGGGCGGCGTCAATTTCAAGAAAGGCTGCTACCCTGGCCAGGAAATCGTGGCGCGCAGCCAGTACCTGGGCAAGCTGAAGCGCCGTACCGCGCTGGCTTCGATCGCCGATGCGGCGGCGGCGCCTGGCGCCGAAGTGTTTTCTCCGGCCGACCCGGAGCAGCCTTGCGGCATGGTGGTCAACACTGCGCGCAATGGCACGGGCGGCGTCGATGCGCTGGTGGAGATGAAGCTGGAAGCGCTGGAAGCGGGCGACGTACGCTTTGGTTCGGCCAGCGGCCCGGCCCTGCAGTTCAAGCCCCTGCCCTACGTGCTGGATAAGCTCGACGTCTGACCATGGACTTCTACGTGTATTACAAGGTGCAGGCCGCGCACGCGGCTGGCCTGCAGGCGGCGGTTATCGCCATGCAGTCCGCTTTGTCGGCGGCGCATGGCGTGGCGCCACAGCTGAAGCGCCGTCCGCAAGCCGCCGCGGGCGTGCAGACCTGGATGGAAGTGTATCCGGCGGCCGGGGGCGAGGACTTCCTGGCCTCTCTTGAGGCCGCCGCGGCACGCGCCGGGCTGGCGCAATGGATCGATGGCGCACGCCATGTCGAGATGTTTGAGGATTTGCCGCCATGTGCCTGATTGTCTTTGCCTGGCAGGTCGTGCCCGGCGTGCCGCTGATTGCCGCCGCCAACCGCGATGAATTCTACGACCGCGACACCACGCCTGCCGCGCCATGGGCAGACGCACCGCACATCTACGCGGGACGCGACCTGAAGGCCGGCGGCAGCTGGATGGGCATCACGCGCCCGGCCGAAGCCGGCGCGGCTGCGCCTGGCGCCTTGCCGGACTTGCGGGCCGAATGCGGTGCGGGCGATGCGCCTGCCGGCGCGGCCGCTTCGGCCTGCGCCCCTTCGCGCTTTGCGGCGATTACCAATGTACGCAATCCGCAGGAACACAATCCGCTGGCGCCTTCACGCGGCCAGCTGGTGGCCGATTTCCTGGCTGGCGCCATGTCGGCGCAGGAATACGTGGCGCAGATCGCGCCGCGCGCGGCGCAATACAACGGCTTCAACCTGGTCCTGTGCGACGGCAGGGAGCTGGTCTGGTATTCGAACAAGGGCAACGACGACCCGCGCAACGGCCAGCCGCTCGCGGCGGGCATTTATGGCCTTTCCAATGCGCTGCTCGATTCGGCCTGGCCCAAGGTGCTCAAGACCAAGGCGCAATTTGCCAGCCTGCTGTGCCTTGGCGCCCCGGAAGACGCCTATTTCGAGATGCTGTCCGACACCGCACGGGCGCCGGACATGCGCTTGCCGGAAACAGGCGTGCCGCTGGAACTGGAACGCCTGCTGTCGGCAGTGAAGATCGAGTCACCTAACTACGGAACCCGCAGTTCCACCGTGGTCAAGCTGTACGCCGACGCGCCGGCGGAACTGCACGAAGTACAGATTCGCTAAGGGGATTCAGGGCAGCTGCTCGCGGGTGCAGGCCGGCTTGTCCTTGCCCTGGCGGGAGCAGGAAATCAGGGTGCGGGTGCCGGTGTCGATGGCATAGAAATGGGTCGCGCCGTTGGCGCTGGCCGGCGCTGCCGCGGCAGCGGGCCAGGTCATGCTGCTGCCGCCTACCTGCGCCTGCGCCGTCTGGAACGGGCTGATGGAACCGGCCAGGAAGCCTGCGCCGAACACGGCGCATACGCCGAGGGCGATGATCGAACGTTTCATTTTCAACTCCTAAAATTCGAAATGCATTTCGATGTGGGGGATGCCTGCTTCGTAGAAGACGTCGCCGGCCATGGCAAAACCGTGGGCCAGGTAGAACTCCGCCGCGTGGGTCTGCGCGCTGAGGACGACTTGGTGGTCGCCGCGCTCGCGCGCCTTGTCCATCAGCCCCTGCAGGATGGCGCCGCCGATACCCTGGCCGCGTGCGTTGCTCAACACGGCCATGCGGCCGATATGGCCGTCCGGCAGCAGGCGGCCGGTGCCCAGCGGCTGGCCGGCGGCACCGTAGGCCACCGCGTGCAGGCAGGCGGCGTCCTTATCGTCCATTTCCAGCTCGGCTGGCACATTCTGTTCCCGCACGAAGACTTCCATGCGGATCGGTTTTGCGTCGGCCTGCATTGCGGACCAATCGCCAAAGCGGAGTGTCGTCGTCATGCCGCGCATTCTCTCACAACATGGAGCGCAGGGTCTCGCGCACTTGCGGCGCGGCCGCGTAGGGGTCGGCGGGATTGGCCTGCGCCACCATGTCGCGCGCGCGCTGCGCCACGCCGTCCAGGGCCTGCGGGTGGGTGAAAATGTAGAACTTGTCCTGCGCAATCGCATCGAAGGTGAGCTGGGCGACGTCCTGCGCCGATACCTTGCCCGAAGCGACAGCCTTGCTCACCATCGCCTGCGCCGCCATCTGGCTGGCGGTCGGCTTGCCTTCCATCGGCGTGTCCTGCGGCCGGTTGCGGTGCGACTGGTGGATGCCGGTCGGGACGAAATACGGGCACAGCACCGAAGCGCCGATCGGCGCCGCAACCAGCGCCAGGTCGTG
The DNA here is from genome assembly GCF_009720745.1 of Massilia eburnea. Classification (GTDB taxonomy): domain Bacteria; phylum Pseudomonadota; class Gammaproteobacteria; order Burkholderiales; family Burkholderiaceae_D; genus Rugamonas; species Rugamonas eburnea. The sequence goes on along the minus strand of NZ_WNKX01000028.1, from coordinate 18,757 downwards.
GTAAAGGCTTTCGCTCAAGGCCACCACGGCGTGCTTGGAGACGTTGTAGACGCCCATCACCGGCGGGCACAGCACGCCCGCCATGGAAGCGGTATTGACGATGTGGCCTTCGTAATCCGGATCGCGCCTGGAGCATTCGAGCATCAGCGGGGTAAAGATGCGCACGCCGTGAACCACGCCGTTCACGTTTACGCCCATCACCCAGTCCCAGTCAGCCTCGCTGGCCTCCCACAGCAGGCCGCCAAAGCCGACCCCCGCGTTGTTGAAGACCAGGTGCACGGCGCCGAATTCGCGCATGGCGGCATCGGCCAGGGCCTGCACTTCGGCCGCCTTGCACACGTCGCAGCGCTGCCCGATCACTTGCGCGCCGGCGGCCCGCAAACCGTGCACCGTCGCATCGAGGGCGTCCTGCTGGACGTCCGCCAGCACCAGCTTCATGCCCAGCGCGTGGGCTTTCAGCGCGAATTCGCGGCCAAAACCGCTGGCGCCGCCGGTGATGACTGCAACCCTGCCCTGGAATTTTTTCATATCGTCTCTCAGATGAGTTTCACAAGTTGTTTGCCGAAATTCCGGCCTTGCAGCAGGCCGATCAGGGCGTCCGGCGCCGAGGCCAGGCCCTGCGAAATGCTTTCGCGGTATTTCAATTTGCCGGCGGCGACCAGGCGGCCCATGTCGGACAAGCCCTGCGGCCACATGTCCATATGCTCGGTGACGATGAAGCCGCGCAGCATGATGCGGCTCAGCAGAAGCTTCTTGGCGTTGCGGATCGGGATCTCGGCGCCGGTGTAGCCGGCCAGCAGGCCGCACAAGGCAACCCGGGCGAAAGCGTTGGTACGCCCCAGCGCCGTGTCGAATACTTCGCCGCCCACGTTTTCAAAAATGGCGTCGATCCCGTCCGGCGTGGCGGCGGCCAGGTCGGCCTTCAGGTTGCCGGCCTTGTAGTCGACGCAGGCGTCAAAGCCCAGCTCCTGCACCACATAGTCGCATTTGGCACGGCCGCCGGCGATGCCGACCGCGCGGCAGCCAGCCAGTTTGGCCAGCTGGCCGACCGCGCTGCCGACCGCGCCGCTGGCCGCGGAGACCACGACAGTTTCGCCCAGCGCCGGGCGCAGGATTTCGTGCATGCCGTACCAGGCCGTCATGCCCGGCATGCCGACCACCCCAAGATGGGCCGAAGCCGGGATGGCGCCGGTGTCGACCTTGCGCAGGCCGGCGCCGCCGGAGACGCCCATTTCGGCCCAGCCGAACATGCCGGCCACGAACTCGCCCACGGCGAAGCCCGGATGGCGCGATTCAACCACTTCCCCGACGGTGCCGCCGATCATGGTCTCATCCAGCGGCTGCGGGACGGCGTAGCTTTTCGCTTCGCTCATGCGGCCGCGCATATACGGGTCCAGCGAGAGGTAGTGATTGCGCACCAGCAGCTGGCCCTCGGCCAGTGCCGGCACTTCCGCTTCCTCGAGCCGGAAATTCTCCGGCACGACTGCGCCGCGCGGGCGCGAGGCCAGCACGATGCGTTGATACTTGGTCATGCAAACTCCTTAAACTGCCGATACCCCGCCGTCGACGGCAAGGACCTGGCCGGTGATGTGCCGGCCGGCGTCGGAAGCGAACAGCGCCACCGCGCCCTTCAGGTCCTCCTCGCCGCCCAGGCGCTGCAGCGGCGCTGCCGCCGCCAGCTTGTCTTCGCCCATGGCCTTGATCACGCCCGCACTCAGTTTCGACGGGAAGAAGCCCGGCGCCAGCGCGTTGACGTTGATGCCGTACTCGCCCCACTCGCCGGCCAGCGTGCGGGTAAAGTTGATCAAGGCCGCCTTGGACGTATTGTAAGCGACGGTCTTCATGGTGCCGGGGCCATTGCCTGCCAGGCCGGCGATCGATGCGATATTGATAATGCGGCCGGAGCGGCGCGGGATCATGGAACGCTTGCCCACCGCCTGCGACAAGAGGAAGATGCTGCGCACGTTCAGGTTCATCACCTTGTCCCAGGCTTCCAGCGGATAGTCTTCGGCCGGCGCACCCCAGGTGGCGCCGGCGTTGTTGACCAGGATGTCGATCTGGCCGCCCAGCGCCTCAAGCGCGGCCTCGACCAGCGGGCCGATGGCGGCCTCCTTGCCCAGGTCGGCCGCGATGGCGACGGCTTCGATGCCCTGCGCCTTGAGCAGCGCGACCGCTTCGTCGAGGTCCGACTGCTTGCGCGATGTGAGCACCAGTTTCGCGCCCAGCTCGCCCAGTGCGAGCGCCATTTGCAGGCCGAGGCCGCGCGAGCCGCCGGTCACCAGCGCGGTTTTGCCTGAAAGGTTGAACAGTTCCTGGGTGGTGCGCATCAAAATCTCCTTGTTAGAACCATGCGTCTTGCATGTCGAGTGTTGTGGTGTCGAGTGCGGCCAGCAAATCCAGCTGCGGCTGGACCTTGGGCAGCTCCCATTGGTAGAAATAGCGGCAGGCCTGCAGTTTGCCGCGGCGGAAATCGTCGTCTTCAGGCAGCCCTGCGACGGCCGCCATGGCTTGCTGCAGCCAGATCCAGGCGACGACGACGTGCCCGACCGCTTCCAGGTAGACGGTGGCGTTGGCCAGGGTCTGGTTCAAGTCGGGCGCGCCATACAGGGCCTGTGTGACCTGCTCGATCCGGCGCCAGGCGGCATCGAGCGCGTCGGCGTGCGCGGCCAGCTGGCGCACGCCGCGCGCGGTGTTCACCGTGGCGCGCACTTCTTCGCCCATGGTCTTGAGCAGCGCCCCATCGTGGATGGTGGCCTTGCGTCCCAGCAGGTCCAGGCCGTGGATGCCGTGCGTGCCCTCGTGGATCTGGTTCAGACGGTTGTCGCGGTAGAACTGTTCGACGTTGTATTCGCGGGTGTAGCCGTAGCCGCCGTGCACCTGGATGGCCAGGCTGTTCGCCTCCAGGCACCATTGCGAAGGCCAGGATTTGGTAATGGGCGTCAGGAATTCCAGCAGGCGGCCAGCGCGCTGGCGCTGCTCCGGCGTGTCGCCGGAGTGCTCGTCGTCGACCAGGTGCGCGCTGTACAGGCACAAGCCAAGCGCCCCTTCCACGTAAGCCTTTTGCGCCAGCAGCATGCGCCGCACGTCGGTGTGGGCAATGATGGGCAGCTGCGGCGAAGACGGGTCCTTGGCGGCGGGATGACGGCCTTGCGGGCGCTCGCGCGCGTAGTCCAGCGCGTGCAGGTAGCCGGTGTAGCCCAGCACGGCCGCGGCGAGGCCAACGCCGATGCGCGCCTCGTTCATCATGTGGAACATGTTGAGCAAGCCCTGGCCTTCGCGGCCCACCAGGTAGCCGATGGCGCCGGCCCGTCCGCCGGGGCGGTGGCGGCCTTCGCCGAAATTGAGCAGGCAGTTGGTGGTGCCGCGGTTGCCCATCTTGTGGTTCAGGCCCGCCAGCGCGATGTCATTGCGCTCGCCGCCGTCGAGGAATTTGGGGACGATGAACAGCGAGATGCCCTTGACCCCGGGCACCAGCTTGCCATCGGCGCCGGGGATTTTCGCCAGCACCAGGTGCACGATATTCTCCGCCAGTTCGTGCTCGCCGGCGGAAATCCACATCTTGTTGCCGCTCAGGCGATACTGGCCGGGTGCGCCGGCATCCGGCTCGGCGCGGGTGCTGATGTCGGACAGGCTGGAGCCGGCCTGCGGCTCGCTCAGGCACATGGTGCCGAACCAGCGCCCCTCCAGCATGGGCCGCACGTAATGTTCGACCTGGGCGCTGCTGGCGCATTTGAGCAAGGTATTCGCGTTGCCGATGGTGAGGAAGGCATAGCTGGCGGTGGCCATGTTCGCGGCGGTGAAATAGGCGGTGAGCGCCTTTTCCACCGTCAGCGGCAGCTGCATGCCGCCCAGCGCGTAATCCTGGCTGGCCGCCATCAGGCCTGCCGCCGAAAAGGCATCGAGCGCGCGCTTGACCTCCGGGATCACGCTCACGCGCTCGCCGTCGAACTGCGGCTCCTGCCGGTCGCTCAGCTTGTTGTGCGGGGCGAACAAGTCGGTGGCGATCTGCTCGGCGGTGTCGAGGGCGGCCGTGAAGGTCTCGCGGCTATGGTCGGCAAAGCGCGGGCGCGCGGCCAGGCTTTCGACATCGAGCCAGTCGTACAGCATGAACTCGAGGTCGCGCCTGTTCAGCAGGCGGGGCGCCATCACACTACCTCGAACAGGCCTGCCGCGCCCTGGCCGCCACCGATGCACATGGTGACCACCACATATTTCACGCCACGCCGCTTGCCCTCGATCAGCGCGTGGCCAACCATGCGGGCGCCGGACACGCCGTAAGGATGGCCGACGGCGATGGCGCCGCCATTGACGTTCAAGCGCTCCAGCGGGATGCCCAGCTGGTCGGCGCAATACAGCACCTGGACGGCGAAGGCTTCGTTCAATTCCCACAGGCCGATGTCTTCCACTTTCAGGCCGGCCTTCTTGAGCAGCTTGGGCACGGCGAACACCGGGCCGATGCCCATTTCGTCGGGCTCGCAGCCGGCCACGGCGAAGGCGCGGAAGATGCCCAGCGGCTGCAAGCCTTTGGCGGCGGCCACGCGGTCGCTCATGACGATGGCGCAGGAGGCGCCGTCGGAAAACTGGCTGGCGTTGCCGGCCGTGATCACCCCGCCCGGCACCGCAGTGCGGATGGCGCGCACCGCTTCGATGGTGGTGTCGGCGCGGATGCCCTCGTCGGCGGCGATGGTGACCTGGCGCGTGCCCAGGGTGCCGCTGGCCTTGTCGGCCACGCCCATGGTGACGGTTATCGGCACGATCTCGGCGTCGAAGCGGCCGGCGGCCTGCGCAGCGGCGGCGCGCTGCTGCGACTGCACGCCGTATTCATCCTGGCGCTCTTTCGGGATGCAGTAGCGCTTGGCCACGATTTCCGCGGTCTGCAGCATGGGCAGGTAGATGGCCGGCTTGTGCTCCTTGAGCCAGACGTCCATATACATGTGCATATTCATTTCCTGCTGCACGCAGGAGATCGATTCCACGCCGCCAGCGGCGAAAATGTCGCCTTCGCCGGCCAGCACGCGCTGGGCGGCGGTGGCGATGGTCTGCAAGCCGGAGGAACAGAAGCGGTTGACGGTCATGCCCGGCACGCTGACCGGGGCGCCGGCGCGCAGGGCGATCTGGCGCGCGATATTGCCGCCGGTGGCGCCTTCCGGATTGGCGCAGCCCATGATCACGTCTTCGATCTCGCCAGCCTCGATGCCGGCGCGGGCGATGGCCGCCTGCAGCACGTGGCCGCCCAGCGTGGCGCCGTGGGTCATGTTGAAGGCGCCTTTCCAGGACTTGGCAAGGCCGGTGCGGGCGGTCGAAACGATGACGGCGTCGGTCATGAAGCTCTCCTCGTGAAATAGTCTCGGGCCAGCATAGCACAGCTTTAGCACGGTCGTGCTATAAATTGTTTGGTGTGTAAGTTTTGTGTAAGTTTCAAGCAAGCATGACGTAAGGAACAGGGTCCAGACTCCATCCTGCCGTTGAAGCATTTGAAATACACACTACTACTATATTGGAGATAAGCATCATGGCAATCAGTTCCGGCACCGCCGACGGGCGGAGCGTAGGGGGTAAAGCAGCCCCGATGACCAAGGAAGAGAAGAAGGTCATCTTCGCCTCTTCCCTCGGTACCGTGTTCGAATGGTACGACTTTTACCTGTACGGTTCCCTGGCGTCCATCATCGCCAAGCAGTTCTTCAAAGGCGATCCGACCACGTCCTTCATTTTCGCCCTGCTGGCCTTTGCCGCCGGCTTCATCGTGCGCCCCTTCGGCGCCATCGTGTTCGGCCGCCTGGGCGACATGATCGGGCGTAAGTACACCTTCCTGGTGACGATCCTGATCATGGGCCTGTCCACCTTCATCGTCGGCCTGCTGCCCAACTACGACAGCATCGGCGCAGCGGCGCCGATCATCCTGGTCACGCTGCGCCTGCTGCAAGGCCTGGCGCTGGGCGGCGAGTACGGCGGCGCGGCAACCTATGTGGCCGAGCATGCGCCGCATGGCAAGCGCGGCATGTTCACGGCCTGGATCCAGACCACCGCCACGCTGGGCTTCTTCCTGTCGCTGCTGGTGATCCTGGCCTGCCGCACCGCGATGCCGCTGGAAGAATTCGAAGCCTGGGGCTGGCGCATTCCGTTCCTGGTCTCGGTGGCGCTGCTGGGCATCTCCGTGTGGATCCGACTGTCCATGAATGAGTCCCCTGCATTCGCCAAGATGAAGGCCGAAGGCAAGACTTCCAAGGCGCCCCTGAGCGAGGCATTCGGCCAGTGGAAGAACCTGAAGATCGTGATCCTGGCGCTGGTCGGCCTGACCATGGGCCAGGCGGTGGTGTGGTACACCGGCCAGTTCTACGCGCTGTTCTTCATGATCCAGACGCTGAAGATGGATATCGCCACGGCGAACATCCTGATCGCCATTGCCCTGGCGCTGGCGACCCCGTTCTTCATCTTCTTCGGCAGCCTGTCGGACAAGATCGGCCGCAAATGGATCATCCTGGGCGGCTGCCTGATCGCCGCAGCGACCTACTTCCCGCTCTTCGGCGCCCTCACCCACTACGGCAATCCGGCGCTGGAAGCGGCGATCAAGAATTCGCCGGTGGTGGTGGTGGCTGACCCTGCCTCCTGCCACTTCCAGTTCAACGCGACCGGCGAGAAGAAATTCCCATCGTCCTGCGATATCGCCACGTCCATGCTGTCCAAGGCTTCGGTGGCCTATACCCGCCAGGATGCGCCAGCCGGCAGCGTTGCCGTGATCAAGGTGGGCGACAAGGAAGTGCAGTCGTTCAATGCCAGCATGACCGCCGATGGCCTGAACTTCGATGCCGATTCGAAGAAGAAGGAAGGCGAGCTGAAAAAGGCAGTGGGCGACACCGTCAAGGCCGCCGGCTATCCGGCCAAGGCTGACCCGGCCCAGATCAACAAGCCGATGATGGTGCTGATCCTGTGGATCCTGGTGCTGTACGTGACCATGGTCTACGGCCCGATCGCCGCCATGCTGGTCGAGCTGTTCCCGACCCGTATCCGCTACACGTCGATGTCGCTGCCATACCATATCGGCAACGGCTGGTTCGGCGGCCTGCTGCCGACCACCGCCTTCGCGCTGGTGGCCTTCAAGGGCGACATCTACTACGGCCTGTGGTACCCGATCGTGATCGCCCTGGCGACCCTGGTGATCGGCGCGCTGTTCGTGGGTGAGACCAAGGACAATAACATCTACGCGCACGACTAAAACTTACTGCGCTCAAGCCGGTAAAGCCGCCTACGGGCGGCTTTATTTTATCCAGTGCTGCCAAACAGACATTACCGCGAGTCCCAGCAAAACGAATAGCCGAGAAACCAGCCCATTGCACGTTCCAGCCTGCACCCCAGACCATCTTAGATGGGGACACAGGCCGGCGTGTTGAGCTGTATCGGCTACGCCGGCGGTTTAGCCGATGATGCGCAGGGAGAAGTCGGTGGCCTTGATGTCTTTGGTCAGGGCGCCGATGGAGATGCGGTGCACGCCGGTTTCGGCAATCGCGCGCACGGTGTCGAAGTTGACGCCGCCGGAGGCTTCCAGCAGCGCACGGCCGCCGTTGATCTGCACTGCCTGGCGCATCATATCGAGGTTGAAGTTGTCGAGCAGGATCGAGAGCGCGCCCGCACTCAACGCTTCTTCCAGCTGCGCCAGGGTTTCCACTTCGACCTGGATGCTGACCTTGGCATCGAGGCGCTTGGCCGCCGCCAGCGCGGCGGTGATGCCGCCGGCCGCCGCGATGTGGTTTTCCTTGATCAGAATGCCGTCGTACAGCGCCAGGCGCTGGTTCTGGCCGCCGCCCACGCGTACCGCGTACTTCTGCGCCAGGCGCATGCCCGGAATGCTCTTGCGGGTGTCGAGGATGGCCGCAGTGGTGCCGGCGATCACGTCGACATAGCGGCGGGTGGCGCTCGCCACCCCGGACATCAGCTGCATGAAGTTCAGCGCCGAGCGCTCGGCAGTGAGGATGGCGCGCGCCGGGCCGACGATGGTGCACACGGGCGAGTCGGCGGCCATCAGGTCGCCTTCCGCGTAGTGCCATTCGATGCCGATGGACGGATCGAGCGCTTCCATCACCCCTTCGAACCAGGGCGCGCCGCACAGCACGGCTTCTTCGCGCACGATCACGCGCGCGGTGGCGCGGCCGTCTTCCGGCACCAGCTTGCCGGTCAGGTCGCCGGTACCGATGTCTTCCATCAGGGCCGCCAGCAGGTTGCGCTCGTACGCGCCCGCCAGCGCATCGTCAAACGGTGCGAATCTATTTTTGAGGGTGCTCATGCGGGACCAATACCTTGGAACAGTTGCGCTTCTTTCGCCAGGTCTGCACCTGGAGCGACTTTGGCCTTCTTGGCGGCCGCGAAATCGAGCATGCGGTTGATCGAACGCTGCGCCAGCTTGCCCACTTCAGGATCGACGTGGATTTCGTTGTTCATGTTTTCCAGCACGTCGGCCAGGTTGCGCAGGCCATTCATCGCCATCCACGGGCAGTGCGCGCAGCTCTTGCAGGTGGCGCTGTTGCCGGCGGTCGGCGCTTCGAAGAAGGTCTTGCCCGGCGCGGCCATGCGCATCTTGTGCAGGATGCCGTTGTCGGTGGCGACGATGAATTCGGTGTTCGGCAGGCTGACTGCGGCGGCGATCAGCTGCGAGGTGGAGCCCACCACGTCGGCCTGCTCGACCACGCTGGCCGGCGATTCAGGGTGCACCAGGACTTTTGCGTTCGGGTGTTCGGCTTTCAGCAGGTCCAGTTCGACGCCCTTGAATTCGTCGTGCACCAGGCAGGAGCCCTGCCACAGCAGCATGTCGGCGCCGGTCTGCTTCTGGATGTAGCCGCCCAGGTGCTTGTCCGGCGCCCACAGGATCTTCTTGCCCTGCTCGTGCAGGTGCTTGACGATGTCCAGGCCGATCGAGGAGGTCACCATCCAGTCGGCGCGCGCTTTCACGGCGGCGCTGGTGTTGGCGTACACCACCACGGTGCGGTCCGGGTGCTGGTCGCAGAAGGCGATGAAGTCTTCCGGCGGGCAGCCCAGGTCCAGCGAGCAGGTGGCGTCCAGGTCCGGCATCAGGACGGTCTTTTCAGGGCTCAGGATCTTCGACGTCTCGCCCATGAATTTCACGCCTGCCACGACCAGGGTCTTGGCCGGGTGGTCGCGCCCGAAGCGCGCCATTTCCAGCGAGTCGGACACGCAGCCGCCGGTTTCTTCGGCCAGGTCCTGCAGGTCGGCGTCCACGTAGTAGTGGGCCACCAGCACGGCGTTGCGCTGGCGCAGCAGGGTCTTGATGCGTTCCTTCAGCAGGATCTTTTCATTGGCCGGCACAGGTGCCGGGGTGCGCGCCCACGCATGGGCCACGCAGCTGCCGCCTTCGACTGGCTTCTCGAATTCGACAGTCTTGATCGGAGTTTCAATCATTACTCGATGCCTTGGCTCTTCAGGTATTCTTCATAGCCGCCGCGGAAGTCCACGACTTCGTTTTCCTTGATCTCGATGATGCGGGTGGCCAGCGAGGAAACGAACTCGCGGTCGTGCGACACGAAGATCAGGGTGCCGGCGTACTTTTCCAGGGCGATGTTGAGCGACTCGATCGATTCCATGTCCATGTGGTTGGTCGGCTCGTCCAGCAGCAGGACATTGTGACGGCCCAGCATCAGCTTGCCATACATCATACGGCCTTTTTCACCACCCGACAGGACCTTCACAGATTTCTTGACTTCATCGCCGCCGAACAGCAGGCGGCCCAGCGAGGAGCGCACGGCCTGGTCGTCGTCGCCTTCCTTGGTCCACTGGCCCATCCAGTCGGTCAGGTTGATGTCGACCGCGAATTCTTCGGTCGGGTCTTGCGGCATGTAGCCGACATTGGCGTTTTCCGCCCATTTCACCAGGCCGGTGTCGCTGTCCAGGCCAGTGATGTCCTTGCCGCCGATGCAGCGCAGCATGGTGGTCTTGCCGGCGCCGTTGGCGCCGATGATGGCGATGCGCTCGCCGGCTTCGACCATCAGGTCCACGTTCTTGAACAGGGTACGGTCGTAAGTTTTCGAGATGCCCTGGGTTTCCACGGCCAGGCGGTGCAGCTTCTTCTCGCCGTCAAAGCGCACGAACGGATAGGCACGCGACGATGGCTTGATGTCCTCGATCTTGATCTTGTCGATCATCTTGGCGCGCGAAGTCGCCTGGCGGGCCTTGGACTTGTTGGCCGAGAAGCGGCGTACGAAGTCCTGCAGTTCGGCGACCTTCTCTTTGGCCTTGGCGTTGTTGGCCAGCTGCTGGTTGCGGGCCTGGGTCGAGGCCAGCATGTATTCGTCGTAGTTGCCCGGATAGATCTTCAGCGTGCCGTAGTCCATGTCGGCCACGTGGGTGCAGACCTGGTTCAGGAAGTGGCGATCGTGGGAAATGATGATCATCGTGGAATCACGCTGGTTCAGCGTGTCTTCCAGCCAGCGGATGGTGTTGATGTCCAGGTTGTTGGTCGGTTCGTCCAGCAGCAGGATGTGCGGGTTGGAGAACAGCGCCTGCGCCAGCAGCACGCGCAGCTTCCAGCCCGGCGCCACGGCGCTCATCGGGCCCTGGTGCAGGCTGATGTCGATGCCGGCGCCCATCAGCAGTTCGCCGGCGCGCGCTTCGGCGGTATAGCCGTCGTATTCGGCGACCTTGCCTTCCAGTTCGGCCGCTTCCATGTAGTCGTCGTCGGTCGCTTCCGGGTTGGCGTAGATGGCGTCGCGCTTGGTCATCGCTTCCCACATTTCGGTGTGGCCCATCATGACCACGTCCAGCACGCGCATCTCTTCGTAGGCGAACTGGTCCTGGCGCAGCTTGCCGAGGCGCTCGTTGGCGTCCAGGCTCACGTTGCCGGCGGACGGTTCGAGGTCGCCGCCAAGGATTTTCATGAAGGTCGACTTGCCGCAGCCGTTCGCGCCGATCAGGCCGTAGCGGTTACCGTCGCCAAACTTGACGGAAATGTTCTCGAACAGCGGCTTGGCGCCGAACTGCATGGTGATGTTAGCGGTAGAAAGCATGCTGGAATAATAGTGGGAAAAAGCGAATCGGGCATTATACCCCGCCGACCGAGCGGCCGCCTAGGATCGGCCATGGGACGCGCGGCTAAAATATTGCAAAGATCACCACTGCGAACGCCGCGGGAGCGGTCGATGACCCTTTTCGATTTGGGCCGAAAGTCTGATTCGGTCTCTTTGCTACTTTTTTGGTCTCCCAGCGTCTCTTTTGGTCTCCCGATCTGTCGTTTTCATGCGCAAAGTCATCGCCTGTTTCCATTCGACCTCATTTGGATAGCGCAACCATATAGTCCGCCAAGCGTTTCGGGGACAATGGGCGACCTCATCAACGAACTGTCCTGGCGATACGCACCGCCCCTCAAAACGAAGCTCACTCCCTTCCACATGAGCCAGATAACTCTTACGCTTGTAGACTGTCCGCAAAGTCGTTCCATTTGGAAGAAAAAGGCACTTCCACTGATAGCCGTCGAGCGTCGAGGCTGATTGATGAGCTTGTCGATCGAGGAAGCGCTCCATCCATTCTTTGACAATGGAGTCCACAAGCTCATACATTTCTTGCTTGATGCCCTGCTCGCACATGAAATTCCCTAGGCCCTGATAGGTTTCAAATGACGCCGGCAAGCTGAACAGAAACGGTTTCATAGCGTTCGTCCTTTCAAATTTGAGCGCCAACTTGGACCTAAACCAGACCAAAAAAGTTCAAGGGAGACCAAAAAAGTTCGCTTCAGACCGTGGGAGACTTTTGGGGGAAATCGACATATATCCCCTACTGCCGCATCCAGTCCCGCAACTCGTAGTACCAGTAAGTGAGCTGTGCGGCCAGGAGGCCGGCCGGGCCACCGGTGGTGGGCAATCCCCAGGCGGCGAACTGGTCGACTTTGCTCAATTCGCCCATCAGGGCTGCGGAGAGGACGTCGCCAGCCAGCGAGGTGGGGCCGACTCCGTGTCCGCCAAAACCCATGCCGTACCAGACGCCATTTGGCAGCTTGCCGAGTTGCGGCATTTTATGGCGGCCATAGCTCATCAAGCCACTCCAGGCGTAATCGACCTTGGCCCCAGACAGCTGAGGGTAGACTTTCAGCATGTCTTCGTACAGCAAGCGCGCCACGTCTTGCGGGCCGCGGGAACGAATCGAGATACGACCGCCCCACAGCAGGCGGCTGTCCTGCAATGGGCGGTAGTAATCGAACGCGAAGCGGGTGTCGTAGATGGCGGCTTCGGTCGCCAGTGCCAGGGACATGCGATCGCCCAGCGGCTCCGTCACCATGACATAGGTGGCGATTGGCAAAATAGCACCGGCAAGCGCGGGATAAAGGCGCTCGATGTAGCCGCCGCAGCAGACAACCACCTCGTCGCAAACCACCTCCCCGCCCGCCGTTGCGACGCGCCAGCGTGCGCCGCCACCTGCGCCATCGGCGATACGGACCAAAGCTTCGATCGCGGTCGCGCGGCTTGTTTCGTGAACGCGCAAGCCGCCCGCTTGCAGCGCGCCTGCCAGGCCCTGCGCGTACTTCAGCGGATGAAAGTGGAAGGCGTTTTCTTCATACAGCGCGCCGAAATAGCGCTCGCTGCGCGCACGGTCCGCAAAATCGGCGGGCGGGATACGCAGCCATTCAACGCCGAGATGTTCGCGCATGAAGGTTTGGCGCTCATCGAGCGCGCGCGGATCGTCGAACCAGTTGGCGAGATAGATGCCGCTATGCGTCGCGTCGCAATCGATCGAGTATTGAGAGATGCGGCGGCGAATCTGCTCAACGGCGCCCAGCGTCAGCTGGTAAAGCCGCCTCCCCTGCTCCACCCCGACCGTCGCAAGCAAGGCCTGTTCATCGAGCGAATAGCCGCCGAACACAAAGCCGCCGTTGCGGCCGGAAGCGCCGTGGCCGATCCGTTCAGCCTCCAGCAGCACCACATCCCGTTCGCCGTGCTCCATGAGCGACATGGCCGTGGCAAGGCCTGCGAAACCGGCACCGATAATGCAGACACGAGCCTTATGACGGCCCGCCAGCGCGGCGTATTGCGCGCCGGGAGCGGTGGCGCGGTAGTAGCTCCCCGCGCCGTTCATCACAAGGTGGGATAGCCACTGACAGTGAGTTCGAATCCTTCGGCATCCGAAACCAGGTGCGCCTGCGCACCGAAAGGCAAGGTGCAACGCTCCTTGACGTGGCCGAACGGCAGTCCAGTCAGCACCGGAACGCCAACTGTCTCGCGGATGAAGGCCAGCATGGCGTCGAAATCAAAGCCATTGTCATTAGGAGACAAGCGGTAGCCGGAGAAGTCCCCCAGAACGATGGCTCTCTGCCGCCCCAGCACACCAGCGAAATGCAGCTGCAGCAGCATGCGCTCAATACGATAGGGATGCTCGGCGATATCCTCCAGGAACAGGATGCCGCCCTCAATCCGCGGCCAGTACGGCGTGCCGATCAAATGGTTGACCATCGCCAGGTTGCCGCCCCACAGCGTGCCCGCCACGTCGAGCGCCGGATTGCCGGCCGCCGTACCACGCACCGAATGGGTCGGCCCGCGCAGGCAGTCCCAGAACTGCTGCAGCGTGTACTCCACCGGCTCTTCGCGGATGAAGTCATCGCACATCATGGGCCCGGCAAAGCTGATGCGGCCGGTGGCCTGGAACAGCCCCATATGAAAAGCGGTGATATCGCTATAGCCCGAAAACAGCTTGCCGCTGTCGGCCATCGCCCGGAAATCGATGCGCGGCAGGATGCGGCTGATGCCGTACTGCCCGCGCAGCATCACCACGAGCTGGCAAGCCGGGTCCGCGGCAGCGGCGTTGAGCTGCGCCAGGCGGCCGTCGTCGCTCGCGGCGAAACGCTGGAACTTGCGCTCCGCATCGTAGTAGTTGTGGACGATGTGGCCCTGCGCTTCAAGGCGGGCAATGCCGCGTGCCAGCGCGGCGTCATCGAGGGCGTAGCCGCCGGGAGCGGCGATGGCAATTCCGATATTTTTCACCCGGCCATATTACTCCGCAGGTGTTGTTCGAGCAAGGTTAGCAGCCTGCCAACAACGGCCGGCGGCATGTCATGCCCCATGCCTTCGATCACTTCCAGCCGTGCGCCCGGGATCTGGCGCGCCGTGTCGATGCCGCAAGCGCAGGGCACCAGCGGATCGGCATCGCCGTGGATCACCAGCGACGGGCAGCGGATATCGTGCAGCAGTGCGCTGCGGTCACCGGACGCCGCAATCGCCAGCAGCTGGCGCGCCACGCCGTCGCCATTGACGTTGCGGGCGACGGCTTCGCCCACCATCTGGCGCAGCAGCTGTTCCGGCATCGGGAAGGCCGGGCTGCCGATCGTGCGGAAGGTGTCGACCATCTGCTCCACCACGCGCGCCCGGTGGTGGGCGCTGGGCGTGCGGCGCAGCAGGATGCGGCGCGCAGCCGGCGTAGGGCCCGGCAAGCCCGGACGGCCGCTGCTCGACATGATGGAGGTCAGGCTCAGGGTGCGCGCCGGATAGCGCGCCGCCAGGATCTGCGACACCATGCCGCCCATCGATACGCCAACGATATGCGCGGCCGCCACGCCCAATGCATCGAGCAGGCCGACCGCGTCGCCGGCCATATCGTTCAGGGTATAGGCCGCGCGCTGGCGCCAGCCGAACAGGTGGCGCAGGTAGGCCAGCCAGAGATTCGGCGCCCCGAGGTGGTCGAGCTGGGAAGACAGGCCGGCATCGCGGTTGTCGTAGCGGATGACGCGGTAGCCGCGCTGCACCAGCCCATCGACGAATTCATATGGCCAGGAAATGAGTTGCAGTGCCAGGCCCATGTTCAGCAGCACGGCCGGCCCGGCCGGGTCGCCGCTGCACTCGTAACTAATGGTAATACCGTTTATATCAACGCTGGCCATGGCCCAGCATAGCACCGCCACGGCCGGGCGTGGCGCGCCCTTAGGCCACGTTGTTTTTGCGCAAAGCCCGGCGTTCGGCGAAGAAATCCTTCAGCACCTGGCCGCAGTCGCCGGCCAGCAGGCCGCCTTCCACTTCGGCATGGTGGTTCAGCTGTTCGCTCCCGAAGATATTCACCACCGAGCCGCAGGCCCCGGTCTTGGGGTCGCTCGCGCCGTAAATAATGCGCGCCAGGCGGGCGTGCATCATGGCGCCGGAACACATCACGCAAGGCTCGAGCGTGACATACAGCTCGCAGCCGGGCAGGCGGTAATTGCCCAGCGCTTCGGCGGCGGCGCGCATGGCGACGATTTCGGCGTGGGCGGTCGGGTCGTGGCGGCCGATCGGCTGGTTGTAGCCGCGGCCGATCACCACCCCGTCCTTGACGACGACGGCGCCCACCGGCACCTCGCCTTCGGCCCAGGCGCGGCGCGCTTCAAGCAGCGCTTCGCGCATATACGCTTCACTCGACAATTTCAGCCCAGCAGTTCGGGGTTTCGTGCAGCACCAGCTTGTGCAGGTGCAGGCCGGTGCCGTAGCGGTCCTGGAAGGCGGCTTGCAGGATGTCCCAGGCCACGGCGGCCAGGTTTTCCACCGTCGGGATGCGGTCGATCACCACCGTCTTGTGGTTCGGCAGCGAGGCCAGGAAGTCCTTCACCGACGCGTCCTTTTCATACACCAGGAAGGCGTGGTCCCAGACGTCGACCAGGTGCTCCTTGGCGATGGTCTTGACGTCGGAAAAATCCATGATCATGCCGTTGTCGGAATTGCCTTCGGCGTCGATCACCTTGCCGGTCAGGGTGATTTCCAGGGTGTAGCGGTGGCCGTGCAGGTTGCGGCACTGGCTCTTGTGGTCAGGAATACGATGGCCGGCATCGAATTCCAGCTTGCGCGTGATAGTCAGCATTTACGGAATATTCAACAGTTTATGGGTTTGCAGGCTCAGTTTCCATTTCGGATTGCGCTTGCAGGTTTCGATCGCCAGCGCGGTATTGAAGGCCGCCAGCGGGCCGTCCATCGGCTGCACGAAGAAGTTCTCGAAATCCAGGCCTTCGTAGGCGGCCAGGTCCTGCTCCTTCTGCGGGATCACGACCTTGATTTCATTGCCTTTGCGCACCACCAGCTGCGAACCCATCTTCGGGCTGACGCAGACCCAGTCCACGCCCGGCGGCACCGCGATGGTGCCATTGGTTTCAATCGCAATGGTAAAGCCCAGCGCATGCATGGCCTCGATCAGCGGCGCATCGAGCTGCAGCAGCGGTTCGCCGCCGGTAAACACCACGTACTTGTGCCCCGCCCCGGCCGGCCACAGGCTGTCGATTTCCTGCGCCAGCGCGGCCGGCGCGGCGAACTTGCCGCCGCGCTCGCCGTCCGTGCCGACGAAATCGGTATCGCAGAACTGGCAGACGGCGCTGGCGCGGTCTTGTTCGCGGCCAGTCCACAGGTTGCAGCCGGCAAAGCGGCAGAACACGGCGGGACGCCCGGCATGGGCGCCTTCGCCCTGCAGGGTGTAGAAAATTTCCTTGATGCTATAAGTCACGGGGTGAATCCACTGATCGGCAACCCTACATTATAGCGCGTTTCACGAAACGAAACGGCTTTGCGCTTCGTCAACATTTAGCGCTGGCAGCGGCGGCACAATCAGGTTCCGGACGCAGTGAACAGGACGCCGCCAAATGAATAGTCTCCTCAAGATCTCCCCTCTGATGGACGCATCCACGGCCGCGCAGCCGCAAGGCTTCGCCCTGAAGCTCATGGAGCTGCTGGTAATTCCCACCTTCGTGCTCGACGCCGCCGGCCGCGTCATCATCTGGAACCGCGCCTGCGAGCGCCTGACCGGCGTGCCGGCCGCCGAGCTGCTCGGCACCAGCGGCCACTGGTGCGCCTTTTACGCCATGCAGCGCCCTACCCTGGCCGACCTGGTGATTGCCGGGCGCACCGGCGAAATCCTCGACCTGTATGACGGCCAGGCGCGCGACCCGGGCGGCACGCGCGACAAGCTGTGCGCGGAAAACTGGTGCGAGATGCCGCGCACCACCGGCCGCCGCTACCTGGCGGCCGACGCCAGCCCGATCTACGACAGCGACGGCCTGCTGGTGGCGGTGGTGGAGACGCTGCGCGACCTGACCGAAGAAAAGCAGGCCCAGATCGCGCTCGAGCAACTGGCCACGCGCGACGGCCTGACCGGCTTGGCCAACCGGCGCTGCTTCGACCATACGCTGCTGGCCGAATGGCAGCGCGCCCTGCGCCAGGCGCAGCCCTTGTCGCTGCTGATGGTCGACGTCGATAATTTCAAGCAGTACAACGACGCTTACGGCCATGTAGGCGGGGACGACTGCCTGAAGCGCATCGCCACCGCGCTGGCCAGCGAAATGCGCGCCAACGACCTGGTGGCGCGCTACGGCGGCGAGGAATTCGCCGTGATCCTGCCCAACCAGTCGCTGAAGGGCGCCGCCATCGTGGCCGAACGCATCCGCTGCCGGGTCGAAGCGCTGCGCCAGCCCAATCGCGGCGCGCCGGCCCGTTTCGTCACCGTCAGCATCGGCGCCGCCACCGCCATCGCCTCGCACGAACAGCAGCCGGCGCAGCTGGTGGCCACCGCCGACGCGGCGCTCTACCGCGCCAAGCATATGGGGCGTAACCGTATCAGCCTGCCAGGCACTTAGCCTGCGCCGGGCCGCCGATGCAGGCGCGGTTGCGGCCGGAGCGCTTGGCTTCGTACAGCGCCTTGTCGGCCGCCTCCAGCAGGCTGGCCGGGCCGTCCTCGATGTCCGGCGCCACCGAGCACAGGCCGGCGCTGATGGTCACGTGGCGCGCCACCGGCGACGCGGCGTGCGGCAGCGCGAGCGCGGCCACGTGGCGGCAGATCCAGTCGCCGTAGCGCAGCACTTCCTCCTCGCAGCTATTGGGCAGCAGCACCACGAATTCCTCGCCGCCGTAGCGCGCCACCAGTTCGCCCGGGCGGCGCGTGCACTGCGTCAGCGCCTGCGCCACGGCGCGCAGGCATTCGTCGCCCATCTGGTGGCCGTAATGGTCGTTGTACAGCTTGAAGTGGTCGACATCGACCAGCGCCACGCCCAGCGCCGCGCCCTGGCGCCGGTGGCGCGCGATCTCCAGCGCCATCTGTTCATCGAAGTAGCGGCGGTTGTGCAGGCCGGTCAGTCCGTCCTTGTGCGCCAGGTTGTCCAGGCTGGCCAGCGCCGCCTGCAGCCGCAGGTGGGTGCGCACGCGCGCCTGCACCACCGGCCCGCTCAGCGGCTTGGTGATGAAGTCCACGGCGCCGGCATCGAGGCAGGCGATCTCGCTTTCCACGCCGCCGCTGGCGGTGACGAAGATGACCGGGCAGTGGCGCAGGTCGGGGTCGGCCATGATGCGCTCGCACACGGCAAAGCCGTCCATGCTCTTCATCTGCACGTCCAGAAGGATCAGGTTGGGACGCTGGGCGCGGGCGATTTCCAGCCCGGCCATGCCATTGGTGGCGAACAGCACGCGCGCCTGTTGGCGCAGCATGACGCTGAGCAGGCGGATGGTGTCGGGGTTGTCATCGATGATCAGGATGGTGCTTTCCATGCTTCCTCACTCAGGACGTCGAGCGCGGTACCGAAGTCCAGCGCTTCTATGGCGGTTTCAAGCTGGGCCGCGGCGGCGGCGCCGCGCGCGCTGGCCAATTGCGGGCGCAACTGGCGGAACTGCGCCAGGGCGTCGAGGTCTTGCCGTCTCAGCATGTCGGTCAGCGTCTGCATGGCGCCGCGCAAATCCTGCTGCGCCATGGCGGCCGGCGGCGCCTGCTCCAGTTCCAGCCAGCGCGCGGCCGCCGCCAGCGTGGCGCTGAGCGCCGCCTGCGCCTGCGCGAAATG
>NZ_WNKX01000027.1 GCF_009720745.1 Massilia eburnea | reverse complement strand
TCTGCGACCCGAGGAATCCCTGGCAGCGAGGTACAAACGAGAACACTAACGGCTTGCTGAGGCAATATTTTCCAAAAGGACTGGATCTGTCCAACTACTCCCAAGGCCAGCTCGACGCAGTCGCCAACCGCCTGAATGAACGACCGAGAAAAACGTTAGACTACGAAACGCCGGCTCAACGGTTTTATCAATGTGTTGCGTCGACCGGTTGAATCCGCAGGCGGAAGCGGACGTCTGCATGCGCAGGAAAGCTGAGGCTATGTCTTGATTATCGGTGGCCAGACCGGCCTGCATAGCCGTTCGCCTACAATCAATGCGCTCGCGCCACTCGGCAGCCGGGATCTTGGAGAGCCGAGCTGCCGTATGGCGAAACACCTCGATTAGTTCTCTTCGCGCCAGCGGCGCAGGTAGATTGCGCCAGCGATCATTGCCACACCCGCCGCAGCGCCAACCCACAGCGTCGGGCTGCCCAGCGAAGCGTAGGCTTGGCCGAAGAACTGGCCGATCTGCGTTGCCGGGTCATTCTCCATGCCAGGGGCGTGATGCATTGCATCGCGTGCTGATGCGTCGAAGATGAACCAGGCGCCTGGCAGCACGCTGCCCAGCAGGCGCAGTACCACTTGGGTGAAGAACCATTCAATCTTGATGCCCAGGCTGAATGCGTGGTTGGCCCATGCGACCAGTGCGCCGGTGATCAGCGGTGCTCCGACTGCCCACAGGAACACCTTGCTGCGCGCCCAGCTCGATACCAGCAGCAGCCAGCCGACAGTTGGCAGTGCCCACAGCATGTAGACCGGCACCAGCGACAGCATGCGGAATGGGCTGAGCCAGAAGTTGGTCGACGACACCAGGTCGCCAAACACGTTCGCGCCGTGCAGAGTGAGGGCGAGGGCGCCCATCAGGGTAATGGCCATCGACACGATGAAGGCGGTGGCTGCGATCACCAGCGGGAAGCCGAGCAGGGCAACGATCGCTTTGGACAGCACGGTGTTTGTGTCCGACACGGGCAGCGATTTCCAGAACAGGATGCTGCGGTCGCGGCGGTCGTCATACAGGGCGCCCAGGCAGTAGAAGAAGATCAGGAAGGCCATCATGATGTACAGCGGTGTGCCCATCATCGGGAAGGCGGCGCCGAAGGCACTGGCCATCTCGTGGCGTTCCATCACCGACATATCGTGGAAACGCGCCACGCTGTCGCCGTTGATGTGGGCTTCCATATTGCGGCCGACGATGAGCATCAGGGCAGTGAAGGCAACCATCAAGCCGCCGACGATAGCCGGCGCCCAGAACAGCATGCCCTTGTTTTCCCAGTATTCGCGCTGGATCAGCCATTTCATCGTTTTCATTGATATTCTCCTTGCATGCTGGCCACGAACAGGTCGGCCACGCTAGGGGTACGGGTTTCGCCAAACGTTTCCAGCTGCTTGCGCGAGACGCCGTCGAACAGCATGACCGCCTTGCCGAATACCGTGCGCTGGTGCAGCGGCTGCAGGGCGCTGGCGGCGGTCATGTACTCCGGCTGCACCATCACTTCAGTGTAGCGGTCGCCGATTTCGTCCATCGAGGCGGCGAGCGTGATCTTGCCGTCGCGGATGAACATCAGGTCGGTCAGGATGTTTTCGACTTCCTCGATCTGGTGCGTCGTGATCAGGATGGTCTTGTTCTCGTCGAAGTAGTCTTCCAGCAGCTGGTGGTAGAACTGCTTGCGGTAAAGGATGTCCAGGCCCAGGGTCGGTTCGTCGAGCACCAGCAGCTTGGCGTCGATGGCCATGACCAGCGCCAAGTGCAGCTGCACGATCATGCCCTTGGACATGGCCTTGACCTTCATGTCCGGAGACAGCTTGGTGTTGGCGATGTATTTTTCGGCGCGTTCGCGGTTGAAGCGCGGGTGCACGCCTTCGCAGAAGCTGATCGCGTCTTTCACCTTGAGCCAGCGCGGCAGGATGGCGACGTCGGCGATGAAGCAGACGTCCTTCATCAGCTCATCGCGCTGCTGGCGCGGATCCAGGCCCAGTACATTCAGCTCGCCGTCGAACTGCGACAGGCCGAGGATGGCTTTCAAGGTCGTGGTTTTGCCGGAGCCGTTCGGCCCGATCAGGCCAACGATGCGGCCGGCTTCAATCTGGAAGCTGGCGTCATCCAGCGCCTTGGTGGTGCCGAAACTTTTGCTCAGGTGTTTAGCGGTGATGATCGCTGTCATGCCGGGGCTCCTTGTGGCGGCACATTCGTGCTGCGCAGCAGTTGTTCAATATCCAGGCCCAGGCGACGGATGCGTTCGACCATGGCGGGCCATTCTTCGCGAATAAAACGTTCGCGTTCAGAAGATAGTAGTTTATCAACAGCGCCGTCGGTAACGTACATTCCTAATCCCCTTCTTTTTTCAACCAAGGTTTCGTCGACCAGCTCCTGGTAGGCGCGGGAGACGGTAATCGGGTTCAACTGATAGTCGGCCGCGACCTGGCGCACCGAGGGCAGGGCATCGCCGGGCTTGAGCAAGCCGTCCAGCATCATGCCGACGACCCGCTCCTTCAACTGCAGGTAGATCGGACGGTTTTCATTCCACATACATCGATTCCTCCAGTGTTGGTGAGTTAATGGACTGGTGTTGTAGTGAACTATAACACTGATTTTTTGCGGCGCAAGTGGTTTTTTTGCAAATTATGGCTATGCTCAATGGTGGAGTACCCCCATGACTAGGAGATTGCCATGTCCAGATCCATGCCTCGCGCCCTGGCTGCTGTCTTTGCCGCTGCTGCTTTTGGGTGCCTTGTTCCTGTTTCCGCAATGCATCTCGGAGACGAGATGAAGTGGGGCGATGCCCCGCCAACGCTGCCTAAAGGCGCCAAAGCAGCTGTGCTGCAGGGGGATCCGACCAAGCCAGGTCCTTTTGTGATCCGGCTACACGCGCAGAATGGCTATAAGGTGCCGCCGCATATGCATTCGATGATGGAGAACGTCACGGTCATCAAGGGCACGTTCATGTTGGGCATGGGCGACAAGCTCGATGAAAAGGCGGCCAAGATGCACCACGCGGGGGATTTCGTTGCGATCCCGGCCAAGACCAACCATTACGCGATCATGAAGGGCGATACCATCCTGCAGATCCACGGCGAGGGCCCGTTCGATATCACCTATGTGAACGCGGACGATGATCCTATGAAGGTGAAGAAGTAAGCATCTCGCGCAGTTGCAGCGCCTGCCGGACCTGGGTGCCGGACATGGTGTTGTCGAAGATGACCAGTGCGCGGCCTTGCTGGCCGCGCAGCCATGCTGCGACCTGCGCCAATCTTTCAGGCTCGTAGATTGAGCGGTAGATCAAAGGACTGCCGTGCAGGCGCACGTACGCCGCGCCGGCGCACGTCGCTGCGAACGGACCCGGCTCGCCGGCCGGCGGGTCGGCCACTACCCTGGTTACTCCCATACTGCGCATCAGCGCTGTCGCTTCGCCGCCAAACCAGGAACCGTGCCGTGCTTCGCAGGCCAGCACCGGTCCGGCGTGGCTGGCGGACGCGCTGCTTTCGGCGGTGGCGTCGAGGCGAGCGCGGAGGGCGGCGAATAGCGCTTCTGCCGCCGCAGGGTCGAAACGCAGGCTTGGCGGCGTTTGCACCAGAACCCAGCCAAGCTTGGCGCCCAAGGCGCCGGCTTCGGCGACGAATCGGTCCAGGTCGGGTTCTATGTCTTGCAGGCGCTTTTCATGGGTGACAGTGCGCGGCAGTTTGACGGCGAAGCGGAAGCCGGCAGGGACGCTTTCCGCCCAGCGCGCGTAGGTTTCCGGCTTATGCGGGCGGTAGAACGATGAATTGATTTCGACTGCGTCGAATACTTCGGCATAGCGCGCAAGATTGCTGCCGAAGGCGGCAGGCGGGAACAATTCAGCGTCTGCGCGGGGCAGGGTCCATCCGGCGATACCAATGGTTACAGGTTTCATGTGCGATCCCCGTTATAGTCTTGGCCAATATGACACAGGAGCGATCAATGAACCAACACAGACGCCTGGCCGTGCGCGCCGCGCTGGCCGCCGGAGCTGCCGCAACCGTCTTGCTGGCGGGCTGCGCCACCTTTGCCGGGCCGCGCGACTACGACGTGCCGCTGGCGAAGCTGCAGCGCAACCTGGACCAGCGCTTCCCGATCGAGCACCGTGCGCTGGCCGTGTTCGACTTGCGACTGCTACAGCCAAGGCTGGAGACCATGCCGAATGACCGCATCGCCTTGACTGCGCTGGTGTCGGTCAGCTCGCCGCTGATGCCGCAGGCGTACACCGGGTCCATTTCGCTGTCGGGCCGGCTGAATATCGACCAGTCGCGCAATGCGGTGATGCTGGCCGACACCCGCCTGGAAGACTTCACGCTGGATGGCCTGGATGAGCGCACCCAGCGCCAGGTCAGCGGCGCCGCGCGCGTGCTGGCCAATAACCTGGCGCATGACACGCCGATCTATACCTGGCGTCCGGATGAGCTGAGATACGCGGGCGTGCAGTTCGTGCCGACCGCCATTCGCACCTCAGCGAGCGGCCTGAGTATCCACCTCGAACCCATGCGCGACGGTCGACTATAATCCAGTCATCACCATAGGAGAAAGTGAAATGCCGTTTTTCGGTCTGGGCCTGCATATTCTGGTTGCCATCTTTTTTGCCGTGCACGCAGTGCGCCGTGGGCGTGAGCTGTATTGGCTGCTGATCCTGTTCTCCTTCCCGCTGCTGGGCAGCCTGGTGTATTTCTTTGCCGTCTATTTGCCGAGCTCCCGCCTTGAACACGGCGCGCGCAAGGCGATTTCCGCTGCTGGACGCATGCTTGATCCGGGCCGCGAATTGCGTGAGGCGCGCGATGCCTTCAGCTTCACCCCGACCGCGCAAAACCAGATGCGCCTGGCCGCGGCCTTGCTGGAAGGCGGCGAAGCGGCTGAAGCGGCAAGCACTTACGAGGCTTGCCTGCAGGGTGCTTTTGGCTCGGACCTGGAAATCCGCCTTGGTGCAGCGCGGGCCAACCTGGCTGTTGGCGCACATGGCAAAGCGATCGAACACCTGGAATTCATCCGCCGCACCGATGCCAACTACCGCGCCGAACAATGCAGCCTGCTGCTGGCGCAAGCGTTTGCGGCGGCTGGGCGCAATGGCGAGGCCCGCGCGGAATTTGAGGCCGCGGTGCACCGCTTCGGCAGTTTCGAAGCGCGCGCTGAATATGCGATCTGGGCGGCCGGCGTGCGCGAGTTCCAGCTGGCGCAGCGCCTGAAGAACGAGCTGCAACATACGATGGACCGCTGGAACAAGCACACAGCATCGATGAATGACGCGACCGTGCGGCGCTTGAATGCCGCCTTCGCGCAGGTACCGCGCAGCTAGGCAATATAAGGAGCTGTGGCTTGCACCCCTATCTCCACCCCCTTCAATAGCCTATGGCTGAACCCGTGTCCCACCTTGGGGTCTGACCCCAAGGTGGGACACGGGCTCGGCTATTCGAGCCACCAAACTTATCCTGAATCAAGGATTTTGCTCCCGCATTAGGCGATAGTCAGGCTCAGTTTTAACCTGAGCAGGACTATCCATGAATGCAAACGAAAAAATGTTCGGCAACCCCATGCCGCCCCAGGAAATTTCGCTGGACGTGCTGCGCGAAAAGTACGCGAAGGGGGATGAGCGGGACATCATCGATGTCCGCCGCCGCGTCGCGCGCGCACTGGCCGCGCTGGAGCCGCCGGCATTGCGCGCCGACCTTGAAGAACAATTCCTGTGGGCGCAGGAGAACGGCTTCGTTCCCGCTGGACGTATCAATTCCGCCGTTGGCCTCGGCCTGAAAGCCACTTTGATGAACTGCTTCGTGCAGCCGGTCGGCGATTCCGTGACGGGCGAGGACGATGGCCTGCCCGGTATCTACACCGCCGTGGCGGAAGCGGCGGAAACCATGCGCCGTGGCGGCGGGGTGGGCTACGACTTCAGCGCTATCCGTCCGGCGGGCGCGAAAGTGAAGGGGACGCAGTCGCGCGCTTCTGGGCCGGTATCTTACATGGAAGTGTTTGACGCATCCTGCAAGACGGTGGAGTCGGCCGGCGCCCGCAGAGGCGCGCAAATGGGCGTGCTGCGCATCGACCATCCGGATATCGAGCGCTTTATCGCGGCGAAAGACGATGGCGGATTCCGCAACTTCAACCTGTCGATCGGCGTGACAGATGCCTTCATGCGAGCACTGATCGCCGATTCTGCATTCGAGCTGGTGCACAAGGTCGAACCGGGCGACGAAGACCTGGCCGCCGGCGCTTACCGCCGCGATGACGGCACGTGGGTGTATCGCTGCGTTCCGGCGCGCGAGTTGTGGGACAGGGTGATGACCTCCACTTACGACCACGCCGAGCCGGGTGTGCTGTTCGTCGATCGTATCAACGCCGAAAACAACCTGTATTACTGCGAGACGCTGCGCGCCACGAATCCTTGCGGCGAGCAGCCGCTGCCAGGTTATGGCTGCTGCGATCTCGGTTCGCTCAACCTGACTTGTTTTGTCAAGCATCCGTTCAGCGAGCGTGCTGAATTCGACTATGAAGCCATGCGCCGCGTGGCCGGCATCGGCGTGCGCATGCTGGACCTGGCCCTCGATGCCACCCAGTGGCCGTTGCCGCAGCAGGCGGACGAGGGCGCGGCCAAGCGCCGCATTGGCCTTGGTTTCCTTGGCCTGGGCAGCGCGCTGGTCATGCTGGGCCTGCGTTATGACTCGGACGATGGCCGCGCCATGGCGGCAACCATCGCAGAGGCCATGCGCGATGCAGCCTATGCGGCTTCGATTGCGCTGGCGCAGGAGAAGGGCGCTTTCCCGTTCTTCGACAAGGATCTGTACCTGGAGAGCGCCTTCGTGCGGCGCTTGCCGCATGCCTTGCGCGAGGCGATCGGCAGGTATGGCATCCGCAATTCACACCTGCTGTCGATTGCGCCGACCGGCACTATTACGCTGGCGTTCGCGGACAACGCATCCAATGGCATCGAGCCCGCGTTTTCGTGGGTGTACCAGCGCCGCAAGCGCATGCCGGATGGAACGACGCGCTCTTATGAAGTAGCCGACCATGCCTGGCGCCTGTATCGCCATATGGGCTTCGATATGGGGCAGTTGCCTCCGCACTTCATCACGGCGCTGGATATGGCGGCGCTGGACCATGTGAGCATGATGGAGGCGGTACAGCCTTTCGTGGATACGGCGATTTCGAAGACGGTCAATGTGCCGGAGGACTATCCGTACGAGGATTTCAAGGAACTGTACAGCGAGGCTTGGGTGGCGGGGCTGAAAGGGCTGGCGACCTTCCGGCCGAATTCGGTGACGGGTAGTGTGCTCAGTGTGACACCGGAGCCGGCGGGGGCTAGTGCCGCAGTTGTGGTGCCGCGCGATGACGATCCGCTGCGCAAGCGTTTCGATGGCCGTCCGCTAGGTGAGCTGGAGTCGGTGACGTCCAAGGTTGAATATTGGACGCAGGAGGGGAAAAAGGCGGCTTACCTGACCGTGAGCTTCATTACGGTGGATGGCACCGTGGACGGGGCGCCGGTGCGCATTGAGCGGCCGTTTGAATTCTTCATGCCGGCCAACCAGCGCAGCGATGGACAGCAGTGGATTACTTCGTCCATGCGCTTGCTTTCGATGGCGGCACGGGCGGGCAGTTCGATTGCGAAGGCGCTGGCGGATATGCGGGAAGTGACGTGGGAGAAGGGGCCGGTGCGTTGCGGCTTGCTGACGCGGGAAGATGGGGTGCAGGTGCCGGTTTATCACGATTCGGAGGTGGCGGCGATTGCGTTCACCTTGCAAAGGATTTTGATACGGCGGGGGTTCCTGGACGCGTATGGGAACCAGGTGCCGGTGCCGCAGTTGGCGTTGCAGTTTGCTTCGGTGGGGTTTGTGGCGCCGGAGGCGATGGCGGCGCCTGTGCAGTCGGCGGGGAAGTGTCCGGAGTGCGGGGCAAGGGCGCTGCATAAGGTTGATGGGTGTACGCGGTGTGTGGAGTGCCACTATGTGGGTGGGTGCGGCTGAAACCCGGTAAACCTGGGTCAGACCCAAGGGTCTGACCCAGTCTGACCAGCGGCTTTTGGTGTTGGACGTTGTCCGCAAGACCGTTGGGGGTCTGACCCTTGGGTCTGACCCCGGTTTACCGGGTTTTGCTTAAGCTGCGTCAAGGACGCCAATTCCGCCCCTGCCTAAACTTCCTCCCACACCAACCCCTCGGAGGAATTACAAATGCATCACTCTTTCCAATTAGCTTCCGCCCTGGACGCAGCCAACGTCACCCGCGTACTCGATCTGCTGCGCACCGTTCCCGGCATCCGCGGCGTGCACGCGCCGGCCGGCGCGGCCCACGTCGAAGTCGCCTTCGACGACTCACTCACCAGCGTCCACCAAATGGGCAAGCTGCTGGAAGAACATGGTTACCCGCCTGTGGCGCCACAACAGCGCAGCCACACCTGCTGCGGCGGTTGCGGCGGCCATTGATCAACACTTGACCTGGATCATGTGAGCTGCCCGAGTGGCGGCTGTATTCTGGCTAAAAACATACATTTGAAACACCACAAAAGGAGCTATCATGCACGCCACTAAGAAGTTATGGACGTGGCTCGCCATTATCTGCCTGCTATCGTTCTCGGTACTGGGCTGGGTGGGCCGCGAAATCTACCTGAAAGCGCCTCCAATAGCGCAAGTCGTCGACGACACCGGTTCTGTGCTGTACACGGCAGACCAGGTGAAGTACGGCCAGAGCGCCTGGCTGTCCGCCGGCGGCCAACAACTGGGCACCGTTTGGGGCCATGGCTCTTACCTGGCGCCTGACTGGTCGGCCGACTGGCTGCACCGTGAAGTAGTTGCGCTGCAAGACTTGTTCGCCCGCAAGGACTTCAACAAGGACTACGCCCTGCTGGAAACCGGCGCGAAAGCGCACGTTGACGCGCTGGTGAAGGCCGAACTGCGCACCAACACCTATGTCGCTGAGACCAATGAAGTGAAACTGTCGGCCATCCGCGCTGAGGCAGTTCGCACCGTGGCTGCGCACTACGCAGGCCTGTTCGGCGATGTCGCGCAATACGACAAGCTGCGCGAGCAATACGCCATGCCAAAGAACTCGCTGCCCGAAGCGACCGACCGCGCTGCGCTGACCGGCTTCTTCTTCTGGTCTTCGTGGGCTGCCGCTGCCGACCGTCCGGGCGAAACTGGCCTGAGCTACACCAGCAACTGGCCGCACGAGCCGCTGATCGGCAATACCCCGACCGCCGGCGCCGGCATCTGGTCCATCGCCTCGGTCATCCTGATGATCGGCGCCATTGCCGGCATGCTGTTCTTCCATTCGCGCCACAAGGAAGAAGACGATCCAGTGCCACCGAAGAACGACCCGCTGTTCAGCCTCAAAGCTACGCCTTCCATGAAGGCGACCAAGAAGTACTTCCTGGTTGTGATTGGCCTGATCCTGGCGCAAGTCGGCATGGGCGTGATCACCGCGCACTTTGCGGTGGAAGGCACGAGCTTCTTCGGTATCGAGCTGGGTAATATCCTGCCGTTCACCGTCAGCCGCACCATCCACACCCAATTCGCCGTGCTGTGGATCGCTACCGCATGGCTGGCGACCGGCCTGTACATCGCTCCTGCGATTTCGGGTGTTGAGCCGAAGTTCCAGAAACTGGGCGCCGACGTGCTGTTCTACGCGCTGCTGTTCATCGTGGTCGGTTCGACTGCAACCGGCTGGCTGGGCACCCTGCAGCACAAGGGCGTCGACTTCTCGTTCTGGCTGGGTAACCAGGGCCTCGAGTTCACCTCTATGGGCCGCGTGTGGCAAATCCTGCTGTTCATCGGCTTGCTGTTCTGGGCCTTCCTGCTTGGCCGCGGCCTGTGGCCGGCGCTGAAGAAGCCATCGGAAAGCCGCGGCATCATCGCCATGGTGTTCCTGGCTGCACTGTGCATCGGCGGCTTCTACGCTACGTCCCTGACCTGGGGCAAGGGCACCCACTACTCGATGATCGAGTACTGGCGCTGGTGGCTGGTCCACCTGTGGGTGGAAGGCTTCTTCGAAGTGTTCGCAACCGCTGTTATCGCGCTGCTGTTCACCCGCTTGGGCCTGATCCGCGCTGCTTCGGCCAATAGCGCCATCATCCTGGAAACCATCGTCTTCCTGTTCGGCGGCATCCTGGGTACCTTGCACCACCTGTACTTCACCGGTACGCCTACTTCGGTGATCGCTATCGGCGCCATGTTCTCGGCACTGGAAGTGGTTCCGCTGTCGCTGATCGGCATGGAAGCTTATCGCAACTACAAGCGTTCGCAGGCCGCTCCATGGGTCGGCGCATACAAGTGGGCCATCCTGTGCTTCATCGCCGTGGGCTTCTGGAATACCGTGGGCGCTGGCCTGCTGGGCTTCTCGATCAACACGCCGATCGCGCTGTACTACATGCAGGGCATGAACATGACCGCCGCCCACGGCCACGCTGCGCTGTTTGGCGTGTACGGCATGCTGGGTATCGGCCTGATGCTGTTCTGCCTGCGCGGCCTGGTTGACCGCTTCGCATGGTCCGACGCGCTGCTGGCCAAGATGTTCTGGTTCATGAATATCGGCCTGGCGATGATGGTGTTCATGTCGCTGGTCCCTGCCGGTATCTACCAGGCCGTGGCTGCGATCACCAAGGGCATGTGGTACGCCCGCTCGCCGGAAGTGGTGCACTCGGCCTTCATGGAAAACGCGGTCTGGATGCGTGTTCCTGGCGACGTCGTGTTTGCGATTGGCTGCCTGTTCCTGGCCCTGTTCGCCCTGCGCCTGATCGGCAAGGCGAAGAAGGAGGAGACCGTAGCTCAAGGCGTGGCGCTGGAGAACTAAGCCATGCGCCTCACGGGCCACACCGACTATGCCTTGCGCCTGCTGATGTACCTGGGCCGGCAGCAGGGCAGGTTGGTGACCGTGCAGGAGATCGCCAAGGCACACGGCATCTCCGAGCATCACCTGCGCAAGGTGGCCCACCGGCTCGGCCAGGCCGGGCTGGTGGCCACCTGGCGCGGACGGGCCGGTGGCCTGCGCCTGGCGCAGCCGCCGGCTTCGATTTCGGTGGGCGCCGTCGTGCGCCTGGCCGAATCGGACTTTACGATCGTTGAATGTTTCAATGCCACGCGCAATACCTGCCAGCTGGCCGGCGCCTGCCGCCTGCAGGAGGGATTGCACAGGGCGACCGAGGCCTACCTCAGTCATCTCGACCGCCAGACCCTGGCGGATTTAATCTGAAGGAACCATCATGAGTGCGCAAGAAATTTTGTTAGAGCTGTGCGGCATGGTGCCGCCTGAACCGATGGAGCGCGTACTGGAAGCGCTCGACCTGCTGCAGCCTGGCCAGCATATCCGCATGGTGATCGACCGCGAACCGGTTCCCCTCTACCGCATCCTCGAGAAGAACGGCTACCGCCACGCGACCTCGATGCGCGAAGACTATATCTACGAAATCCTGATTACCCACGCCGACTGATGCAACGCAAGCTGGCTTTCGAGCATACGCCAGCGATGGCGTTGCCGCTGCGCTTCCTGCTGGTGGCGCCCTGGTTCGGCGCCCTGGCCGGCATGCTGCTGGTGTGGCAGGGAGCTGAAGCGATGAGTACGCGCTGGGCGCCGGCCACGCTGGCTGTGACGCACTTGCTGACGCTCGGCTTCCTTGGCATGGCCATGGCAGGTTCCCTGCTGCAGATGGTGCCGGTGGTGGCGGGCGTGGAGCTGCGCTGGGCGCGCACCCTCGGTCCCGTCATATGGGGCGCACTGGCCACCGGAGCGTTACTGCTGGCTGGCGGCTTCCTGCATGGGCTGCCCTGGTGCCTGCGCGCCGCAGGCGTGCTTCTGGCCGGCGCCTTCATCCTGCTGGTGGCGGTGCTGGCGCGCGCGTTGTCGCAGCGCTCCGCGCCGAATGCGCTGCCAGTGGTGGCGGGCATGCGCCAGGCCGTCGTGGCGCTGGCTTGCGCCGTGACAATCGGCATCGCGCTGGCGGCATTCCTGACTGGGGCCTTGCCGTTGCGGGTGCTGGAATGGACCAATGTGCATGCTGCCTGGGCCCTTGTGGGCTGGGTCGGCGTGCTGGTGGTGTCGGTCGTGTTCCAGGTTGTGCCGATGTTCCAGTCCACCCAATTGTTCCCGCGCCAGCTGGCCTTTGTGCTGCCGCCCCTGTGCCTGGGCGGGCTGGCGCTGTGGACTGCCGGCTACCTGCTTGAGCAGCCGTGGCAGTGGATCGGCGCAGGGCTCGTGAGCATCTGTCTCGGCGTGTTTGCCGTCTACACCTTTGTGCTGCTGCTACGCCGCAAGCGCGCTGCGGACGTCTCAACCTGGTACTGGTGGCTGTCGCTTGGCTCGCTGCTGGCCTGCGTCGCGGTCTTCCTGTGCCCGCGCGGGGTGGAGAAATCGGTGATCCTGGGAGTGCTGTTCATTGGCGGCTTTGCCATGTCGGCGGTGAACGGCATGCTGTACAAGATCGTGCCGTTCCTGCTGTGGTATCACGGCCAGCACGCCGGCTGCAATGTGCCGGGCGTGCGCCAGCTGATGCCGGACAGCGAACCACGCGTGCAGTTCGCCTGGCATGCGGCCAGTATTGTGATGCTGCTAGCTGCCGCCATCGCACCCGGCTGGCTTGCCCAGCTGGCGGGAGCGGTACTGGCGGTGTCCTGCATGCGCCTGGGTTTTGACCTGGCGCTGGCTGCCTTCAGCCTTCGTAAGCCCGCAAGCGAGCAGAATCCAGAATCCTGATCTGGCGGCCGTTCACGGCAATCATCCCCTGGTCGGCCAGTTCGTGCAACACGCGCGAGAAGTATTCCGGCGTCAGGTTCAGGCGCGAGGCCAGCAGCTTCTTGCTGACGGCCAGCGTGACCTCCGAACCATCCGTTGCATCATCATCCTTCAGCAGATACCCGATAATGCGCTGACTGCCGGAGCGCAGCGAGTAGGCCTCCACGTCTGAAATCAGGCCGTGCAGGCGGCGGCTCATACCAGCCAGCATGCGGCGGGCGAACTGCGGGTTGCGCGCCAGTTCGGCAAATACGGTGTGCTTGGAAATGTGCAGCAGCATGCAGTCGCTGACCGCATGGGCGGTGACGATGTAGGGCTTTTCCATGAACATCAGCGCTTCGCCGAAGCTGTGGCCGGGGCCGATGATCTCGACGATCTTCTCGTTGCCCTGCGAGGACAGGAAGCTGAGCTTGACCTGGCCGAAGATGACCATGTGGAAGCCGACGCAGGGATCGCCGCGCTGGAAGACTGCGCTGCCGCGCGGGATATGATGCTCGGTGGTGCCGGCAGCCACCAGCGACAGCTCCTCCGGCGACAGGTCTGCGAACAGGGGCAGTCGCTTGAGGAACTCGCGGGGGTCGATTTTGGGGCTTGACATGTGGTTCTCCTGAAATGGCAAAAGGACCCGCGGGGCGGGTCCTGTCCTGGTTAAGGTAATGTCGGTGCTGATCCTGGGGATCAGTGGCCCGAATCGCCGTCAGGCTTGCTGTTGGTGTGGAACACCTCCGGGTTGTCCTTGCCGGTCACGTAAAGGAAGCCGACCAGGCCTTTCTCCATGCGCGACAGCGCGTGGTCAACCAGGATGAAGCGGCCCGGCACTTCGGTCTTGAATTCGACCATGGTTGCGCCGCCCGGCGCCACGGTGGTGGTCTGCACGTTCTGCAGCGGCGGCGAGGTCAGGTCGCCCATGCTGTAGACGCGGTCGAACACTTCGCCGATCACGTGGAAGCTGGAGGTGGCGTTAGGACCGCCTACGCCGAAGAAGATGCGCACCGTTTCGCCAACCTTGGCTTCCATGCGGTGGGTCTTGGTCAGCGCATTGTGGGTGCCGTTGAACATCAGGTGTTCGGGCTGTTCGGCCAGCAGCTTGTCGAGCGAGAACTCGGCTTCGCCTGGCGTGCCGTGCTTTTGCGCGGTGTACAGTTCGCCTTGCATCACGTAGAACTCGCGGTCGACTTTCGGCAGGCCGCCTTCAGGTTCGACCAGGATCATGCCGTACATGCCGTTGGAGATGTGCTGCGCCACCATCGGGGTCGCGCAGTGGTACACATACAGGCCTGGGTTAAGGGCCTTGAAGGTAAAGCTCTTGGTGCTGCCAGGAGCCGCCTGGGTGACCGCAGCGCCGCCGCCTGGGCCGGTCACGGCATGGAAGTCGACCGAGTGGATCATGTGGCTGTCCTTGGCGTTGGACATGTCGACGTTCACGGTGTCGCCGACGCGGACGCGGATGAACGGACCTGGAACCTTGCTGTTGAAGGTCCAGTATTTGTAAGTGGTGCCGTCCATCAGCTGGCCCAGCACTTCAGTTGTTTCCAGCTTCACGTTCACGGTCTGCGGGCCGCGCTTGCCCACCGGGGTCCCGACTTCCATTGGGTTGCGCGAAATGTCGGCGCCTTGCGGAGCGGCCTTGACTTCGCCTTCGCCGACGATGATCTTGCCGATCATGCCGGCAGCCACGTGGCCCGGCAGGGAGCAGATGTAGGTGAACTCGCCCTTTTTGTCCGCCTTGAAGACGATGGCGGTCGATGCGCCCTTGTCCTTCAGCTGGTTCGACTTGACGTTGAAATCAGGTACGGTGATATCGTGGGTTGCGCCGTCGCCGTTGACCAGATTGATCTGCACCACAGCCCCTACCGGCACGCGCAGGGTAGGATTGGCCTTGCCCTTGGAATCGCCGGCGTCGCTGATGAAGACCAGCTTACCGTCTGCGATGTCGGTGTGCAGGGTAAAGGTCACGTCAGGACGATATTGGACGGCTGTGCTGCCGCCATGCTGGCCATGTTGTGCATAAGCTGGCGCCAGGGTTGCGGCGCCGATCACCAGTGCTGCGATGGCTTTGGACATCAGGGTCGGTTTCATTTTCTTCTCACAGGTTTGTCCGGCACGGGATTGCGCCGTTTGACAAACAAATCTTATGTTTTACATGCATGTTATTGAATTGACGCAGGTCAAAAATTTGAAAAGAACTGCGTATTCTCAAGGCATGTTTGATTTTTTTGATCTAGGTCAAGTGAGAAGAGGACCCCGCGCCACGTTTAGAGCGCGAGTTGCGGCAAGCGTGCCAAAAAGCTATCGCGCTCGTCCATGCCGCTCTCGCTGCCGGCCTGGGCGAAGACGATGCGTTTGCCGTCGCGCTCCAGCCAGCCGACGTACCAGCCAACGTCCTTGCCGCTGCCGGTCTTGCCGAAGACTTGCCAGCCTGCGACGGCTTCCGGGCGGTGCAACAGCGCGGCGGACATGTCGTAAGCTTGCGGCGTCAGGCCAAGTTCGCGGTTCAGGACGCGGCGCAGGAAGCCAATTTGCTCGTCCGGCGAAATGCGCAGCGAAGAGTTGAGCCAGGAGGCTATCAGGCCGTTATGCTTGCCTGGGTCGCCGCTGATGTCGGCGTTGCCGTAGTCGAAACGTTTGACGTAAGCGGCGAAGCTTTTCTGCCCCAGCTTCTGCGTGACCTGTTGCGAGTACCAGACGACGGATTCCTTTATCCAGGAGCTGGGGTCGTGCGCCTGGCGCCATTGCGGGCGCCAGTCCACATAGCCCTGTTTGAACGGCAGGATGGGATGATGTTCGTCCTTGAGGATGCCGGCGTCATAGCCCATCAGCGCGATTGGCAGCTTGAAGGTGGACATCGGCGGCAGTCGCTTGTCACAGACGCCTTCGTGCACCAGCCACTTGCCGGTGGCGGCATCGGCCATCGCCAGGCAGTGTTCGGCGGAATACGCGGGCAAAGCGAGGCCCAGCCCCGCAAGCAGGGAAAAGATTTTGCGTCTCATTTTTTGTCCTTGGTTAGAGTTTTGCGAGTTGCGCGGGGAGGCCGCGCAGGAAGGCTTCCTTGAGGCGTGGACCTGCTGCGCCTTCGATCAAGCGTTCGTCCTGCGCGAGGCGGGCGAACACAATGGTGCGCTGGCCATTGGTGGCCCAGCCTACGAACCAGCCGTAAGAGCGCGAGTAATCGTCCTTGCCGTCCGGGCCGAGTGGAGCGCCGGTGCCGGTTTTTCCGAAGACTTGCCAGCCGTTCGGCAGGTCCTTCAGTTTCAACAGATGTGCGGTCTGCTCGTGGGCATATGGCGACACGGGCAATTCATGACGCACCAGCTTGCACAGGAAGGCGGTTTGCTCGTCGGCGGAAATCTGCATCGACGAGCCTATCCACGCCCAGGTCAGGCCATTGGCTTTGTCTTTGTCGCCGCTGGTGTCGCGGTTGCCGTAGCCGAATTCCTGTACATAGCGTTCGAATCGTTCGCGGCCAATGTGCTGCGTAACTTGCTGGGCATACCACACAGCTGAATAGCTGATCCACTGGCTTGGGTCCATGTCGCGGCGCCATTCCTTGTTCCAGGCTTTGTATTCGGCGCGGTAAGGCAGTAGCGGCGCATGCTGGTCCTTCAGGAAGCCGCTGTCGTAGCCCATCAGGCTGACGGCGATATTGAAGGTTGATACGGGCGTGATTCGCGCGGCGCAATCGCCCTCGCGCAGGAGTGCCTTGCCGCTGGCGGCATCGACGAAGGTGGTGCAATTCAGTGCGGCCATCGATTGCGCGGATGGCGACACGCTCCATGCCAGCGCCGGCTGCAACGCGAAGTTGCCGATGGCGATGGCGGCCAGCGCGGCCGCGGTTGCGGCGCGCGCCCAGATGGCGCGCCGCGCGTCGCCTGGTGAGCGGATCAATGACACGCGCTCGGTCAGCGTGTTCGGATCGATGCTGCCGAAGGAAAGCGCACCTTGTGGCGCAAGGTGTTGCAGCTTGAGCTGCGCCACCAGTGCGGCGGCGTATGCCTTGCGCTGCGATGCAGGGCGGCCGCGCAGCACGTCGCGGTCGCAGCCAAGCTCCTGCGCCCAGCACAGGTTTGCACGCAGCAGGCGCATGAAGGGATTGAACCACAACAGCGTCTGCAGCAGCATGCCGGCGGCCATCCATTGCAGGTCGTGGCGGCGCAGGTGGGTCAGCTCGTGCTCTAGGATCATCTCGCGCTGCAGCTTGTCGAAACCGCCAAGATGGCGCGGCAACAGCAGGCGAGGGCGGAACAGGCCAAGCAGCATCGGAGAAATTGGCGCGTCCACCTCAATGACTGCGGCGCGCATGCCGGACGCATCGTTGGCCTTCATGCCTTCAGTTGCGCAGGCACCCGTGCCTGTTTGCGCCAGACGATTCAGCATCAGCTGCGCGCGCCACACGCTGCAGATCGACCATGCGAGGCCAATCAAGTACACGCACAGCCATGCCTGCGCGACGCTCAGCTGCCAAGCGCGTGCATCGGCGGATTCGCCGGCCTGGCGGGCTTCTTCGGCGGTAGTTGTTGGCAGTGCTGGAGCCTTGGGTGGCGCAATGTACTGCGTCACGGTTTCAGTCGCTGCTTCCAATGGTGGTATCAGGCGCACACGCTCGCTATGCGGCAGCAGGATCAGTGCGAACGTCGCCAGCACTGTGAGCTGGCCGAGCAGCCACAATGAGCGCTGTGCTGCCAGCGCTGGCAGATAGCGCCGCAGAAGGGAGCTCAAGGCCCAAACGCTGAAGCCGGCGGCACAGCAGCCCAGGCTCGCAATCAGGAAGCGCATCAACAGCAGATCGAAATCGTTCATTTTGCGTCGTCATCCTCGTCGGGCCAATCGGACAGCATTTGCTCAAGCTGTGCCAGTTCGCTTGCATCTACCAGCTTACTGCCAGCGAACATATTCACCGGCAGCGGCGTATCAAGCTCCATGATGCGGGTACCGAAATCGTGCGCGTACGCAGCCAGCGTCTCGACCTTGTCGAGCAGCGCCTCATATACCTGCACGCCATGGCGCACATGCTGCGCGACCATCTGCTTTTCCATCATGCGTTCCACGGTCTTGCGCGTGGAAGAAAATGACCATGCCAGTTCATCCTCGACCGCCTCGTGGATTTCACGCGCACTCAAAGGCGCTTGGCGCCACAAGGCTTTCAGTACGCAGAGTTCGGGAGTCGATGGAATGGCCATGGTGGAAAAGAATCTTGTGACGAATGGCGAGAGTATGTGACAACTGTCACAATGTCGTCAAGGGTTTGATTGTTGACTCAGTCAACAAATAATCCTAGACTGGTTCCATGAATAATCCAATCCTGAATGACCGCATTGCGGCAGTCCGCTCGTTCAACCGTTTTTTCACGCGCCAGATTGGCGTGCTGCGTGAGGGCCTGCTGCATAGCGCCTTCACTCTGACCGAGACGCGCGTGCTTTACGAACTTGCCCACCATGGTGAGCAAGCCTCGAGCGCATTGTGCCGGGACCTTGGGCTGGACCGCGGCTACCTTAGCCGCATCGTGTCCAAATTTGAGAATGACGGATTACTGAAGAAAGTACCGTCCGCCACCGACGGCCGCTCCAAGAGCCTGCAACTGACGGCGCATGGACGCGAAGTGTATGAACCTCTCGACCGTTCTTCGCGTGAAGAGGTGGGGGAGATGCTTTCACGCCTTGGCGAAGCAGATCAACTTCGTTTGCTTGATGCGATGGCGACGATACGCGAATTGATCGGGAAGCAGGCCGGGATGAAATTCGCGCAGCCTTTCGTCCTGCGTAAACACGGCGAAGGCGACATGGCGTGGATTACCCGGCGCCATGGTGCGTTCTACTGCGAGCAATTGGGCTGGGATCGCAGCTTCGAAGCGCTGGTTGCGCAGATCTGCGCCGATTTCGAGCGCGATTTCGATCCGGCGCTGGAACGGTGCTGGATCGCTGAAATGGGCGGCGAGCGGGTTGGTTCGATCGCGGTTGCCAAGAGCGGGGAAGAGGGCGTTGCCAAGCTTCGTCTCCTCCTGGTGGAAGACCGCGCGAGAGGTTGTGGCCTTGGTTCCAGCCTGGTCGACGAATGCCATCGCTTCGCGCGTGCTGCGGGCTACCGCAAAATGCAGCTGTGGACCACGAATCTGCAGACGGAAGCGCGGAAGATCTATCAGAGCAAAGGTTACGCACTTGTGGCCAGTGAGCCAGTCCACGCATTCGGCAAGGATATGGTCAATGAGACCTGGATGCTTGACCTGAACTAACCGTTGCGATGTTAATATCTTTACCATGAATGCAAAGACATTAACTCTTATCAAAAAGGTGGCGGCCATTCTGTTGCTGGTCTGTTTTGTGCTGCCGCTTTCCCGCTGCACGACCAAAGCAGAAATCGGCGCCGAAAACGCGGTGAAGGAAACCCATTTGTATGCCTATGAACTGGCGGGTGCAGCGTGGAACGACGTCAAGGCAAACGAAGCTGGTGGGCTTTCCGCTTTGTTCGCTGTTCTCAACGTATTCTTTGTGCCGGCCATTTGCCTGGCGCTTAAAGACAGGCTCCAGGCAGCCATCTGCTTCTTCGCCTCTTTTGTCTCGGCTTATTTTCTGTATTGCTGGGTATTCGTGTTCTCGACCCGGGCGGAGATCGGCGGCATCATCGCCACCGGCTGTTGGATGCTACTTTTCGGTATCAGCTGCGTAACGCTGTGGAGGCTATACCGCCGCGGCAGTTTATTCAAATGGGTACACAAGGGTTAAGCATGGGCGCGAAGACTTGGCTGATGATGTATGCCGAAGGCGACCCGGCAGAAATCCTGCGTTCGGGACCGAAGCTCGACCGGGAAGCCAGCGCAGCGATGGTGCGGCAGCTATTCCCCACAGACCGCTATATCGCGGCGGAAGATGAGAGCCTGGCCAACGCCTGCCCACGTGACGGCAAGGTGCTGGCAGCCTGCTTCCCCGGCCTTACGATCATCGCGGCTGGCGAACTAGCGATCGATTATCCCACGCAGACCGACAAGCGTTTCCTCGAATTTGCGCAAGGCCGTATGGTCTACATGCACTTGATGCATAGCGTGGTGGACTGGTTTGCATACGGGGTATGGAAGGATGGGGGGTGGCTGCGCTCACTGAGCGTATCGCCTGAAAGCGGCGTCATTCAAGACCTCGGAGCGCGGCGCGCGTTCGAGACGCCCTTCTGGAATGGCGAGCGCCCCGCTGTCGATCCGGAAGAGGACACTGACGAATACCCGCTGCCCTTCCATCCGCTCGAAATGGGGGAGGCCGCGCTGGGCGAATTGTTTGGCTACCAGCTGGAAGGCTACAACGAAGGGGAAATGCTGGACCCCGACACAATCCCACTCATGGCTTTCACGAAAAAGCCATGGTGGAAGCTCTTTTAGAGCATGGTGCCGTCAAGTGCGTGGCGAACGATGGCGCCGTCTTCGCCGATGGAGATCCAGCCGCCGCGTGGAGGCGAGGATTCCGGTTCCCAGTCCGGCAGCACGTAGCGGCGGGTGCCGTCTACCTCATGCAGTGCAGGGCGGTGGGTATGGCCGTGGATCATGATGGACGTGCCGGTTTCCTTGAACACGTCGGCGATCGCCTCCGGTGTCACATCCATGATTTCGTAGGACTTTTCGGCGTGGCCCGCCTTGCTCTGCTCGCGCATGCCGGCAGCGATCTGCTTGCGCTGCTCCAGCGGCAGGGACAGAAGCTGCTGCTGCCATGCCGGGTTGCGCGCCTGCGCGCGGAAGGCCATGTATTTCACGTCTTTGGTGCACTGGGCATCGCCATGGAGCAGCACGATGCGCTGGCCGTAGGCGTCGATCACCCAGGTTTCCGGCAGCAGGGTCATGCCCGCTGCGGCGGCGAATTGTTCGCCGACCAGGAAGTCGCGGTTGCCCGCGATCCAGAACAACTGCACGCCCGCGTCGCTGACGCGGCGCAGGGCGGACAGGATCTGCTGGTTGAAGGGCTCCGACATGGCGTCGTCGCCCAACCAATATTCAAAGATATCGCCCAGCAGGTAGAGCTGCTTTGCGCCCAGCGCATATTCGTCGAGGAAGCGCAGGAACGCTTCCGTCAGCACCGGCCGCGCCGGTTGCAAATGCAGGTCTGATACGAAAAGGATCAATTTAGGCCGCTACGATCGATTCGATGATGACGTCTTCCGCTGGAACGTCAGCGAACATGCCGGAACGGGTGGTCTTCACGCCCTTGATCGCGTCCACGACTTCGGTGCCCTGGGTGACTTTGCCGAATACGGCGTAGCCCCAGCCGTCCTGGCCTGGGTAGTCCAGGAAGGAGTTGTTCTTCACGTTGATGAAGAACTGGGCCGATGCGGAGTGAGGAGCCGAGGTGCGTGCCATGGCCAGGGTGTATGGCTCGTTTTTCAGGCCGTTCTTGGCTTCGTTTTCCACGGTCTTGTCGGCTGGCTTCTGCTTCATGCCTGGCTCGAAACCGCCGCCCTGGATCATGAAACCATCGATCACGCGGTGGAAGATCGTGTTGTTGTAGTGGCCAGCGTTCACGTAGTGCAGGAAATTCTCGACGGTCTTAGGCGCCTTCTCTGCGTCCAGCTCGGCAACGATGGTGCCTTTGTTGGTGGTAATGGTGATGGTGGTCATCTTGTTGTCCTTTTGTGTTTCTAAAAAAGCGTTATTTTACAGGTTCCGGCTGCTGGGCAGGAGCGGGCTCCTGTACCGGGGCTGGTTCGGGAGCAGGTGCGGGCTCCACGACAGGGGCTGGCGGTACCGGCTCCGGCACCACGATGCGCTTCTTGAGCACCGTGGCCGATTTGATCACAACCGGATGAACGGGCACGTTCTGGAAGCCAGGCTTGTCGTCCACCAGCAGTACTTTGATCTTGTCGACGGTCTCCTTGCCCTGGATGACCTTACCGAACACGGTGTAGCCATGGCCCTTGGCGTTCGGATAATCGAGGCCGATGTTGTCCACCACGTTGATGAACCATTGCGACTGGGCGGAGTCCGGATTGTCCATGCGCGCCATGGCGAGGGAGTAGGCCACGTTGGACAGGCCGTTCTTTTCTTCGCTCTTGATGGTCGGGCGCAGCGGCTGTTTGGATTTCAGGTCGACCGTATAGCCGCCGCCCTGCACCATGAAGCCATTGATCACGCGGTGGAAAATGGTGTCCTTATAGAAGTCGCTTTTTACATAGGCCAGGAAGTTGGCGGTGGAGATCGGCGCCTTTTCCTGGTTCAGCTCTACGATGATCTCGCCCAGGTTGGTCTTGATCGATACTTGCGGGTTCTCGGCAGCGGCTGCGGCACCGGCAATCAGCAGGCCGGCGAGCAGGGCGGTCCATTTCTTCTGCATTCTGGTTTCCTTTTTTTCAGTGCTATACTTCGGCAGACGTTCCATTCTAACAAAATAGAACTATAACAAAGGGTAGACAAATCCCCTGTAACAATGCCGAGCTTTTGGTGCGACGCCCCAGGTGTTTCGCACCCGAGCCCCGTTTACTTCTAGTCCGATGAGCAATTTAAAGATTTACAACACGCTGGCGCGCGAAAAGCAGTCGTTCAAACCCATTGATGCGGGCAAGGTCCGGATGTATGTCTGTGGCATGACCGTCTACGACTACTGCCACGTGGGCCACGGCCGCATGTTGATGGCGTTCGACGTCATCTACCGCTGGCTGAAGGCATCGGGCTACGACGTGCGCTACGCGCGCAATATCACGGACATCGACGACAAGATCATCAAGCGCGCGGTCGAGAACAATGAAACGATCGGCCAACTGACCGGCCGCTTCATCAAATATATGGAAGAGGATTGCGCCGCCCTAGGCATCCTCGAGCCGACCGACGTGCCGAAAGCGACCCAGTACGTGCCGCAAATGCTGGGCATTATCGAGAAGCTGGAAGCCAAGGACCTGGCCTACAAGGCCGCCGACGGCGACGTTAACTACGCCGTGCGCCAGTTCGAAGGCTACGGCAAGCTGTCCGGCAAATCGCTGGACGACCTGCGCGCCGGCGAGCGCGTGGACGTCAACACCGGCAAGCGCGATCCGCTCGACTTCGTGCTGTGGAAGTCCGCCAAGGAATCCGAGCCGGAAGAAGTGAAGTGGGATTCCAAGTGGGGTAAGGGCCGCCCTGGCTGGCACATCGAGTGCTCCGCCATGTCCTGCGCTTTGCTGGGCGAGACCTTCGACATTCACGGCGGCGGCGCGGACCTGCAATTCCCGCACCACGAAAACGAAATCGCCCAGTCGGAAGGCGCATCCGGCAAGACTCTGGCCAATTACTGGATCCACAACGGCTTTGTGCGCGTGGACGGCGAGAAGATGTCCAAGTCGCTGGGCAATTTCTTCACCATCCGCGAAGTGCTGAAGCAGTTCGACGCCGAAGTCGTGCGCTTCTTCATCCTGCGCGCCCACTACCGTAGCCCATTGAACTACTCGGACGTGCACCTGGACGATGCGCGCGGCGCGCTGAACCGCCTGTACACCGCACTGGATGGCGTGGAAGGCGACGGCCAGCCGCTGGACTGGAATGAAGACAACGCCAAGCGCTTCGCCGAAGCGATGGATGACGATTTCAACACCCCTATCGCCGTCTCGGTCTTGTTCGACCTGGCATCCGAAATCAACAAGACCAAGTCGCCGGTCGCCGTGCGCCAGCTGAAAGGCCTGGCCGCCGTCCTGGGCCTGCTGGAACGCAGCCCCGAGGAATACCGCAAGGCCGCCCCGCAAGGCGCAGCAGGCGAGGGCATGGATGAAGCGGCAATCGAAGCCGCCATCGCCACCCGCGCCGCAGCCAAGAAATCGCGCGACTTCGCCACCGCCGACAAGGTCCGCGCCGACTTGCTGGCAGCCGGCATCGTCCTCGAAGACAAGCCTGACGGCACCACGAACTGGCGCCGCGCGTAATGGTCCTAACCAGGGAAAACGGGGAAATGGCCCCGGTGCCACCGTATTGGGAAGAAGCCAAGGCAGAGCTCATGAAGCGCGACCGCATCATGAACCGCCTGATTCCCCAATTCGGCGACCTGCACCTGGTCGGCCACGACGACCCGTTCATCACCCTGGCACGCGCCATCGTCAACCAGCAGGTCACGACCCAGGTCGCCAATGCGGCGTGGGCCAAGCTGCTGGAGACCTGCCCAAAATTCACCCCGGCCGCGGTGCAAAAAGCCGGCGCCCCCGCTTTGGCGGGCTGCGGCCTGTCCAAACGCAAGGCCGAATACATCCTGGATCTGGCCGACCATTTCAAAAACAAGAAGGTCCACGCCGCCCAATGGGCGCAGATGGACGACGAAGCAGTCATTTCCGAACTGGTTCAGATCCGCGGCATTACTCGCTGGACAGCGGAGATGTTTTTGATATTTAATCTGCTCCGACCCAACGTGCTGCCGCTTGACGACAGCCGGCTGATCAGTGGGATCAGCCAGAATTATTTTTCCGGGGAACCCGTGTCGCGCAGCGATGCGCGCGAGGTTTCGGCCAACTGGGAACCCTTCCGGACGGTCGCCACCTGGTATTTATGGCGTAGCCTGGATCCGGTTCCGGTAAAATAGCGCAAAATCTCATCGGCACCGCCAAAAGCAAGGTTGTCGATGAAGCAAAAAACACCTTGGAGGTACAATGATTAAAACGACTTTCCTCAATTTTGAGCAACCTATCGCGGAACTGGATTCCAAGATTGAAGAGCTGCGTTTCGTACAAGACGACTCGGCCGTCGACATTTCCGAAGAAATCGACCGCCTGGCCAAGAAGAGCCAACAGCTGACCAAAGATATTTACGCCAAGTTGACTCCTTGGCAAGTTTCCCAAATCGCCCGCCACCCACAACGTCCATACACTATGGACTACGTGAACGAAATCTTCACCGACTTCCACGAACTGCACGGCGACCGCGCCTACGCGGACGACCAGTCCATCGTCGGCGGCTTTGCCCGTTTCAACGGCCAGCCATGCATGGTGATCGGCCACCAGAAGGGCCGCGACACCAAAGAGCGCGCCATGCGCAACTTCGGCATGCCGAAGCCGGAAGGCTACCGCAAGGCCATGCGCCTGATGAAGCTGGCCGAAAAGTTCAACCTGCCTATCTTCACCTTCGTTGACACCCCGGGTGCATTCCCTGGCATCGACGCGGAAGAGCGCGGCCAGTCGGAAGCGATCGGCCACAATCTGTACGTGATGGCGGAACTGAAAGTGCCGCTGATCGCCACCATCATCGGCGAAGGCGGCTCCGGCGGCGCACTGGCGATTGCCGTGGGCGACTCCGTGCTGATGCTGCAATACGCAACTTATTCGGTGATTTCGCCTGAAGGCTGCGCATCGATCCTGTGGAAGACTTCCGAGCGCGCATCCGATGCGGCTGAAGCACTGGGCCTGACGGCGCACCGCCTGAAGGCGATGGGCCTGGTCGACAAGATCATCAATGAACCGCTGGGCGGCGCCCACCGCGATCCAAAGGAAATGGCCAAGATGCTGAAGCGCGCGCTGGCTGATTCGCTGCGCCAGTTCCAGGGCGTGAAGACCAAGGACCTGCTGGCTGCCCGTCACGAAAAGCTGATGAGCTACGGCAAGTTCAAAGAGACCACTGCTTCCGAATAAATAGAACCCGGTAAACCTGGGTCAGACCCAAGGGACTCGGCGTCCCCGTCAGACCCTCATCACGCGGCCGCCGCCGGTCGGGTCAGACCCTTGGGTCTGACCCTGATCTACCGGGTTTAAGAACGTATGCGCGC
Organism: Massilia eburnea; assembly: GCF_009720745.1. Lineage (GTDB taxonomy): Bacteria > Pseudomonadota > Gammaproteobacteria > Burkholderiales > Burkholderiaceae_D > Rugamonas > Rugamonas eburnea. Next base: position 33,830 of record NZ_WNKX01000027.1, on the reverse strand, counting down.
CCAAGAAATCCTCCAGCACTCCCTCGTCCAGCTCCCGCCCGGCCCGATCGCCATCGCCTACAGCGGAGGCCTCGACAGCACCGCCTTGCTGCACCTCGCAGCCGAAAGCGGCCGCAAGCTCTACGCCTTCCACATCCACCACGGCCTGAGCCCCAACGCCGACGCCTGGGAGTCCCACTGCCGTAAAGAGTGCGAACGCAAAGGCATCACCTTCGCCGCCCGCCGCGTCATCCTGGACAGCCGCAGCGAAGCGTCCGCCCGCAAAGCCCGCTACGCCGCCCTCGGCGAGCTATGCATCGAGCACAAAGTACACCTGCTCCTGACCGCCCACCACCTGGACGACCAGGCCGAAACCATCCTGCTGCAGCTGCTGCGCGGCGCCGGCCCCGCCGGGATGTCCGGCATGGACGCCTTCAACCGCGCCCCAACGCTGCTCGGCACCCCGGACGTGCTGCTGGCGCGCCCGCTGCTGCAAGCCAGCCGCGCCGACCTCGAAGCATACGTGCGCGAAAACGCCATCGCCCACATCGAAGACGAATCCAACGCCGACACCCGCTACGCCCGCAACGCCCTGCGCCACGACGTGATGCCGCGCCTGGCCGAAGCCTTCCCCGGTTACCAGGAACGCTTCGCCCGCAGCGCGCGCCACGCCCAATCCGCCCAGCGCCTGCTGACCGAGCAAGCCGCCGAAGACCTGCGCGCCTGCATTGCGCCCGCCGGCACCGATCCCCGGGCCGCGGCAACGGTTGGCGCAGGCGCCGATCCGGCAGCCAGCCTCGATCTCGCACGCGTACGCACCCTGAGCGCCGACCGCGTTTCCAACCTCCTGCGCCACTGGTTCGCCGAACGCGGCATCCGCCTGCCATCCGCCAGCTGGCTGGCCGAAATGCAGGAGCAGGCCCTGACGGCCCGCGACGATGCCAACCTCAAAGTCACGCACCCCGACTGCGAGGTGCGCCGCCACCGCGACCGCCTCTACCTCGTGCCGCGCAAGCCCGAAGCCGACGCCGAGCAGCAAAAGCATTTCCGCTGGAACGGGGAGGGCAGTATCGACTTCCCCGAATTCGGCGGCACGCTGCACTTTGAACTGGCGCCGCTAGGCCTCGACCCCGACTGGCTGCGCCAGCAAATGCTCACGATCGAGCTGCGCAAAGGTGGCGAAAAGCTCAAGCCCGCACGCAACCGCCCCACGCGCACCCTCAAGCAGCATTACCAGACCCTTGGCATCCCGGCCTGGGAGCGCGAGCGCCTGCCGATGGTATCCATCCCCGGCCATATTCTCTATGCAGCCGGTGTCGGCATGGATTGTCATAAATTGAGCTCCAGTCCAGAGCATCGTTTGGTGTTTCGCTGGGAAACCAAATAATTTTTGCCGACACCTGTCTAGACATATGAACTTATGCCAAATAGGTATGAGGGTATGAACTTTTTGACTTGAGATTTTGCATCGCAGCATGTAGAGTAAAGGGCTCCCTTTATCACATCAATGCGGAAATCAGCATGGCTTTAATCGTTCACAAATACGGCGGTACGTCGATGGGCTCGACGGAACGCATCAAGAACGTCGCGCGTCGCGTCGCCAAATGGCACGATGCGGGACACCAGATCGTAGTGGTACCGTCGGCAATGTCCGGCGAGACCAACCGACTGATTGCCCTGGCCAAGGAAATCCAGAACCCGCCAGACCCACGTGAACTGGACATGATCGCCTCCACCGGCGAACAAGTCTCCGTGGGCCTGCTGTCGATGGCGCTGCAAGCCATTGGCAAGGACGCCATTTCCTACACCGGCTGGCAAGTAGCGATTAAGACCGACTCCGCCTTCACCAAAGCCCGCATCCAGTCGATCGAAGACGGCCGCGTGCGCGAAGACCTGGAGAAGGGCCGCATCGTGATCATCACCGGCTTCCAGGGCGTGGACGAGAACGACAACATCGCCACCCTGGGTCGCGGCGGTTCCGACACTTCGGCCGTGGCGATCGCCGCCGCGCTGAAGGCTGACGAATGCCTGATCTACACCGACGTCGACGGCGTCTACACCACCGACCCGCGCGTGGTTTCCGAAGCCCGCCGCCTGAAAGCGATCACGTTTGAAGAAATGCTGGAACTGGCTTCGCTGGGCTCCAAAGTGCTGCAAACCCGCTCGGTGGAATTCGCCGGCAACTACCGCGTACCGACCCGCGTGCTGTCCTCGCTGACCGATCCGCTGATGGATCTGCAAGAAGAAGCCACTTCGGGCACCCTGATTTCGTTTGAGGAAGACCAAAACATGGAACAAGCAGTCATCTCCGGCATCGCCTTCAACCGCGACGAAGCCAAAATCACCGTACTGGGCGTGCCAGACCGTCCAGGCGTAGCATTCCACATCCTGGGCCCGATCGCCGACGCCAACGTTGAAGTCGACATGATCATCCAGAACCAGGCCGTCGACGGCAAGACCGACTTCACCTTCACCGTGTCGCGCAACGACTACCAGAAGGCGCTGGACGTGCTGCACAACGAGAAGGGCGAGATTGGCCACCACACCCTGGTGGGCGACGCCAAAGTGTCGAAGATTTCGGTGGTCGGCGTAGGCATGCGTTCGCACGTGGGCGTCGCATCGAAGATGTTCCAGACCCTGGCCGACGAAGGCATCAACATCATGATGATCTCCACCTCCGAGATCAAGATTTCCGTCCTGATCGACGAGAAATACATGGAGCTGGCCGTGCGCGCGCTACACAAAGCGTTCGAACTGGAAAAAGAGTAAATATTTCCTAAAAAAACTGCTGGATTGCCTTGACCAAGGTAGGAACGGTCATTAATATAGCGGTCGCGTTGACGCAGTAACAGATCAACGAGGAGACGTGGCCGAGTGGCCGAAGGCACTTCCCTGCTAAGGAAGCATACGGGCAAAACCTGTATCGTGGGTTCGAATCCCACCGTCTCCGCCAGATTCAAGCAAACAGCCCCGACTAGTTCGGGGCTTTTTGTTTTCCAGCGGCCAACAGTCGGTGCCAGGTCTGTCATTTGGACAGGCAGCGCGCACTTTTGATTTTTCTCAATGCACTTTCTTCAGACTCTCAAACTGGGCAATCGCCCGACTGACCGTCTTTACGGAGACCCCGGCATGTTGGGCAATTTCTGGCATTGAGTAAGCCAAGGACGAATAGGCGCGAGCCATAGCTTCCTTCGGATTGCGATACTCAGAAAAGTAATCCTTCAACGGGCGTGCAACGGCACGCCGTTGGGCCCTCACGACTTCCAACGGATTCCCATCGATGGGCTGCCCGATAATACTTGCCTGAAAAATTTCGTCGCCCAAAATAAGGTGGTTTGATACGTTCGCAAGTGGACTTTTGCCTCCTAGTCCTGCCAAAACGAACTGTTGATAAGCATCCATGGCCGAGCTTCGGTCGCCTCCAAACTGGGCCAATATTTCATCGGAACGAAGCCAGATAGGTGAGTCCACCAAGCCCATTTTTGCGGCATAACTGCTCCAGGGCCAATCGACTGGGTGCGCGACGATTTTGGCGCGCACAGGGTTGAGCTCGATGTATCGCGAAAGCTCATGTTGATACAGTTCGGTCTGACAAAGAATTGCTTTGTAGCGCCCTTGGAACACATGTCCAACTAAGCCATGGGTGCGGTTGAAATATCGTGAATATTTTCCATTGAGATGGCACATGCCCCGTCCGAGCTCCCCATTTGCGGTTTCAAGCAAGATGTGGAAGTGATTGGTCATTTGGCAGTACGAGCGAACGGAGAAGTTGAAGCGCTCGCAGGTTTCGCCAAGTAGCGAGAGCCAAGTGAGTCGGTCATTGTCAGAGCGAAATATCTTGTCCTGCCTATCGCCGCGTGCCGTGATGTGATAGAGCGAATTATCTAGTTCAATACGCAGAGGTCGATTCATGGCTCGAGTGTATTTCGAATGAACTCGGGCATAATTGCGATGACGCAATCTGCGATGGAATGTTTGAAGTTTTTGAAGTGATTTTGAGAAATCTCAATGGTGCGTGCTTTCTGTCCAAATGACAGACCTGCACTGGTTCCGCTTCCAATAGCCTGGAGCGGGTCTCACAGCTGAGTGTTGGATTCTGCAATTAACGTGGTAAATGATCATGCTGGGGTATTGTCGAAAGAGGAAAGACGAATAATTCGCGAGATCTCTGGATTTAGTGTTTCAGATAGTCGTCGAACTGGCATAAATCTCGATACCGGCGTTTTTCATCTTCGATCCAGCTATATACTTAATGGGACGACAGTTTGGCTAGCTTCGGTAATAGGGCATGACTCTTTTCACATGGAGCAAAGAAGATTGGGTTATTTTTATAACGAGTTGTCCGCTCCAGCAATGGAAGGGGAGGCGAATAAGTTTCAAATTAATGTTGGCAAAAAGTTTGGATTGACGCAGCATCAAATTGACTATCTGAAGAGCGATACTCATACTCTGTATAATACTCATGAATACTGATAGGGAGAAAGTGTGGAGCGCATAACTATTTTTTGCCGTCGCCGAGATTCCGGCGGCTGTATACTCGCTTTCTTGTTCGGTATTGTTTTGATGCTAGGTTTTGTAAAGCATTCATGTGCCAGGAACGACGTTGGACAGGGTATCACTGAATCAGGAAATTCTCCATTAAAGATATCTTTGAATATTTTATCTCGGCAGTACAATCTTCATGATGATATCGATTTGCAAATAACGTTGCAGAATGTGTCGTCTGCAGATATCTATTTTCCGGCAAAGGGGGATTTTTCAAATGAGATAAACGTAATTCTTAGAGAACATAGCAGTGGTCGCAAGATTGATTCAAATTTCGTAGCCAGCTTATCTCCTCCCCCAGCATCGGCTAAGGATTTCGTAAAGATTGGTCCACGCAAATATTTGGATGAAAAAATTAGTATTTCTTTGAGGGATTACGAATTACACCTTGGGCAGAAATATGACCTGATAGTGGAGTATCGAAGCTCACTTCCAAAGCGGATGGGCCTCGGTTTAAACGTATATAGTTCTGAAATGCCGGCGTTAGTCTCGGCGCCGGTTCTGATAACAATCATAGGGAATTGAAGAGAAAGAGCTAATAGTTTCGCGCCTGTTTTCGGAAGGTGACAATGTCACCCTGACACGGTTGGCCGTCTGCGCCAATTTCCGAGCGGTCAACTGCGTCATACCGCGAGCGCTCCAAAGAAGCGAATTGCGGTAGCCTTCTTATGCAAGCTAGGAGGTCGCACGGCGTTTCAGTTTCGGGGCTTTTTTTGGGGCTCCTCATGGGCTGCGGTGCACGGGCATCTTGTGAATTCAACGGGTTAGCTATCGTGTTCAAATCCCACCGTCCCGCCAGATTTATCTCCTGGTCGTTCCATAAGAGTCAACGAAGCCGCGGTGACCGAGAATGGCGGCGGCTTTTTTGTCTATCCACCCCAACCGCCAGCAAGTGCTTTGTAGACTAGGACCAAAGAGCTGGCCGCACCTGCCTGCGCCTGCGCTAACCGGTCGCGCGCGGAAAGCAGTTCGCGCTCGGCATCGAGTACGACTAGGAAATCGGTAGAGCCGACGGCAAACCTCTCCCGCGCGATGTGAGCTGCCTGCTCCGATGCGACGACTGCGTCGTAAAGCAAGGCGGCTTGCTGTTGTGATTTGGTGTAGTTGACGAACGCGCCTTCAGTCTCTTCGAGGGCAGCCAGCACCGCGCGTTCGTAATTCACTGCTGCCGCCTCGGCGCGGGCGTCCGAGGCGGCGATATTGGCCCGGATCCGGCCGAAGTCGAGCAGGTTCCACGCGAGTTGCGCGCCCAGGTTATACGCGTAGGACGAGCCTTTTCCAATATCGCCAATATGTGAGGCGTTTTGGCCAAGGGTTCCACCCAAGGTAATGGTTGGGAACCAGGCGCTGCGTGCTACGCCTGCGTTGGCCGAGGCTGCGGCAAGTTGGGCTTCAGCGACTTGCACGTCCGGGCGGCGCCGGAGCAGGTTTTCCGGCGTGCCGATGCCGCCAAGATTGTAGGACTTGAGACCGGGCAGGGCGCGCGCTTGCTTCAGTTCATCATCCAGTCCAGTTGGTGGAAGTCCGCAGAGCACGGCCAGGCGATAGCGTACCCTGGCCAAGGCAGATTCGAAGGCAGGGACGGAAGCGGCAGTTGAATTGACCAGGGCTCGGGCACGCTCTGTATCAAGGGCTGTGCCGCGGCCAACGCCTTCGCGCGCTTCGACCAGTTGCAGGGCCGCGCGCTGCGTCTCCAGCGATGCCACCGCGACGCGCAATTGTTCCTGCAGCCCACGCAAATTGAAGTAGTTGCGTGCGACTTCGGCGGCGACGCTGAGCTGGGCTGCTCGATAGCCCGCTTCGCCTGCCAATACGCCGGCCTGGGCAGCACGCCGAGCATCGCTCAGGCGTCCGAAGACATCCACTTCCCACAACACATCCAGCCCTACGGAATAGGCGTTATTCGTCTTTGGAACGCCATTACCGTCCTTTGCGCGGATGCGCGCAGCACCGGCGCCGAGGTTCACCGTCGGCCACAGGTCAGCATCCGCGAGGCGTTCTACGGCACGGGATTCTGCAAGATTAGCCGCCGCGGTTCGCACGTCGGTGTTTGCCTTCAAGGCCCGTTGAATGAGGGACGATAGCTGGTCGTCTTCAAATCGCTGCCAGAACTCCGCTACCGGTTCGTCATTGGCAGTTTGTTCGGGGGCGTTGACGAAGCTGGCCTGCGCAGGCGGCTGGTAGCGCGCGACTTGCGGGGCGTGTGAGCACGCCGCAAGTGCCAGCGTTGCGGCGAGTGAGAGGGTGCGTTTCATGATTTCCCCTTTGGCGGCACTTCGGCGTCGTCGACGCCGGCGTGGAAGGGATGAGCGGCTGCATCAACCGCACGGCGCACTTCGGCCGCATGTTCACGGCGCTTCTCGGTGCTCTTGCGTACCATGCTGTAGAACAGTGGCGTGAGGAAGATGCCGAAGAACGTCACGCCAACCATGCCTGAGAAGACGGCAATCCCCATCGCCCGACGCATTTCGCTGCCTGCACCACTTCCCAGGATAAGCGGAATGACCCCGGCGCAGAAGGCGATGGACGTCATCAGGATAGGTCGCAGGCGCAAATGGCAGGCCTCGAGCACCGCCTCAAGCATCGGCTTGCCACGCTCTTCGAGCTCCTTGGCAAATTCAACGATCAGGATGGCGTTCTTGCACGCCAGGCCGACCAGCACCACGAGCGCGACCTGCGTAAATATATTCAGGTCCCCGGTCTGCTTGAACGGCGGCCAGTGTGACAGCCAGACTCCGAACAATGCGCACAAAATACACATCGGAACGATAAGGATAATCGCCAGCGGCAAACTCCAGCTTTCGTACTGCGCTGTCAGTACCAGCACGACCAGCACGACAGATACGAGCAGCACCGCAGCCAATGTCGGTATCTTGGCCCCGACGCCGGGCAATGTGATGTCGCGCGTCAATCGGTCCTGGTAGGTAAGGTCAGTCCATTCAAAGCCCATGCCTCGCGGCAGGCCTTTAACCAGCTTTTCAATCTCGGCCTCCGCCTGGCCGCTGGAGAATCCGGGCTTCGGCGCACCATTGATATCAGCGGCGGGGAAGCCGTTATAGCGCGTCACACGGGTCGGTCCGAAGGTGGGTTTGATTTGCATCAGGGCGCCGAGCTGCACCATCTGTCCGGCATCGTTGCGCGTTTCAAGCCGAGCGATATTGTCGGCATTGGCGCGATAGGGAGCATCCGCCTGCACCACCACCTGATAGGTCTTTCCAAAACGCGTAAAGTCGTTCACATACAGCGAGCCGAGGTTGATTTGCAGCGTATCGTAAATGGACTGCAAGGGCACACCCATCTGCTTTGCCTTGGTGCGATCGACATCGGCAAAGAGCTGCGGAACGTTGATGTCGTATGTGGAGTAGGGCGTCGCGATGGTCGATTTCTGATTGCCGTAGATTGGCCCAAGGATGCCCCATACGCTGCCGTATAGCGCTTGTTCGCCCTGGCTTGTGCGGTCCTGCACCATCACCTTGAAGCCGCCGGCAGCGCCCAGGCCGTCGACAGCAGGTGGCGGCACCACGAAAATCCGGGCCCCTTGTATCTGCTGCATGGCCCCGTTCACCTTCTGCAAAATGCCGTCCTTCGACAGCGCTGCAGTCGTTCTTTCCTCAAACGGCTTCAGGCCCAGGAAGACGATGCCTTCGTTTGGTGCGGCAGAAAAGCCGGCAATTGACAGGCCCGGGAATCCAATGGAGTTCTCGATGCCCGGCACTTTGCGCGCGATATCGCTCATGTCCCGGATCACCTTTTCCGTGCGGTCCAGGGTGGCGCCGGCGGGGAGCTGGGCGACGCCAATCAGGTACTGCTTGTCAGGCGAAGGCACGAAACCGCTTGGAATCGCACCAAACATCAGGGCAGTCAGGGCCAGCAAAACGCCATAAACGATCAGCGCCGCGGTCTTGCGCTTCAAGATACCGTCGACCCCCCGGCTGTACCTCTTGCTTTGGCGCTGGAAGAAGCAGTTAAACCAATGGAAGAAGCGGCCGAACAGCTTATCCATCCAGATCATCACGGTGTCTTTTGGCGCATCGTGCGGGCGCAGGAGGAGTGCCGCCAAAGCCGGTGACAAGGTCAGGGAGTTGATGGCCGAAATCACCGTGGAAATGGCGATGGTGACGGCGAACTGTCGATAGAACTGGCCGGAGAGGCCAGGCACAAAAGTCAATGGGATGAACACTGCGCATAACACCAGCGCAATCGCCACAATCGGGCCGCTAACCTCGCTCATGGCTTGATGTGTCGCCGCATGCGGCGTCAGGCCGTCTGCGATATTACGTTCGACGTTTTCCACCACCACGATTGCATCGTCGACCACAATACCAATTGCCAGCACCAGGCCGAACAAGGTCAGTGTATTGATCGAATAGCCCAGCAAAAGCAGCAGCCCGAATGTGCCCACAATGGAAACAGGAACTGCCAGCAGTGGAATCACCGAGGCGCGCCAGGTCTGGAGGAAGATGATCACCACCAGCACCACCAGCAACACCGCTTCAATCAGGGTATGCACCACCTTCTCAATGGAAGTCTGTACAAACCGTGTCGGGTCGTAGACGATGTCGAAATCGACGCCCTGTGGGAAGTCACGCTTCAGCCGTGCCATCGTCGACCGGACATTCTCGGACAGGGCCAGTGCATTGGAGCCTGGCGACTGGAAGATACCGATTGCCACTGCGTCCTTATTGTTCAACAGGCTGCGCAAGGCAAAAGTACTGGCACTCATCTCGACCCGGGCTACGTCCTTGAGCCGGACGAGAGCTCCGGTACGCGTGTCGCTGCGGACGATGATGTTCGCGAAGTCCTCCTCCTTATTGAGCCGGCCTTGCGCGTTCACTGCCAGCTGGAATTCGGTATTGTTGACCGCTGGCGGGGAACCGACCACGCCAGCCGCCACCTGGGCGTTCTGCTCACGGATCGACTGGATAACATCCCCGGCAGTCATGCTGCGCGCGGCCAGTTTTTGCGGATCGATCCAGATGCGCATCGCATAATCTCCACCGCCGAAGAACAGCACGGTACCCATGCCGGGAATACGCAGCAGCTCATCCCGTACATACAGGTTCCCGTAATTTCGCAGGTATAGCGTGTCGTGGCTGTTGTCCGGGCTGACCATGTGCACCACCATGGTCAGGCTCGATGACTGCTTCTCGGTGGTGACGCCGATCTGGCGCACGATGTCGGGCAAGCGGGGAAGGGCGCGATTGATCCTGTTCTGTACCGCTGTTTCGGCCTGTTCCGGCACGGTCCCAATCTTGAACGTGACGGTGATGCTCAAGCTGCCGTCAGCGGTAGCCTGGCTCTGGAAATACAGCACGTTTTCCAGACCGTTGATCTGTTCTTCAAGCGGCGCTGCAACCGTCTCCGAGATGACACGCGGATTCGCGCCGGGGAACTGCGCGCGCACCACAATCTGGGGCGGCGCCACTTCCGGATATTCGGAAATCGGCAATTGGAAGATTGCCAGCAAGCCCGTCAGGAAAATGAAAATTGAAATGACGGTCGCAAGGCGAGGGTGCTCGATAAAGTGCTTGGAGAAGTCCATGGCTCCTCCTCAACCCTTGGCCGGTGCGGGAGCTCCGGGCGGCGGGGCGGGGATGGGCATGCCCTTCTCGTCCACTTTCAGCACCTGCGGTGTGACCGGTGCGCCGGGGAAGGCGCGCAGCAGGCCATCCACGATGACAAGTTCGCCTTCCTTAACACCTTCAACCACGCGCATGCCGTCAATCAGCGCACCAGGCTTGACCTCGCGCTGTTCGACGATATTGTTCTTGCCGACGACCAGGACGACTTTCCGGGTCTGGTCCGTCGTCAGCGCCCGGTCGGGAACGACCGTCGCCATGTATTTGCCGCTGCCAACGAGCTTCAGCCTGGCAAACAGGCCTGGCGTGAACAGGCCATCCTTGTTGTCGAACACCGCGCGCCCGCGCAGGGATGCCGTGGCGGGATTCAGGCGGTTGTCCACGAAATCCATTTTGCCTTCGTGGGGGAAGCCATCCTCATTGGACAGTCCAAGGTAGATCACGTTTGGCGTGTCTCGGGAAGACGCTCGCGTGCCGTCTTTGGCGGCGCGCATGTACTTGAGGTAAAGCGCTTCGCTGGCGTCAAAATAGGCGTAGACCTTGTCGGTGGAGACGACGGTCGTCAGGATCGGGTCGCCCGCATTGACCAGGTTGCCCTCGGTGACATTGGCACGGGAAGTGCGGCCATCGACTGGCGCAGTGATATTCGTGAACTCGAGGTTCAGGCGCGCCTGCGTCAATGCCGCTTCGCCGGCGCGAATGGCGGACTGCGAGTTGGCGACGGCGGCGCGTAGCTGGTCAAGTTCCTGCTGGCTTACGCCTCGGACTGCGACGAGCTTTTCGGCCCGCGCAAATTCGGATTTGTTCAGGTCCGATTGTGTTTTTGCGGACTGCAATTGTGCTTCCGCGCGCGCCACTTCGGCGGCATAGGGGCGAGGGTCGATGGTGAAGAGCGGTTCGCCTTTTTTGACGAGCTGGCCCTCTTTGAAATGCACCTTGACCAGGTTGCCGGGCACGCGCGAACGTACATCGACGGTATGCGGAGCTTCCAACCGCCCTGTGAATTCATCGAACTCCTGGACTTGCCGCTTGACGACCGGCGCAGCCGACACGGCTGGCGGCTGTCCCGCCTGTTTGGAAGGATCCTCCTTGGCGCCACATGCTGAAAGAGCAACCAGGACGACGACGGGAATAAGACGAGCGGTCAGCGTTTGCATAGCGAGAACCTTCCAAACTGTGTTGCACAGCGGGGATGCCGATTCTTACTGCGTATGGCTTACTTCCAATCAAGGGGCAAGAATAGCACAACCTTATTAATGAACAGAAAAGACGCAAGGGCATATGCAAGTTACAATGCCGCCCGTCTAGTTCGAGGTTTATTGTCTTCTTGTAAAGGAATCCAAGTGAAATTCATTTCTGCCGTTCTGCTCGCTGCTACGCTGGCAGGCAACGCTCAAGCTGCCAATCCGAATCCTGATGCCAGCCAGGTCAAGGCAACCCATGACTTGCTGGCGGCTATGCAGGCCGAAAAAATGATGCGTATGACGGCCGGCATGAGCCGCTACGCCACGCCAGCAGAGCGCGATCGCGTGATGGACAAGGTGATGGCACTGCCCGCGGAAACCGTCTACAACGGACTGGCTACGCCGGTCGCCCGTCTCCTCAGCCCTGAAACGGTGGCCGAGATGACGCAGTTCTACCAGTCCAGCTATGGCAAGAAGGTATTGAACAGTATCTACAACAGCGGCGCCCAGCTTTATCCAACTGCACCCAAGCCGACGCCTGCGGAACAGGCGGCGCTGAAGAAGCCTGCTTATATCAAGGCCGACCGCGAATTCAAGGCGAATGAGCAGGCCATCCACCACGAAACTTTCGTACTGCTGCAGCAGATCATTAACCCAAAGAAGTAATCGCAAAATGAACATCAGGAAGCTGGCTTTGGCGCTGTTTTTCATTGCGCAGGGCACGCATGCATCCGAGGGCTTCGTGCGGACGGGCGAAAGCGGGAACCTATTTCTCTACACGACCGCCGAGAATATTCTTGGAAAGAGTGTTGTCTATCAGTTCGATGATGGGAAAGCTGTTCGTTGTTGTGCTACTGCGGTAGTTGGGGAGCAGGCCGCACTCGAGGAGAATGAGTTTTTATCGGATGAGTTCTCGATGAAAGACGTCCATAAATACGCACTGAAAGCCGCACCGCCGAAATCCGATTGGCTGCCTTTTGTCGGGATTGCAGTAATTGCGGCAACGGAATCGCCAAAGTCGCGTGGTACCGGACTGGATGTCAAGGAAATGGCTGGAACTTCGTCAATCCGGACATGCATCAGCTCCGAGGGCATCCATTTGATCAAGCGCACCAAAGGCAAATTGCGGTCGCACTTGTACATGGGCTTGGGCTACGAAGTAGAGCCGACGTGCACCGCAAAAGACTTGCAATAATGCGACGGGTCTTGATGGCGCGCCGAGGCGATGCGACAATCGCCCGGTGCGAGGAGCTGGCTGCCGGCCCGCGCGCAGCTGCAACCCTTTTCAATTTTTCGTGAGTTTTCCATGGCAGTTTCCAAATCCCGTCTCGACGCGTCCCGATTTTTCCTGCGCCTTGCCATTGGTGGCCTGGCCATCCTTTTAGGTTTTCAAGCAATCCGTCATTCCGGCTTCCCATCGACGCTGCATGCTGCTGGCTATTGGGGCATGCACATTCTCGAGATGTTGTGCGGTGCGCTTATCATGGTCGGCTTCCTGATGCCTTTCGCCAGCGTGGTGCTGACCTTGATCATCGGCTTCCCGATAGTGATGGGCTGGATCCATGGCGCCTCGATCCTCGGCGACCTGCATGCCTTGTTCCTGCTGCTGGTGGTATCGGCCACGGCGCTCGGTGGTGCCGGGCAGTGGGCGCTTGGCCGCGAGTGATAACTGACTACGCCGCCAATCCGGTCGTTGGCGTCCGGATCCCGCATAGCTTGAGGATCGTGCCAATCGCCTCGCTGACATATTTTTGATTGTGCAGGACGATGTTGATGTTGCGGCCAAGGTCGATGTGCAGGGCTTTCAGGGGCACGATTTGACCGGCGGCGATCGCGTCCTGTAGCTCGAGGCGGGACAGGCATCCCAGCCCCATGCCGGCCTTGACGCATTCGCGGATCGCGGCCGGCTGTTCCAGTTCCAGCGCTATGCGCGGCACGATGCCGAGGGAAGCCAGTGAGCGCTCGAATACCTTGCGCGTCCCAGAGCCGGGCTCGCGCATCACCCAGTCTGCTGCGGCCAAGTCCGCCGCCGTCAGCTTCTTGCCTGCCAGGGGATGCCCTGCTGCGGCGAAAATAGTGAGGGTGTCTTTTTTCCATGGGAAGGTGCGGAAGCGGCTGTCTTCGACTGGGCCTTCCACGAACCCCAATTCAATACTGAAGTCCGATAGCTGCGACAGCACCTGGTCTGTGTTGTAGCGCATAACGCGGATCTGGCCGTTCGGGAAGCTGTGCTTGAAGCGCGCAAGTACGGGCGGCAGCAAATGGTTGCCGACGGTGACGCTGGCGCCCAGTCGGATGTCGAAGATCGATTGGTTTCCGGCTGCCAGCATCTGGATCTCGGCGGCGCGGTCGAGCACTGCCTGCGCCCGCTGCAGCAGGATGCGGCCGGTCTCATTCAATATCAGCTGCTTGCCGACGCGGTCGAATAGCTTTGCGTCGAGCTGCTGTTCAAGGTCCGCAATTGCCATGCTGGCGGCGGCCTGCGTCATGCCGATGGCTTGCGCGGCGCGCGTTACGTGTCCGTGCTGGCCGGCGATGGAAACGAATACTTCCAGTTGGCGCAAAGTCAGTCTGATCATTTTCGCTGATGATTTGGATAAAAATCATTTGTTTCACTAATGTTACCCCTTGCTTCAAGATGCTGTCCAACTCATTGGATAAGCATATGAAAAAGACTTTGTGCGGAATCGGAACCCCGTTCATGCTTGCGGCGCTGGCGACCGTGGCGCTGCCAGCTCTTGGGCTGGCGCGCTACGGCATCAGCTCCCTGACGCTGGCGATGTTTGCGGGCGCTTTAGTGGGAAATGTCGTTCCCGGTTTGTCGGCGGGACCGCTGGTGCCTGGCTTCCGCTTTGTACAGCGCCGTGTGCTGCGGCTGGGGGTCATGCTGTATGGCTTGAACCTGAGCGTTGCGCAGATCGTTTCGGCTGGCAGCAGGGGGATCTGGATCGACCTGCTCATGGTTTGTTCGACGCTGGGATTGGGCTGGTTGATTGGCACGCGTTTGCTGGGGCTGGACCGGGAAACGACTTTGCTGGCATCGGCGGGCAGCGCGATCTGTGGTGCGGCGGCGATTGTCGCCACTGCGCCGGCGTTGAAGATGAACGAGCAGCGCGAAGTTGCGGCCACGGCATCGGCTGTCGCAGCTGTCATCGTATTTGGTACGGTAGCGATTTTTGTGTATCCGGCTTTGTATGGTTGGCTGGGGAGCGACCCTGCGGGCTTCGGCGCATACATTGGGTCGACAGTGCATGAGGTGGCGCAGGTCGTCGCGATCGGCAACCTGATTGGTGGCGATGCGGAACAGGTGGCGGTGATCGTCAAGATGCTGCGGGTGGTCATGCTGGTGCCGTTCGTGCTGTTCGTTGGCAGCAGGATGGCCGCTCGCTCCGACGGGCAAGGCCTTTCGGTTCCGGTGCCGTGGTTTGCGTTGGGCTTCCTGGCCTTGGCGGGCGTCAATTCGCTGCACTGGATTCCTCCGTCGGCAACTGAGGGGCTGAAGCTGCTCGGTACGTTCTGCCTGACGGCGGCGATGGCAGCTCTGGGCATCGATACCAATATTGGCCGTCTCCGTCAATCTGGGTTGAAGGTCTTCGTGCTCGGACTGCTGCTTTTCGTGCATTTGCTGGTCGTTGGCGGCGCAGTTAACTTCTGGCTCTTGCCGTAGAAAAATAACTGTATATAATCACAGTATTTTCAGCAAGCTAACACTGGAGCCGCAATGATCGAAGAATTCATGGAAGAAGAAGTGCTGGTGCAGGAAGACCGCGTCTGGCAGGGCAATGGCTGGACGGCACGCGTCATCAAGAATGAAGACGACGATGGCTGGGCAGTTGCAATGATCAAGGATGGCGAGGCGGAGCCGGCGCTGGTTGGCCCGTGGACCATGGGGCGCGATAAGAAGAACCCTAAGCCGCTGGACGTGAATGCCTTCAACACCCTGGTGAAGACGGCCAGCGAGGTGATTCGCCGCCATGAGCAGCAACTGCATGCGCAACTGCACAAGAGCGTGCGGGTTCACACGGTGGGCGCTGCCTACGTTACCGTGAACCTGGACATTACGGCGGATGAAGATGATCCGTATGCGACGCTGACGGCGTTCGATCCGTTCGGGGAAGAGCTGGCGCAGGTGCGGGTTGCGCCGAATTTCAGGCTGAGTGTCGCGAGCGCGACGGCCTGGATGGAATCGGGGTATCGCAAGCCGTCGGCTTAATAGATCCCGAAGAGCTTGCCACCCAATCCAAGGATCAAGCCCGCCAAATTCGACGCGGAGGCTGCGGCCGGCGAAGAGTGGTGTTATTTTTTACCCCCGCTGTGAAAAATTGGCAGCACATGCTCGGCGATCTCGTGGAAGGTTTCGTCGAGCGGGCGGCGGTTGCGGCGGAAGTGGAGGCCAACGTGGTCGACGCCGGCCGCGCGCAGCGCCTGAAGCTCGGCGACCAGCGCATCGCGGCCGCCGCGGAAACCGAAGCGCCAGCGCAGCAATGGTTCATCGGGGCGCTCGGCCAAGTCCAGGTGGATGAAAGTGGCGTAGGGTTTGGCGCCGGCCACCGTGCGCCAGGCTGCCACGCGGCGGGCGTGGTCTTCCGGCGTGCCGGGATAAGCCAGGGTGCCATCCATGTGCATGCCTACCCAGTCCGGGCTTTGCTGCGCAAGGCCCGCCACCAGCAGCGGTAATCCTGCGTCCATTCGCGGCAGCACATGTAGTCCTCCCGGCAGGATTGATTGCGCACCATCGCGCAACAGAGCCACCTGCTCGCGGAAGCTGTTCCCGCGCCCGGCAAAGTCGCGGCCGAACAGGGGATATTCCACCGGCCGGTCGCCGCTGGCAACGCCTAGCAGCAAGCGATTCCCGCTCAGGCGCTGCAGCGTTGTGGCGGACTTCAGGGTGAGCAGCGGTTCGCGAATCGGTAAGACTACTGCGGCCGTGCCGAGCAGGATGTCACTGGTGATGCCGGCCAGGTAGCCCAGGTAGGAAAACACTTCGAACACCTGGGCTGCGTCGCCGAAGGATGGATCGTACATCGGCACATCACGCACCCACAGTGCGCGAAATCCCAGGCGGTCGGCCAGTTGCGCCAGTTCGGCATGGCGCCTGATATCCGGTTCGCCCGGCAGGCGGCCGGCCAGTTGGCGCGCCTGCTCGCCGTGGTGCGTCCAGTCGTTGTCCAGCGGGGCTTCGATGCCGATGCTGAAGCCACCGGTTGCCAGTCGTTCCAAAGCGGTATTCACGAAGTGCTCCTTTAGATTGCGGCGGAGGCAGAGGCTTGGCGGCGGCCGGCGTTGCCAAGCCATACCAGCAGCAAGCCGCCGGCAGCTAGCGCCGCGCCGACCAGCGGTACAGCCGCGTAGCCGAAGCCCTGGCTGATTACTACACCGCCAAGGGCCGCGCCAACGGCGTTACCGAGGTTGAACGCGCCAACGTTGACGGAAGAGGCCAGGCCAGGCGCTTGCGCCGCAGCCTGCATCACACGCATCTGTACCGGCGGCACCATGCCGAAGGCTGCGGCGCCCCACACAACGAGGCCGATGGCTGCGCCGATCTGGGTCGTCATCACCAGCGGCAGCACGGCCATGGTGATCGCCAGGGCGGCGAGAATCAGTTTGGTTGCGCCGTCCAGCGACCAGTCGGCGAGGCGGCCGCCCAGGCTGTTACCGATGGTGAAGCCAATGCCGATCAACACCAGTGCGAGTGCCACGAAACCAGGGCTGGCGTGGGTAATTTCAGCCAGGAGCGGCGCGACATAGGTATAGAGCGCGAACATGGCGCCGGAAGCCAGCACGGTGGTGCCCATTGCCAGCAGCACTTCCGGGCGGGTCAGCACCTTCAGCTCGCGGCGGACATCTGGCGGCGTGCCGGCCTCGCCTTTGGGCAGGGCGAGCCACAGCGCAGCAATGGTCAGCAGGCCAAGCATCGCCGTGCCGCCGAAAGCAACGCGCCAGCCGACTTGCTGGCCGATCCAGGTTGCGGCGGGCACGCCGCCGATATTGGCGACGGTCAGGCCCATGAACATGGCTGCGATGGCGCTGGCCTGTTTCTCTTTCGGTACCACGCTGGCCGCTACCACGGCGCCAATGCCGAAGAAGGCGCCGTGATTCAGGCTGGTGATCAGGCGCGAAATGAGCAGGGTTGTATAGCCCGGCGCGAAGGCCGACAGCAGGTTACCGATGGTGAAGATGAGCATCAGGGACATCAGCGCTGCGCGCTTGCCGAAGCGGCTGAACAGCAGGGTCATGACCGGGGCGCCGGCCATGACGCCCACTGCATAGGCGGAAACCAGCATGCCCGCAGTGGGAATGTTGACATTAACGCCATCGGCGATGACGGGCAGAAGGCCCATCGGGGTAAATTCCGTCGTGCCGATGGCGAAGGCGCCGGTGGCAAGGGCTAACAGGGCGGTGGACGATTTCATTGGACGTTCTCCTTTTCAATGAATCGCAGTGTAGCCGGGCAATATTTGCAGATTAAGCCCTGGATGCTCTAAACACTTTTGATTTGGAATCAATAATTGGTGGCCCGCCTAGATCGACGCCGGCGCGGGGAGAGAGGCTGGGTGCTTTGGACGGCTTGCGGCTATGCCGCGCCCAAACTGTGTGTGTTCGTAGAATATATGAGCGATTATTTGCGCTCTGGAGGACGAGCTATTCCATAAAATCATAGCTCAGCGATTATTCCTCATAACTAGGGAATAGCGGATTCGTTAAGCTTGGGATATTAAAAAATAAGAGACACCCATGAAAATCACATCTCTCGACTCAATTGTTTTCCTGATCTATTTTGCCGTGGTTGCGGCCTATGGCATCTGGGTTTACCGCCGCAAGAATCACAGTTCCGGCTCGGCTTCGCGTGACTACTTCCTCGCCGAAGGCTCGCTGACCTGGTGGGCAATCGGCGCTTCGCTGATCGCCTCCAATATCTCCGCCGAGCAGTTCATCGGCATGAGCGGTTCCGGCTTCAAGATCGGCATGGCGATTGCGGTCTATGAACTGATGGCGGCAGCGACACTGATCATCGTGGCGGTCTTCTTCATGCCGGTCTACCTGAAGAACCACATCTACACCATGCCGCAGTTCCTCGAGCAGCGCTACGGCAAGGGCGTGGCGACGACCATGGCGCTGTTCTGGCTTGGCCTCTACATCGTGGTCAACCTGACGTCCATCCTTTACCTCGGCGCCATCGCCATCAGCAGTATTTCGGGCCTGAGCGTAGGCGCCTGCATGCTGTTCCTGGCCGTTTTCGCCACCGTCATCACGCTGGGCGGCATGAAGGTGATCGGCTACACCGACGTGATCCAGGTGGTCTGCCTGGTAATCGGCGGCCTGGTGACCACCTGGATCGCGCTCGACCTGGTAGCCGGCCTGGGCGGCGGCAAAGGCGCACTGCATGGCACGGCCGAACTGTTCGCCCGTGCCCGCGGCCACTTCGACATGGTGCTGTCGCGCGACCATCCAAGCTATATGGACTTGCCGGGCCTGAGCATCCTGCTGGGCGGCATCTGGATCGCTAACCTGAACTACTGGGGCTGCAACCAGTACATCACCCAGCGCGCCCTGGGCGCGGACTTGCCGACCGCGCGCAAAGGCCTGCTGTTCGCGGCTTTCCTGAAATTGCTGATGCCTGTGATCGTGGTGCTGCCTGGTATCGCGGCCTTCGCATTGGACCAGGCAGGCGCCCTGGGCGGCGCGCTGCGTGTGGGCGGCGAGCTGAATCCAGACCGCGCTTACCCAACCTTGCTGGCGTTGCTGCCGGACGGCCTGCGCGGCGTGGCCTTCGCGGCCCTGACCGCGGCCGTGGTGGCTTCGCTGGCAGGCAAGGCAAACAGTATCGCCACCATCTTTACGCTGGACATCTATCGCAAGAAATTTGCGCCGTCGGCGAGTGAAGAGCGCATGGTGTGGGTGGGCCGTCTTACCGTGGTGGCGGCAATGGCGATCGCGGTAGTAATCGCGCCAATGCTGGGCATCGACAAGAAGGGCGGTTTCGCCTACATCCAGGAATACACAGGCTTCGTATCGCCTGGCATCCTGGCCATGTTCCTGCTTGGTTTCTTCTGGAAGAAGGCGACCAACGCCGCTGCGATGTTCGCTACGGTGGGCGGCCTGGTGTTCTCCATCGTCCTGAAATTCCTGCCGACGATGATGGACCTGTCTTTCCTCGCGCCGATCGGCTTTGCCGCCGACAACGGCAGCGGCGTCTATGAAATTCCGTTCATCGACCGCATGTTCCTGGTGTTCTGCGCTGTCGCTGCGGGCATGGTGTTGATCAGCCTTTTGGGCAAGCGTGACGGCGCGGCCAAGGCCATGGTGGTTGACCGTTCGCTGTTCCGCGTCGACCGTGGCTTCGCCATCGGTTCGGCCGTGGTGTGCCTGCTGCTGGCCGTTGTCTACGGGGCGCTCTGGTAATCGAAAGGAGGTAGAAGATGACTTTGAAAATCGGACTGGTCGGACTCGGCAAGATCGCGGTCGACCAGCATATTCCTGCGATTCGCGGCAACAAGGGCCTGGAACTGGTGGCTGGCTGCTCGCCGGCCAGCGCGCCGGACGGCATCTTGCGTTATCCGGATATGGGCGCCATGCTCGCAGCCCATCCCGAAATCCAGGCGGTGTCCATCTGCACGCCGCCGCAAGTCCGGCACCAGCTTGCAGGCGAGGCAATTGCAGCGGGCAAGCACGTATTCCTGGAAAAACCGCCGGCTGCCACAGTGGGTGAAGCCGCTTCCATCGCAGCCATGGCCGCGCAGCGCGGCGTGACGGCGCTGGCAGGGTGGCATTCGCGTTTTGCACCCGGCGTGGAAAGTGCGCGCAACTGGATGCTGGCGCGGCCCATCAAGTCGATCAAGATCCGCTGGAAGGAAAACGTGCGCCAGTGGCACCCCGGCCAGAAATGGATTTTCGAAGCGGGCGGCATGGGCGTGTTCGACCCGGGCATCAATGCCTTGTCGATCCTGACCCGGCTGCTGGGCGGTTATGCGCTGGTGCGCAAGGCGTCGCTGCAAGTGCCGTCCAACTGCAGCGCCCCAATCCGCGCCGATCTCGACATGGTGAGCGAACACGGTGTGGCGATCGATGCGGAGTTCGACTTCCTGCAGTTGGGCCAGCAAACCTGGAGCATATTCGTGGAGTCCGAAGCCGGGGACACCATGGCATTGCACCTGGGCGGCCGTACCATGGAAGTGAACGGGAAAGTCGTGCTGGACGAGCCGGAACGGGAATACCCTTCGATGTACGAGCATTTCCTGGGCCTGGTCGCCAGCGGCCGTTCCGATGTCGACTTGTCGCCGCTGCAGGCGGTGGCCGACGCCTTCCTGGTCGGCAAGCTCTCCAGCGTCGAGCCATACTACGAGTAAGGCGTCCTCCTACACTGCATGCGCGCCTATACCGATACAGGTGGCGGCCAGGTGGGCGCATCATGGGACATCCAGATGCAGGAGGATGCAACCATGGTCAGCAAGGAAAAGATCAACCCGATGGCGCCCGACAGCCTGAAAGGGCGCGCGCCGGGTGTGGAGCCGGGCAATGAGCAGCGCTCCAGCGTGGCGCAGCAGCAGGCTAAGGCAGGAGTAGGTGAGCGGGGCGGCGAAGCGAGCCAGCAGACCGGCTGGGCGGCCCGCCAGTCCGCCGAACGGATGCGTGAGCGCGCCGGCGGCGGCAGCGGCATGCAGCAGGACCAGCACGCCGGCGCGCAGGAGTCGGCGACCGGCCCTGCCGGCAAACGTCAGACCGACGAGGCGCGGCCCAAGCTTTCACGGGCGCGGCGGGCCGACAAATAGACGTTGTCCTTCGCGATGGCGCGGCCGGCGCTGACGGCGTCGGCCCATTCGCGCGTCGTTGTCACGGCGCCGAAGTTGGAGTGGAACACAACGTTCAGGACGCGGTGGATTTCTTCCGCCGTAGCACGGCCGGCGGCGTTTTCGTAAGAAGGCGCGCCGGTTGCGTCGGACAGGTGTTCCACCGCAAATCCCATATGCGCAGCTTCGTAAATCGTTGAAGCATTGCAGTTCTGCGTCATATAACCCACGATGGACAGGGTGTCGATCTGCCTGTCGGCCAGCCATTGCGCCAGGTCAGTGCCGGTGAAGCTGCTGGGCCGTTTTTTGTTGATCACGTGATCCGCGCCAAGTGCTGCAATGTCCGGGTGCAGCTGCCAGCCGTCTGAGCCGACGGCGAAAATCGGGGTGCCTTCCGGCGTGTCGTGCTGCACCACCACCACCGGAATGCCGCTTTCGCGCGCCACTTTCATGGCCTGCACGATGTTCGGCAGCGATTGCTCCACCGGCGGGTATTCAATTGGCAGGTTGCCGGTGAAGTATTCATTTTGTACATCGATCACGATCAGGGCGCGGCGTGGCATGATGTTTCCTCCAAATGTGTTGTTGATGGAGCCATTGTGCGCCGCACACGGTTCTCGCGACAGTGGCCCGCAGGACGATATTCGATATAATCGGGCCATGCTTAAAAAAATCGCCATCATTGCCTTCGACGGCATGACGCCATTCCACCTGTCCGTGCCTTGCCTGGTGTTTCGCGGGCCGCTATTCGAGCTGACGGTGTGCGGGGCGGAGCCGGGCCCGCTGCGCACCTCGGCCGGCTTCGATATTGCCCCGGGCAAGGGCTTGCGCGGCCTGGAGGGAGCCGATGTCGTCATCATGCCCACCTGGCACGACGATTGCCGTCCGGCGCCGGCAGTACTGCTGCAGGCCTTGCGGCGCGCCCATGCGCGCGGGGCGACCATCGTGGGATTGTGCCTGGGTGCGTTCCCGTTGGCGGAGGCTGGCTTGCTCGATGGCCGCGTCGCAACCACGCACTGGGCCTTTGCCGGCCGGCTGGCCGAATTGCGTCCGCAAGTGAAAGTCGACGAGGAGGTGCTGTACGTCGACGAAGGCGACGTGGTGACATCGGCTGGCGTGGCGGCAGGGCTGGACTGCTCGCTCTACCTGCTGCGCAAATGGGCCGGCGCCGACCACGCCAACCAGGTGGCGCGCCGCCTGCTGGTGGCGCCGCATCGCGAGGGTGGACAGGCCCAGTTCATCGAGCGCCCGGTGCCCGCGACGGCCAGCGACAGCAGGCTGGCGCAGGTGCTGGAATGGGTGCAGCACCGGCTGGCCGAAGAGCATAGCCTCGACGCGCTGGCGGCGCGCGCAGCGATGAGCCGCCGCAATTTCACGCGCCACTTCCGCCACTCCACCGGCACCTCGTTCAAGCAATGGCTGCTGAACCAGCGCCTGACGCACGCCCAGCGCCTGCTGGAAACCAGCGATGCATCGATCGAGGCGGTGGCGCAGGCGGCCGGTTTCGGCAGCGCGCTCTCGTTAAGGCAGCACTTCCGCGCCGCCTTTCACAGCTCCCCGTCGGCCTATCGCAAGCTGTTTGACGCCTGAGACCTCGGAAAGGTTGGTTGCGGCCTTGCCATAGATGAGGATTTTTCTCTCGGGTAAAATGAAGATTCTCTCCAATCTTCACGGTTTGTGAAAAAGCAACGGCGCCCGCCCGGTGTTCATTATGTCGAAGCCGTTACTCTCGCCGGTGAACAATGCCGCGCTGCTGGTCGGCGGCGGACTGCTCGGCCTTCTTCCCCTGTATTGCTTCCTGCTGGTGGGCGACCTGGCCTGGTCGCTCAAGGAACGTGCGGTCCAGGAACTGGTCAAGGCGCAGTTGCGGGAATTCAGCCTTGATCCCGTTTTGCTGAATATTTTGTTCGGCGTCCTGCCGGCCCTGATCGCCTTGTTTGCCGCACCGGCCGTGGGAGCCTGGAGCGACCGCACGCGGACCCGGCTCGGGCGCCGCATTCCTTTCCTGCTTGCGCTGACGCCCCTGCTGGCCGGCAGCCTGGTGCTGCTGGCGTTCAGCCAGCCGCTGGCGGACTACCTGCATCATGCCTCCAGCGGCGGTCCTCGCCAGCGCGACCGGACCGTCATCGCCTGCATGGGCGTGCTGTGGGTGGTGTTCGACCTGTTCTCCATCGTCATCAACGCCGTGTTTATCGCCCTGGTCAACGACACCGTGCCGCGCGAAGTGCTGGGACGCTTCTTTGCCTTCTTCCGGATTGTGAGCCTGGCGGCGGGCGCGGGGTTTTTCTTCCTGGTGTTCCGCAATGACGTGCCGGCGATTGCGAGCACTGCGATGCTGGTGATCGCAGCGGTGTTCATTGTGGGCTTCCTGGTGCTTTGTGCCGGTGTACGCGAGCCGTCCTACCCGCCGCCGCCGTCCGAAAGCCGCCGCCTGCTTGGGCGCCTGCGTGCGGAAAGGGAAGGGGCGCCGTGGTTCTTCGTCCTGCTGTTCGCGGCCGTAGGGATGGCGGTGATTTGCGTGTTGCCGGTCAATATCAACGGCTATAACGCGATGGCGCAATTCAATGTGGACCGCAGCAGCTATGGCCAGGCGATCGCGCTCACTTACTGCATCTCGATCGTGCTGGCCTGGCCGTTGGGATGGCTGGCCGACCACGTCCATCCGATGCGAATCGGGCTCGTTACGCTGGCCATGTACGCAATCGGCATGCTGCTCGCGTGGATGTTCGTCAGCAGCCGCGAGTCCTACCTGTTCTGGCTAGTGGTGCATGGCGTACTGGCGGGCGTTTTCCTGACCGGTACCGCGTCTTTGCTGCCATTGGTGCTGCCGCGCGAACGTTTCTCCGAGCTGGCCGCTTTCTCCGCTTCGGTCACGGCCATCCTGGCCATGGTCCTGGCAGCGGGCACCGGCCTGGTCATCAGCTGGAGCGGCAACGATTTCCGGCTGATTTTCCTGGTCTCAGGCCTGTCGGCGACGCTCGCCGTCCTGCTCTGGGCGTGCGCCATGAACGCCCATGAGCGGCGCGCCGGTTCGCTCAGAAGCTACGGGTCAAGCTGACCGACAAGGTGCGGCCGCGGCCGGCGAAGTAGGAACTCGTGTCCTTGTAGCTCGCCGACTGCGGGTAGTAGCCGATGTACTGGCGGTCGCACAGGTTCTCGATGCCGACGCCGACCTTGCCCCACGGCGAATCGTAGCTGCCGGCCAGGTCCACCAGGGTATAACCGTTAAAGTGCTCTTCCAGGTTGGTGGTCTTGACGGTGCGGCCGATATTGATGTCGCGGTCGAACAAGGTGGTCGCCTGCAGGCGCAGGTTCGCTTTCGGCATGAATTGCCAGTTGGCGCCTGCCACCAGCTTGTCCGGGCCCTGGGCGCGGGCGCCGAGTTCCACGTCCATCGGTGCGCCGGCGGTGGCGGCGGTCTTGCCCAAGGTGCGGGCGTAGGACCCGAAGGCCGACAACTCTTTCGTGGCGCGCAGTTCGCCCGAAACTTCCCAGCCGCGCACCGTGGTCGGCACCCGGTCAATGCGGCCGATGCCGCTGGCGTCCACACGTAGCGCGGTGCCGAGTTTGGAGCGTGAATCGTAGAACGAGGCGCCCAGGCTGCCCTTGGCGCCGCGCCAGTTGACGCCGATCTCGTTGTTGCGGGTGACGACAGGCTCCATGTCGAACAGCGTGTCGACCGACTGGCCCGGTTTGTTCACGGCGCGCAGCACCAGGCCCACGTCCGGCAGGCCGAAACCTTCGGCGCTGGAGACGAAGGCCGACCAGTTCTTGTTGAAGCGCCATACCGCGCCGATATTTTTCAC
Source organism: Massilia eburnea (assembly GCF_009720745.1). Classification (GTDB taxonomy): domain Bacteria; phylum Pseudomonadota; class Gammaproteobacteria; order Burkholderiales; family Burkholderiaceae_D; genus Rugamonas; species Rugamonas eburnea. The sequence goes on along the minus strand of NZ_WNKX01000027.1, from coordinate 8,949 downwards.
GTTCTTGGTGAAGGACCGTTCGCCGCCTTGCACCAGGCGGCTGCCGTAGGCGGCCAATGTGGTGTAGGTGTCGACGTTCAACTTCGCGTCTTCATGGCGAATGCCGCCGCGCACGGTCAGCGGGCCATACTCATATTCCAGCTGGGTGAACGGGGCCAGCGAGGTGAAGTCCAGGGTCGGCACCCAGGTGCGGCTGGTATCGGCCAGCCACTGTTTGGTGCGGTCACGCAGGAAATCCAGGCCGGCAGTGAATTCCAGGCCTTTCACCAGGGTGTCGGGGCGTACGAAGGTCAGTTTGGCCCCGTATTTGTCGGCCACTACCTCGGACTGGTCGAACAGCTTGAGCGGCGGCGCGACGATGGCCGGATCCTGGAAGGTGCTGGTGTCGGTCGCGCCGTAAAGGGAGGCGAAATCCTGCTTGAAGATTTGCGCGTTGAAGCTGCCACCGAGTAGGTCGTTGTGGCGGTATTCCAGGCTGCTGGTCTTGACCTTGTTGCGCGGCGGCGCGCCCTCCGGCGTTCCTGACGTCGAGCTGGTCGGCGTGCCGGTGGCAAAGACCGCAGGCACTTGCTTGTAATCGCCGTCGCCTTCCATGCGGAAACGGTTGATGGTCAGCTGCAGGCGCTGGTCGCCGAAGTTTTTGCCGATCTTGAAGAACAGGTCGGTGCCCTGCGAGTCCATGGTGTCGCCTTGCACGGATTCGATGCCGAGCGGGCGGCCCTGGCCGTCGTAACCCAGGCCGCGCTGCTGGATGCTGCCGAAGGCCAGCAAGTCGAAGTCGCCCGATTTGTGCTGCAGGGTGTAGCCGGTCTTCCAATCCAGGCTGTCATGGCGCAGCTGGGACGACATGCGCACGTTGACCGACTGTGTGGTGCCCTCCGCCTTGGGCGACTTGGTGATGTAGTTGACGATGCCGCCGGTCGCGCCCATGCCCTGCATGGCGGAAGCGCCATTGATCACTTCCACGCGCTCGATGATGGCGGTATCGGCCACATAGCCCTCGCGCATGCCGCCGCGCAGCGGATTGGTTTGCGGTACCCCGTCCAGCAGGATCAGGGTGTTGCGGCCGCGCAGGGATTCGCCGGTGGAGCTCATTTTCTGGCGGCTGGGCGCGTAGCCTGGAATGTAGGTCGCCAGGGCGGCCGACGGGTCGTCCGCCAGCAGGTACTGGGCCTCCAGTTCTTTTTGCGAGATCACGCTGACCGCGCCGGGAATCTTGTCCACGCTCTTACTGTTGCGGGTTGCGGTGACGACCACTTCCTGCATCGGCTCCTTCAGATTTTGCGCCATCGCTCCCGTGGAGAGGGCGAGGCAGGCCAGGGTTACGGCACGGGAGAGGGGATGCAAGGCGGTCATTCAGTCACTCCTAAACAGTCAGATACAAAATCAAGTTCGCAATGATAATCATTCTCATTTATAATTTCAAACAATTTATTGCTGACATAAAAAATGCTGACTGGTTTGCTGCGAGCGCGGCTGCGCGAAATCCACCTCTACGTGTCCCTGGTATTCGGGGCGATCTTTGTCACGGCCGGCCTGACCGGCGCGGCGATCGCCTGGACCCATGAACTGGACGCGGCGCTGAATCCTGGCCTGCTGCATTCGCAAGCCCCAGCGGGCGCCCCCGACCAGGCGCCGGCGCCGGCCCAGGTGCAGGCCGCAGTTGAACGCCTGCTGGCCGAGCCAGGCTACGGCAAACCGACCCAGTTGATGCTGCCTTACGAGGCCGATGACGTGTATGTCGCCTGGTACCGCCAGCCGAAGAAGGAGAAGGGCAGCTTTGCGACCGACGTGGCGCGCCAGGTCATGCTGGACCGCTATTCCCTGCGCATCCTTGGGGAGCGCAACTACGGCGAATTCGGCCTGTCGCGCGAATTGCTGATGCCGTCGCTGTTCCACGTGCACCGCTACCTGTTCGCCGGCGAGGTTGGCAAGACGGTGACTGGCATCAGCGGCCTGCTGCTGGCGTTGACTTCGCTGCTGGGCTTCGTGCTGTGGTGGCCGAAAGCGACGCTGTCCAGCCTGCGCAAGGCGCTCACCGTGCGCGGCGCCGTCAACTCACGTCATTTCCATTACAGCTTCCACCGCACTGCCGGTTTCTTCATGACGCCCGTGCTGGCGGTGCTTGGTTTTACCGGCATGGCGATGAACCTGCCGGACTGGGTGCGCCCGGCGGTGGCCGTGGTGGCAACCCTGGCACCGAATGCCAAGCTGGCCAATGGCCCGGCCGCGGGCCGCGAGCCGATCAGCGTGGCGGCCGCGCTGGAAGCAGCCCAGCAGAGTGTGCCGCACGGCCGCCTGACCCGGGTCGCGATCGCCTCCTCCAAAGCGCCGTTCGAGATCCGCCTGCGCCAGCCGGACGAGGTCCGTGAAGGCGATGGCCTGACGCGCGTCTCGGTCGACGCCTTCAGCGGCGCCGTGCTGCGCGTGCGCGATCCGCTCAAGGCGGCGCCAGGCGACAGCTTCTTCAACTGGCAGTTCCCGCTCCATACCGGTGAAGCCTTTGGGCTGGCGGGCAGGGTGCTGGTTTCCTTCAGCGGGCTGGCGCCGCTGGCCTTCATGCTGACCGGCCTCCTGCTATGGTTGGGCCGGCGCAAAATGCACCAAAAAGCTAGCACGAAACAAGTTAAAAAAGTTGCCAAACGGTCACAAATGGTCCACACTGAAATCTGTGAAAATGTGTGAGAATTTGCGGCTGCGGCATGATGAGTGCACTGAACCTTAACCCAGCAGTATTGCTGGAGATCATCAACTTACAAACCGACATCGCGCGCCAGGGCCTGGACTTGGGCGGGGTCATGCAACTGGTCTGCCAGCGCGCCGGCGCCTTGTGCGGCGCCACGGCCGCAGTGGTGGAACTGGCCGAGGGCAGTGAGATGGTGTACCGTGCCGCCGCTGGCGTAGCGGAAGGTGCGCTAGGCCTGCGCCTGAAGCGCGAAGGCAGCCTGTCCGGCCTGTGCGTCGCCGAGGACAAGATCCTGCAGTGCGACGATTCCGAAACCGATCCGCGCGTCGACCGCGAAGCCTGCCGCAGGGTCGGCCTGCGTTCAATGCTGGTGGTCCCGCTGCGCCACGAAGGCCAGACTGTCGGCGTATTGAAAGTAGGGGCCCCGCACACCAATGCCTTCGATGCCTACCAGGCGCAAATCCTCGGCTTGCTGTCGGAGCTGATCGGCGCCGCCATCTTCCACGCCGTGCAATACGAATCGAGCGACCTGTATTACCGCGCCACGCATGATGCGCTGACCCGCCTGGCCAACCGCGCACTGTTCTACGACCGCCTGCGCCAGCAACTGGCCCGCGCCAACCGCGCCGACAGCAGCGTTGCCGTAGTCAACATCGACATGGATGGCCTGAAGGCGATCAACGACAACCTCGGCCACAGGGCCGGCGACGCCGCAATCTGCCAGGTGGCCCAGCGCATTGCACGCGAATTGCGGCAGGACGACCTGGCCGCGCGCCTGGGAGGCGACGAGTTCGGCGTCATCCTGTGCGGAGTGCGCGACCGCGACGTGGTCGGCACCAAGTGCCACAGCATCAACAGTGCCATTGGGGCGCCGTTTGAATTCGAAGGCCGCGCCCTGCGGCTGGGCGCCAGCATCGGCTACGCCATCAGCCCCGACGACGGGCAGGACATGGACCAACTGATCGACCTGGCCGACCAGGCCATGTACCGTGTCAAGCAGGCGCGCAAGACCGTCGCGGCGTAGCAGGCCCGCAACGTTCCTTTCACCTGTAGAAGCAAGGTTTGAGATTTGCATCTACTATAGCTTTCAAGTCCCCCACATTGAAAGCGAGGGTAGGATGCGATACTGCTTATGGCTGGCCTTGCTGGTTTCCAACGCAGTTCAGGCGCAGGAAGCGCCGGCTGCTCCTCCCTTGACCGCTACCGTCACACTTGCCAGCCAATACGTGTCGCGCGGTATCCGCCAGACCTGGGACAAACCCGCACTGCAAGTTGGCGTTGATTACGTCCACCCCAGCGGCTTCATCGCCGGGACCTGGGCTTCGAATGTCAGCGACAAATTCATCGAGGAGGCCAGCGTCGAATGGGATTTGTACGCCGGCTATTCAGCCACCGCGGGGGACGTGGGCTACAGCCTGGTCGTTTATGAATACATCTACCCCGGCGCCAGGGTCAGTTCCACCGATACGACATTCAATTACACCGAGCTATCGCTGGGCCTCACCTACAAGGCGGCCTACGTCAAATACAACTACACCGTCAGCCCGCACTTTTTTGGCATCCGCGACGGCCGCGGTACCGGCTATCTCGACGTCGGCATGAACCTCGACCTTGGCCAGGGATACACGCTCAACCTGCATGCCGGCGACGCGCACGTGGGCGGGCCAGGCAACCAGATCTGGAACTGGCGCGACGTGAAGGCCGGCGTGACCAAGGCCCTGGCGGACGGCTGGGCGCTCGCTGGCGCTGTAACGCGCGGCAAAGGCGCAACCGATGTCTATCGTCATTACACCAGCGGTGTACCTGATGCTGCCGGCAACCTGGCCTATTCAAACACCGAGAAAACCACTTTCGTCGTGACTGTTGCCAAAACCTTCTAGGAGGACAGCATGCTGTCGAAATTGTCGCTGAATGCAAAAATCTGCATTGCGGCCACGCTGCTGGTCGTCATCAGCCTTGCGGTCACGGCAGCGGTCACCGGCTTCAAGAGCAGCCATACCGCCGAGCAGAATGCGATGAACCTGGCACGCACCCAGGCTGCCGCCGCCGCCTCGGCACTGCAAGCGCGCATCGGGCGCAATCTTGCCACCATCATCCAGCTCGGGGCCACACAGCGCGCTACGCGTGGCGCTAAAATGCCCTTGTCGCGTGAGCAGACGGGCGAAATCACCAAGGCGGCCTTATTCAGTTCCGACGACTTGATTGGCGCCGCCGTCACCTGGGAGCCCAATGCCCTGGATGCGAAGGACGCGGAGTTTGCGGGCAAGAAGCCGGAATTCGACGCCAGCGGGCGCTATATGCCGTACTACACGCGCGCTGCCGGCGGCGGCGCCAACGTGGAGCCGATCGTCTTCGATCCAAAGCCTGGCGCCAATGACTGGTACGACGTTCCCAAGCGCACCGGCAAGGTGTTCTTTACCGAACCGTACTCCTACCCCGTCAACGGCAAGGACGTGCTGATGGCGTCCCTGGTCGCGCCCATCATGATCGATGGCGCCTTCCAGGGGACCGCTAGCGCCGACTTCATGCTGACGCGGCTGGGCGAGATCCTGAAGGACATGAAGTCGATCGAGGGCGGCCGGCTGTCGCTGGTCTCCAATGGCGGCCTGTATGCCAGTAATCCTGACGATGCCCTGGTTGGAAAACCTGCGTCGGACATTCCGACCGAAGGGCTGGCCAGCATCCGCAGCGGCAAGCCCTACGAGTACCAGGACAAGAAGGGCATGGTGCACCTGATCCAGCCACTGGTGCTGCATCCCGATATTGCCCCTTGGGCCGTGAAGATGAGTTTCCCGCAAGCGGTGGCCACTGCCTCGGCACGTGAACTGCTTCTCTATACCTTGCTGGTATCGCTGCTGTGCGCAGTAGCGACCGGGGTGATCCTGGTCATGGTGCTGTTCCGCCTGACGCAGCCATTGCGCGAACTTGGCGGCGCCATGTCGGGACTTGCGAGCGGCAATGCCGATCTCAGTGCGCGGCTGGAAGTGCGCGGCAACGACGAACTGGCGGTAATCGGCACCGGCTTCAACACCTTCGTTGGCAAGATCCACTCCGTGCTGGCGCGCGTGCGCGAATCGTCCGACAGCGTGGCCACAGCCAGCACTGAAATCCGGCAAGGCAATGCGGACCTTTCCGCGCGCACAGAGCAGCAGGCCAGTGCGCTGGAGGAGACCGCCGCCACGATGGAGCAGTTGACCAGCACCGTGAAGCAGAACGCCGATAATGCGCGGCAGGCAAACCAGATGGCGGCCCGTGCGTCGGAAGTCGCCTTGCGCGGCGGCCAAGTAGTGGCGCAGGTGGTCGATACGATGGCATCGATCAACGCATCCTCGCGCAAAGTGGTCGACATCATTTCCGTCATTGACGGTATCGCCTTCCAGACCAATATCCTGGCGCTAAACGCCGCTGTGGAAGCGGCGCGCGCCGGCGAACAGGGACGCGGCTTCGCCGTGGTGGCAAGCGAAGTGCGCAACCTGGCCCAGCGCAGCGCGGCGGCGGCCAAGGAAATCAAGGAATTGATCGGCAACTCGGTGGAGCAGGTGGAGGCCGGGAGTTCATTGGTGGCCCAGGCAGGCAGCACAATGGAAGAGGTCGTGGCCAGCGTGCGCCGGGTGACGGATATCGTCAGCGAAATCAGCGCCGCCAGCGGGGAACAGAGCAACGGGATAGGCCAGGTTAACCAGGCAATTGGCCAAATGGATGGCGTTACCCAGCAAAACGCCGCCCTGGTCGAGCAAGCCGCGGCCGCGGCGGAAAGCCTGCAGCAGCAGGCGGCAACCCTGGTGGCGCTGGTAGGCGAGTTCCGCCTGGCGTCGGGCACGCCAGGCCGCGCGCTGGCCCTGCGCGAGTAAGCGTGCGAGCCTGACAGCGTGGCGGTGCTAGTCTGGCGCTTTCCGAAAGGAGGTCGCCATGACACAGCAACAGTACCAAACCTGCATCGACGCCTGCAACGATTGCGCCGCCGCTTGCGACTATTGCGCTGCCAGCTGCCTGCAGGAGCAGGACGTCACCAGCCTCGCGCACTGCATTGCCAACGACATCGATTGCGCCCAGGTGTGCCGCGTATGCGTCGGCCTGATGCAGCGCGGCAGCAAGCTGGCCGCCGGCCTGTGCGATGCCTGCGCCGATATCTGCGACGCCTGCGCCGCCGAATGCGAACAGCACAGCCATGAACATTGCAAGGATTGCGCCGTCGCCTGCCGCCGCTGCGCCAGCGAATGCCGCAGCATGGCCGGCATGGCGCAGTCGCAAGTGCGGCCGGCGACTATCCCGGCCCGCCACTGATCAAAAGCGGCTGGAAGGCCAGGACTTCTTCTCCTTGTCCTGCTTGGACGGCGCGCCGAAGTCGCGCACCGCCAGCATGCGCTCGGCGCCCACGGTGTTGACCGCGAAGCCATTGCGGCCGGCCGCCTTGACGCAATACAGCGCCTGGTCCGCCGCCAGCATCACCTTGTCGACGTCGGCCGGCAGTTCGGTCGTCAGCGCGATACCGATGCTGGCGGTCACGTTCAGCGGCCGTCCGTTCACCTCGAACGGGGCCTGCATGGCGGCCACGATCTTCTGCCCCAGCAGGTTGACATCGTGGCCCGCCTCCAGGTGCTCGAACACGATCACGAACTCGTCGCCCGCGATGCGCGCCACGGTATCGGTGCTGCGCACGGCATTGCGCAGGCGGTCGGCAAACTGCACCAGTACCGCGTCGCCCGCCTGGTGGCCGAAATTATCGTTGATGCCCTTGAAATAGTCGATGTCCAGCACCGCCAGCCCGATCTGCTGGCCGGCGCGAATGGCGCGCTTCAAGGCCTGCGGGAAGAACTCATCGAACATGCGGCGGTTGTGGGCGCCGGTCAAGGCGTCGGTGGTGGCCAGGCGCTGCAGGTTGCGCTCCGCCATTTGCTGCTGGCGTGCGACCTGGTAAAAGGCGCGGCTCAAGTGGCCGAATTCATCGGGATTGCTGGAGTTGAACAACTCAATATCGACCTCTTCGCGGCCGAACGCCCGTACCTGGCCGTACAGGCGGTAGAGCGGAGCCAGCAAGGGCCGCATGAACAGCCAGGCCAGCAGGCCGGCCACCAGGGCCACCACGGAAGCCGCCACGAAAGCGCGCCAGCGCAGGCTGCTCATGGAGGCGAAGGCGTCACGGATGGGGAAAGATACCGCTAATGTCCAGTCGGCCCTCTGCAGGCGCTGATGGGCCAGCAGCACCGGCTCGCCATGGTCGAGTGCATCGTCGCGCCAGCCATCGGGTTCGGACAGCACTGCGTGCTCCAGGGTGCCGGGCGTATTTGACTGGGTCAGCACCCGGCTGGAGTCGGGATGGTACAGCGTGGTCCCGTCAGCGGTGAGGATGAACAGGTAGCCCTCAGAGCGGTCGCGCAGGGCATTCAACTGCCCGGCAAAGGCAGGGCGCTGCAAGTCGATCGTGCCGACCAGGACATACTCGATGCTGCCGTCGCGGGCCAGTACCGGCTGGGTGATCGCCACCACGGGCCGGCCCGACAGGACGCTGCGGAAGGGGGCCGACACAATGCCCTCCTGCGCGGCGATGGTGTCGTGGAAATACTGGCGGTTCTTGCTATTGAGTTTGCCGATTAGGCGCCGGTCCTGCAGGTTGGCGACCAGTTTCCCGTCCGCAGAGTAGGCCGTCACATTGAAGAACTCATCGCGCAAAGCCTCACGCAATTCGAGCTGGCCCTGGATCCTGGAGGCCGCAACCGGCTCGGCTTGCAAGCTCTGCGCCAGCACCCGCAAGACCTGCTGTTTTGACGTAATGTCGCGGTCAAGATAGGCTGCCGCGCTGGACAGCATGGACATTTCCTGCGCAGCGATGACTTTGCGCATTTCATGTTCCGCAACCAGCAGCGAAGCACCGCCCACCAGTACGGTGGCGAGCATCACCATCAGCACCAGCAGGGCTGAGATCTTGAACTTGAAAGTCTGGAGTTTAGGAATGCGGCGCACGACGATCTCCCGAAAAAGGAGAATGCCAGGCGAAGATTTGGCCGGGAGAAACGTTACGCGGGAGTAAGGCGCAAACGAAGTATAAAAGAATGTAGCCGCCCCCGCCAGCTGAGCCCACAACACGTTGTTACAAAGCAACTCAGCAATAGCAGCGTGAAAGTCGGGGTCAGATACTGTCTTGAATAGCAAGCCCGTTACCCAGGAAATTTGGGTCAAAGGGCTTGCCTGACTTTACGACTCCGTAAACCAGATGCACTAGCTTACGCATGATGGCGCCCGCCACAGCCATCTTCGATAAGCCA
>NZ_WNKX01000026.1 GCF_009720745.1 Massilia eburnea | reverse complement strand
GGTCGAGATTATTATCTTGCATGAAAGCGGTGGGTAAAGTTGAGTTTTGTTGGTCGCACAACAAGTCTAACTTTTCTTCACCGCTTTCCTGTTTTTAGGACTACATCACAGCAATCCGTGATGAACCTTTTTTTTGCCATAAGCGCATTCCTTGTGAGAATATCTACACTTTCCGCCTGGAAAGGACCTGAATGCTCCGCCGTTTGCTTGCAGTTGCCTTCTGTCTCAGCCTTCCGCTCGCGAACGCGGCGAACAGTCGGGCAACTGATGCGGCATTTGCCGCGCTCTTGTCCATGCCTGGCGCCGAGCCGGAAACTGGCAGTTGGAACACGCCTGAGCCGGAGGGGTTCTCTTCCGACAGCGAAAAGTCTCTGATCGCCTACCTGGCGCGCCAGCAGAAGGCAGGCGCCGATTTCAACGCCTACCGCCACAATGGCACTTTGCTGCACCATGCGATTCGCGCCGGCAAACCGGCAACGGCCCTGTGGCTGCTGCAGCATGGCGCCGATCCAAAACTGAAGGCGGAAGGCGCCGATGCGATGGAGCTCTGCGTGCGCTTCAATCAGCCGAAAGTGGGCAAGGTGTTGTCGGAAAAGTACAGCATGTCGCCGCCCGCAATCCAGCGTACCTCGGTCGTGCCGGCTGGCGCAGCAGCCGCTACGCCCCATGTCGCACCCTATCAGCGGGTGCAAGAGGCAGTGGGCAAGAACGCCAAGACGCCGGCTGCTTTGGACAAGGCGCTGGCGGCGCTGCCTGCGGGGATGTTGGCGGAGCACTATGGCGTCGCGTTGCCGGCCTTGGCCAAGGCAGGTAACGTCCCGGCGGACTCCTGGCGCACGCTGTGGCGCCATTTGGGTAAATTCTGGAATGGCCAATACGATGCCGGGTTTGCGGCCACGATTCCCTTTGAGCAGTGGCCGGCGCTGGTCGCGGCAGGCTACCGCAACGACAGCGCGGAGCGCGCATTGGGCTGTATGGTGGCCGAAAGCACGGCGGCGGACCTCAAACTCAAGTGGCCGGCGCTGGAGAAGAATTTCAGCGACTTCCGCCAGGTGGCCGCGCGAATGGTGCTGCAGTCATACCGCATACCGGCGGTCGGCAGCCCTTATTGCAGCCGGCTCGACGAAAAAGAACTGAAGGCCAAGCTTGAATGGCTGCGCGCCAGCGACATCAAGGCCCAGGTCTCCGGGATCGCGACCGCTGAGATGAAGGATTTTGCGCCCGCCACCAAACTGGCGATGCAGCCCTACATCGCCAAGCCGGCCGATAAACCGCGTTTCAGCAGCGTCACACCGCAATGCAAATTCACGCTGGACGACGCCTGGCTGAAGCACTTTGCAACTGCCGATGTGCCCTTGTATGGCATTTCCCTGGTCGAGGTACCTGGCGAGGCGCAATGCGCAGTATTGGCAAGCTGGGAGCCGCGCTCCGAATATCCGACCGGACTGGTGGACGGTTTCACCGGTCCAACGTGGGAGAGCACGCCATCCTGTGCCGACGTGCCCGAGCACCAGGTGCTGTGGCGGAATACAAAGGAAGGCATCGTCAAGCTCGAACACGAAATCGACCTGTCATCGTTGAATTTTCCCGCCCCGGTACGTGACAACGTGAGCGGCCAGCTGTACTACCTGGATAATGGGCAGCGGGCCGGCAAATGCAGCGGCCCTGAAGCGCTGCCTTTCCTCTACGAGTGGCAGCGCAAGGATGGCCAATGGCGCCTGGCCGCTCCCGATAGCCGCGAATTGCAGGAAGCGCTGTTCGCGCAATGCAGTGCTGCGGGTGCAGAGAACTGTAAGGGCATCAAATGGCCGGCCGATGGCGACCCATACTACTACATGCCGTACAGCGACTTCCTTCGCAGGTTTGCTGGGGAGCGCCGAAGCGAATATCTGGCTGCAGTGATGGCGCTCGACAAGGAAAAGCTGCAGAAGATCGAGGCCGGCCCTTTACCTGCAACCTGGGTCGGCGAGGCCATATCGGCCGTCGGAAAGTCGGACTTGCCCTTGGCCGAAAAGCGCAAGCGGATTGCCCACCTGTTCTACGATCACGAGCGGCTGGCGCGAGCCATGGAAGACCTCGGGGGCTACGATCTGCTTCATGCGCTGGTGGCATGGCTGCCGGCCGAAGACTGGGCCCCGATTTTTGGCCTGATGCGCCAGTATCCCTACCGCTTTTACCCGCAGGGCGTTCGCCAGGAGGCGGAGAACCAGAAAAAAGCGCGCCTGGCATGCGACCTGGATAACCTGCTCGGCCTCGTTTGTGGCGAGAAGCTGGAGAACTAGGCGGTACAATCCTGTCCGTGCATACCTCGATCAAATTGACTGCTGTTGGTGCTGCGGTGCTGGCGATTGCCGGTGCCGGTGGCTATTTCTACTACCATGGCCCGTCCGTGCCCCACGCGGCGGCGCCGGCGCCTGTGCAGATAAAGCGCGGGCCGGCGCCGACCGAGCGCAGTTGGCCTGCACGGCTTGAGACAGTGCTGGATGCCGGGCTGGCCGATCCTTATGGCGTGGCCGCCGACGGCAAAGGCAATATCTACTTCTCGGATGGCGGCGAGCGGAATACCGTGTCCTTGCTGGCGCCTGATGGCAGCGTGCGCGTCATTGCCGGCGGGGCCGAAGGCTACCGCGACGGCGTCGGCGCCGCCGCATCATTCAACACACCATCCGGCATCGCCTTGGACAAAAAAGGTAATGTCTATGTCGCCGATACCGGTAATCACGCCATCCGCAAAATTGCCGCCGACGGCACGGTGTCGACCTTGGCCGGCAGCGGCATTGCCGGCTTCGCGGACGGGCAGGGCGCGCAAGCGCAGTTCAATGGACCGGTTGGCGTAGCCGTTGATGAAGACGGCATCGTCTACGTGGCCGACACCTATAACGACCGGATCCGGCGTATCGCGCCTGACGGCACGGTGACCACGCTGGCAGGCAACGGACAGCCAGATCTCGCCGACGGTATCGGTGAAGCCGCGCAGTTCGATACACCATGCGGCATCGCTGTCGGCAAGGACGGCATCTACATCGCCGATTCGCGCAATGACGCCATCCGCCGCATCAATCCCGACGGATCAGTGATCACACTGGCCCTGACGCCTGCGACCGAAAAGGATGCCCTGTTGCGCCGGCCGATGGCGCTGGCGCTCACGCATGACGGATTCATCTACATCGCGGTCGCTTCGCGCGGCCGCTTGCTGCAAATGGCGCCCGACGGCGCACTGGCAGGCTTGCCCGACGCGCAGCACCCGGCAGACCCTGCGACCGGCATGGACGGCATCATCCAAGGCTACGGACCGCGCAGCCTCGCCATGGCCGCCAACGGCACGCTGCTGCTGGCCGACGGCCCGGCCCAGCGCCTGCACCGTATTGTCCCAGCCTCCGAGCCGGGGGTAAAGCTAGCGCTGATCACGACCGCCCACGCCGCGGCGCTCGCACCGGCGCCCGCGCCCACAGCTGCCGATGCGCCTGACACCAGCCTGATGGACCAGCGCAGCAAATCCCCCATGCCCTGGCCCGTGCTGCCGCAAAACCAGCCGCACGAAGTTGTTGGCCTGATGGGCGAGGTGAGGGGAAGCTATGACGGCGACAGCAGGCACCACTTTCATGCAGGGCTTGACGTACAGGCGGACGTCGGCAGCTCCGTGCACGTGGTGGAAAAGGCCAAGGTCAGCGACCCGCTGCCCAACTGGGCCTTCGGCACGGTATCGGAAGGCATCAACCTCGGCACCACCAGCTACATCCACATGAAAGTGGGCCGCGACAAAAAGAACAAGCCGCTCGACGAACGCTTCCAGCTCCTGCTGGACGACAAAGGCAAACCGGAACGCATTCGCGTACGGCGCGGAACGCGCTTCGGCGTAGGCGACGAGCTGGGCGTCGTGAACCAGATGGCCCACGTCCACCTCGACCTGTTCGACCGTGGCCGCGTCGTGAATCCACTCGCGCTGCCTTTCCCCGGCCTGCAAGACACGGTAGCGCCAACGATCCAGGGCATCGCCCTGTACGACGCCAACGACAGGCGCCTGCCAGAAAAGAAGGGCAAACGCCTCGAAGTACCACGGGAATTGGGCGAAGTGAACGTGGTGGTCGACGCCTACGACCAGATGGACGGCAACCTCGCACGGCGCCGGCTCGGCCTATACAAGCTGGGCTACCAAGTGCTGCAAGCGGATGGCACACCGTTGCCAGGCTACGAACAGCCCCGCATCATGCAAACCTACGACCAGTTGCCGAAACAGCGCGAAGCCGTGAAAGTGGTGTACTCCGCCGACAGCGGCATCACGGTCTACGGCAGCAAGGCCACGCGCTTCACCTACTCACTGCTGAGCCGCCTCGAACATGGTGAAGTGACACCGGGCCGCTGGCAAATCAGCGAACTCGCCCCTGGCAACTACACGCTCCGCATCTACGCCGCCGACTACGCCGGCAACACCGCCACGTCCGGCCGCGACCTGCCCATCACTATTGATTAAAAAGTCGGGGTCAGCTCTGGCAATCGGACATTTTGCTGCGCAAAATGTCCGATTGCCAGAGCTGACCCCGACTTTTATCACTGAATGGAGGTGTTGCGGCCGTAGATGTTGCGCTGGGAGGGGTTGCCGGTGACGGCGATGTGGCCGGAGCCGTTGGCGCGCGCTTCTACTTTGTTCTGCACCCAGGCGTGCACGCCGCCGGAGCCGTTGGTGGTGATGTTCGCTTCGTCGGCGCGCAGGTCATTCAGTTGGGCGCTGCCGGAGCCTTGCATCTGCACGTCGAGCACATGCACGATGCCGCGTGCCTGGAAGCTGCCCGATCCCGAGGAGGACAGGCGCAGGGAGTCGCCACGCACTGAGCCGATGTTGACGCGGCCCGAGCCTACCATGTCGACCGCGGCCGTTTTGCTATCCAGGCCGTCGGCATAGAGTTGGCCCGAGCCGGTGTGGCGCACGTCCAGGCGGTCGACCTGGCCGCGCAGTTCCAGATAGCCGGAGCCGGTGTGCGATACCACCAGCGGTCCGCCCAACAGGCCTTGCACATGGGTGCGTACGGAACCTGTGGCTTCGAGGTTTTCCAGGCGCGGCGCGGTGTAGCGCACGCGGATCGGCCGGCTGCTGCTCATGCGTTCTTCGGCCCAGATGCGCAGGGTGTCGCCGCGGACCTCGGTGTGCACCAGCGGCACCAGATTGTCATCGCCTTCGACCACCAGCTGTGGCGCGCCGCCAACATGTACTTCCACTTCCATGTCGACCCGTTGACGGTTTTCGATGCGCAGGCCGGTGGCGCTGGCAATGCTGCGCGTTTCCGTGGTTGGCGTGCCGTTGCCTTTGACGTTGTCATTGTCGTTCAAGACGATGACGCAGCCACTCATGCTGAGGGCGACGAGGGCGGCGATTGTGAGTTTGCTTCGCATATTGCTGTCCTTGTTATGCATGCTTGTTTGAATGCTTGCATCCTATCGGCCCGCACTGCGCCGCCGGACTGAATTGCGACGAATTGCAGAAATCGAGTGTTGAAGTGTGAAAATTGATAAGATGAAAGTGCTGGCGCATGCCGGCCCGGCAGCATGGCTGCTGAGAACAATTGATGACATACCCCTTATTGGCGCCGCGGATAGGCCATCCGCGGCGTTTTTCTTTTTGTATGCACGTGCTATTTTCGCTCCGGCCCGCTTGCGCCCGCACAAAGCCATCCTTGCCGAGCTACCTAAGCTGTTGAAAGGTCCGGTCTTTTTCCAGAGGAGGGCTTTATCATGTGCGCAATTGCAAGAAAACTGCTGATGGCGGCCGCCAGCCTGGTATTGGCGGCGAGTGCTTTTGGTGCCACGGTCATCGGCAATGCGTCGACCCATGACGTAACGCTCAACGGGGCGGACGCCGATGCCTTTGTCTTCACGCCGGGCTGGAACCCGCATTCCGGCCCCAATGGCGATACCAGCGGCTTTGGCTGCGTTTTCGACGGTTTCGGCAGCGGGCCGTGGACCCTGCTCGATCGATACGGCTTGAATGCGGCGTTCAGCAATGCCGGTGCGCTGCAGTTCGGTTTTGCAATGAACAGCGGCACGGCAGGCACCTGGTCCGTGCACAATGCCGGCGCGGCGGGCACGGTGCTCGACCTGGTGCTTGCCATGCATGCGGGCGACGGCGGCGCCGGCTTCCTGTTCAATGACCTGGCCATCAATGCCGGACAGACCTTGAATGGTAGCTGGCGCATCGAATGGTTCACTGGAAATAACCTCGCGACTCCCGATTTTTCGAATCTGGCTTTATTTGCGCGCAACGTCGCTGCGGTGCCGGAGCCGGGGGAATACTTGATGCTGCTGCTGGGGCTGGGCGTGCTTGTCCTGGCGCGGCGCGACCGTGCCGCGTGACTATATTTCGGAAAGGTATCGAACTCCGTCGAGCTCACTAAACCGCTACAGTGCAATGGCAGTCTCAACCTAGATAAGGGGATAGGTATGGAATCCATTGCAAAGAAGTTTGCACTGGCCGCCAGCAGCATGCTCCTGGCGGCAAGCGCTTTCGGCGCGACGACCATCGGTAATACAACTGCAGACGACGTGATGCTCGCGGCGCAGGCTGCGGACACTTTCGTGTTTACGCCGGCCTGGAATCCGCAAGCGGGCCCGAACGGTGATACCAGCGGTTTTGGCACGGCCTTCGACGGCTATGGCAGCAGCGGCGCCTGGACATTGCTCGGCAAAAATGAGGGCGGCTCGAGCACGGGATTCGGCTTATTGAGCGGGCTGAATTTCACATTCGACGTGGGCACCGGGACCAGCGGGACCTGGACCGTCACCAGCAGCGCGTCGCAAAACGTGGCGCTGGACCTGGTGCTGGCACTCAAGGCGGGCAATGGCGCTGGCGCTTTCCTGCTCAATAACCTGTCGATCAATCCAGGGCAGACCCTGAGCGGTACGTGGCATATCGACTGGTTCACCGGGAATAACCAGGCCAATCCCGATATTTCGAACGTCACGGTGTTTGGGCGGGATTTCGACGGCATCTCAACGCCTGTGCCGGAACCTGGCGAGTACGCGATGCTGCTCGCGGGGCTGGGCCTGATCGGCTTTGTGGCGCGGAGGCGCAAAGCGCTGTAGACTCTTTGGAACGGTCGTGCTATTTTGCTGGTGCGACCCAACCAAGGAGACAGCATGGACTTGAATTACTCTGCCAGGGATGAGGCCTTCCGCGCCGAAGTGCGTTCTTTCCTGGCAGCGAACCTGCCGGCCAGCCTGCAAGACAAAGTCCGCAAGCACCTGCGCCTGAAGCGCGAAGACTATGTGCGCTGGCACCAGATCGTCGCCAGGCAAGGCTGGGTGGCGCCGGCATGGCCGATCGAATTCGGCGGGCCGGGCTGGGATGCCACCCAGCGCCATATCTGGGAAGAGGAGTGCGCAATCGCCGGCACCCCGCCTATCCTGCCGTTCGGCGTGAACATGGTGGCGCCGGTCATCATGGCCTTCGGCAGCGAAGAACAGAAAGCCTATTACCTGCCGCGCATCCTGGACTGCACCGATTGGTGGTGCCAGGGCTATTCCGAACCGGGCGCGGGCTCCGACCTCGCTTCGCTGAAAACCACGGCGGTGCGCGAGGGCGACCACTATATCGTCAACGGCCAGAAGACCTGGACCACGCTGGGCCAGTACGCCGACATGATCTTCTGCCTGGTGCGCACCGATCCCCATGTGCGCAAGCAGGAGGGCATTTCCTTCCTGCTGATCGATATGAAATCGCCGGGCATCACCGTGCGCCCGATCATCATGCTCGATGAAGAGCATGAGGTGAATGAAGTCTTCTTCGATAATGTGCGCGTACCGGTGGCGAACCTGGTCGGCAAGGAAAACAAGGGCTGGACCTACGCCAAGTACCTGCTTGGGCATGAGCGTACCGGCATCGCGGCGGTCGGACGGTCCAAACGCGAGCTGCTGTTCCTGAAGAAAATCGCACGGCAACAGCTCGACAAGCCCTTGTTTGCGGCCCGCGTTGCGAACCTTGAGATCGAGCTGATGGCGCTGGAGATGACGGTGCTGCGCGCCATCGCGCAGGAGGCGCAAGGCCCCGGGCCGCAGGCTTCCGTACTGAAGGTACGCGGCTCGGAGATCCAGCAAACGCTGGCCGAATTGATGGTGGAGGCGCTTGGTCCGCAAGCCTTGCCTTTCGATCCTGCCTACCTGGATGGCGAACGTGAACATGCGCTGGGCGGGGACGACGATGCCGCGCCGCTCGCGGCTTATTACTTCAACCTTCGCAAGACCTCGATCTACGGCGGCTCGAACGAAATCCAGAAGAACATCATCACCCAGATGATTCTGGGACTGTAAGGGGGCGGCATGGACTTCACATTCAAGGAAGAGCAACAACAATTTGCCGATGCGCTGCGCCGCTGGATCGACAAGGATTACAGTTTTGAGGCGCGCAAGAAGATCGTCCACTCTGATGCCGGCGTTTCAGGCCAGGCCTGGGCCACGCTGGTGGAATTGGGCATGCTGGCGCTGCCGGTGCCTGAGGAACAGGGCGGGTTCAATGGCAGTGCAGTCGACATGATGGTGGTGATGCAGGAACTGGGGCGCGGCCTGGTGGTCGAGCCTTACTTCGCCACCGTGCTCGGTGCGCAGTTCCTCAAACTGGCTGGCGGACAGGAGGCCATGCTGGAGCGCGTTGCGGCCGGCGAGCTGAAGCTGGCCTGCGCCTTGGGCGAGCAGCAAGCCCGCCATGCGCTGAACGACGTGTTGACTGCTGCCGATCCCGCTGGCCGCATCACAGGGCGCAAGGCCGTGGTGCTGCATGGCGGACAGGCCGGCGCCTTCATCGTATCGGCGCGCAGCGGCGGCGGCCAGTACGAGATGGACGGGATCTCGCTCTACGTGGTCCCGCGTGATGCGGCCGGTGTGCGCGTAAGCGATTACCGCACTATCGACGGCCAGCGCGCGGCGACGGTGGAATTCGACGGCGCCCAGGGCACGCTGCTTGGCGTGCGGGGCGCAGGCTGGCCGGTATTGGAGGCGGCAGCCGATTACGGCGCAAGCCTGCTGTGCGCAGAGGCGATTGGCGCAATGGATGCCATCTTTGCCGCCACCCTGGAATACCTCAAGACGCGCCAGCAGTTCGGCGCGCCGATCGGCAAGTTCCAGGCGCTTCAGCACCGCATGGCCGACATGTTCATCCATCTGGAGCAGGCCCGCTCGCTGGCCATGCTGGCCGCAGTCAAGGTTGCGTCGCAGGATGAGGAAGTACGGCGCCGGGTGGTTTCGGCAGCCAAGGTGCGTGTCGGCCAAGCCGCCCGCTTTGTGGGACAACAGGCGGTACAGCTGCACGGCGGCATGGGCGTGACGGATGAACTTCCGGCCGCGCATTATTTCAAACGGTTGGCAATGATCGAGCTCACGCTGGGCGATGCTGACCATCACCTGCAGCGCTTCATCGCGCAGCCGGGTTTCAGGGAGGCGGCGTAATGGCGCGGTTGGTACGTAATGTGGCGGAGCTGGAAGCCCTGGTAGGGCAGGAAGTGGGCGTCTCCGGCTGGGTCGACATCACGCAGGAGCGGGTGAACAACTTTGGCGCTTCGACCAACGACGAGCAATGGATCCACACCGATCCCCTGCGCGCTGCAGCCGAATCGCCGTTTGGCGGCACGGTGGCGCATGGCTTCCTCACGCTGTCCCTGCTGCCCGGCTTGCTGCAGGATGCGGTGTACATGGAAGACATGCGCATGGGCTTGAACTACGGCCTGGACAAGGTGCGCTTTCCAGCGCCGGTGCCGGTGGGCAGCCGCGTGCGCGGGCATGTGATCCTGCGCAGCATCACGCCAGTAGCAGGCGGACATCAGTTGGCGTGGGAAGTCAGCGTCGAATGCGAAGGCAGCGGGAAACCGGCCTGCGTGGCGGAATTCCTGATGCGGCGCTATTCCTGAGCGCAGCGTGCGATGCGGTAGCGGTTGCGTCCCTCTTTCTTCGCTTCGTAAAGTGCGCCATCGGCAACGCGCACCAGCGAGTCTGCGTCGCAGCTGCCTTCGGCCGGCACGATGGTGGAGATGCCAAGGCTGACGGTCACTGTATCGCCGGCCGATGACATGCGGTGCGGGATCGCCAGTTCGCGTACTGCCGCCAGGATGCGCTGGGCCACCGTTTCGGCGCCTTCTGCGCTTGCCTGGGGCAGCAGGATCACGAATTCCTCCCCGCCATAGCGCGCCAGCAGGTCGGGCGTGCGGCCGGCGCATTGCACCATGGCGTTCGCCACTTGCCGCAGGCAGATGTCGCCGGCCTGGTGGCCGTAAGCGTCGTTATAGAGCTTGAAGTGGTCGATGTCGATCATGATCACCGACAGCGGCGTGTGCGAACGCGCGCAGCGGCGCCATTCGTTGTCCAGCGCATCGTTGAAGCTGCGGCGGTTGGCGACGCCGGTCAGCGCATCGGTCAGGGTCAGTTCGCGCATGGCGTCGGACTGTCGCTTGAGCGTCAGGTGGGTGCGCACGCGGGCGCGCACCACGGCGACGTTGAATGGCTTGGTGATGAAATCGACGGCGCCGGCTTCCAGGGCCCGCGTTTCGTCTTCCGGGGTGGTCAGCGCCGTGACGAAGATGACCGGAATGTCGCGCAGGTCTTCGGTGGCGCGCAGGGCGGCGCACACTTCGTAGCCATCCATTTCGGGCATGACGGCGTCCAGCAGGATCAGGTCGGGGCGGTGCTGGCGCGCCAGTTCCAACGCCTTGACGCCATTCATCGCAAACAGGACTTCATGCTCCTCGCCCAGGACGTGGTTGAGGATCTGGATATTCTCCATGGCGTCGTCGACGATCAGCAGGCGCCCGTTGCGCGCCTGGTCGGTCCATGTCATGCGGTTTCCTCCCGCTTCATGATCTCCTGCAGACGCAGTTCGGCGCTGGAAAAGTCGAGCGTTTCGATGGCGTTCGCAAGGCCCGGCAGCAAGTCGGGGCTGCGCTGCTCGAGCAGCGGGCTGACGGCCTTGAAAGCGGCGAGCGCGCGCATATTGCTATTCCTGAGCAGCATCAGCAAGTCGTTCAGGGCCTGCGGCAGGCTGGCGGTCGGGACGCTGCCCGCGGCCGTTGCCACCGGGGCGGGCAGCTCCCGTGCTGCTGTAGTGACCACGGCCAGCGCCTGTTCCAGCGACAGCAGCAGGGCGGCCGCGGAGCTGTCCTGGCCTTCGGCGACGGCGGTTTCCGCCTGCGCGCTGAGGCGGGCGACTTCGGTCGCTCCCAGGTTGGCTGCCACCCCTTTCAGCCGGTGCAGCACGCGGGTGGCGGCATAGCGCTTGTCCTGCGCCAGGCATTCGCGGACCTCGCGCACCGCGTCGCCCTGGGAATTCTCGAAGCGTTTGAGCAGGCTGGCGAAGGCGGCATAGTTGCCGGCCACGCGGCGCAGCGCAGCTTCAAGGTCGATGCCGGGCAGGCTGGCCGGATGCCCCTCGCCGTGGCCGGCGCTGCGCGCCGCGCCCGGCGGACCGGCCGCCAGTTCGGGATGCAGGGGCGCCAGGCGGGTCAGGGTGGCGATCAATTCATCGACGTCGATCGGCTTGGCGATGTGGGCGTCAACCCCGGCTTCGATGGCGCGCTGGCGGTCTTCCTGCATGACGTTGGCCGTCATGGCGATGATCGGCAGCGAGCGCAAGCCCATGGCGCGAATGGCTTCGGTGGCATGGTAGCCGTCCATGACAGGCATCTGCAGGTCCATCAGCACTGCATCGAAGCGCTGCGGGTCGTCGCGCAGCAGGTCCAGCGCGATTTCGCCGTTGGCGGCCACCTCCACCAGGGCGCCGCAATGGAGCAGGATATAGCGCGCCATTTCCTGGTTGATTTCATTGTCTTCGACCAGCAGGACGCGCATGCCGGCCAGGCTGCCGGAGAGGGCGGCGTGGCTGCTGCGGTGTTCCGGCTGGTTCGCACCCGTCAGGGCGGCCAGGGTGGCATCGCGTACGCTCCCTGGCGTGAAGGGCTTGGACAATACCGCGTCGATTTGCAGGCTGTCGGCCAGCTGCTGCAAGTCTTCGCTGGAGCGCTCGGAGGCCATCATCACGACCTTGGGCAGGGCCAAGGCGGCGTCGGCGCGTGCTTCAACCAGCATGGCAATGCCGTCCGTGCCCGGCATGGCGCTGTCCGCCAGCAGCAGGTCGTAATGCCCGCTGCGCAAGGCTTGCAGGCCTTCCGCGGCATTGGCTGAAGTCATCACGGCCCATTGCAGGGACTGGCCGATGCCGTGCAGCGCCTGGCGCACGCTGGCGTTGTCGTCCACCACCAGCACGGAAAGACGGCGCAGGCTGGCCGGGAATTGCGGCTCGGTGCAGGCGGCGCAGCGCTGCAAAGGGCAGACAAAGCGGAATGTGGAGCCTTTCCCCAGGCGGCTTTCGACACCAATCACGCCGCCCATCAGGTCGGACAGGCGGCGTGCGATGGCCAGGCCCAGGCCGGTGCCGCCGTAGCGGCGGCTGGTGCTGCTGTCGCCCTGTGAAAACGCATCGAACATATGCAGCTGCTGTTCGGCCGGGATGCCGATGCCGGTGTCGCGCACGGTGAATTCCAGGGTCAGCCAATCGGCGCTGCTGTCGGCCTCGCGCACCGACAGCACGACTTCGCCCCGCTCGGTGAACTTGATCGCATTGCTCAGGAGGTTGAGCAGCACCTGCTGCAGCCGCATCGCGTCCCCCATCATTTCCTCGGGCAGGGTGGGCGCCAGGTCGAATACCAGCTCGACACCCTTGTCCCAGGCGTTGTTGGCGATCAGGACCGCGGTGGCGGACAGCAGCTGCGCAAGGTTGAAGCGTGCCTGCTCCAGCTGCAGCTGGCCTGCTTCGATCTTGGAAAAGTCCAGCACGTCGTTCACCACGCCCAGCAGGCTTTGCGTCGCCAGCTGGATCTTGCTGACGTAGCTGCGCTCGCGCCGTTCCAATGGCGCTTCCTGCAGCAGGCGCGCCAGGCCGGTGATGGCGTTCATCGGCGTGCGGATCTCATGGCTCATATTCGCGACGAATTCGCTCTTGGCCCGGCTGGCCGCCTCGGCCCGGTCGCGCGCCCGCATCAGTTGTTCGTTCAATTCCTGCAATTTCAGTTCGCTGCGCTTGAGTTCAGACACGTCGGAGCCTAAGGCAAAGAAGCCGCGCACGTCGCCCGATTCGCCGCGGTCGGGAATGAAGTTGATCCAGGCGTAGCGCATTTCGCCTGAAGGCAGTTCGAGTTCGCGCAGGAAGTGCTGGGGGCTGCCACCGAGGACGGCGTCGATCAATGGCCTGATCTGGCCGAGCAGGCTGGCCGGCAGTATCTGGTCGATGGTCTCGCCCATGGCCTGTTCCAGCGTCTTGCCGAACCAGGCCAGGAAGAACTTATTGGCAAAGCGGCAGCGCAAGTCTGCATCCCAGTAAGCCACCAGGCCGGGAAGGTTTTCCGTCACCGTGTGCAGGAAGCTAGTGCTGCGCGCCAGGCTCAGTGAAGTCTGCTGCAGGGCTTCGTCGGCGCGTTTCCGTTCGGTGATGTCGAGCGAGATGCCGAGCAGGTGGGTGGCCGTGCCCTGTTCGTCGCGCAGGGCCACTTTACGCGTGGTCAGGTAGCGCATCTCGCCGCCGGCAGTGCGTACCGTTTCCTCGGGAATTTCCAGCACATCCTCGGAAGCGAGGACCTTGCGGTCGGCCTGCTGGTAGGCCGCAGCCTGCTCTGGGCTGAAAAGATCGCTGTCGCTCTTGCCCAGCAGGGCTTCGCGCGGGCGGCCCAGCAGCAGCTCGCCCTGGCGGTTCAGCAGTTCGAAGCGCAGCTGCTGCGCATCCTTGACGAAGACCATGGCCGGCATGTTTTCCAGCACCGACATGAACAGCGCCTTGGACCGCCGCAGCGCGGCTTCCGTGTCTTTCTGCTGCGAGATATCCATCAGCATGGAGGTGATGCCGACCATCGCACCATCGGCCCCGAAGACCGGATAATAGCCGGCGATGAAATGGCCGCTGCGGCCGGGACGGGAGGCCGGCGCACCGGTCAGTTCCGCATTGGGCACCGCCTCGCCGGTGGCGAGTACGCGGCGGTAGGCCTGGTTGACTTGCGCCACCAGGTTGCGGTCTTCGATCACTTCATCGAAACGCCGGCCGATATGTTCGTTGACCGGCATGCCGTTCAGGTTGGCCAGGTAGTCGTTGATCATGAGGATGCGCAGGCGGGTATCGACGAAACTCAGGCCGACCGGCGCCGTGGCGTAGATGGTTTCGAGCAGGGCGTTTGAATTCTCCAGCTGCGCGGTGCGCTCTTGCACCACCCGTTCCAGGTCCTGGCGGTGGCGCGTCAGGTCGCGGTCGAGCTGCTGCAGGGTGGCGCCGAGTTGCTGCGCCTCGCGGAATGCCATCTCGGGCAGTTCCACCGGCGTGCCGCTGGCCAGCGCCAGGGCCGGCCCCTGCAGCGCATCGATCGAACGCGCAATGCGGCGCGCCGCAAGGGCCGCTGCGCCCAGGCCGGCCAGGACCAGGGCCGCCAGCAAGGCGAGCAGGCCAAGCAGCAGGGTATCGAATGCACCCAGGGCTTCCACTGCGGGAGCGGCGACAGTGACGCTCCACGGGCTGTCCGCGCTGCGCAGGTAGGCCGTTTGCAGCGGCAGGCCGTGCAGCGCCTCGTTCGCCGGCTGGCCGCTGGCGCGTCCATCGTCGCCGCTGCGGGCGAGCAGCAGGCCGTTCTGCGCCAGCACGGCGATGACGGTGCCGGATGGCAGGCGCACTTCGTCGGCGACTTTGTCGAGCGCATCGGCCGGCAGCAGCACGCTCAAGACTGCAAGCGGCCTGCCGGGACGCTGCAGCGGTACGTCGATGGCCAGGTGGGCGCGCTCCTTGCCGTTGGCCGGCAACAGGCTGATGGCGGAACGCGCGTTGGCGCCAATCTTGACGCGCGCAGCGTTCGCTGCACGGTCGATCTCAAGGGCTTTTCCGGCAAGGAGCTGGGGCGCGTTATATTCGGTCAGGACAAAATGCGACTGATGCGGCAGGCCGGACGGCAGGGCGCTGACAGCCTGGCTGCGCAGCGCTGCCAGGTCGCCGTTGCGGGCACTGGGACTGCTGGCCAGCGCAATGGCCGCCGCTTCGGCAGCCAACAGCTCGCGATCGACGATCGCCGCCGCGGCGCGTTCGATGCGCAAGGTTTCGAGTTCGGCCCGTCCCAGCTCGCGCTGCTGGATAAATGCCAGCAAAAGCACTATGCCGAGCAAGGCCGGCGCGGCGCAGGCTGCGGCCAGCAGTGCAAACTGCGACCGTAAAGGCGGCAAGGGCTTGCTGGAATCGTCCTGCACGGCACATCCTTTCGGAAGAGTGACTGCAGGACGATGATAGCTTAGCTTGTCGTGGACGAAAAGCGCGCAATCTCCAGCTTGGCGATGGCGTTGCGGTGGACTTCATCCGGCCCGTCGGCCAGGCGCAAGGTGCGGTTGCCGGCCCATTGGTAGGCCAGCGGAAAATCGTCGGACACGCCGGCCGCGCCGTGGGCTTGTATGGCCCAGTCAAGCACCTGTTGCGCGACGTTGGGCGCCAATACCTTGATCATGGCGATTTCCGATTGCGCCACCTTGTTGCCGACCGTGTCCATCATATAGGCGGCTTTCAAAGTGAGTAGCCGCGCGGTGTCGATCCGGATGCGCGATTCGGCGATGCGTTCGCGCCACACGCCCTGGTCGGCCAAACGCTTGCCAAATGCAACTCTCGATGCCAGGCGCTGCACCATCAATTCCAGTGCGCGCTCGGCCACGCCGATGGCGCGCATGCAGTGGTGGATGCGGCCTGGGCCCAGGCGTCCCTGCGCAATTTCAAAGCCGCGGCCTTCGCCCAGCAGGATATTCGAGGCCGGCACGCG
The DNA here is from genome assembly GCF_009720745.1 of Massilia eburnea. Classification (GTDB taxonomy): domain Bacteria; phylum Pseudomonadota; class Gammaproteobacteria; order Burkholderiales; family Burkholderiaceae_D; genus Rugamonas; species Rugamonas eburnea. Next base: position 54,078 of record NZ_WNKX01000026.1, on the reverse strand, counting down.
CACGTTTTCAAACACCATTTCACAGTGTCCGTGGGGCGCATCGTCGTAGCCGAACACCGGCAGGGGACGCAGCACCTTCAGGCCCGGGGCATCGGCCGGCACCAGTATCATCGACTGCTGCATGTGGCGCGGCGCGTTGAAGTCGGTCTTGCCCATGGTGATGTACACCTGGCAGCGCGGGTCGCTGGCGCCCGAGATCCACCATTTGCGGCCGTTGATCACATAATCGTCGCCATCGCGTTCGATGCGCGTCTCGATATTGGTCGCATCGGAAGACGCTACGGCAGGTTCGGTCATGGCGAAGGCGGAGCGGATGTCGCCGCGCAGCAGCGGTTCCAGCCAGCGCTGCTTGTGTTGTTCCGTGCCGTAGCGTTCCAGCGTTTCCATATTGCCGGTGTCGGGCGCCGAGCAGTTGAACACTTCGGCGGCCCACGGCACGCGGCCCATGATCTCGCACAGCGGCGCGTAATCGAGGTTGGACAAGCCTTCCGGCGCCCGGCTGGAACGGGGCAGGAACAGGTTCCACAAGCCCTGTTCGCGCGCCAGCGGTTTGAGGCGTTCGATCAGTTCGGTGGGGATCCAGCGGTTGCCTTTGTCGCGGCCATTGCGCTCCACCTCTTCGTGGAAGGCTTTTTCGTTCGGGTAGATGTGCTGCTCCATGAAGGCCAGCAGGCGCGCCTGCAATTCCTTGGTGCGCGGCGAATAGTCGAAGTCCATTGTGTTTCCCTTATGCGATTGCTTTGCCCTGGGCGTAAGCCCAGCCCATGGCCGCCATCGGGCGCGCCAGCTTGCCCGATTCCAGCGCCTGTGCGCTGGAAGCCGTGCCGTCAACATAGCGCTTCATGATGCCCTGCATGATGCTGGCAAGGCGGAACATGTTGAAGGCGAGGTAGAAATTGAAGTCCTCCAGGCGGATTGCCTTGCCGGTGCGCTCGGCATAGCGGGCGATGTAGTCGCGCTGCGAAGGAATGCCGAGCGCCTTCAGGTCCAGTCCCGCGATGCCACGGAACTGGCCCGGTGCGATGTGCCAGCTCATGCAGTGGTAGCTGAAGTCGGCGAACGGGTGGCCCAGGGTGGACAGTTCCCAGTCCAGCACGGCAAGGATGCGCGGCTCGGTGGGATGGAAGATCATGTTGTCGAGGCGGTAATCGCCATGCACGATGGAGGTGTCTTCGCCGGGCGGGATGTTGGCCGGCAGCCAGGCGATCAGGCTGTCCATCGCTTCGATGGTTTCGGTCTCGGAAGCCTTGTACTGTTTGGCCCAGCGCTCGATCTGGCGCTGGAAGTAGTTGCCAGGCTTGCCGTAGTCGCCCAGGCCGATGGCGTTGTAGTCGATGGTATGCAGCTGGGCGATGACGCGGTTCAGTTCATCGTAGATCGCGCTGCGTTCGGCGGGCGTCATGCCGGGCAGGGCCTGGTCCCACAGTACGCGGCCTTCGACGAACTGCATCACGTAGAAGGCGCGGCCGATCACCGATTCGTCCATGCACAGGCAGTACTGGCGCGCCGCCGGGAAGCCGGCCTTGTGCAGCGCGTCCATCACGCGGTATTCGCGTTCGATGGCATGGGCGGAAGGCAGCAGCTTGGCCGCCGGTGCGGGCTTGGTGCGCAATACGTATTGCTGGCCGCCGACCGAGAGCTTGAAGGTCGGATTGGATTGGCCGCCCTTGAATTGCTCGACCGTCAACTCGCCCTGCGGATAGCCGTCGACGTGCTGGCGCAGGTATGCCTCCAGCGCTGCGATGTCGAAGCGGTGGCGCTCCGACACCTCCTTGGTGCCCATGAATTCCTCGAACATAAACCCTCCTTTCGAACGATCGTACTATTTTTATGGGCGCGAAGGCAAGCGGGATTTCGCATATTCCTTGAACAGCTGTTCCATCGTGGTGCTGCGGGTGCCGGTCTGCAGCGGCGCGGGCGGCGAGTAGTTCGAAAAACGCAGGATCCAGTCGTGCGGCCCGCTTCCCACGTCCAGTGCGTTGATGCAGCCGGCCGCTTGCGACATATTGCCCAGGAATAGGCGCTGGCCGCCCGTCAGGGCGTATGACAGGATGGCGCGATTGACGCCGCCGTGCAGCACCAGCAGTACGGTGTCCCACGTTTCGTCGGCCAGCAGCCTGGCGATCGCCGGATGGACGCGGTCCATCAGCTCACCCACCGACTCGCCGCCCAGGAAGCGGCGCTGCTCCGGTACCACGCCTTCGAAGGCGCCGGTGAAGGCTTCCCGCAGCTTGTCGTCCGGGATGCCGGACAGCTTGCCGCCGCGGATCTCGGCCAGTTCGGGCCAGGTTTCAAGCGCGATTTGCTGGCCCGTTTCGGCCAGCACCCGCATGGCGGTTTCGACGGTGCGGGGCAGGCCGGAAACGATGACCCGGTCGAATTTGACGCCGTCGGCGGCCAAGGCGCGGCCGGCAGCGGCGGCCTGTGTGCGGCCGGCTTCATTCAATGGAACGGCTTCGGGAAGGTGCGGTTTGCCGGCTTCGTCGAAGTAGGTGACGCTGCCATGCCGCATCAGGAAGACGCGGCGTCGTTCGGTGCTTGCTGTCATAAATATCAGAAGAAGATTGCGAGGCGTGTGATGATGGTTCCGTTATTAGTATAAGGCCCCGTCGCCCGCACGCTGCCGGAATCCGGTTTTCCGTCATCGAGCTTGGCGTCGATTTCCTGCGCGAAGGTGTCGGGCAGGTTGTCGATGCGGATGCCGTTGCCGCCGCGCCCGCCCACCACGTCGTTATAGATGTAGACCGCGCCGCCCTGGGCGCTGGTCATGAAGTCGGTGGTCCCGTTGTAGGAGCCGGTGATCAAACCGGCCAGGGCCAGGTGCTGGGGCGCCAGCTGGTATTCCGTGATCTGGCCATCGCCATTGCCGTTGCCGGTGGCGCCGGGAACGTGGGTGGTGGCGAGGATATCGTCGCCGGGCAGGGCATGGAAGCGGTCCTGGTAGGCGTTGACGGCGGCCTGCAGCGCCGTGGCCTGCTGGATGATGCTCTTGACCTTGGCGCTGTCGATCAGCGCCTGGCCTTTGAGCACGCCGCCCAGCAGCAGGCCGATAATCACCAGCACAATGGCAATTTCAACGAGGGTAAAGCCGCGGTGTCGCATGGCAGTCTCCTTTCATGGCAGCCGCTGGGCTGCAAGCATTCGGTTGAACAGGATGTTGGGCGAAAGCCAGACGACGATGTCGTCATAGGCGCCGCCCGGTGCGGCCGGGTTGTCGGCCTGGCCTCGGGCAATGAACAGGCGGCCGTCGCCCTGGAAATTGGCCTTTTCGTCGACGTTGCCCTGGCCTGCGTCCGCGGCCTGCACGCCGGCGTCGCTGAAGGCGCCGAAGCCGTTGCCGCCAAGGGAAAGCACGACGGCGGGAATATCGTTCTGGGCGCTGGCAGGCACCAGGGCGCCGGCGGCGTCCCGGCTGGCGATGGTGATATCGCGCGGTGTATCGAGGCGGAAGAAGGCGCCGCTGTCGCTGAAGGCCGGCGTTACGCTGTACAGGTAAATATGCTGCCAGGCGTCCAGCTTTTGCAGGCCCAGCGTCGCCCAGGGCAGGAAACCGAGCCGGCGCTCGTTGGCGCAGCGCGTGCCGGCCCGGTCCTCGAGTCCATTGGAGGCGGAAATGGCGGGGCAGGGCAGGTAGCCATTGCGTGCCGCGAAGCCTGCCAGGGCGTCGCGCGCTTCGTCCAGCGCCTTGTTCGTATCAGCGGCGCGGCGCTGCTCCATCTGCGCCCGCAAAGGCGCCAGCATGCCGCCCAGCAGCAGGCCGACGATCACGAGGACGATCGCCATTTCGACCAAGGTGAAGGCGCGGTTTTTCATGGGAGCGTTTTGGCAGCAGCCATCCTTTGATAAAGCGTATGCAGTGGTACGGTGACCAGCAGGTCGTCGAAGGCGCCGCCCGGTGCGTTGGTTTCGCTGCTGCGCGGGCGCTGCATGAAATCGGCGTTGGCCAGCAGGTTTCCTGCTTCGTCCTGGCTGCCAGGCGTATCACTGCCGCCGCGCGAGAGAATGACGGCTGGTGCGCATTGCGCGGCCAGCGAGCACATATCCTGTCCCACCACGAAGAACGGCTTGCCGCTTGCGTCGCGCGACAGCACGCGCCTGGTTGCGATGGCGGCGGTCCGCGCCAGCGGCGCCGCTGTAAAAGCCGGCGTCACGCTGTAGCGCAGGCGGTGGCCCCAGCTGTCGTCCGCTGGCAGTCCAAGGTCGAGCCAGGGCAGCATACCCGTGCAATCCTCGTCCGTCACGCAGGGCGTCGCCCGTTCATGGCCATCGCCAGCGCCGGGCGCGGCGGCGCCACTCGAGGGGCGCGGAAGGCGGCCGTGGGTTGCCGCGAAGCCGATCAGGGCTTCACTTGCCTGCGCCAGGAGCGCGTATGTTCTTTGTTCGCGTGCACGGACAACGCTGTTCACGCTGAAGGCCGACAGCAGGACTGCGGCCGTTGCGATGATCGCTACCAGCAGGAGCGTCAGCAATGCAGCGCCTTGCTGTTTAGTGGGCCGCTTCATGCACTTCTCCGGTGGCAGGATCGTAGCGCTGGCCAGGCTTAAGGACGATGGAGTGGCCGTCGGCCTGCAACGTGACGGTCCCGCGCGTCACGCCGCCCGGCGGCGCCGGCTGCACCGCGCCATTGACGATCAATACGGTAGGGCCATTGCTGCGGCGGATCACGCCATCCAGGCGAAGGCCAGGAGGTTCCTGGACGCCTTGTTCCGAAGGTCCAGCGTCGCCAGGCCCCAACGCTGCGGGACCGGCTTGCCCGGCCGGCGAGGCCGCAGCCATGCCCGGTGGCGGCGTGCAACCGGGCGCCGAACCTGCGGCACAAGGCACGGCGCCGGCCATGCCGGGCAAACTCTCTGCGGAACCAGTTCCGCCGGGTGCGCCGGCGCTGCCAGGCCCGCCAGCACCACCTTGCCCACTGTTGGCGCCGAGGGCGCTCGCGGGCGCCTGGCTGCGCTGCGCATCGAGCTGCGCGCGTTCGGCCGGCGTCGTGAACAGCCTTCCCATGCTGGCGAAACTTTGCGCTCCGGCCTGGGCCGCCAGGAGCAGCAGCAGTGCTGGCAGGCCACGCTTCATAGCGAAGCTCCGGCAGGTCGGCGTGGCGCGGCGGAAGGCGTCAAAGTCAGCCAGTTGAGCGTGCAATCGGCATTCAGGGTTGGCGCCAGGACGCCAGGCGCCGGCGCCGCGCCCGCAGTACGCCGGATCGTGCAATCCTGCACCGCGAACGTGCCGTTGACGCGCAAATCGGACAGGAAGTTCAGTAAATCCAGTTCGTGCAGCAAATCCATGTGCAATACCATCCGGCTGCCAAGCAAGGAATAGTCACCGGTGGGCAGCGCCGTCTCCAGGCGGTAAGGCTGCTGGACATCGATCTCATAATTCAAAGGCAGCAAGCGCCGCTGCTCCTGGATCCGCCGAATCGCCTCGACCCAATCGAGCCGCCGTTCCGGCCCCACCAGCCCCCGCTGCCGCAACTCGATGAACTGCGGCTGGTACTGGCGGATCTCCTCCTTTTCGGTTTCGGCATGGGCCAGGCGCAGGCGCGCTGCATCCCGCTCAAGCAAGGCTGCCGCTTCTTGCAGGTGCGCTTGCCGCAAGTGCCAGATGCTGGCAACGACGGCCGCCAGTCCCAGAATAAGCGTCCCAAGGAACACCAGCACCGCATTACGCAGCAAGGAAAAGTCGCGGAAGAGAATCATGGCGTCCACCGGATATTGAGCGTAAATCTGGCGCGTTCACCCAGCCCGGACGGCGCCCCGGCCTTGCCGACGAGCTTGACGCTGGGCCGCACGTCGAACGGCAGCTGTTCGATCTCCACAGCCATCCCTGGCGTGCGCGCCAGCTCTTGCGCAAATTGGTTCATGCCGAGCAGGAAGCTGCGATAATCGTCCTGCTCCACCAGTACTTCGGCTTGCAGGCGCAGTTGTTGGACCGGCGCCTTGGGTATCCCGATCAGCAAGGAAGACTGCGGCGCCACCAGCGCGGGTGAAGTCGCTGTGCCGGGGAATGCGCTGCTGGCTGATACGGGCGCCACACCGGGCGCATTGGCGCGCCAGTCAAGCTGCACCAGCCGGATTTGCGGCGAACGCTCCAGCGCTTCGCTCAGCACAGACAGCGCGGCTTGCGGCCACGGACCCTGGCGCGCCACCATCTGCGCAATCTGCACCGCAGCCTTCATGTTCGCGGTTTTGTCGACAGCGGGCGGCATGCTCGACATGCTGCGGCGGTAAGCGGCTGCATAACCCTGGGTTGCGCGCTGCAATTCCTGACTATGGCCGCGTGCAAGCACGGCGCCGGCAATATTCGATCCTACCCACAGCAGGCAGGCGGCGGCCAGCACGGCGCTTGACGCGTAGAGCGACTTGCGCGTACGCCAAAGGCTGTAATACCGCTGGCGGGCGCCAAGCGGGTAATGGCCCGGCGGCGCCAAGCGCGCGGCCAGGCCAAGAAATAGTTCGTCGGCACTGGCCGTGGCAGCCAGGCGGTGGCGCGCAGCGACTTCTTCCAGCGGCAAGACGCGCCAGTCGAGCTGCGGAGAAATGACGGCAGCAGGCGGCGAAGCGATGCGCGCCAGCGGCAGCAGGGCCAGCACCTGCAGTGTCGCATCGCGCGGCAGCATGTGGGCTCCGGCGAGGAATTTGCGCGTGCGTTCCGCTTCCTGTTCGGCGCTGGCCGTGGCCTGCGCCAGGCGCGAAAACTGCACCAGCCCACGCTGGAAATAGGTCTGGCGGATGCCGCTGGCATGTTCCGTCACCAGCAGCAGGTGCGGTTCTCGCCGCGCGTGGTCGGGAAGCACCGCAGCGCTGAGCAGGGCGGGAGAATACAGCGCCGCCAGCGGCACTTGCTGGCTTTCCAGCGCATCGAGCCAGGGCGTCAGCACTGCCGGATTCGTGAGGGCGGAGAAGAGCACGATGTCGTCGCGCCGTCCTTCTTGTTCCCGGCCTTGTACGTGCGCGCAGCGGAACGGCGTGTCGCGCCAGGCCTGCGCCAGCCGCCTTTCACGCATCGTCAGCCCGGCGCGGCCGGCAACGTGCGGCAGCAGATGGCGCTGGAAATCTTCCTCCACAAGGTCGGCAAGCATCAGGGCCGGCGTGTCCTGCCGGCCCTCCAGCCAGGCAGTGAAGCGCTGCACACCGTCTGGCGTTGGATCGAAACACGGCCCCGGCCCAAGCTGGCCGCGCTCCCATAACCAACAGCATAGCCGCTCGCCTGTCATGTGGATCAGAAGTTTGCGCGTCATGGCCTAGATCCTGATCGAACTGATGGTGTCGTAAATGGGGCCAAGCACGGACAGCATGATCCAGCCAAGCAGGATGCCAAGAATCACCGTCATCGCCGGCTCGATCATCGCTTGCATGCGTTCCATCCTTTCACGCACCTCGCGGTTGTAAAAATAGGCAACGTTACGCAATGTCGCGTCGAGTGCGCCGGTCGACTCGCCCACGCGCAGCATGCGCACCACGAGCGGCGGGAACAAGCCGACCTGTTTGAATGCCGCAGCGACGCTATGCCCCTCCGAAATCAGTTCCCGTGCCCGCCGCATGCCGGCCGCCACCACGCGGTTGCCGGCAATGCCCTCCGACAGGCGGATGCATTCGAGCACCGGAATTCCCGCCGCATACATCAGCGCGAAATAGGTGGCAAAACGCGCCATGATCAGTTTCTGCAGTACCGGCACCATGCGCAGCAGCAGCCGGTCGAAGGCAAAGGCGGTGCGTTCGCTGCGCCGCAGTTGCCAGCGCCCGAGCTGCCAGGCCACGATGGGCGCGGCCAGCAGCAGATACCAGTAATGGATGAAGAAGTTGGACAAGGCGATCAGTGCGCGCGTATGGAGCGGCAACTCCCGTCCCATATTCTTGATGAAGGCCGTCAACTGGGGCACGAGGTAGATCATGAGGAAGAACATGACCGCACTCACGACCACCAGCACGAACGCTGGATAGGTAATGGCCTTGCGTGCCTGGGCAGCCAGTTCATCCTGCCACTTGAGGTTTTCCGCCAGGTCGCGAAATACCTCATGCACCTTTCCGCTTTGCTCGCCGGCACGTACCAGGCTGGTGAAGCTCTGGTCGAATATTTCGGGATAGGCCGCCAATGCGCTCGATAGCTGCAGCCCGCCCTCGATTTTTTCCACCAGGTCGGTGATGATCTCGCGCAGCCGGAAATGGTCCGTGCTGTCGCGCAGGTCGCGCAAACCGTCCAGGATCGGTACGCCGGCGCTGCTCATTTGCTCCAGGTGGAAGCAAAGGTTGATCAAGTCGCGCCGCGTGATGGCGCGGCCGACAATCCGCAGCTTGCGTTCCCGCGTTTCGCGGTAGTCGATCAGGTCCAGCGCCATGCGCTGCAGGCGCAGTTCCAGGTCCGGCACGTTGTGCGCGTCCATATTGCCCGGAACGATGGTGCCGTTGGCGTCCATGGCTCGGTAGATGAACTGTGGCATGTCAGCCCAGCCTGTCAGTCAGGTCGACCACGCGCGACACTTCCTCCAGCGTGGTGAGGCCTTCCAGCACGCGCCGCATGCCGTCGTCGACCAGTGAGCGCAAGCCGGAGGCGCGGGCGGCGTTGCGCAGCTCGCGTGCGGGCGCGCGGCGGGCCACCATTTCATCCAGATCGGCGGTCATGCGCAGCAGTTCCATGATCGCCATGCGGCCCTTGTAGCCCTGGTGGGCGCAGCGTTCGCAGGCGCCGGCGCGGTAGATGGTGGTGGGCGGTGCGTCGGGCGGCAGGGCAAGCAGGCGCCGTTCCAGCTCGTCCGCCTCGATCGGCTGGCGGCAGTACAGGCATAACTTGCGTACCAGCCTTTGGGCGACGATGCCGATGATATTTCCGGCCAGGACATCGGCCACCACGCCCAGGTCCAGCAGGCGCGGAATGGCGCCGGCGGCCGAATTGGTGTGCAGCGTGGAATACACCTGGTGGCCGGTCATGGCTGCAGCCAGCGCCATGTCGGCGGTTTCCTTGTCGCGGATTTCGCCGACCAGGATGACGTCCGGGTCTTGCCGCATCATGGAGCGGATGCCGTCGGCGAAGCCCAGCTTGGCCGATTCATTGACTGAGGTCTGGCGGATCTGGTGCATCGGATACTCGACCGGGTCTTCCATCGTCATGATGTTGATGGCTTCGGTGTTGATGTGATTGAGGATCGAATACAGGGTGGTGGTCTTGCCGCTGCCGGTCGGGCCGGTGACCAGGATCAGTCCATCTGGGCGGGCGATCATCAGCTTCAGTACATCGAGTTCATGCTCGGCCAGGCCGAGTTTATCCAGCGGGACGATGCCTTTTTGGCGGTCCAGCACGCGCAGCACGATGTTTTCGCCGTGGGTGGTGGGCTGGCTGCTGGCGCGAAAGTCGATCTGGCGGCCGGAAAACTGGATCGAGATGCGGCCATCCTGCGGCGCCCGCGTTTCGGCGATGTTCATCTGGCTGATCACCTTCAGCCGCACCGCCATGGCGGGCCAGTAGGAGCGGTGCAGGCTGCGGATCTGCCGCAAAATCCCGTCGATGCGGTAGCGGATGCGCAGGAAACTGTGCTCCGGCTCGAAATGGATGTCGGAAGCGCTGTTCTGCACCGCGTCCGCCAGCAGTGCGTCAATCAGGCGCACCATCGGCTGGCTGTATTCATCGGAGGAAGCGTCCAGCGTCACCTCGCCGGTTTCGATTTCGTGCAGGATGCCGTCGATCGACAGCTCGAAGCCGTAATAGTGATCGATGGCGAACGCAATGTCGGAATCGTTGACCAGCAGCGGGACCAGGGTAATGCCCTTGACCAGCATGGCGCTGATCTGGTCGAGGGCCACGATATTGGTGGTGTCCGACATGGCCAGCACCAGTTCATCGGTGCCGCGCTCGTAGACGATGGGGAAGACCCGGTAGCGCTTCGCCACCTCTTTAGGGATCAGCTTGAGCGCCACCGCGTCCACCAGCAGGCTTTTCAGGTCGGCGGAACGGGTATTGAGTTTCTCGCTGAGCGCCTCGCGCATGGTGGCTTCGGTGACAAAACCCAGCGACACCAGCAGCTTGCCCAAAGGCTGGTTGTGCCGCTGCTGCTCTGTCAGCGCGATGCGAAGCTGGTCCTGGCTGATGACACCTTTCTGGATCAGCAGCTTCCCGAGCGGGGTTTTCTGCGTGTCGGCCATGGTGCTTTATTGCGCCGGCGCTTCCAGCACCTGCAAACGCTTGCGCACCGCATCGACGTTGAAGCCGGGCGGGCTGGCTTGCGCCAGTTCCAGTGCGCGCCGGTAGTAGGTCTTCGCCAGTCGTGGCTGGTTCATGCGGTCCAGCCCGACGCCGAGGTTGAAAGCGTAGTCAGCGTTGTTGGGCACGGCGGTGAAGGCGCGGAAGTAGCTTTGCTGGGCCTCCGGCCAACGGCCTTGGCGGGCGTACAGGTTGCCCAGGGCGAACTGCACGGGCCCCGATTCGGGATGCTGCCTTGCCAGGCCTCGCAGCTTGATCTCGTTCGCCTGCAAGTCGCCGGGGTGGAGTTCGGCCAGGCCGGCCAGTGCTTCCGGATCGTTCGGGTCAAGTTCCAGCAGGCGCAGGTAGTTGGCGGATGCCTGGTTGCCGTCGTGTTCGCGCATGGCAACTGCGGCGGAGCCGAGCAGGGCGTCGCGGTTGGTGGGATCCTGGAGCAGGGCAAGGTCGTATTGCTGGCGCGCTGTCGCCAGGTCTCCGGCTTGCAGGGCCGCGTAACCATGCTGGATTGGCGGCGCCACCTGGCTCGTGTCTTTGCTGCGGACGAAGCGCACATCGCCATTTTCGCCGACTGCCGTTGGCAGCGCCGTTCTTTCTTTCCCCGTGTTCGCCGGCCTGGCGGATGCAGCTGCCACGCCCTGGACGGCGGGGCGCGGTGTTTGGCGGTGCTGCTTGATTTCAATGGGTTCGGGCGCCGCGGCTGCTTCGATCGGTGTGGCGGCGCTGGACGGTGGCGCGCCCTCCATCGTGGCCTGGCGGGCGGAGCGCTCCGCCGCATCACGCATGGCTTCCGCCCGGATCGCAGGGTCGGAAATGGCGGCAAGTTGCTCAGGCGTTGGGATCGTTACGCCAGCGCGGGGCTTGCTGGCGGGGGCGGCGGCTGCAGGCGTCGCTGGCGTGGCCGCTGCGGCCGGCGCGGCTGGAGCTGCGTTCCCGGAGGCCGGCGGTACGAGACCGCTGCCAGGCGCGCCGACATCAGGCGTCACTGGAATGGCAGATATTTGCTGTCCATCCCCCGGCAATGGCGCTGGCGCGGCGCCGGGCGCCGGCATCGGAACCATGGGCAAGCGCGCGCCTGGGCCGGGGCCGGAAACTGCGCGCCAATAAATGAAAGCAAATACCGCCATGAGGGCGGCCAATGCTCCTGCGAGTATCATCAGCCTGCGCTGGGATGACGCGATGGCGCGCGGCGGGGCTGGCGGGCGAGCGCCGGGGCTGCGCACGCCTGCATCGTGGCTGCCTGGGCCGCGGTCGGCGAGGCCGCGATCGTCGAAGGAGCGCTCACCCGAGCGGAGTCCGCCGGAACCGCGTTCGTCCATGCGGCTGCCCGCAGTTCCGTCCGCGCCGTTGGCATCCAGCGGCAGGCCTTCGCCAACTGTGGCAGCTCCTGCTGCACTCGCCGGCCCGGCGTCTTCCGCCGTGTAATTTCCCGTGGATGGCGAAATGTTGCGGCGCCGGCGGGATGCCTCGTGGCGCGCCTGGGGCGGCACCGGATCGTGCACCGCTTCTTCCGCTGCGATTACCGGCGGCTCCGCGTCAAGAGGTTCGAGGCGCCAGGCGTCCGGCATGACGGCAAATGCCGGTCCCCCTTCGATTGGCGGCGGCGACGGCACGGCATCCTGGCCGAACGGGTGCTCCTGCTCATGTTCGTCGCCGGAATGGGAACGGGCGCGCTCGGCCTTGCGCAGTGCTTGCATGAGCAGGCTCATAGACCCTCCGCCGGCCGCGCGGGCACGAGGTAGCGGTAGTCGCGGAAGTCACCGGCGAGACTGGCGTCCTTCACCACCACCGGCCGCAGGAAGATCACCAGTTCCGTCTTGCTGGCAGTCTCGTTGCGATAGGAGAACAGGCTGCCCAGCACCGGCACGGAACCCAGCACCGGAATGGCATCCTTCTTGTTGTCGACCGAATCCTGCATCAAGCCGCCCATGACCGCGACCTGCCCGCTCGACACCTTGAGGATGGATTCCATTTCACGCGCCTGTATCACGGGAACGCGGCTGATCACGTTCTGCTTGCGCAGCTCCGGATTGGGGTCTTCGACGTAATCGACGATCCGCGTAATGGTTGGCCGTACGTTCAGCGTCACCTCATCGTCGGCGGAAATTTGCGGCGTGACGCTCATCACAAATCCCACCGGCACCGTTTCAACCTTGGACTCGTAGGTGGCCGGCGTGGCGATGGTGCCGGTTGACGTCAGCACGGCAGGCGTAACCTTGAGCGTGAAGAAGATGTTGTTGTCGACCACTTTCAGCAGGGCTGTCTGGTTATTCAGCACGCTGATTTTCGGGCTGCTGAGAACCTTCACTTTGCCGAAGGACTCGAGCAGCTGGATGGTGGCGGTGATATTGCCGAACCGGGTAGTGGGGTTGGCGTAATCAAAGATGAAGAAACCTGGCGAGGTCAAAGGGGCGACGCCCGATGGCAGCGCTGCGGTGCCCACTTGTCCCTGCCCAAGCTTGCCATTGCCGTTGATGCGTGCCCAATTGATGCCTTGCTGGTACTGGTCGCTGAGCTTGACTTCGATGATGGTGGCCTCAATCATGACCTGGCGTTTGGCGGTGGACATGATGATGTCGAGGAATTCCTGCACCTTCTCATGCTGCCTGCTGGTCGCACGCACCGACAGCAAGCCGCCTTCTGGGTTGGCGATGACGGAAGGGGAGCCGCGCGCCTGGCCAGTGGAGCCGGCGCCGAAAGCCGTATTGCCGGCTGCGCCGCCAACCGGGGCGCGGTTCTGCGCCGCCGCTGCCTGTGCGCCGGGATAAGTCGTGTTTGCGCCCGGTCCGGCCTGCATCTGCTGCAGCATCGCATTGGCTTGCTCGCGCATCTGGGCCAGCGGATCGGCGAGCGGGTCGTTCAGCGTGGTGGGGCGCAGCATGTCGCGCACATTCTTTTCCAGGCTGTACCAGAAATTGTTGTCCGACCGGTTGGCAACCGAGGTGGTCGAATTGTTGTTGCCGCCGCTGGTCAGCGACGCGCCCGCCGCCTCGACCGGGTTGGAAGCGTTCACGTTGCCGGCCGCCGAGCCGCCCGTGGTGGAAATCTGCGTCGCGATATTCACGCTGCTGTTGGTGCTGCGCGCGATATTGACGTAGTCGATCTTGTAGTGGTTCCAGTAGGGCTGGTCCGGCAGCACCACCAGGTTCTTGCCTTGCAGTTCGTAGCGCATGTCGACCTGTTTGCCGATCCGTTCAAGTAGCTGCGGCAAGGTCTGGTCCAGCGCGTTCAGGGTCACGATGCCTTCGACTGAGGGATGCACGTCTACATTCAGCCCAGCGTCGCGCGCCAGCGCAAACAGCACCGATTGCACCGGCACGCGGTGCACCGAAACACTATACGTTTCTTGCCGCGCGGCTGGACGGGGCGGCGCCAATACAGCGCTCTGCTGCACCGGTTCCGGGATCGCGCCGGCCACCGGTTCAGCTTCACTGATGTGTGTGGGCGATAAGGGAAGCTTGGGCGCGGCGCAGGCGGCAAGCAGGACACACGACAGGATAGCCGCAAGGTTCTTCATGTTGGTCGCCGCCTGAGGCAAATTGCCAGGAGTCTATCGAAGGCGATCATACTGCGATTGCCCAGGACGGCCGCGCACGAATAGCGGCTGTCTTCGATGGCCTGGCGCACATGGTAAGAATTAACGTAAGGCAAATCGTCGGCAAAAGCCGCCATCAGCGCCTTGTCCGCCAGCACATTGATGCGGCGAACGATCCCTTCCGATCCGCGCGCAATCAGCCTGACCGCGCCGCGGCTGAACAATTCCGGCCCATGGTAGCCGGCCGCGCGCAGCCGGTGCGACAGGAAGTAGGGGATCTGGTCGCGCGGCATGGGCGGTACGTTGAAGCTGTGCGTGATGCGTTCGCGCAGCTGGCGCATGCGGGGCAGGGAAAGGTGCTGGTCCAGTTCGGGCTGGCCGAACAGCACGATCTGCAGCAGCTTGCTGCGCGCGGTTTCAAGGTTGGTCAGCAGGCGCACTTCTTCCAGCGTTTCCAGCGGCATGGCCTGCGCTTCCTCAACCAGCAGCACGACGCGATGGCCGGTTGCGTGGCGGGCAATGAGTTCGCCGTGCAATGCGCGCAACACTTCATCGGCGCGGCGGCCGCTGGTGTCCAGTCCCAGCTCGGCGGCGATGGCGTGCAGGACTTCCTGCGGTCCCAATGTCGGGTTGACGAGATAAAGCACATCCACGCCGCGCGGCAAACGGGCCTCCAGCATGCGGCACAACATGGTCTTGCCGCAGCCTACTTCGCCCGTCACCTTGACGATGCCTTCGCCAAGGGTGACAGCGTAGAGCAGGGCGGACAATATCTCCCCGCGCGTATTCCCGCTATAAAAGAAGGCGGGGTTCGGCGTAATGCCGAAAGGGGCCTCTTGCAGGCCAAAATGTTGCTGGTACATGGCGGCGTGCAGGCATTGGATTGGTTGGTAGGGGCCCTGCAATTGGAGCACGTATCGCAAGAATTCGTCGCCCGTCAGCCACGCCTCCGGACTATGGTGTATCTATTAACGGGTTTTGCTATGCTTGCATGATTCGTTCGCATACAATGCCAACGGATATTTGTGATCGGGGAAGCGTGTATGACGAGGCCGGAAAAGGTTCGTTTAGGTGAGATCCTGGTGCAGCAAAAGCTGCTGTCGGAAGAACAGCTGGGCATGGCGCTGGCGGAGCAGAAACGCAGCGGCCGCAAACTGGGGCGGGTATTCGTCGAACACGGCTTTGTCACTGAAGAACAGATTTCCGGCGCACTGGCGCGCCAGCTGAACATCCCCTACATCAACCTCAAGTTTTACCAGATCAATACGGACCTGGTGCGGCTGTTGCCGGAAACGCAGGCGCGCCGCTTCCGCGCCCTGGTACTGGAAGACCGCAAGGGCACCATGCTGGTCGGACTGTCCGACCCAACCGACCTGTTTGCGTACGACGAGATTTCCCGCCTGCTGAAGCAGACCATTGAGCTGGCCGTGGTCAACGAGACCGAGGTGCTGGCCGCCATTGACCGCATCTACCGCCGCACGGAGGACATTTCCGGCCTGGCGCGCGAGCTGGAACAGGAGATGGGCGAAGGCTCGGTGGACTTCGGCGCGCTGGCAGCCGCCAGTCCCGGCCTGGAAGAAGCGCCGGTGGTCAAGCTGCTGCAATCGCTGTTCGACGATGCGGCGCAAGTGCGCGCTTCGGACATCCACATCGAGCCGCAGGAAGGCCGGCTGCAGATCCGCTTCCGCATCGACGGCGTGCTGCACCTGCAGACGGAAGCCGATATCAAGATCGCGCCTGCACTGGCCCTGCGCCTGAAACTGATGTCCGACCTGGACATTTCCGAGAAGCGCCTGCCGCAGGATGGCCGCTTTGCCGTGCGCGTCAAGAACGCCCGCATCGACGTCCGTATTTCGACCATGCCGACACAGTATGGGGAATCGATCGTGATGCGTTTGCTGAACCAGAGCGGCATGACCTTGCGGCTGGACGCCATCGGCATGCCCAAGCCGCTGCTCGACAAGTTCCGTGCCATCGTCGCCCGACCGAACGGCCTGGTACTGGTCACCGGTCCTACCGGCAGCGGCAAGACCACCACGCTGTACTGTGCGCTGGCCGAATTGAATTCGATGGAGAAGAAGCTGATCACCGTTGAAGATCCTGTTGAATACCGCCTGGCCGGCATCAACCAGGTCCAGGTGAATGAAAAGATCGAACTGGATTTTGCGCGTGTGCTGCGCTCCGCACTGCGCCAGGACCCGGACATCGTGCTGGTCGGCGAGATGCGCGACCAGGAAACTGCCTCCATTGGCCTGCGCGCCGCCATGACCGGCCACCTGGTGCTGTCAACCCTGCACACCAACGATGCCGCCAGCACCCCGCTGCGGCTGATGGATATGGGCGTGCCGCGCTATATGGTAGGCAGCTCGCTGCAGGCCGTGCTGGCGCAGCGACTGCTGCGCGTGATTTGCGAATCCTGCACCACGCCGTATGAGCTGACGCCGAACGAGCATGAATGGCTCAGCCTTGAACTGAAGGACAAGGTCGACATGGGCCGCTACTTCCACGGCAAGGGCTGCTCGCATTGCAATGGCCTGGGCTACCGTGGCCGTACCGGCGTGTACGAGCTGCTGGAAATGACGCAAGCCGTGGTGGATGCGGCCAACGACGTCGATCCCGCCGTGTTCCTGAAAGCGGCCGCACAGCAGATGGATGGCCAGACCCTGCGCCGTCACGCCGTGCAGCTGGTGGTCCAGGGCCGTACGACGGTGGCGGAAGCCATGCGCATCAGCAACCAGTTAGAGGATTGACGTGCCGCTGTTCGCCTACAAGGGCCGCAACGCACGCGGCGAAATGATGCAGGGTGTGCTGGAGGCTGCCGACAGCGGTGCGGTGGCGGACCAGCTGTTCAGTACCGGCGTAACGCCGATCGAAATCAACGTCACCAAGGCCGTCGCCAGGACGAACGAAGAAGGGCTGTGGGAGCGCTTGACCGAGAAGAAGGTCAATGCGATGGACGTGCAGCTGTTCAGCCGCCAGATGTACACGCTGCTCAAATCGGGCGTGCCGATCATGCGCGGGCTGGCGGGTTTGCAGGAATCGGCCATCAGCAAGGCCTTCGGCCGCGTGATCAAGGATTTGCGCGAATCGCTGGATTCGGGGCGCGAGCTGTCGGCGGCGATGCGCCGCCACCCGGACGTGTTCTCCGCCTTCTACCTGTCGATGGTGCGCGTGGGCGAGATGACGGGCCGGCTGGAAGAGGTGTTCCTGCGCCTGTTCGAGCACATGGAATTCGACCGCGACATGCGCGAGCGGGTGAAGACAGCACTGCGCTATCCAAGCTTCGTGGTGATCGCCATGGTGATCGCGATGGTGGTGGTGAACATATTCGTCATCCCGGCATTCGCCAAGGTGTTCGAGAGTTTCCACACCCAGCTGCCGCTGATGACGCGCATCCTGCTGGCCACGTCCGGCTTCATGCAGCACTACTGGGGCCTGCTGTTGGTGATTGCGGTGGGGGCGTATTTCGGATTCCGGTCCTGGATCAAGACCGACAAGGGCCGCTATGAATGGGACCGCATCAAACTGCGCATCCCGATCGCGGGCAAAATCATCCACAAGGCGACGATGGCGCGCTTTGCCCGCAGCTTCTCCCTGTCGGCGCGCAGCGGCGTGCCGATCGTGCAGGCGCTGACCGTCGTGTCGCAGACGGTCGACAACGCCTTCCTCACTTCACGCATTGAGCAGATGCGCGATGGCGTGGAGCGCGGCGAATCGATCCTGCGTACGGCGGTGACGGCGGCGGTGTTTACGCCGGTGGTGTTGCAGATGATCGCCGTCGGCGAGGAATCCGGTTCGCTGGATGACCTGATGGACGAGATCGCGCAAATGTATGAACGCGAGGTGGATTACGAGCTGAAGACCCTGGCCTCGCAGATCGAGCCGATCCTGATTACCTTCCTCGGTGCGATGGTGCTGGTGCTGGCCCTGGGCATCTTCCTGCCGATCTGGGACCTGGGCAAGGCGGCGCTGCGCCGATGAGAGTGTTGTATCGCAAGCCAAGTAACGTGGCTTTGCTGCAACATGCGCGGCAGGGCGGTTCGGGTTACTTCGAGTTTGCGGTTGTAGCGATTATTTTTGCCATCCTCACCGGTGTCCTGCTGAACAAGCTGCAGTATTACCAGGAAGAAGGGGAACGGCTTGCAGCCGCGCAAGTTGTAACAAGCTTGCGTGCGGCCCTTGCTAGCAGGGCTGCTTCGTTGTATCTAAGGGGGAATGAGGCAGAAATCGCTTCGCTGGCGAAACAGAACCCGATGGACTGGCTTGACCGCCGGCCAGCGAATTATGCGGGGGAATTTGATGCGCCCAAAGCCGGCGCGGTGGCGGAAGGACAGTGGTATTTCGACCGATCCACCACAACTTTGTCATATCTGTTAAATAAGCGAGGCTATTTTGGAGGAAACGGCGCGAAACGCTTGAATTTCAAGGTAAAATTTGCGCAAGCCCCTTCAAATATCACCAATATCCACGAAGGGCCGGGGCCTGGCGGTGTGACCCTGGAACAAGTCGATTAATAAAACCGCGACACTACAAGTATCTGGAGAGGCTTAATGAAACAGTTTCAGACCCCTAAGCAGTCTGGTTTTACCCTGATCGAACTGATCGTTGTCATGGTTATCCTCGGCATCCTGGCTGCCACGGCGCTGCCACGATTCATCAACCTGGGGGGCGATGCACGCGTGGCCAGCCTGAACGGCGCGCGCGGCGCACTGAATGCGACCGTCGCCATGGTGCATGGCCGCTGGCTGGCCGGTGGCACGGGCGTGGCGGGCAACGTCGGCGTTGAAGGCAACCTGAATGTGCCAGTGGATGCGCGCGGCTTTCCGACCGCATCGGCTGCGCTGCTGACCGCAGCGGGCATTACCGATGCCGATTACGTGACGATCAATCCCGGTAACGCTGGCGATGCCAATACTCCAACGACGAGCGGTACCGAAATCGCCATCATCCCCAAAAGTGTTTCAGGCTCGCCGACTGGCTCGACCTGCTTCATCCGTTATACCGAATCGACTTCGGGCGCAGTGCCTGTCATTACCAATCCTCCGGCTCCAGGCAGCTGCTGATCGAAAGATCCAAGGAAAGAGCCAGGCGCCGCCTGGCTTTTTCTTTATCCGTCCCGGTTTTATCTAACAAGGCTTCCCGTTCGGCTTGTTCGCAGCATCGTTCAGCGAGCAAGCCGTCACGACACGGCTGCGCTCAGTATATTCAAGGTCGACGGCGCGCGCGTTATCCGGGCAAGCGGCGGAATTGCAGGCAGTTGCCGTAATGGTGAACGCAGTTTTGCTCTGTGGCTGAACGGTGCCCGGTGGGTTCTCAACCTCACCTTCGAAAAAAACCGCCGAATCGCATTTCACCGTCACGTTAAATCCATTCCCCACATTGATAGTGGTCGCCGCCGCGCAGCTTTGCTGGCGCAAGGCGCGATACATTCCCCATTCGGTGCCGGCGCGTGCAGCCTGCCATGCGCGGGAAGAAAGCAGGTCCTGGTTGGCGCCCGTCTGCTGCGTCGTCGACAGGCGTGCCGCAGCGACGCCCAGCGCCGACAGCACGACAACGATGACGATTGCGGCGATATAGCCAAAGCCTTGCTGCCTACGCTTGTTCAAGGAATGTTCTCCACGCTTACGCTGAAATTCAGGCGTACGTTTTCATTAGCTTCAGTCAGTGTCAGGTCGATCTCTGCCAGGCCGCTCATTTGCGTTGCGGTTGGATTGGGCGTAAACCTGATCGTGCAGGCGGAAACGTGCGTCGCGATGACCGGCGTGGCGCCGGGAGTCGCCACCGGACAGGCATAAGGATCGGCCGCGCCAATGGCGTGGCCCCGCACGCGGTACAGCGTGCCGCGCCCAGTGCCATTGGCATCCAGGCCGCCACCTGCGCAAACGTACGCGACCACTTGTTGTGCGTTGGGCACGACGAAGAAGCGCGCGCCGTCATATCCGGCAGGGACGGGCATCGGCGCTTGCAAGGTCACGCGTTTGTTACCCAGGCGGAGGTCCGGCGGCGTTGCCAGCGTACTGAGTCGGCCATGGTTGGCAACGGAATACACATCGGCATAACTTTGATTGCCGATCAGGACCCAATCGTTCGCCGAGCCCTGGACCCCGCTCGTCGTAGCATCGAACGTTGCGACCGTCATTCCCGGCGTGACGGGCTTGGACTGGTCGGCCGGGTTGGGATGGCTGTTGTCCCACGCTACGTCGCGGTCCATGCGGAAGCGGCCGCCGCTGGAGGTGGGAAGCATGCCAAGACAGGCGCCCTGGCTGCTGCTGCGGATATCCACTGAATTCGGAACCGAAATCCTGATATCGCGCGACATGCGGCGCATGACACCGTCCGCCGCGTCGGTCAACATGGCGCGCCGGGAGCTGGCGAAATAATTGTTGACTGCAGGCGTGAAGAAGGTCACGAGAATGCCCGCAAGTACGCCGGTGACCACCATGACGACGATCAGCTCAACGAGGGTAAAGCCGCGCTGCAGTTTCATGGCCTTACCCTCCAAACCTGGTGCGCCAGCCTGCGAGCTGGTAGCTGCTGTTGCCCTTGCGGACAGTGACGGTAATCTGGCGCGTCTCACCGGCAGGTATGCCGCCGCTCAGGATGCCGCCCGCCGCATTGGCCATGCTGACCTGGACCGTGTAGCCAGCCGGTCCCGGCGTGCCGTCGATCGTGCAGACCTGGATCCCGTTTGCACCGCCATAACCGGCATAGTCATCAAGATCGTCGAAAGCGCTGCGGTCGCAGCCATTGAATGGGGTGGCGGTATGGTCGATGAAAGGCTTGAGCTGGATCTCTTCCATCATGCCTTCCGCGATGGCCGTCATCTGCTTGCTGACCATCGGGTCTGTGCTGCTGACCGCGGTGCGCGACAGCACGCCAAGGACGCCGGCCAGGCCGACAGCAATGATCACCATGGCGATGATCATCTCTACCAGGGTGAAGCCGCGCTGGGACTTATTCGACATGGCCGGCGCTCCCGTCGATATTGATGCCGCGCTGCCCTGTAATTGAAATGAAGCCGGACGCGAACACGGTGCCCGCACCGTCCATCGTGATGTCGCCGCTTGGCTGGAAGAACAGCGGCACGCCCACCAGTGGGCCACTCTGGGCGCGTTCATTGCCATGACTGGCGAAAGGCGTTCCGTCCGGGCTGGGGAAGGGCCGCGCGTTAGTGGTGAGGCACGCCGTATCGCCGGCATTGAGGGCGATGAGCAGTTGCACGTTTTGCGGGTTGACCGTTGCACAGACCAGGCGCCGGTGGCTTACTGCGCTTTTCTGGGCATGATGCAAAGCGCTGAGCACCTCATTCCGGTATGCCGAGGAGGTGAATGCATCGAGTTGCCCAAGGCGCGGAATCGCGATCGCGGCGAGAATCCCGATCACCACCATGATGGTCACCAGTTCGACGATGGTGAAGCCCGGCGCGCGGGGCTTCAATTGAATACCTCGCGGCCAAAGACGGTTGACTTGTTTTCCGGATTGGGCGCGTCAAACGTTGCCCGCGCAGTTGGGTCCTGTGTCCAGTTCGTGTTGCAGGAGCCGTACAGGGAGCGCAGCCAGGCCAGGCCTGCGCCGGTGCTCGCGGGGCGGGGCGCCAGCAGGCAGGAGGCGTCGCTCGCCGTAGATCCCAGGTTGGCCGCGATACTGACCGTGCCCGAGCCGTTCTTGTCCGTTGCTGCATTGCCAGGCTTTGTTAAATGGATGTTGCCAATCCCAAGCTTGAAGCTGACATCATTTGACACGGCGACGCCAGTCATGAGCGCCGGCGGCGTCAGGGCAAAGGCGCTGGCGGGCAAGACGGTCGCTGAGTCAAGCTGGTTCAACAGCCATGAATTGCCCGTGTAGTATTCAATGCGGACGGGAACATCGAGGTCGCGGCCACGCGGGCCGAAGGCATTGCTGATCTTGACGCGGCCGCTGCGCACTTCGAGGGTCTTTTCAATGAAATTTTCTGAGGTGGTCTTGTCGGCATCGATGGCACGGATCCGGATTTGCGTCGGCCTGGTAAGCGGCGCCGTGAATGTGTACACGGGACTGGCGATGGCTTCGCCGTCGGTGGCAAGTGTGAAGGTCGCAGCCGGCACTGCACTGGCGGTCAATGCACCAGGGCCGGGATTGGCCGAGGCGGGCGTAGCGTCGCTCAAGGCGCTCAGCGTAATGTCGCGCGCGAAGGCTTCAGGCCCCTTCACGTAATAGTTACGTGTCGTTGTGTTGGCCGCATTCCTGGCGATGACCGTGACGCCAAATGGCTGGCCGGAGTAGGTCCAGGCCGGTACTGGGATGGTCTCGAAATGATGTGGACGGAAGCGGCCAAATGCGCCGGAGCAGCCGCTGGCGGCAGTACTGCTGCTGCCGGTAACCGGTTGTCCGCTGGAGAGGTAGCTTGGATTGGTTGCGATGACATCGCCGGTTCCAACCTCATCCCACCTGTTGCCGGTGGCTGTTGCAACACCGTCCTTGAAGGCGCCCAATGTGCCGGGCGTGAAGACGCCATCTTCGCCATCGGACGGCTGGCACCTGGAAAACGAGAGAACGGCACTTTGCTTGCTTGATTCGAGCCCGTAATTCGGCGTGACCTTGCCTGCATCGTTCAGTGCCGTAACAGTGAGGCTGAAATTGTCGCCGGCTGCAATGAGGGCGCCGGGAGTGGGCGAAGCGACAGCGAACTTGCGCGGATAGACAGTGAAGCTGGAGCTGCCGTTCATATTGGCCGGTGCATGGGCCGCGGCAAGCTGCAGCCTGCCGACATCCGCATAGTTGACGCTGAACTGGCCTTTGCCATCGGAGTCAAACGTCATACTGATCGTCTGTGCGCCGCCACCGCAGGTCAGCGAGACGATACTGCTGCCGCTTTGCAGGATGACGGGCCGGCTGCCAATCGGCGCGCTCGTGGCGGGATCGACATAGGCGCAGGTGAACGTCACCGGCTTGGCGCCGGTGAATGCGGGGGCGCAGGTGTCGGAGCCTTGAGCCTTGCTGACCGCGTACATGTCAACCAATGGACTGGTGGCGGAGGCATGGTCCGGCACATTGAAGTCGAAGCCGGAGTCGTTGTAGGTGAACTGGCAGCTGCCGGAAGTGCCGTCCCAGCAGGTTGTGCCGCCCGCCGTTGTGCCGAAATTGACCGTCTTCGTGCCGGCATAGGGCACGATGACGGTGGCGTTGGTCTGTCCCGCTGCGATGCTGAATGGATAGCTGCCGATGGTGGCGCCGCCCGCCGCCACCACCAGCGTGCTGCTGGCGCCGACGGTGGTGGTCGGGCAGGTGCCGCCGCTGCTGGCGCCTGCGCAAGCCCACACCGTGACTTCGGCCGGCGAGCATGTAAGGCCGGTGCCGTCATGCTCGACAAGGAAGTGGTCGACGCTGCCAGCCGGCGGCGGGGGCACTTTGTGGCAGTAGTAATTGGTGGTGGCGTACGAACAGTCGCCGCTGATGCTGCTGTTCTTGCCGACCTTGAGCGTGTTCTTGGTGAAGACGTCGCCGTCGACCAGGGAATCCTTGTTGATGGTGATGCTGTCGCCCGAATTCAGGTCGCCATGCACGATCGTGTTCTTGGCGAAGGTCATGCTGCCGGTGGACTGGATGTCCATGTAGGCGTTCATGTCCTTTGAGAAGGTCACCGTGCCTTTGACGTCAAGCAGAAGCGGCGATCCTTTCGGGATGATGAAATTCTTCGAGGCAGAAAAATTGCCGTTGACGTGCACCACCAGCGGCGAGGTGATGACGATATACACATCCTTGGAAAAACTCATGGACGGGCAGTTGTATTCGCCGGCGGCAACGAGCGTGCAATTGAAACTGGAGATGAGATCGGCGGGCCAGCTATAGCTTTGTGCGTGCGCGAAAGTGGCGGCACACCACAGGAAAATGGCGAGGATTGCGCGGGAAATCATGGCCAATCAGACCATGTGGAAACAGAATGTGTCAAGACCGTAACACCGCGAAAGAAATAAATTGATAATTGGCGAAATTTATTAAAAGTGTAATGTAATCTTGAATATAATCAACCATCTACGTCGCGAAGCTCGCGTAACGTTTTCTTTTTAGATTGGTGGCATGCGTTTTTTCTCTAGGGCAAGAAAAAAAGAAGGCATCCTTGTGACGTCATTCCATGCAGACGGGATCTGTGTGGCGCGCGTCGAGCGGCAGCCTGCCGCCAAACCAATCGTCAAACTTTCCGCATTCCACCCGGTGACCCCGAGCTTGTCGGCAGAAGCCCTGGCACGCGCCGCGCGCGAAGCGCAGGCGGCCAGCTTTGTCGGTTCGACTCTGCTCGCGGCCAATGAATACCAGCTGCTGCAAGTGGAAGCGCCCAACGTGCCGCAGGAAGAATTGAAGACCGCCGTGCGCTGGCGCCTGAAAGACATGCTGGATTTCCATATCGACGATGCCACCATCGATGTGCTGGATATCCCGGTAGACAAGAATGCCGGCAACCGCTCGCATTCGATGTTTGCCATCGCCTCGCGCAATAGCCTGATCCAGTCGCGCCAGGACCTGTTCGCCGAGGCGCAAGCGCCGTTGTCGGTGATCGACGTTCCCGAAATGGCACAGCGGAATATTTCGGCGCTGATGGAGCCGGAGGGCCGCGGCCTTGCCATGCTGTCCTTCGATGCGGCAGGCGGCCTGCTGACGGTAAGCTACAACAAGGAGCTTTACCTGGCGCGCCACTTCGACGTGACGCTGGCGATGCTGCAGGAACACGATATCGAGCGGCGCCACGCCTCGTTCGACAAGATCGCCCTTGAACTCCAGCGGTCGCTGGACCACTTCGACCGCCAGTATTCCTTCATCAGCATTTCGCGCCTGATGCTGGCGCCGACCGGCGTCGCTTCGCTGCAGGACTTTCTGTCGGCGCAAATGTATATGCCTGTGGAATCCTTCGGGCTGTCCGACGTGTTCGATTTGTCGGAAGCGCCCGGGCTGCAATCGCCGGAACAGCAAGTGCGGCAGTTCCTCACGCTGGGTGCGGCTTTGCGCCAGGAGGAGCTAGTGCTGTGAGCCAGCAGATCAACCTCTTCAACCCGATCTTCCTCAAGCAGAAGAAGATCTTCACCGCCGTGCATATGGCGCAGACCCTGGGCATGGTGGCGGCGGGCGCCTTGCTGCTGGCCGCCTATGGCGCGGTAAAGAATTCGCAGCTGGCCGAACATGCGGCGGCCGGCAAGGCGGCGCTGACGGCGGCGGAAGCGCGCCTGGCGAAGGTCAGTGCGGAATTCCCTCCGCGCCAGAAAAGCAAGGAGCTCGAAGCGGAGGTGGCGCGCATGCAGGGAGAGTTGAAATCGCTGCGCGAGGTGCAGTCGGTGCTCGAGCGGGGCGAGTTGGGCAATACGGCCGGCTATTCGGAATACTGGCGGGCGTTTGCGCGCCAGGGCGTGCACGGCGTGTGGCTGACCGGGGTGACCGTTGTTGGCGCCGGCAAGGAGGTCGGGCTTGAGGGCAGGGCGCTGCAACCTGAACTCCTGCCGGGCTATATCCAGCGCCTGACCCGTGAGCCTGCCCTGCAGGGCAAGACCTTCGGCAGCCTGGAGATTGCGCGGCCCGGCTTTCCGGCGGCAGTACAAGCCCCTGCCGGCGCTCTTGGTTCGGCTGGCGGCGGGACCGGCGCCGCCGCGGGTGCACCTTACGTCGAATTCCGCCTGGCGACCCAGCCGGCGCAGGCCAAGGAGGCGGCCAGATGAAGGCGCTATGGGCTAAATTGAGCGGCCGCATCGACGCGATGACTTTGCGCGAACGGGTTGCCATTTTCATCGCTTCAGTAGCGGCGCTTCTGTTCATGGTCAATACCCTCGTGCTGGAACCACTGTTCGCGCGCAACCGTATGCTGGCCGACCAGATCCGGCAACAGAATATGCAAGTGGATGCGGCAAATTCCGGCGTGCAGGCGCAGATGGCCGCCTTCAATGCCAACCCGGATGCGGCAACGCAGAAGCAACTGGCGGATCTGAACCGCGACGCCGCCGCCCTGGCTGGCGCGCTGCGCGCCACCCAGCACGGCCTGGTGGCGCCGGAAAAAATGGGCCAGCTGCTGCAGCAGTTGCTGCGTTCGAATGGCAAGCTGAAACTGCTGTCCCTGCGTACCTTGCCGGTCAGCGGAATGGGCGGCAACGCCGACGCAAAAGCTGCGCCGGTCCGGCGCGAGCTGTTGTACCGTCATGGCGTGGAGGTCGTGCTGCAGGGTGGCTACCTGGATATGCTCAATTACATGGAAGCGCTGGAAGGCTCGCCGCAGCAGGTCTTCTGGGGGCGCGCCCAGCTCGATGCGCATGACTACCCCAATTCCACGCTGACCTTGACGCTGTATACCCTGGGCCTGGACGAAAAATGGATGACGTTATGAGCGCCCGCCTGCTAGCCGTCTTCCTAGTGGCGCCGCTTTGCGCTGCGGCGCAATCGCACGCGGCCCTGTCGGATCCAACGCGACCGCCACCGGAAGCGCTGCAGCTGCAGTCGCCGAGCGCAGTGCCGGCGCCCAGTGTTCCGCGCAAGCCGGTGCTGCAGTCGGTCCTGGTCGGCAAGGGGCACGAGGGCCGCGAGGTCGCAGTCATCGATGGTGAGGTGGTGCGCAAGGGCCAGGCCTTCCATGGTGCGGTGCTGGAAGAAGTTGGCGCCAATGTCGCCGTGCTCCGTCGCGGCAACAAGACCGAAACACTGATTTTATTTCCCCTCGCGGCGGGCAGCCGCAAGAAGTGAGAACAAGAATGAGAAACTTCCTTAAGCTGGCAACCGTGTTTTCCGTGGCAACCGGGCTTGCGGCCTGCAGTATGAATCCGCCGCGCGGCACGTATGACAAGATCAGCGCGGAAATGGCGGCGGTCACGAAGCCGCCCGCAACTGCGGCGGCCCAGCCGGACGCGGTGGCAAATGCCTTGCTCCCGCCTGTCAGTACATTGGCCAGCGCTTTGCCGCAGTCGCGTGCGGTGATCGAAGAACGTTTCAATGTCGCGTTCAACAATGTGCCGGCGCAGCAGTTTTTCAATTCGCTCGTTGCCGGCACGCGCTACAACATGCTGGTGCATCCGGAAGTGTCGGGCAATATCACCGCCAACCTGCGCGACGTGACGATGGCTGAAGCGCTGGATGCGGTGCGCGAACTGTATGGCTACGACTATCGCATCGAAGGTACCCGGATCTATATTCGCCCGCTGACGATCCAGACACGCATGTTCCAGGTGAATTACCTGACGGCGCAGCGCATGGGCATGTCGAACCTGCGCGTGAGTTCGACCTCGGTCGCTGACAGC
Source organism: Massilia eburnea (assembly GCF_009720745.1). Classification (GTDB taxonomy): domain Bacteria; phylum Pseudomonadota; class Gammaproteobacteria; order Burkholderiales; family Burkholderiaceae_D; genus Rugamonas; species Rugamonas eburnea. The sequence goes on along the minus strand of NZ_WNKX01000026.1, from coordinate 27,114 downwards.
AATAACAACAATAACAACAATAACAATAACAACGCCGGCAACGGAAATAACAACAACCAGCAGAACAATAATAACCAGGACAATGGCCAGGGCAACAATGGCCAGGGCGGCCGCCTGCGCGATGCCAGCAATGTGATGACGCGCACCGAGTCCGACTTCTGGAAAGAGCTGAAGCTGTCGCTGGAGACGCTGGTGGGCGGCAAGGAAGGCGGGCGCTCAGTGGTGATCAGCCCGCAGTCCGGCGTGATCGTGGTGCGGGCGATGCCGGAAGAACTGCGTTCCGTGGACCGCTACTTGCGCGCGACGCAGTTGTCGGTTGAGCGCCAGGTGATCCTGGAGGCCAAGATCCTCGAAGTGGAGCTGAATTCCGGCTTCCAGTCGGGCATCAACTGGGCGGCTTTCGGCACCGGCAATAACCACAGGATTTCGGGCGGCGTAGTGCAGCCGGGCACCGGCCTGGCGGCGTTGCCGCGCAATGGCGGCCGCGATGCCGTCGTGGATCCGATTGGGAATGCGGTCACCGGACTGGCCGCGAACAGTGGCCGCAATATCGGCAGCGCAGCCGAGGCGGCAGGTACGCTGTTTGGCCTGGCTTTCCAGACCAGTAATTTCGCGGCCCTGATTTCCTTCCTCGAGTCGCAGGGCACGGTGCATGTGCTCTCCAGCCCGCGCATCACCGCCACCAATAACCAGAAGGCCGTCCTGAAAATCGGCACCGACGAGTTCTTCGTCACCGGCGTGAGCACGACCACCACGACCAACTCCGCCGGCAACGGCACGGTGTCGCCGAACGTGACGTTGCAGCCATTCTTCTCCGGCGTGGTGCTGGATGTGACGCCGCAGATCGATGAACACGGCAATATCCTGATGCACGTGCATCCGTCGGTGAGCCAGGTATCGACTGTCAACAAGTCTGTAAACCTGGGTAGCGCGCTTGGGGCACTGAACCTGCCGCTGGCATCCTCCACTACGTCGGAGTTCGACAGTCTGGTGCGCGGCCAAGACGGCAAGGTGGTGGCGATCGGCGGCTTGATGCGCCAGGCAACCACCAGCGACCGTTCTGGCGTGCCGGGCGTGGGCGGCTTGCCGGTCATCGGCAACTTGTTCAGCAATCGCCAGGAGGTGCTGCAGAAGCGCGAACTGGTGGTCCTGATCAAGCCGACTGTCATTGAAGGCGACGCCAGCTGGAATGAGGATTTGTTAAGTGCGGAGCGCCGCATCAAGGACCTCGATCCTGCGCACAGGGGAGCACGCTGATGTACAGCCAGCATTTCGGGCTGCGTGAGCTACCGTTCGGCATTACGCCCGACACCTCTTACTTCTTTACCAGCGCCCAGTCGCAGGAGGCGCTGAATACGCTGCTGGTTGCCGCGCGCAGCGGCGAAGGCTTCATCAAGATCACCGGCGAGGTGGGCACCGGGAAGACGCTGCTGTGCCGCAAATTCCTGGCGACGCTGGGCGAAGGCTTTGTCACGGCCTACATCCCGAACCCTTACCTGGAGCCCCGCACCCTGATGCTGGCCCTGGCCGACGAGCTGGAAGTGAAGCTGGAACGCGACGTGGACCAGCACCAGATGCTGAAGTCGATCACGCACAGACTGATGGAACTGGCGGGCGAAGGCAAGCAGGTCATCCTGTGCCTGGACGAAGCGCAGGCGATTCCAATCGAGAGCCTGGAGGCTTTGCGCTTGCTGACCAATCTCGAAACGGAAAAACGCAAGCTGCTGCAGATCGTGCTGTTTGGCCAGCCGGAGCTGAACCGGCACCTGGAAGTCGATTCGATCCGGCAGCTGGCGCAACGCATCACTTTCCACTACCACATGGGCGCCTTGTCGCGCGATGACCTGGACTTTTACCTGGCGCATCGCTTGCGGGTCGCTGGCTTTACCGGTTCGCGGCTGTTCACGCAGGCTGCTGTGAAGCGGCTGTTTGCTGCCAGCAAGGGGATTCCGCGGCTGGTGAATATCGTGGCGCATAAGTCCCTGATGCTGGCGTATGGCGAGGGGCGGCAGCAGGTGGACAGGAAACACGTGGCCATTGCGGCGCAGGACACGGTTGGCACACCGGGCGGCGGCAGTGGCGCTGGCCTGCGCTGGCCCTGGCTGGCCGCGGCGGCCGCCGTGCTGATGGCTGTGGGCAGCGTGGCCTGGGCGGTGTTGAAATGAGCCTGATCAACAAGATGCTGCGGGACCTGGATGCACGCGGGGGCGATGGGACTCGCGCCGATGCCTCCTCCCAGGTGCGGCCGGTAAGTTACGGAGCGCGTGGCGGATTGTCGCCGCTGGTTGTTGCCGTCGGCTTGCTGGCGTTGGCGTTGCTGGGCGGCGGCGGGTTCGCGGCCTGGAAATTTTTCAAAGGCGGGAAGCCAGCTGCTTCAGCGGCTGTTGCGTCCCACGCGCCGCAGCCGGCGCCGGTGCAGCCTGCGATCCAGCAGAATGCTCCTGTAGCTCCAGCGACCGCCGATGAAGGACCGCCAGTCGTGCCGGGGGATATTGCGGCGGAAGCGCATCGCGCGGCTGGCGAAAGGCTGGCCCGCAAAATGGAAGAACGCAACGCGGCAGCCCGACGTGCCGCCGCCGAAACGGCCACGGCCACGCCTGCTGCCGGAACGACCCAGAGTGCAGATGGCGCCGCGGCTCGTGCAGCGGGTGGCGCCATCAATGCCGGCGGGGCCGGGTCTGCGCGCAAGCAGAGGAAGAGCGATGTTGTAACGGCCGAGCGTCTGGCGAAGGGGACCGGGCGAGCGTCGCTTGAGGCGCGTGCAAAGGCAGCGCCCCTGCCGGCCGCAGGCGCGGCGGCGGGCGCCATGCCTTCAGCGGTGGAGGGCAGCGAAACCGGGCTTAGCCCGCAGCAAAAGGCTGAAAACGAATATCGTCGCGCGTTGGCGAAACTGCAGGATGCACGGGTGAGCGAGGCGATTGCAAGCCTGGAGCAGGCAGTGGCACTCTATCCGCGCCATGAAGCTGCGCGGCAAACGCTGGTCGGCCTGCTGCTGGAAGCCGGCCGTACGCCGGAGGCGATCCGCCATCTGGCCTTGGCGACCAGCCTCGATCCGCAGCAGGCCAATATGGCGATGCTGCTGGCGCGCCTGCAGCTGGAAAACGGCGGCAATGCGCTTGAGACCATGCAACGCAGCCTGCCATACGCAGAGTCGAATCCCGATTACCGGGCGATGATGGCGGGCATCCTGCAGCGCGCCAACCGCAACAAGGAAGCCGTTGAGCATTACCAGGCCGCAGTGCGCCTGCAGCCGGCTAACGGGGTGTGGTGGATGGGCATGGGAATCTCGCTGCAAGCAGACAAACGCAATCCCGAAGCCAGGCTGGCATTCCAGCGCGCGAAAGATTCCGGCCGCCTCACGCCGGAACTCCAGACCTTCGTCGAACGACGCCTGCAACAGCTCGATTAAAGCGCCGCCTGCGCGCCCCAGATCTGCTTCATGCTGAAGCGCAGGTCAGCCTGGTCTTCGGTGAGGGCTGCGACGATAGCGCATGCCGGCTGGTCGGTGCGGCGATGGGTAGTGGCGGCAGGCAAGGCTTTGCCCGCCCCATCGCGCATGCAGTGCACTTCCAATACCCCGTCGCCGCTATCGCGCCCGGTCACCACGCCCAGGTCGCCATTTTCAAGGCGAACCAGCACGCCTGGCGGGAACTTGCCGACCTGGCGGTGGAATTGCTCCTGAAGGATGGGGTCGGCCGGGTGCAAAGGATCATGCAGCAGCTTTTCGAGCGCCTCGTCCGGCAGCATCGAACAGCGGTAGTTGCGCGCGGAAACGCGGGCGCAATAGCGATCGGCCAGGCTTAGGAGGCGGGCATTCTGGGTGATCTGCTCGCGCGTCATGCCGGCCGGGTAGCCGGTGCCGTCGTCATTTTCATGGTGCATCAGGACACAGTTGATCCACTCGTCATCTTCGATGCCCGCATATTTCAGCATTTCCGCGCTGTCTTCCGGGTGGCGGCGCACGATGGCCATCTCCTCGCTGCTTAGCGCGCCGGGCTTGTTCTGGAAGTTGTCATGATGGCGGATCATGCCAACGTTCATGGTCAGCGCCGCCGCCGTCAGCGAAATTACTTCGTCAGATGCCTTGCCCAGGCCGCGTGCGACCAGCACCACCACGATGGCGGTCTCGATGCAATGGCGCACCGCGTAGGTGCCCGCGATCTGGCTCAGGAACAGGCAGGCGAGGGCAACATCCGGATTCAATTCGACCGCGCGCACCACTTCGCGCGCGATATTGCGCAAATCCGCATCCGCATTGCGCTCGTTGCGCAGGTCACCCAGCAGCTTTTCCAGGCGCCGGTTGGCCAGGTTAAGTTCGTGCAGCACCGATGGCGGCGGTTCGAGCCGTGATCCGCCTTCCGTGCCGAGATCCTGCAAGCTGTTGAGGTACTGGTTCATGATCGGTCCCTGGTTTGTTACACGCGCGCCAGCCGCTCCAGTGCCAGCGCAAGCGTCTCGTCCTTTTTGGCAAAGCAGAAGCGCACAATGCCTGAATCCTTGCCGTCCCGGTAGAAAGCGGAAACCGGGATCGCCGCGACCTTGATCTCGCTGGTCAGCCATTCCGCAAATTGTGCTTCGGATTGCGCGGAAATGCGGTCATAGCGCACGCACTGGAAGTAGGTGCCATCGGCAGGCAGCAACTCGAAACGGCTGCCTTCCAGCCCTTTGCGGAACAGGTCGCGCTTGCGCTGGTAAAAGGCGGGCAGGCCGGTGTAGGGCGCGGGATCCTCCATATAGCTGGCAATCCCGTGCTGCATCGGCGTGTTCACCGAAAAGACGTTGTACTGGTGGATCTTGCGGAATTCAAGGGTCATCATCGCCGGTGCCGCGACGTATCCTACTTTCCAGCCGGTGACATGGTAAGTCTTGCCAAAACTGGAGACCACAAACGAACGCTCGGCCAGTTCGGGATAACGGCACATCGATTCATGGCGCTGTCCGTCATAAACCATGTGTTCATAGACTTCGTCCGACAGGATCAGGATGTCGGTGTCGCGTACGATATCCCCAAGTGCGGCCATGTCCGCCGCGCGCAGCACGCTGCCGGTCGGATTGTGCGGCGTGTTGATGATGATCATGCGCGTGCGCGGCGTGACTGCTGCCTCGACGCGCGCCCACGGTACGCTAAAGCCGCCATGCGCGTCGAGCTGCATCTGCACCAGTACCGGGACGCCGCCGGCCAGCTCGATGGCAGGCAGGTAGCTGTCGTAAGCCGGCTCGATCACGATCACTTCATCGCCGGGATGCACACTGCACAGGATGGCGGTTGTCAGCGCTTCGGTGGCGCCGGGAGTGACGGTGACTTCAGCGTTGACGTCGTAGCGGTGCCCGTAGATGCGCTGGATTTTGTCGACGATCGCCTGGCGCAGTTCGAGCGCGCCCATGCCGGTTGGGTATTGGTTGTAGCCTTCGCGCATGGCGATGGTGACCTGATCGATCAGTTTTGGATCGCAGGCAAAATCAGGAAACCCCTGGCCCAGGTTGACAGCGCCGTGCTGCGCGGCCAGCGAGGACATGCGCGAAAAAATAGTAGTGCCGATATGCGGCAGGCGGGAAATCAGCTGTTTCATCGTGCGTGGAAAATGGACTTTTTTTCCATTCTAGCGCAGCCGATTAAAACAAGTGTTGCCCTAAGGGTAAATCTTAAAAGTCAAGCTTCCAGTGTCCACTTTTCCGGTTGCATGACCTTGAACATGCCGGCTTTCGCCAGCCGCTTGGCCAGCTTGAGCAGGGCCTTGTCCTTGGTGATCAGGATGTCGGCTTGCGCATCACGCGCCAGTTCGAGGAACTTCTGGTCGTCGCGGTCCGTGCATACCGGCAGTCGCGCGCCCGATTCCGGCGGCTGCACCACCTTGATGTACTGGTCGAAACGGGCGGCGCTGGCGGGGCGCGTGGTTTCGTCCAGCGGCAGGTGAGGGTAGTTCAATACGTACAAGTATTCTGCGCGGCAGTCGGCACGCGTAATCGCTTCGACCGCGCCGCTTTCGATTGCAGCCAACAGGGAAGCCCAGCGCGGGTCCTGGAACACGAACAGGTCGAGGCAGACGTTGGTGTCGATGACGATGCGCTTGGGTGAAATATTTGGTGGAACAGGTATCATGTCGAAGTTTTTCGTTTTGGATTTTGAATCTTATGCTGATTGTGCTGTCGCCCGCAAAAAGTCTTGACCTGGAAACCCCGCCAACCACCAGGCTCGCAACGCAGCCTGCGTTCCTTGACCATTCAGAGCAGCTGATCGAGCGCCTGCGTGCTTTTTCGCCCAACCAGCTGGGCGAGCTGATGGAGCTGTCGGATGCGCTGTCGACCCTGAACGTTGCTCGCTATGCATCCTGGACCAAGGACACCAGCGAGGCGCGCCAGGCTGTCATGACCTTCAACGGCGACGTCTACGACGGGCTGAATGCGCGGTCCATGTCGGCCAAACAGCTCGATTACACCCAGTCGCGCATCCGCATCCTCTCAGGCCTGTACGGCATGCTCAAGCCGCTCGACCTGATCCATCCGCATCGCCTGGAAATGGGTACCCGCTTGCAGAACCCGCGCGGCAAGAACCTTTATGAATTCTGGGGCGACATGATTACCGAGGCGCTGAACCAGGAGGGCTCGCCGGTGCTGGTGAACCTGGCTTCGGACGAGTACTTCAAGTCGGTCAAGCCGAAGAAATTGAATATGCCGGTGATTACGCCGGTCTTTGAGGACTGGAAAGGCGGCAAATACAAGATCATTTCCTTCTTCGCCAAGCGGGCCCGCGGCATGCTGGCGCGCTATGCGGCGGTGAACAATATCACCGATCCGAAAAAACTGAAGAAGTTCGACGTGGATGGCTATAAATTTGAGGCGGACGCCTCGAACGATACGACCTGGATTTTCCGCCGCAGGCTTGCCGCCTGAACCCGGTAAACCTGGGTCAGACCCAAGGGTCAGACCCTGTCTGATCAATGGCCGGCGGCTTCAGCATACTTGGGTCAGACGGGACGGCCATCCGGCTTGGGTCTGACCCAGATTTACCGGGTTTTACCAGAAGTGATACCAGGCAGTCTTCTTTTGCCCGTCATCCGCCAGCATCTTGCTGCCAGGGTAGTTCTTCTCGAACACGCGCTTGGTATCGTCACGCAGCGACACGTTACCCATCTTGTCGTAGCCACGATACATGATGGCCAGCGCTTCTTCGTTCGACGGCGAGTCCGCAAAATCGGTCAGCACACCCTGGGCGCGGTTGATCGCCGCCAGGTAAGCGCCGCGACGGTAGTAATAACGCGCTACGTAAATCTCATACTTGGCCATTGCATTGATCAGGTAGCGCATGCGCTCCAGTGCGTCCGGCGTGTACTTGCTATCGGGAAACTTCTCGACCAGCGCCTTGAAGGCGGCGAACGCTTCACGGGTAGCCTTCTGGTCGCGTTCTGCAGGATCCTGCTCGTACAGGAAGTTCAGCAGGCCGATGGAATCGTTGAAATTGACCAGGCCGCGCAGGTAGTACATATAGTCCACGTTCGGGTGGTTCGGGTGCAGCTTGATGAAGCGCTCAACAGCCGCCAGAGCCTGTGCCTGGTCTTGTGCCTTGTACTGGGAATAGGCGATTTCCATCTGCGCCTGCTGCGCATAAGTACCGAACGGGTAGCTCGATTCGAGACGTTCGAACAGCTGGACGGCACGTTCATAGTTGCCGCTGGCCTGTTCATCCTTGGCCTCCGAGTATAATTTCGTTGCGGACCACCCGCGCGTTTCGTCCGCACGATCTGGTAACAGGCCACAAGCTGACAAACTAAGCAGTACGACAGTTGCTGCAACTACTGATAATTTTTTTTGCATGTTGATGTGCAAGGAATCGTTAACCAAAATACTAAACTTGGCTGATTATAGCCGATGGGAATGCTGTGATATTGAAACCTGAGATGAATTCGGCAGAACAATTGCCTGATAATGAATTTGACGCCGATTTTGAAGGTGATTTAACGGCCGACCCTCTCGCGCCGATCGAACTGGAATTGAGCAAAACCGACTGCGGCGAGCGCCTGGACAAGGTTGTTGCGCGCCTGGTGCCCCAGTTTTCGCGCGGCCGCCTGCAATCCTGGATCGAAGAAGGCCATATTACCGTCGATGGCAAGCCGGCCAAAGTCCGCGCCACCGTGTATGGCGATGAGAAAATCCTGGTGATCCCGCAGCCGGCGCCGGAAGACGTGGCGTTCACCCCGGAAGACGTCCCCCTTGATATCGTTTTCGAAGACGACAACCTGCTGGTGATTAACAAGCCGGCCGGCCTGGTCGTGCATCCGGGCGCCGGCAACTGGTCCGGCACCATGCTGAATGGACTGCTGTTCCGCTGGCCGCAACTGGGCGGCGTACCGCGCGCCGGCATCGTGCACCGCCTGGACAAGGACACCAGCGGCCTGATGGTGGTCGGCAAGGACCTGCCGACCCAGACCGACCTCGTGCGCCAGCTGCAGGCGCGCACCGTGAAGCGCGTCTACTGGTGTATCGTGTGGGGCACCCCGCGCCTGAGCGGCACCATCGACGCGTCCATGGGCCGCGACCAGAAAGACCGCGTGAAAATGGCCGTTTCCACCAGCATGGGGTCGAAACCGGCAATCACCCACTACCAGCGCCTGGCGGAAGGTACCCTGGACGGCCGCCCGGTATCGCTGGTGCAGTGCCGCCTGGAGACTGGCCGTACCCACCAGATCCGTGTCCACATGGCGCACCTGGGCTTCTCGCTGATCGGCGACCAGGTGTATGGCAAGCAGCATATGGCCAGCGTGTTCCCGCGCCAGGCGCTGCAGGCGCGCCGCCTGGGCCTGGTGCATCCGGCGAACGGCGAGCAGATGGAGTGGGTTGTGCCGCTGGCGGATGACTTCAAGGAATTGATGGAGCGTGCCGGCATTGAAGAACCGGACGAGTCCGTCTTGTCCGCCGCTGCTTCGGAGCATGGCGAGTACGAAGACTACGATATCTACGACGACGAATTCGACGACGAATAAATGCAGCATTCTTTCCAAGGAGCGCAATGGCTGGCGCCCGAGTGGCCCGGCGCGCCGGCCAATATCGGTTTTGTCTGCACCACGCGGCGCGGCGGCGTGAGCACGGGGCCTTATGGGCCGGGCCCGCAGGAGATCCCCACGGCAGGCGGCGGCTTGAACCTCGGCGTCCACGTTGGCGACGATCCGGCCAACGTCGCCTTCAACCGGGCGATCATCAAAGGGCGATTGCCGAGCGAGCCGGCCTGGCTGTCGCAGGTCCATGGCACGGCGGTGACGCGGGCGGACCGCATCGGCCGTGGTGAAGTGCCTGTGGCCGATGCCAGCATCGCGGCCATGCCGGGCGCCGTGTGCGCCATCCAGACCGCTGACTGCCTGCCGGTGCTGTTGACCAATCGTGCGGGTACCGTTGTCGGCGCTGCCCATGCGGGCTGGCGCAGCCTGGCCGGTGGCGTACTCGAAGCGACGGTCGATGCCATGCGTGCTGAAGCGGGAGCCGAAGGCGGCGAGATCATTGCCTGGCTCGGTCCGGCCATCGGGCCGCAGGAGTTTGAGGTCGGCGAGGATGTGCTGGCGGCTTTCCTGGCCGGCGCTGGCGGCGACCCTGCTGCCGAAGCCGCGCTGCGCTCGGCGTTCGTGGCGCGGGAGGGCTTGCCCGGCAAGTACCTGGCCGATATTTATTCGCTGGCGCGGCAGGCATTGCGCCGGGTAGGCGTGACGGACGTGGCGGGCGGCGGCTTTTGCACCGTGACGGATGCCAGCCGCTTCTATTCCTACCGCCGTGACAAGGTCACGGGGCGCCAGGCGAGTTTGATCTGGATCAAGGAGTAGGCGGTTGTTCACGACGGGCGGCTTCGGCTGCCCGTTTGCGTTTGCGGCGCTTGCCGCCTGTTAGATAAAATAGTATTCCCAATGGCAACACGCCATACAGCAGGAAAGTCATTATGCCGGCGATCACGGTAGGTTCCGTGAACGCCATCAGCACAGTGACGTAGAGCCAGGCAACAGCAACAATCAACATAAGCAGTCTTTTTAATATTTGAACGGACTCAAAAAAATGAACATGCCCGACCCGCAAGCCTTCGCAAACGCATGGATGGCGCAAATCAGCGATCCGAACCAATGGCAATCCTGGTTCAAGATGATGCCGGAGATGGATGCCGTTCCCGGCGCCGCGCTGCTGCGCGAGGCCGGTGCGACCGTCCGTCCCGAAGCGATGGAGCAGCTGCGCAACGATTATATGGGCGAGTTCGGGGCACTGTGGCAGGAATTCCTGACCGGCAAGGCGCCAGCGCTGAAAGACCGCCGCTTCTCGTCCGAGGCCTGGCAGGGCAATCCAGTGTCAGCGTTCAACGCGGCATCATACCTGCTAAACAGCAAATTCCTCATGCAGATGGCGGAAGCCGTTGATGCAAGCCCGCAGCAAAAGCAGAAAATCCGTTTCGCGGTGCAGCAGGTAGTAGACGCCATGTCACCCGCCAACTTCCTGGCAACGAATCCGGAAGCGCACCAGAAACTGATCGAAACCAAGGGCGAAAGCCTGACCAAGGGCCTGGCCAACCTGCTGGGCGATATCCAGAAGGGCCATATTTCCCTGTCCGATGAAAAGGCGTTCGAAGTGGGCCGCAACCTGGCGACCACCGAGGGCCAGGTGGTGTACGAGAACGAGCTGTTCCAGCTGATCCAGTACACCCCGCTGACCAAGACCGTGCACGAGCGCCCGCTGCTGATGGTGCCGCCTTGTATTAACAAGTACTACATCCTCGACTTGCAGCCGGAGAACTCGCTGGTGCGTTATGCGGTGGAGCAGGGCAATACCGTATTCCTGGTGTCCTGGCGCAATCCGGACCAATCGCTGGCTGGCACCACCTGGGACGATTACATCGAAAAGGGCGCGATCAACGCAATCAACATCGCCCGCGACATCACGAAGCAGGACAAACTGAACGTGCTGGGCTTCTGCGTTGGCGGCACCTTGCTGTCGACCGCTCTGGCTGTGCTGGCGGCGCGCGGTGAGCAGCCGGCCGCCGGCGTTACCCTGCTGACCACTTTCCTCGATTTCTCCGACACCGGCGTGCTGAACGTCTTCGTCGACGAGGCGCAAGTCCAGCTGCGCGAGCAGACTCTGAAGTCGGGCGGCTTGATGCCGGGCCGCGACCTGGCCAGTACGTTCTCCAGCCTGCGTCCAAACGACCTGGTCTGGAACTATGTGCAGTCGAACTACCTGAAGGGCAATGAACCGCCGCCTTTTGACTTGCTTTACTGGAATTCCGACTCGACCAATCTGCCGGGACCAATGTTCTGCTGGTACCTGCGCAACACCTACCTGGAAAACAGCCTGAAGGTTCCCGGCAAGCTGAAGGTGGCCGGCGAGAAGGTCGATTTGTCGAAAATTGCTGCGCCTGCGTTCATCTACGCTTCGCGTGAAGACCACATCGTGCCCTGGAATTCGGCTTACCAGTCCACCAAGATCCTGAACAACAAGAACCCGGAGCTGAACAAGTTCATCCTCGGGGCTTCCGGCCACATTGCCGGCGTGATCAACCCTGCGGCCAAGAAAAAGCGCAGCTACTGGACCAATGAAGCCCGTCCAGCCTCGCATGAAGAGTGGTTCAACGGCGCGACCGAGCATCCCGGCAGTTGGTGGGGGGAATGGTCTGAGTTCCTGGCAGCCCATGGTGGCAAGGATGTGAAGGCGCGCACCAAGCTCGGAAACGCACAATATGCCCCAATCGAGGCGGCTCCGGGCCGTTATGTAAAGGCTAAGGCTGATTGATTTTTGGTAACATTAAGTTGCAATGCAATATTGTCGTGCCAAAAGCTTTTTTTTCGCCCTATAATGGGGTTGCAAATATTATCAACGGGACACAGTGATGAGTAGTGCTAAGAAAAGTACTGAACGTTTGATTAAGAAATACCCCAATCGCCGTCTTTACGATACGCAGACCAGTTCTTACATTACCTTGACGGATGTGAAACAACTCGTGCTCGACGCCGAGGAATTCACGGTCGTGGATGCCAAGACGAATGAAGACCTGACTCGCAGCATTCTGCTCCAGATTATCCTGGAAGAGGAAGCGAGCGGTGTCCCGATGTTTTCGACCGATGTACTGGCCCAGATCATCCGCTTCTACGGGCATGCGATGCAGGGCATGATGGGTTCTTACCTGGAAAAAAATATCCAGGCATTTACCGATATCCAGCGCAAATTCACCCAGGGCGCCGCAACTTTCGATGGCAAGACTTTTAGCCCGGAAATGTGGACCCAGTTCATGAATGTGCAGGCGCCAATCATGCAGGGCATGATGAATAACTATATTGACCAGTCCAAGAGCTTGTTTGTGCAGATGCAGGAGCAAATGCAGAATCAGAGCAAGAATATCTTTGGCACGTTCCCGTTTGCTGCGCCGCCGGCGGAGAAAAAGTAAAGCGGCAACTCTGGGTCTGACCCGCAGGGCCAGACCGAGGTTTACCGGTTTTGGTGTAGGGTTTTGGTATAATGGCAGATTGCCCTGAATCATCATCAGCTTTCTGCCATGCAATCCAAGCAAATCACCCGCATCACTCCCGCCGACGGCACTCCAGCTCCAAAAGTAGGCTTTGTTTCCCTCGGCTGCCCGAAGGCGCTGGTCGACTCCGAACAGATCCTGACCCAGCTGCGTGCTGAGGGCTACGAAACCGCCAAGTCCTACGACGGCGCCGACCTCGTGATCGTGAATACCTGCGGCTTCATCGACGCCGCCGTGCAGGAATCGCTGGACGCCATCGGCGAAGCGCTGGCTGAAAACGGCAAGGTCATCGTGACCGGCTGCCTGGGCGCGAAGAAAGACAAAGACGGCGACGACATCATCCAGAAGGTGCACCCGAAAGTGCTGGCCGTGACCGGCCCGCACGCGGTGGGCGAAGTGATGGCCCAGGTGCACACCCACCTGCCAAAGCCGCACGAACCATTCATCGACCTGTTGCCGCCACAAGGCATCAAGCTGACCCCTAAGCACTACGCTTACCTGAAGATTTCCGAAGGCTGCAACCACCGCTGCTCGTTCTGCATCATTCCATCGATGCGCGGCGACCTGGTGTCGCGCCCGATCGCTGAACTGATGCTGGAAGCCGAGAACCTGTTCAAGGCCGGCGTGAAAGAACTGCTGGTGATCTCGCAGGACACTTCCGCCTACGGCGTGGACGTGAAGTTCCGCTCCGGCTTCTGGAACGGCCGTCCGGTGAAAACCCATATGACCCAGCTGACCCAGGCCCTGGGCGAGCTGGCCAAGCAGTATGGCGCGTGGGTGCGCCTGCACTACGTTTACCCGTACCCGCACGTGGATGAAATCATCCCGATGATGGGCGACGGCCATATCCTGCCTTACCTGGACGTGCCGCTGCAGCACGCTCACCCTGATGTGCTGAAGCGCATGAAGCGTCCGGCTTCCGGCGAGAAGAACCTGGAGCGTATCCTGAAATGGCGCGAGATGAACCCTGACTTGGTGATTCGCTCCACCTTTATCGCCGGCTTCCCTGGCGAGACCGAAGCGGAGTTCGAGTATCTGCTGGACTTCCTGAAGGAAGCGCAGATCGACCGCCTGGGTTGCTTCGCCTATTCGCCGGTGGAAGGTGCGACTGCGAACGAGTTGCCGAATCCTGTGCCGGATGAAGTGCGCGAGGAGCGTCGTGGCCGAGTGATGCTGCTGCAGGAAGAAATTTCGCGCAACCGCCTGAAGGCCAAGGTGGGCAAGACTGTGAAGGTGCTGATCGATGAGCTGACGCCTAGCGGCGCGGTTGGCCGTTCGGCTGCGGATGCACCGGAGATTGATGGTGTTGTTCACGTCAAGCGTCCGTTTGACCCGAAGAAGAAGCTGGCTGTGGGGCAGTTCTATGACGTGGAGATCACCACTGCGGACGCTCACGATTTGTGGGGTGAGGCGCAGTAAACCCGGAAAACCGGGGTCTGACCCAAGGGGCAGACCCGTCTCTCGACGGCCGCGGAATTCGTTTGAATCCGCGGCCGTTGTACCGTTGAGGGTCTGACCCTTGGGTCTGACCCAGGTTTACCGGGTTAGAATAAGCGCATGACCCAAAAGCGCCTCCAAACCCAAATCATCCACACGGACTACGTGCCGCCCGAAGGCTTCGCGGCCTTCCCCAGCGCCATCCACCACGCGTCCACCGTCCTGTTCAAGAACGTCGCCGCCATGCGTTCGGGCGATTGGAAAGAAAAGAACGCTTATACCTACGGCCTGCACGGCACGCCCACCACGTTCACGCTCGAAGCCCGCCTGGCTGAAATCGAAGGCGGCACGCACTGCCTCCTGGCGCCAAGCGGCCTCGCCGCCATCGCCATGTGCAATTTCGCCCTGCTGAAATCTGGCGACGACGTTCTCCTCCCCGATAACGTCTACAGTCCCAACCGCGACCTGGCGAAATGGATGTCCAGCGATTTCGGCATCACCGCGCGCCTGTACGACCCCATGACCGGTGCCGGTATCGCGGAACTGATCCAGCCCAACACAAAACTGATCTGGACCGAAGCCCCTGGCTCCGTTTCGATGGAAGTGCCCGACCTGCGCGCCATCTGCGACGCGGCCAAACAGAAGGGCGTACTGGTCGCCCTTGACAACACCTGGTCCGCCGGCCTGGCCTTGCGCGGCTTCGACCTGGGCGTGGATGTCGTGATGCAGGCACTGACCAAATACCAATCCGGCGGTTCCGACGTGCTGATGGGTAGCCTGGTCACCCGCGACAAGCTGCTGCACGAACGACTGAGCATGGCGCATATGCGGCTGGGCATGGGCGTCAGCGCCGACGACACCTACCTTGTGCTGCGCAACCTGCCGACGCTGAAAATCCGCTTCGAGACCCACGACGCATCGGCACGCAAGGTGGCGAGCTGGCTCAAGGCGCGCCCGGAGATCAGCAAAGTCCTGCATCCTGCCTTTGAAGATTGTCCCGGCCACGAAAACTGGAAGCGCGATTTCACCGGCGCTGGCGGCCTGTTCTCCGTGCTGTTCGACGCGAAGTACACCGAGGCGCAAACCGACCGCTTCGTCGATTCGCTGAAGCTGTTTGGCATCGGCTACAGCTGGGGCGGCGCACACAGCCTGTGTATTCCTTACCGCATCCAGGCCATGCGCAAGAACTGGAAAGAGAAGGGCGCCCTGGTGCGCTTCAACATCGGCCTCGAAGATCCCGACGACTTGATTGCCGACATCGAAAGTGCGCTTGCATTGATGTAGCCAGCATTGCGTGCGCGGGCCGACCGCGCTTCCCGATATGCTTGAACCGCTTGTTCATTAAGCAGGGGAGAACGTCATGCAAATTCTAAAGATTGCAGTGGGCGCCGTGCTGGGTGGCGCTGCGTGTTTGATTTCGGCGGCACCGCCAACGAGCTATCTGCCGGTGTTGGCGAAGGAAGATTTCCAGACGACGTTTGAGCGGATGAAGGCAGCGCGCGCGGGCTTGCAGCGCGAGCAGGCCGCCTTGCTTGAAAGCCGCTATGACCTGTCGAATCGCCCTGCAGCGGGCGTCACCATGTTTCGCGGCAAGCCAGTGCAGGGAGGCATACGGGTCAAGCTTCCGCGCGGCGTCACCTGGGATAAGCTGGGCGCAATGAGCCCGGACGAAATCCGCGATAAAGGACTGTACCCGCAAGGCTTCCTGCCGCTCCCGCACCCGAACCATCCGGAGGGCGGCATGGTTTTCCCGCAATTCCATATCGATGAAATCAAGAAGCAGGAGCAGCGTGATTTGACGCGCTTCGACCTGTCGTTCGACTTTCCCGATCACCTGCTGCCGGAATTCCCTGCGCCCATATTCCTGACGACGCGGCCTGACCTGGGCGATGTCTCCAAAGGCAAGCTGCTGACCATCGAGAATTTCTTCGATCTGTTTAACGGCATCCTCAATCCCAAGCAGCTGGAAGGGCTGCGCTTGCTGCTGACGCCATTCCCGCAGCAGCAATTCAACCAGACCGAAGACCGGCGTTCGGAGAGGCCGAGCCGCGGCGTAAGCTGCTTTGACTGCCATTCCAACGGCCACACAAACGGCGCTACCCACCTGGTCGGCGATATCCGGCCGCAAGCATTCCGCCACCGCCTCGATACGCCGACTTTACGCGGCGTAAACCTGCAAAGGCTGTTCGGCTCGCAGCGTGCCTTGAAAACGGTAGAAGACTTTACCGAATTCGAGCAACGCGGCGCCTACTTCGATGGCGACCCGGTGATCGCGACAAAAAAAGGCGTCAATGTGCTGGAACGTGGCAGCCAGGTGCACTTCATGGCCGAATTCCAGGAGCTGCTCGATTTCCCGCCGGCACCGAAACTCGGTGTGACTGGCAAGCTCGATCCGCGCAAGGCTAATGAACAGGAGCTCCGCGGCCAGTCGCTCTTCTTCGGTAAAGCGCAATGCGCGACCTGCCATATGCCGCCGCACTACAGCGACAACCTGATGCACAACCTGCACACGGAGCGCTTCTTCAAGCCTCATGAAGTGAGGGGCGCGATGATGGTGGGCGATGGGCCGATCAAGACTTTCCCACTGCGAGGCATCAAGGAATCGCCGCCCTACCTGCATGACGGGCGGCTGTTGACGCTCGAGGATACGGTGGAGTTCTTCAACCTGATCCTCGAGACGAAATTGACGGCGGCGGAAAAGGCCGACCTGGTGGCCTTCATGCGCACCTTATGAATTGCCTGTTCCTAGCGCAATGCCACCTGGACCACGGCTGACTCAACTGACAGGCCGGCGGCCTTCTGCCGGTCTTCGTCAATGTAGCTCACGGTCCCGTTGAAATAGCCGCGGTCATACACGAGTTGCATCTGCATGCTGCGGTCAAGTTTCAAGGCCGGGATGATAACTTGTCCGGCGTCTGTCTGCGCCCAGGCAGCATGGGCACCTATAAATAATCAGAGAGTAAATGAGACCAGCTCGTTACTTGTGTAATGCTATCAATCGCCGATCGGTGCGTTGTTGTTGAGCGTAGTGATGCCGCGGATCAGACGGTAGATTTTCCAGAGCCAGGCACCGACCCAAACGAGCCAGGCCAGCGGGATGCCGAGCAGCGTTGCAAACAAGGCCCATCCGACACAGATCCACACCAGGTACCACCAGAACGAGCGGATCATCCATCCGTGGTGGCTGTGGACGAAGGTGCCAGTGCTGTCGTCGCGCTTCACGTAATTCAGGATCAGCGGGATGAAGGACGCGGCGCCCAGCGTGAAAAACACGCTCAGGCCATGGGCGAGATAAAGCCAGAAAGCCCAGTCTTTGGCTGACTGGGTGCGGCCGTCGAAAACCAGTTCCTGCGCCATAGCCCCTCCTTACAGTTTGCGTCCGTCGTAATGCTGGACCGGGAATGCCTCGAGCTCAATATCTTCCAGCACGCGGGCGTTGACAGCTGCCATGGCGTTGCCTTTCGGGTCGGTGCCCTCGCCATAAGTGTGGATGCCGCATTTCGGGCAGAAGCGGTGCTTGATCACGTGTTTGTTGAAGACGTAGGTGGCCTGGTCTTCCTCCGGAGTCAGCAGCTTCAGGCTGGTGCGGGGGATGAACCACATCAGCGCGCCCTTGCGCTGGCAGATCGAGCAGTTGCACGCGACCAGACCTTCGATATTACCTTCCGCTTCGAACTTCACGTTGCCGCAATGGCAGCTACCCTTGTACAGCATTTTCCGCCTCCGGTTAAAATATTTGACTAGGCGTTAATGATAATGCAATTGCAAGGGGAGTGCGCAGATGGCAGGTCCGTTACAAGGAATCAAGGTTATCGAAATCGGGACGCTGATCGCGGCGCCTTTCGCGGCGCGGCTGATGGCGGAGTTCGGGGCCGAAGTGATCAAGGTCGAAGCGCCGGGCGAGGGCGACCCGATCCGAAAATGGCGCAAGCTGCACAAAGGGACGTCGCTGTGGTGGTACCTGCAGTCGCGCAACAAGAAATCCATCTCCATCAACCTGAAAGCGCCGGAAGGCATTGCCCTGGTCAAGCAGCTGTGCGCTGACGCCGACGTGCTGATCGAGAACATGAAACCCGGCGCGCTGGAAAAACTGGGCCTGGGCTGGGATGTGCTGCATGCGCTGAACCCGAAATTGACCATGGTGCGTATTTCCGGCTACGGCCAGACCGGCCCCTACAAGGACCGCCCCGGCTTTGGTGCGATTGGCGAAGCGATGGGCGGCATCCGCTACACCACTGGCGAAGCGGGCGGCGTGCCGGCCCGCGTTGGCGTAAGCCTCGGTGATTCGCTGGCATCCTTGCACGCGGTGATGGGCGCGCTGATGTCGGTCCTGCGCGTCAAGATGGGCAATGGCGACGGCCAGGTGGTGGACGTATCGCTGGTCGAAAGCGTCTTCAACCTGATGGAATCCCTGGTGCCCGAATACGACTTGCTGGGACACGTGCGCGAACGCAGCGGCGGCGCCTTGCCGGGCATCGCCCCCTCCAACACTTACCCGACGCGCGATGGTTCTTACGTGGTCATCGCAGGCAACAGCAACCCGAT
Source organism: Massilia eburnea (assembly GCF_009720745.1). Classification (GTDB taxonomy): domain Bacteria; phylum Pseudomonadota; class Gammaproteobacteria; order Burkholderiales; family Burkholderiaceae_D; genus Rugamonas; species Rugamonas eburnea. Next base: position 8,648 of record NZ_WNKX01000026.1, on the reverse strand, counting down.
CTACAAGCGCCTGATGCACGCGATCGGCCGTGCCGACATGGCGGAAGACCCGCAATTCGCCCAAAACGACGGCCGTGCCGCACAAGAGACATTAATCGATGCCGCAATCGCCGGCTGGACCTCCGCGCACTCGATCGACGAGGTGCTGGCAGTGCTGGAACGCGCGGAAGTGCCGGCAGGGCGCATCTATTCGGTCAAGGACATCGTCGCCGACCCGCACTACCAGGCGCGCGACATGCTGCTCGATACCGAGCTCCCCGATGGCGTGCACGTGAAAATGCCCGGCATCGTGCCCAAGCTATCCGAAACCCCAGGCGAAGTGCGCTGGCAAGGCCCAACGCTTGGCGAGCACACCGACAGCGTGCTGTCAGCGCTGGGCGTGGCAGCAGCCGACATTGCCGCCCTCCGCCAGCGCGGAGTTGTAGCTTAAAAGTCGGGGTCAGCTCTGGCTTCTCACGAGACTAAAATGTCCGATTGCCAGAGCTGACCCCGACTTTTAGTGTGTTAGCAGGTTGAGGATGCCGTCGAGGCCGACGTAGTTGAAGGCGACGCTGGCTTGTTCGCGCACCACGGGCTTGGCGCGGAACGCGACTGAGAGGCCGGCGATCGACATCATCTTGAGGTCGTTGGCGCCGTCGCCCATGACGATGGCTTGCTCGGTGCGGATGCCCATTGAAGCGCAGACGTGTTCGACGGTCTTGCGCTTGACGTCGGCGTCGACGATCTCGCCGATCACCTTGCCGGTCAGCTTGCCGTCCACGACCTCAAGTTCGTTGGCGCGGGTGTAATCGAGCTTGAGGCGCGGCCTCAGGCGGTCGGTGAAGAAGGTGAAGCCGCCGGACACCAGCAGGGTTTTCAGGCCGGCTGCTTGCACCGCCTGCAGCATTTCTTCAGCGCCCATCGACAGGCGCAGGCGTTCTTCGTAGACGCGCTCCAGCGCTGAGGCGTCCAGGCCTTCCAGCAGGGCGACCCGGCGCTTCAGGCTCTCCGCGAAATCCAGTTCGCCGCGCATGGCGGCTTCGGTGATCTCGGCCACTTGTGGCTTGAGGCCTTGCATGTCGGCGATTTCGTCGATGCACTCGATGGTGATCAGGGTCGAATCCATATCCATTGCCACCAGCTTGAACTCGTCCAGGCGGCGCACGCCCATCATGTAGGTGGCATCCAGCTGCGCGGCCTGGGCGGCGATCTCGATGGTCTGGCGCAGGGCTGGGGTGTAGCTGATACCTTCGCAGCGCAGGGCGCTTTCGTTGATCGTTACGACGCGCTGCGGTGCGGTCAGGGCGGCGATGCGCTGCAGGCGGGCGGCGCAGTCGCCGACGCCTTGCAGCACAAGGTTCATGGTCATGTCGTTGTTCATGTCAGTTGTTTGATGGCGGTCTTGATCTGGTTCACGCGGGCCGCCAGGTCAGGCATATTCGCTGTGATCTTGAGCTTGTCCTGTCCATTCAGCTTGATATGGCGCTGGTTCTGGATCAGGTGGATGATACGCATCGGGTCGATCGGCGGCTTGGGCATGAACTGCAGGTTGGCCGCCTCCGAATGGGCATCGATTTTCACGATGCCGACGGTCTTGGCGGCGATGCGCAGGCGGTGGGTTTCCACCAGTGCCTTCGCTGGGTCGGGCAGTTTGCCGAAGCGGTCGATCAGCTCCTCTTGCAGGTCGTCGATAGCGTTTTGGGTTTCGCAGTTGGCCAGGCGTTTGTAGATCGACAGGCGTTCGTGCACGTCGCCACAGAAGTCCGCTGGTAGCAGGGCTGGCGTGTGCAGGTTGATTTCGGTGGTGGTGGACAGCGGTGCGGCAAGGTCGGGCTCTTTGCCTGCCTTGAGGGCGCGCACGGCTTCGTTCAGCATGTCTGTATAGAGCTGGAAGCCCACTTCCAGCATTTCGCCGGACTGGTTTTCGCCCAGCACTTCGCCGGCCCCGCGGATTTCCAGGTCGTGCATCGCGAGGTAGAAGCCGGAGCCCAGTTCTTCCATCTGCTGGATGGCGTCGAGGCGGCGCTGCGCTTGTTTGGTCAGTCCTTGCACGTCGGTCACCAGCAGGTAGGCGTAGGCCTGGTGGTGGGAACGGCCGACGCGGCCGCGCAGCTGGTGCAGCTGGGCCAGGCCGAACTTGTCCGCGCGGTGCATGATGATCGTGTTTGCGGTCGGCACGTCGATGCCGGTTTCGATAATCGTGGTGCACAGCAGGATGTTGTAGCGCTGCGCCACGAAGTCGCGCATTACTTTTTCCAGGTCGCGTTCGTGCATCTGGCCGTGGGCGACTGCGATGCGCGCTTCCGGCAGCATTTCGGTCAGCTTTGCCAGGCGGTTCTGGATGGTTTCCACTTCATTGTGCAGGAAGTAGACCTGGCCGCCGCGCTTCAGTTCCCGCAGCACGGCTTCGCGGATGATGGAGTCGTTTTCGCTGCGTACGAAAGTCTTGATCGCCAGGCGCTTCTGCGGCGCGGTGGCGATCACGGAGAAATCGCGTAATCCTTCCAGCGCCATGCCGAGGGTCCGCGGGATCGGCGTTGCGGTCAACGTCAGCACGTCGACTTCGGCGCGCAGGGATTTCAGCGCTTCCTTCTGGCGCACGCCGAAACGGTGTTCTTCGTCGATGATCACCAGGCCGAGACGGTCGAACTTGACGTCGCCCGACAGCAGCTTGTGGGTGCCGATCACGATGTCCAGGGTGCCGTCCTGCATGCCTTTGATGGCGCTGGCGATTTCTTTGCCGGTACGGAAGCGCGACATTTCGGCGATGCGCACGGGCCAGTCGGCGAAGCGGTCGGCGAATGTCTGTGCGTGCTGTTCTGCCAGCAGGGTCGTGGGCGCCAGGATGGCGACCTGCTTGCCGCCCATGACGGCGATGAAGGCGGCGCGCAGCGCCACTTCGGTCTTGCCGAAACCGACGTCGCCGCACACCAGGCGGTCCATCGGTTTACCGGAGGTCATGTCCTTGATGACGTTGGCGATGGCTTCCGCCTGGTCCGGCGTTTCGTCGAAGCCGAAGCTGTCGGCGAAGCGTTCGTAGTCGTGCGAGGAGTACTCGAACGAATGGCCCAGGCGGGCGGCGCGGCGGGCGTACAGGTTGAGCAGTTCGGCGGCGGTATCGCGTACCTGTTCCGCGGCCTTGCGCTTGGCCTTGTCCCATTGGCCGGAGCCGAGGGTGTGCAGCGGTGCGTCGTCCGGAGATGCGCCGGAGTAGCGCGAGATTACGTGGAGCTGCGATACCGGCACATACAGTTTGCTTTCCTTGGCGTATTCCAGGTGAAGGAATTCGGTCTCGCCTTCGCCCAGGTCCATGCTGACCAAGCCCATATAGCGGCCGATGCCGTGGTTGATGTGCACTACCGGATCGCCGATTTTCAGCTCGGACAGGTCGCGCACCATCGATTCGACTTGGGTGACGGCTTCCTGCTTCTTGCGGCCGACGCGGCGGCCGGTACCCGCATAGAGTTCGGTCTCCGTGATGAAGGCCAGGCCGTCGTCCAGTTCAAAACCGGCATGCAGGGGCGACACGCCCAATACGACCTTGGCGTCGCTGGCGAGGAAACCATCGAAGCCTTCGATCAGGGCCGGCGACAGGTCGAATTCGGCGAAATACTGCTGCAGGGTCTCGCGGCGGCCATTGGTTTCGGCGCAGATCATCACGCGGCGGCCGGATTGCATCAGGTAGGCGCGCAGGTTGGTCAGCGGGTCGTCCAGGTGGCGGTTGACAGCGATGTTCGGGATCGGGGCCGACAGTTCGGACGATGGCAGCGACATGTCGCGTGAAATGGCGATGCGTGGGTGCGGCTTGGCCAGCACGAAGAACTGCTCGTCGCCCAGGAAGATATCCTGCGGCGGCAGGATAGGGCGCTCGCGGTCGGCCTTCAGGAATCTGTAGCGCGATTCGGTGTCAGCCCAAAAGCGCTTGATGGCGCCGTCGATGTCGCCCACCATGGCCACGCTGGCTTCGGCAGGCAGGTAGTCGAAGAAGGTCGCGGTTTCGTCAAAGAACAGCGGCAGGTAGTACTCGATGCCGGCGGAGGCGATGCCGCTGCTGATGTCCTTGTAGACCACGGAGCGCGACGGGTCGCCTTCAAAGGTTTCGCGCCAGCGGCTGCGGAAGGCGGTACGCGAGGCTTCGTCCATCGGGAATTCGCGGCCAGGCAGCAGGCGCACTTCCTTGACGGGATATAGCGAGCGCTGGGTGTCGGCGTCGAAGGTGCGGATGGTTTCGATGGTGTCGCCGAACAGGTCCAGCCGGTACGGCAGGGAGGAGCCCATCGGGAACAGGTCGATCAGGCCGCCGCGCACCGAGTATTCGCCGGGCGACATGACCTGGGCCACGTGGGTGTAGCCGGCCAGGGTCAGTTGCGACTTGAGTTTTGCCTCGTCCAGCGACTCGCCTTGCTTGAAGAAGAAGGTGTAGGCGGCCAGGAAAGAGGGCGGCGCCATGCGTACCAGGGCGGTGGTGGCGGGGATGATGGCCACGTCGCACTGGCCGGTCTGGATTTCGTGCAGGGTGGCCAGGCGTTCCGATACCAGGTCCTGATGCGGCGAAAATGCGTCGTATGGCAGGGTTTCCCAGTCCGGCAGCAGGTGGCAGCGCAGGCCGCCGTTGGCGAACCAGGGAATTTCCGCCAGCAGGCGCTGGCCGTCGCTGGCCTGGGCCACGACCACGGCCAGCATCTGGCCGCGCGCCTTCAGTTCAAGGGCGGTTTGCGCCAGCGCATAGGCGTCGCCGGAGCCGAACAGGTTCGGCAGCGCAAAGCGGTTGCCGGGCTTGGGAAGGGCTTTTTTGAAGTCGAAAGGCATGCAGGGGTGACGCTTACGAAGATGACTCTAATGTGCTGGCCCCACATTATAGTGCAAGCCCTTATTCGTAGGCGCCCAGCCGTTTTTGTTCCCCTGGCGTAAAGAGCCGGTCCCGCAACTGCTGGATGGCGGCCTGGTTTCCGGCCAAATTGACGCTTGCGGCGCGGTAGGCGGCAATCCGGCGCTGCCATTCGGCCTGCTCCTGGTCGAGCTGCGCCAGGCGGCCGGCTGCCTGCGGGTCGATGGCGCTGGCGCGCAGGCGGTAAATATCGTCCTCGCTGGCCCCGGCGGCCCGGGCGCTGGCGACTTGTTGCTCGAGTTTTAACACTCGCAGTGGAGCTTCGCGCTCTTCGCGCAGCTCGGGCGGGAGGCGGCGGTCCGCCTCGGCCAGACGTTCCTGGCGCTGGGCCGGCGTCAAGGTCTTGTCATCCATCGCTTCCAGGCGGGCGACCGCGTCCTGGTCGCGCGCGTCGCTGTCGCCAAACAGGCCTGCGCTTTCGGCTGGGGTGAAGTAGCGCTGGCGCACGGACTGCATGGCGAGCAGCCGGCCGCGGGCTGCTGCGGCCAGCGCGGCGCGGGGAGCGGCTTCACCCGGCCCGCGCCGTCCGTCCGCGACCTCCGACAGGGCGCGTTTGTAGGCCAGGTACTGGCCAAGCAGGCGTCGGGCCTGGGCGGCGGCAGCGGGCTGCAGGCGCCGGGAGAGCTCCTGTTCAATACCGGCGCGGATGGCAGGAAGCTCCGTTTCTCCCAGCGCCGAGAGGTAGTAGTCAAACAGGTGACGCAATTCGGCGTCGATGCGCAGGTTGTCGCCAGTGGCCTGAACCCGGCCGTCCGGCTGGGTACCGGCCATCGACGGCACGAAAGGGGCCGGCGGCGAGGCCGGGAGCTGCTGTCGCGGCGCGGCCCCGCCAACGGGGCCCTGTGGCGCTGGGCCGCCTGCGCCGGCAGCCCAGAGCGCAAACGCCAACAGGGCGGCCAGCAGCATTCCCCACAGGACCCTGGCTGTCACAGGCCCATTCCCTGCAGCCGGTTGGCGTGCTGGCGGAAAAGCGTGACCGGGCTCGTTTCAAACAGGTCGGTGATGCCGACCATCTGGTTGATTTCGTCCAGGTGGTTCATGCGGTAATCGTCGCGGATGACTCGTCCCAGATGGCTGGAGCAGCTGGCCACCAGGCCGTCATTCCTGGCGCCGCCAAAAGCCAGGGACGTGACGGCCAGGAAGGGATCGGCCGGGTCAAAGATGTTGGTATAGGACTTGGCGCCGCTCCAGGAGAAGTAATACACGCCATTGACCTGGTAGGCGCCCTCGCCGCAGGCAGTCGCCGGCAGGCCTTCGGGATGGACGGCGTTGAAGGCTGCGGTGCCGGCGGTGCTCAGCGATTGGGCCGCCGCGCGCGCATCTTGCGGAAGCGTCGGGCTGCCGTTGATCAGGTCCAGGAAGCCGCCCAGCGCGTCGCCCACGCTGTACACCAGGTCCGGCGCCGCGCCGACCAGCACGTCCGCAACCCTGGAACCCTTATTGACGCCGCCAATGCTCGTCACGGAGGCGATCAGGTCGGGCCGCACGGAAGCGACGTAGCGCGATGTCGGGCCGCCGTGGCTATGCCCAATCAGGTGCACCTTTTCCGCCCCGGTGGCGGCGAGGATCTGCCGCACCTGGAACAGCAGCTGCTCGCCCCTTACCTCGGTACTATTGGCGGCGGATACCGATGTCACGTAGACCTGGGCGCCGCCGCTGCGCAATGCAGCGGGAATGCCGTAGAAGTATTCAAGCGGGCCAAGGCTGTCAAAGCCGAACAGGCCGTGAACGAGGACGATGGGATAACGTGTTTGGGTGTAGCCGGTTGCGGAAGCGGAAAGTGAACACATCGCGATGAACAGGACCGATAGCAGCTGCCAGACAAGCTTCTTCATGGGGCCTCCGAGCTGATTGGTTGTTGGAGAATCCAATCTAGCATTCGCTCGCAGGCGCGCGGCAAGATTGTTGAAATAGCACGGTGGGTTCCTTCAGTGCCAAAATGCTTTGTTGTATTGATGGCGTGCAGCGACGTTAAATCGTTGACGTTGGGTAAAGAACATTCGATATTCCAAAAGCAAGGGCACAATCTCACCAAAAATAACAATATTGGCAAAGTTGTCTCAGTGGAAAGGGGTGACGCCATGTTCAAGAACCTCCTGATCAAATGGAAGCTGGCGGTGCTGGTAGGCGTGATGATGCTGGCATTGGCGATATTGGGTATTTCCGGCTATCGCGGCATTTCTACCGTTGGTGCATCGGTCAATGAGATCGGCGTCGTGCGCCTGCCGTCGATCTATGGCCTGCTCGTGTTGAGCGAGGGGCAGACGGCCATCGACAAGGCGACCCTGCAAGCAGCCATCTATGAAAACGACGCCAAGGCGCAGGACAAGTTCGCCCAGGTGGCGAAGTTGCGTGATGCGGCGTGGGCCAAGGCGCAGGCGGGCTGGAAAAAGTACGAGCCTTTGCCGCAGACGGCGGAAGAAGAGGTGCTGTGGAAGGAGTTCGTTGGCGAATGGGATGCCTGGAAAGGCGCCGATTCAAAGCTCGGCGGAATTGTGACGGCGCTGGCTGCCAATAGCGACGAGGCAAAACAGAAAGAGCTGTTCGTTCAGTTCTACCAGCAGTACCACACCTCCGAGCCGCTGTTCGCCAAGGCGGAACAGACGCTTAACAAGATCATCGAGCTGAATGACCGTGTCGCGACTGGATCCATCCAGTCCGGCACTGCCGCCGTTGTTTCATCGGAGCGTGCGATGGTGGCTACTGCGCTGATTGCCATGGCGCTGGCGATCGTCGTCGCCTGGTATATCGCGATGGCGATCACGCGGCCGATCGAATCCGCGGTGAAGGTGGCGCAGACGGTGGCGGCGGGCGATCTGACCAGTAATATCGCAATCGATACGCGCGAGGAAACCGGGCAGTTGCTGCAGGCCCTGAAGGATATGAACGATGGCTTGATCCGCGTGGTCGGCCAGGTGCGCAAGGGCACGGATACCATGGCCAGCGCCACCAGGGAGATCGCCACCGGCAATATGGATTTGTCCAGCCGTACCGAGGAGCAGGCCAGTTCGCTGGAGGAAACGGCTTCGTCGATGGAGGAGCTGACGTCCACCGTCCGGCATAACACGGACAATGCGCAGCAAGCGAACCAGCTGGCCAAGACCGCATCCTCGGTGGCAGCCAAGGGCGGGGAGGTGGTGGCGCGCGTGGTGGAAACCATGGATTCGATCAATGAGTCGTCCAGCAAGATCGTGGACATCATCAGCGTGATCGATGGGATTGCGTTCCAGACCAACATCCTCGCGCTGAATGCGGCGGTGGAGGCTGCGCGGGCGGGTGAGCAGGGGCGTGGGTTTGCAGTGGTGGCTTCGGAAGTGCGTAACCTTGCGCAGCGCTCAGCGGCGGCGGCGAAGGAGATCAAGCAATTGATCGGGGATTCGGTGGAAAAGGTCGGCGCCGGCAGCAAGCTGGTTGGCGAGGCCGGCGCCACCATGGGCGAGGTTGTGAGCAGCGTGCAACGGGTGACCGACATCATTTCGGAGATCAGCCTGGCCACGCAGGAGCAAAGTGCGGGGATCGACCAGATCAACATGGCGATCAGCCAGATGGACCATGTGACGCAGCAGAACGCGGCGCTGGTCGAGGAGGCGGCGGCGGCATCCGCCGCGCTGGAGGAGCAGGCGGCGCGCTTGATGGAGGTGGTGAGCGTGTTCAAGCTGGATGCCGCGGCGATGGCGGTGCTTGGCGTGGGCGAGGCTCCGGTGCAGCGGCCGGCGGCGCCACGTGCACTGGCCGTGGCACGTCCTGCCCGTGGCGACCAGCGCGCTGCGCGGCGAGCGCC
>NZ_WNKX01000025.1 GCF_009720745.1 Massilia eburnea | reverse complement strand
GGCGGCAATACCGGCGGCGCGGGCGGCGACGGCGGCACCAATACTGCCGGCACGGCGACTGGCGGCGCAGGCACCGGCGGCACCGGCGGTGCGGGCGGCACCAACAACGTCAGCGCCGGCACCTTCGACATGTCGAACACCATGAGCAATGTCGGCCAGTCGGCGGCCGGCATCATGGTGGTCAGCCAGAACAGCGGCATGTCCTCGCTGGTGCAGCAGAGCGTGAACGTGCAGGCCAACCTGGCCGTGGGCAAGTGAGCCACGGGGCATCATGCGAGGCTTAGGCAGGCCAGTGCAAGTCCTGGCTCTATGCGGCGTCCTGGCGCCGGGCCTGGCGGCAGCGGCGCCGTGGGTGGATGCGCTGCCGCTTGGCCCGCTGCTGGCGGCGCCGCAGCCTGGCGCCGTGCAGCCTGCGCCGGTGCTGGCCGAAAGCACCCGGCCTGCGCCGGAGACGGCGGCCGATGCCGGCCCGCGTCCGGCGCAGGATGAGCGCCTGGAACAGATGCGCGGCGGCAGTGATGCGCCGTGGAGCGATATGAAGCTGTCGGGCACGGTCGCCAACAACAATGCGGTGAACGTGGTGACGGGCTCGAATATCGTGACGGACGGTGCGTTCAGCAATGCGTCGGGATTGCCGATGGTGATCCAGAATTCCGGCGCGAACGTGCTGATCCAGAATGCCACCATCGTCAACGTGCAGATCAAATGAAACGCATCTTCAGCGTTCTGGCACTTCTGCCGGCATTTGCCGCGCAGGCCGCCGACTTCACAGCCGGCGGCGCCAGTTTTGTCTTGCCGGTGACCAGCCTGAAGGAGGCGCGCTTCCGCACGACGGTACGCCAGCAATACGATTTCAGCTGCGGCTCGGCCGCGCTGGCGACTTTGCTGAGCTACCACTACGATTTTCCGGTCGCGGAACAGGACATATTCCGCGAGATGTTTTTGCGCGGCGACCAGCCGCGCATCAGGCGCGAAGGCTTTTCGCTGCTCGACATGAAGCGCTACCTGGCCGCGCGCGGCTTTACGGCGGACGGTTTCGAGCAGCCGCTGGACAAGCTGGCGCAAGCGGGCTTGCCGGCGATCGTGCTGGTGGCGACCAATGGCTACCGGCACTTTGTGGTGATCAAAGGCGTGGAGGGCGGCCGTGTTCTGCTGGGCGATCCGGCCGGAGGCACGCGCGCCCTGCCGCGTGCGGATTTCGAAGCGATCTGGCAGAACCGCCTGCTGTTCGTGATCCATGGCCGGCCGGGCAAGCCGCATTTCAATGAGACGGCGGATTGGCGCGTGGCGCCGCAAGCGCTGCTGGCCGAAGGCATCCTGCGCGACAGCCTGCGCGACGTGACCGTGCCCAAGCTGGGCGCGGGCAATTTTTGAGGGGGAGTGCACGATGAATCGAGGACTTGGCGGCCTGCTGCTGGTGCTGGCGCTACCTGCCATGGCGCAGGGGCCGCCCGAGGGCTGGACGCCGGCGCCGGAGGCGCAGCTGGAGCAGGCGCGCGGCGGTTTCGAGACCCCCAACGGCTTGCTGGTGGCGCTTGGCGTCGAACGCATGGTCGAAGTGAATGGCGTGGTGGTGGCGCGCAGCCGGGTGGAGCTGGCCGACATGGGACGGCTGGCCGATTCACCCCAGGCCCGCGCCGAGCTGGCGCCGCTGCTGGTACAAAACAATGCGAACGGGCAGCTAATCCGCAGCATGACCACCATTGATCTCACGGTCAATGCGCTGTCGACGCTGAAAGGGCTGAACCTGGAGGGCAACCTGCGCCAGGCTTTGTCGAGTGCCGTGGTGCCCCGTTAGCCCGCGAGGGAGCGAACGATGCAGCGAATAATCTGTGCCGGCGCGGCCGGGATGCTGATCCTGGCGAGCCCGGCGGCTTTGGCGCAATTGCCGCCGGAGCAGCGCAGCAATGCCGAGCTGGCGGCCGAACTGGCCGACTTGAAGAAAGCGCTCGCCGAACAGCGCGCCTTGCTGGAGCAGTTGCGCCAGCAGGTTGCGGACGCGCGCCTGGCCGCAGAGCGTGGCATGGGGGGCGCCGGCGCGGGCGCAGCCTCGGGTTCGCCGCAAAGCCAGCCGCAACCGCAACTGCCGCCATCGTCGCCGGCTCCGGCCGGAGGCGGGCAACAGCCGGTGCTGGCCGTCGGCCAACCGCCCAAGCGCGACAGCAAGCCGCCGGAGGTGGCCCCGATCTTCGAATCGCCCGGCGTGCTGACGGCCCGCGGCAAGCTGGTGCTCGAACCGTCTTTCCAGTTCGGCTATTCCTCGAGCAACCGCGTAGCGCTGGTGGGCTATACCATCATCCCGGCCTTGCTGATCGGCCTGATCGACGTGCGCGAAGTGAAGCGCAATACCAGCACCGCCACCTTGAGCGGGCGCTTTGGCCTGAGCAACCGCAGCGAGCTTGAACTGCGCCTGCCTTACATCTATCGCTCCGATTCCACGGTGAGCCGCGAACTGTTTACCGGTACCGCAGTGGAAAATGTGTTCGACACCAGCGGGCGCGGCGTGGGCGACGTTGAACTGACGCTGCGCCACCAGCTCAATGATGGCGGCGTGGACAAGCCGTTCTACGTGGCAGGCCTGCGCTTGAAGACCCGCACCGGGCGCGATCCCTTCGAAGTGGTGACCGATTGCGTGCGCCGCTGCGTCGGCGAGAACGCCAGTGGCACCGGCCTTCCGCTGGACCTGCCAACCGGTTCCGGCTTTTATGCGCTGCAGCCGAGCCTGACCTGGCTCTATCCGAGCGATCCCGCTGTCTTGTTTGGCAGTGTCAGCTACCTGCACAACTTCGAACGCCACAATTTGCGTCGGCAAGTGCTCAACGGCGAATGGGAGCCGCTCGGCAGCGTCAAGCCCGGCGATGTGATTGGCTTCAATTTCGGGGTTGGCCTGGCGCTGAACGAAAAGGCTTCGCTCAGCTTCGGCTACGACCATAGTTCGATCGCGCGCACCAAGCAGAATGGCGCGCCGGCGCCGGGTTCGGTACGCACCCAGTTGGGGACTTTGTTGGTCGGCATGTCCTACCGCCTGAACCCCAAGCGCACTGTGAATGCCTCGGTCGGCGCGGGGCTGACGCGCGACACGCCGGACGTATCGATTACGGTAAGAGTACCAACGAGCATGTAGTTGCCGTTTACGCTAATCTAGCGTTTTGGCAACTAAATGAGAGAGATCCAATGATCCTGAAAAAGCTCGCGGTACCGTTCGCAATTGCCGCATTTGCCAGCGCAGCGCAGGCCGCCGCGCCGATGGCTAAAACCCAGGCGCCGGGTTTTTACCGCATGGCCTTGGGCGACTTTGAAGTCACCGTACTGAACGACGGTACGCTTGACCTGCCAATGGAACAGCTGCTGCATCAGAAGCCTGAGAAAACCAATAAGGCGCTGGCGAAGAACTTCCTGAAGACGCCAGTCGAAACCTCGGTCAACGCGTTCCTGATCAATACCGGCTCCAAGCTGGTGCTGATCGATACCGGCGCCGGCAACCTGTTCGGTCCTACCCTGGGCAATATCCTGAAGAGCCTGAATGCGGCCGGCTATAAGCCGGAACAGGTCGACGAGATTTACATCACCCACCTGCACGGCGACCACGTCGGCGGCTTGGGTACCCAGGACAAGCCGGCTTTCCCGAACGCGATTGTGCGCATGGATAAGCATGACGCGGACTTCTTCCTGAGCAAGGCGAACCTGGATAAGGCCAGCGCGGACGCCAAGGACAACTTCAAGGGGCCGATGAGCGCGGTGTCGGGCTATGGCGATAAGGTGAAACCTTTTGAGGGCAATACCGAGCTGGTGCCGGGTGTGCGCGCAACGTCAAGCTATGGCCATACGCCGGGCCATACCACCTATGTGGTGGAGAGCAAGGGGCAGAAGCTGGTGCTGATTGGCGACCTGATGCACAGCGCAGCGGTGCAGTTCCCTGATCCAAGCGTGACCATTCAGTTCGATAGCGATTCGAAGGCGGCGCTGGCGCAGCGCAAGGCGGCGTTTGCCGAAGCGGCGAAGCAGGGCTATTGGATGGGGGCTGCGCATTTGCCGTTCCCGGCGATCGGGCATTTGCGGGCGGAGGGGAAGGGGTATGAGTTTTATCCCGTGAACTACTCGGTGCCGCGCTAAACCCGGCAAGGCTGGGTCAGACCCGAGGGTCTGACCCAAGTATGCGGAAGCCGCAGGCCGCTGATATGACGGGGTTCAGGCCAGAGCAGGATAGTCGGTATACCCCTCAGCCGTCGGCGCATAGAACAACTCCGGCCGCTGCGCATTCAGCGCCGCGCCAATCTGCAGGCGGCGCGGCAAATCCGGATTCGCAATAAAGTCCTTACCCCAGGCAATTGCATCCGCCCGTCCTTCGGCCAGCGCGGCTTGCGCGCCGGCCACGTCGAATTTCTCGTTGGCGATATACACCCCGCCAAACTCACGCTTCAGCACCGGGCCCAGGGAATCGTCGCCCACCGCTTCACGCGCCGCGATGAACGCAATTCCACGCTTACCCAGCTCACGCGCGACGTAGCCGAAAGTTTCGGCCGGCGACGAGTCGCCCATATCGTGCGCGTCCTGGCGCGGCGCCAGGTGCATGCCGACACGGTCCGCGCCCCACACGCCAATTACGGCATCGGTCACTTCCAGCATCAGGCGCGCGCGGTTCTCGATGCTGCCGCCATATTGGTCCGTGCGCTGGTTGGTCGAATCCTGCAGGAACTGGTCCAGCAGGTAGCCATTGGCGCCGTGGATTTCCACGCCATCGAAACCGGCTTTCTTGGCGTTTTCCGCGCCCTTGCGGTAAGCCTCCACCACGCCGGCGATTTCGGCCAGGTCCAGCGCGCGTGGCACAGCGTAGGGACGTACCGGACGCAGCAGGCTCACATTGCCCTTGGCGGCGATCGCGCTTGGTGCTACCGGCGCCTGGCCATCCAGCAGGCTAGGGTCGGAGATGCGGCCGACGTGCCACAGCTGCAGCACGATCTTGCCGCCCTTGGCATGCACCGCTTCGGTGATGAGTTTCCAGCCTTCGACTTGCTCGTCGGACCAGATGCCGGGCGTGTTTTCGTAGCCGACGCCCTGCGGCGTCACCGAGGTCGCTTCGCTGATGATCAAGCCTGCGCTGGAGCGCTGTGCGTAGTACTCGGCCATCAAGGCATTCGGCACGCGCTTGCCGCCGACGGCGCGCGAGCGGGTCAGCGGCGCCATGATGACGCGGTTTTTCAGGGTCAGGGCGCCGATGGTGATGGGGGTGAACAGGGTGCTCATAGGGTATTCCTCTCATGCTCGATAAATTGCAGGATGACCTCCTCATTGCGCTTGAAGAAATTCCACTGGCCGACACGCTGCACAGTCACCAGCCCGGCTTTCTGCAGGGTGGCGAGGTGGCCGGAGACTGTCGATTGCGACAGGCCGGTCTGCTTGTCGATCATGCCCGCGCAGACACCCAGGGACAGCGGCGCGATCTGCTCGCTGAACCAGGCGTCCGGCTCCTTGAGCCAGGACAGGATCTGGCGCCGGACCGGATTGGCCAGGGCCTTATGGATTGCATCAATATCAATAGAAGTGGTCATATTTCGGTGTTTCGCGATAAGTATATCGGAAATCTCCGATGCCAATATCGGTGCATGACGATGGAATTCAAGGGTTGATTTTAAGCCAGGTGATACAGCGCCAGGGCCACCAGGGCCGGCACGGTCTGGACGAAGATGATGCGTTTGCTGACAGTCAGCCCGCCCCAGATGCCGGCCACGGCAACGCACAGCAGGCCGTAACAGACGAAGGCGGTGCGCACGGCAGGATCGCCATGCAGCAGCCCCACCGCCAGCGCCGCCACCAGGAAGCCGTTATAGCAGCCCTGGTTCGACATCGCCGGCTTGACGACGGCCGCCTTTTCCGCCGACAGGCCGAACACGCGGCGGCCGCGCGTATCGAAGAAGACGGTTTCCAGCAGAACGATATAAACGTGGATCAGCAGGACGATGGCAACGGCGATCTGCGCGAACAGCAGCATTGGGAGACTCCCTGAAAATTTGGAAGCCCAATGATATACTGCCTGCCTTCTCCCGCGGGGACGACCTCGCCGCAAGACCAGGGAGCCAGGCGGGGACGGCCCCGTCATGACTTGGGAGAGCATCATGCATTGGATCGTCCTGTTACTCGCCGGCCTGCTGGAAGTCGTCTGGGCTGTCGGACTCAAATACACCGAAGGTTTCAGCAAACTGGCGCCAAGCGCGGTTACCTTGTCTGCCATGGCAGGCAGCGTGATCCTGCTTGGGCTGGCGCTGCGCGCGCTGCCGCTGGGTACCGCCTACGCTGTCTGGACCGGCATCGGTACCGTGGGCACCGTGATCTGGGGCATCATGATGATGAACGAACCTGCCGGCGTGGCGCGCCTGGTTTGCATCGGCATGATCGTGCTGGGCATCGCCGGCCTGAAATTGCTGTCCCCGCACTAATCGCTGCGCGGGCCAACACCCGATTCGCCGGACCAGCGCGCGTAGATGCGCGCCAGTTCGCCGCTGTCGCTCAGCTTCCTGACCGCGGCGGCCAGCAGCGGCGCCGCTTGTGGCGGCGCCTTCTTGCTCACCCACAGGAACATGGAGTCTTCCTGCAGGATGGCGGGGATCAGCTTGACCTTGCCCTGCATTCCTTGTTCGCGGATCAGCCAGTGCAGGGTCAATTCGTTCATATAGAAATAGCGCCCGTGGCCGGCCAGGATTTTTCTCAGGTTGGTCACGTTGCTGCCGGTACTGTCGTCGACCGTGATGCCGCGCGCGCGCAGCTGGTCGATATACGCTGCACCGCGCGACGTCGTGACCAGGGCGTTGCTGCGCGCCAGGTCGTCCAGGGAACTGATTTGGGCGGTATCGTCGGCCGCTGCCGCCAGGCGCTGGCGCGATACGTACAAGGGCTGCGTAATCGCGATGGCGATATGGCGGCGCAGGGGAGTGGAGACCAGGGCACAAGCCACATCCGCAGTGCCGAGGCGCAGGTTCTGCTCGATCACCAGCGCGGACCGGATGTCTTCCAGGCCCGTAAAGCGGATGCGCGGTTCAACGCGGGTGATGGCGGCCAGGATGTCCGGGCAAACGCCGCTCGAAGGCTGGCCTTCCTTCTGGATCCATTTGGGCGGCAGGCTTTCCTGGCCGGTGACACGCAATACGAGGTCGCCGGCGGCTGCGGCAAAAGGCTGGGCCGCAAGCAGCAGGGCGCCAAGCGCGGTAAGTGGGAATATCTTCATACTGTTTACCCCTTACCGCGATTGTAGAACTAACGACTATCAGACGAAAGAGTCACTCACTTTCGCGAGGTAGAACCATTCGGCATTTGGCTTCGCATTGACGTCGGGGAACAACATATAGGCATCGAACGGCGCCAGCACGGCGCTGCCGTCGGCGCGGCGGCCGATTTCATCACCAACTGTCAGTTTGTCGAAGCTGGACCAGGTGCGGCTGAAGGTATCGGCAGGCGCCAGCTTGTCGTGCACCTCGACCATCGACAGGTATTCCATGTCTTCCAGCGCGATCGGCTCCGGCTTTGGCGCCTCGATCAGGCCGAAGTGGGCCAGCACGTTCATGATGGCTTGATATGCCACGTCCGGCGCGTGCGGGTCGGCATGCTGGCCACATTCCAGGGTCAGCGCCATGCCGCCGGTGCTGCGCATGTATTCGGTGGTGCCGACGCCGTATTTGAGGACGGTCTGCACTTCGCTGTCGTCACGCAGGCGGCGCTGCACGCCGGCGCCGTAGGTTGCCATCCAGCCGTCGACGAAACGCTTGACGCCGAGGATGCGGGCCATCGCGCGTTCTTCGGCTTCGTGCTTGAACGGCTGCAGGGTGCCGTCGTTATTGCGCGGGCCGACCATGACAAAAGGCTGGCTTTGCGCGTTGAAGGAGTGCAGGTCGAGCAGGATTTCGTGCTGGGCGAGCAGGGGGCACAGCCAGTTGGCGATGTGGTCCTCGAAGTCCTGCGGCTTCTCGTTCGGGAACAGGTTGCGGTTCAGATTGCGGTCGCCGGAACGCTGGCCCTTCTGGTACGCCAGCGGATTGGTGATCGGCACGAAGGTCACGCTGCCGTTCAGGATGTGCAGTTCGCCCTTGTCCAACTGCTCCATCACGCGCTGGATACCTTTGGTGCCGCAGGTTTCGTTGCCGTGCACGGCGCCGGTGATGATCAGGCGGCGGCCCTTGCCTTGGCCGGTGTAGTTGACAGATTTGAAATGCAGTGTGCTGGCGTCGGTCATGCTGTTTCCTGGTGGCGATGATAGGTGGCCAATATTCTAGCTCAGGTAGAATGCGCGCATGAACCGTTCCTCCCGCATCCATGGCCTGGATACCTTGCGCGCGCTGGCCATCATGCTGGTGTTTGCCAATCACTACATGGGCTTCGTCAGCTTCAAGCCGACTTTCGGCTGGTTCAGTGAAATCGGCTGGGCGGGTGTGGACCTGTTCTTCGCGCTTTCCGGATATTTGATCGGCAACCAGGTGTTTGCTGCCTTGCGCGGGCCGGGACTGTCGCTGCCGCATTTTTATGCGCGGCGCTTGCTGCGCACCGTGCCGGCCTTCCTGTTTGTGCTGGCGCTGTACGCCTGGTGGCCGTATTGGGCCGGCGGCCTGCCGCATGCGCCCTGGTGGAAATACCTGACCTTTACGCTCAATTTCGACCTCAAACCGGGGACGCTGTTTTCGCACGCGTGGTCGCTGTGCGTGGAGGAGCAGTTTTACCTGCTGCTGCCGCCTATCGCGTTGGCCCTCGCCGCGATTGCGCAGGCGCGCCGCAGCGTTGCGCTTGCGCTGGGCTGGGCGGCTTTGGCTTCGGCCGTGGCGGCCGGCATGTGGCTGCGGCACAGCTGGTGGGCGCCGTCCATGGATCTCGGCGGGCGTGGCAGCCGGGCCTATTACACGCTGATCTACTATTCGACGCTGTCGCGCTTCGACGAGTTGCTGGCAGGCGTCGCCCTGGCCATGCTGCGCAACTTCCATCCCGCCTTGTGGCAAGCCATGACGCGGCACGGGAACGCGATGTTGGCAGCAGGAGCGGCCTTGACCGCGCTGGCATTCTGGCTATTCATCGCGCATCACTTCAGCTGGGGCATGTCGGTCTTCGGCTACCCATTGCTTGGCGTGGCGTTTGCCGCCATGCTGCTGGCGGCCCTCAGCGAAGGCTCGCTGCTGCAGCGCACCCGCATTCCGGGCATGGGCGCCATTGCTGTCTGGTCCTACTCAATTTACCTGACGCACAAGCAGCTTTGCGTGCTGCTTGCCGAATATTGGGCGCCGGATGAACCACTGTCGATCGCGCTCATGATCGCGGCCAGCATATTTGCCGGATGGCTGCTATATTTTGCGGTCGAAGCGCCGTTCATGAAACTTCGCGAGCGCTTCATCCCGTCCAATCACAAACGGAGACCGCATGAAGCAACTGTTGACAGCATCGCTGCTGCTACTTAGCGCACAGGCCTTCGCGCAGCCTGCCGCCGGGCCCTACGCGCGCATGGTTGTCATCCAGCCCAAACCCGGCCAGGCCACGGCCTTCGAACAAGGCTACCAGCGCCACCTTGAGTGGCACAGCAAGGCCGCCGACCGCTGGACATGGTATGGCTGGTCCTTTGTCCTGGGCGAGCGGCTCGGCATGTTCATGGACGGCACTTTCGGCCATGCCGCTGCCAATTTCGATGCTGCGATGCAACCGGCAGCCGACGCCGCCGATAATGCCGCAAACGTCGTTCCTTATGCGGACTTCCTGAGCCACGGCGTGTTTTGCCGCCTGGACGCCGCCAGCGTCGGCCAGCCCTTGCCCGACACATCGCCGTTCCTGGCAATGACGACCTATACGGTGGCTGCCGGCGACGAAGGGGCATTTGAACGCCAGCTGGAGGCCGGCGCCACAAGGCCGGGCGCTGGTCCGGCGCGCACGCCGGGCGGCGCAAGCCGGTTCACCTGGTATAAGCTTCAGATCGGCGGGCGGCCCACAGTATGTTTTGATGCGTGCAGCGCCATCCTTCGGCGCAGCGGCGGAGTTGCCGGAAGTGGTGCCGCCTGGCGCCCGGGCGATGGTGCGCAGCGTGCGTACGGAGCTGCTGCGCTACCGCGCCGAGATGAGTTACGCACCTAAAAACTAGTTGCGCATTTCGATCACGTTGTCGTTGTGGGCGTCGGCCAGGAAGGCAAACAGCGCCCGCACCCGGGCCGGGGCTTCGTAGCCTTCCGTCGCCTCGATGGCGCGGCGCAGGCCGGGCGCCGCCTCGATGATATGCGGGCTGACGTAGGCGCGGATCAGCAGGGAAGCCAGTTGCGCCGCTTCGCGTTCATGATTGTGCTGCAGGCGGCGGCCGATCACGTCGATCAGCACGCGCTGCATGCGCGGGGTGGGGTTCTCGATATGGGCGAACACCAGCGGCGTATTGGTGATGGCGTCGCAGATGCGGCGCTCGATCTCGTCGGCCTTGGTATCGGAAGGGATGTCGAAATACGCGCCCGTCCACCGGGTACGCGCGTACTGGTGGCCGGGCGGGAAAGAATCGGCGGTGTCGAAGCCGAGCGCGTGGCTCAGCTTCTTCACCCAATCAATGATGACAGAGCTCATGGCGGCCATTGTACCGCCACTGCTTAGGCTGCGTGCGCTTCCTCGCCCAGGCGGCCGGCGCGGAAGTCCTCGACGGCCTGGAAGATCTCGGCCTGCGAGTTCATCACGAATGGACCGTACTGCACGATCGGCTCATTCAGCGGCTTGCCCGACAGCAGGATGAAGCGGCTGTCAGGTCCCGCCTTGATGGTTACGCCATCTGCGCCTGCATTGTTAGCCAGGATCGCCATGCTCTGCGCCGGCACCGCCTTGCCATCCACGGTCACCTCGCCGCGATAGGCGTAGATGAAGGCGTTATGGCCTTCGCGGATAGCCTGGCTGAAGCTTTCACCAGCAGGCAATTCCACGTCGACGTACAGCGGCTCCGTCACTTCGCGTTGCACCGCACCCGCCACGCCCTGGCTTTCGCCGGCGATGACGCGCACCGTGGTCCCGTTCTCTGTCGTCACCACCGGGATGTCGGCGGCTTCGAAGTCCTTGTACCAAGGGTTGCGCATCTTGTCCTTGGCCGGCAGGTTAAGCCACAGCTGGAAGCCTTCCATCAAGCCTTCCGCCTGTTCCGGCATTTCGGAGTGGATCACGCCGCGTCCCGCCGTCATCCACTGCACGCCGCCGCTGGCCAGCAAACCTTCATTGCCGGCGCTGTCGCGGTGGCGCATGCGGCCGGTCAGCATATAGGTGACCGTTTCAAAGCCGCGGTGTGGGTGGTCGGGGAAGCCTGCGATGTAATCGTTGGCTTGCTCCGAACCGAAATTGTCCAGCATCAGGAACGGGTCGAGGCGACGCTGCAGTGGCTGGGTCAACACGCGATTGATCTTCACGCCAGCGCCATCCATCACGGCCTGGCCGCGGATAATCCGTTCCACTGTGCGGGTTTGTGCGATGTTGTCCATTACGTTTCCTTTGTTTGGTTAAGCCAGCAGTTCTTCAACGCGAGCATCGGCAGCGGCCTTCTGCTGTGCGGCCACTTCCGGGCCATAGCCCTGGCCTTCGATGAACACATATTCCACGTCGGTCAGGCCGATGAATGCCAGGAACATCTTCAGGTGCGGGAACTGGGTATCAGTCGGCGCATCTTTGTGCATGCCGCCGCGCGAGGTGGCGACATAAACTTTCTTACCTTGCAGCAGGCCGAGCGGGCCGTTTTCCGTGTACTTGAAGGTGACACCGGCGCGGGCAATCGCGTCGAACCACGATTTCAGCTGCACCGTAATGCCGAAGTTGTACATCGGGGCGCCGAGCACGATTACGTCGGCAGCCTGCACCTGGGCGATCAGGGCGTCATCCAGGGCGACGCGGGCAGCCTGTTCGGCAGTGCGCTGGCCGGCTGGAGTGAACAGGGCCTGCAGGGCTTGCTCGTCCAGCACTGGATGCGGGTTGGCGGCCAGGTCACGGACTTCCACGGTGGCGCCTGGGTTGGCAGCCAGCAGCTTGTTCACGATATTGCTTGCCACACGGGTGGATTCGGAACCGGAGCTTTTTGCGCTGGAGTTGATTTGCAGGATGTTCATGGTTTGCTTCCTTTCGAATTGGTTTGTTGCTGCGATGGAGTAACTATAGCGGTTCCATATTTGATGTAGAAGACGTTAAAATGGATAACATCGTGCCATTGGTGGAATAATCATGACGGAAATAGACCCAAGCGACCTGCTTTTATTTGCGCGCATCGTCGAATACGGCAGCCTGAGCCAGGCGTCCGAGCGCCTGCAACTGCCTAAATCGACCGTTTCCCGCCGCCTTACCCAGCTGGAAGGCAGGCTGGGTGAGCGGCTGTTGACCCGCACCACGCGAAAACTGGTGCTGACCGAATTCGGCGCCAGCCTGTTGGAGCATGCGCGGCGGGTGGCGGAGGAGACCGAAGCGGCCGGCGCGCTGGCCCAGCACCGCCAGCAAGCGCCCAGCGGTTTGCTGCGGGTATCGATGCCGGCCGATTTCGCCAACGCCCACCTGGCGCGTATCCTGCCTGCTTTCATGGCAAAGCATCCGGCCATCACGCTGGAGCTGGACTTATCGCCACGACGGGTCGACCTGGTTGCGGAAAACTTTGACATTGCGATCCGCATGGGCGAACTGCCGGACGATGCCACACTGGCTGCGCGAAAGGTCTTGATATCCACCTGGGGTCTTTACGCAGCGCCTTCCTATACCGTTGTGCACGGCTTGCCGGAGCATCCGGACGATTTGTTCAAACACGAGCTGCTGAGCCTCCGCCGCATGGCAAATGGGCTGGTGCATTGGTCGCTCACGCGCGGCAAGACCACTTGGGAGCGGGACCTGCCGGTACGGCTCATGGCGAATTCACCCGAGCTGCTGACCCGCATGGCCGTCACCGGCATGGGCATCGCCACCTGTACCACGCCGTTCGCAGCGCCACTGGTCGCGCGCGGGCAACTGGTGCGCGTGTTGCCCGACTGGTGCTTTCCACCTGTCACCGGCTGGGCCGTATTTCCAGGGCGCCGGCTGATGCCGGCCAAGACGCGCGCCTTCCTCGATATGCTCGAATCCAACTTTACGGGGCAGCACCTTCCCGAAAACTGAATGTTAGAATAAAGTTAATTGACTATTGGAAACTACTTTTAGGGGCTGCGTCATCATGGCGTACCGTTTCCTGATTGCCTGCAGCACTTCGCTGCTTGTGGCGCTGCCCGCCGCGGCGGCCGGTACCTGGTGCTCGAAAGCCGAAACGACCTATTTCAGCTGCAAGATCAAGGGGAGCGAAAAGATGCTCTCCGTGTGCGGGACAGAGGTCATTAAGGATGGGAAGTCGCTGGCCGAGATTCAGTGTGAAGGGAAAGTCAAATCCAAACTTGATGAGTTGAGCATCGACGAGAATTAGGAGGTTCCATGAATGATGTATGGAATTTGCTGGAGTTGTTTGCAGGGGATTGGGCAGGTGTAGAAGAAATTACGCTGTCCAAATGGGGGCCCGGCGGTAGCGCGAGCGCGTCGATTTCTGCGCGGCTGGAGTTCGGCGGGCGTGTGCTGGTCCAGGACTACAGTGCGGAACGCGACGGTAAGCAATGGTTCAAGGCACACGCCGTCATCGCGTTTGATCAGCAGACTTCATCGCTGAGCCTCCATTGGTTCGACAGCATGGGATTTGTCCCGGCTTCACCTGCGCCGGGCCAGTGGGACGGTGAGGCGCTCCGCTTCGTGCGCACGTCACTGCGCGGACAAACGCGTCATACCTATGTCTTTGTCGGCGCCGCCACATACGAGCTTAGCCTCGAAAGTTCATTCGATGGCGGTGCGTCTTGGGAACCAGTGATGAAGGGACGTTATATGCAACTCGGGGCCAAATGATGACACCGCACGAAAAGATGACCCTGGTCCATATCGTCAATGCGTTTCAATGGCTTGCCGATTGTTAGGGTGGCCGCGCCGCCATACGAAAAAAATTCCCGCCGCAGTCATTCTTCTTCGACGGCTATCCGTTCTCGCGGGGGCAGATGTTCCGGATCCCATATAAGGGACCCTCTCATTGCTGAGGCCTATTTCAGGTCCGCCATCATCTCGCCCAGCCGTACCGGACCGGCAGGCTGCCACTGATCGTTGAAGTGCAGGGTGTCTTTCGGGAACAGCATGACGACGGTGGAGCCGAGCAGGAAGCGGCCCATTTCTTCGCCCTTCGTGAACGTGTATTCGTTCTTCTGGTAAGTCCACTCGGTGACTTTCGGCAGGCGCGGCGGGTTGACGACGCCGTGCCAGGTGGTGGCCATGCTGCCGACGATGGTCGCGCCCACCAATACCATGACAAAGGGGCCGAAGGCGGTGTCGAACTCACACACCACGCGCTCGTTGCGCGCGAACAGGCCCGGTACGCCGCGGGCGGTGGTCGGGTTGACGGAGAACAGCTCGCCAGGCACATAGATCATGCGCTTCAGCGCAGCATCGCATGGCATGTGGATGCGGTGGTAGTCGCGTGGGCTCAGGTACAGGTTGGCGAAGCTGCCGTGCTCGAATTGCTTGGCCAGCGCTGCGTCGCCGCCGACCAGGGCGGTGGTGGAGAACTTGTGACCCTTGGCCTGGAAGATCTGGTCGCCTTCAATCGCGCCGAACTGGGAAATGCGGCCGTCCACCGGGCAGACGAAATCGGCCTTGGCCAGGGGGCGGGCGCCCGGCTTGAGCGCGCGGGTGAAGAATTCGTTGAAGCTGTGGTAGCTGGCGATGTCGGAATTGGCCGCTTCGTCCATGTTGACGTCGTATTTGCCCACGAACCAGCGGATCAGGCGCGTCGTCATTTCGCCGCCTTTGGCGCCCGCCACGCGGCCGGCGAAGTTGGTCAGGGCTCCTTTTGGGAGCAGGTATTGCGGCAGTACGGCAAGTCGAGACACGGTTGGCATTCCAAATATTTGAAGATGCCGAATTATATCCTTGCTACCGCCTGCACCATAGGGTACAGTTGCGCCCGAGAATCATTTACCTTTTTTGCAACAATGATCCGCCTGACACTCGCAGCAACAGCCATCTTCGCCGCCACCCAAGCCATGGCGCAGGACAAGAAGCAGGAACCCATCCAGAAAATCGAAATCAAAGCTGCGGCCGAGGCCTACAACCCGCGCAAGGACGATACCGCGAGCAAGATCGTCGTCAGCGCAGATGAGCTGAAACGCTATGGCGACACCTCGATCGGGGATGCGCTCAAGCGCGTACCGGGCGTGTCGGTCGGCCCGGGCGGCAAGGATATCCGCATGCGCGGCCTGGGCAGCGGCTACACGCAAATCCTGCTGAATGGCGAGCGGGTGCCGCCGGGATTCAGTATCGAGAGCCTGTCGCCTGACAGCATCGAGCGCATCGAGGTGATCCGCGCGGCGAGTGCGGAATTCAGCACCCAGTCGATCGCCGGCACCATCAATATCGTGCTGAAAAAAGCGGTCAAGGCGGCACAGCACGAGTTCAAATTCGGCGTCAGCCATAGTGCAGAAGCGACCAACCCGAACGGGAATCTGCTGCTGTCCGATAAAGACGGCAAGTTCTCGTATTCGATCAATCTGAGCGGCGGACGATATGATTTCGACCGCCACTACCGCAGTGACCAGGACCAGCTCGACCTGGCGGGCGATCCCGTCATGCAGCGTCGCATGCTGCTGTGGGACCGTGGCCAGGCACGCGGTCTGGAGCTGGCGCCGCGCTTTAACTGGAACCTCGAGAACGGCGACACCCTGACGTCGCAGTCCTTCATCAGCCGTTCGGTCTTCAAGAGCGCGATGGACCGCGACTACGACGTGGAAGCTGGCGCCGCGCCTTTCTATATTGGCGAGCATATGGTCAACGTGAACAAAAGCCTGTTCGCGCGCACGGACCTGAACTGGGTGCACAAGTTTGGCGAAGGAGCCAAACTGGATGCCAAGATCGGCGGCCACCGCCGGCGCTCCAACGGTACCTGGTTCGAAACGGACACGCATACTGACGACGAATCGTTGCAGCACGATGTCTTCAGCGGCAATCGCGAATGGGGTGCGAGCAGCACCGGCAAGTTCACCATGCCTTTGGGCAGCGACCAATCGCTCGGGGCAGGCTGGGAAGTGGGTTACACCGGACTTAGGGACTGGCGCAACCAGCGCGACCTGTATATTCCCGCCGGTACGCGCGACGACAAGGACGAGGGATACCAAGCCTCGGTGCGCCGTGCCGCTTTCTTTGCGCAGGACGAATGGAATATCAGCAAAGCATGGTCGCTCTATGCGGGGCTGCGCTGGGAAGGCTTGAACACGCACAGTTCCGGCGCCGGTTTCGATCCGGTGGATAACCGCAGCAGCGTATGGAGTCCACTGGCGCAAACCTGTACAAGCTCCCGAACGGCAAAGACCAGTTGCGCGCGGCCCTGACGCGCACGTACAAGGCGCCGGCGCCAAACAACCTCTCTGGCCGCCGCTTCACGACGACCAATAACAGCCAGCTGGAGACCGACTGGATCGGCAATCCGAACCTGAAGCCTGAACTGGCGACTGGTATCGACGCATCCTACGAACACTATTGGGCGGAGGGGGCGCTGTTCAGCGTTGCGGCGGCGTCGCGCCGCATCAGCAACTACACGCGCCGCAACGTCTTCCTCGATAACACTGGCCGCTGGGTGATGACCATGATGAACAACGGCCGGGCTGATGTGCACAGCCTGGACGTGGAAGTGAAATTCCCGATGAAGGCGGTGATGGACCATGCCCCTGCACTCGACGTGCGCGCCAACATCAGCCGCAACTGGTCGCGCGTCGATTCGGTGCCCGGGCCGGACAACCGCCTGGACCAGCAGGTGCCGTTGACGGCCAATCTCGGCCTTGACTATAAGACGCCGGACGGAAGCTGGAGCATGGGGAGTAGTTTCACTTTCCGGGCGGGCGGTGAGGTACGCAATGATGTCGACCGCTATAGCTGGTCGACAGTTTCTCGCCAGCTGGACGGGTATATTGCCTGGAAACTGGACAGTAAGACTCAGTTGCGATTCTCTGCCTGGAATTTGCTGGCGCAGGATTACCTTTCACTGACAAGGTATCAGACAGCGGCCGGAATATCGTCGACACTTTCGGTCAACGAGGGCGTGCGTAATTATCGCTTGCAGCTTGAGATGCAGTTCTGAGTTAAATAAGCCGGCTATAACCGGTCTTAGCCCTTGATTTAATTATCAATGAAATAAAAAGCGCCGCATGTCAAATGTGTGGCGCTTTTTTTTTAATATGGTTAAATTATGTAGATAAGATCAACGCAACTATGGTACATTGCGGGTAAGAAATCTCACACATTGTCACACTTTGATTTTTCATACACTTAGGGTAAAAAGAGATGACCACCTATCAGGAATACCAGGCAAAAATTGCCGAATTGCAAAATCTCGCCAATGACGCGCGTAAAGCCGAAGTGCAAAAAGCAAAAGAGCAGATCTGGTCCATCATGCGTGAATATGATCTGACTGCTGCTGATCTCGGCCCGGCTGCCAAGAGCAATAAACCAGTCAAGCCGCGCGCCCGTGTGCCGATGAAATATCAGGACCCGGTGTCGGGTTCCCAATGGACCGGCCGCGGCCGTGCGCCGAAATGGTTGGAAGGTAAGAAGAAGGAAGACTTCCTGATTAAATAAGCGGACACAGTGAGAGGGGCGGATTAATATCCGCCCTTTTTCTTTTTATACGGCGAGAATATGTCGAGCTTTGCATTGCGGCCGCTGCTGGCGGCCTTACTCTTATGTGTTGGCGGATCGGCGTTTGCGGCCAGGCCGGTATTGCTGACGCCCGAACGGGTCTGGACCGGCGAGGGCGCGGCTCACGGCGGCTGGTCGGTACTGGTGGCCGATGGCAAGGTGGCCGCCGCAGGTCCCACTGCCGAGGTGCCTGTTCCGGCCGATGCCGAGCGCATTGCCTTGCCGGGCAAAACGCTGATTCCCGGCCTCATGGACCTGCATTCGCACGTGCTGCTGCACCCGTATAACGAAACGAGCTGGGACGACCAGGTGCTGAAGGAGCCGGAAGCATACCGTGTGCTGCTGGCCGCGCGCCATGTGCAGGCGCAGCTGCAATCGGGATTTACCACCTTGCGCGACCTGGGTTCGGAAGGCGCGGGCTATGCCGACGTGTCGATCAAGCGCGCCATCGAGGACGGTGTGGTGCCGGGGCCGCGCATGTTCGTGGCGACGCTGGCGATTGTGGCCAGCGGCAGCTATGGTCCGAACGTGAAGTCCTACCGGCCCGACATGCACCTGCCGGTGGGCGCCCAGGAAGCGACCGGCGTCGACGAAGTGGTGAAGGCGGTGCGCGAGCAGGCTGCCCACGGCGCCGACTGGATCAAGGTGTACGCCGACTACCGTATCGGGCCGGACGGCTCCTCGCGCGCCACATTCAGCCAGCAGGAACTCGACGCACTGGTGGCGGCGGCCCATAACACCGGGCGCAAAGTGTCGGCCCACGCTTCGACCGACGAGGGCATGCGCCGCGCCGTGCTGGCCGGCGTGGATACCATCGAACACGGTTATGGCGGCAGCGAGGCGACCTTCAGGCTCTTGGCCGAGCGCAAGGTTGCCTATTTCCCCACATTGGCCGCGCCGGAGGCGACCAGCGAATACTTCCAGAAGTATGTGCGGGGCGGCCCGCCGACGCCGTCCATGCAGGCGGCGGCGCGTGCCTTCCAGCTGGCGCGCAAGGCGGGCGTGACGATTGGCCTGGGCAGCGACGTCGGCGTGTTTGCCCATGGCGGCAGCGCGCGCGAGGCGGAATGGCTGGTCAAGCTGGGCATGACGCCGACCGAAGCGCTGCGGGCGGCCACCGTGGTCAACGCCGCTGTGCTGGACCGCGCCGCGACACTGGGCCAGGTAAAGCCGGGCTATCTGGCCGACCTGGTGGCGGTGGAGGGCGATCCTACGGCCGATATCGGCGCCTTGTACCATGTCGGCTTCGTCATGAAAGGCGGCAGTGTGGTCCGAAACGTGCGATGATGAAGTATGTCCGCGATTCCCTTATTTCCGTTGCAAACGGTGCTGTATCCGGATGGGTACCTGCCGCTGCAAATCTTCGAGGTGCGCTACCTCGACATGGTGAAGCGTTGCATCGAACATCAGGAAGACTTCGGCGTGGTCGCCCTGGTCCAGGGCGACGAAGTGCGCAAACCCGACCAGCATGAAACCCTGTGCGCCGTGGGCACCATGGCGCATATCGGTGAATGGAAGGCGGTCATTCCGGGCTTGATGCAGTTGCGCTGCAGCGGGCGCCAGCGCTTCCGCATCGTCGCCGCCGAACAGCTGAAGCATGGCTTGTGGATGGCGGAAGTATCTGCCATCGACGACGATATGACGGTGCCGATTCCTTCCGAGCAGCAGGATGTCGCCGACAGCCTGGGCGTCCTGATCCAGACCTTGCAAGAGCGCGGCGTGCCACCCGAGCAAATGCCGATGCAGGCGCCATACCGCCTGCAGGAGGCGGGCTGGGTCGCCAACCGCTGGTGCGAGCTGCTTCGTTTGCCGCTGGCGCAGAAACAGCTGCTGCTGGCGCAAGAAAATCCGGTGCTGCGCCTGGAGCTGGTGCAGGACGTGATGGTCGAGCATGGCCTGCTGAATTAGGCCATGGCTGGCCCTATGCACGTTTGAGCGCACCACGCTACACTGAGCGCATGTACCTTCCTACCGCTTTCGCTGAAGACCGCCTTGAGGTCAAACATGGGCTGATCCGGGCCTATCCGCTCGGCATGCTGGTTATTCCCGGCGCCGCACCGACGGCGGACCTGCTGCCGTTCTCGCTTTATCCCGATGAGGGCGAGGCCGGGCTGGGCGTGCTGCGCGCGCATATGGCGCGTGCCAACCCGGCCTCGCTGGCGCTGGCTGCCCATGGCGAATGCCTGGTGGTGTTCCAGGGACCGGAGTCCTACATCAGCCCAAGCTGGTACGCCACCAAGGCCGTGACGCACAAGGTGGTGCCGACCTGGAATTACGCCATGGTGCAGGTGCGCGGCGCCGCGCGGATGGTGGAAGATGCGGCCTGGCTGCGGCGTCAACTCGGCGATTTGACTGCCATGCAGGAGACCGGCCTGCCGGAGCCGTGGGCGGTGGAAGATGCCCCGGCCGATTTTGTCGATGGACTGCTGAAAGCAATCATCGGCATCGAGATTCCGATCGCCTCCATCAGCGGCAAGTGGAAAGTGAGCCAGAACCGCAGCGCTGCCGACGCCGCGGGCGTGGAGGCAGGACTGCGCAGCCTGGCCGCCAGCGATATCGGCACGCCGCTGGGCGGCGGCGCGTTAGCGATGGCGGACCTGGTGAACGAGCGTATCAGGCCGGACTGAGTTCCTCCTCCTGCGCGTGGACGTGCATCGACCACGTGACGCCGGCGATCAGCAATACGATGGCGGCAATTTCCAGCGGGCGCGGGAACTGCTGCTTATAGATAAAGCCATACAGCAGCGCGAACAGGGTCTCGAACAGGATCAGCTGGCCGGACAAAGTAATCGGCACGCGGCGGCTGGCCACGTTCCACAAATGGTTGCCGATGACCGAGGCGCCCAGGGCCAGCAGGCTATTGCAGATCCAGAACAGCGTCCAGTTGCGGCCCGAGGCAGCGCCGGCGGCGCCCGTGACTTCGCCGTGGAAAATGGCAAAAGCGATGGCAGCGATCACCAGCGCAATCAGCCCGCTGGACAGTCCATACAGCGCCGACCATTCAGCGCTGCTGTAATGAGGATTGCGCTTGAGGTAGCGCGCATTGTCGAGCGTGTACCAGGACCAGCACAGCAAGGCGCCCGTGGCGCACAGCACGCCGATGACGGTGTTGGCAAGCGATGCGCCCGCAGCGGCGGCATGCTGGAACACGTCGACATTGATGCAGGCAATGCCGGCAGCCGTCACCAGCAAAGGCATGGCGAGCTGGCGCAGCGGCACCGCGCCGTGGTCGTTGCGCCCCATCAGCGTCACGGCAATAGGCAGCACGCCAATGATCAGGGAAGTCGGCGCCACGCCGGCCAGCTTCACACCCAGCGCCAGGAACATGTAGTAGACGATATTGCCGGCCAAGGCGTGCCGCAGCAGCGCAAAATAGTCGGCGCGCTCCAGGCGCCCGAACAGGTTGCGCAGGCGCGGCAGCATCAGCACGAAAGCGATCGCGCCGTAAGCCATATAGCGGCCCACCGCCATTTCCAGCGGCGTAAAGGCCGACAGCAGCTCCGGCACGACAAATACCATGCCCCACATCGCGCCTGCCAGCAGGCCGCATACCACACCAATCCACATGCAATATTTCCCCGGTTAAACCTGCGACAGTTTCGCACAGCTTGCGATATCTTGCTGAATCATGGACAAGACCTTGATCGCCGCGTTGCAGCGCGAGGCGCGGCCCCTGGAAACTGCGGAGGATCTCGACTACCTGCTGGACTTTATCGGCGACGCCACGATTGTGCTGCTCGGTGAAGCCACACACGGTACGCGCGAGTTCTACCGCCTGCGCGCCGACATCAGCAAACGCCTGATCGTCGACAAGGGCTTCGACGCCATCGCCGTCGAAGCCGACTGGCCGGACGCCTTGCGCGTCAGCCGCTATGTGCAGCACAGCGGCGACGACATGAGCGCCGACCAGGCCTTATCCGGTTTCAAACGCTTCCCGCAATGGATGTGGCGCAATCATGAAACCATGGACCTGGTGAACTGGCTGCGGGTACACAACCATCATGTGGCCAGCCCCGCGCGCCGCTGCGGATTCTACGGCCTGGACCTGTACAGCTTGCAGCAATCGATGCACGCCGTGATCGCCTACCTCGACCAGGTCGATCCGGCTGCGGGCGCACGCGCGCGTGAACGCTACAGCTGCATCGACCACTTTGCCGAGGACCCGCAGCGCTACGGCTACGCCACCAGTTTCGGCATGAAGCCCGATTGCGAGGCCGAGGTACTGCGCCAGCTGGTCGACATGAACCGTTTGGCCAATGAGCACCTGAGCACCGGGATGGTGCCGGACGAATTCTTCTACGCCCAGCAGAACGCACGCGTGACGCGCAATGCCGAGGTTTATTACCGCGCGATGTTCAAGGGGCGCGACGAATCCTGGAATGTGCGCGATTCCCATATGGCGGAAACGCTGCAAGCCTTGCGGGAGCATCTTGGCCAGGCGATAGGACGGCCTGCGCGCATCGTGGTGTGGGCGCATAACTCACACCTGGGCGATGCGCGCGCCACCGAAATGGGCGCGCATGGCCAACTGAACCTGGGGCAGCTGGTGCGCGAGCGTTACCGGCCGCACGAAAGTTTCCTGCTTGGCTTTACCACGCATGCGGGCAGCGTGACTGCCGCCAGCGAATGGGATGGGCCGGCGGAACTGAAACCGGTGGTGCCGTCGCGTCCAGACAGCGTCGAGCACGTGATGCATGGGGTCGGGAAGGGGACTTTCTTCCTGCCGCTGCGCGGGCGCGATAGTGCCCTGACGCGGGCCGACGGGCGCTTGCTGGAGCGGGCGATCGGCGTGATCTACCGGCCCGATACGGAGCGCATGAGCCATTACTTCTATGCCGATGCGGAACGGCAGTTCGATGCGCTGATCCACGTCGACCGCAGTACGGCGCTGGCGCCGCTTGAGCGTTCAGCCCTGTGGAAGCACGAAGAGCCGGCCGAGACTTACCCATCCGGCCTGTAGCGCGACGAGCAGCGTCAGGTTCAGGACGACGGTGAACCAGAACTTGGCGAGGAAGGACGTCTTGGCGGATTTGTGGCGCAGCAGCTGTTGCGCTGCCAGCGCGCCGGGCCAGCCGCCGGCAAGGCCCAGCAGGAGCAGGGTGCGTTCCGGGGTGCGGCGGCGGCCCTGGCGTGCGGCCGATTTGTCCAGCGCGTAGGCGATGAAGCAGGCGACGCTGGCCACGGCATACAGCGCGGCCAGCGCGGTGGCGCTCATCAGAAGTAGGACAGGCCCAGGGCGGCCTTCACTTCGTCGGTGGTACGTGCAGCCACTTCGCGCGCACGCATGGTGCCTTCCTTCAGCACCTGCATGATGTAGCCCTTGTCCTGGGCCAGTTCTTCACGGCGGGCACGGATCGGCGCCAGCATGTCCTGCAATACGGCCTCCAGGCGCTTCTTGACGACGGAGTCGCCCAGGCCGCCGCGCACGTAGTGGTCCTTCATCTCTTGCAGGCTGGCTTTGTCGGTGTCGAACGCATCCAGGTAGATGAAGGCGACGTTGCCTTCCAGGTGGCCAGGGTCGGACACTTTCAGGTGCAGCGGATCGGTGTAGACCTGCTTCACTGCCGCAGTGATTTCAGCGGCGCTGGCGCCCAGGTTGATCACATTGCCCAGCGACTTGGACATCTTCGCCTTGCCGTCGATGCCAGGCAGGCGGCCCACTTCCGGCACCACGGCCTTGCACTCGACCAGGATTTCCTTGTTCACCAGGCGATTGAACTTGCGCACGATTTCGTTGGTCTGCTCGATCATCGGGATCTGGTCTTCACCGACCGGCACGATGGACGCCTTGAAGGCCGAAATATCGGCGGCTTGCGAAGCAGGGTAGGTCAGGAAGCCGGCCGGAATGTCGCGTTCAAAGCCGCGCAGCACGATTTCCTGCTTCACGGTCGGGTTGCGCTCCAGGCGCGCCACGGTGACCAGGTTCAGGTAATAGAAGGTCAGCTCGGCCAGCTCGGGGATCTGCGACTGGATCAGGATGGTGGACTTGGCCGGATCGATGCCGCAAGCCATATAGTCCAGCGCCACTTCCACCACGTTGCGATGCACCTTGTTGGTGTCGTCCATATTGTCGGTCAGCGCCTGCGAGTCTGCCAGCATGATGAACTGGTTATAGTCGTCCTGGTAGGACACACGGTTGCGCAGGCTGCCGACAAAGTGGCCGAGGTGCAGCGGACCGGTCGGACGGTCGCCGGTCAGGATAATCGGTTTGGTGCTGGATGCTGGCTGGCTCATAGGGTTCTTTCTGCTTGCCCCTATCGATTGCGCCAAGAAAAACGCCACCTGATCGAGGCGGCGTTGATATTAAAATCACATCACTTTTCAGTGGCCGCGCTATGTCAGCGGCGCCACCAATTGCGGGAAAGCAGATGTGATTGGATAAATTTCATCCCGCAATGGTTACAGTTCAACGCAGCCCTGTCAAGCACTGACCCCGACTTTTCAATTAATAGCGGTTCGGGTTGTTGGGGTGCTCGTCGAGGCGGTTGGGCACGCCGTCATGGTCGCGGTCGCCACGTTCCCAGCGGCCGCGCTCCATGCGCCAGCGGCCATTTTCCAGCTGGGCCCAACTCGGTTCGCGCCAGTGGTAGCCGTGACGGGCGCGCACGTATTTGCCGTTGACCCACACGTGACGGTGACCGTTCCAGCGCCAATAGCCTGGCGTCCAGACGAAACCGTCCCGTGCCGGCGGAACGACTTCATCGCGCGGTGGGGGCGGGGCGGTGCGGATCACAACCACGTCCGCGTAGGCGGCCGGGGCCAACCCCAGGCCGCCGCCGAGGGAAGCTGCAATAAAAGTGGCAATGAGCAATTTTTTCATGATTGGCTCCTTCATTTCGTGATGGGAGTCATTTTTGCCGTGTCTGCCGCGGCCGTATGTGCGCACACACGCTTTCATCTCTGCATTAATTTTCTAGTAATATTGCGCAAATTCATGCCCGTAGGAGACACCATGCGTCGCTGCCTTTCACTGATTTCTTTCCTGCTTGCGTCCCAGGCGCTCGCCCAAACCTCGCCTATGGCGCCGGATATTGTTCCTGGCTTCGAGGCGCCACAGGATCAAGCGGATTACGTCAAACGCGTGGTGATGATCCCGATGCGTGATGGGGTGCGCCTGCATACGGTGATCGTGGTGCCGAAAGGAGCCAGCAAGGCGCCGATCATCCTGACCCGCACGCCGTATAACGCGGATGGCCGTGCCAAGCGCAATACGAGCCCTTATATGCTGTCTTCCATGCCGCAGGGCGATGAGGAGTTCGGGCGCGATTTCATCCGTGTGTTCCAGGACGTGCGCGGCAAATACGGCTCGGAAGGCGACTATGTGATGACTCGCCCGGTGCGCGGTCCGCTCAATGCGAGCCAAACCGATAACGGCACCGATGCCTGGGATACCATCGACTGGCTGGTGAAGAACGTGCCGGAGACGAACGGCAAGGTGGGCATGATCGGCTCTTCCTACGAGGGCTTCACCGTGCTGATGGCGCTGACCGATCCGCATCCTGCCCTGAAAGCTGCCGTGCCGATGAGCGCGATGGTCGATGGCTGGCGCGGCGACGACTGGTTCCACAACGGCGCTTTCCGCGTCAATACCCTCGATTACATTGCCAGCCAGAACACTGCCAGGGGCCGCGGCGAGGCGCTGGCGACAGGCGCGTATGACGATTACGATTCGGTGCTGCGCGCCGGTTCGGTGGCGGACCTGGCCCGCAAACACGGCCTCGATAAATTGAATTTCACGAAGAAGCTGTTCGAGCATCCAGCCTACGACAGCTTCTGGCAGGAGCAGGCGCTGGACCGCATCCTGGTCAAGCGTCCATTGTCCGTGCCGACCATGCATGTGGTGGGCCGCTGGGACCAGGAAGATATCTACGGCGCCTACGCGACTTATGCTGCGCTGGAAAAGCTGGACAAGGACAATAAGCTGAACTTCCTCGCCGTTGGCCCCTGGCGCCATAGCGGCGTCAATTACGACGGTTCCTCGCTCGGGGCCTTGCGCTTCACGGGCGATACGGCGCAGGAATTCCGCCGCGACGTCATGGTGCCTTTCCTGAAGCAGTACCTGGTGGATGGCGCGCCCGCTGCCAATACGCCGCCGGTGCTGTCCTACCAGACCGGGACCAATCAATGGCAGCGCCTGAACCAATGGCCTCTGTCGTGTGCGTCGGGTTGCGCGTCGCCGGCGAAGGCTGTGTTCTTGGAAGATGGCTTCAAGCTCTCCTGGTCCAAGTCTGCCAGCGACAAGGGCTTCGATGAATATGTGGCGGATCCCGCCAAGCCTGTGCCGTTCGTGCCCCGTCCAGTGCGCATGGGCGACGAAAACGTCTGGAAGCCTTGGCTGGTGCACGACCAGCGCTTCGTCAGCGACCGTACCGATGTCCTGAGCTATGTGACCGAGCCATTGAAAGAGCCGCTCGTTCTGGCTGGCGCGCCGCAGGTTCACCTGACCGCGTCGACTTCGGGCAGCGATGCGGACTGGGTGGTGAAGGTGATCGACGTCTATCCGGACGAAGTGCCGTCGCAGCCGGCCTTGGGCGGTTATCAGCTGCCGCTGTCGATGGACATCCTGCGCGGGCGCTATCGCGACAGCTTCGAGAAGCCGTCCGCCATCCCTTCGAACAAGCCAGTGCAATTCAACTTTGCGCTGCCGCCAGTGAACCACGTGGTGCTGCCGGGCCACCGTCTGATGATCCAGGTGCAGTCAAGCTGGTTCCCGCTGTATGACCGCAATCCGCAGACCTATGTGCCGAACATCTTCTTCGCGGCGCCAGGCGATTATAAGAAGGCCACGCAGCGCGTGTTCCATGGCAGTTCAATCGAACTCCCTGTTGTGCAGAAATAATGAGGGCGCCAAGGGTTCGATGGGATCTTTGAGGGCTGGCAGCTTGGCATCGTGATGGACCAATGGTCCGAGTACGACGACGGGGAGCGGACGAACTCCATCAGGACGGTCTGGAAAATGCAGCCGCTCAAGCGAGGCGCATCAGGACCGCTCCGGCGGCAATAGCGACTATCGCCGCTACCCGTTTGCCGCCAATGCGTTCGGAAAGGAAGAATCTGGCGATCAGGGCGGCAAACAGGATCGAGGTTTCGCGCAGGGCGGCAACTGCGGCCAGCGGGGCGAGCGTCATTGCCCATAGCGCCATGCCGTAGGCGCCCAGCGTGCCGGCGCCGCCGAGCAGCGCCACGCGCCAGAATTCCCGGGCGTATTCGCGCAATTGCCGTGGGCTGCGGACCAGGCACCAGGCCAGCAGGCCTGCCGCGCTCAGCACGTGCAGCCACATGACGTATGCAGCCGGGGCGCCTGAAGCGCGGGCGCCCATGCCATCGACCAGAGTGTAGGCGGCGATCACGACGGCATTCAGCGAGGCGTAGGTCGTGGAGCGGTGGCGCGCTGCAAAGGCACCATCGTCCACTGCGTCCGACGCAGGCGCTTGCGCGCGGCTGGCGAACCAGAGGCCGAAAATGCCGCCGCTGATGCAGGCGACGGCGGCATATTGCGTGAGCGTGAGACGTTCGCCCAGCAAGGGCACGCTCGAGAGCGCGACCAGGAGCGGGGCGCTGCCGCGCATCAGCGGGTAGGCGTGGCTCATGTCGCCATGGCGGTAGGCGGCGGCAAGCAGGCCGTAATAAACATAGTGGATGGCAGTCGACAGCAGGGCGTACTGCCAACTGGCGGCGGCAGGCTGGGCGAGGAAAGGCAGCAAGGGCAAGGAGATCAGGCTCGCGCCGCCGGCGACCAGGACGCTGCTGAGGAATGGGTCGCGTCCTTTCTTGACCAGGGCATTCCATCCCGCGTGCAACAGTGCGCCGCACAGGACGATAGCGACGACCGAAGGCGCCATCAGCGGGCGCGCACGCTTTCGCTGAGGATTTCTGGCCGGTGGTAGCGCTGGAAGCCTTCCATCACCACGTTGGACTTGGCCGCGCGCTCCAGCAATTCAAGCAGCACGGCGCGGTCGTCGGGCGACAGTGAACTGCGTGAGACGTAGACGCCGGACTGCTGCCAGGGCAGCTCCGGGATCGATTCGAGCCGCAGCCGGTCCAGCATGCCGTTCAACCGGGGTTCGCGGTTGATCGAGCCGGCCATGATGGTCGGCCCCATGATTGTCATGTCCACGGCGCCCATCAGCATCAGGCGGGCCACCGCGGTGGGATCGACTTCGGTGAACAGGCGCCCCTGGCGGGCGAGATCGCGGAGCAGGGCCTGGTAAGCATCGCCGTAATCGTAGCCGCGTACCACGGCCACGCGCAGGTCGCGCCGGTCCAGCAGGTCCTGGGCATTGGTGATCGGCGGGCGCGGGCTTTGCAGGGAAATCAGCATGGCGCGATGGCCAACCATCGGGACGAAGACGCCGTAGGCATCGCGCGCCGCGGTGCGGGTGGCGGGGACCAGCAGGTCGGCCTTGCCGGTTTCGAACAGCAGTTGCTGGCGGGCGCGCGGCACCGAAGTAAAGGTGAAATGACAGCCGGCGCGTGGTCCCAGGCTGCGGAAGATGTCCGGGTAAATGCCGCTGAAGGCGCCGTTGTCGACGATGACGCTGACGCCGGTGCTGGAGAGCGGCACCACGATGTCGCGCGAGCAGTCGGCAAACGCCGGCAGCGCCGCCACAAAGGGCAGGGCGGTGAGCAACTGGCGCAAGAAGCTGTGCACGCGTATGGTCATACCCTGATTATGCACTCGTTTCCGGCGTGGATGCAGTCGCCATATGGTGCTGGCGGAAGTAGCGCCGGGCCACGAAGATGCCCACCGCTTGCATCGCCGCGCAGACGAAGAAGGTGCTGCCGATGCGCCAGTCGCTTGGCGGCAGGTGGCTGACGGCGCTGAGGATGGCGCCGCCCAGCAAGGGCATGAGCACCGAACCAAGGCTGCTGATCGATTGCAGGGAGCCCATCAGCTCGCCCTGTTCATTGGCCGGCGTGGCCTTGGAAACGATGCCTTGCAGCGCCGGACCGGCGGCAAAGGACAGCAGGTTGCACAGGATGAACACGTACATCATCCAGCCATGGGTCGCCAGCCCATACAGCATATAGGTGATGGCGCCGGAGCTCAGGCCGATCAGCGACAGGCGTACTTCGCCGAACTTGCGGATGAAGATGCCCAGCAGGCCGGCCTGCACCACGGCCGCCGCCACGCCCACGCAGAACAGGGCCGCACCATTTTCGGCAGGGGTCCAGTTGAAGCGGAAGTGCGTGTACAGCACCCAGGTCGATTGCAGCATCATCTGCGCCGCCGTCACCAGGGCAAAGGTGATGACCAGGCCGCGAATGTCCTGGCGGCGGGCCAGCTTGGCCAAGGCACTGAACGGGTTGACCGACACCAGCTTGAATTTCTCGCGGCGTTCTTCCGGCAACGATTCGGGGACGAAGAAATAGCCGTAGCTGAAATTGGCGAAGGACAGCGCGGCCGCCACGTAAAACGGCAGGTGGAGGTTGACGTCGCCCAGCAGGCCGCCCAGCATCGGGCCGCAGATAAAGCCCAGGCCGAAGGTGGCGCCGATCTTGCCGAAGCTCTTGGCGCGGTCTTCGTGGGTCGAGATGTCCGAGGCGTAGGCGGAAGCGACCGACATGCTGGCCGAGGACATGCCGCCAATCACGCGGCCAATGAACAGGCAGGCCAGGTTAGGCGCCCAGGCTGTGGTCAGGAAGTTGATGCCCATGCCGGCCATGGAATACAGCAGTACGGGACGGCGGCCGACACGATCGCTGATCGCGCCCAGCATCGGCATGAAGATGAACTGCAGCAGGCCGAAAGTCGCGCCGAGGATGCCGTACCAGAGCGCATGCAGCTCGCGGTCCTGCACGTACTGGCCGACCAGGATGGGCAGCACCGGCACGATGATGCCGATGCCCAGCATGTCGATGAAGATGCTGACCAGGACGAAGTTCAGGTTGCCCTTGGATTGCGATGCGCTCATGCCGCCACCGCCCATTCTGCGACAAAGCTGTCGCGGAAGGCCAGCAGCTCGCGCAGTCGCTGTTCGCCCAGCGCGCGGCCGGCGGCGGTCTGCATGGTGCCGGGCAGGGTGGCGAGCTTCACTTCGATGTGGTCCAGCGAATAGATCTTGTCGTTACGCTCGCGATGCAAGGCCAGCGGATCGTCCGGGTGCGCCAGGGCGGTGCCCATACGGCCGGCGATGTAGAACATGCGCGCCAGGCCGACGGCGCCCAGGGCGTCCAGGCGGTCGGCATCCTGCACGATCTGCGCTTCCAGCGTGGTTGGCTGAAGGGCGGCGGAGAAGCTGTGGGTTTCGATGGCGTGGGCCACGGCGTCCAGGCGGGCGGTGGGAAAGCCGGCTTCGGCCAGCTGGGTGCGCGCCAGCGCGGCGGCCTGGCGCGAGGCCAGGTGGCGTTCCGGATGGTTCTTGGGCAGGTTGACCAGGTCGTGCAGGTAGCAGGCGGCCAGCACGACCAGTTGGTCGGCGCCGGGATGCTGCTTCAGCAATAAAGTGGCATTTCGCCACACCCGGTGCAGGTGATTCATGTCGTGGGCGCCATCGTCGCCCGCCGCAGCGCTGGCCAGCGCTACGAGGCGCGGCTGCCAACTGCTCAGCGAAATATCCATGGAAATGCCGTATCTCTGTTAATAGCTGCGCAATTGTGCCATGACTTTAGCGCAAGCTTGTATGTTTCTCTATGGCAAAATTGTTGGTGATTATTTTATTGGTCTACGGTAACATATTACTGTCATCATTCATAAGTGAAATAAATTATCATGACTACAACGACCAGCCAAGCCGCCGAGTTCCTGGCCTTCACCCTTGGGCAGGAAGAATACGGCATCGATATCCAGAAGGTCAGCGAGATTCGCAGCTACGAGCAGCCGACCCGCATCGCCAGTGCGCCGGATTATGTGAAGGGCGTGATCAACCTGCGTGGCCTGATCGTGCCGATTATCGACATGCGCGTGCGCTTCCAGCTGGGCGAGCCGACTTATGGCCCGTTTACGGTCGTGATCATCCTGCACATCGGTACGCGCACGGTCGGCATTGTGGTCGACGCGGTATCGGACGTGACGACGCTGCAGCCGGAGCAGATCAAGCCTGCGCCGGACATCAGCGGCTCGATGGATACGGAGTACATCACCGGCCTGGGTACCATTGAAGACCGCATGCTGATCCTGGTCGATATCGAACGCTTGATGTCCTCGGCCGACATGGGCCTGATCGAGAAGATGGCGGCATGAAGGTGTTGAATAACCTTAGCATCGGCAAACGCCTGGCATTTGGCTTTGCCGTCACGCTCGCCCTGTCGATCGTCATTGCAGCCATTGGCGTCTGGCGCCTGCAGCAGGTTGCCGGCGCCACGCGCCACATGATGGAAACGCCGCTGGCCAAGGAGCGCATGATCTCCGACTGGTATTCGAAGATCGACAGCGCGGTGCGCCGCACCACGGCCATTGCGCGCAGCAGCGATGCCTCGCTGGGCGCCTTCTTTGCCGAAGAATCCAAAGCTTCTTCCGCCGCTTCGGCGGACCTGCAGAAGCGCATCGAGCCGCTGATCAGCGATGCCGATGAAAAGGCGTTGTGGGAACGGGTGATGGAACAGCGCAAGGCCTACATCAGCACGCGCGACCAGGTCGCCAAGCTGAAAACCGGCGGTGAGCTGGAACAGGCCAACGAAGTCTTCGAAAAGAAATACCAGCCGGCGGCAGCGCAATACCAGGCTTTGGTGCAGGACTTGCTGACCATGCAGCGCGGGAAGATCGATGCCATCGGCAAGGAGATCGACGGTATTTCCAGCACCAGCCGCAGCTTGCTGACGGTGCTTGCCGTGCTGGCGGTGGCGTTTGGCGCCGTGTGCGCCTACCTCCTGACCAAGGGCATTACGATTCCACTGGCGCGCGCAGTCGATGCGGCGCGCCGCGTGGCGAGCGGTGACCTGACGGGCGACATCCGGGTGCATGGCGGCGACGAAACCGGCCAGTTGCTGGACGCTTTGAAAGACATGAACCAGTCCTTGCGGAACATCGTCAGCGAGGTGCGCAGCGGTACTGATTCGATCGGCATCGCTTCCACTGAAATCGCGGCGGGCAACCAGGATTTGTCTGCACGGACCGAGCAACAGGCGGCCTCGCTGGAAGAAACCGCCTCCTCGATGGAAGAACTGACGTCGACCGTCAAGCAGAATGCCGACAATGCGCGCCAGGCCAACCAGCTGGCCGGGGCCGCAGCTTCGGTCGCGCGCAAGGGCGGCGATGTGGTGGCGGAAGTGGTGGGCACGATGGAGTCGATTGACGCTTCCTCGCGCAAGATCGTGGATATCATCACGGTCATCGACAGCATTGCGTTCCAGACCAATATCCTGGCGCTGAATGCAGCGGTGGAGGCGGCGCGTGCCGGTGAGCAGGGCCGCGGCTTTGCCGTGGTCGCTTCCGAGGTGCGCAACCTGGCGCAGCGTTCGGCGGCAGCGGCGAAGGAAATCAAGGAGCTGATCGGCGATTCGGTCGAGAAGGTCAACGCCGGGACGCGCCTGGTGTCGGATGCCGGCAATACGATGCAGGATATCGTCTCCAGCGTGCAGCGCGTGTCGGACATCATCAGCGAGATCACGGCAGCCAGCGCCGAGCAAAGCTCCGGCATCGACGAAGTCTACAAGGCCGTCGGCCAGATGGACCAGGTCACGCAGCAGAACGCCGCCCTGGTGGAAGAAGCGGCGGCCGCCGCCGAAGCCATGCAGAACCAGGCCAGCAGCCTGGCCCAGGTGGTCAGCGTATTCAAGGTGCGCTAAATTGCGCTAAGCGGCACTCTCGTGGATCGCCTGTTGCGACAGGCGGTCCGCATCGCAGTTCCTGTGGCGCGGCACCCAGCGCACATTCACCTGCGCCAGTGCCGTCATCAATTGCCCTGCGCGGGCGCGATGCTCACCGAGCGCCCTCGCTCCGGACTGGGGCGAGAGCAGTACATCCTGCACCACCACCTGGCTGTCTCCATACACGAGCAATTCGGTCACGCCCAGTTCCACCGCTTTTTCCAAGGCCGCGATCAGGGCAAGGTATTCCGCATCGCCGCTACTGCCGTGGCCCGCGCGGCGGCTGATTTCCACGCGCTCACCAGCGGGGCCGGCCAGCAGGGCGCCAATGCCTATGCGGCCTGGATTGGGGTGGGCGGATCCGTCGAACCATGCGCGCCATGCGGCGGGCGATGCTGG
The DNA here is from genome assembly GCF_009720745.1 of Massilia eburnea. Classification (GTDB taxonomy): domain Bacteria; phylum Pseudomonadota; class Gammaproteobacteria; order Burkholderiales; family Burkholderiaceae_D; genus Rugamonas; species Rugamonas eburnea. Next base: position 42,031 of record NZ_WNKX01000025.1, on the reverse strand, counting down.
GACGGCCTGGCGCGCCAGTTTTTCAGCGCGGGCTCGTTCTTGTTTTATTGACATGTGTAAATATGTTTGCAACACTTGCTGGGTCGTTTCCCTCCACTTTAACAGGAGAATACCCATGCAATTGATCCACCGCGCCGCAGGCGCAGTTGCATTGGCACTGGCGATGCAGGTGGCTTTCGCGGCTCCAGCAAAACCGGTGCGCAAGTACACGATCGAGCAGTTCATGGCGACCACGTCAATCAACGGCGCTTCTTTCAGCCATGATGAAAAAACCATTCTCTTCAACAGCAACGAGACCGGCATCTTCAATGCCTATTCGATTCCGGTGGAGGGCGGCAAACCGCTCGCATTGACCAAGTCGACCACGGACAGCACTTATGCGATCAGCTACTTCCCGGCCGATAACCGCTTCCTGTTCACGCGCGATAAGGGCGGCGACGAGCTGAATCACCTTTACGTGCGCGAGACCGACGGCAGCGAGAAGGATTTGACGCCAGGCGAGAAGCTGAAGGCGAGCTTCTTCGGCTGGAGCGACGACGACAGTGCGTTTTATGTGCTGTCCAATGAGCGCGACCCGAAATTCCCGGACCTGTACCGTTACAGCGTGAAGGATTATTCGCGCACGATGCTGTACCGGAACGACAGCGGCATGAGCGTGTCGCGCATCAGCCGCGACGAGAAGTGGATCGCGCTGGACAAACCAAACACCACCTCCGATAGCGATATTTACCTGTATAACCTGGCGACGAAGGAAACCAGGCACATTACACCGCACAAGGAGGCGGCCAGCCACGATACGGCAACCTTCGATCCCGAATCGAAAAAGCTGTACTTCACCTCCGACGCCGGCGGTGAATTCTCCAGCATCCGTACCTACGACCTGGCGACGGGGCAGGTGGCGGAACATGAAAAGGCCAAGTGGGACATGGTGGGCACCAGTTTCTCCCGCAATGGCCGCTTCCGTACTTCCGTTGTCAACGAGGATGGCAGTACCGTGCTGCGGGTAGTGGAAGGGAAGGATGAAAAGCCCGTGACACTGCCGAAGGTGGCTGGCGGCGCAATGAGTTCCGCCGTCTTTTCCCGCAGCGGCAAGCTGATGGCGTTTTACGTCAACGGCGACCGTTCGCCGAATAACCTTTTCGTGTATGACCTGGCAACCAGGAAGGTGAAGCAGCTGACGCAAAGCCTGAGCAAGGATATCGATCCGAACGACCTGGTGGAAGCGGAAGTGGTGCGCTTCAAGTCCTTTGATGGCACGGTGGTCCCATCGATTTACTACAAGCCGAAGGGCGCTTCCGCCAGTAACAAGGTGCCGGCCGTGGTGTTCGTGCACGGCGGACCAGGCGGCCAGACACGCCGCGGCTACAGCGCCATGATGCAGTACCTGGCGAACAATGGCTATGCGGTGCTGGGCATCAACAACCGCGGCAGCAGCGGCTACGGCAAGACTTTCTTCACGGCCGACGACCGCAAGCATGGCCGTGAGCCGTTGTGGGACTGCGTCGAGGCCAAGACCTACCTGGCCAGTTTGGGCTACATCGATCCTGTACGCATCGGCATTGTAGGTGGCAGCTATGGGGGTTACATGACGCTGGCGGCGATGGCGTTCCGCCCAGAGGCTTTCAAGGCCGGGGTGGACATCTTCGGCGTCAGTAACTGGATTCGTACGCTGGAATCGATTCCGCCTTATTGGGAAGCGCAGCGCAAGGCGCTGTACCAGGAGATCGGCGATCCGGTGAAGGACAGGGAATTCCTGATGGCGACTTCGCCGCTATTCCATGCCGCAGAAATCCGCAAGCCGCTGATGGTCATCCAGGGCAAGAACGACCCGCGCGTGATCAAGCCGGAAAGCGATGAAATCGTGGAAGCGGTGAAGAAGAACAATGTGCCGGTCGACTACGTGGTCTTCGACGATGAAGGCCATGGCTTCCGCAAGAAAAAGAATGAGGCCACGGCAAATGCAAAGATGGTGGAATTCCTCGATAAATATCTGAAGAATTCCACCGAGGGCAAGCAGATGGGGCAGCAATAAGCCGCGCTTTAACGGCGATAAGGGTTGTCGGGGCGGCGGTCGTAGCGGTTAGGGACGCCGTCGCCATCGCGGTCACGGTCGAAACGGTTTGGAACGCCGTCGTTATCGCGGTCGCGGTCGTAACGGTCCGGAATACCGTCATGGTCGCGGTCATGGCCGCGGCCGCGGTCGTGGTAATAGTAGTCGCGGCGCGGCTCGCGGTAGCTGTAGCTAGGACCTTGCACAAAGTGCTGGCGGTCGTCATACACCACCCAGCCGCCTTCGCGCCATCCCCAGCCGTTGTTGACCCGGACCCATTGCGACGGGGTGTAGCGGTAGCCCGGGCGTTCCTGCAGCCAGTGGCCGGCAACCCATACGTGGCGGTAGCCGTCCCAGCGCCACACGCCTGGCGCCCAGACATAGCCGTAGCGCGGCGGCGGCACGCTTTCAAAACGCAGCGGTGGAGGAGCGTTGCCGATCACGACGCTGAAGTCAACCTGTGCCTGGGCGGCGGTCGGCGCGATAGCAGCCACGCCAAGTGCCAGGGCGGCTGCAGCGATAAATTTCGATTTGAACATGGCATTTCTCCTGTTGGTGATGCGCTGAGTTCAATATATCAAGCGCTCGCGCATTGATAAAAGGCTGATTCAGTTTTTTACAAATCCCGCTGCGTAGTAACAATTGCCCGGATCAGGAGGGAAAAACCCCCTCTATCAAAACGAATGGATGGGCTGCTCCTGTGCCAAGATAAGGAGGCGTGCATTGGGCGCGCCGATGCCCCTGCTACAATCAGTCAGCGCTGGGCGAACAAGGAGTAGCAAATGTTCAAGATGTTTGGTTTTGGCGGCGTGAAGTGCCCGCGATGCGATCACCGCAACGGCGATACTTCCGGTTATTGCAACCAGTGCGGCCTGTCGCTGGGTGCGGCGCACAATGCGCCGGTGCTGCGCGAAAACCGCTGGATTCCCGCCAACGACGAGCTGGCGGTGTATTTCGGCGTGCGCCAGCTGTCCGGCATCTTCACCAAGACCCTGCGCGTGCCTGCCACCACCCGCGCCTACATCCTGCAGGGTGACCGCGCCACGGAAGTGCCGGAGGGCGAGTACGAACTGGAGGGCTTCTTCAGCCGTCTTACCGGCCTGCTGCGCGACCAGGGCGGCGAAATCCTGATTACCCGCACCACGCCGCTGCCGGTGGAATTCAATTTCACCGATTTGCATACCGCCGAATTCCTGAAACTGACCGCCCGCTTCACGATCGGGCTCCAGGTCGCAGACGTGCCAGCCTTTGCCCGGCATTTCATGACCGTCCCGGGCACCGTCACGGCGCTGCAGCTGCATGAGCTGGTTGCGCCATCCGTGCGCCAGGTTGCCGCCGAATTCCTCGGCAGCCGCTCGGTGCGCGACATGGCCAGCTCCAGCGTGCTGCGCGAGCAGTTGAATGAACGCCTGCAAAGCGCCCTGGGCCAGCGGCTGGCGGAGTTCGGGCTGGCTGCGGTGGAGGTGGAAACGCTGGCACTGCGCCACGATAAATACGACGACAACCGCGAGCGGGTGGGCAGCCTGTTCCTGGTTGCCGACGAACGCCAGCACCAGCTGGAGCACGTCAAGCAGATCGACAAGCTGTACGACCAGGAAGAATGGCAGGCAATCTGGCGCCAGGAGCAGAAAATGCGCAGCGATTTCCGCAAGGCGGAACTGAAGATCGAAGCGGAAGAGCAGATGCAGGCGATCCGCGCGCGCGAAATCGACCTGTATGGCCGCATCGTCGAGGCCAAGACCCGCAAGCAGGCTTTCGAGCACGGCGCGGGCGCTGCGCTGACCGACCTGGAACACGAGCTGGCGCGCCATAAATCGCTGCATGCCGGCGAAGCGGCGCAATGGGACCAGGTGCGGCGCCTGGCGCAAATCAAGATGCGCACCGAGATGGAACTGGCGCAGCAAGCCGGCCTGGAGGAAAAGGCGCTCGCCAAGCAGCGCTTCTCGCACCAGCTCTACCAGCAGCAGCTGCAGTACCGCATCCAGCAGACGCTTGCGGTCGAGGACGAGGACTACCGCCATAAGCAGCTGCAGCTCCTGCGCAAGGCCGAAACCGATGCCAAATTGCGCGAACAGGAAATCGAATCCGAGCATCACCGTGCGAAATTCCAGGGCATTGCGCTCGCCAATGCTGCGCGCCATCGCGAGGCGGAGCGCATCATCGAATGGGAAGAAGAGCAATACCTGGCCCGCAAGCGCGACATGGCGCGCGGCGAAGCGGCAAAGGATGCCGGATCCCAGGTGCAAGTGGCCGAGATCAGCGCCAAACTGGAAGAGTTGAAGCGCAGCGGCGCCAACGCCGAATCGGTCGCCCAATACGAAAAGCTGCTGCGCACCATCGAGGCCGATGGAGTGCAGCAGCGCCAGGTACAAAACCTGGCGCGCCAGGCCATGCTGGACCAGGTGGCGGTGGAAGAGCAGCGCCTGGAGCTCAAATTGCGCGACCAGGAAGCGCAATGGCAGCAATCGCTGAAAAAGATGGAAGTGGAGCGCGATGAGCGCTTCAACCGCTGGAAGGTAGACTATGACAGCATGGTGGCGCAGCAGCAGCACGCCGCCGACATGGCGCGCATCGACATCGAAAGGCTGGAATCGATCGGCCGCATGAGCGATACTGCCAAGATTGCGCTTGCCGCAACGCCGAATGCGGAAGCCCTGTCGCGCCTGATGCGCCAGCAGGCGCAATCGGCCATGTCGCCGGAGCAGCTGCAGGCGCTGGCCGGCGTGGTGGCGGCTGAAAACAGCATTACGCCCGCCGAGGCCATGCGGCTGGCGCGCGAGGAAGTCGGGAATGAACGGTCGTATCGCGACAGCGTGGGCGACAAGGAAAGGCAGCACCAGTTGGACCTGCTGCGTGCGCAGGCCAGTGTCGAAACCGTCGTGGTGCGCCGCTGCCCGAACGGCCATCATGTACCGACCGATTGCGGGGATGCGAAATTCTGTCCGGAGTGCGGAGCGCCGATAGCGAGGTAACGTAACAAAAGAAATGCAGACTGCCCGAGACAAGATTCGCGAACTGCGTGCCCTGCACGAAGATGGCCTGTTAAGCCTGCAAGAGTTCGACCGCCGCAAGAACGCCATCCTGGACGCCGAGTACGCGCCGCCGGGAGGATCCGCTGCACCTATCGCCATCCCGCGCCAGGGTACGGAGCTGGGCCTCATGTCGGGCCAGGAAATCGGCCCCCACAACCGCCGCTACCGCCTGGAGCGCCTGCTGGGAATGGGAGGCATGGGCCAGGTCTGGCAAGCGACCGACCTGGCGACCCACGCGGAGCTGGGGCATAGCGCCGTGGTGGCGTTGAAAATCCTGCCGCCGCAACTGACGCAAAGCCCGGCCCACGCCAAGCTGCTGATCGAGGAAGCGACGCAGGCGCGCCGGCTGGCGCATGACAACATCGTGCGGGTCTACGAGTGGGCGCAAGACCCGGCCACTTCCAGCTATTTCATCATCATGGAATGCCTGGAAGGACAAGACCTGGACGCCTGGCTGGCCGAACATGGCAAGGCCACGCACGCCCAGGTGGAGCAGATGCTGCGGCCCGTGGCGGAGGCACTGCAATACGCCTGGGACAAGCACCGCCTGGTGCACCGCGACATCAAGCCGGGCAATGTTTTCCTGACCACGGCCGGCGAGATCAAACTGCTGGATTTCGGTATCGCCTCGCGTGCGCGCTCGACCGGCACCGATCTTGGCATCGCTACGCCGAACGCAGGCACTGCGGGCTACCGCGCGCCGGAAGCCGGCGCCGGCCAGGCCGTTCCTCGTCCGCAGGTCGATGTCTACGCCGTCGCGGTCATGATTTACCAGCTCCTGGAAGGCCGCCTGCCGTTCGACGGCCAGGCTACCGCGCTGCTCGAACCAGTCAAACCGCAAGCACACAACGCGCAGCAATGGGAGGTCCTGAAGCGCGGCTTTGCCAACCGCGCCGGTGAACGGCCAGAATCGGTTGCCGCGCTGCTGGATGAATTGCGCCAGGCCGCAGAACCCGACGCAGAAGAAACCGCCCAGCGTGCAGCGGCCCGCAAGGCCGAGCGCGCGGCGGCCGAGCAGCAGGAGCGGGAAGCGCGCGCCGCACGCGACGCGCGTTCCCGCGCCGACGCCATCGCCCGCGCGGAGGAGGAAGAGCAGCGCCGAAAAAAAGAAGTGGAACTGGCGGCCCGGCTCAAGGCGGAGGCGCTTGCCACGGCCCAGGAAAAAGTGCGCCAGGACCAGCTGCGGCGCGAGCAGGAAAAGCAGCGCAAGCTGCAGATGGAGCAGGAGGCGCGTGAGCGCAAGGAACGCCTGCGCCAGCAGTTGATCGCACGCCGCGATGCCGATGCGCTCAAGGCGCGCCAGGCGGAGGAAGAGCACCAGCGCAAACTCGCCCAGTTCAAGGCGGAAGCGGCTTACCGCGCCGAGCAGGAACGGCATCGCAAGGAGCAGGCCGCGCGCAAGGCGGCCGAACTGGCGGCCTTGCTGCCATCGGCGAGTAGCCCGGTGGCCGATGCCGAAGGCGTGCTGCGCGACCGCTTTACGGATGGCAGCGGCGTCGGGCCGGACCTGGTGCTGATCCCGACCGGCCGCTTCCAGATGGGTTCCAATGAACATGAGCACAAGATCGCAGTGAAGGCGGGCGCGCAAAAAGCCTGGATGGACCGCGAACTGCCGGCGCATTGGGTCGGCATCGAGCAATCCTTTGCGCTGGGCCGCTACCCGGTGACGGTGGGCGAATGGCGCGCCTTTGCCAGGGCGACCGGCTGGCAATCGAAGCTGGACGTGGACTGGCAGCAGCCCGGCTTCCCGCAGGACGAGCGTCACCCTGTCGTGTGCGTGAGCTGGCACGACGTCCAGCTCTACCTGCAATGGCTGAGCGAAAAGACCGGCCAGGCCTACCGCCTGCCCAGCGAGTCGGAATGGGAATATGCCTGCCGCGCCGGCAGCCATACCGCCTTCAGCTTCGGCGACAGCATCACGCCGGAACACGCCAACTATGACGGCCACTTCACCTACAACGATGGGCCGAAAGGCAATAGCCATGGCGGCACCACGCGCGTCGGCAGCTACCAGCCCAATCCGTGGGGCCTGTTCGACATGCACGGCAACGTGTGGGAATGGACCCAGGATACGGCGCATGACAATTACATTGGTGCGCCAGCGGATGGCAGCGCATGGGAGGAGGGCGGCGACCAGGCGCGCCGCGTGCTGCGCGGCGGGGCCTGGCTGTACCAGCCGCGTTACCTGCGTTCCGCGCTGCGCAACGGTTATTCGGCGCTGCTGGCGAACGATGTAGTGGGCTTCCGCGTGGCACGCAACTTGGTGTAAATTGCGATAATTGCGATCTTAACCAACACGCAGGATTTCAACATGACCGTTAAAGTAGCCCGCGACCAGTCGCTTCCAATGCGCAGCATCCTGCATGTGCGTAACCATATCGTCTCCGTTGACGGCACCCTGGAGGAGGGCGGCAACGACGCCGGACCTTCGCCGCACGACCTGTACGACGCTGCCGTCAGCGCCTGCAAGGCCCTTACCGTCATCTGGTACGCCCGCCGCAAAGGCATTCCCGTCGAAGACGTGCAAGTGACGACCGAGCGCGATGCCAGCGAAGAACGCAAGGGCGTGTACCGTCTGGCCGCCACCCTGCATCTCACCGGTGACTTGAGCCAGGAGCAGCGCGAAGAACTGCTGGCCATTTCGCAGAAGTGCCCAGTACATAAGCTGATGACGGCCGTCACCACGGAAATCTCCACTCAACTGGGGTAAGAGCCATGAATATTGCGCATCTCCTGAAAGGCCACGAGAAGGACCTGGGCGGCGGCTTTGTCGTGCGCCGCTATTTGCCTGCGGCAGTCAAGCAGGCCGTGGGTCCCTTCATTTTCTTCGACCATTTTGGCCCGGTCGACGTGCCGCTGGACGCGGACCACGACGTGCGTCCCCACCCGCACATCGGCCTGGCGACGGTAACCTACCTGTTTGAAGGCGCGATGGAGCACCGCGACAGCCTGGGGACGCTGCAGCGCATCGAACCCGGCGCGATCAACTGGATGACGGCGGGACGCGGCATCGTACACTCCGAACGCACCCCGAAAGACCTGGTCGGCGTGCCACACCGCACGCACGGCTTGCAATTGTGGGCTGCCTTGCCGCAGGCGCATGAGGAAGACGAGCCTTCGTTCTCCCACACGCCTGCAGCGGCGATCCCGGAAATGGAAGTCGACGGCGCGCGTGTGCGGGTGCTGATCGGCTCCGCTTTCGGCCACACTTCGCCGGTGAAGACCTTCAGCCAGACGCTGTACCTGGACGTGAGCCTGAAAGCGGGCCAGCAACTGGCGCTGGCAAGCTTGCCGGCGGAAGCGGCGGTCTATGCGGTCAGCGGTTCGGTGGAGGTGGACGGCGCAGCCGTGCCGCAGAACACCATGGCCTTGCTCGATACATCGTCGTCGCAGCGTGTAACGGCGCTGACCGATGCGCAGTTCGTGATCATCGGCGGCGAGCCGCTCGATGGCCAGCGTTTCCTGTTCTGGAATTTTGTCTCGTCCAGCAAGGAACGCCTGGTCAAGGCGGCGGACGACTGGGAAGCGCAGCGCTTCGACAAGGTGCCCGGCGAGACGGAATTCATTCCGCTGCCGAAGCGCCCCTCCAGCGCGACTTAAGCAGCTGCAGGCGAGTGCGCGGCGCCGCTGCGCACAATCCAGTGCTCCGGATAGGGATCGCTGGCGAAGCGGGTGTGGGCCGGAATGCGGCTCAGCTTTTCCTGCTTCGGCGTCGGCGCCAGCGCGGTTTCCTTGCCGGTCAGCTGGTCGATATGCCAGAAGCCGCCCTGGTGGTGCATGAACAGCGGCAGGGTGGCTGCCTTGGGCAGGGCGTTATGGCGCGCCAGCGGGTAGCCGGGATGGGTATCCGCTGCCAGCAGCACGAAGCACTCGGCGCGGGCGCCTTCGTCGATGCGGTGCAGGATCACGCCGTGCGGCATCACCGCGCTGACTTCCAGCAGCACGATGCCCTTGATGCTGGCGCTCATTTCTATCTTCATCCCCGTGCGCAGGGGTACCGGCTTGTTCTTGCCGGGCCAGACCCCGTCCAGCAGCAGGCCGTAGCGCGACACGTCCTCGATTTCAAATCCGTTGCGGGTACGGCGGATCACGGCGTGACGGCCGGACAGGCGGCGCGTCAGGCCGGCACAATCGGGACCGTCGGCGCTGAAGTGGTGCAGCAGCACGTCCGCCTCCGGATCGGCCAGTTCAAAGCGGCCGAATGCCACTTCCTCCATCGCGAACAGGCGGATATGGCGGCAGGCGCCGTTTTCCGGCGCGGCATTGATGAAGCTCGCAGCCAGCGTCGGGTGCGGATGCGAAGGGCCGCTGCGCGGCTGCTCGATCTCGATCAGGTCTTCATCCCAGGCGATGGTCGAATAGCCGACATCCACCTTGCCCGGCGGCGCGCCGAGGTCCAGGTGGGCGATGCCGGCGTTGCGGGCGGTGACGTCGATGTCCATGGTGTTGCCGCCTTGCGCGGACACGCGGGCAATCGCCGCATCGTCAGCCATCACGCGCACGTTCTTGTGCGTGCTGAGGAAGGTACGATGGATCTCATTCAGGCTGGCGTCGACGCGCGGCACCAGGATGACGAAAGTGCATTCCCATTGGCGCTGCGCGCTGTCGTCCTTGCTGACGATTTCGGCGTGGATCTGGTACTGGCCATGTTCCTTGCCGCGCGAAGAGAATTCCACGAACACCGGACGCCAATCGCCATGCACGGAACGGATGAACTGCTGCTGCAGTGCGCCGTGCGGGATCAGTTCCGAACGCAGGCAAATCGACAATGAGGGTGCGCAATCCTGCGGCATGCCGCGCAATTCCATCTTCAGCGACTGGCGGCCGCCGGCGGCGCGCGGATCGAAGCCGCTGATGTGCAACTGGGGATAGACGCGTGCCGGAGCGGAATAGCCCGACGCAGCCGGCGCCGATGGCGGGCCGGTACGGGCGTTGCGCATGGTGTTCAGCAAGCCAAAGCTGCTGCCATCCGATTCAGGCGCGGTTTGCGCGTGGCCGCCCGCGCAAGTGCTTTCCCCTGGCACGACCCAGTAGGTGCAATGCGGATGGTCAGGGTTACAACACTTGTTCATGGGAATGCGAAGCTAGGGATAACGCAACTTTACGCGGTTTCCCCTCGGCTTGGCAACCCGGCCGTCCGTCGAGAAGGGCTGTTTTTACCCCTGTATTCGGAGTGTGTTCCGCGCCACACTTGAAGGACGAAAACTATGCCGGGCCATTACCCTTCGGTAAGATGAGTTCGTATAACACAAGGGAGTTGATGGAATGGCATTACTCAAGAAGCTGCTGGCCTTCCGCGATCCGCGCCGCGCGGTCAGCGAGAGCCTGCATCGCCAGGCGCTCGAGCGTGCGCGCCTGGACCCTATGCAAAATGCCAAGGCTGGCAGCCGGGAGCTGGTGCGCCTCGTCACCGGGCAGCTGGAATCGCGCGGCGACACCCGTCCCGAATCGCTGCTGTGCGCCTTGGGTGCGCTGGCCGGTTTTGCCTGCCAGGTTAGCGCCCGTACCAATGCTTACGCGCACGGCATGCCCGAGAGCGACCGCATGGCGGAAGACCTCAGCCTGCTCCTGTTCGGCATGGAATTCTCGGTCTGGGGCCTGGTGGCCGGCGCCGCCCGCCATCATGGCTGTACCGATTGTGTGGAACCGTCGGAAATCTGGGCCCATGTTGCGAAAACGCAAGGCGGCGCCGATTTCGGCGTGCCACGCCTGCCGCCGCAGCACGCGCCGCGCAACTTGCCGGCCGACTACCTGCGCCTGTTCTGGCCGATGGTGAAGCCCGTGATTGCGCAGTATTGCAACAACCCGGCGCATTGGCCGGTGATGTGCGCGCTGGCGCTGCAGCATGCGATGGAGGTCGGGCAGGGGAGACTTGATGCCGGAATGGCAATGCGGGTGGCGCTGGAATCGGCGCTGCCGATGGCGCGGATACACGCTGACTTCAGCTAAATAGGAAGCACGTAAAAAAGGGACGTCCCCCTTTTTCCGCCTCGGCGGAAAAGGGGTACGTCCCCTTTTTTATTTCATTACCAACGGCCGTGGTGGTGATGGCCGCGGTAGTAGTAGCGGTCGCCGTAGTAGTAGACCGGGCGCGGCTCAACGTAAACCGGGGCTGGCTCATAGTACACGCGCGGTGCCGGTTCGTAGTAGACGCGTGGCGCCGGCTGGTAGTACACCGGGGCCGGCTCGTAGTAGACCGGTGCCGGGGCGCCGGCATAGACGCGGGTCGAGACGTAGCCGCGGCCGCCACGGGTCGGCAGGGAGTTACCAACTGCAGCGCCCACCAGGCCGCCAACCACCGCACCGCCGCTGCCATTCTGGCTGCCGATCGCGGCGCCGATCACGGCCCCCGCTGCGGTGTTGAAGTCACGGTCGCCGGCTGCAAATGCGGCGGAAGAAGCGGTCAGGGCTGCGCCCATCAGCATCAGCCCGGCAAGTCGTTTGTTGAACATGGTAATTCCCCTTTCGAGATCTGTTAGAGCGTAGATTAGCGACCCGCGAAATCTTGCGCCAGTGCATATACACATTCTTACAAACTCCACAGAGAAGAGAGATTTGTATCGTTAAGTTGCCCGTCCTGCAGAGATTTTATAAATACGCTATTGTTTCAAGTTCCGAGCGAAACTTAACCTTCTCACAGGAAACGCATGAACCTCCGCAAGCCCGCACTCTCTACCCTGTTTGTCTGCCTGCTGGGCGCAGGCTTCTCCGGCATCACGAGTGCCGCCAGCCCGACCGATGCCGCTACCCTCGGCAAGATCCGCGACGCCGCGATGCAAAGCGACTACTCCTACCAGCGCCTGGAAGACCTGACCGACCTGGTTGGCCCGCGCCTGTCCGGTTCCGAAGGCAACGCTGCCGCAGTGGAACAGGTGGCCGCCGCGATGCGCGCCATGGGCGCCAAAGTGACCCTGCAGCCGGTCAAGGTGCCGCACTGGGTGCGCGGTGAAGAGAAGGCGGAACTGGTCGACTACAAAGGCCGCCCCGGCAACATCACGCAAAAGGTTGTGCTGACGGCCCTCGGCGGTTCCGGCGCCACCCCGGCAGCCGGCCTGGCCGCGCCTATCGTGATCGTGCACGATTTCGACGAGTTGAAAGCCCGCGCAGCGGAAGTGAAGGGCGCCATCGTGCTGTTCGACGTCGCCTTCGACCAGAACATGGCTGATCGCGGCCTGGCAGGCAATGCCTATGGCCAGGGTTCGCGCTACCGCACCAACGGCCCGCGACTGGCGGCAGAACTGGGCGCCGTCGCCGCGCTGGTGCGCTCCGTGGGCGGAGCGGACTACCGCCTGCCGCATACCGGCGCCACCTTGCTGAAGGATGAACAGCGCATTCCGGCGGCGGCCGTGACAGCGGAAGACTCCATGCTGATCGTGCGCCTGATGAAGCGCGGTCCGGTCAAGATGAAACTGATCCTGACGCCGAAAATGCTGCCGGACGCCGACAGCTTCAATGTGATTGCCGACCTGCCGGGCAGCGACAAAGCGGACGAAGTCGTGATCGTATCCGGCCACCTCGATTCGTGGGACCTGGCGACCGGCGCCCATGACGACGGCACCGGCGTCACCACCTCGATGGGCGTGCTGGACACCATCAAGAAGCTGGGCCTGCAGCCGCGCCGCACCATCCGCATGGTGGCATGGGCGAACGAGGAAAATGGCCTGCGCGGCGGCACCACCTATTTCAACGCCAACAAGGGCAGCCTGGAAAAGCAATTCGCAGCGATTGAAACCGACGGCGGCGTCACCGGCCGCACCTTCGGCATCATGGGCAGCGTTCGTCCGGAAGCGGAAAAATACTTCGCGCCGGTAATGAATTCCCTGCTGCCGATTGGCGCCGCGGTATTCAGCCGCCGCGATTCCGCCTCGGGCTCCGACGTGCACCAGCTGGAGGCGAATGGCGTGCCATCGTTCGAGCCCTATGTCGACACCAGCGCCTACTTCAACTACCACCACACCCCGGCCGACACCTTCGACAAGGTCGACCCGGCCAATATGAAGAAGCACGTCGCCGTCATGTCAGCGCTGGTCTGGTACCTGGCCAACACCGACGATCCGATCGGCCGCTCGCCCGCACAGCAGAAATAAGCCGAGCCCGTGTCCCACCATGGGGTCACACCCGAAATGGGACACGGGCACGACTATTGGACGGCTGTGCTCGTGTCTCAAAACGGGTGTGACCCCAAGGTGGGACACGGGCTGGGCAGTAGTTACAGGGCGTTGATGGGGATCTTGAGGTAGCGCACGCCGTTGTCTTCGGCTTCCGGCAGGTGGCCGGCGCTGAGGTTGACCTGGATCGCGGGCAGGATCAGTACCGGCATCTGCAGCGTGGCGTCGCGCTTGGTGCGCATGGCAACAAATTCTTCTTCGCTGACGCCGTCGCGGATGTGGATGTTGGCGGCGCGCTGTTCGGCGACCGTCACTTCCCAGCGCGGCTCGCGGCCGGCCGGCGGGTAGTCGTGGCACATGAACAGGCGGGTCTCGGGCGGCATCGACAGCAGGCGGTGCACCGATTTGTATAAGTCTCCTGCGCAGCCTCCCGGGAAGTCGCAGCGCGCGCTGCCGACGTCGGGCATGAACATCGTATCGCCTACAAATACTGCGTCGCCTACCTGGTAGGCCATGTCCGCCGGCGTGTGGCCCGGCACGTGCAACGCGCGTGCTTCCAGCTTTCCGATCATGAATACTTCGTCGGCCTCGAACAGGTGGCCGAATTGTGATCCGTCTTCCTTTTCGTCCTTGCGGTTGAAGATCGCGGAAAACGCGTGCTGCACCTTGCAGATGCCGGCGCCAATGCCAATGCGGCCGCCCAGCTTCTCCTGCAGGTAGGGCGCGGCGGACAGGTGATCGGCGTGGGCGTGCGTCTCGAGCAGCCAGCTTACCTTGAGCTGGTGTTCGCGCACGAAGGCGATGATCTTGTCGGCTGCGGTGGTGGAGGTGCGGCCGGACTTTGGATCGTAGTCCAGCACCGAGTCAACGATGGCGCATTCGCTGCCGTCGGCTTCGTAAACAACATAGCTGACGGTGGATGTAGTGGGGTCGAAGAACCCCTGGATCTCAGGCTTCATATCAGGATAGTAGGATGAATCAAGCGTTGCCATTATAAAGAATCCTGATATGGCGGGCGAGGCTTATGCATTTTATGTTGCAAGCAACAGGTGTGGCAGGCAAAACTGTCGGCATGATAAGATTTTCGAACAGTGCTTCCTGAAAGAGAGGCCGCCATGCGCAAAGCTGGCCGTTCACTGAAGTGGGGACTGCTCGCCGGCTGTATCTGCTGCCAGACCTGTTCGGCCGCTGCCGCGGGCGACGGCACACCTGTGCCGGAGAATTTCGCCAACCTGTCGCTTGAGGAGTTGAGCGACGTGCGCGTGGTATCCGTGTCCAAGCGTGAGGAGAGGCTGGGCGACGCGCCGGCATCGGTCTTCGTCATTACCTCGGACGACATTCGCCGCAGCGGCGCGCGCAGCCTGCCTGAGGCGCTGCGGCTCGCCCCCAACCTGCACGTCGCCCAGGCGCCTTCCGGCGGCTACACCATTACGGCACGCGGCTTCGCCGGCAACAGCGCCAACAAGCAGCTGGTCATGATCGATGGCCGTTCGGTCTACACGCCCTTGTTTTCCGGCGTGTTCTGGGACGTGCAGCAGCTGCCGATGGAGAGCATCGAGCGCATCGAGGTTATCAGCGGGCCAGGCGGCACGCTGTGGGGTACCAATGCGGTGAATGGCGTGATCAATGTGATCACCAAGTCCGCGGCAGCCACCCTGGGCGGGGCCGTGGATTTGCGCTGGGGGCAGGAGCAGTCCGGCGCCGTCTTCATGTACGGTGCGCCGATGGGCGATGGCGCTTGGCGCGCCTACGGGATGGATCACGTCATGCCTCAGGGCGAAAAGGCGGCTGGCACCAGGCTGGGCGACGGTTGGCATACCGGGCAAGTGGGCTTCCGCAGCGACTGGATGCGCGGCAGCGATTCGATGACGCTGCAGGGCGATGCTTACCGCACCATCGAAGGGCAGGTCGCTACCACCGTTCCCATGCCGACTGCCGAAATGCGCGGCGCCAACCTGATGGGCCACTGGAACCATCAGATGATGGGCGGCGCCAGCTTGTCGCTGCAGGCTTATTACGACCGGACGGAGCGTGACCTGACCAATTTGTTCCAGGAGACCCTGGACATCGTCGACTTGCAGGCCTTGTATGACTTCGCGCCAATCGGGCGGCACACGCTGGCGCTGGGCGGCGGTTATCGATTCGCGCGCGACCGGGTGAACAACGTCAGCGGGGTTGCCTTCAATCCGGAACGCGCCAATCTGCACTGGACCAGTTTTTTCGGCCAGGACACCATTGCCCTGAGCGAGGCGGTCAACTTGACGGCTGGCCTGCGCGCTGAGCGCAATATGTACACCGGAACCGAGCTGCTACCCAACCTGCGCCTGGCCTGGAAGGCGACGCCATCGACTTTCTGGTGGGCCGAAGCGTCGCGTACCGTGCGCGCACCATCGCGCATCGATCGCGACATCTATATCAACGCCGGCGCCCTCGGCAGCCTGACCGGCGGCCCCGATTTCGAGTCCGAGACCGCCCGCGTCATTGAGCTTGGCCTGCGCCAGCAGTTCGGCAACCTGGCCAGCTATTCGCTGACCGTGTATCGCGCCACATACGACCACCTGCGCACCGTCAAGCCGGTTGCACCGCTGCGCTACGAGATCGGCAACGGCATGGAAGGCGATACGCGTGGCGTGGAGGCCTGGGGCAGTTTCCAGGCGGCGCCGGCTTGGCGCCTCAGCGCCGGGTTGACCATGATGCATGAGGACTTCTCCATCAAGCCTGGGGAAGCCGATTTTCTGAATCGCTCGGTTCAGGGCAACTGGGATCCGCGCCGCATGGCGAGGCTGCGCTCATCCTTCACATTCGGTGAGGGGCGCGACCTGGATCTCACCTTGCGCTATGTCGGCCCTTTGCGCTTTACGCAAGTAGGGGGCTACACCGCGCTGGACGTGAATTTCAACTGGCGCCTGATGCCCCGGCTCGACCTGACACTGGGCGCCAGCAATGCGCTGGTCCGCCAGCACGAGGAGTTCAGCGGCGCCACGCGGCTGTCGCTGGGGCGGGGCGCTTATGCCAGGCTGATAAGCCGCTTCTAAGGCGGACATGGTAATATCGCTGCCCATGAAATCCGTGATCCGTATCGTTGCGCTTTGGCTGATGCTGGTGGCTTTGCCCTTCCAGGGCTTCGCTTCGGCCAGCATGCTGCTGTGCGGGCCAGCCAAGCCGATGCCGCCACTGGCGCAAGAAGTGCAACCAGGGCACGGCGCACATCACGATCACGCTGCCATGCTGGCTTCCGGCCAGCACGATCATTCCGCCGGCCAGGGCAACTGCCACGGCGGCGTGATGGGCGATTGCTGCGTTGGCGCCGCCCTGGCCTATGGATTGCCGCAAGCGGCCACCTGTCTCCAGCGCGCCGAGAGGCTGCGCCTGCGCGATGCAGTGCCGCCATTGCCGGTCGACCTTGCCCTTCCCAAGCGCCCGCCCCGGGCCATCCTTGCCTGATCCATGCCAGCCCTGGCCGCTGGCTTTTTCCTGCGCCCCCGCGCAGGACGACCAAGCAATGGAAAGACAATCATGAACCAAGCATTCAAGCTGGCGGCATTGGCCGCCGCAGCTGCGCTGCTAGCCGGGTGCGCCACGTTCTCGAGCGATGGCGGCTTCGGCGCGGTGGCGCAAGCAAGCAAGTCACGCAGCGGCGCCGAGACGCGCCTGTTGCGCAATGACGAAGACCGGCGTGCGCTGGACGAACAATTGAAAAAGCTGCTGGCCGAACTGGTCGGCGTGGATGCCGCCGTCCATGTGGCGCTGTTAAACAACCGCAGCCTGCAGGCGCGCTACTGGGATCTTGGGATCGCGGAGGCGGAACTGGTACAAGCCGGCCGCATGGCCAACCCGGGCTTCAGCTTCAAGCGTACGCATGGCGGCGGGGAAGTGGCGATCGAGCGGACGCTGAGCATGAACTTCATCCAGCTCCTGACGCTGCCGCTGGCCAGCCGCATCGAGAAGCAGCGCTTCGAACAGGTCAAGCTGGAACTGGCTGGCGAGGCCGTGTCCATGGCCCGCCAGGCGCGCGTTGCCTGGATCGAAGCCGTGGCGGCGCAGCAGGGCGTGGAATACGCGCAGCAGATCAGCGACGCGGCGGAAGCCAGCGGCGAGCTGGCCAAGCGTATGCAGGCCGCCGGCAACTGGAGCAAATACGACGCCGCGCGCGAGCAGGCCTTCCACGCCGACGCCATGGCCGACGTGGCGCGTGCCCGCAAGGCCGCTACCGCCAGCCGGGAAAGGCTGACGCGCATCCTCGGCTTGTCCGGCGAGCAGGCCACGGCCTACCGCTTGCCGGCGCGCCTGCCGGAGCTGCCGGCCGGCCCGCGCACGGTGGCCGACGCCGAAGCCACGGCTTTGCGCGACCGGCTGGACGTACAGGCGGCCCGCCTGTCGTCGCAGAACACAGCCGACGCCCTGGGCCTGACCAGGGCCACGCGCTTCATCAACGTGCTGGAATTGAGCGGCATCAGCGAGCGTGACGGCGAACGCCGTTCCCACGGCTACGAGATTTCGCTGGAAGTGCCTCTGTTCGATTGGGGCGGCGCCCGCGTCGCCCACGCCGAGGCGACATATATGCAGTCGCTCAACATGCTGGCCGCTGCAGCCACTAACGCGAGCAGCGAGGCGCGCGAGAGCTACCAGGATTACCAAGCCTCCTATGAGCTGGCGAAGCACTACCGCGACGTGGTGATCCCGCTGCGCCAGAAGATTTCCGAGGAGACCCTGCTGCGCTACAACGGCATGCTGCTGTCCGTGTTTGAACTGCTGGCCGATGCGCGCGAGCAGGCCGCGGCCGTCAACAACACCATCACCGCGCTGAAGGAATTCTGGATCGCGGATGCTAATCTCGATGCCGCGCTTGGCGGAAAAGGAGTCCAGCCATGAGCAACCGTCGTTCCTTCCTCGCCAATGGCGCAGCCACCCTGATCGGAGTTGGCCTCGTCAGCCGTGCCGGCGCGGCCGGCCTGCCGGAAGCGCCGGTGCAATCCAATGCCTCGACTGCGCCGCCGCTGATGCCACCCGATGGGCGCCCCTACAACCCGGTAGTCACTTTGAACGGTTGGAGCCTGCCCTGGCGCATGAAGGATGGCGTCAAGGAGTTCCACTTGGTGGCCGAGCCGGTGCTGCGCGAGTTCGCGCCCGGCATGGTGGCCAAGATGTGGGGCTACAACGGCCAGAGCCCCGGTCCGACCATCGAAGTGGTCGAGGGCGACCGCGTGCGCATCTTTGTCACCAACAAGCTGCCGGAGCACACCAGCGTGCACTGGCACGGCCAGATCCTGCCTAGCGGGATGGACGGCGTGTCGGGTGTCAGCCAGCCCGCCATCCAGCCTGGTAAGACCTTCGTCTATGAATTTGTCGCCAAACATGCCGGCACTTTCATGTACCATCCCCATGCTGACGAGATGACGCAGATGGCGATGGGCATGATGGGCTTTTGGGTGACCCATCCGAAAGACCCGCGCCAGCACGCGGTGGACCGCGATTTCGTGTTCCTTCTCAGCGCGTACGATATCGAACCGGGCAGCATGGTCCCCAAGGTCAACACAATGACGGACTTTAACATCTGGACATTCAATAGCCGTGCCTTCCCTGGCATCGACCCGCTGGTCGTGCGCCAGGGCGACCGCGTGCGCATCCGCGCCGGCAACCTGACCATGACCAACCACCCAATGCATATCCATGGCCACCGCTTCGAAGTGACCGGCACCGATGGCGGCTGGATTCCGCCGGCCGCGCGCTGGCCGGAAGTGACCACCGACGTGGCCGTGGGCCAGATGCGCGCCATCGAATTCATCGCCGACAATCCCGGCGACTGGGCATTCCATTGCCACAAATCGCACCACACCATGAACGCCATGGGGCACAGCGTGCCGACCCTGATCGGCGTGGATCATAGCGGCGTGGCGGAAAAAATCAGCAAGCTGGTGCCGGGCTATATGGCGATGGGCGAAAAGGGCGGTTCCATGGGCGGCATGGAGATGGAGATCCCGGAAAACACGCTGCCCATGATGACCGGTACCGGCCCCCATGGCGAAATCGAAATGGGCGGCATGTTCACGCTGATGAAAGTGCGCCCGGACCAGAAGAGGGGCGATTACACCGATCCCGGCTGGTACAGGGCGCCGAAAGGCAGCACCGCCTATGAGTGGACTGGCGAACTGCCGCCTGCGGTCAGCGCGCCGGCCGCATCGGTGCCGGCCGGCGTCAAGCCGCTGGAAGTCACCCGCGACAAGAAGGGGCACGATCATCATTAAGCAATTGCGCTATCTTGGAAAATGGAGCCTGCTGGCGACGCTGGTCGCGGTGGCGGCAGGCAGCGCTTCCGCATTTTTCCTGGTGGCGCTGGACGTGGCCACCGCCTGGCGTGAAGCTTATCGCTGGGTGGTATGGCTGCTTCCATTGGCCGGCTTCGCGGTCGGCTGGATCTACCTCCACATCGGCTCCCATGTCGAGGCGGGCAACAACCTGCTGATTGACGAGATCCACGATCCCAAGAAAGTGGTGCCTTTGCGCCTGGCGCCCCTGATCCTGTGCAGCACCGTGGTGTCGCACCTGTTCGGAGCCTCCGTCGGGCGCGAAGGTACGGCGGTGCAGATGGGCGGCGCGCTGGCGGACCAGCTGACCCACGTGTTCCGCCTGCACCGCGAAGACCGCAGCACGGTGCTGATGGCCGGCATCAGCGCTGGTTTCGCTTCGGTGTTCGGTACGCCGCTGGCAGGCGCCATCTTCGGCCTGGAAGTACTGGTGGTAGGGCGCATGCGCCTTGCCGCGATCTATCCCTGCATGCTGGCGGCCGTGCTGGCCGACCAGGTGACGCGCTGGTGGGGCGTGGGGCATACGCATTATCCGGCGGGACCGCTGGGCGCTCCGGATGGCCCGCTGGCGCTGTCGCTGGCGGCCATCGTCGTGGCGGGCGTGATCTTTGGCCTGGTGGGGCGCGCTTTTGCCGCTGCCACGCATAGCCTGTCGGCCTGGTTCAAGGCGCGCTTTGCCTATGCCCCGCTGCGGCCGCTGGTGGGTGGCTTCGTCATCGCGGCTGTGGTCGGACTTTCCAGCTTTGACCTGCACCGCTACCTTGGCCTGGGCATCGGACCGATGGTGGAAGCGTTCCGCGTGCCGCTTGACTGGTGGGACTGGCTCGGCAAGTTTGTGTTCACCGTGGGCTCACTGGGGGCCGGCTTCAAAGGCGGCGAAGTGACGCCGCTGTTCAATATCGGCGCGACGCTGGGCAATGCGCTGGCGCCGATCCTGCACCTGCCGTTCCCGCTGCTGGCCGCCATCGGCTTTGTCGCGGTATTCGCAGGCGCGGCCAATACGCCGCTCGCCTGCACGGTGATGGCGATGGAACTGTTCGGGCCGGCGGTTGGCCCCTACGCCGCGCTGGCCTGCGTGGTGGCCTTCATGTTCTCTGGCCAGCAGGGTATCTACCGCGCGCAGCGGCAGCCTTCATCCGAGCACCCTTAACTCAAGGTTGTGCGCGTCGAACGGCGCATGGACTTTCACGTCATTGTCGAAGTAGCAGTAGATATCGCGGCTGGCGCGCTTTGGCGGCGCGCTGTCGACGATCAGCTTTGCGTCCGGAGGCTGGTCACCGCCGGCCCAGGCGCGGATGCGGGCAGCCCACCGGTCAAGCGACTCGGGCGTGTAGCCGCTGGCGTAGAGTTCCTGTTCGCCGTGAAGGCGCAGGTACATGAAGCTGGCGGTAACGTCTTCATGATCCGGCCATTTGCCGGCGGTGTCGGCCACCACCAGCGCAACCTTGTATTTGCGCAGCAGGCGGATGAAGGCGGGATCGGCGAAAGAGTCGTTGCGGATCTCCACCGCATGCAGCAATTTGCGGCGGGCGTCGGTCTCGGTAGCGGCGCGGCCATTCATCCGTGGTTCGTGGCGGCGCGCCAGTTCGGACGCTTGTTCGCTATCTTGCGGCAGCAGGCTAAAGAACTGCTCGAACAAGGCCTCGTCGAATGTGAAATTGGGCGGGAACTGCCACAGGAAAGGACCGAGTTTTTCGCGCAACAGCAATACACCGCTGGCGAATACATTGGCGAGCGGTTTTTCCGGTTCGCGCAGGCGGCGGATGTGGGTGATGTAGCGGTTGCCCTTGTGGGCGAAGACGAAATCTTGCGGCGTGGCGTCGTACCAGGATTGGTAGCTTTCCGGGCGCTGCAGTGAATAAAAGGAGCCGTTGATCTCGATGGTGCGCACGGCGCGGGCGGCGAATTCCAGCTCGCGCGCCTGCGCCAGGTCAGGCGGATAGAAAACGCCGCGCCACGGCTTGTAGCGCCAGCCGGAAATGCCGATTCGGATCACTGTGCGTATCACCCGTGAGGAAAGTGCCCATTTTCCTCGCGAGTGTGCTGATCAGCCGAAAGATTGCCGCTATCGTGCGCGCCGGGCGCATAGGCGCCGTGCGACGAAACGCTAGTGGAGTGGCGCGGACATGCCTGGCCAGGTCGTGTCGGCCATCGGCTTGCCGTTGCAATAAGCCGGATCGGCGGGGACGCCGGTCTGGATGCTGCGGCAAGTCCAGATAGCGCTGCCGTTTTCGCCCAAATATTGATCCCAGGCGAATTGCTCGGCCACCGGTACTGCGGCTGGGCCGGATGCGCTGCCGCCGCCCAGCCCGATGGTGCCGCCCACGCCAACCCCGACGCTGGTATTGCTGCTCTTGCTGGCGGCGATGGCCAGCGCTACGACGCCGGCTGCGACGCCCACGCCCACGCCGGTTTCACGCGTCTTGATGATTTGCGGGCAGGACGACTCGGCTACGCCGCGGCGGCCCAGTTCCATGCGCAAGGCATTGGCAAAGTTCATGTCGGGCACGCCCGTGCTCAGCGTTTTGCACATCTCGAACGGGCTCGCTTCGGCCGGGTTGGCATAAAACGCTTGCTGGCTGATGCCGGCGCAGGCCGACAGCAGGCTTGCCAGGGCCGCAATGGGAAGTAGTTTTTTCATAAACCTAGTATAGCGCGTGCGGCAGGGCCCAGGTCATGCCGAGAGCCAGTTGCGGCCGCGCGCCCGATGTTTTCGCAACGCTGGCGTCGAGGTCCAGGCGGTCTGCGATCAATGTGTAGCGGATGCCCACCTGCCGCGTCGGCGCCTGGCGCTTGCTGCCGTAGCTTTCCAGGGATGCACTCCAGCGCTGGGCGAAAGCATATTCGGCGCCCGCGCTCCAGGTGTTGCGGGTCGCAGCGCCGTGCGGGCGCATCCAGCCTGCGTTCAGGTGGCACAGGACGGCCTGGTCGAGGAACGCCATTGTCAGCGGCAGGTTGAGTATTTGCTGGCGCACCGGGCCTTGCTGGCTGGCGATAGTGAGGGCAAGGGCCCAGCCTTCGCCGCTCTCGCCGGGATTGCGCAACATGGTTTTGGCCTGCAGGACCGAAGCGCTGGCTTGCCCCTTGCCGGCGCCCAGTTCCCAATCGCCCACGCGGCAGGCGGGCATGGCCCACCATTCGCGCAGGCTGCCCGTATGCTGGTGCCAGGCCTCGACCTGGCAATCATGCGGATCGAGGATGGCCGCGTCGTCGGTGGCAAGCGGGCGGCCAGCCCAGGCGGGAAGGGCCAGCAGCGCGCCGGCTGCCAGCAGGATGCGTCGTCGATCAGGCCAGGCGCAGGCGGCGAGTGTGAAAATCGAATTCATAAATTTCCCCGTAGCGCCCCCATTCCACGGCGGTACGCATGATGCGGCGAGCTTCCTCCTGCTCGCTGGTTTCCATCAGCAGGGAAAGAATCTGTTCCTCGGGCAGCGCGCCGTCGGCGGATGCCCGCAGCATGCTGTACACAAGTTGCGGCAGTGTGACTTGCGCCAGCAGCTGGCGGCCGAAGATGGCCTGGCGGCCGGCGTGATCGGCTGCTTCATAGCGGCGGCCCAGGGCGGTCATGGCAATGTCGCCGCCTTCCACGATGGCCAGTCCGAGCAGGGACAGTGCTTCGCAGGCGGGGAACAGTTCCTCGCCAGGCAGTTCACTTTCGTCGGACAGGCGCGGCAAGTCGGCGCGGCCTTCAAACGGCGCGGACGCCAGCAGGGTGAGCACCGCTTCGATGGTCTCGATGTCGGCGTCCGGCAGGCGATAGTCGGGTCCTGCCTCGCGTGCGGGACCGGCTGCAGGCGCCGGGCGCATGGTCATCAGGCCGTACACCTCGTCCACCAGCTGGCGCACTGCCGGGGAATCCGCATTGCGCGGGCGCGGCAGGTCGATCTTGATCTCGGTACGGATGCGGCCCGGGTCGCTGGACAGCATGATGATGCGGTCCGACATCATCACCGCTTCTTCGATGTTGTGCGAAACGACCAGGATGCCGCGTGTCGGAATGCGGCCGTGGTCCCACAGTTCCAGGATATCGTTGCGCAGGGTTTCGCCGGTCAGCACGTCCAGTGCGGAAAACGCTTCGTCCATCAGCAGCACGTCGGGATTGGTGACCAGGGCGCGGGCGATGCCCACGCGCTGGCGCATACCGCCGGAAAGCTCGCGCGGCAGGGCGCCTTCAAAGCCCGACAGGCCCATCAAGTCCAGCATGGCTTCGCTGCGCACGGCCCGTTCGTCCGCGGCGACGCCTTGCGCCTCCAGGCCCAGTTCCACGTTCTGCTGCACGGTAAGCCATGGGAACAATGCAAACGACTGGAATACCATGGCGATGCCCGGCACCGGTTCGGAGAGGGGCGCGCCGCGATAGCAAGCCTTGCCCGCGTCGGCCTTGACCAGGCCCGAAATGATGCGCAGCAAGGTCGATTTGCCGGAACCGGATTTGCCGAGCAGCGCCACGATTTCACCCGACTGGAGGGTGAAGTCGACGCCATCGAGCACCTTGCGGCTGGCGCCATCGCCCATGCGGAAGGATTTGCCGACACCTTGCAGGTCGACCAGGACTTTATCGTTCATGCTTGCTCCTGATACAAACGGCTCCAGACGAAGCGGTTGATTGTCATTACAAAGATGCACATTACGCCGATGCCAAGCGCGATGCGCGGGAAGTCGCCGGCATCGGTCATCTGCTTCACGTAGCTGCCCAGGCCATGCGCCACCAGGGTGGTTTTGCCCCAGGTAACGTATTCGGCCACGATGCTGGCGTTCCACGAACCGCCGGAAGCGGTAATCGCGCCCGTCACATAGCTCGGGAAGACCGCCGGCAGGTAAATACGCTTCCATTTCAGCCAGCCCTTCAGGCCCAGGTTTGCCGCGGCCAGGCGCAAATCGTTGGACAGCGTGGAGGCGCCGGCGACCACATTGAACAGGATGTACCACTGGGTGCCGAACACCATCAATGGGCTAAGCCAGATGTCCGGATTCAGGCCCAGGTGCAGCACCGAATACACCACCACCGGGAACAGCAGGTTGACCGGGAAGGCCGCCAGGAACTGGGCAACCGCCTGGATTTTCTGCGCATAGCGCGGGCGCAGGCCGATCCAGATCGCTACCGGCACCCAGAACAGCGAGGCGAGGGCGATCAGTACCGTTACGCGCACCAGGGTCGCCAGGCCAAGGCCGAATACGCTGGCCGCTTCGCGCCAGCCCACTTCCGTGTGGATGAAGGCGGCGACGCGGTAGCTGGCCCATATCGCGACAACCAGCAGCACTGTATCGGCTGCGCGGGCAGGCAGGCGGAAGCGGCCGGCCGGCTTGTCCGCGACTTCAGCGCGCACCGGGCGGGCAGGGAACCAGGCCAGGGTGCCGCGCATGACGGTCCACGCCTTGTCGCTCAGGCGGCTGGCGATACGGCTGCGGCGCACCCAGTCCAGCAGCCAGGAGCGGCGGCCCACATCGCCTTCCGATTCTTCGAAGCGGAACTTGTCCGCCCACACCAGCAGGGGACGGAAGAACAGCTGGTCGTACATCACGATGCCGACGAACATGGCGCCGATGGCGCAGGCAATGGCGCGGCCGTTTTCCGCCTCGATGGCGACGGCAATGTAGGCGCCGATGCCGGGCAGCTTGACGTCCTGTCCTGCGACGGAAATGGCCTCTGCCGCCACCAGGAAGAACCAGCCGCCGGACATCGACATCATCATGTTCCACAGCAGGCCAGGCATGGCGAAAGGCAGTTCCAGGCGCCAGAAGCGCTGCCAGGCCGACAGGCGGAACATGCGGCTCGCCTCATGCAGTTCGGCCGGCACCGCGCGCATCGACTGGTAAAGGCTGAACGCCATATTCCAGGCCTGCGAGGTGAAGATCGCAAAAATCGCCGCGCATTCCACCCCCAACTGGCTGCCCGGGAACAGGGCGATGAAAGGCGCAATCGCAATCGCCTGGAAACCCAGGATGGGCACCGACTGCAGTACGTCCAGCAGCGGCACCAGGATCTTCTCGGCCATCTTGTACTTGGCCGCCACCGCCGCAAAGACGAAGGCGAACAGCAGCGAGAAAGCCATTGCCGCGAACATGCGCAAGATCGTGCGCAAGAGGTAATAGGGCAGTCCCGCCACGTCCAGGCTGACCGGCGTAGGCTGGCCGAGCACGAACGGGCGTGCCATCTGCATGGCGCCATAGGCGACAGCAACCAGCACCGCCAGGACGAGCGGCAACAGTGCCCAGTCCCAGCGATTGGGACGCGTAGTGAATGAAGCGAACATCAGGCTCTCCGCAATGGATGCGGGCCCGCGATCGTGCGCGCTTTGAATCTCAGGTTGTCTGATGGAGGTCCATCATCCGCGTATGGCAGATGACGGTAGGGACAGGAGCCCAGGACGTGATCGTGCCGTTATGCGATGCCGAAGTAAATTCGGGAACAACTATGACTCGAACAAGTGCCCATGAAAGGGGGCTCCAAAAATGATAACGGGGCGGAGTTTATTCGTGAACAATGCACGCCGTCAACTAGGGGATCCCGTAATTTTGAAACAATTATTTACCGGCGGCTATTTTCACCTCTGTTTCTCGCAAGTCCAATCCTTTACGATGGCGTCGGCCACAGTTCCGTTTACGTGCAGCGGCATCGTATTCGACCGGAGGAAAAGCGGTTTGAGCACATTGCTGGCTGACTTTACCACTCCAGTTGCAGGGACGGCATATTCGACAACATCTAGCCGGCCCTTGACCTCGATCGAAGTGTTCGTCCGGAAGCGAATTGAGGAAATCGGGCCGGCGATTGGCACCTCGAGCCTGGCCTCAACCGCCCCGCGGTTTTGCAATAAGAGCAGGGCAGCTTGCCCTGCATCGTTGGCTTCGACGATGGCGATATGTTGTCCATTGGGGCTCCAGGCCAGAGCGCCTGCCGCTTCATGAGGACCGCCAAGGTAAAAGATGTCCTTGCCATCGACAGTCAGCGCATCGGCGACGAGGCAAGCCATCTGCTTGCCATTTGGCGAGAGGGCACATGCTGAACCTTGAGCTATTCCTGGCGAGGAGCGAACCAGGCGATTGCCCGGCTGGATTCTGAAGAAATGGTACTGGCTGGTGGCCGGCCCATCGTGAATGGCAATCCGGAGAGCGTCACTGGCAGTCCAGTCAAGGCCCGTGACGGCGTCTCCGGCGCCGATGCTTGCCTGGTTCACAATGTGGCCAGTTGAATCCGACAGGACGAGGTCACGCGAAGAATCCAGTGTGCTGTAGGCGACGAGCCTTCCGCCTGGCTGGAGTGCGGCCGCCGGCTTTAATTGCCCATCTGATGTAATTCTCGAGATGACATGGCCGTCCGGCCGGGCCAGCCACAAATCGTTCTGGTTCTCGACCAGCAGGCGGCATGAGGAAGTTGTTTGCGCGTGCGCCGTGGCGCCGTGAAAAATGATGGAGAGGGCAAGTGCAAGGATTTTTCTCGAATCCATGGCTTTTCGCTTGAAACCCGCATTTGTATGGAGTGCCCCGGGCCGGAATCGAACCGGCACGGCCTTGCGGCCAACGGATTTTAAGTCCGGTGTGTCTACCAATTTCACCACCGGGGCAGATGCAGCCCGCTATTATGGCATGACTGTTCGTTAACATCCAGCAGTGATCAATCTGACAACGCTTGTAATCGGCGCGGAATGTTGTAGCATGCTGGTCGCAGAATTCCTGGAAAGACCACATGCAAATCCAAATCAATGACGTCCTGCGGGACTATATCGAGCCGTTGACCGAAGCCGAACGCACTGCGCTGGAGCGCAGCCTGCTGGCCGAAGGTTGCCGCGATGCGCTGGTACTGTGGAACGATGTTCTGGTCGATGGCCATAACCGCTATTCGATCTGCCAGCAGCATGGCATTCCATTCAAGGTTTCCCAGAACACGAGCTTCAACAATATTGAAGACGTGATGCTGTGGATGATCGACAACCACCTGGGCCGGCGCAGTGTGTCGGATTTCCAGCGTGGCGTGCTGGCCCTGCGCCAGCAGGAAATCCTGGCCAAGCGCGAGCAGGCCGCGAAAGAGACGGCCAAAGCCGAAGATGCAGCCATTGCGCCGCCCGAGCCGGAAAGCGAGGAAGCCGCTCCGCCGCCGAAGCCGAAGGCCAAGCGTGAGGACATCGCCCGCGCAGCGCGCCTGAGCGCCAATACCCTGGGCCAGATCGAAAAGATCACCCGCAGCGCCACGCCGGAACTGGTGGAGGCTGTGCGATCAGGGACGATTTCGATCAACGCCGCCGCTACCGTGGCCTCGCTGCCGGAAGAAGACCAGAAGTCCGCCGTGGCCGGTGGCCGCAAGTTCCTGCAGCAGGCCGCCCGTGAAATCCGCGAACAGCGCGCCGCCAACCGCCCGCCGAAGCCGCCGAAAGAGGACGCTGAGGAAGGCGGATACCAGGCTGCCGAACGTCCAGCTCCGCTGACGGAAGTAGAAGTGCTGCGCCTGGAAATCTCTCAATTGAAGGAAAAGAATGCCGCGCTGCGCGCTGAAAATGCCGACCTGCGCGAACGCATTGCCCAATTAGTGGAGCAATAAAGCATGCAAAACCTGAGTGCCGCCTTGTTCGCATTCTGCGCCGTCCCCGCGATTGCCGCCCCGGCGCCGCAGCAGCCGGCGAGCCAGCTGAGTCCTGCCGAAGTGCTGCGCCTGCAAGCCATTGCCAAGCGCGTTACCATCCTGCGCGACAAATGGGGCATTCCCCATATATATGGCAAGAGCGATGCGGATGCGGTATTCGGGATGATGTACGCCCAGGCGGAAGATGACTTCAAGCGCATCGAGCTGAACTACATCAACGCCATGGGCCGCTTGGCGGAAGTGGAAGGCGAGCAGGCGCTGTACCAGGACTTGCGTATGAAGCTCTTCATCACGCCGGAGCAGCTGATGGCGCAGTACAAAGCCAGTCCGGAGTGGCTGAAGAAATTGATGATCGGCTGGGCCGATGGTTTGAATTTCTACCTGCACAGCCACCCGAAGGTGCAGGCACGCCTGCTGACCCGCTTCGAACCATGGATGGCGCTCAGCTTCAGTGAAGGCAGCATCGGCGGCGATATCGAGTCGGTCAACATCGAGCAACTGAAAGCCTTCTACAGCAAGCAGCCGGCGCCGGTGCAAATGGGCAGCGTGAGCGCGCTGGAAAAAGAGCCGAGCGGCTCGAACGGATTCGCCATCGCGCCGTCGCTGAGCAAATCGGGCCATGCGCTGTTGATGATCAACCCGCATACATCCTTCTACTTCCGGCCGGAGATCCACGTCAGCAGCCAGGAAGGATTGAATGCCTACGGCGCCGTGACCTGGGGCCAGTTCTTCGTCTACCAGGGTTTCAATGACCGTATCGGCTGGATGCACACGTCCGGCGGCGGCGATGTGATCGACGAATACCTGGAAACGGTGGTCGGGAAGAACGGTAAGTTCTTCTATCAGTACGGCAAGGCGTTGCGCCCGTTCCGCGCGGAGACCGTACGCTTGCCATACAAGGCGGCTGACGGCAGCATGGCCGAAAAGACGGTAACAGCCTACTTCACCCATCGCGGCCCCGTGGTGCGCGAGAAGGATGGAAAGTGGGTTTCGGTGGCGATGATGAATGAGCCGCTCAAGGCGCTCACGCAGTCGTTCATCCGCACCAAGGCGCGCAGCTACGCGGCCTTCTACAAATCGATGGAGCTGCGCACCAATTCCTCGAACAACACCGTGTACGCTGACGCAGACGGCAATATCGCCTACTTCCACGGCAATTTCATGCCTGTGCGCGATCCCCGCTTCGACTTCACAAAACCTGTGGACGGCGCCGATCCGGCGACCGACTGGAAGGGCTTGCACCAGGTGCGCGAGACCATCCAGCTGTTCAATCCAAAGAATGGCTGGATCCAGAACACGAACAACTGGCCGTTTTCTGCCGCGGGCGCCTACAGCCCGCGTCCGCAAGACTACCCGGCCTATATGTCGGTCAACGGCGAAAACGCGCGCGGTATCCATGCGGTGCGCGTGCTGCAGGGGAAAAGGGACTTCACCATCGACAGCCTGATCGCCGCCGCTTACGACAGCCAGCTGACTGCATTCGAACCACTGTTGCCTCTGCTGGTGCGCGCCTACGACGAGGCTCCTGCCAGCGACCTGTCGAAGGCCGCGGTGATCGAACAGGTCACGCTGCTGCGCGATTGGGACATGCGCTATTCGCTGACGTCCGTGCCGACCTCGGTGGCGATCTATTGGCTGCAGGATCAGGCCAAGCAATACGGTCCGGCGGCAAAAGAAAAGGGCATGCCTTTGCTGGATTACCTGGCCACGCAGCTGACGCCGAAGCAGCGTCTGGAAGCCCTGGTGCGCGCTTCGAACAAGCTGGCTTCGGATTTCGGCAGCTGGAAAACGCCATGGGGCGAGATCAACCGCTTCCAGCGCCTCACCGGCGACATTGTGCAGACCTACGACGACAACAAGCCAAGCATCCCCGTGCCTTTCGCGTCCGGCAACTGGGGCTCGCTGGCGGCCTTCGGCATGACTTCGCCGCAGCGCACCAAGCGCATTTATGGCGAGCGCGGCAATAGCTTTGTGGCGGCCGTGGAATTCGGACCGAAGATAAAGGCCAAGAGCATCCTGGCCGGCGGCGAAAGTGGCGACCCGGCCTCGCCGCACTTCACCGACCAGGCCGAGATGTACGCGCGCGGTGAATTCAAGGACGTGCTGTTCTACAAGGAAGACATTGAAAAGAACCTGGAGCGCAAGTACCATCCGGGCGAATAAGGCGTACTTTTGAGCTGGCGCAAACTCCTCCCCGTCCTGCCAGGCGCACAATGAAGTGACAACTTGCCCAATGGGGAGGCGCCATGTCTTCCAGCCAAGACGAGAACGGCAGCCAGGCCTGCCAGAGGATCGAAGACTTCATCTTCGTGCGCGAACTGAATGAAGTCTTCCTGCTGCTTGACCACATCTCCGGACGCTGGGACAAGAGCCTCTACAATTTCCACAACCATGACGACGGCGAGCCGCACATCGATGAACTGTGCGCCATCGGCCTGACGCCGCCGGAGAACGACGAGCAGCGTGTGGCGCAGGCGGTGAAAGTGCTGTGCGCCAAGGACAGGCTGAACGCCGTCGCGCGCCCGGCCACCGGCCTGACCATTGCCTTCACGCTGCTGGTGGTGGGTGAGGACAACCAGCGCGACTGGCGCAATTGGCTGCGCGCGATGATGCTGCGTCGCGGGACGGTCATTGCCGCGCCGGCGCGCCACATGGACAAGCCGACGCGCCTGACGCTGGCACGCTATGCTTTCCCTGGTCTGGTGAAAGCTGCCGACCGCTTCAACCGGCGCATATTCTGGATCGTGCTCCTGCTGCTGATCGGCCTGGTGATGACCTGCGTGATGTCCTGGCATATCACCGGCGGGAACGCCATGCTGCAGCACCTGGATACGCTGGAAGCGCAGCAAACCACGCTGTCCAAAGCAATCGACGAAGCGGAAATCAAGCACGCTGCCAATGCCAACGCGCCCCCGCTGCAATTCTGTACGGCGGTTGACCGTACCGGGATGCCGCAATTCCGCAGCACCGAGGAATTCCAGCTCTGCACGCGCCGCCGCGTGCTCTCCGGGCAGGTGGCGGTCGTGCGCAGCAACCTGCGTGACTGGCTGGTGCCGTGGCGCATATGCTACGGCAAGGTGGCGCAGCTGTTTGGGCCGCTGCCGCCGGCGGAAGCCGCGCCCGCCGGGGCGACGGCAGTAGAGAAGGAGCGCATCGCGCGCAGCAGCGTCGAGGAGCAGGCGCGCGTCGTCACGCTGGTGGTGGGAACCGCCGTGCTGCCGCTGTTCTACGGCATACTCGGCGCAGGTGCGGCGGTGGTGCGCGGCCTGTGGGCCAAGATGCGGGAAAGCCTGCTATCGCCGCGCGACTACACGCTGGCCTTGCTGCAGCTCGCGCTTGGGGCCACGATCGGCGCCTGCATTGCGCTGTTCGTCAACCCTTCCGGCCAGACGCCGGGCAGCGAAATCGGCCTGCTGGGGAATTGGGCATTGAGCACGTCGGCCCTGTCCTTCATCGCCGGCTTTGGCGTGGAAGGCGTATTCGTGGCGCTGGAAAGCCTGGTGCGGCGGGTCTTCAACATCACCGACCCGGCGCGCCGCCCGACAGACTAGAAAAAGTGGCTTCTCATGTAGACGATGAAAGCAAGGGCTGCGAGCAGGATGCCCAGTGCGAACTTGCCTTCGAGCTTTTTCGCCCATTGGCCGCGCTGGCCTTCGATGTAGGCGTTCATCGCGCGCTGCTCGGCCAGGGCGTGGGCCGCGCTGGCTGAAGCTTCCTGGCGCATGCGCTGTGACCGAACGGCCGCCTGCGCCAGTTCGGAAGCATGCGCCGCTGCCGTAGCGGCATCCTCAGTGTCGTGGCGCAGCACGGGTGCGTGGCAATGCGGGCAGTAGATTTCACGCGTCTGGTCGACGGCGCCGCCGCAGCCGTGGCACTTGTACTGGTCAAGCGCGGTTGCGGCAGGGGCAGGGGCCGCAAGGGGGGCGTCGATCCGGTCGATCGCCATGGCCAGCCGTGTGGGGTCGATGACCTCGATGGCGGAGCGGCAGGCAGGGCATTCGGCAATCGGGCGGTCGGGCAGGGGATGGCCGCAATCGGCGCAGAACAGCTTTTTGCCTGCCGCCTGCAGGGAATGGATATCCGACCAGGCCAGCGGCCGCACGAAACCTTTCTCCGCCAGGTAGAGAATATAGGTCTGGTAATAGCCGTGCCCCTCGGGGCATTCCATTTGCCTGGTGCGGCCGAAGCGCGTGCGGTTGGCTACCGTCTTCAGCGCGGACTGGCAAACCGGGCAAGTCTGCATGCGCGACAGCGAGATCGCGTGGTCATGCCCTTCGGTGGCCTGCATGGCGCCGTGGATCTCGCGCACGAATGCGGCGATGCCCGGTCCCGCCAGGCGTACCGACTCCGTCTCATCGAACCAGACCAGGCAGCAATGCTGGCAGGTGTCGACCTGGACCCGGTGCTGGTAGTGCCCGGATAAGTCGAGCACCTGCATCGGGCGTGCGCAGTTGCTGCAGTGGCGTTCAGATTGCATCAAGGGCATTGCGCAAGTCTTGTCGCAGGTCCTCGAGATCTTCGATGCCAACGGAAAGGCGGATCAAGCCATCGCCGATGCCCAGCGCAGCACGTTGTGCGGCAGGAATGGAGGCGTGGGTCATCAGGGCAGGGTGCTCGATCAGCGATTCGACTCCGCCCAGGCTTTCGGCCAGTGCGAACACTTCGCAGCGCTCCAGGAAGCGGCGGGCGCCGGCCAGGTCGGTGTCCAGGTCGATCGAGATGATGCCGCCGAAACCGTCCATCTGCGCCTTGGCCAGCGTGTGCTGCGGATGCGACTCCAGGCCGGGATAGAACACCTTCTTCACTTTCGGCTCGCGTTCCAGCCAGCGCGCCAGTTCCAGTGCGCTCTTGCAGTGGCGCTCCATGCGGATCGCCAGCGTCTTCACGCCGCGCAAGGCCAGGAAGGCATCGAACGGACCGGCAATCGCGCCGACGGAATTCTGCAGGAAGGCCAGCTGTTCGCGCCATTGCGACTGGCGCTCTTCGCCCCCCACCACGGCGATGCCGCCGATGATGTCCGAGTGGCCATTCAGGTACTTGGTCGCGGAATGAACCACGATGTCGAAGCCCAGTTCCAGCGGGCGCTGCACGATCGGGCTGGCGAAGGTGTTGTCGGCCACAGCCAGAATGCCGCGCTCGCGGCAGATGCGCGCGATGGCGGACAGGTCGGCCAGCTTGAGCATCGGGTTGGTCGGGGTCTCGACCCAGACCATTTTCGTTTCGGGCCGCAGGGCGGCCAGCAGGTTTTCCGGATTGGTCAGGTCGGCGTAGGTGAATTCGTGGCCGGCGCTGCGGCGACGCACGCGTTCGAACAGGCGGAAGGTACCGCCGTACATGTCATCCCCAGCCACGATGTGCGAGCCTGCATCGAGCAATTCCAGCACGGTGGAAATGGCGGCCAGGCCGGAAGCGAAGGCGAAGGCCTGGGCGCCGCCTTCCAGGTCAGCCACGCAGCGTTCCAGCGCCCAGCGTGTCGGGTTATGCGAGCGGCCATAGTCCAGGCCTTTATGAACGCCGGGGCTCTGCTGGACGAAGGTGGAAGTGGCGTAGATCGGCGGCATGATGGCGCCCGTCGATGGGTCGGGATGCTGGCCGGCGTGGATGACGCGCGTGGCCAGGCTGGCTTTGCTTTTCTTGTCGCTCAAGATAAGGTCCTGCGCAGGTGATTGAGTAAGTCGTAGCGGGTGATCAGGCCATAGAATTTGCCGCCTTCCGCAATGATAGCAGTCAGGCCCCGGTCCAGGGTATCGCGCAGCGCGGGCATCCCGGCCGATGGCGCCAGCGTTTCGACGCGGGTGGTCATGGTATCGCCCACCTCTCCTTTGAAATGCGAGGCATCGTTTTCCACATTGAGCAGGATGTCCGACTCGTCGATGATGCCGGCCAGCTTGCCGTCCGCGATCACGGGCAGTTGCGCCAGGTCGGCCGCACGCATGCGGTTGAAGGCGATCAGCAGGGTGTCGCCAGGGGCCACGCTGACCACGTCGCCGTTCTCGAAGCGGCGGCCGATCAGGTCGCGCAGGTCGCCCAGCTTCTGCCGCTGCAGCAGGCCTTGGTCGAACATCCAGCTGTCGCTGTAGACCTTGGACAGGTAGCGGGTGCCGGTGTCGCAGACGAAAGTGACGACGCGCTTCGGCGTGGTCTGTTCGCGGCAGTATTTCAGCGCCGCCGCCAGCAGGGTGCCGGTGGAGGACCCGGCCAGGATGCCTTCTGCGCGCAGCAGGGTGCGCGCGGTGTCGAAGCTCTCCTGGTCGCTGATGGTGTAGGCCTGTGAGATAGCGTCCATATTGGCGATGGCGGGAATGAAGTCTTCGCCGATGCCTTCCACCGCCCAGGAACCGCTGGTGTCGGCCACCTTGCCGGTGTCGACATACTCCTTGAGGATCGAACCCTTGGGATCAGCCAGGATGAACTTGATGTGCGGCGCCACCTTGCGGAAATAGCGCGCCAGGCCCGTGAGCGTGCCTGAGGAGCCGACGCCGACCACGATGGCATCGATTTCGCGCGCCATCTGCTCCCAGATTTCCGGGCCGGTGGTGGTTTCGTGCGCCAGCGGGTTGGCCGGGTTGTTGAACTGGTCGGCGAAGAAAGCGCCGGAAATCTCGCCGGCCAGGCGGGCGGCGTAGTCCTGGTAATACTCGGGATGGCCCTTGCCCACGTCCGAGCGCGTAATGCGCACCTCCGCGCCAAGCGCCTTCAAGTGCAGGATTTTTTCGGTGGCCATCTTGTCCGGCACTACCAGCAGCACCTTGTAGCCTTTGATGGCGCCGACCAGGGCCAGCCCCAGGCCGGTGTTGCCGGCCGTGGCTTCAACGATGGTGCCGCCCGGCTTGAGCAAACCATCGCGCTCGGCCGCTTCAATGATGGACAGGCCGATGCGGTCCTTGATGGAGCCGCCGGGATTCTGCGATTCGAGCTTGAGGAACAGCCGGCACGGGCCGGTATCGAGACGTGTGACTTCGGCAAGCGGTGTATTGCCGATCAGACTGAACAAAGCTGCAGGTCGGGTATTCTGCATTTTCTCTCCTTGCGAAAAGCGCGCATTGTGTGGCGTTTCGAATGAATCAAGAAGGAATTTCTCTGCGCTAGCTTATACCTTTTTTGGAAGATGGCGGGCGGCACCGTATAATCCCGCAGCGACTTTTAACATACATTCCACCGTGGCAAAACTCTACTTCCGTTATTCTGCGATGAACGCAGGTAAATCGACCTCCATGCTGCAGGTCGCCCACAATTACGAAGAGCAGGGCCTGATGGTGCGCCTGTTCACCGCCGCCATCGACGACCGCTATGGCGTGGGTAAGGTCACCTCGCGCCTTGGTCCGCAGCGCGAAGTCGAGCTGTTCTCGGCCGACACCGACTTCCTGCAGGACATGCAGAAGGTCGCTTGCGTGCTTGTCGACGAGGCGCAATTCCTCTCGCCGCAACAGGTCAAGCAGCTGCACCAGCTGGCGCAGGCCAAGGGCGTGCCGGTGATCTGCTACGGCTTGCGCAGCGACTTCCGCGGCGAGCCGTTCCCAGGCTCGGCCTACCTGCTCGCGCTGGCCGACGATATCGAGGAAATCAAGAACATCTGCACCTGCGGCAAGAAGGCGACCATGAACATCCGCGTGGATGAAAAGGGTGAGCGCATCCGCGAGGGCGAACAAATCAGCATCGGCGGCAACGAAGCCTATCGCCAGGCCTGCGGCCGCTGCTTCTACACGGGCTGACCCTCTGCTGCTTTGCCGGCCTGGCGCGCCCAGGCGGACGGCGTCAGGCCCGTCCTTAACCGGAAGCGCCGGGTGAAATAGCTCGGGTCCTCATACCCCACCAACGACGCGACCTGGGCCAGCGTGCTTTCGCCGCTGCGGATCAAGTCTTGCGCGCGTTCGATGCGGCGCTGTTCCAGGTAAGCCATGGCGCTGCTGCCCTTGCTGGCGCGGAAGACCCGCGCAAAATGGAAGCGGCTGACATTGGCCACGGAGGCCAGTGTATCCAGGTTGATCTCTTCGTGCAGGTGCGCCTGGATGAAATCCTCCAGCCGATGCTGCACGCGCGGGGGCAGCGTGGCAGGCATAGCATCCCTCGTAGCAAGAAAGTACCAGAAGTGAGCAAGCCAGTCCTACAAGGACTTAGCGACTGGCAAGATAATCACTATATACCATCTGTTACGAAAGTGAGCCAGCCATGAGCTATGTCCTGACGATCAACGGCAAGCGGCACACCGTCGATGTCGACGGCGATACACCGCTGCTATGGGTATTGCGCGATGTGCTGCAGATGAATGGCACCAAATTCGGCTGCGGCATGGCCTTGTGCGGGGCCTGCACGGTGCACCTGGACGGACAGCCGATCCGTTCGTGCCAGACGCCGGTGTCCAGTGTCGGCAAGGGCAAGGTCACGACCATCGAGGCGATCGGGGAGACGGCGGCGGGCAAGCGCATCCAGCAGGCCTGGATCGCGCACGATGTGCCGCAGTGCGGATACTGCCAGTCGGGGCAAATCATGAGCGCCAGCGCGCTGCTGGCCTCCAATCCGCACCCGACGGATGCCGATATCGACGCCGCCATGGCGGGCAATATCTGCCGCTGCGGGACTTATTCCCGCATTCGTGCCGCCATCAAGACTGCTGCGAAAGGATGAGCCATGGAAGCCCTTGTCTCGCGCCGCGAATTCCTCAAGGCCAGCGCAGGTGCTACTGGCAGCCTGGTACTGGCCGTGCACCTGCCCGGGCTGGCCGCTGCGGCCCACAGCTTTACCCCGAATGCATTTGTGACCATCGGCAGTGACGGCATGGTCACGCTGACCATGCCCTATGTCGAAATGGGGCAGGGTACTTATACCTCGATTCCCATGCTGGTCGCGGAAGAGCTGGAGGT
Source organism: Massilia eburnea (assembly GCF_009720745.1). GTDB lineage: Bacteria > Pseudomonadota > Gammaproteobacteria > Burkholderiales > Burkholderiaceae_D > Rugamonas > Rugamonas eburnea. Next base: position 5,100 of record NZ_WNKX01000025.1, on the reverse strand, counting down.
CGACCTGTCGCAAGTCAGGACGGCCCATGCGCCCGCCGATCCGGCTTACCGGCACGGCCTGTTCGGCGTCCAGCTGACCGGCGCCTCCGCCAGTATCCGTGCGGCCTGGATGCCGCTGCGCCAGGCCGGCGCCGCGGCACGGACCATGCTGGTGCAGGCGGCCGCCAAACAATGGGGCGTCGATCCGGCAAGCTGCAAGGCGGTACGCGGCGAAGTGGTGCATGCTGGCAGCGGCCGTAAGCTGGCTTACGGTGCGCTGGCTGCCGACGCGGCGGCGCTGCCGGTGCCAAAAGACATCGCGCTCAAGCCGGCTGGCAGCTATACCCTGGTCGGCAAGGGCGCCAAGCGCACCGATACGCCCTCCAAGGTCAACGGCACGGCAAAATTCGGCATTGACGCGGTGGTGCCGGGAATGAAGGTTGCTGCCATCGCCGCCTGCCCGGTGTTCGGCGGCAAGCTCGCCAAGGTGGACGACAGCAAGGCGCTGAAAGTCAAAGGCGTGCGCAAGGTAGTCAGGCTGGACGATGCGGTGGCGGTGATTGCCGACCATACCGGCGCGGCCCGCAAGGGCCTGGCCGCCTGCGCCATTACCTGGGATGAAGGCAGCAACAAAGGCTTTTCCAGTGCGGCGTGGGAGCAGAAACTGGCCAGTGCCGGCAAGGAAAAAGGCCTGGTGGTGCACGATGAAGGCGGCTACGCCAAGGTGGCCGGGGGCGCGGGGCGCAAGGTGGATGCAGTCTACACCATGCCCTTCCTCGCGCACGCGACCATGGAGCCGATGAACGCAACCGCTCGCGTAGGCAAGGATGGCGTCGACATCTGGACCGGAACCCAGGCACCCGAGCGCTTGCAGAATTTCGTGGGCAAGGCGCTCGGCATTGCGCCGGCGTCGGTGCGGGTGCATAACCAGTTGCTGGGCGGCGGCTTCGGCCGGCGGCTCGAGGTGGACGTAGCGGTGCAGGCGGCGCTGGTGGCCCGGCAGGTGGACTATCCGGTCAAGCTGATCTGGAGCCGCGAGGAAGACATCCAGCACGATTACTACCGGCCATTCTGGCGCGACGAGATGGCGGCCGTGCTGGATGCAGGCGGCATGCCGGTCGCTTTCAGCCACCGTTTCGCCGGCTCGTCCATCGAAGCGCGCTACGCGCCGGAGTGGCTGGCGAAGGGTATCGATACCGATGCGGTCGAAATGGCCGAAGGACCGTACAGCATCCCGGCGCGCTATGTCGAATACATGCCGGTCGAAACCGGCGTGCCAACAGGTTTCTGGCGCGGCGTGGGACCGACCCACAATATCTTTGTGGTGGAAAGCTTTATCGACGAGCTGGCGGATGCGGCGGGCAAGGATCCCGTCGCCTACCGCCAGGCTTTGCTGGGCAAGAACCCGCGCGCGCTGGCCGTGTTGAACCTGGCCGCGCAAAAAGCCGGGTGGGCTACGCGCAAGCCGGGGCCGGGCGAGGGCTTTGGCGTCTCGGTCGGCACCGCCTGGGGCAGCTTTGCCGCAGCGGTACTTGAATGCGCTGTCAGCAAAGAGGGCACGGTGACGGTGAAGCGCGTGGTGACCGCCATCGATTGCGGCCAGCCGGTGCACCCGGATGGCGTCGTGGCGCAGGCGGAAGGCGGCCAGGTCTACGGGCTGACGGCCGCGCTGTACGGCAAGCTGACGCTGGAAAATGGCCGCATCATGCAGAGCAATTTCCATGACTATCCGTTGATGCGCATGAATGAAATGCCGGTGATGGAAACCCATATCGTGCCGAGCACCGAATCGCCCGGCGGCATGGGCGAACTGGGTACGGCGCTGATCGCTCCGGCGCTGGCCAATGCGGTCTTTGCCGCCACCGGCAAGCGCCTGCGCACCCTGCCGCTGGAGGTGGGGCCGGTATAATGGCTCGATGGATATAGGCCTCTATCTCGTGCCGTCGCTTTGCCTGGCGGCGGCAATCTGGGTGCTGTCGCGGCGCTTTGTCGTATTCACGCTGCTGCAGCTGCCCGGCACGCTGTGCCACGAACTGGCCCATTTTCTGGCCGGCCTGGTCACGTTTGCGCAGCCAGTTTCACTGTCGGTCATCCCGCGCCGCGATGGGAACGGCTATCGCCTGGGCGAGGTCAAACTCGCCAACGCAAGCTGGTACAACTCCGCGCTCACGGCGCTGGCGCCGATGCTGCTGGTACTGATTCCTTGGGGGATCGCCGTACAGCGCACGCACGGCGCATGGCATTTCACGCCGCTGGACGCCGGCTTGGCTTTGCTGATCGCGCCGCAGTTCCTGGCCTGCTGGCCATCCGCGGCGGACTGGAAGCTGGCCATGCGTTCATGGCCATTGGCCCTTATTGCAGGCGCCGGGTGGTACGCATGGACGGCATATCCCTGGCTGCATTCATGGCAGCCAGGGCGCTGAACGCCAATTGCCTTGCGGAAATTTCTGCCAAATTCAACGACTTAGGGCAAATATTGTCAGAGAGCTCAGCCTTCAGTCTGGCTTAAGTGAAGCGCAGCACACTGGCCGTCATCCCTCTCTCCAGAAGCATGACCTATCCTGTAGAATGGGATTAGCACTATTCTCTTGGAATCACCTACGTTCGGAGCAAGCCGATGAAGAAGCACACCCTGTTGGCCACGATGTCCCTGGCACTGGTCACCGCCTATGCTGGCGCAGCCCAGGCAGACAAGGCCGCAGATGCACCAATGAAGCCTGCAGCACAGCAGACCCAGGCCGCCTTGTGGGCGTCCCGCGTGCTGTCGCGCTACCATTACAAGGCTACGCCGCTGGACGATGCGATGTCGGAAAAGATTTTCGACCGCTACTTCAAATCGCTCGACGGCGAAAAACTGTTCTTTACCCAGGCTGATATCGACTCCTTCAGCAAGGAAAAAACCCGCCTGGATGACGCCATCAACAGCGAAAACCTGCAAACGCCTTTCGCTATCTACAACCTGTACCAGCAGCGTTTCGCCGACCGCATGGCGTATGCGCGCGAACTGCTGAAATCCAAATTCGACTTCACGCAGGACGAGAGCTACCAGTTCGATCGTGAAAAGGCTGACTGGCCGAAGACCGAAGCCGAAGTGAAAGACCTGTGGCGCAAGCGCGTGAAGAACGACTGGCTGCGCCTGAAGCTGGCCGGCAAGGACGACAAGTCCATCCGCGAAACGCTGGACAAGCGCTACGAGAACTATGTCACCCGTTCGCGCAAGCTGAATAACGAAGACGTGTTCCAGATCTTCATGAACGCGTATGCGATGTCGATCGAGCCGCACACCAACTACCTGGGCCCGCGTGCATCCGAAAACTTCGACATCGCCATGCGCCTGTCGCTGGAAGGCATCGGCGCCGTGCTGCAGAACCGCGATGAGTACACCGTCATCCGCGAAATCGTGCCGGGCAGCCCGGCCGGCCTGTCCAACAAGCTGAAAGTGGGCGACCGCATTGTCGGCGTGGCCCAGGGCGATAGCGACAAGTTTACCGACGTGCTGGGCTGGCGTATCGACGACGTGGTGCAACTGATCCGCGGACCGAAAGATTCGACCGTCAAAATGCAGGTGCTGGCGGCAGACGCCGGCCCGGACGGCAAGCCTTACGTGCTGTCGCTGGTACGCAAGAAAATCAGCATGGAAGAGCAGTCGGCCAAGAAAACCATCCTGGAAGTCAAGGATGGCGCCGTGAAGCGCCGTGTCGGCGTGATCTCGCTGCCGACCTTCTACCAGGACTGGGACGCCCGCCGCAAGGGCGACAAGGACTACAAGAGCGCCACGCGCGACGTCGCCCGCCTGCTGGGCGAACTGAAGAAAGAGAAGGTCGACAATGTGCTGATCGACCTGCGCAACAACGGCGGCGGCTCGCTGACCGAGGCCGTGGAGCTGACCGGCCTCTTCATCGACCGTGGTCCGGTAGTGCAGCAGCGTAATGCCGAAGGCCGCGTCGAAGTGGAGTCCGACAACGTCCCTGGCCTGGCCTGGGAAGGTCCGGTTGGTGTGCTGATCAACCGCGGCTCTGCATCCGCCTCCGAAATCTTTGCTGCCGCCATCCAGGATTACGGCCGCGGCCTGATCATCGGCGAGCCAAGCTTCGGCAAAGGCACCGTGCAGACCCTGGTCAACCTGGACCGCTTCGGCCAGAGCGACAAATCGCGCTTCGGTGAGCTGAAGATGACCATTGCCCAGTTCTTCCGCATCAATGGCGGCACCACCCAGCTGCGCGGCGTGACGCCGGATATCAAGCTGGCCGCCACCAGCGATGCCGACAGCTTCGGCGAATCGAGCTACGACAACGCGCTGCCCTACACCCAGGTCAAGCCAGCGGTGTATATCCCTGCCGGTGAGCTGAAAGAAATCGTGCCGATCCTGGACAAAAAGCACGAAGCCCGCGTGGCCAAGGACAAGGACTACCAGTACCTGCTGGACGACATCAACTACGTCAAAAAGCAGCGCAAGGACAATGTGGTGTCGCTCAACGAAACGGTGCGCCGCAAGGAACGCGACCAGCAGGAAGCCCGTGCCAAGCTGCGTGAGCAGCGCCTCGCCGCCGGCCCGTCGCCGGATGACCCTATCCAGGTAGCGGACGCCAAAGATGCGCTGAACAAGGCGATTGCCGCCAAACCAGCCAATCCGCGTGCCGCCCAGCGCCAGACCAACCAGGTGCGCGGAGCGATCCACACCGATGACGGCCTGCAGGGTGACGAACGTTCGCTGTCGGCGGAACTGGAGGCTGAAAAAGCGGCCAAGAACGCCAAAGATGTACTGTTGAATGAGGCGGTGCACATCCTGGCTGACGAGGTAAGCGTGCTGCGTACCGATACCCGCCTGGCCAGCCGGGTGCTGCCGTATGTGGGAGACAAGTGATATTGCGTTTGGTTATATCTAGTATTACTACAATAAAGTAGACAGATATACCGCGTCGCAGCATAATTACACCTGTCTCCTCTATTCTCCTCCAAGGAAATAGACTTCAGCCCGCTCCCAGAGCGGGCTTTTTTTTGGTTCATCACGGATTTCCGGGAAACGCGGCTTTGATCTTCATGAAGAAGAATTCGGAGTCGCGGTATCCGTAAGCCATCCGCTTCATCACCTTAATCCGGTTATTGATTCCCTCCAGTTGG
>NZ_WNKX01000024.1 GCF_009720745.1 Massilia eburnea | reverse complement strand
ATCGTCAAACGCCCACACTTATCGACTGTTGATTTTTAAAGATCGCTGCGTTTAGCGACAAATCGTTGTGTTTGTCAGCAGCAGAGAAGCGAGATTATGCGGTACAGCGTGCAACTCGTCAACCCCTTCTTTTTTCTCGCTGCGCTTACTGTTTTGACAGTGTTGCGTTGCGAGGGACAGAACTATAGCAAAGGGATCGCTGCACCGCAAGGGCCAAATTACAGGCCTTCGAAATTCGGGGTGCGCTTTTCCAGGAAGGCGTACATGCCTTCGCGCTGGGCTGGCGTGCCGAAGCCTGCGTGGAACAGGCGGCGCTCATAGTTCACGCCTTCGGATAGCGTGGTTTCGAAGGCGCGGTTGACGCAGTCCTTGATCTGCATCGCTACCGATACCGGCATCTGGGCGATGCCCTGGGCGATCTTCAATACTTCTTCAATGAGGCTGGCGGCTGGAACGACGCGCGATACCAGGCCAATGCGCTCTGCTTCGGCGGCGTCGATCATGCGGGTCGTCAGGAGCATGTCCATGGCTTTCGACTTGCCGATGGTGCGCGGCAGGCGTTGGGTGCCGCCGGCGCCCGGCGTGACGCCGACCTTGATCTCAGGCTGGCCGAACTTGGCGCTGTCGGCTGCGATCAGGAAGTCGCACATCATGGCCAGCTCGCAACCGCCGCCCAAGGTGAAGCCTGCCACGGCGCCGATCACGGGCTTGCGCACTTTCAGGATGTGCTCCCAGTTGCGGCCAATGTAGTTGTCGCGGTAGGTGTCCTGGTAGGTGTAATCCTTCATCGCGGCGATGTCGGCGCCAGCTGCAAACGCTTTCTCACTGCCGGTCAGCACGATCACGTGGATAGCTGGGTCTTTATCGAACTTGGCGAAAGCGTCGCCCAGCTCATTCATCATATTGTCGTTCAGGGCATTCATTGCCTTCGGACGGTTCAGGCGGATCAATGCCACTTTGTCGTGCACTTCTACGAGCAGGTCCTGGTATTCCATATATTCTCCTCCAGTCGGTTAGCTATCGGGCAATTGTAGCTGTTGTGCACGAAGCGTGCGCCTTTCAATGAGGGGCAGACCTACACTGGACTGGTGAATTTGACCGGAGAAACGCCATGTTCAAATCGATTTTGCTGCCCACCGATGGCTCGCAGCTTTCGGAACGGGCTACCGCGACTGCGATTGAGTTCGCGAAGATCCATGGGGCGCGCATGACTGCAGTTTCAGTGATCCAGCCGCTGCCCTTCGTGCCGATGGCTGATGCGGCAGTGCTACCAGATGCCGGTGTGTTCGACCGGGAGATGCGTGTGAATATGCAGGCGGGCCTGGACAAGGTGCTGGCGGCCGCCAGCGCCGCAGGCGTCGAATGCGATACGGTGCTGGGCGAGGCGATCAATCCTTATGAGGTGATCGTCAAGGTTGCCGAGGAACGCCATTGCGACATCATCCTGATGGCGTCCCACGGCCGCAAGGGCCTGAACAAGCTGTTCCTCGGAAGCGAAACCCAGAAAGTCCTCGCCCACACGCACCTGCCGGTGCTGGTGTTGCGCTAAGCGGCTTTACCGCGCGAGTTTCGGCAGCAGCACCCAGATATTGCCGCGCTGTTTCATGCGGCCCGCCAAGTCGGCGGCTTCGGCGCCAAAGCCGAAGAAGAAGTCCAGTCGGACGGCGCCTTTGATTGCACCACCCGTATCCTGCGCCATCATCAGCCTTTGCAGCGGCATTTCATCATCGCCAGGCAAGGTGGTGTTCAGGTAAACCGGTGCGCCTAGCGGCAACTGGTTGCGGTCGATCGCCACGGAGCGCTGCGGCGTCAGCGGCACGTTCAAGGTCCCCTTGGGGCCGACTTTCGGGTCGGGCAGCTTTTCTTCCTTGAAGAAGACGTAGCTCGGGTTGGCATTGAACAGCTCTTGCTGGCGGGTCGGATGGCCATCGATCCAGGCCTTGATGCCCTGAGCGGTGGCCTGCTCGATAGTCAGCTCGCCCTTTTGCACCAGCCATTTGCCAATCGACTGGTATGGGCGGCCATTCTGGTCGGCATACGCTACGCGCACGGTTTCGCCGTCGGCCATCTGTACGCGGCCGGAGCCCTGCACTTCCAGGAAGAAGGCTTCCACCGCGTCGTCCACCCACAGCAGCTCATTGCCCGGCAGGCCGGACTTGCTGATTTCATCGCGCGCCGGATAAGGCACCACGCGCTTGCCTTTCAGGCGGCCGCGCACGCGCTTGTTTGCCAGCTCCGGATAAACGGAACCCAGATCAATGATGACCATATCGTCCGGCACCTTGTACAAAGGCGTCTGGTAAGGACCGCCCCGCTTCCGGGAGCCGCGCAGCAACGGCTCGTAATAGCCGGTAATCAAGCCGTTGTCGGCGCCATCGGGACCAATGACCTGGTGTGGGTCGAAGAACGATTCAAAATACAGGCGGATGGCCGATTCGCTGTTGGCGTCCACCGTTTTAGCAATGGCGCAAGGCTCTTTCCAATCCGCGCTGCCAGCCATCTTGGAGCAGGACAGCATGAAGGCCGGCCATGCGGCGCGCAGGTCATCGCGGTTCCAGCCCGGCAAATCGGCGAAACGTGCGGGGATGAATTCCGCCTTGGCAGGCGGCGCCGGGGTTGCAGGAACGGTCGGCTGCGGCGGCTGGGCGGGCGGCTGGGCGGGCACGGTCGGCGCGGGTTGCGGCGGTTTGACGGGCGGAGGCGGTGGCGGCGTAACGCAGCCGGCCAGCATCAACGCGACGGCGGAGACGCAAACGGGTAAACTACGGCGTGTCAAAAACATGAGGTGTTATCTATGTGGTATCTGATGCTTGAAGCGGTTGTGGCGCTGTTCCTGCTGGTATTCATCGTCTGGTGGACGCTGCCGTCCAACAAAAAGAAGAAGGACGGCGACAAATAATTAGTGCAACGTCCGCGGCAGCGACAGCACGAACTCTGGAATCTTGGTTTCAAACTGGTGGCCATCCTCGGCCACGCAGAAGTATTCGCCGACCATGGAGCCCTGCTGCGTGCGCAGCTGGGTGCCGCTGGTGTACTCGAACACCTCGCCCGGCGCCAGCAATGGCTGGTGCCCTACCACGCCAAGGCCGCGCACTTCTTCCACGTGGTTATTGGCATCGGTGATCACCCAGTGGCGGGAAATCAGTTGCGCCGGCACGGTGCCGGTGTTTTTGATGGTGATTGTGTAAGTAAATACAAAATTGGTGCGGTCCGGGTTGGACTGTTCCGGCAGGTACTGGGTACGTACCTCGACCGTAAACTCATACTTGGCCATGGGGTTTCCTTCGTAACAATTGGGCAATTCTAGTCCAAGCAATCGGACAGCGTCCGCACACCAGCGTAAAATAACGCATCTTTTTTTACCAGCCGACCAGCCATGACCACTTTCCGTATCGCTCCGAGCATCCTGTCCGCCGACTTCGCCCGCCTGGGTGAAGAGGTCCGCAATGTTGTTGCTTCCGGCGCCGACATCATCCACTTCGACGTGATGGACAACCATTACGTGCCGAACCTGACCGTCGGCCCGCTGGTTTGCCAGGCGATCCGCCCGCACGTGCAAGTGCCGATCGACGTGCACCTGATGGTCAAGCCGGTCGACCGCATCATCCCTGATTTCGCCAAGGCTGGCGCCAACATCATCACCTTCCACCCGGAAGCGTCCGACCACATCGACCGTTCGCTGCAACTGATCCGCGACAACGGCTGCAAGGCCGGCCTGGTATTCAACCCCGCCACCCCACTGAGCTACCTGGACCACGTCATGGACAAGATCGACATGATCCTGATCATGTCCGTCAACCCAGGTTTCGGCGGCCAGTCCTTCATCCCGCAGGCGCTGAAGAAGATCGCCGAAGCGCGCCGCCGCATCGATGAATCCGGCCGTGACATCATGCTGGAAGTCGACGGCGGCATCAAGATCGACAACATCAAGGCAGCAGCGGAAGCCGGCGCAGATACCTTCGTGGCAGGTTCCGCGATCTTCGGCCAGCCTGACTACAAGGCCGTGATCGACGCAATGCGCGTCCAGCTGGCTTCGGTGTAAGCGCTATGGCGGCGGTCCTGCGCGGCGTAAGGGCCGCCATCATTGACCTCGACGGCACCATGCTCGACACGATGCCGGACTTCGAGGTGGCCATCAACCTGATGCGCGAAGAACTGGGCCTCGCGCCCATCACCGCGGCGCAGATCGAACTGATGGTCGGCAAAGGTTCCGAGAACCTGGTCCGGCGCGTGCTCGCCCTGGACTTTGAAGACGAAGGCGTGGAACGCCTGTTCGCACAGGCGATGGAAGCCTACCAGCGTCATTACCTGGTCATCAACGGCCGCCACAGCGAAGTGTACGCCGACGTGGTTGCAGGCTTGCAGGCAATGAAGGCCAACGGCCTGCGCCTGGCATGCGTCACCAACAAGCCGGTGGCTTTCGCCAAACCGCTGCTGGCACTGAAAGGCCTGGACGGCTATTTCGAGGTGCTGTTCGGCGGCGACTCTTTCGAAAAGAAGAAACCCCACCCCATGCCGCTGCTGAAGGCCTGCGAATATTTCGACCTGCCGCCGGCGCAGGTGGTGGCGATCGGCGACTCCTCAAACGATGCGGAAGCGGCCCGCGCGGCAGGCTGTCCTGTGCTGACAGTGCCATATGGTTATAACCACGGAGTGGGTATACACGAAACAGATTCCGATGGTATAGTTGACACGCTTCTTCATGCAGCTGAACTGATTTCACGCGCAAACTAGACAAATGTTTCTCAACAAAAGACACAATGTAACCCACCGGGGCTCGATTGAGGCCTGGCTGTGGCGACGCTGGCAATCCTGACTTAGTCCTGATTGCTGTCGGCGCACGCACATGTGTTCCGACAGGTTTTTTGTAACCATACCGCCATTACCTATCCTTGGCGGAACGGAGAGAACATGACCGAACTCGAATTCAAATCCCTGGCCGCGGAAGGCTACAACCGTATCCCTCTGATCGCGGAAGCTTTCGCCGACCTGGAAACCCCGCTCACCCTGTACCTCAAGCTGGCCCAGACCCAGAACTACGGCAAGAACACCTTCCTGCTGGAGTCCGTAGTGGGCGGCGAGCGTTTCGGCCGCTACTCTTTCATCGGCCTGCCTGCCAACACGCTGCTGCGCAGCACCGGCAAGCTGACCGAAATCGTCAAGAACGGCCAGGTAATCGAGACCCACGAGGGCAATCCCCTCGAATTCATCGAGCAATACCAGGCGCGCTTCAAAGTCGCCGTGCGTCCGGGCATGCCGCGCTTCTGCGGCGGCCTGGCCGGCTACTTCGGCTACGACACCGTACGCCATATCGAAAAGACGCTGGCCAAGACCCAGCCGAAAGACGACCTGGGCCTGCCGGAAATCCAGCTGATGGTGACCGAGGAACTGGCGGTCATCGACAATCTGTCCGGCAAGTTGTACCTGATCGTGTACGCCGACCCGCAGCAGCCGGAAGCCTATTCGAAAGCACGCCAGCGCCTGAAAGACCTGCGCGCCCTGCTGCGCCGCGGTGTCGATGCACCGGTGACCACGCCTTCGGTACGCACCGAAATCATCCGCGACTTCGCCAAAGAGGATTACCTGAAGGCGGTCGCCAAGGCCCACGAATACATCCTGGCCGGTGACCTGATGCAGGTGCAGATCGGCCAGCGCATCCGCAAGCCATACGTGGATTCGCCGCTGACGCTGTACCGCTCCCTGCGTTCGCTGAACCCATCGCCGTACATGTACTTCTACAATTTCGGCGATATGCAGATCGTTGGCGCGTCGCCGGAAATCCTGGTGCGCAACGAAACCCTGCCGGACGGCGAGAAGAAAGTCACGCTGCGTCCGATCGCCGGCACCCGTCCACGCGGCAATACGCCGGAACGCGATGCCGCGCTGGCCGAAGAACTGCTGAACGATCCGAAGGAAGTGGCCGAGCACGTAATGCTGATCGACCTGGCGCGCAATGACCTGGGTCGCATCTCCGAGACCGGCACGGTCAAGCTGACCGACAAGATGGTGATCGAGAAGTATTCGCACGTGCAGCACATCGTCTCCAACGTGGAGGGCAAGCTGAAGAAAGGCATGTCCAACCTGGACGTGCTGCGCGCGACCTTCCCCGCCGGCACCCTGACCGGCGCGCCGAAAGTGCGTGCGATGGAAATCATCGACGAGCTGGAAATCTGCAAGCGCGGCATCTACGGCGGAGCCTGCGGCTATCTCTCCTTCGGCGGCGAAATGGACGTGGCGATTGCGATCCGCACCGGCGTGATCAAGGACGGCATGCTGTACGTACAGGCCGCCGCCGGCATCGTCGCCGATTCAATTCCGGAAATGGAATGGCAGGAAACTGAAAACAAGGCGCGCGCCGTGCTGCGCGCGGCCGAGCAAGTGCAAGATGGCCTGGATGGGGAGTTCTGAAATGCTGCTGATGATCGACAACTACGACTCCTTCACCTACAACATCGTGCAGTATTTCGGCGAGTTGGGCGAAGACGTGCGCGTGCATCGCAACGACGAAATCACCATCGCCGAAATCGAAGCATTGAATCCTGACCGCATCTGCATCTCGCCGGGTCCAAAAGATCCGTCGCAGGCGGGCATCTCGCTGGAAGTGCTGAAACACTTCGCGGGCAAGAAACCGATCCTGGGCGTCTGCCTGGGACACCAGGCCATCGGCGAAGCCTTTGGCGGCAAAGTTATCCGAGCCAAGCAAGTCATGCATGGCAAAACTTCTCTTATCGCGCATACGGGTGTGGGCGTGTTCCAGGGCTTATCCAGCCCGTTCACGGTAATCCGCTACCACTCTTTGGCAATCGAGCGATCCTCGCTGCCTTCCTGCCTGGAAGTCACAGCCTGGACCGACGACGGCGAAATCATGGGCGTGCGGCACAAGGAGTTCGACGTCGAGGGTGTGCAGTTCCACCCCGAGTCCATCCTGTCCGAACACGGCCACGCCTTGCTGAAGAATTTCCTCGATCGCAAATAAGAGAAGGAAGCATCATGTCTATCACGCATCAAGAAGCACTGGTTCGCTGCATCGAACACCGTGAGATTTTCCACGACGAGATGCTGCACCTGTTCCGCCAGATCATGTCGGGAGAAATGTCGCCGGTGATGGTGGCTGCCCTGACCATGGGCCTGCGCGTCAAGAAGGAAACCATCGGCGAGATCACCGCTGCGGCGCAAGTCATGCGCGAGTTCTCGACCAAGGTGCCGATGGCCGATACCACCAACCTGGTGGATATCGTCGGCACCGGCGGCGATGGCGCCCATACCTTCAATATTTCTTCCGCTTCCATGTTTGTCGCCGCCGCTGCTGGTGCGCGAGTGGCCAAGCATGGCGGGCGTTCCGTGTCGTCGTCTTCCGGCAGCGCGGACCTGATCGAATCGCTCGGCGCGCACATCAACCTGAAGCCGGAGCAGATCGCGCAGTCGATCGCACAGACCGGCATCGGCTTCATGTTCGCGCCCAACCATCACGCTGCGATGAAGCACGTGGCGCCGGTGCGCCGCGAACTGGGTGTGCGCTCGATCTTCAACATCCTTGGGCCGCTGACCAATCCGGCCGGTGCGCCGAACATCCTGATGGGCGTGTTCCACCCGGACCTGGTCGGCATCCAGGTGCGCGTGCTGCAGCGCCTGGGCGCGCAACACGCCCTGGTGGTGTATGGCCGCGACAATATGGACGAGGTTTCGCTGGGCGCGGGTACCATGGTAGGTGAGCTGGTGAACGGCGAGATCCGCGAATACGAGATCCATCCTGAGGACTTCGGCCTGGCCATGATCGCTTCGCGCAACCTGAAGGTGGCGGATGCAACGGAATCGAAAACGCGCGTGATGGAAGCGTTGCGCGGTGAGCCGGGGCCTGCTTCGGATATCGTGGCGCTGAATGCCGGTACTGCGCTGTATGCAGCGGGCGTGGCTTCCTCGATCGAGGACGGTTTGAAGCGCGCGCGGGCAGCGGTGTCGTCCGGCGCGGCGGTGGCCAAGCTGGAACAATTCGTGCGCGTTACGCAGGAACTCGGCAAGGAGGGCTAAGCGATGTTCGGCATTCATGACCTGATGCTGTTTGTGATCTCCGGTCTGCTGCTGAACATCATGCCGGGTCCGGATTCGCTGCTGATCATGGCGCGCAGCGCTACGCAGGGCTGGCGCGCAGGATGCGCGGCGGCGCTGGGAATCGGCGCGGGAACGATGATGCACATCAGCGCAGCTGCTCTGGGTCTGTCGGCGGTGCTGGCGACTTCCGCCACCGCGTTCACTGTCGTCAAATGGGTAGGTGCGGCTTATATCGTATGGTGCGGCATCAGCATGCTGCGGGCGCGACTTAAAGCCAGCGAAACCGGCAAACCGGCCGGATTGGCCGTCCCGTCTGCGCTGCCGTACCGCAAAATCTTCGCCCAGGGGTTCCTGACCAATGTGCTGAACCCGAAAGTCGCACTGTTCTTCCTGGCCTTCGTGCCGCAGTTTATCGATGCGGGCGCAGCGAACAAGCCGCTGGCCTTCCTGATCCTGGGCAGCATCTTCAATTTCAACGGCATGCTGTGGTGTAACGGCCTTGCCATCTTCACCGCCTTTGCCAGCGCAAGGCTGAAGGTCAAACCGCTGGTGGCCCTGTGGCTGAACCGCGTGACCGGCGGCCTGTTTATCGCCCTCGGGGCACGCCTGGCCTTGTCCGAACAACACTGAGATTCATATGTCCGATATCCTGAACAAAATCCTGGCCGTGAAGGCCGAAGAAGTGGCGGCCGCCAAGAAGCACCGCAGCCTGCAGTCCCTGCGCGCCGAAGTGGAAGGCGACACGGAGCTGCGCGCCAACCTGCGCGGTTTCGAAGCGAGCCTGCGCAAGAAAATCGAAGCCGGCCAGGCCGGCGTGATCGCGGAAGTCAAGAAGGCCTCGCCATCGAAAGGCGTGCTGCGCGCCGACTTCCGCCCCGCCGACATCGCCGAAAGCTATGCCAAGGCCGGCGCCGCCTGCCTGTCGGTGCTGACCGACGTGAATTTCTTCCAGGGCGCCAACGAATACCTGCAGCAGGCGCGCGCCGCTTGCGATATTCCGGTGCTGCGCAAGGACTTCATGGTCGACATGTACCAGATCTATGAAGCGCGCGCCATGGGCGCCGATTGCATCCTGCTGATTGTGGCCGCATTGGACCACGGCCTGATGGCGGAGATGGAAGCCTGCGCCCACGAACTGGGCATGGACGTGCTGATTGAGTCGCACGACGGCGACGAATTGACTGCAGCGCTGAAGCTGAAGAGCCGCCTGATCGGCATCAACAACCGCAACCTGCGCACCTTCGAAGTCACCCTGGACAACACGCTGAACCTGCTGTCCCGCATTCCGCAGGAGCGCATGGTGATCACCGAATCCGGCATCATGAGCCCGAGCGATGTGCAGCGCATGCGCGAAAACGGCGTGCACGCCTTCCTCGTGGGCGAAGCCTTCATGCGCGCACCCGACCCGGGGGCCGAGCTGCGCAAGCTGTTCATTTAATTGCGCAGCGCGGCGACTTCATGCCGCCGACACGGTGCAATTCGGTAAACAGGCCGCCCTTCTCCATTTCGAACATGGTGATGGTGCGGCCGTCCAGGCTCATCTTGAATGTCTGGACTTGCGTCGCACTGATCCACGGCTTATCCGGCAACGGCGTTTCCCACCAGATGGTGTGATTAACCACTTTCCACCTGCCCTGCTCCTTTTTCACCTTGCCCTCGTTGCCGGTCTCCGGCATCACGTAGTAATTCCCGTCTTCATCCATCAGCAGCGCGCCATCCGGGCCGATCTTGCTCGACTTCCAGATGCCGACGATCGCACATGGCTGGGGATGCTTGCCGATCATTACATCGATTTCCTTATCTGCGGCCAACCGCCCAAGGGCTATCAGGACACCTATGCTCACTGCCGCCACCCAGCAAACGATGGTAGACGGCAAAATGAAATTGCCCCCGCCGCGCATAGCGCAGAGCTCATGGTATTCAGCGCCCAGCCAGTTGGTAGCGATGCCCTCTTCACGCAGCACCACTTTGCCGCGCCGTATCATCAGCAGCAGCACCAGGATATTGGCCAGCGGGATGAAAACCAGGATAACCGCGAGAATCCGCATCACGATATTCGAACCGGCCCCTTTCGCCAGCCGGTATACCGCCGTCATTGTCAGCGCCATGATGCCGAAGGCGAGCGGAATTTTCGGCCAGCCTACCAGGCTAAGATAGAAATAGCCGGTAATCAGGTAAAGCACCGTCGCGTAGATCGTCAGGCGTACGCCATCGGCCAGCACGTACAGGCGGCGGTTGCGGACAAGCTCCTCTGCCGCAGCTTTTTCCTGTTCGCGGCTCGCGCGTGGCGGCAAGGCGGGATTGGCGCCCGCGCTGCCGGCGGCTGGCGCCGGGGCGACGACAGGATCCAGCGCCAGTGCAGAGGAACGGGCCGCGGGCTTGGCCCTATCAAGATCCAGCGGTGCTTGCGGCGCAGCTGGAGGCGGCAGCTTTTTGGGCGGCGGCGGTTCAGGATGTGCGGCCACGCCCGGTTCCAGCGCCAGCGTGGCGTGGCAGCCGGCGCGCTCGCGCAGGGCTGCTGCATACTGCCTGGCCTGGAAGCGCGGCACGCCCTTTTTCACGACAGTACGGCGGCCACCGGATAACAGCGCCAGCATTTCGGTCACCGGCTTGCGCGTCAGCGCCGCCAGGCGGTTTGCCGCATCGCCCAGGCCCACACCCTCGGCCGGTCCTTCCAGCACTACCTGGTAAGTCGGCGGGCGGTGCACTTCGCCGGACTGGTTGTCCACCACGGTCAAGCCAAGTTCCTGGGCCAGGTACAGCACATGCGGCACGACCACCTTGCGCCGCCGTTCCACCGTCAGGCGGCCGGCGTTACCGGCATAGTGGCCTTCCGACCAGGGCGTATCAGGGAACAGCGCTGCGAGCGCGTCATGGAAGCGCTTCAGCACGACGGACGGCGCTTGTTCACCGGCCTCCTGCCGCAGCTTGTTCATGAAGGGGAAAACCTCGAGATCCGACTCGGGAGTGGCCACTGCGGCCAGTTGTAGCTGATATGTCATGCCATGATTTTACTGGCGAACTGTGTAATTTGTTAAACTAAAATTACACTTTTACAACAAAATCATGGAACACTTTTTCGGTTCAGTGCCCGACGGGAGCGAACATTGCGCCGCCAATTGCCGCCAGCACGAGCAATGCCAGCAGAACTTTGACCGAAGGCAGCATCGCGCCTTCCGGCATGCCGCCAAGCTCGCGGACCACGCTGGCGCCAGCCAGGCCATTGCCGCTGGTGATGTCGCTATTGTTCAGAATCCCGGCGGCGCGGAAATAGGTCCAGCCAAGCAGCAGGGTACCGATGCCCGGCAACAGGGCCAGCAGCGCAAAACACAGCATGCGGAAACGGGTCGATTCCAGTGCTTTTCCGAACTGGACGACGGCCATCACGCCCAGCACGCTCATGGCCAGCAAGCCCGGCATGATGAACGGCGATTTGATGCGCAGCGCGAAGAGCACGCCCAATATGAGGCTGCCGGCGACAGTCATGGCGGCCATGCGCTGCGCCTCGGCGGCCATGAACAAATTGTCATCGGCCTCAATTCCGGCATATTCCGGCTGCTCGACGTCAGGGACCGGTGCTTGCGCGACCTGCGCCTGGGGCGCTTTGCGCACCGCTTTGTGCGCGGCCGTTCTGGCCGCAACCGGCGCCGGTGCGGGAGCTGGCTTGCGCGGATCGGCGACGATGCTGGCAACGCAGCTGGCGCGATCGCGTAACGCTACGACATAAATATCGGCTTGTGCACGGGTCAGGCCGCGCTTGACCAGAGTGCGGCGGCCCGACTTCAGCAAGGTCACCATCTGGTCGAGAGGCTGGTTCATCAACTCGGCAAGCTGCGCGGCCGCCACTTCCATTTCGACGCCCGGCACCGCCCGTTCCAGCACCACCTGGTAGGTCAGTGGCCGGTGCACGGCTCCGCTCTGCTCGTCCGCCACCGTCACGCCCAGGTCGCTGGCGATGCGGATCAAGTGAGGAATCACTTCGCCGTGGCGGCGCGCAATACCGATGGTGCCGTAGCCGCCCTTGAAGTTTTCGCCAAGCGGACCGTCAGCCCAAGGGCAATCGTCAATTGCCGCGTCCGTCGCTGCATAGCTGCTCAGGCAGGGAAACAGTTTGAGTGCGGCATCACGAAAATTCTTCAGCTGCTGGGATGGCGCCATGCTGACAGTATGGCCTGCCACCTGTTCCAGGAAAGTGAAAACATCCGCATCGTTCGCTGGAACTTCGCGCGCGATGACATGCAGCGTATATGTCATAGATTTAATCGTGGCCAATTCTCAATTGAGTGATGTTAAGTTACTCCATGTCAAATTAAAAGTCCGTGCGGCATGAAAACGACATACTGGCACATTGCAAAAAAAGCATGCACAATGAATTTTGTGTAAAAAACAAAATTGGGAAAAATGAAAATAGCAATCCGCTTCGCGGTATTGGCTGGCCTGGTAGGCTTTTACTTTTACGCCATCGCACCCATGCTGTTCGGCGTGTCGCAGGCGCGTGACGACGCAGGCAAACCGATGGCGGAAAGCGAACGCAAGCAAATGATCCAGCTATTGCTGGCGCGCCTGGACGGTTTTTACCTGGTGCCGGAAAAGGCCTCCGAAATGCGGCGCGTCGTGGAAGCCGCCGAAGCAGCCGGCAAATATGACCATCTGACCGCAGGCAACCAGCTCGCAAATGCGCTGACCAATGATCTGCGCAGCGTACGGGAGGATCATCACCTGACTGTCGAATACAAGTCGATCGTACTGGGCCCCGAAGAACCCCCGCAAGGCTCGAAACCCGACCCGGGTCCCGATCCGGGCCTGCTGGCTGCGGGCGGGCGCGCAGTCGCCGGAGTGTTCCGCAATTACGGCGTAGCCGAAGCCTCGGTACTGGACGGGAATGTCGGCTACCTCAGGCTGAGCGGCTTTTCGCCGTCATACCTGGCCGCACCAAAATACGCTTCCGCAATGCGCAAGCTGCACGATACGCGCGCCATGATCGTCGACCTGCGCGATAACGGTGGCGGCTACGGCGCGGCGGGAGAGGTCCTTGCCAGCTACTTTTTCGACCAGCGCACGCGCCTGAACGACACGGTGTACCCGCGCGAAGGAGTAACGGTGGAAGGCTGGACCGCCGAAAAGCTGGACGGGCCGCGCTATGGCCAGCAAAAGCCGGTCTATATCCTGACCAGCCGCGGCACATTTTCCGCGGCGGAGGATTTTGCTTACGCGCTGCAGCAGCAAAAGCGCGCCCTGGTGGTTGGCGAATCCACGCGCGGCGGTGCGCATCCGGTGGAACTGTTCAGGCTTTCCGACCATTTTCGCGTGTGGGTGCCGACCGGGTGGTCGCATAACGTGATCAGCAATGGCAACTGGGATAGGACCGGCGTCAAACCGGACTTGCCGATGGATGCCAGCAACGCGCTATTGCGTATCCAGGACCGGCTGGCGGCGCAGCGCTGATCATGCGGCCAGCGATGCGGGCGCCGCGACTTCGGCGCAGTTGCGGCCATTGGCCTTGGCGCGGTACAGCGCCGCGTCCGCACGCGACAGCAGGCTGTCGAGGGATTCGCCCGGCGCTTGCTGGCCGGCGATGCCGATGCTGACTGTGCATGGCGGCAGGCCTGGCTGCTGGCTTTCCCGCAGCAGTGCCTGGATACGCTGCGCCAGCTGCTGCGCATGCGGCAGCGTGGTGTCGGGCAGCAGCACGGCGAATTCCTCGCCGCCGAAGCGCGCCACGTAATCGCTCTGGCGCGCAGTACGCATGATGACCGCGGCCACGTGCACCAGCACCTTGTCGCCCTGTGCATGGCCATGCTGGTCGTTGATGGCCTTGAACAGGTCAAGGTCAATCGCCATCAGCGACAGGGGCGAATCGACGCGCTGCTGGCGCGCACGCACGCGGTTGAAACTTTGCAGGAAGCCGCGCCGGTTCAGCACATTGGTCAGCGGGTCGTGCGTGGAGCGCTGCTCAAGGATTTTCTGCAGCTTGCGCGTGGCCAGCATCAGGAAGGCCACCGTCATCAGCAGGGCCATGAAGTTCGCCAGCGCCAGGTAGACGTTAGCCAGCGCGCTGTTGCGCATCAGGCTGGCCGCGTCCTGGTCTGCCATGAACAGCGCCGCCACGCCGCGCGAGAAGGTGTTCAGCGATTGCGCCGCCAGCAGGATGCCAAAGAACCAGCTGGTGAAGTGCGTGGTGCGATGGCGCCACGCCAGGCGCAATTGGTCGATGTAGAAAATAGAGACGAGGAAGCTGAACGCCGCCGCGCGGTGCGGGAAGTTCGGCTCCACCAGCAGCCACCAAAGGATGGCCGCCAATTCCAATATCCAGGCGGCATGGAAGATGGCCCAGCCGGGCGGCTCGCCGTAGAAGCGGCGCGTGCCCACCATGGAAAGGCCAATGCCGCACATCAGGCAGGCATTGGCGCCCGGCAGTGCAATGAAGTCCGGTAAGGCGCCGCGCATCATGAACAGTGTGCCGGCGCACACCATCGCCACCAGGCCGTAAGCCCATTGCCCAACGCCCGCCACCTCGCGCCGGAAGCTCAGGTGAACCGAATACATGGCCACCGCCAGCACCGCGCAGGTGAGCGTGGTGGTGAACAGGATGGTGAACGGATCCAGCGCGAACTTCACGGCTTGTTCAAGGCTCGGTTCAGGCGGTCGGGCGGCGCAGGCTGGTCTTCTGCTGTTCCACCGCGATGGTGATGCCCGGCACATGGTCGCCCTGCAGGGTGACGTCGAAAGCCATCAGTTCATCGCGGCGGAAGGCGTGCACCTGCACGGTGTCGCCAACCTTGTAGCGTGCCAGCAGGCCATCCACATTGGCCGGATTGCCGGTCACGCGCAGGCCGTCGATCGCCACCAGCAGGTCGTTGGCGGACAGGCCGGCTTTCTGCGCGGCGCCGCCGTCATGCACGGCGCTCAGCTTGCAGTCGGCGCCATCGCGACCCAGGTTGACGTCCATGCTCGGCTTGGTGGACTTGCGCTCGTCCTTGTAACCAACGCCGAACTGCGGCAGCAGCTTGGCCAGCGGCAGGTCATCTGTGCCCTTGATGTATTTGTCGAAGAAGGTCTTCAGCTTGAATCCGGCCACGCTGTCGAACAGCGCCTCCACTTCTGCCGGCGTGACGCCGCGCGGCTTGCCGCTGTAGAAATCGCGGCCGAATTTCTGCCACAGCGCGCGCATGATGTCGTCCAGCGAGCGTTTGCCGTTGGTCTTGGCGCGAATGGTCAGGTCCAGGCCCAGGCCGACCAGCGAGCCCTTGGCGTAGTAGCTGACGATGGCGTTCGGCGAGTTCTCGTCCTGGCGATAGTATTTGCCCCAGGCGTCGAAACTGGAATCGGCCACGCTTTGCTTGGTGCGGCCGCTGCCGCGCAGCACGGCGCCGACGGTCTTGCCCAGCATCTTGTAATAGCCTTCCTCCGACAGCAGTCCGGCGCGCACCAGCAGCAGGTCGTCGTAGTAGCTGGTGAAGCCTTCGAACAGCCAGAGCAGCGGGGTGTAATTCTCCACCTGGTAATCGTACGGCGCGAACACCGCCGGCTTGATGCGCTTGACGTTCCAGGTGTGGAAGTATTCGTGGCTGCACAGGCCGAGGAATTTCATATAGCCTTCGCTCGGCTCTTTGCCTTTCTGCGCGGTGGTCGGCAAATCCGAGCGGGAGCAGAACAGCGCCGTCGAGGCACGGTGTTCCAGGCCGCCGTAGCCGTCGCCCGTCACCATGGTCATGAAGACGTAGCGGTCCATCGGGGCTTTTTTCGTGCGCGGCTCGAAGAAGGCGATTTGCGTCTCGCAGATTTTTTTCAGGTCGGCGCAGACACGGGCGATGTCGAGGTTGGGCACGCGGCCGGTGAAGACCACGTCGTGCTGCACGCCCAGCGCCTTGAAGCTGGCCATCTCGAACGTGCCCATTTCGACCGGGCTGTCGATCAGTTCATCGTAGTTCCCGGCGATATAGGTGCCGAATCCATAGCGCTTGGCCTTCAACTCTTTCAGCGCAGTGGCAACGCGCCATTTGGCAGCCGCCTCGTGGGCCGGACGCTGGATGTCGACAATGTGCGCTTCGTCTTCCTGTCCGACGGCACGCAGGAATACGCTGGTGCCGTTGAAGAAGCCGTGGGTCTGGTCCAGGTGTGCGGCGCGCACCGACAAATCCCAGGCATACACTTCATAGTGCACGGTGAGTTTGCCTTTGACCGGCGGGGCTTGCCAGGAATGTTTGTCGAGCTTAGCCAGTTCGACCGGCTGGCCGCCCGCCTCTGCGCGGATCTGGACGATGTTGCGCGAAAATTCGCGGATCATGTAGCTGCCGGGGATCCAGGCCGGCAGCACCAGGACCTGGCCTTCCGGCGCAGGTGCTTCGATGGTCATGCTGACCTGGAACATATGGGCCGCCAGGTCTTTTGCGGTAATGGCGTAGCTGATTTTTTTGTTTTTCATTTGATGTCGGACGGCGTGTCGATATCCTGCAGGATGCCGGGATCAACCACCGCCAGTTCGTTAACCGGATTATTCTTCAAAATGCTGCGGGCGCCCTGGTCGCCTTGCAGCGCCAGCAGCGCTGGCAGATGGGCGCGGCCGAAAGCGACTGGATTTCCGCGTTCGCCGTCATGCATCGGCGCCGCAATTGCCGCCTCGCCGCCCTGCCTAATTTCGCGCACCAGCGCCGTCATCGTGGCCGGACGCACAAAAGGCATGTCGGCCAGCGCGATCAGCCAGCCTTCCGCATGCTGCGCGTGCTGCACGCCGCACACCAGCGAAGCAGCCATGCCTTTGCCCGCTTCGGCGCAGGCCACGACTTCGCAGCCCATGCCGTGCAACAGGCTTGCAGTGGCGCAGTCCTCCGGACGTACCACGGCGACGACGCGCGGCACAGCGGCCAATAAGGCGCGCGCACTGGCGGCGGCAACCGGCTCGCCGCCAGGCAGCGCTTGCAGGAGTTTGTTGCGCGCACCCGCCGGATCGAAGCGAGCGCCTCGGCCAGCTGCCAGCAGGATGCCGACGATGTCCTTCGCCGTCGCCATGCCGCCAGGCGCCGCCGCGGTGGCGTCCGCCAATGCCGCGTCAGCCGCGGGCCCGGCGATGCCGGGTCGCTCGGAGGCATGGGAGGCGGACACGCGTTACGCCCTGTCCTACGCTTTGGACAGGTCGAACGGCAGCTTGCGCACGCGCTTGCCGGTCAGTTTGAACACGGCATTGGCCAGGGCCGGCGCCAGCGGCGGCAAGCCCGGCTCGCCCATCCCGGTCGGGTTGTCGGTCGATGCGACGGTGAAGACTTCCACCACCGGCATGTCCGGCATGCGCGCCACCGTGTAGTCGTTGAAGTTGGACTGTTCGACCATCCCATCCTTCAGCGTAATCGCCGCGCCGGGCAGGGTCGCGCCCAGCCCCATCAACGCCGCGCCCTGCACCTGGGCCTCGATCGTCATCGGATTCACCGGCAGGTTGCAGTGCACCCCGGCCGTGACCTTGTGCACCTTGGGCTGGCCGTTCTTGACCGACGCCACCACTACGTACGCCACCGAAGTTTCGAACGATTCGTGCAGCGCCACGCCCCAGGCCTGGCCCTTGGGCAGCTTGGCCTTGCCGTAGCCCGACTTCTCGACCGCCAGGTTGAGCGCCGCCAGCTGGCGCGGATGCTTGGCCGGATCGATCATCTTGCGGCGGTATTCCACCGGATCCATTTTGGCCACGTGCGCCGCTTCGTCGATCAGCGTCTCCATCACAAAAGCGGTGTGGGTCGAGCCGACGGAGCGCCACCACAACACCGGCACGTTGGCCTTGACGTTGTGGACGGTCAGGTTCATCGGCACCGAATACGGATCGCCCATGCCTTCCACCATCGTCGCATCGACGCCATCCTTCACCATCATCGGCTCGAACGGCGTGCCCGCCAGGATGGACTGGCCCACGATCACATGGTTCCAGCCGACGATATTACCCTTGGCATCGAAGCCGATATCGGCCTGGTGCACATGCGACGGACGATAGTAGCCGCCCTTGATATCGTCCTCGCGGCTCCAGATGACCTTGACCGGGCCTTTGCCCCAGGCCTTCGCCACGTTCACCGCTTCCACGATGTAGTCCGAGGTCGGCACCGCGCGGCGGCCGAAACCACCGCCCGCCATCATCGTGTTCAGTGTGACCTTGTCGGGAGTCAGGCCGGCCGCCTTGGCCGCTGCCACCGCATCAAGCGTCTGGAACTGGCTGCCCGCCCAGATGGTGCAGGAGTCGCTGCGCAAATCGACCACGCAGTTCAGCGGCTCCATCGGCGCATGCGCCAGGTAAGGGAATTCGTAGGTTGCGCTGATCTTCTTCGGCGCCTTGGCAATGGCGGCGATATCAGCCTTCTTCGCAGGAGTACCTGCAGTTTTGGCCAGCTTTTTGAACTCGGCCATCTGCTGCTTGCTGTTGACCTTTTCCAGGCCCGCGGTATCCCACTCGACAACCAGCGCATCGCGTCCCTGCTTGGCCGGCCAGTAGCCATTGGCCACCACCGCCAGGCCGCTGCCGCCACGGTCGGTATCGACCTTGATCACATCGATCACGCCCGGAACGGCCTTGGCTTTCGCGGCGTCGAACTTCTTCACCTTGCCGCCAAAGACCGGCGGATGGGCCAGCACGACCACCTTGGCGCCTTCCGGCTTGAAGTCCATGCCGAATTGCTGCGTACCGGTCGCCTTGGCGCGCGCATCGAGGCGCGGCGTCGGCTTGCCGATGATGGTGAAGTCCTTGACGTCCTTGAGCTTGACCTCTTGCGGGACCGGCTGCTTCATCGCCGCATCGGCCAGTGCGCCGAACGTCGCGCTCTGGCCGGACGGGCCACGCACAACGCCTTTCGAAACGGTGATCTGCGCAGCCGGTACCTTCCACTGCTCGGCCGCCGCGGCGACCAGCATGGCGCGTGCCCGCGCGCCGATCTCACGGTATTGCTGCCAGGAGTGCTTGACGGCGGTGGAGCCGCCCGTCATCTGGATGCCGAATCCAGGGTCCTTGTACGCATCGCCTGCCGGCGCCAGCGCTGAATGCACCTGCGACCAGTCGGCATCCAGTTCTTCGGCGATCAGCATCGGCAGCGCGGTATGCACGCCCTGGCCGAATTCGAGACGGTTGACCTGGATGGTGATGGAATTGTCCGGCGCAATATGCAGGAAAGCGTTCGGCGCCGAGATCGGCTTGGCCGGCGCATCCGCCGCAAGGGCACGGGCAAAGCGCCCGCCGCCGCTGGCGACGTAGAAGCCGAGGACCAGGCCACTACCGGCTTTGAGGAAGGTACGGCGCGACACCCCTGAAGATTCCGCGACGTCCGCTTGAGCTGCCATGAACCATTCTTTGCGCATGGCGGCCTCCCTTAAGCGATGGATTTCGCAGCGTCCTTGATGGCCGCGCGGATCCGTTGATAGGTGCCGCAGCGGCAGATATTGCCCGACATGGCGTTGTCGATATCGGCATCGGTCGGCGCCTTGTTCGTGCGCAGCAGGGCCGTGGCGCTCATCACCTGGCCGCTCTGGCAGTAGCCGCACTGCGGCACGTCGTGCTTGACCCACGCATCCTGCACCGCCTTGCCCACCTTGTCGCCGGACATGGCTTCGATGGTGGTGATCTTCTGCCCGACAGCCGCCGAAATCGGGGTGATGCAGGAGCGGATCGCCTGCCCTTCCAAATGCACCGTGCAGGCCCCGCACATGGCCATGCCGCAGCCAAACTTGGTGCCGGTCATATTGAGGTTATCTCGCAGCGCCCACAGGATAGGCGTCGAGGGATCGGCATCGACTTGAACGTCGCGCCCGTTGATATTCAATGTGACCATGCAAGCTCCTTATTTGATGGTGGCGAACTTTGCTTCGAGGGTACGTTGATCAACTGCTCCTGCAATGCGGCTGCCGTCGGCGAAGAAGATCGCCGGGGTGCCGTTAATATTGATTTTCTGGCCAAGCGCCAATACCTTGTCGTTCGGCGAGGTGCAGCCGGCCGGCGCAGGCGCCGGGGCTTTGCCGTTCAACATCCAGTCATCCCAGGCCTTGTTGCGGTCGGCCGAACACCAGATGTTCTGCGACTTGGTCGCGGATTCCGGCGTCAGGATGTTGTACAGGAAGGTATAGACGGTCACATTGTCCACATTGGCCAGGGTGTTCTGGCGGAAGCGCTTGCAATAGCCGCAATTCGGGTCTTCGAAGATCGCCATCACGCGCTTGCCATTGCCCTTTACGGTCTTCATGGCCAGCTCTTTCGGCAAATCGTCGAATTTGATCTTGTTCAGGTCATCGATGCGGGCCTGGGTCAGGTCCTGCGACGTTTTCAGGTCGAAGATATGGCCTGCCACCATGATGCTGCCGGTCTTGTCGGTGTAGCGGATTTCACTGCCGACGCGGATTTCATACAGGTCTGCGTATTGGGTCTTGATGATCGAATCGATCTTGACGCCGCCCAGGCGTTCCGTCAGGACCTTGCGCAGTTGGGCTTCCTCTTTTGCGTTCTGCGCATCCGCACAGGACATCAGCATGACCGAGGCCATGGCCAATACCAGTTTACTCATCTTCATAAATTCTCCGCTTTACAGCTTACCAAGGGCATGTGAAATCAGCCGGCGCTTTACGCCCGGCAATTTATCCAGCAAGTTTAGCCCGAAATTGCGCACAGCGCGCACCGGTTCGAGATCGGCGCCAAACAGGCGTTCCAGGCCGTCCGTGGCGGCCACCATCAGGCTCACCTCCTCCTTGCGCGCGCGGGCGTAGCGCGCCAGCACCCGCTCGTCGCCAATGGAGCGGTGTTCTTCGCGCTCGGCGACCGCTTTGACCAGCTCCTGCACGTCGCCGAAGCCCAGGTTCATGCCATGGCCAGCCAGGGGATGCACGACGTGGGCAGCATCGCCGACCAGGGCCACCCGCGACGCCACCATCGCGTGCGGGCGCATCAGGCGCAGGGGGAAAGACTTCACCACTTCCGGCTGCAATGGTGTCAATTTGCCCAGCTTTTCAGCAGCAAAAACACCGAGGCGCTCGGCCAGGGCCGTCGCGCCTTCGCGACACAGTGCCTCGGCCAGCATGTCGGGCGCCGACCACACCAGCGACACCTGGTCGCCCGGCAGCGGCAGCAGCGCCACAATGCCCTGCTCCCCCGTGAACCATTGATGCGCCACGCCATGGTGCGGCAGTTCGCTGGCGAAGTTGGAAACCACGCCACTCTGGTTGTAAGGACGATAATCGAGGCCGATGTCGCACTGGCCGCGCACCCAGGACTGGGCGCCGTCCGCACCCACCACCAGCGCGGCGCCAAGATGGGAGCCATCGTCCAGGGTAATGACAGCGCCTTCGTCGTCATGCTTCAGCGACACCGCCTTGCCATGTACAAAATGCACGTTCTGGGCGAAACGCAGCGCCGCGTCGAGCGCCTGGTTCAGGTTACGGTCTTCGACGATCCAGCACAGGGTGCCGGTGTGGGCGCCATAGGCATCGAAATTCAGCGCGCCGGCTTTGGCGCCGTCGCCGTTGACCAGCATGGCGTCGACCGGTGCGATGCGCGACTGGTCCATCGCGCCCCAGACTTTGAGCGAGTCGAGCAGGCGGTGGGCAGTGTGATTGAGGGCGAACACGCGCACGTCCCAGCTGGCCGGGTCCGGGCGGTCCGGCGCCCGGTTCGGCCCCAGCAAAGTCGCACTTAATCCGGACTGGGCAAACGCCAGGGCTGCCGCTTTGGCAATGGCGCCATTGCCGACGATGCAGACCGCAGTCTGCACATGGTGATGCGAGGGCTTGTTCATCCGGCCATTATAGCTTTCCCTTAATGGAAAAAGGCTATTGCAATCCAAGGATTCCCTGCTATAATGCTGCCTCTTGGCCTGGTAGCTCAGTTGGTAGAGCAGAGGACTGAAAATCCTTGTGTCGGTGGTTCGATTCCGCCCCGGGCCACCAAGAATAAAAAGTGAAAAAGCCGACCCTTGTGGTCGGCTTTTTTCGTTTTCCTTCCTTGCTTGGCTCCAGCTTGTGGTCGACTGGCTTAAAGTTGATACCGTCGTACACGTCACTAGTCAGCTGGCCATCCTGCTTCCTTACTCTCACGCTAAATAAACGCGGTCCCGTTTCTGGCGTACCTCCGCAATCCCGTGAGTGTCGCTCTCTTAGCGCGAATTCAAAATATGCCGGCTTCTCGGTCACATCGATTACGCCGCAATCGCCTTTCAGCATCGTAAGCTCGTATTTGCGGATGGCATCCAAGGCAATTTTGGTTGCTTCTTCCCTTGACTTCACTTGACCAGAAAACGCAAGTGAACAGATTAGGAAGAGAAGGGCCGGCAGGCTGCAAAGGGTTTTCATATCATCTTATGTGGCTACTTCCTAAGGAGCGGCACAATGTGCGAATGAATGATCGCCTTCAATTTTTTCGCGTATTGCGGGTCTGTAGCATACCCAAGCCTCGCAACATTTTCGGCGAATTTTTCTGGATCGTCGCGATACGCCAGCGCTGTCGGATATCTCCGAAGGATCAGCGAAGCATAGTCAGCGGCGGAGTCCGCGTAACTCGCATAGGCTCGGAATTCATCAATTTCGCTGATACGCTGCCCAGACAATGTCACTTCATGCGTTAAAAATTTCGTTGATCGCCCGGAATCTGACTTGCCTTTTATTCCAAAGTACGCGTTTTCTTTCACTGACCTGCCCCAATTGCTTTCCAGCGCCGACTGAGCAAGGATTACTTCGGCTGGAATGCCAGTACGTGCAGAGATAATATTTGCGTCACTGGCATGGAGACCGACGAAATGCGCAACGTGAGCTGGCTGCTGCCTGGGCTGATGCTTATGCGTACGCGTAAGCGCTATGGCGTGGCCGTGACGAGTCATGAGCAATCCAATCATTTAGAAGCGGCAAGACATCCACCTTCAGTATGGAGTTAGCTCAGTTTTCAGCATTGATCAAACTCAACCGCTGCCAAACCGCGGAGCGGAGAGTCGTTCAAATCACCACAGGTGTTTGCCATCGATCACGGTGATATCCGCCGTGGCGGCATCAAAATTGTCGAACAGGCGCGCGTTCACGACCACGCGGCGGGCTAGTCCATCCCAGCCTCCGTCAGTCTGGAAGGCGGGTGAGTCGGTATAGGTCGCGCATCCGCACATAGGGCAAAAATGGTGCGCCACCATCCTGGTATTCCATCGGTAGGTGCTGTCGCCGCTTGGCGGTGGCACCAGGCGGAATTGGTCGGGCGTGAAGGTCGCCGTTAAGGCGCCGCGCTTGGAACAGAATGAGCAGTTACAGCGCACAAGCTGGGTGGGAATTTCGGCATCGATCGAGAATTCGACGGCGCCACAATGACAACTGCCTTTGATAGTCATGACCGGCTCCATGCTGTGAACGCGCTTTGCGTTGGAACCGCCAATGTAGCGCCAAAAAACCGCATCGGGATTGTCAGCGCCTATCGTGCGCACCCCGTATGAAAAAGTTTGTTCGCTATGACCGCTCTGCTGGCAACCATGGTCTCCGTTCGACAACACCACCAGCGCGGAAGCGGAAGTTGAATACTTCTGGACACCAAAAATCGGGATGAAGATGCGCT
The DNA here is from genome assembly GCF_009720745.1 of Massilia eburnea. Lineage (GTDB taxonomy): Bacteria > Pseudomonadota > Gammaproteobacteria > Burkholderiales > Burkholderiaceae_D > Rugamonas > Rugamonas eburnea. The sequence continues at coordinate 57,235 of NZ_WNKX01000024.1, read as the reverse complement.
ATGTGAAGGAAACCTTGGAGGCGCAGGGCTATCAGGATAAAAAAACGCCGATCATTTGATCGGCGTTTTTTCTTCCAGTGACTGGTTTATGGCTTGCTTGTCTGCGTTGCGCCTGACGCGCCGGCAGCGGCCTTGGCGAAGTCGCCAGCCTTGATCACCGAAACGGCTTCCGGTTTCAGGTTTGCGCGCAGCGCTTCATTGACCTGTGCCACGGTCAGGGCGCTCACTTTGGCTTCCAGGTCTTTGTCGAATGCCATGGTGCGTTCGAAGCTCAGGTAGTTCGCCAGGCGGTTAGCCAGGCCGGCGTCGCCGGTACGGCCAACTTGCTGCGACTGCAGCCAGGCTTTCTTGGCATCGGCCAGTTCCGCGTCGGTAAAGCCGTCCTTGAGCGCCTTGGCCAGTTCTTCACGCAGCGCCGCTTCCACCTTGGCGGTGTTTTGCGGTGCGCTGATGGCGAAAGCCAGCCACATGCCGGCCGGGTCGCGCGCTGGCACGGACAGTTGCGAACCGACGCCGTACGACAGGCCCTCTTTCTGGCGGATGCGATCTGCCAGCCGGCTGCGCAAGGCGCCGCCGCCGAGCATGTAGTTGCCCATCAGCAGTGCCGGATAAACCGCCGCGTCGTCCTTCATCGGCACCGGCTGGATCGCGAACAGGACCGAGTTCGCCTTGTCCGGCGTCTCCAGCAAGACGTTCTGGCCCGCCACGTCTTTCATGCTGGCGGCAATGCGGACGTATGGCTGCTCGGCCTTCCAGTTGCCGAACAATTTGGCGGCTTGCGCCTGCACGGCGGCGACGTCGAAGTCACCCACCACGGCCAAGGTGGCGTTGCCCGCGCCATAGTAGGCTTTGTGGAAGGCTTTGACTTGTTCCAGGGTCGCCGCCTTTTCTTCCGCCAACTGCTCCGGCAAGGTCATGGCGTAGCGCACGTGGCCGGCCGGGAAAGTATTGGTCAGGCGCGCCAAGGCGTTGCTGGCCAGCGGTTGCGGCTCGGTCATTTGCTGCTCGGTACCCGAGATCATGTCGCGCTGCTGCTCGGAGAAATCCTTGGCGGTGAATGCCGGCTTCATCAGCGATTCAGCCAACAGGTCCAGTGCCGCGGCCAGGTTGCCGCGCGTGGTGGTGACGTTGACTGTGACGCCTTCCGCCCCGCCATTGATGTTCACGTTCGCCTTCAGCTTGTCCAGTGCGTCCTTGACTTCCTGGCGCGACAGGCGTTCCGTGCCGCTCAACAGCAGCGACGCGGCCAGCTCACCGGCGGTGGCTTTGCCGGTCAGGTTCTCGGCGGTGCCCATGCGCAGCTGGATCGAGGCACTGACGGTATTGCCCTTGGTGCTCTTGGGCAGCAGCGCCAGCTTCATGCCGTTGGCCAGCACCAAACGCTGGGTGCGTTTTTCGATATTGTCCGGGCTTGGGTCGAACACTTCGCCCTGGGTGATGGCTGCGTGGCCCTTGTAGTCCTTGACCATTGCGGCAACATCCGGCGTCTTCGGAACTTCGGTGCGGTCAGCCGCGTCGGTCGGGATGAAGCGCGCCAGGGTGCGGTTAGCCGGCTTCAGGTACTTGAGCGCTGCCGCCTGCACTGCTGCCACGTCGACTTTCTCGACCTGGTCGCGGCGCAGGTGGAACAGGCGCCAGTCGCCGGCAGCTTGCGCCGAAGTCAGGGCGATGGTGAAGCGCGCGGTGTCGTTGACCGTCTGGTCGATGTCCTTGGCGATGGCGGCCTTGGCGCGCTCCACCTCGGCGTCGGTGACCGGATTGGACTTGATGTCCTCCAGCGCCTTCAGCATTGCCTCCTCCACCGCTGCAGTCTGGCCGTCTTTCGGCACCACGGCGGCGAACAGGCGGTAGCCCGGCTCCATCTGGTTGAAATCGAGATCCATGACGGAAGACGCCAGCTTGGCATCCACCAGGGCTTTGTGCAGGCGGCCGGCCGGTGCGTCGGTCAGGATCTTGCCCAGCACCTGCAAGGCTGCCGCATCGGCATGGCTGGCCGGGGCAACGTGGTAACCGGCGGCGACAAGCTGGGTGCCGCCGGTGCGGCGGATGGTGACCGAACGTTCGCCGTCCTGGGTCGGCTCCGCGGTATAGGTCGGCGCCAGCACGCGGGCCGGCTTTGGAATTTTGCCGAACAGCTGGTTGACCTGGGCCAGTACCTTGGCTTCATCGAAGCGGCCGGCGACCATCAGGATCGCATTGTCCGGCTGGTAGTAGCGCTGGTAGAAAGCGCGCAGGCGATCGATGCTCACGCCCTCGATGTCGGAGCGGGCGCCGATGGTCGATTTGCCGTAGTTGTGCCAGTCGAAGGCGACCGACATGGTGCGCTCTAGCGTGACGCGGAACGGATCGCTCTCGCCGCGTTCGAACTCGTTGCGCACGACCGTCATTTCGCCCTTCTGGGTTTTGTTGTTCCACAAGTCGTCCTGGCTGATCGGCGAGTTGACCATGCGGTCCGCTTCCAGCTCCAGCATCTGCTTCAGGTTGTCGTCGTTGGCAGGGAAAGTGGCGAAGTAATTGGTACGGTCATACCAGGTGGTGCCGTTGAAACGGCCGCCGATCTGGTTCAGCACTTCCACCGGGGTCTTGGTGCCCTTCTTGACGCCGAAATTGGCGGTCGGCTTGAACAGCAGGTGTTCCAGCAAGTGAGCCATGCCGGTTTCGCCATAGTTCTCGTGGCGCGAGCCGACCATGTACACGATATTGGTGGTCAGGGTTGGCTTGCTCGCATCCGGGAACAACAGCACGCGCAAGCCGTTGGCCAGGCGGTATTCGGTAATTCCCTCAACCGAGGTCACTTTGACCGGGGTAGCCTTGACAGCCGAGGCGGTAGCCGGCGTGGCTGGTGCAGCGGCGAATGCTGGCGACAGGATCCCTGCGCTGAGCATGATGGCGGTGAGTAGCTTCACTAACTGGTTCCTATAAAAAAATTAAGGTTATTAATTATATAACCTAAAGTTTCCAGAAAGCTATCTACCCGCGCTGGGCTCAGTCAAGGAAGTCGCCGTACTCGCGCTGCGAATAGCCTTTCAGCTGCTGCCACGGCAGTGCCGTGGCGATGCTGGCCTGGGCTTGCACTTCCATCCGGTGGAAGACGGTGGCGGCCTGGTCGCCGCTTTCGATCACCAGCGGGATCTGGCGCTGTTCGTCCCACAACACGCGGCGGAAGGAGCCGTTGCGCACCAGCTCGCGCCAGCGTGCGCCGGGTACGGTGGACCGGCGTTGCGACAGCGGCATCGCCTGCAACAGCTTGGGGTCGAACAGGTAGTAGGCGTTGGTCCAGGAGCCGTCGAAGTCGACATTGCCATATTCGCCTTGCGGGACGGCGATCACTTCCTTGTTTTTGGCGTCAACGTATTCGAGCTGGGTCTTGTCGCCTGCCAGTTGTACGTGGCGCGGCAGCAGGACGGGATTGAAGTGTTTGTGCACGCTGTGGTCGTGGTCAGTGGCCTGGGCGGCAACCGCGGCTTGCGGCGGCACGACGCGGGCGACCCAGACGTGGCCGGGGCGGCGCAGCATGGTTTCTTCGTAGCGGACTTCGCGCGTCACGCCTTCGGGGGTGATGGCTTTGCTGTAGTACTGGATGCGCAGGTCGAGCGGTGGGGCGGCGGCAGGGGTGGCGGCTTGGGCTTCGGTGAAGGCCAGTGCCAGGGCAAGGAATGCTTTGCTGAGGGTCATGATTCTTAGAACCGGTAAACCGGTGCCTGACCCGCAGGGTCAGGCACCGTGCTGCGTTTAGAAGCCGAAGGCGGACTTCAGGAGGGTGAACACTTTCGTGTTGTCGATGGTGCCTTTGAAGGTCTTGGAGGCTGCACCGGCGCCGGTGGCGAACAGCTTGACGTCGCCGCCGCCGTGGGTTTCGCTGGACAGGCGTACGCCGGTTTCCTGCAGGTAGTTGTCACCCAGCGCGGTGGCGCTATCGACGTTGGTGCGCAGGTCAGGACGGTTCGGGCCATTGCCGAACACCAGGGTGGTGTAGGTGTTGCCGTCGGCGTCCTTGCTTGGCTGGCCGGTCTTGTAGTCGCGGTTGATGTCCAGGATCGGGTTGCCGCGCTTGCCGTAACCGTTGAAGGCCAGGGTGTGGTCGTGGTCGGCGGTGACCACGATCAGGGTGTTGGCCAGGGTCGGGTCGGTCAGCTTCGCTTTGTCCAGCGCGGCCTTGATGGCGTCGTCGAAGGCGATGGTGTCGGTCAGTGCGCGCTTGGCGTTGGTGCCGTGCAGGGCGTGGTCGATGCGGCCGCCCTCCACCATCAGGAAGTAGCCGTTCGGGTTCTGCGACAGCAGGTCCATGGCCTTGACGGTCATTTCGGCCAGGCTTGGCTGGGTCGCGCCTTCGCCTACCGGCGGGGTGGCGCTGCGGTCCAGCTCATATTCCAGGTGGCTCTTGCTGCTGTACAGGCCGATGAACTTCTTGCCGTTTGGAGCGGCAAGCATGTCCGCCTTGGTCGCGGCCACGGTGTAGCCTTTGGCGGCCAATTCAGCCAGCAGGTCGCGGCCATCGGCGCGGCCGGCCTTGTTGGTGGTGGCGTTGAATGGAGTGAAGTGATTGCGGCCGCCGCCCATCAGCACGTCGACGCCGTCGCCCAACGCGGTGTTGTAGCCGGCGCCGCCTGGCACGGCCTGGGCTGCGATGGCGTACTGCGCATTGCGGTTGCAGATGTGCGAATAGGTTGCAGCAGGCGTGGCGTGGGTCAGTTCGGTGGTGGTGATCGAACCGACGGCCTTGCCCTTGGCCTTGGCCAGTTCCAGGATCGTGGTGGCGGCGGTGCCGTTGTTGGCGGCGCAGTTGTTCACGCCCAGGTTGCCGTTGGCATCCTTGGATGGCGGGGTTGCGACGGTGTCCGACGACATGGAGATGACTTCATTGGCCATCTTCACGCCGGTCATGTAGGCCGCCATCGACGGCGCGGAGTCGGTGGTCTGGGCGTCGAAGGAGTAGGTCTTGACGCGCGCGGTGCGCTCCAGCTTGTCCATATTCAGGCTGCCGTCTTCACCGTACTTATAGATACGGGATGCAGTGATGGTGGACGGGCCCATGCCGTCACCCAGGAAGAAGATGATGTTTTTGGCTTCGCCGGATGCGTTGGCAACGTTGACGAAACCCAGTGCCAGAGCGGCGGCAATCAGAGTGTGCTTCATATGCGGTTCCAGTTCTTTGAATGTGATCACAGGCCGGCGGCGGCTTTTACCAGGGCGTTGACCTTGGTGTTGTCGATGGTGCCGTTGAAGGTGTCGGCTCCCTTGCCGATTGCACCCAGGAAGACGTCGGTACCGCCGTGGGTCTCGTTACCGGCAGATACGCGCACCACAGCTTCCTGATGGTAGGTATTGGCGCTGGTCACGCTGTCGTCCAGGCTGGCCATGGCGGTGCGCGAACTCTGGGTGCGGTTTTCGCCGTTGCCGAAGCCGATGATGGAGTACGGTGCGCCGTCGGCGTCCTTGGTCACGGCGCCGGTGACGTAATCCTTCACCACGCCCAGCACGCCGGCATTGGCGGCGGTGGTCTTGCCGGTACGCTTGGCGTAACCGTTCAGCACCAGCGTGTGGTCGTGGTCGGCGGTCACCACGATCAGGGTGTTCTTCAGGTCAGGATCGGTGCTGCGGGCCTTGGCCAGGGCGGCCTTGATCGCGTTGTCGAAAGCCTGGGTGTCCTGCAGCGCCTTCTTGGCGGTGGTTTCGTGCAGCGCGTGGTCGATGCGGCCGCCCTCTACCATCAGGAAGTAACCCTTGCTGTTTTTGGACAGCACATCCATGGCCTTGGTGGTCATGTCGGCCAGGCTAGGCTCTTTTGCCGGGTCGCGGTCCAGGTCGTAGCTCATGTGGCTGGACGTGAACAGGCCCAGCAGGCGGCCGGTCTTGGTGCCGTCGATGGCGTTGAATTCGGCGGCGTTGCTGGCGTAGGCGTAGTTCATGGCCTTCATTTCAGCGATCAGGTCGCGGCCGTCAGAGCGCTTGCCGCCGTTCGCGACGGTCTGGAAGAACTGGCGGCCGCCGCCCAGCAGGACGTCGAGGCCGTTGCCCAGTGCGGCGTTGTAGCCGGTGCCGCCTGGTACCGCTTGTGCAGCGATATCGTTTTCCAGGTCGCGGTGGCAGATGTGGGAATAGGTGGCGGCTGGGGTAGCGTGCGTCACGCGGGTGGTGGTCACCACGCCGGTCGACAGGCCCTTGGCCTTGGCTTGTTCCAGCAGGGTCGGAACCGATTTGCCATTGCCGCTGCCGCAGTTGTTACCCAGCTTGTTGCCGTTGGCATCGTTGACCGGATCGATGGCCTTGGTGTCGGACGACATCGAGATCACTTCATTGTTCATCTTCACGCCGGTCATATAAGCCGACATCGAAGGCGCGCTGTCAGTGACTTGCGCGTCGTTGGAGAACGTCTTGACGAAAGCAGTTTCCGGCAGGGTGTCCATGGTCAGTTCGCCGTCTTCGCCAACCGCATAGATACGCGCCGCGGTCATGGTCGCCATGCCCATGCCATCGCCCAGAAAGAAGATGACGTTGGTTGGCGTGCCGGTGTTGGTTTGTCCGTCGGTGGACGAGGACGTGCCACTGTTATTGCTGTTGCCGCAGCCGGCAATCAGTGCGGCGACGGCGACGCTGATCGCCGCCTTCAGGGAGGCCTTGTATTTCATGGATGTTGTTCCAGCATGGTTGAAAAACCAACACGATAGCGGCGCTTTATGACGGCGCCGTGACCGTTCCGAGGAAATGCGAAAGCAGGCCTGGTCGAAATATGGGCACTTATAATTGTTTCTTTTTTTCCGGCCAGCGCATGCCCAACACCTTGAAATTCGCCTTAGCGACGCTCCTTCTGCCAACGGCGGCACTGGCCAATGACGGGGTTGCCGCAGTCGGCGTAGGCGGCATCGTATTCGGCAAGACCGACGCCATCGCCATGAAAAAGGAAGTGCTGACCATCAGCTACGACAAGATCAGCGTCGACTACGAGTTCCTGAACGAGTCGAGCAAAGACGTGGAAGAAACCATCGTGTTTCCCCTGCCGCCCTACTCAGCCGTCATCCTTCCCAGCAATGCCTATTATGGCGAGCCAAATGGTTTCTCTATTCAAGTCGACGGCAAGCCAGTAACGTTTACGAGTCGTATCTCCGCCCTGACACAAGAAGGCAAGGACGTTACCGCCCAACTGAAGAAACTCGGCTTGAACGATACGCAAATCGCCAACCCAAGCGTATTTGCGAGCGGCGATGACAGCACTCCTCCCGGCTTAAGCGAGGGCCAGATCGCGGCATTGGTCGAACTTGGTTTGTGGAGCGAAGCGCCTGAGGGCCCAGGCTGGATGGCGAAGGTCGACTATATCTGGACGCAAAAATTCGCGGCCAACAAGCTGGTGCGCGTGCACCACGAATACCGCCCATTCGTCGCTGCCGGAAGCGGATCGGCGATGTACGATGATGCCGCCCAATTCCAAAAGAACTATTGCGTCGAGCCGGGCTTCAAGGCCGCCCGCGCCAAGACCGTCGGCAAGAAAACATACTTCGACGGGCTCGACGTCTCCTACATTCTTACTACCGGCAATACCTGGAAGCGGGGCATCGAAGACTTCACCCTCAATATCGTCAAACGCGCGCCTGACGAACTGGTCAGCCTTTGCTTCCCCGGTACGTTAAAAAAGATCGATCCCCTCACCTTCCGGTCGCACATGTCCAATTTCAGACCAGCGCAAGATCTCCGCATTCACTTCGGCAATGTCGTCGATCCATTTAAAAATTCCGGCGTCATGCCGAAAGTGAGCCATTAATTCCACATCGCGAAAACCGGATTCCACATCGTAGAAAATTGCTCGGCGGCGCACCATGCCGCTCAGTTCATTCTACGAAAAGGCGTTTCATATCATAAGAAACTAAAATTAAGTCATTGAAATCAAACGATAAAAAATAACTTATATGTCTTATATAAGACATGGTGCAACGCAGCGGAACGGCCTATCATTATCTCAAGTGCTTCGCCTTTCTTAATCCGCTTTTTTGCTAGGAAAATGACCATGTCCCACTACCAAGACGACATCAACGCCATCGCAGCCCTGAAGGAACGTAACGGCAGCGCCTGGAACGCCATCAGCCCGGAAGCGGCCGCACGCATGCGCGCCCAGAACAAGTTCAAGACCGGCCTGGACATCGCCCGCTACACCGCCAAGATCATGCGCGCCGACATGGCCCGCTACGATGCCGACCCATCCCAGTACACCCAGTCCCTGGGCTGCTGGCACGGTTTCATCGGCCAGCAGAAGATGATCTCGATTAAGAAGCACTTCAACAGCACCGATCGCCGCTACCTCTACCTGTCGGGCTGGATGGTCGCTGCGCTGCGCTCCGAGTTCGGCCCGCTGCCTGACCAGTCGATGCACGAAAAAACCGCCGTGTCGGCCCTGATCAAGGAGCTGTACACCTTCTTGCGCCAGGCTGATGCCCGCGAACTGGGGGGCCTGTTCCGCCAGCTGGACGCCGCCACCGGCGACGCCAAGAAAGCCATCCAGGACAAGATCGACAACCATGTCACTCACGTGGTACCGATCATCGCCGACATCGACGCCGGTTTCGGCAACGCCGAAGCGACCTACCTGCTGGCCAAGCAATTCATCGAAGCCGGCGCCTGCTGCATCCAGATCGAAAACCAGGTGTCGGACGAGAAGCAGTGCGGCCACCAGGACGGCAAGGTCACCGTGCCTCACGAAGACTTCCTGGCCAAGATCCGCGCCGTGCGCTACGCCTTCCTGGAGCTGGGCGTGGACGACGGCATCATCGTGGCACGTACCGACTCGCTGGGCGCCGGCCTGACCAAGCAGATCGCCGTCACCAGCAAGCCGGGCGACCTGGGCGACCAGTACAACTCCTTCCTCGATTGCGACGAAGTGTCGGCCGACGCCCTGGGCAACGGCGACGTGATCATCAAACGCGACGGCAAGCTGCTGCGTCCTAAGCGCCTGGCTTCCAACCTGTTCCAGTTCCGCCCAGGCACCGGCGAAGCACGCTGCGTCATGGACTGCATCGCCTCGCTGCAGAACGGCGCCGACCTGCTGTGGATCGAAACCGAGAAACCGCACATCGGCCAGATCGGCGGCATGGTCAAGGAAATCCGCAAAGTCATCCCGAACGCCAAGCTGGTGTACAACAACAGCCCATCGTTCAACTGGACCCTGAACTTCCGCCAGCAAGCCTACGACCGCATGAAGGCCGCAGGCGAAGACGTGTCGGCCTACGACCGCGCCGCGCTGATGAACGCCGAGTACGACAGCACCGCGCTGGCCATCGAGGCAGACGAGAAGATCCGCACCTTCCAGGCCGACGCGGCGCGCGAAGCAGGCATCTTCCACCACCTGATCACCCTGCCGACCTACCACACCGCGGCCCTGTCGACCGACAACCTGGCCAAGGAATACTTCGGCGACCAGGGCATGCTGGGCTACGTGGCCGGCGTGCAGCGCAAGGAAATCCGCCAGGGCATCGCCTGCGTCAAGCACCAGAACATGTCCGGTTCCGACATCGGCGACGACCACAAGGAATACTTCAGCGGCGAAGCGGCCCTGAAGGCGGCCGGTAAAGACAACACCATGAACCAGTTCTAAGCCTGCCCTCCAAAGCAAGCAACGCCACCTCCGGGTGGCGTTTTTTATTTCCGGCTTTCGTCGGCGGCAGGAGGGGTTCGGTCCCCGTCATGGCGGTCTTCGTCGGGTGGGCATGGCCTTGGCAGGCAGCGCGGCCTAGGCTGCAAGTGCCGACCCATTTCCACCACGAGGAGCAAGCTCATGAACAAGTCCTGCCTGTTGTTGGGCGCCGCCAGCATGGCGTTCGCCATTCCTGCCCTGGCGCAGCAAGCGCCCGAGGCGATGCCCGCCGTGATCGTCAGCCACGAGATGCCGCTCACCGCGGCGTGTCCGAACGGCATCAGTGATTTGCAAGAGAGGCTGAGCAAGGCGGCGTGGCAAATTGATACGCCGGCCGAGGTGATGGTCAAGTTCACACTGAAGGGCGAGCAGTTAAGCGACCTGCAAACCAGGGCAAGCTATTGGGAATTTCGCGATCCGGTGCGCATGGCCGTACGCCGCCTGCATTGCCGCACGCCTGACCAGGCGGCCTACACAGTGCAGTTCCGCGTCGTGTTCAGGTATGACGACGATGACGACAAGGGCACGACCGCTTCGATCGGGCCCGCACTTTCGCCGGCTCTGGTGGGACGCTAGTCCCTGCCAAGCCGGAAACTGCTGGCGGCCAGCGCACCGATGCGCTGGCCCAGCGCCGTGCCGGCCTCGGTCGAACTGCGGAAATGCACCCCGCCATGGATGCGCGTCAACGCCACCTCCTGGCTGAAGGCGGCCGGCGAGTGCCATTGGCGCCGCTCGCCGGCTGCGCTCGGACTGCTGGTCTCGAGCAGCGGCGGGCTGGCGCGTCCCAGTTCGGCCTGCAGCACGGTTGCCACCACGCTGGCCACAGCGCAATGCGCACAGGGATATTCGGGATGGGGTGGCGTGTCGAGCAGTGGGGTCCAGGCCGGATCGTCGCGTCCTATCGCCGTCACCGGGCGCCAGAAACGATAGTGGTATTTCGCGTCGAATACAGCGATCGTGGTGTCGTCAATTGCCTGCGCCAGCGCTGCATACAGGCGGGCGTTGCGCAGGACGCTGCGGTCCGGCATCTGCGCAACGCCACGCGCCAGGTTGAAAAATATGAGCGGCGAATTGGCTGCCCAGAAACGCGCTGTGGCGGTCTCGGCAGCGCTGCGGCGCGTGCTGTTGCGGCCGCCAAAATCGCGCATTTCCTGCAAGTCACGCGCCCAGGCTGCGCTGGACAAAGCGGGGGGCGGCGGCGGCCGGAAGGCGTCGGCACTGGCCATCAGCCATGGCTTGCGGCGGCCCCAATGCACCAGCACCGGTGCGATCTCTTGCATGGTCGGCACGTACTCCCCGGGCGAGTTACCGCCCGGCTGGTAAGCCATGTCGAGGCTGGCGCCATCCTCGCTGCGCGCGGCGAGCACTGCCGCCGCAGCCGCTTGCCCGGCAGCGATGCCGGCGGCGCGCGCGCCAGGATCGGCACGCGCCTTCGCCAATGCAGACTGGTAGGCCGCCTCGATCGCGGCTTGCTCGGAGGGCGCCTGTGCCAGCAAGGTGGTGCGCCCGCTGGCGGCCAGTGCGGCATCGAGGTCCACGCCGGCTTGCGAGCTGCTGGCGCGCGCCGCCCGGTACATGGCGGTGTGCATGATGGCCAGGACACGGTCCGCCCGCGCCGCATTCAAGTGGGCGCCGGACAGGATCGTGCAGGCAGCGCCATTCCAGTCCGTCACCGCATCGGCCCGCGCCGCCGTCGATGCCAGCAGCATGCCGAGCAGCGCCAGGCCCCAACACGCACCTGTCAGTTTGCTAGTCAGTGCCATATTCGCCTCGCTGTAGTTGGGAAATACTACTGTCACGGCGCTTCCCCTGCGCGTAAAATTTATCAATCATGAAGCGGCTCTTCATTGCACGCGGAGCATGGCGCTACGTCCTCACCGTCCTTGCGCTATGCCTGCTGCTGTCCACCGAGGTGCTGTTCAGTCCGGGTACCTGGTACGAATGGTCGCCGGGACAGATCCTGGCGGGCTGGCTGGAGCAATTAGGCGATACCACCGTGCTGGGTTTGCTTGCGATGCTGGCGGTAGCCGGCACCGACCACCTGTTCCAGCGCGACGGACACTGGCGCCTGGCAGCAGTGCTGGCCGCCGCCACCGCCGCTACGACTGCCGGCTTTACCGCACTGACCCTGTTCCGCTACCCGGCAGGCTACTACCCGCCTTTGCTGGAACTAACTGGCGAAGCCTTGCGCGCCATCCTGTTGGCCGATTTGTTCACCCTGGTTTGGGGCCGCCGCCGCCAGGCAGCACGTGCAGCGCTGCGCACCCGGCGCCTGGCGCTGGACCGCGCCGTACTGCAGCGGCGCACGGAGGAGGCGCGCTTGAAAGTGCTGGAGGCGCAGATCGAACCCCACTTCCTGTTCAACACGCTGGCCACCGTGAAATGCCTGTACCAGGCGGGCGCGGCGGAGGCCGACCGTATGCTGTCCAGCCTGCGTCTGTACCTTGGCGCAGCCTTGCCCCAGATCCGCGATGACGGCGCCACGCTGGCCAGCGAATGCGAACTGGCCCGCGCTTACCTGGAGATCCTGCACATCAGGATGGGCAATCGCTTGCAGTTCGTTATTGACTTGCCGGACGAGCTTGCCAGCCATGCCTTCCCGCCCATGATGCTGGTAACGCTGGTGGAAAACGCCATCAAGCATGGCCTGGCGCCAGCGGCCGAAGGCGGCCGCGTCGACATCAGCGCCAAAGTGCAGGAAGGGCGCCTGCAGGTGAGCGTGGCCGACAATGGGGTCGGCTTCCAGTCCAGCTGCGGCAGCGGCGTTGGACTGGTGAATATCCGCGCGCGCCTGCGGACTTTGTTTGGCCAAGGCGCGGCGCTGGCCCTGCAGCGGAACATGCCGCGCGGCGTGGTGGCCAGCATTGAGATTCCCCTGCATCACGGCGCGCCACGATGGCCGCTGCACGCTGCCGACGACCCTGCGGCAGATGCTGGGCCCGACGCACACTGCGCGCCCCGCCGGCAGGCAGGCGAAGTGAACGCGGCAGCGTTGCCGGCGTCCAGTTGGCGCCAATGCATGCGCGCCCGCTTGCCCCTGCTGCTGCTGGTCGGCCTTGTTACCGGCGCCATCGACGAACTGCGCGTGCTGCCGATCGACCTGGACGTCGGCGGCTGGCAATACTGCCTGGGCGGGGCCGCCGTCGTCTTCGTCAACGGCTTGCTGTTCGCCTCCGTGATGGTGGGTGCGATCACGGCCGCCGAACGCATTGCCGCCGCCCCGCGCTGGCGGCCACCGCTGCTGGCCGCCGCTGTCGCTGCGGGAGCGCTGCTGGCCGCCGCGCTGGCTGTGCCGCCATCCTATTTCCAGCACCGCTTCATCGCCTACGACTACGTTGGCCTCTTTGTCCATATGCTGTGGCTCGCGCTGACCGGCGGCGCCCTGCTGGCCGCCGGACTGAGCGTGGATGCACGCTCGCGCCAAGCCGCCGCACGCCTGTGGAGTGCGCGCCGCGACTGCGCGGATGCCAAGCGCCTGATGGTGGAGTCGCGCCTGAACATCCTCAAGGCGCGCATCGAGCCTGCCCTGCTGGTGCGCGAAATCGGCCGCATCCAGGCGCTGTACCGTGGCCAGCACAATGCCGCCGAACAGCAACTGGACCGGCTGATCGCTTACCTGCAGGCCGCCTTGCCGCACCTGCATGGCGGCGGCGCGACGCTGGGCGATGAAGTGCAACTGGCGCATGCCTACCTGCGGCTGCACGCCGGCAGCTGGGGCGAGCGGCTGGACTGGGACATCGATGTCGCGCCCGCCATGCATGGCTTGCGTTTCCCGCCCATGACGCTGCTGCCGCTCATCGACGATGCCCTCCGGCGCGCCCAGCGCGCAACCCAGCCCCGCTTATTCCTGCAGGTGCGCCTGCAAGCGGCGGCGTCAGGCTTCCGCCTGCTGGTCGAAGACAATTGCGCTGCAACGACGGACCAAAGCTTGCAATATGCAATGACACCGCAGGCACAAAGCTTCCGTGACTTCTATGGCCAGCGCGGCACTATCTCGCGCGAGGTGGAAGGCAATGCGACACGGGTAGCGCTAGCGGCAAATTTCGATGCCGACGGCTGCCAAATGGGACTATCATGAATTGCTACGGCCATACAGGAGAAGCCCCCATGCGCCTCCATCGTCCCCTCATCATGGCTTGCATGACGCTCGCCAGCAGCGTCCTGGCACAGGACGCCGCCAAAGTCAGCCCGCGCACGTACAAGGTCGTGTATGAAGACGACAAGGTGCGCGTACTCGAATACGTGTCCCGGCCCGGCTTGGGCGTGTGCGGCCAGGGCCGCCACTACCATCCCGCCCACCTGACCATGCAGCTGACCGACATCAAGGTCAAGGAAATGCTGGATGACGGCAGCAGCAAATCCGCCGACGTGCCCGCCGGCCGCATGTTCGCCAGCCCGGCCGGATGGCACACCACGGAAAACATCGGCGGCGCCAACGCCCGCGCCTATATCGTCGAATACAAGGACAAGGCCTGGCGTCCCAGCACGGGCTGACGGCTCCACCATGTGCGTCAAGGCCCTGATCGCGGAAGATGAAGCCGTACTGGCCGCGGAACTGCGCCAGCAACTAGCCCGCGTATGGCCCGAGCTGGAGCTGTGCGGCACGGCCAGCGACGGCTATTCCGCACTGCAGGCGATGGAAAGCCAGCGGCCTGACGTGCTGTTCCTCGATATACGCCTGCCCGGCCTCGATGGCCTGGAACTGGCGCGGCTGGCCGGCGGCCGTGCCCAGGTGGTGTTTGTCACCGCCTACGACCAGTTCGCGCTGCGCGCATTCGACGAAGGCGCTGTCGATTACCTGATGAAGCCGCTGGACCCGGCGCGCCTGGCGCGCGCCGTGCAGCGCATCAAATCACGCCTGGCACAGGCGGTACCGGTGGCGGCGCCCGCCAGGGCCGCCACCGTGGCCGACAGTGCGCCACTGCACTGGATCACAGTGCAAATAGGGCGCGACCTGCAGCTGATCGGGGTGGACGAGATCTGCTACCTGCGTGCCGACCACAAGTATGTGGCGGTGGTCACGGCCGAACATGAAGCGCTGGTCAGCGCCTCGCTGAAGGACTTGCTGGCCCGGCTCGATCCGGCCCGCTTCTGGCAGATCCACCGCAGTACCGTGGTCAACACCCAGGCCATCCGCTGCATCAGCCGCGACCAGAACGGCGCCCTGACGCTGCAGTTGAAACAGCGCCGAGAACGCTTGCCCGTCAGCGCTACCTATGCCCACTTGTTCCGCCAGTGGTAAGGCGGTGCTCGCATTGCCGTGCGGCATTTGTGTAGTTTTATGCGCAAACTTATCAACTAAAAGCCGCGCCACGATTGACCTGAGCAGGGAAGGCTTCTAGCATCATTTTGCTAGCTGCTACCCGCGGCTGAGCCGATGTCCAAGGCCTTTCATCCCTTCTGACTCCCAGGACTCAACATGCCCAAGAACCCATTCATGATGTCTCTCGTGGCGGCCGCACTTGCCAGCCAATTCTCCCATGCAACTGCAGCAAGCAATGACAATGTCCGCGTCATCGTCGGCTTCAAGGCCGGCGGCGCAGCCAACGGTAAAGCGGCACTCGCGGCGGCGAGCGGCAAAATCGTGCAGGACTTGCCCAATATCAACGCCTCGGCTGCCGAACTGCCCGCCAAGGCCGTCGATGCTCTGCGCAAAAACGACCAGATCGAATTTGTAGAAGAGGACCAGAAACGCGTGCCCCTGGGCATCAGCACGCCGTCCACCGGCTCGCCTTACCTGGCAGGCCAGCAGGTTCCTTATGGCATCCCCATGGTGCAGGCCGACCAGCTGCCTGACACCTACGCCGGAAACCGCACCATCTGCATCATCGATTCCGGTATCGATATGACGCATGAAGACCTGAAAGCCAACCATGTCAGCGGTGAGAATAATCCTGGCACCGGCTACTGGTACACTGATGAACTGCACCACGGCACCCACGTCGCCGGTACCATTGCTGCGATGAACAATGCCGGCATCGGCGTGGTCGGCGTCAATCCCAACCGCAAGCTCAACCTGCACATCGTCAAGGTCTTCAGCGCCGACGAATGGACGTATACATCGACCCTGATCGCGGCCGCCAACAAGTGCGGCGATGCAGGGGCCAATGTGATCAGCATGTCGCTCGGGGGCGGCGCCCCCAGCATTGCCGAAGAACGCGCCTTCGACGGCCTGGCAAAGCGCGGCGTGCTGTCGATTGCTGCCGCCGGCAACGATGGCAACAATACGCAGTCCTTCCCGGCCGGCTATAGCAGCGTGATGTCGATCGGCGCCCTGGACGAGAACAAGCAGATCGCTACCTTCTCCCAGTTCACGCCGAAAGTCGAGCTGTCGGCGCCGGGCGTCAGCGTGCTCTCCACGGTGCCGATGGGTACCGGGCGCGATGCGTCCCTGCAGGTCGCCGCTGTGCCTTATCCGGTACTGCCGATGGAAGGCTCGCCGGCCGGTTCAGCGACAGCGCCGCTGGCCGACTTTGGCCTCGGCACGGCGACCGATAGTGCGATGGCGGGCAAGGTTTGCCTGATCAGGCGCGGTTCGGTATCGTTTGCCACCAAGGTCTCGAACTGCCAGGCCAGCGGCGGTGTCGGCGCGGTGGTGTACAACAATGTGGCGGGCGACCTGAATGGCACGTTGGGGACCACGGTCACCAATATTCCATCGGTCGGCGCGTCGGACACCACGGGCGCGGCTCTGCTGGGCCAGCTCGGCCAGCAGGCTACCGTGACGGTGAGCGCCACCAATTACGCGGTCTTCAACGGCACCTCGATGGCGACGCCGCATGTGTCAGCGGTAGCGGCGCTGGTGTGGAGCTACTTCCCGAACTGCAGCGCGAGCCAGATGCGCAGCACGCTCGACAAGTCGGCGATGGACCTGGGCGCGCCCGGCCGCGATGTCTACTACGGCTATGGCCTGGTGCAGGCCAAGGCTGCCTATGACCGTATCCGCACCATGGGCTGCGGCAACTAAGCCTCAGGCGGTCTGCTGACCGCGCCCGGCGTGATAGAGCTGGTAGGCCTCGGCCACGAGGGCTACCAGCGTAGCCTGCTCCACCGGCTTTTCAATGAATTTGTAGACCGCGCCCATATTGATCGCCTGGCGCGTCGATTCGGCATCGTCGCAAGCGCTCAGCATGATGCGCAGCACCTCGGGATACATGCGGCGTACCCGGCTCAGGAATTCCACCCCGCTGATGGCCGGCATGCGCTGGTCGCACAGCAGCACCGCCACCTGGTGGCGGGCCAGGATCTCGAACGCTTGCTCCGGGTCGCTGACGGCGTGCACGCGGTAGCCTTCATTGCTCAACACCAGGTCCAGCAAATCCAGCATATGGGTGTCGTCGTCGAGCACCAGCAGGGCCGGTGCATCGGCCGCGCGCCCGGTCAGGTGGCCCGGCAGGCGGTAGTCGGCGCGCAGCAGCGCTTCCAGCGCATCGGCCGCCAGCGGCTTGCTGAAATAGAAGCCCTGCACGATATCGCACTGGCGCTGGGCCAGCAGCGCCAGCTGGCCTTCCGTCTCCACGCCTTCCGCCACCACTTCCAGGTGCAGGCTGTGCGACATGGTGATGATGGCGTCCGAGATGGCCAGGCTGCCCGGGTCGGTCGTGATTTCCCGCACGAAGGAGATATCGAGTTTCAGGCGGTCGATAGGGAAGCGCTTCAGGTAGCTCATATTCGAATAGCCGGTGCCGAAATCGTCGATCGACAATTCGACGCCGATGGCCTTCATGCGCTCCATCATGGGCACGCTGTGTTCGGGGTCGGCCATTGAAATGCTCTCGGTCAGTTCCAGCTCCAGGTAGTGCGGCGCCAGGCCGCTGTCTGCCAGCGCCGCGCGCACCACGGCCTCCAGTTCCTGCTGCGCACACTGGCGCGCCGAGATGTTGACTGCCACCGGCAACGGCGGCAGGCCGGCATCCTGCCAGGCCTTGTTCTGCTTGCAGGCGCGGCGCAGCACCCACTCGCCGATCGGGATGATCAGCCCCGATTCTTCGGCGAAGGAGATGAAATGGCCCGGTCCCAGCAAGCCCTTGTCCGGGTGGCGCCAGCGCAGCAGCGCCTCCAGCCCGACCACGCGACCGCTGCGCAGGCTTACCTGCGGCTGGTAGTGCAGTTCGAATTCGTCGCGCTCCAGCGCCAGGTGCAGGCTCGCCCCCAGTTCCAGCTGCTGCTGCGCGCGCAGCTGCAAGGCTTCGGTGAAGAACTGGAAGCCGTTGCGCCCCAGCTCCTTGGCGCGGTACATGGCGGTGTCGGCGTGCTTGACCAGGATTTCCGCATCGGCGCCGTCCTGCGGGAAGGCAGCCAGGCCGATGCTGCAATGGACCTGGATATCGCGCCCGGCCAGCGTGAGCGGGGCAGCCACGCTTTCCAGCACGGCGCGAATCCGTTCGGTCAGCTGCGCTTCCCCGAGCGCGCCCTGCTCGCCTTCGCGCAGCAGGAGCACGAACTCATCGCCGCCGAAGCGCGCCGCCGTGTCGCGCGGGCGTATGCTTGCCTGCAGGCGCTGCGCCACTTCGCGCAACAGCTGGTCGCCGGCCTCATGGCCCAGGTTATCGTTGATCAGCTTGAAGTCGTCGAGGTCGATGAAGGCGACCACGATGCGCTCGCCGTGCCGTTGCGCGCTGCCGATCGCCTGCTTCAGGCGGTCCATCATCAGGCTGCGGTTGGCCAGGCCGGTCAGGATATCGAACTGGGCCTGGTGCGCCAGCTGGTCGGAATCGTTGCGCGCCTCGGTAATGTCGCTGATGATGGCCACGTAATGGCTGGGCGGTCCGTCGTCGCTGCGCACCGGGGCAATGCTGACTTCATTCCAGAAGGGTTCGCCGTCGCGGCGGTAGCCGCGCAGCACCGCGTGCGCTTCCCGTCCCTCGCGCATGGCCAGCCGGATTTCGTGCAGGCCGGGCTGGTCGACGTCGCCGCGCACCAGGAAGTCCGAAGGCTTGCCCAGCACCTGTGCCGCCGTGTAGCCGGTGATGCGCTCAAATGCCCGGTTGACGTATTCGAGCGGGAAGCCGGGCTTGCCCAGGTCGACGATCATGATGCCATTGAAGGTCGACTCCATTGCGCGTTCGCGCAGGTGCAGCGCAGAACTCATGGAATTGAAGACGGTAGCCAGTTCGCCGATCTCGTCGCTGGCGTCGCGCACTGCCGCCTGCGCGCGCTGACCGCGCCCCAGTTGCAGGGCCGCTTCGGTCAGCTGGCGCAAGGGCGCCGACACAGAGCGCGCCAGGTACAGCGCGCAGCCCAGGGCCAGCGCCGCACCTGCCAGGGCCAGGATGGCCAGCTGGCGGAAAGCCTTCGCCGCCAGTGCGGTCATATCGTTGTACAGCGGCGTGTATTCGAACACCAGGGCGGCAATGATGTTTCTGGCGCCGTCACGCACCGGCACCACCACCTGGCGCATTTCCGGTTCGTTTTCAGTAGCGGCTTCCCTGGTCATGCGCGCCTGCCCGTCACGCAAGGTCTGGGCGATGACCTGCCGCCGTTCGCCCGCCTCAATGGAGGTGCCGATATGGTTGGTGGTGACATCCGCCAGGATGGTCAGGTCGGGCGCGACAATCTCGATATCGCGCTTTTCATGCGTGACGAAAAAATCGACCAACTCCTGGTAGCGCCGCTGGCGCGCTTCCCCCGCATGCTGGGTCACTTCGAAGGCCATCAGGGTCGACATGGCCTGCGCCAGGTTTACCGCCTCGGAGCCGATCGAGCGCTGCGTGATGTCGCGCATCTGGTTGATGGTCAACAGCCCGGCAACGCCGATCACGGCGAAGACCGTCGCAACGACGACGGTAAGCTTGGTCGAAATGCGCATGGCGTCCTTTCCAAGGAGCTGAGGCTATAGAGTAGCTTATTTTCCCCGTACGGAAAGCACTTAGCTAGCGACTATTTTCCTTGCATATTAGTAGCTACGTCTTCCAGTGCCAGTGCCGCCATGGCGCGTATGCCTTCATACGACTTGGCCGTGGCGATGAAGCGGCCGTTGTGGCAGAAGCCGGCGTCCGGCACACCGGTGACCGCTGCCAGTTCGGCGTCGCGCAAGCCGGCCCAAGCAGCCGGCAGGTCGGCCCTGGCATCGAAGCTCTCGGCACTGACCGGCACGGTGTGCAGGACGTGGCGCTGCTCGCCGATGCTGTAGCTGATGACGAACAGTACTTTCGGCATTTCCTTGCGCACCACCTGGGTCCACGGCAGGGCGGCATTCTTCAGGAACAGCAGCTTGCCGTCTTCCAGGACCTGCGCCTGGCGCACTTGCGCCAGCGCCAGCAAGGCGCCGACGCGGTAGCGCACCGCGTTGACCATGACGTCGGTCAGCAAGGCCATGGCGCGGCGGAACTGGGACAAGCGGTATTCCTCCGCCGCGGCGCCGTAGCCCAGCCTGTCCTCGTCCAGCCAGTTGGTGTTGAAGCCGGAAACCACCGCCGACAGGCCATAGCCGCCCGGTGCGCTCTTGGCCGCGCCCACGTCCGACAGGTCGAGGTATTGCACCACGTCGGCATCGATGCCGTAGGCGATTTCGCGCGCCTTGTCGTCGGCCAGTGCGTGCCCTGTATGGGCCAGCGCCAGTGCGCTCACGCAGCGTGCACCGTACTCGCGCCACACCAGTCCTGCGCTGGCATAGGGAACACCGGACTGGCGCGCCACGTCAAAACCCTTTTGATGGTGGTCGAAGCGACCCGCAGCCGGGTCGTAGACGCCGCCGACATCGACGGCGAAATCGGCAGTATCGATGACTGCCTGGTCGCGCGTGCGGATAATGTCCGCGTCTGGGAATAGAACATTCAGGACAGCGACGGCCCAGGCATCGTCTGCGTGGAATTTGCCGCTGTGGGTCACGATAAGCATGCGGAGTCCAATCATTGAAACTGCTTCATGATATACCGTGACACAATCCAGATACGTTTCCTACCTATACTTGACCCAACCATCAACTTCTTGCGGAGAATGCCTTGGACAATAAAGTCAACCAGCAACGCCGTTCCATACTGGGCGGTGCATTCGCCCTGGCGGGACTGTCTGTGCTCGCGCCGGTCGCCTTGGCGGCTGCCTTGCCGGCCAACGCCGGCCGTTCACTCGGCACGCTGCGCACGGTACGCACGGCAGAACTGGAAATCGGCTACGCCGAGCTGGGGCCGGCCGCCGGCCAGCCGGTCATCCTGCTGCATGGCTGGCCCTACGACATCCACAGCTTCGAGGACGTGGCGCCCCTGCTGGCAAGCGCCGGCTACCGCGTGATCATGCCTTACCTGCGCGGCTATGGCAGCACGCGCTTCCTGTCCAAAGACACTTTCCGCAATGCCCAGCAGACCGCCGTCGCGCTGGATATCATCGCCATGATGGATGCATTGAAGATCCCGCAGGCCATCTTCGGCGCTTTCGATTGGGGCGCGCGCACGGCCTGCATCATCGCCGCACTGTTCCCTGAACGCTGCAAGGCCCTGGTTTCGGTCAGCGGCTACCTGATCGGCACCCCGGCCGGCAACAAAAAGCCGCTGCCGCCGCAAGCGGAATTCGCCTGGTGGTACCAGTACTACTTCGCCACCGAGCGTGGCCGCCTCGGTTATGAAGCCAACCGCAAGGACTTCAACCGCCTGATCTGGCAAACTGCGTCGCCCAAATGGGCCTTCGACGAAGCCACCTTTGCCCGCAGTGCCGCGGCATTCGACAATCCGGACCATGTGGACATCGTGGTGCACAACTACCGCTGGCGGCTTGGCCTGGCCGACGGCGAGCGCAAATACGATGCGCTGGAAGCGCGCCTGGCGCAAAGCCCGGCGATCTCGGTGCCCACGATCACGATGGAGGGCGACGCCAACGGCGCCCCGCACGCCGCGCCTGCCGCCTATGCCGGCAAGTTCACCGGCAAATATCAGCATCGCACGCTGGCTGGCGGCATTGGCCATAACCTGCCGCAGGAGGCGCCGCGCGACTTTGCCCAGGCCATCCTCGACGTCGCGGCGCTGTGATCAGGTGAACTTTTCCGGCTGCGCGTCGAACAGGCGCTTATGCTCCGCGCTGCAGAAGTAGTAGGTGCGCTTGCGGTATGTGGACGCCGGGTCGCTCGCCTTGTCCACGTCCATCTCGCACACCGGACAAATCGGGTGATCGGCGCTCGCCACCCGCCGCTTGGCATACATGCTGTTGGACATGGGATCCAGCCAGCCCTGGCCCTGGTATTCCATCGTGTAAGCGGTGCTGCTGGCCACGCTGCGGCCGAAGTAGCGTTCGACCACGCGCAACGCAAGGTCGATGCCGGAAGACAGGCCGCCGGCAGTAGCGAACTTGCCTTCTTCCACAAAGCGTGCACCGCGCTTGAGCGAGACGGCAGGGTAGCGCATGGCGAACTCGTTGAAGGCGCTGTGGTGGGTGGTGGCTGATTTGCCGTCCAGCAGTCCCGCATGTGCCAGCACGAACGCGCCGGTGCAGACCGACATCGTCAGGTCGGCAGCGCGCGAGGCCTGCCGCAGCCACTCCAGCACGGCCGGGTCGTTGACGGTCTGGGCCGGGATGACGATCACCTTGGGCGGCGGGGCATTCGCGATGGTGTAGTTCGGCACGATCTTCATGCCGCCCATTGTGGTGATCGGCGCCTCCGTGGCGGCAACCGTGTACAGCTGGAACGCCGGACCGTCGCCCCGCCCCGGTACGCTGACATTGGAGAACACTTCCCACGGTCCGCCAAAGTCGATCACCACGGCATTGTCTGAAAGCAGGACGGCTACCGGGATGCTGCCTTGCGCCGGCGGGTGCAAGGGCAATGCCGGGAAAGCCGCGCCGGCAGACGGCGCCTTGGCCAGGCCCAGCGCCGGCAGCGCCGCGCCCAGGCCCATTACGGTGGAAATGCGGAACAGTTCTCTTCTTTTCATGATTCAGGCCTCCAGGTTTATCAAGGCCTGTAGTCTCCCATCGCCCCCTCGGCCGGCGCGAGGCAGTTCGCTGCAAACGGCTGTGGTTTCGCTGCAAACCCGTCACCGGCAGTGAGGGAATTCCCCTATCATTGCGGCCATGACCGCAATCGCTCCCTTCTTCGCCTGGCTGGCACTGGCCTTGTTCGACGCAACGCAGACCGTGGTGTCGATGAAGGCCATGGGCATGCAGCACAACTGGTGGACGCTGTTCTTCGTCACCGTGTCAGGCTGGGGCGTCTGGGCTGCCGCCACGCCGCTTGCCCTGAAGCTGCTGCTGCACTTTCCGCTGCCATCGCGTTCGGCCCGCAACTGGTCCGTGCACGCCCTGGCCTGCCTGGCCATCGGCGCCGTATGGACCGCCTGGGCCGCCATGCTGGAAACCACGACCAACCCCTTCGCCTACCCTAGGGGAGCAGACCCATTCCTGCCGCTGTGGAAGGCCAGGTTCATCGGCAACCTGGTGGGCGACGTCATCCTGTATGGCGCCATCGCGGCCGTGAGCGTGACTTTTGCGACGCGCAAGCGCCTGTCGCAGCAGCGCGAACTGCTGGCGCAGGCGCAGCTGGCGGCCCTGCGGCTGCAACTGGAGCCTCATTTCATCTTCAATGCACTGAACACCGTGACCGGCCTGATTCGCGAGAAAAAGGACAATGAGGCCATCGCCACCGTCGCCGCGCTGGGCGACCTGCTGCGGCGCGTGACCGACAGTTCCGAACGCCAGCTGGTGGCCCTGGAAGACGAAGTGGACTTCCTGTGCAAATACCTGGAGATCCAGCAATTGCGCTTTGCCGACCGCCTGCGCTGCAAGCTCGAGATCCCTGACGGCCTGGCGCGCGCCCAGGTGCCGGACTTCATCCTGCAGCCACTGGTGGAAAACGCCATCAAGCACGGCATCGCCAAACGCGCCAAGGGCGGCGCGCTGAGCGTAAGCGCCGCGCGCGATGGCGAAACGCTCACCCTGACCGTCTTCAATGAAGGCCCGGCCCTGGCGGCAAGCGGCCAGCATGGCGTTGGCCTGTCCAACACCCGCCTGCGGCTGCAGGCGCTGTATGGCGCGGCCCAGTCGCTGCTGTTGCGCGACGTGGAGCAAGGCGTGCTGGCTACCGTCAGCCTGCCCTACCGGGAGCAATAATGCTGCGCGCCATGATCATCGACGACGAGCCGCTGGCGCGCAGCAATGTGGTCCACCTGCTGGCGCGCGACCCGGCCATCAGCGTGGTCGCCCAATGCGGCTCTGCGCAGGACGCCCTGGCTGCACTGCCTGCGGCCAGGCCCGACCTGGTCTTCCTCGATGTGGAAATGCCGGAGTGCGACGGTTTCGAGCTGCTCGAACAGTTGGGCACCGCGCCGCCGTTTGCGATTGTCTTCGTCACCGCCCACCACCAGTTCGCGCTACGCGCCTTTGAAGTCGGTGCGCTTGATTACCTGCTCAAGCCTTTCGACGACCGGCGCTTCGAACGGGTGCTCGAACGCGTGAAGGAACGCTTGCGCGTACCGGGTGAAACGCGGCGCTTCATCATCCGCAATGGCGGCACACTGGAGGTAGTGAAGTTCGCCGACATCGACTGGGTCGAAGCGAGCGACTACTACACCACCCTGCACGCCGGCGGCCGGGCGCACATGCTGCGCCGCAGCCTGTCCGACCTGGAAGGCGAGCTGGCGCCGCACGGCTTCCATCGCATCCACCGCTCGGCCATCGTCAACCTCGAGCACGTGCGCGCGCTGGAGCTGCGCGAAGACGGCGAATATGAAGTGGTGCTGCAATCGGCCCAGCGCCTGCGCATGAGCCGGAGCTACCGCAAATCCGTACTGGATAAATTGGCCCCGCTTTAGTTATACTTGCATTTTTCTTAACCATTCAGGATCTATGCAACGTCTGATACTGGCCATGGCCGTGCTGTCCCTGAGCGCGTGCGCCACCCAAAAAGAGCAGGACCGCATCCAGGAAATTTCGAAGACGCCGCTGCGCGACCTCAATATCAGCAAGGTGGAAATCCCCGGCGTGCTGCGCGACGCGATGGGCAACCCGTACAAGGTCCCTTCCGACATGAGCTGTACCTCCCTGCAGCAGCAGGTTGCTGACCTGGATGAACAGCTGGGCCCGGACCTCGACGTCCCTGAAGAAAAACTGGGCCACATGGACCAGGGGCGCGAAGCCCTGGGCAACGCTGCCACTGGCGCCCTGCAAAACACGGTGGAAGGCGCCATCCCCTTCCGCGGCTGGCTGCGCAAGCTGAGTGGCGCGGAGCGCCAATCGCGCCATGCGCAAGCGGCGGTCCTGGCCGGCAAAGTACGCCGCGGCTACCTGAAAGGCATCATGGAGTCGACTTCCTGCCACATGGTTTGAAAGCTTGCGTTTGCTGCACCGCATCATGCTAGAATCGATGCAATCTTAGCCATGCGGAGGCCAGCAGATGAAGCGCGTTATCTTCAACCAGAAGGGCGGAGTCGGTAAATCGACCATTGCGGTGAACCTGGCGGCCATTGCGGCGCACCATGGCAAGCGCACGCTCCTGATCGACATCGACCCGCAGTGCAACAGTAGCCGCTATGTGCTCGGCGCGGCGACGCGGGACATGGCGCCCACCCTGGGCGCCTACTTCGAACAGATGCTCAGCTTCAGCATGTTCGCCAAGCCGGCCGGCGAATACGTGCACGCCACGCCCTTCGACAACCTGTCCATCATGCTGGCGCACCCGGAACTGGGCGACCTGCAATCGAAGCTCGAGTCGCGCCACAAGATCTACAAGCTGCGCGACACGCTGAACGAACTGGAAAAGGACTACGACGAAATCTTCGTCGACACGCCGCCGGCCTACAACTTCTTCACCCAGTCGGCCCTGATCGCCGCCGACAGCTGCCTGATTCCCTTCGACTGCGACGACTTTTCGCGCCAGGCGCTGTACACCCTGGTCAACAACGTGAAAGAGATCAAGGCCGACCACAATCCGAACCTGCAGATCGAAGGCATCGTGGTCAACCAGTTCCAGCCGCGCGCCAACCTGCCGCAGCGCATGGTGGACCAGCTCAAGGAAGAAGGCCTGCCGGTATTCGAGAACAAGCTCTCAAGCTCGATCCGCATTCGCGAATCGCATGAGCGCAACCTGCCGATGATCCACCTGGACCGCAGCCATAAGCTAAGCCAGGAATTCCTCGCCCTGTACGGCGAGCTTCGCTAAAGCTAACGCCCGCAAGCCGCCACCATATCGATTTCGAGAGCCGCCCCGGCTGGCAGCTTCGCAGCCTGGATGGTGGTACGGGCCGGGCGATGGTCGCCGAAGCGTTTGCCATAAGCCTCGTTCATTTTGGCGAAGTCGCCCAGCTCCGTCATATAGACCGTCACTTTGACCACGTCTTTCAAGCTGCAGTCTGCCCCGGCCAGCACCGCCTCCTGCACATCGAATACGCGGTTGACCTGCGGCTGGATGTCGCCTTGCATGACCTGGCCCGCCGCATCGCGCGGGATCACGCCCGAGGTGTAGACGAAGCCATTCGCGGCCACGGCCTGCGAATACGGGCCGATCGCCTTGGGCGCGGCATCGACGGCAATCATGCGCACCGGCGCAGGCGACATCGTCACGCAACCAGCAAGGGCAAGGGCAAGGGCCAGGAGGGGGCATAACTTGCAAGAACGCAGCTTCATGGCGACATCCTTTCGGGCAAGGTTGTCCAACCAATGTAGCACCCGGCCACCGACAGTCAATTAACAACTTGAAATTTGATCCAGGTCATGGCGGGGCCGTGGCGGCATGGCTATGCTTGCGCATTTTGCCTCTCATGCTGACCGCCCCCGAACTCCTCCTGCCCGCCGGCTCCCTGGCGAAAATGAACGCCGCCTTCGATTACGGCGCCGACGCCGTCTACGCAGGCCAGCCCCGCTACAGCCTGCGCGTGAGGAATAACGATTTCTCCACCCTGCAGGCGCTGCAGCAAGGCATTGACGGCGCCCACGCACGCGGCAAGCAGTTCTTCGTGGCCAGCAATATCTTCGCCCACAATTCCAAGCTCAAGACCTACCTGCGCGATATGGCGCCGGTCATCGCCATGAAGCCCGATGCGCTGATCATGGCCGACCCAGGCCTGATCATGATGGTGCGCGAAGAATGGCCGGATATGCCGATCCACCTGTCGGTGCAGGCCAATGCCGTCAACTGGGCCGACGTGAAGTTCTGGCAGCGCCTGGGCCTGACGCGCGTGATCCTGTCGCGCGAACTGTCGCTCGACGAGATCGAGGAAATCCGCCAGCGCTGCCCCGACATGGAGCTGGAAGTGTTCGTGCACGGCGCCCTGTGCATGGCCTACTCGGGCCGCTGCCTGCTCTCCGGCTACTTCAACCACCGCGACGCCAACCAGGGTACCTGCACCAATGCCTGCCGCTGGGACTACAAGGTCGGCGAAGGCTGCCCGGACGCGACTGGCGACATCTCTGTGCTGCACCAGCAGCCGCGCCACCCGCTCGCCAGCCAGACCTACCTGCTGGAAGAAGCCGGCCGTCCCGGCCAGCTGATGCCGATCTTCGAGGACGAACACGGCACCTACATCATGAATTCAAAGGACTTGCGCGCGGTGGAGCACGTCGAGCGCCTGGTGAAAATCGGCGTCACCTCACTCAAGGTGGAAGGCCGCACCAAGTCCGCTTACTACGCCGCGCGCACGGCGCAGGTCTACCGCAAGGCCATCGACGACGCGCTCGCCGGCCGCCCTTTCGACGAAAGCCTGCTCGGCCAGCTGCAAGGCCTGGCCAACCGCGGCTACACGGACGGCTTCTACCAGCGCCACCACACGCAGGAGCACCAGAATTACATGCGCGGCGCGTCGGAGACGGACCGCAGCCAGTATGTCGGGGACGTGATCGGGATGGAGAACGGCTGGGCGCGCGTCGATGTGAAGAACCATTTCGCGGTGGGCGATCGCATTGAGGTGATGCACCCAAGCGGCAACCGCGATATCACCTTGGACCGCCTGCTGGCGGATGATGGCAGCGATATCGCGGTAGCCCCAGGCAGCGGCCACATCGTGCGCATCCAGCTCGATGAATGGCTGGATGGCGCACTCCTGTCGCGCTACCTGTAGCAAGATAAAAGTCGGGGTCAGCTCTGGCAATCGGACACAAATTTCGCGATGCGAAATTTGTGTCCGATTGCCGGAGCTGACCCCGACTTTTTAGGTGCTAGCGATTACCAGAAGATCACGCGCTGGTCCGGCGGCAGGTACATCTTGTCGCCCTCTTTCACGCCGAAGGCGTCGTAGAAGCCGGGGTGGTTTTTCAGGCTGCCGTTGACGCGGAATTCGGACGGCGAGTGCGGGTCGGACTTCACCTGCTGGATCAGCGCCGCGTCGCGCGCCTTGCCGCGGCGGGCTTGCGCCATGCCCAGGAAGATGCGCTGTTCGGCAGTGTAGCCATCGATGACCGGGGCGGGTTTGCCTTTCAGGTAGATCTTGTAGGCGCGGGTGGCCATGATCAAGCCTGCGTTGTCGGCGATGTTTTCGCCCAGGGTCAACTCGCCATTGACATTGTAGCCGGGGACAGGGCTGTAGCCGTTGTATTGCGCCACCAGCATCTTGCCGCGCGCCGCGAACTTCTCGCCGTCTTCCTTGGTCCACCAGTTGCGCAGGTTGCCTTCGCCGTCGTATTGCGAACCTTTGTCGTCGAAGGCGTGGCTGATTTCGTGGCCGATGGAGATGCCCACCGCACCGTAGTTGATGGCCGGTTCCGCCTTCGGGTCAAACAGCGGGTCTTGCAGGCGGGCCGCCGGGAAGACCACCTCGTTCAACGTCTGGCTGTAATAGGCGTTGACGGTTTGCGGCGTCATGCTCCATGCCGCGCGGTCCACCGGCTTGCCCAGCTTTTCGACAGCGAGCTTGTGGGCGAATTCGCGCGAGCGCAGGATGTTGCCGACCAGGTCGTTGCGCTCCACCGTCAGCCGGGAATAGTCGCGCCATTTGTCCGGGTAGCCGACCTTGACGTTGATCTTGGCCAGCTTGGCTTTTGCCTGCAATTTGGTTTCCGGGCTCATCCACTCCAGCGTGTCGATGCCTTCGCGGAAGGCGATGATGAAGTTCTGCGCCATTTCCAGCACCTGCTGCTTGCGCTCGGCAGGGAAGTATTCCTGGACATAGGCCTTGCCCACCATTTCGCCCAGTTCGCGGTTTACTTCCGCGATCGCGCGCTTTTGCAGCGAACGGTTTTCCTTGGTACCAGCCAGCACGCCGCCGCGGAAGGCGAAGTTCTCGTCCACAAAGTCTTGCGACAGGTAAGGCGCGAAGGAGCTGACCAGGTGGAATTCGAAGTAAGCCTTCCACACCGGCAGCGGGGTGGCGTCAATCAGCTTGTCCAGCGCAGCGAGGAAACTTGGCTGGCCGACGATCACGGAATCGATCTTGCCCGCTACGCCAGCGCCCTTCAGGTAGGCGTCCCAGTCAAAGCCTGGCATCAGCGCTTTCAGTTCGGCCAGCGACAGTTTGTTGTAGGTTTTGACCGGGTCGCGGTTTTGTACGCCGGACCATTGGGCCCGGGCGATGTCGGTTTCCAGCGCCACGATCTGCGCCGCTTCCTGCGCCGCTTGCGCATGGCCGGCGAGCGCCAGCATTTTTTCCACGTGCAGCTGGTACTTGGCGCGGATGTCGCTCAGGCGCGCATCCTTATCGGACAGGAAGTAGTCGCGGCTCGGCAAACCCAGCCCGGACTGGTGGATGCCGACCACGTAACGCGTCGAATCCCTCGCGTCCTGGCGCACGCTCATGTCGAGCGGGGAGGCGTTGGCAATGCTCTCCAGGTGCGCCGCCAGCGTGGCGATGCCCTTCTTGTCGGACAGCGCGGCGATGCGGGCGCGTTCCTCGTTCAGCGGTTTCAGGCCCAGTGCGTCGCGGCGCGCCTGGTCCATGAAGCTGGCGTAATAGTCGCCGATCTTCTGCGCATCGGAACCTGGCTGGCGCGTCTTGTCCTGCTCCGCCTTTTCGATGATGGAACGCAGCTGGCCTTCCACCTTTTCCTGCGCTACGTTGAACGCCCCCCAGCTCGAACGGTCTGCCGGGATCTCCACGTCGCTCAGCCACTTGCCTTGCGAGTAGCGGAAAAAGTCGTCCTGCGCGCGGACTTGCTGGTCGATGCCGGCCTTGTCGATGCCCGATTGCAGGTCCGCTGCGAAAGCGTGGGAACAAACCAGGCCAAAAATCAGGCTGCCGAGGATTGTGCGTTTCATTCGTTAAAGCTCCGGTGAAAAAAAATCATGCGAAGTATGCCGCAGGCGAGGCCCGCCCGGGCGGCTGCGGCCGTTCCAGCAACACTGTGTTACACAGCCACGGGAATTTGACCTGCGGCCGCGCAAAGCCGATACTTGCCGGGTTTTAGTCCCATTCACCCATCCCAGGAGGTTACCAGTGAAACATACCGCGCTGGCCACCGTGCTACTCGCTGTTACCGCAGCGCATGCGCAAGACGTGCCTAAGATCGATCCCCAGCACCTGTCGCAAGACGTTAAAGTTTTGGCATCCGATGAATTCGAAGGCCGCGGCCCGAACACCGCCGGCGAAGTAAAGGCCACCGAATACATCGCCAAACAATTCGAAGCAGCCGGCCTGAAACCGGGCGGCGACATGGTCAAGGGCAAGCGCAGCTGGTACCAGGAAGTGCCGCTGGGCCGTTTTGAAATCAAGGGCCCGATGACGCTGAAGGCGCAAGCCGGCAAAGACAGCATCCCGTTCGCGCAAGGCGAGCAGATCGCGGTACGCGCGGCGATGAATGGCGCCAAGCGCGTGGACTTCGACAAAGCGCCGCTGGTGTTCGTCGGCTACGGCGTGAACGCGCCTGAGCGCAAATGGAACGACTTCAAGGGCATGAACCTGAAGGGCAAGCTGGCCGTGGTGCTGATCAACGACCCGGACTTCGAAACCGGCGAAGGCGATTTCGGCGGCAAGGCAATGACCTACTACGGCCGCTGGACCTACAAGTACGAAGAAA
Organism: Massilia eburnea; assembly: GCF_009720745.1. GTDB lineage: Bacteria > Pseudomonadota > Gammaproteobacteria > Burkholderiales > Burkholderiaceae_D > Rugamonas > Rugamonas eburnea. Next base: position 26,754 of record NZ_WNKX01000024.1, on the reverse strand, counting down.
TGGCGCGCCAGGGCGCAATCGGCACCCTGATCGTGCACGAAACCGCGCCAGCTTCCTACGGCTGGGCGACCGTAAAGAATTCCAACACCAACACCATGTACGACATCGTGCGCAAAGATGCAGCCAAGGCGCATGCGCCGATGGAAGCCTGGATCCAGCGCGACGTGGCGGCAGACCTGTTCAAGCGCGCCGGCCTCGATTTCGAAGCGGCCAAGAAGCAGGCGCAGACGCGCGACTTCAAGCCGATGGAACTGAAAGGCGTGAGCCTGTCGGCCCACTACGCTGTGGACACGCAAGTGATCAAGTCGAAGAACGTGCTGGGCGTGCGCGAAGGCGCCACCGCTCCCAACGAAACCGTGATCTACAGCGGCCACTGGGACCACCTGGGCGTCGGCGAACCGGATGCCAAGGGCGACAAGATCTACAACGGCGCCATCGACAACGGCACCGGCATCGCCGCCCTGCTGGAACTGGCGCGCGTGTACGGCAAGGCGCCTGCGCCGCGCCGCAGCGTGGTATTCCTGGCTGTGACTGCGGAAGAGAAAGGCTTGCTCGGTTCCGAGTACTACGCCGCCAACCCGGTCTACCCGCTGGCGACCACCGTCGGCATGATCAATATGGATGCCCTGAGCCCATACGGCCCGACGCGCAACTTCACCATTTCCGGCAGCGCCAAGCTGGACCTGCTGGATATGCTGATCGCCAAGTTCAAGGCCGTCGACGTCGTCTATATGCCTGATCCGCACACCGAAGCCGGCTACTTCTTCCGCTCCGACCACTTCTCGATGGCCAAGCGCGGCGTGCCCGCACTGTCGCTCGACTCCGGCGAAGACTGGATCGAAGGCGGCCTGGCCGCTGGCAAGGCCGCACAGGAAGCGTACACCGAGCATAACTACCACCAGCCTTCGGACGAGTGGCATGCCGAGTGGCCGTTCACCGGCATGGCGCGCGACCTGGGCGTGCTGTATAGCCTGGGCCGCGACCTGGCCGAATCGAAGGCCTGGCCAAACTGGTCGAGCGACTCCGAGTTCCGCGCGATTCGTGACCAAAGCGCGGCCAAGCGCGCCAAATAATAAAATGTAAATGCAGTCCAAGGCCCTCGACCGAGGGCCTTTTCTTTTTCTACGGTCCGTGCCATGCTGGGTTCATAAAAAGATTGATACAGCTGGAGGCAAACCATGAATTTCACGCAGTCGATGAGCATTGCGAAGAAGCTGGCAGTGCTCAACGCCGGGGCCATCCTCGGCATCATCATTCTTACCGCAATCTTCCTCATTTCCGAACGCACGCTCATCCTCGAAGAACGCACTAGCAATGTGCGGCAGGCGGTCGAAACCGCGTACGGCATACTCGACTATTACCAAAAGCAGGAAGCCAGCGGCGCCCTGCCTCGCGCCGAAGCCCAGAAAAAGGCCATGGAAGCGATCAAGGTGTTGCGATATGGCAACGGCGAATATTTCTGGCTGAACGATATGCAGCCGAAGATGATCATGCATCCGATCAAACCCGAGCTCGATAACAAAGACCTCAGTACCAACAAGGACCCGACCGGGAAATTCCTGTTTGTAGAATTCGTCAACATGGTCAAGAAGGCCGGCGCCGGCCCTGTCGATTACATGTGGCCGAAGCCGGGCAGCGACAAGCCGGTGCAAAAGGTCTCCTACGTCAAAGGATTTGAACCATGGGGCTGGATCCTCGGCTCCGGCGTGTATGTCGATACGGTCGATGCCACCGTGCGCGGGCGCGCCATGACGTTTGCGGCGGGCGCCGTGGTGCTGGCTGCCGTATTGCTCGGCATCGGCGTCTTCATCGCACGCGGCATGCTGCGCCAGCTGGGCGGTGAACCCGATTACGCATCCTCGATTGCGCGCAGCATCGCCGGCGGCGACCTGACCGTGCCGATCGAAGTGAAGCGCGATGACGACAGCAGCATGGTCAACGCCCTGAAAGGCATGCGCGACGACCTGGCGCGCATCGTCAGCTCGGTGCGCACGGCAACCGATACCATCGCCACCGCCTCAAGCGAGATCGCTGCCGGCAACAGCGACCTGTCGGCGCGCACGGAAAGCCAGGCCAGCTCGCTGGAAGAAACGGCCGCCTCGATGGAGGAACTCACCGCCACCGTGCGCCAGAACGCCGACAGCGCGCGCACCGCCAACGAACTGGCGGCCAACGCATCGGAAGTGGCGCAGAAAGGCGGCGCCGTGGTGTCGCAGGTGGTGGAGACCATGGCTTCCATCGACAGCTCCTCGCGCAAGATTGTGGACATCATCAGCGTGATTGACGGCATCGCTTTCCAGACCAATATCCTGGCCCTGAATGCCGCCGTGGAGGCGGCGCGCGCCGGCGAACAAGGCCGCGGTTTCGCCGTCGTGGCATCGGAAGTGCGCAACCTCGCGCAGCGCAGCGCTGCGGCGGCCAAGGAGATCAAGGACCTGATCGGGGCATCGGTGGAAACGGTGGGCGTCGGCAACACGCTGGTCGCCCAGGCCGGCAGCACCATGCAGGAAGTGGTGGAAAGCGTGCACCGCGTGCGCCAGATCGTCAACGAGATCAGCACCGCCAGCCACGAGCAAAGCGCCGGTATCGCGCAAGTTAACGAAGCGATTTCGCAGATGGATGCGGTGACGCAGCAGAACGCCGCCCTGGTGGAACAGGCCGCCGCGGCGGCGGCCAGCATGCAGCAGCAATCGGCGGCCCTGCTGCAAGCGGTCGGCGTGTTCCGGGTCGAGGCCGATTCGTCCGGCGCTGCGGGGCGCAAAGTACCGCGCCTTGGCCGCAGCTGAAGTCATGCTATGATCCGCCCAGTCGAAAAAGGCAGGACCGGTTTCAGGTAAGCCCGGCCCCTCTCCTTCCGGAGAGCTCTGCTCCATGCGCTGTCAGGCATGAGAACCCACGACGATCCCGGCGCATTTGCGTCTCGGGCTCGTCGGGGCGTGGCCGGTCGATCTCCAGGCACTCCCGTTGGGCCCACCAACATTGGAGTGACTATGCAACTCAATCATCTCGACCTTTCCGTGCCCGACGTGGCTGCGGCTTCCGCTTTCCTGGCCGATCATTTCGGCTTTTCCCTGCTGCTTACCAAGGGCAACTGCGGCATGGCCGTGCTGTCCGGCGACGGCGGCGTTACCCTGGTCTTGACCCGCAACGAAGCGCCCGTCTATCCGAAGACTTTCCATATCGGCTTCCTGGTCGATGACGCCGGCGCTGTCTGCGCCAAGCATGCGGAGCTGGCCGCTGCCGGGGTTGCCGGCTTATCAGCGCTGCAGGAGTTGCGCGGCGGGCCTGGCTTCTACTGCCGGACAACGTGGGGAATCTTGCTGGAGGTGGCACAGCGCACGCCGCTGCAGGCGAACCAGCATCGGCGTGCCGGGGGGGACTTGGCTACTTGACGCGGGTGTAGCTCATTTCCATCCACTTCATTTCCTTGCCATTCGGCCCGGGTCCCCACATCTCCAGCTTGTGGTTGTCGTTGTCGGTAATGGCCACGCTCATGGTGTAGGGGATTTCCTTGCCGCTCATTGGGTCGGACATCATGCCCTTGTACTTGATGGTGTTGCCGTTCATGGCCCCATGCGCCAGCGTCATGCCGGTCCCGCCGGAATCGATCCAGCTGCCGAAGTACTTCTTCGTCACGTTGTCATAACCCTGGATGCCCATGCCGTCGAAAGGCTGGCCCATGAACTTGCCCTGGTAGTTCTCCTGCAGGTAGCGGTTCCCCATGATCCACTTGCGCTCAGTGGAGCCGTCGGTTTCTTCAGGCGGTTTGGACGGGTCCATCCACATTTTGGATTTGACCGTGAATTTACCGGCCAGCGGATCGAGCTTCTTATGCGCTTCGCCAGGCATGGCGGCTTTGGCCATCATTTCCATCGCCGCCTTGTCGTCGGGCGGCGCGGCCTTCTTCTTATCCGGCGCAGCGCTCATGGCGGCGCCGCCCAGCGTGAATCCAGCAACAACAACCAGGTACTGCGCGATACGACGGAGCTTCATGACTTCCTCCTATCCAGCAGGGTTGTGGAGCAGCCATTCTCCGCGCCTCCGCGCAGCCCTGTCAACCACGCCGCTGCGTTTCCGCGTCAGGCGGCGTAGATGCTGACGGCTTCGACCATGAAAGGCGCGAGGTCGGGGTGGATTTTGTCGAAGTTGGCGCGGAAGCGTGGGTCGTCGCGGTAGGTGGCGGCCAGGCGCGGCAGGTGCTCGCGCTCAGCGGGCCAGAAGTGCTGCATGTGGTCGTGCCAGCGGGCGACCAGGGCTTGCACGCCGTCGCTGCTGGCGCCATGCGGCATCGCTTCCGCCAGCTCAGCGTAGATCGCGTTGCCTTCATCGATCAGGGCTTGCTGCTTGCCTTCACTGTAGCCTTGCCACTGGCGGGCCGAGGCTTGCACGGCATCCTTGCCGTACTTCTGCTCCGCTTCCTGCTGGTATTTGTGCTGGCGCTCGCGCAAGCCGTCGAACATCTGAACTGCTTTCATGGTCTGCTTTCCTTTCAGGTGGAGGATGGTTTTGTCCACCGTGGAAATCAGCCCTTGCAATTCCTGCAGCCGGCCGGCCAGCGCCTGCTTATGGCTTTGCAGCGCCGCCAATACATCGAAGCCAGGTTGCGACATGATGTCGCAGATGGCGGCCAGCGGCACGTCCATCTCCCTGTAGAACAGGATCTGCTGCAAGCGCAGCAAAGCCGCTTCGTTGTAATAGCGATAGCCGTTATCGCCAATGCGCGTAGGCTTGAGCAGGCCGATACTGTCGTAGTAGCGCAGCGTGCGCCCGGTGACGCCGGTGATGTCGGAGAGCTGTTTTACGGTGTACATGCAGCCATCCTCAAGGTTGACGCCACGTCAGGGTCAAGCACTTTTTCAGCCTAATTCAAAAGTTGTGATGCCATATTGGCGCGCAAGCGGCAATGCAGGGTCGGCGCCCGTGTACATGCGCGCGGTTTCGAAGCAGGCGCGCATGCCGTGCCGCGCCGCCAGCGCCACCGCCGCAGCATTCGGCTCCGGCACGTCGAGGAAAATCGGCTCGTCCTCTGGCACGCGCCCGCGCAGGGCTTGCAGCAATTCATCCGCCACGTCCGGCGACTCGGCGCACAGCGGCCCAACCTTGAAGCCGTTACGGCATGGACGCAAGACGGCGTAGCCAAGCAGCGCGCCGCCCTCGCGCACGCCGAGCATGACGCTGCCAAGCTGCTGCAGCCAGCACCGCATGAACACGACCCGATCTTCAGGAAAGAAGGCGCGGTCGTAGGCCAACAGTTCATCGATATCTTCCGCACCCAGCGGCAGCACGCGGCTTGGCGCCGGCAAGGTGCTGCCCCGCCCTTCGTAACGGACATTGCGATGCGCCAGCCTGAAACCGGAGCGGGCGTAATTGGCCTGCTGTGCCGGCACACCATCCAGCGCTACGTTGCGCCCAGCAAGCAGCGCCATGCCGGCGCGCCATATCTGCATGCCGTAGCCCTTGCCGCGAAACGCAGGCCGCACGATATAGCCGCCGATAAAACCGAAGCCGCTGCCATAGCGCACCGCGAATATGCTGGCCACCGGTTCGCCATCCAGCGTGCCGAGCAGGAAGCCGCCAGGATCGGCAGCATGAAAACTGGCGGCATCGGACAAGCCCGGATTCCACCCTTCCGCCGCCGCCCATTCGAGCACCATCTCCAGCTCGGGCAAGGTCATCGCGCGGATATCCACGTCAGGCTCCTGATGTCGCGTCGTAAGCGGCGAAGGCGGCACGAACAGCGTACTCCCATGCCGCGCTATCCTGCTCGTAAAGGAATTTAGGCGGTTCAGCCGGCAGCGGATCAAGTGCGCTGCGGCGGCGATACAGGTATACCGTCGTCCACGCCACGCTTGGCGGAGAAAACTGCTTCACCAGTTCAAAGGCCGGGTGCTGCATGGGGAAGGTGACCGTGGTCACCAGCGCGCCCGGCTGCAATTCGCGCGCAAGCTTGTCGGCCAGCCGGTCCATCAATGGCGCAAAGCAGGTACTGTAGACATACACCAGGGAGGCATCGCTGACATCGGCGTCGAACATGTCCTGCTGCACAAGGCGGATACGGCGCGCTACATTGGCCGCCACGCCCCGGTTTTCGGCGACACCCGCCGCCAGCATTTCCGCCAGCCGCACCTGCGCCATTTCGTGCCGGTAGGTGAGCAGCTCAACACCCGTGCAGCGCAGGCCGGGAAAAGCCAGCGCCGCGCTCATGACCACCTTGCCCAAGCCGCTGCCCAGATCGATGAAATGGCCTTTCGGCGGCAGGTACGGCGCCATCTCGTTGAAATAATTGTCGAGTTCCTGCTGCGTGAATTCACCGTAGATCAGGCGGCCGTCGTCGACCAGCCATTGCGCCAGGTCGGCGTCGGAAACGTCGGACAAGCGGCAGGTCGCCGCCCGCGCCGGCAGCAAGCCATGCTGCTGTATGCCGGCCGGCACGCTGCCGGCGATCAGGCGGCGGTGCGGTTTAAGGCGGGCGATAAACGTTTCACGCAGGGCGGGCGTACGGAAAGCCTCGCGCACCGCCAGCCCAATTTCGACGTAGCGTGCCGAAAGCGCGTCATCCTGCACCGGTCGCAGGTGCTGGGTCCCGCTTGAAATTGCCTGCCGCATTGCGCGCATTGCGTCTCTCTGAAAAGATTATTCGCTGTCATTATGCCAACAAAACAACCGCCAGGGTGCACCCGCATGATAATCTTGGTTGCATGAGCTACAAAAGCCTCTGCGTACTGCTGGCTTTGATGACCGGCACGGCAGCCCATGCGGCGAAAGGCCCGCCGCTGCGCCTTTGCTACGAAGATGTCGACCAGCGGCCCTGGAGCACTCCCAGCGGCAAAGGCCTGAATTTCGAATTATTGAAAAGGGTCGAAACTCTCCTCAACGAACATTTCACTTACACGCCCAAACCGTGGAAGCGCTGCTTGAGTGAATTGAAGCTCGGCCAGGTTGACGGTGTCATTGGCGCCGCCGACGCCGTCAGCCGGCGCGCCTGGTCGCGCATCCCGCAACTGCCAGACGGCCGGGAAGATCCATCGCGCGCCATGTTTGAAGATACTGCCCTGGTCTTCCTGCGTGTTGGGGGCAATGCGCGCTGGGACGGCCACGAGCTGCAGGTCCCCGGCAAGGCGGTCGTCGTGCAATCAGGCTACCTGGTGGCCCAGCAATTGCGCGAAAAAAGCTACGACCCGCATGAAACCGTGAAGTCGGCCGCCGATGCGCTGCGCATGCTGGCCGCCGGCGGCTTCGACGCGGCCATCCTGCAAGGCCTGGAAGCGAGCAAACTGGCGCAGGAAGACGCGCGCTTCAAAGGCCGGGTTCAGCAAGCGGAGCAGCCCTTTTCCACCGTCAACCTGCACCTGATGGTGGCGCGTGGCGCCTATGAGCGCGACCCGCAGCGTATCGAAGCGATCTGGCAAGCGATCGGTTCGGTGCGCCTGTCGCGTGATTACCGACAATTAGAGGAGGCGGCAGGCGTAAAACATTTTCATTAAGGAAATTTTATGGTTAAATAAAAGACATGAATTGTTTCCTTGATGGCCGCCTGTCACTGATCACCCCTGAAGGCGTGCGTTTGCAACTGACTCCCGCCGGTCCCGTGGTACGCGCTTACGCCTGGGCGATCGACTTTTTGGTCTGGCTGGTGGTCACCGGTATCATTTCCGCCATCCTTGGCGCGACCGTCCCTTCCGGAAAACTATCGAGCGGCTTGTTCCTGCTGGCCTTGTTCCTGGGCTACTGGGCTTATCCAGTGCTGTGCGAGGTGTATGCCAGCGGCCGCACCCTCGGCAAATACGTGGTCGGCCTGCAGGTGCTGCGCGCCGACGGCCTGCCTGTGCGCTGGCGCGAATCGGTGCTGCGCAACCTGCTGCTGGTGGCGGACTTCCTGCCGATGGCATATGCTTCCGGCTTGCTCTGCATGCTGTGCGACCGCCATTTCCGCCGCCTGGGCGATATCGTGGCCGGCACCCAGGTGGTGTACCGCGACAAGCCGCCCAAGCGCAGCGAGGTGCCGGAAGCGGCGCCGCTGCCGCTGCCATTCCCGCTAACACCGGACCAGCAGCGCGCGCTGGCCGACCTGTTTGCACGCGAAAAACGGCTGCCGCACGGACGCATGCTGGAACTGGCCGACATCGCGTCGCCGCTGACCGGCCGCGAAGGTGAAGAATCGCTGGAACGCTTGCGCGGCATGGCGGCGGGACTGGTCCGATGAAACAAGCCCAATTCGAAACCACCTACGGTCCGCTGTGGAGCGAGATCGACGCCCTGCTGGCCAAAGGCGCGGAGGGCCGCGAAGCCTTGCCGGAGCAATACCGCCGCCTGTGCCAATGCCTGGCGCTGGCCAGCCAGCGCGGCTACTCGCCGCAGCTGGTGTCCTACCTGCACAGCTTGGTGGCGCGCTGCCATCACGCCCTGTACGGCGTGGCGGTGGAACGTCCCACCGTGCTGCTGCAATGGCTGCGCCTTGACTTGCCGCGCCGCGTGCGTGCCGAATGGAAGCTCTTGCTGCTGGTGCTGCTGTGCCTTCTGGGCCCGGCCATCGCCATCGGCCTGCTGGTGGCGCATGATGCGCACAATGCTTACCTGTTCTCGTCGCCGGAAGACCTGGCGCGCATGCACCAGATGTACTCACCGTCGGCGATCAAGACCGGCCGCGGCGGTACCGAGGGCGACGTGCAGATGTTCGGCCACTACATCTGGAACAATGTCTCGATCGGCTTCCGCACTTTTGCCAGCGGCATTTTCGGCGGCATCCCGGCCTTGCTGAGTGTGCTGTTCAACGGCATGCAGATGGGCGTGGTGGCGGCCTGGCTTAGCCTCGATCCGGCTACCCGCATCAATTTCTGGTCCTTCGTCGTGACCCATTCCAGTTTTGAACTGACCGGCCTGGTCTTGTCCGGCCTGTCCGGTATCCGCCTCGGCCTGGCCCTGGTCAAGCCGGGACGGCTGCGCCGCCGCGAGGCCCTGCAGCAAGCCAGCATCCAGATGTACCCGGTGGTGGCGGGCGCCGCCCTGCTCACCGTGCTGGCCGCCTTCTTCGAAGCCTTCTGGTCGGCCAGCAGCTTCCCGCCAGCAGTCAAGTTCAGTGTCGGCGCCGTGTGCTGGGCCCTGGTCTTCCTGTTCTTTGGTTTCGCCGGCCGCGAGAAAGGCAAGCATGCAACTCGATAAGCTGCGCCTGGACCTGCGCCCGCGCAGCAATGCCCAAGGCCTGGACCTTGGCTTCGCCCTGCTGCACGCCGGCGGCGCCGACGTGTGGCTGGCCTGGCTGGCGCTCTGGATTCCGCTGTCGGTGGTGGCGGTGCTGATCAGCTGGCACTGGCCGGGCGCCATTTACGGCTGGCTGCTGCCATGGTGGCTGCGCCCCCTGCTGGAACGGGCCCCGCTGCACGTGCTCGCACGCCAGGTGTTCGGTGAACAAACCAGCTGGCGCGCCGCCTTGCGCGCCTGGCCGCACGAACTGGGCGGCGGCTGGTTCCGCATGCTGACCTGGTGGCGCCCCTTCATGGCCGGTCGCGGCCTGCACCAGCCGGTGTGGGTTCTGGAGCAGGCGCGCGGCAAGTCCGCCACCGCACGCCGCGCCACCATTGCGCGCAACGGCACCGGCGGCGCGGCCCTGATGTTCGGCGGCACCTGCTCAACCTTTGAAATGGTGCTGATGTTCGGCATGCTTGCCCTGGTCAGCCTGTTCCTGCCTGCCGCCACGCCCAATCCCTTTGCCCTCTTCGATATGCAGGACCATGCGGCGCTGCAGGCGGCCCTGGCCACCGGCGCCTGGTGCCTGGCCGCCGCTGTGATCGGACCGATCTACACGGCCTGCACTTTCACGCTTTACCTGAATCGCCGCGCCACGCTGGAAGCCTGGGACCTGGAGATCGTGCTGCGCCAGCTGCGCGCACCAGCTGCCCGTCCCACGGCACGCCATGCCGCCGCGCTGCTGATGGCGGCGCCGCTGCTGGCCATGGCCATGCTGGGCATGCCGCCGCCGGTGCAGGCTGCCGAGCCGGTTCCCGCAACCGCCGCCGGCGCCGCCCCGCAGCACTGCGCCCCGCCCAAGGACCTGATGGCTGAAGGCAATGGCCGCGGCCCCGACCTCTCGCCGGAACAGGCGCAAGTGCGGCGCCAGCTCGACCAGGTCTATGCACACACCGACTTGCGCGGCTACCGCTGCGAAGAGGAATGGGAATTGCGCGTGCCGCCGGAAGAAGAAAAGAAAAAGGACAAATCCAAACCCCTGCTGCCGCGCTGGCTGGCCGCCATCCTCGCCGGCGTGTTCAAGGTCGGCGTGATCATCGGGGCGATCGCCCTGGTGGTGTGGCTGCTGTGGCGTTACGCAGCGCCGCTGCGCTTCAATTTCTCGTCCTCGCACGTGCCAAAACTGGCCACCGAAGTCGGCGGCCTCGATATCCGCGAAGAGAGTTTGCCGGAAGACGTCGCCAGCGCCGTGCGCGCGCTGTGGCAGCAAGGGCAGCAGCGTGCCGCGCTGGCCCTGCTCTATCGCGCCACGCTATCGCGCCTGGTCAGCCGCCAGTCGCTCACCCTGCACCAGGGCGACACCGAAGGCGAATGCCTGGCGCACGCGCGCAACGCACACGCGGCAGGCAAGCTGGATAACGCCAGCCTGGCGCTGGCCGACCAGGCCACCACCTTGTGGCTGAACGCAGCGTACGGCGCGCGCTGGCCGGCCAGCGACACCGTGTCTGCGCTGTGCGGCAGCTGGCAGGCTCATTTCGATCGCGAGGCAGCATGAAACGGCGCTACTCCCTCCTGATCGTGCTGGCCCTGGCGCTGCTGGCCGGCGGCGGCTACGAATTATGGAATCTGTTCTTCCACAAGGTCTGGCGCGGCCAGGTTCACTTCTCCGATGAGCAGGTCAAGAACCCGATGCTGGCCGCAACGCGCCTGCTGGAAGCGAGCGGCCACAAGGTGCGGCTCGAACCCATGCTCAACTACCAGTTGCTGAACCAGTTGCCTGACGGTGTGCTGCTGCTGTCACCTTATGCGCGCCAGCCGGATGAACGCCAGGCCAGGCTGCTGCTGGACTGGGTCAAGCGCGGCAATACCCTGATCATGACGCCGGGCTGGGTGCAGAACTCCGACGACAAGGCCGACAAGCCTGAGGTCATCAGCGAACAGCTGCCAGACCCGATGGGCAAACACTTCGGCGTCGCCATGTCGGGCCGCACGCGTGTGGATGAAGCCTGCCGCCTGGACCCGCTGGAAGCCAAGCGCCGCGCAAAGCTGGCGGCAGCCCGCAAAGCCAAGAAGGACGAAGATGAGGAGGAGGACGACGATGAGCCGGAACCGCCCGCCCACCTGGTCTGCCTGAACGCGCCCGGCGCCGCCAACACCATCGAACTGCGCCGCCAGGAAGACAGCCTGCAGCGCTTCGAAGGCAAGGGCCCAGCGCCGTTGTGGGGCGACACCCTTGAACTGTCCGTCCTGGTCTACGCCGAAGGAAAGGGCAAAGTGGCGATGGTCGCTTCCGACCGGGTGGAAAGCTATTTCGACAATCAGGGCCTGCGCCAGTTCGACCACGGCGAGCTGCTGCTCCTGCTGGCCGCGCAAAGCGGCCCCACAGCGCCGGTCCTGGTAGTGCAGCACAACGAAACCGTCAGCTGGGCCGCCTGGCTGTGGCAACACTGCCGCCCGGTGCTGCTTGGCCTGGCCGCCCTGCTGCTGCTCTGGACCTGGAACGCCACCCGCCGTTTCGGCCCGCTGCTGCCGGCAGGCGACAGCGTGCGGCGCGCCCTGATCGAACATATCGAAGCCAGCGGCCGCTGGCTGTGGAAGCTGCCGCAAGGCCGCATCCTGCTGCTGGAAGCGGTGCGCAAACGCACGCTGCAGCAGTTGCTGCGCCGCCTGCCGGAACTGCACGCCCTGGACGGCAACGAACGCGCACGCCGCCTGGCGCGCCTGACCCAACTGCCGGAAGCGCTGGTGAGCGACGCCCTGCTGGGCGCACCTGCCGCGCGCGCCGCCGATTTCACACGACAGATCTCCATACTCCAACAATTGCGAGCCCACCATGAGCGATAGCATGTCCACCCCAACCAACAACGCCATCCCGGCCGATCGCCTGTCGCAAGCAGTCGACATCGTGCAGAAGCTGCGCGAGGAAATCGGACGCGCCATCGTCGGCCAGCAGGCAGTCGTGGAGCAGGTACTGGCCTGCTGCCTGGCGGGCGGCCACGTGCTGCTGGAAGGCGTGCCAGGACTGGGCAAGACCCTGCTGGTCAAGGCGCTGGCCAAGACCTTCTCCGGCGACTTCTCGCGCATCCAGTTCACGCCAGACCTGATGCCGGCCGACGTGATGGGCCACGCCGTGTTCGACCAGCGCCAGCAGACCTTCAGCATCCGCAAGGGCCCGGTGTTCACCCACCTGCTGCTGGCCGACGAAATCAACCGCGCGCCGGCCAAGACCCAATCCGCGCTGCTGGAAGCGATGCAGGAACGCCAGGTCACCATTGAAGGCGAAGCACATACGCTGGCCGCCCCCTTCATGGTGCTGGCGACCCAGAATCCGCTGGAAAGCGAAGGCACCTACCCGCTGCCGGAGGCGCAATTGGACCGCTTCCTGATCAAGGCGCAAATCGCCTATCCGAGCGAGAAGGAAGAAACCGCGATGCTGCTGGCCGTGACCCAGGACCGCGTCGGCGATTCGCTGGAAGTGGCCCAGGTGCGCACCCTGATCAAGCCGGAAACCCTGGTCGCCCTGCAGCAGCTGGTGGCGCGCATCCGCGTCGACGACGCCGTCGCCAACTACGCCGTGCGCATGGTGCGCGCAACGCGCCAATGGCCCGGCGTATCTGTCGGCGCCGGCCCGCGCGGCAGCATCGCCTTGATCCGCCTGGCGCGCGCCATGGCCCTGATGGGCGGCCGCGATTACGCCACCCCGGACGACATCAAGAAAGCCAGCCTGCCCGTGCTGCGCCACCGCATTGCATTGTCGCCGGAAAGCGAACTCGATGGCCTGAGCGCGGACGACGTGCTGGCCGCCCTGATCGAATCCGTCGCCGCGCCGCGCAACTGATGAAGCCAACCCGCCGTATGTTCCACGCCCTGCTGGGGCTGACCGCGCTTGGCGTGCCTGCCAGCGTGTGGCCGCAGTTGCAGCTGCCCTGGCAGGTGCTGGGCGGCGCTCTGCTGCTGGCGGCCGGCGCCGACGCCCTGCTGGCGCGCCGCCGGCCCGCCTTGCGCGCCGAGCGCCAGCTGGCCGGCGTGCTGCCTGTCGGCGCCTGGCACGACGTGCGCCTGACCGTCCACAACGAAGGCGCGGCGCCGTTGCAGCTCGACGTGTTCGACGATTACCCGGCGGGCTGGGAACTGGAAGGCATGCCGCACGCAACGCGGCTGGCGCCGGGCGCCTTCTCCACCATAGCCTACCGCGTACGCCCATTGGAGCGCGGCGACGGCGAATTCGGCACGCCGTGGCTGCGCATCGCCGGCCCGCTCGGCCTGTGGCAAGCGACCCACCGCATCGGCCCGCAGCAAACGGCCAAGGTCTTCCCCGATGTGGCGCGCCTGCTGGGACAAGCCCTGCGCGCCACCGACCGCCAGGCGCCCACCGCCGGTTCGCTGGTCAAGCGCCAGCGCGGCGAAGGCACCGATTTCCGCCAGCTGCGCGAGTACCGGCGCGGCGACAGCCTGCGCTCGATTGATTGGAAAGCCACGGCGCGCCACCGCAAGCCGATCAGCCGCGAATACCAGCTCGAACGCGACCAGCAGGTGGTATTCCTGCTCGACACCGGCCGCCGCATGCTGGCGCGCGACGGCGACACCAGCCACTTCGACCATGCCTTGTACGCCGTACTGACGCTGGCCTTCGTGGCCGGCAAGCAGGGCGATGCCGTGGGTTTGATGAGTTTCGGCGTGGACAACCGCTGGCTGCCGCCAGCCAAGGGCCGCATAGGCCTGGACCGCACGCTGGCCGGCGTGTACGACCTGCAGCCGGGCGAAGCCGCACCCGACTACCTGCGCGCCGCCAACGACTTGCTGAACCGCCTGGGCCGCCGCGCCTTTGTGGTGCTGGTAACGAACGTGCGCGACGAAGATGATGTGGCCTTGCGCCAGGCCGTGGACCTGCTGTCCTCGCGCCACCTGGTGATGTGCGCCAGCCTGCGCGAGCGCGCGCTGGATGCCGCCAGCACCGCACCGGTGAACGGCTTCGACGACGCCTTGCGCCTGGCCGCCAGCGAGCATTACCTGCAACAGCGCCAGGAAGCCATCCGCCGCCTCGGCCTGCGCGCCGGCCACCTGGTCGACGTCGCGCCCGAACAGTTGGCCAGCGCCCTCCTCAACCGCTACCTCGATATCAAGGAGAGCGGAGCACTGTAAGCCACAGCAAGGCCAGACCGCCCAGCACCGCCGCAGCCAAGACGCTGCGCTCAGTGGGCGGCGGCACCGGCCCAAACCGATTGGCGTTCGGTGTGCCTGGAGCCACCAGCAGGTAGATCAGGAAAACAAACTGGAAGATTGGGAACAGCAGGAATAGAGCCCACCAGGCACTGACATCGAAATCGTGCAGGCGGCGGCGCGTCGCATTCACCAGGGCCAGCACAGGCGCCAGAAACACGATCGCCATGTGCCCCCACACGGCCATGTCACCAGGGATGTAGTACCTATCGAGCGCCCTGCCAACGGCGCCCACGGCCGCAAAATAGAAAACCGCGAACACCAGGCCGGCAAAGGTGTACGCCACGAAGCGCGCACGTCCAATACGGCTATTCCATGCAAACAGCCGCGTCGCGCCGGCAGCTTCGAGCGGAAACTCGAGGCCCGCCTGCGGCGCGGCGTAAGGGTTTTGCATCAATTACTGGCCATTACTCATTTGTGCGGCGCGTGCCTTGGCTGCGTAGCCGGAATATGCCGGGATGGCGATGGCGGCAACGATACCGAGGATGAACAGAACAGCCGGAATCCAGGCCAGCAATTTCACGCCCGTCGAATTCGCTTCTGGTGCCGGGCCGTACTCATTGGAGTCCACGTCGCCTGGTGCGAACAGCAGGTATAGCCCGAAAAGTCCATTCAAGTAGGGGACCGCCATCAACGCTGCCAACCAACGCGTTTGCCCCAGGTCCGCCAGACGGCGGCGTGCCAGCAGAATCCCAATAGCAGTGGACAACAAATAGCTGATCCCCATGCCGATCAGGCCGCCGGCGCCGGCAGAATTACTGAAGGAGCCGGTCAATGCGCCCAGGCCGGTGGTCAGGATAATCACCGGCAGTATCAGCAAACCCCAGCCAATGCTGTACGCCCAGTAGCGCACGCGGCCAATACGGCCATCAAGGGCAAAAAACTTCGGTTCATAGGTTTCGTCGCCGACGGTTTCGGTCAGCTCTGCTTGCGGCATGGAATACGGATTGGTCACGGTCGTTCCTGTCTAATTATTTCGTTATAAAAGTTACCACCGAGAAAATCTTACATTAGTTATTTAGTAACACACAAGTACGATCTGCAAACAACACCTCACCTTGCGGCATGCACCCAACGCTGCAATACTTTCCTTACCATGCATCCATCACTAAAGTGCCAGGGCAAGTTTTCCCTGAACTGGACTTACCTGAATGCCATCGCATCCGGCGTGTCGGCAATCGACCTCGGTGGACTGGCCCTGCGCAACCATCACGACGCGCGCGAATTCGTGCGCGAATACGGCTTCGACATCGACAATCCGCATGCCTGCGAAGTGATCGCCAAAGCCCACGGTGAAGCGCTCGACTTCGTGTGCACCACCTTCCTGACACCCGAACAAGCAGCCCTGATCCCGGCGGAAGTGCGGCTGCCGGAAGACCCGCTGGACTTGCTGGTATTCGCCTCCCTGCACGGCAACGAGCAGGTCGAACTGCGCCGCATGTGGTCCTGCGCCGTGCTGAAGGTGATGCATGGCGTTTTCTACATCGATAACAACCTCAAACTGCGCTATTTCAACACCATCCGCCAGCAGGTTTTTGCCAGCCTGGATGAGGTGATCCGCGAAGAAGATGGCCAGCATTACCTGAGCGATGGCGAGATTTGCCTGCCTTTGCTGCACTTTGACCGCAAGAACAACAAGAGCCGCGCCAGCATCCTGCTCAAGCTGCTGCAAAAAGCCGCCTACCTGGCAGCCGACATCTTCGACCACCTTGGCGTGCGCATGGTGTTCAACACCCGTTTTGAATGCCTGCTGGCCCTGCGCACCCTGCAGCGCGCGCATGTAATTTCGGTGACCAACGTCGATTCCCAGCGCACCCGCAACACCTTGCTCGACATGGAAGCGGCCAAGGAAGTGTTCACCCAATACCGCTGCCTGCTGGAAGCCGCCGACGGCTATCCGGCCGAACTGCTGCAAAAAATGGATGCGGAAATGATGGAGATATCCTCGCCGCAGACGCGCGCCGACAACCCGCACAGCGGCGCCGGCTTCAATAGCATCCAGGTCACCGTGCGCAAGATGATCCACGTGCCGTCGGACGATCCGGCGACAAGCGGCCCGGACTATGACGTCGGCTTCTTCTTCGAATATGAAATCCAGCTGATGGACAAGGCCAGCCATGGCCGCACGCTGGAAGGTCCAGCCAGCCATGACGCCTATAAAAAACGCCAGGTCGACACGGCACGCCTGCGCGTGCTGGGCCGCGACCTGATCCGCTACCTGGAAGCCCAGCCTACTGCGGCGCGCGCGGCTTAGTGCCGGTGTGCGCTTTCCGCTGCGCCCGTGCTGGCGCCGGGGGGCATCACATGTTCCGGCGGCATGCCGTCATGCATCATGCTGCGGATGGCGCTGCGCAGTTCCGGGCTGTCCGCATGCTTGTGGGCCGAAATGGCATGCTGCACGGCGATCTCAATCAGTTCGTCTTCGCTGTCTGCCGAAATAGCAACGCTGCAATAGGTGTCGCCGGGGAATTCCCGGCAATCGATGAATTTGCGGCTCATGGCAATCTCCTTCAGAAGAGCTACTTACACTATAGGTGTTTGCCCGCCAAAAACTATGTATAGTTACAAGCGCAGACCAACCCAACTGTTACGAGGAACCGCCCATGAAAAAACTGATCATTGCTGTGCTGGCCCTGTCTTGTTCCGCTGCCTTTGCCGCGGACCCGGCTCCGGCGAAGACTCCCCAGCAAATGAAGATGACGACCTGCAATAAGGAAGCGGAAGGCAAGAAAGGCGATGAGCGCAAAGCCTTCATGAAGCAATGCCTGAGCGCAAAGCCTGCCGCGCCGGCGACGCAGCAGGACAAGATGAAGACCTGCAACGCCGACGCGGCAGGCAAGAAGGGCGATGAGCGCAAGGCATTCATGAAGGAATGCCTGAGCTCCAAGAAAGCTGCTTAAGCCTAGCGAAGACCGGAAGGCAGGCGCGGCGACGAGAGCAAACTCTTGAATGCTTCCCAGCGCTGCTTGCGGGCGGCCGCCGGATCGGTGGCCGTCACATGTTTTTCAGTCCAGGCCTTGACCATGTCCTTGCCCAGGTTGTAGTTGATCACGTAGCCGCGATTGGCGTCATAGAAGGATAGGCGCTGCGCCGATTTCTCCGGCGGGTACAGCGACACATTCACCAGCCACTCGATGGTTTGCTCGCGGGTCCATTTCCCTTCCAGGTAGGCTTGCGCCGCATCGTTGTCGGAGTAGCTCAGCTTACCCAGCAGCTTCAATAGCTGTGCATATTGCGGCGCCAGCGCCGGATCCAGGCCCGCCAGCGGGTACAGCACCTTCTGCTCAAAAGCGAGGCGCTCCTCATCGGGGAAAGCCATCTCGATGCCATAGTTCGCGCTGCCCTCGGCAATCAGCGACATCGGCGAGAACAGCGGGTACACGCTGAACTCCACCCAGTTGCGCTGTTTGACCAGCGACTGCTCCAGCAAGGCATTGTAGACGTGGTGGCCGGGATAGCCTTCGTGGCAGCCCAGGTCCACCGCACGGTCGATATAGATCGGGAATTCGGTGTTGATCTGGATCAGGCTGTGCGCATTGCCCTTGTACCAGTTATAGCCGGACCATGGCTTGTTGGTCACGAATTCCAGCACAAAGCTTTCGTTCTTCGGCAGCTCCATGAAGGCCGCCGTGCGCTCGCGGCAGGCCGCGATCGATGCGTCGAATACCGCCTTCAGCTTGTCTTTCGGGATCACCAGTTTGGCGCGGAAGGCCTTCAGGCGTTCCGGCAGCGGCTCGGTCCCGGGCAGCAGTTTGTCCACCTGCGCCACCAGCGCCATGTAATAGGCGCGGTCGTGGTGCGGGGTCACCGCGTCATACAGCAGCGCGGTCTCTTCGTCGAAGCTGAACTTGCGGCCTTCCAGCATCTCGACGCGGGCATGCATAGCCTTCAGCTGCTTGGACAGGAATTCGATGCGCAGCGCCTCGTCGGCGTCGCGGGCCTTTTGCTGCGCGATGTCGCGCTGCGCCAGCGCCACGTCCGACTTGATCGAAGCCAGGCTTTGCTTGTTCTTCGCCGCCTGCTGTTCCAGTTCCGGCGGGCCGTAATAGGCATCGACATAGCTGCTGTCATGCTGGCCGATCGCCAGCGCCAGCTTGCGGTAGCGCTCCGCCACGTCCTGCACCGTTGCCGCCATGGCGCTGCCGGCCATCAGCATGGCAAGTCCCCCCAATACCAGTTTTTTCATCGTGTCTCCCCTACGGCTTCTGTAAAGGCGTAGAGTGTACCTCAGCCCATGCGCAGCTGGCGGGCCAGGTCGGCCAGGCGGTAAGGCTTGCCGACGATGGAAAATTCTTCGTCAGCCTGCGGGAAACCGGAGGCCAGGATAATCTTGATGGCCGGGTAGCCCTTGCGCACTTCGCGCGCCAGGTCCAGGCCCGACATCCCGTTCGGCATCATCACGTCGCTGAACAGAACGTCGAATTCGCCATCGCGCTGCAGCGTGCGCAGCGCATCGGCCGCGTCGCTGGCGTGCACGGTGCTGTAGCCCATGCTCTGGAAGAGCTCGCGCGCCGATTCCATCACCAGCGGATCGTCCTCCACGATCAGCACCCGCTCTTCGCGCCCGCCGCGCATCGAGCGCACTTCCGGCAACGCTCCTTCCAGCGCCGGCAGGTACAGGTTCACCGTGGTGCCTTTGCCGATTTCGGTATCGATTGTCACGGCCCCTCCCGATTGGGCCATGAAGCCATACACCTGGCTCAAGCCCAGGCCAGTGCCCTTGCCCACTTCCTTGGTGGTGTAAAACGGCTCGAAGGCACGCTGGCGCACCTCTTCGCTCATGCCGCTGCCGGTATCGGCCACGCTCACGCGCACATAATCGCCTGCCGGCAGGGCCCCAGCCTGGTTTTCTGCCAGGGTGACGTTGCGCGTGGTGACTTCCAGCGTGCCGCCTTCCGGCATGGCGTCACGTGCATTGACCACCAGGTTCAATAGCGCAGCCTCGAAACGCGCCTCGTCGATCGAGGCCGGCCGCAGGTGGGGATCGAGGTCCATTTCGAAGCGCATCAGCGGCCCGGCCGCGCGCCGCAGCACGCCCTCGAAGCCGTTCACCAGGCGGTTCAACTGATGCACGCTGGGCGCCAGCGGCTGCTGGCGGGCGAAGGCCAGCAACTGCTGCGTCAGGGAGGCGCCGCGGTCCACCGCGCGCCGCATGCTGTCCAGGACGCGCGCACTGGCCTCTTGCGTCGGCGCGGTACGCAGGATATCGATGCCGTTCGAGACCACCGCCAGCAGGTTGTTGAAGTCGTGCGCGACGCCGCCCGTGAGCTGGCCGATCGATTCCATTTTCTGCGCCTGGAACAGTGCTGCGCGCGCCTGCTCCAGCGACTCCTGCGCCTTGCGCTGCTCGGTGTTGTCGCGGGTGACTTTGGCGAAGCCGAGCAGCGAGCCGTCATCGTCATAGAGCGCATCGACCACGGCATGGGCCCAGAATTGCGTGCCATCCTTGCGCACGCGCCAGCCCTCGCTCTCATAGCGCCCCTCGCGCGCAGCAATTTCCAGCGCCCGCTCCGGCACGCCGCTGGCCCTGTCCGGCTCCGTGAAGAAGCGGCGGTAATGGGTGCCGAGCACCTCCTCCGGCGCATAGCCCTTGATGCGTTCGGCGCCCAGGTTCCAGTTGGTAATCAGGCCCTCGGGCGACAGCATGTAGATCGCATAATCGATCACGCCCTGCACCAGCAGGCGGAAACGCTGCTCGCTTTCACGCAGCGCTTCCTCCGCCTGCTTGCGCTCCGTGATGTCGCGCGTGATATTGGCGAAGCCCACATGCTCGCCTTCGTGTGTGAAGATCGGGTCGATCACCACGCTGGCCCAGAAACGCGTGCCGTCCTTGCGCACGCGCCAGACCTCGGCCTCATAGCGGCCTTCGCGCAAAGCCGTGGCCAGGGCCTGCTGCGGCAGGCCCGCCTCACGGTCTTCCGGCGTATGGAAGCGTGAAAAATGCGTGCCGAGCGCCTCCCGTTCACTGATGCCGTTAAAGCGCTGGGCGCCCGCGTTCCAGCTGCTGATGCGGCCCCCTGTGTCCAACATATAGATCGCATAGTCGCTGATGTTGGCCACCAGAAGTTCATAACGGGTAGACAAACTCTCAAGCACAGGCGGGTCATTGATCATCAGTAAATGTGCGCACTGCTGGCGCATTCTGGATGCATTGATTACAGGAGGATGCCACAATCTGAAATTATGTGGAAAACTGCTTTGCTGCTAGCCGCGGCCTTGTCGGTCCCCACGGTGGAAGTCCCCAGCACCCGCTCGCCGGTGGACAAATCGTACCGCAAGATGCTGCAAGGCGTGGAGTTATTCCGGCGCGAGCACGCGCTGGCGCCGCAGGCGACACTGCGCTTCCGCCTCCTGCCCCGCCAGCCGGGCACGGACATGCGCGGCATCAAGCTGAAGGTGGTGGGCGACACCACGGCCAAGCCGGTGGCAATAGCCGCCGACAACAGCTTCACCCTCGATGCCGACGCGCAGCTGTGGCGCGAAGATGCCGCCGTGCTGGCCAACCGCAAGACGCTGTCCATGACTTGGCGCGCGGAGGTGCGCAGCCCAGGCGTACCGGAAGGCAGGCGGCGCCTGGGCGACCTGCGGCTGGAATGCCTGGTCGGCATGGAGGCCGGACTGGTCTCCAACAACGCCCACCTGTTCGCCTGGCTGGATGAGTACCTGCGCAGCCCTGATAAAGTCTGCAGCGACCCACAGGGCAATTACATGTTCTTCACGGAACGCCCACTGTTCTCCATCACCCTGGAGGCTGGCGAACGGCGCGCCACCCTGCCCTTCCACGACCTGTACGCCGGCAATCCGCCCGCCAGCGAAATGCCCTACTGCGATTGCCAGGTGTTGCTCGACCGCAGCTACTTCGCCCCGATCTGGGACCGCAGCTGGCCGGACGACACCCTGCTCAGCTTTGAATACATGGACGACCCGCCGCCCGCCAGCCCCGCCGCCCCACGCGACCGCAAGGCAGCCCTGGCCGCCTTCGGTCCGCCCCAGCTCAGCAGGCGCTTCGACAGCGGACGCGAAGTCTGGCTCTACCAGTCCACCCCGCCCGTCCCGCTCGAGCCCGGCCCCGACGGCCGCCCGCGCATGGGCGAGCACGTCCTCCTGTTCGGCCCCGACGGCACTACCCTGAAAACGCGGCAGCGTTCACCTTAAAAGTCGGGGTCAGCTCTGGCAATCGGACATGAATTTCGCGATGCGAAATTCATGTCCGATTGCCAGAGCTGACCCCGACTTTATTTACCCCGACTTTACTTACCGTTTGACTCTGGCCCGTATTTATCGGCCTGCACGCGGCCGCTGACGCCGTACGTGCGCACATCGGCACTGATCGGCAGCATCCCGGCATCCCAGCGCTCCCACTGCGCGCGCAGGGCTGCCAGGCGTTCCGGCTCGCGCTGTGCAAGGTTGGCGCGTTCGCGCTGGTCCAGGGCCAGGTTGAACAGGAATTCCTGCTCGCGGATTTTCAGGTATTTCCAGTCCCCGTCGCGCAATGCTCGCTGCGCATTGGCCTTGTAGCGCCAATAGAGGCTGCGCGGCTGCACGCCCTGCTCGCCCAGCAACACCGGCAGCAGGTTGGCGCCATCCGGCGGATAAGCCGGATCGGGTGCGGTGCCCGCCGCCGCCAGCAGCGTGGGCAGCCAGTCCATGCTGATGGCCACCTGCTGGCTGACCTGGCCGGGCTTGATGCGCGCCGGCCAGCGCACCAGGCCGGGCACGCGGATGCCGCCTTCCAGCAGTTCGGACTTTTGCCCGCTGAATGGCCAGGTGCGCGAAAAGCGCTCACCGCCATTATCGCTGGTGAAAATGACGATGGTATTCTCGGCCAGGCCACGCCGCTCCAGGGCTGCCAATACACGGCCAATCGAGGCGTCCAGCGCTTCCACCATGCGGCCATAGGTTTCCAGGTTGCCGCCATCGTAGTGGGAGATAGCGCTGATGGAGCGTGAGACTTCTTCATCCTTTGGCCCTTCCCATGGCCAGTGCGGCGCGGTGTAATGCAGCGACAGGAAGAATGGTTTGCTGCGGTCTTGCTTGCCGATGTAATTGGCGGCACGATCGCCGAGCAAGTCAGTGTAATAGCCAACCTGGCTGACCGGCACTTCGCCTTCGTACAGGTCTTCCTTGACGTTCGGGCCGACACCCGGCTTGTGCGTGAAGTAGTCGATGGCGCCGCCATAATTGCCGAAGAAACTGTCATAGCCGCTTTTCAGGGGGCCGAAAGCCGGCAGATAGCCCAAATGCCATTTGCCGAACAAGGCGGTGCTATAGCCGGCCTGCTTCAGCAAGGACGGAAGCGTCGGATGCTCGGGCGGCAAGCCGTGATTGCCCGTTCCGGAAATCGGCTCCTCCAGTCCACCGCGCAGGCGGTACTGGTAGCGGCCCGTGATCAGGCCGAAACGCGTGGCCGAGCAAACAGCGGAGTTGGAGTAGGCCTGAGTCAGGCGGACGCCCTGCCTGGCCAGTTTGTCCAGGTGCGGCGTACGGTATTCGGTCTGGCCGTACACGCTAAGGTCGCCCCAGCCCATGTCGTCGGCCAGGATGAACAGGATGTTTGGCGGGGCAGCGGGTTTCGCGGCGGCGGCGCCAAGTACTGCGGCAGGCGCCAGCGCCAGCGTGGATAAGCCTCCGACTACGGCTCGGCGCTTGCGGTTGATAACGCTCATATCGTTTCTCCTTTCGCCGCATCATATGCAGCTACCCTTACCGCAAGGAACGAATCGTTTCAGATACCATTATTAGGCGCCGCCGAATAACTTAAGAAGTTTTTAAGGTTTGCTGAGGGAGTTTTTAAGAACGCGCTGATGTCCTAATGCCTACCATTGTCTTCGTACCAACCCGAGGACAAATGAAATGAACAAACCACGAATCAATATGTACGCCGGCATCCATAAGGCGCTGCGCAACTTCATGAGCGATACCCAAGCGCGCCTGTCCCGCACCGATGCGGCCGATAACGACGACTTGCAGGGCGCGCTGGCGCAGGTGCGCGAGCTGCTGTCCATGATGCGCAAGCACCTGCAGCATGAGCACGACTTCGTGCACCCCGCGATGAACGCGCGCCGACGCGGCTCCGCGCAAGTGGCGGAGGGCGACCACGACCATCACGACTGGGCCATCGACAAGCTGCTGGCACTGTGCGATCACTGCGCCAGCGCCATCGGCGCCGCGCGCTTCCAGCACTTGGACCACCTGCACCTGCAGCTGTCGGTGTTCGTCGGCGAAAACCTGGTGCATATGAACCTGGAGGAGACCGAGCACAATGCCGTGCTGTGGGCCTGCTATTCGGATGAGGAACTGCATGCGATCCATGAACGCATCCTGGCCGTGATCCCGCCGGAGGAAATGCAGGCCACCATGCGCTGGATGATCCCGGCGCTGAATCCGGCCGAACGCGCAGGCATGCTGCTTGGCATGCGCGCCGGCATGCCGCCGCCGGTTTTTGAAGGTGTGCTGGCCATGGCGCGCAGCTTGATCAGCGAGCGCGATGCGGCCAAGCTGGATGCAGCGCTGGCTGCGCCGCCGGCACTGGCGGCATAATCAGGCTTCCGCCAACTGCAAGGGACGCTGGACGCATAAGCGGAAATGTCCGCGCCCCGTCTTTTCAATGCGCACAGGCGCCTCGCGTTCGCACAGGCGCCGCGCCAGCAGCACCAGGCGCGCTTCCAGGTTGTCGCTGACGTCGGGCAGGCGCACGCGCTGGTCCAGCCGCAGTTCGCGGTTGCTGAAGGCGGTCTTGCCATGCGCGACAAAGTCCTGCAGCAGCGCCCACAATACGGCGCCGGCCACGCCCTTGATCATGTAATCGTTGCCGAAGAAAACGCAGTCGTTATCGGCGAAATGGCGCACCACCAAAGGCGCCCCTTGTACAGCCGGCGCCGACTCCAGTTCCGGTTCCGGTTCGGGCGCAGGAACGTTCTGCATGATATGCATGGCCATCGCCAGTTGACCGCACAGCGTCACCAGCGCGTCTTCATCGTCGTAGGTGAAGCGCAGGTCCTGCGGGCTTTCCACGTACAGCACGCCGAGCAGGCGCTCGCAGCCCTGGATCGGCACGGCCAGCTGGCTGCGCGATTCGGCCAAGCCGGGGAACGGGATTTCGGTCTGCAGGGACTGCGCAAGGCCGCTGCCTTCCGCCTGCTGGCGGATCGCGCGGCTGTAGCTATATTCGGCCGTCATATGACTGATGCGGATCGCCGTGCCTTCGCGCGCCGCCACGCCGATCACGCCCTGCCCCAGCGGGATTTCCCAGCCTACGCCCGAATGTTCATAGCCATGGCTGGCCACTGTGTACAGGCAGCCCGCCTGTGGATCGTGCAGCAGCAGCATGGCATGGCTGATGCCCAGCTTCTCGTCCAGGCAGGCCATGGTTTCGTCGAACAACTGCGCCAGGTCACGGCAGGCCAGCAAGCGTTCGGAGCACAGGCGCAGCGCGGCCAGCGTATTGCGCGGCGGCGGTGGAGGGGGCGCCACGTCGCGGTCGACGCAGACGATTTCCGTGACGCGGAACACGTCCGAGCCAAGCAACCTGAATACGCCGGCCATGCCCACGTGCGAGGCAAGGCCGGCCAGCTTGGCCTTCATGCTTTCGAACAGCTGGCCCGAGGTTTCGGTGCGCAGGTATTGCAGCGCCAGCGTGTACTGCGCTCCGGTATGCGGGTTGACGACCTTCAGCCGCGCGTTCGGGTTGGCCAGGATGTTGGCGCGCGTCTTGTTGAAGAACTGGTAGGACAGCGCGATATGTTCGCGGTCCATGTATTGCACCTGCGAGAGGTAAGAGGCATTCGGCATGCCGTCCAGGTCGGCCGTGCCGAGCACTGCGGGGATCACGCCCTCAAAACACTCGCGGATGGTGTCGAGCATGATGGCGCTCATTCCCCGGCCTCCAGCTTCTTGCCGGCGTTGGGGCCGGGCGTCTGGCTATAGGCTTCACTGGGACAGAAGCTCAGCGCGACCAACTCCTCCGGCAGGCAGGAAAGCAGCGTGCGCACCATCGCCTCGCGGAAGCCGATTGCGCCCACCTCGGCTACGAAGGCGTCGCGGTAGGCCTCGACCAGCTGGACATCGTCCGGCTGCAGCGCCGACACCCGGGCATCGCGGCTTTTCAGCTGCATGGTGCGGTGGGTCGACGGCTGGGTGAAGGCCACCGCAATGGCACCGGTGGCAAAGATATCGCGCTGCACCGCCTGCGATTTCTTTTCCGGCACGAAGACGGTGACGCGGCGGCCGTCGTCGCTGACGCGGCAGCCGATGGCGCGCACCAGCTGCGGCATGCCGTTGCGGTCGCAACTGGCCACGCTGATCGATACGCCGCTGCGCATGAAGGCGATCTGGCCGGGGTCGAGGGTTGGTGCACTCATGACAACATTCTAGCGCACCTCACCGAGGTGTCAGTGGAATCCGACGACCTAACTATGCTCTCGCTGGTTCCTTACCCATATGGAGTAGCCGTTTATAACGCTTTGTAATTGATATTGCTCTTCGAGCATCAAGTCTCTGCGATCTTTGCTATCCAGATTGCGATACAGGACGACGACTGAAACGTCGAGTTCACGGAGACTGGTACGCACCTTGTCCAAATCCTGGAGGGTATTGTTTGTGATAAAACCGTACAAGGCAGACCTGGCGGCGAATTCTTGTTCCCCGAAAAAGGGTTTCGTCAGGTCCAGATAGATTCCTCGTGTGCTGACTAAGCGCGGATGATTTTCGAACCGGGAAATGACGCCGGCGATTTCATCGGCCGCGAGAATCCGGCCACCATCGCTCAGACGCATCGCGGCTTTAGAGACAGCCAAATGGTCTGCCGAAATTTTCCAATCAGCAAAATTTGCAATCGGTCCGGTATTTTCTTTGCGAAGTGTACTGAACGGCAACGAATAGAGCCCGAATAAAACGACAATCAGGGGCAAGGACACGCGCGCCAACAATGGTAGTCGACGTCCGAAAAGCTCAGTCACGATCTTTCCCAACGCTATAGCCATAAAGTGTGCGTTTGCTCGCCGAATTGACCCATTCCGATTGACCCGCCTTCCACTGCCTGGCAAACGCCGCCACGCGGTCATATGATCCTTCGTACCCAAGCTCCTTTAGCTCCAGGTGCAGTTGCTTCAAATTGCGTCGCTGCTTGCGAGGCTTACTTGCTTCGGCCTTGAGCCAGCCTGATAGCTGAACCGAATACTTATCCAGTCCGCTAGTTGATCGCCGCTCCGCATAGGAGGGCTCAGTGAACCGGACCGGAAATCTGGGAGGCTCCAACATTTGAGAGAATGGAGCTTATGAAACGCAAATCTACCAAGTTTTCCCCAGAGGTGATGGAGCGCGCGGTGCGCATGGTCGAGGAGTCCGCTGGCC